>NZ_JACHMU010000001.1:0-1200000 GCF_014205075.1 Microbacterium ginsengiterrae | reverse complement strand
CGGGATTCTAGGGCGATATGTGTCCGACTGTGCACGCATATTGGACATATCGCTCGCGACCGTGCCAATCTGAACACGGCCGTCCACAGTCGTCCGACCATTCCCTGATTCGCTCCCTTCCCTAGGAGTATCTGTGTCCTCGTCGTTCCGCACACCTCTCATCGCCTTCGGCGCTGTCGCCCTGCTCGCCGTCACCGGGTGCTCCGGAGGCAACTCCGCGAACGGAGGCGGGGGAGACTCCGCCGAATCCCTCGTCATCGACACCGCCTTCTCGATCGAGACCGCCGACCCGGGGCACAGCTACGACCCCACAGGCAACATGCTCGCCAAGGCCCTCTACGAGACCCTCGTGGACTTCGAGGGATCCGATGTCTCGACCCCCGTTCCCGGCCTGGCGTCGTGGGAGCAGAATGACGACGCCACCGAGTTCACCTTCACGCTCGAGGACGGACGGGTCTTCTCCGACGGATCGCCGATCGAGGCGAAGGACGTCGTCTTCTCCCTCCAGCGCATCCAGGGCATGGTCGAGGCCAAGCCGAACTTCCTCCTGACCGGCGTGACCATCGAAGAGGTCGACGACAAGACGATCCTCTTCACCACCGAGGCGCCGATGCTCCAGCTCCCCGCGATCCTCGCGAACCCGGCGCTGGGCATCCTCAACTCCGACGTCGTGATCGAGAACGGCGGGACGACCGACGGGACCGACACCGCGCAGGCGTTCCTCGACAGCGAGTCCGCCGGTTCCGGACCGTTCGTCCTCGACACGCTGGACCTCTCGTCGCAGATCGTGCTGAGCCGCAGCGACGAGTACAACGGCGACGAGGAGAGCGCGTACGGCCGCGTCGTCATCCGCAACGTCACCGAGTCGGCGACCCAGCTGGCGAACCTCAAGGGCGGCGACACCATGGTCGCGCTCGACCTCAACGGTGACCAGGTCGCCACCCTCGGCGACGATGTGAACGTCGACTCCGTCGCGTCGGCGCAGACGATCTTCCTGCTGCTGAACCAGAGCACGGAGGTCGCCGGCGACCTGGCGAACGTCAAGCTGGCCGAGGCGATCCGCTACGCGATCGACTACGACTCGCTGCTGGAACTGGCCGGTGCCGGCTCCGTCGAGGCCACCGGTGTCATCCCGCCGGCATTCGAGGGTGCACTCGATGCCGGTGTCGAGCAGGACCTCGACCGCTCGGCGGCCGCGCTCGCCGAGGCCGGGTACGACGGACAGACCCTGAAGCTGCAGTTCCCCAACGACTACCCGGTCGGCGGTGTGGAGTTCACCCCGCTCGCCGAGCGCGTGCAGGCCCAGCTCGAGGATGCCGGGATCGCCGTGGAGCTGGCCCCCGCGCCGTTCGCGACCGAGCTGGACTCCTACGTCAACGGCACCGAGGGCTTCGGTCTGTGGTTCTGGGGCCCCGACTACGCCGACTCGGCGAACTTCCTCCCCTTCGCACCCGGGCTGAAGGTCGGTCTGCGCGCAGGCTGGGTCGCCGAGGCGAACCCTGAGATCGCCGCGCTCGCCGCCGATGCCGCCCAGGCCACCGACACCGACGAGCGCACGGCCGCGTTCACGGCGTTCGCCGAGGCCATGCAGGCGGACGGGCCCTTCGTTCCGCTCATCGTCCCCGGCCGCAACATCGCCTCCGCCGGCGATGTCACCGGCGCTGTCTACAACTCGGTGTGGGAGATCGACCTCGCCGAGATCGCACCCGCGAGCTGAAACACTCGATGACGACGGAGACCGTCTCGCGCAGGTACCCGACCCGCTCACCGCTGGTCGGGTACCTGCTGCGTCGACTGGGCACATCGGTGCTCCTTCTGATCGGCGTCACGATCGTGACGTTCCTGCTCACCAACCTCGTCCCCGGCGACCCCGTGTCCGCCGCACTCGGCGAAGGAGCGGCGCAGAACCCGGCGACACGAGAGGCGTTCATCAGAGCGCACGGGCTGGATCAGCCCCTGGTCGTGCAGTACTTCATCTACATGGGCAATCTCCTGCGCGGAGACCTCGGCGTCTCGCTCGTCACGGGACGCCCCGTCACGCTCGACCTGGCCACCGCGGTGCCGGCGACGATCGAGATCGCGGTGTGCGCGATCGTCGTCAGCCTCGCCGTCAGCGTCGTCCTCGGCACCCTCGCCGCCTACCGCCGGGGGCTGGTCACCGACCAGGTCGTCCGCGTCGTCACCCTCGTCGGGCTGAGCGTCCCCACCTTCTGGCTCGCGCTGGTCAGCTATTACTTCTTCTTCCTGCAGTTGGGCGTCGCACCAGGGTCGGGTCGCATCTCGCCGTCGATCACACCGCCGCCGCGCATCACGGGCTTCTACACGGTGGACTATCTGCTCAACGGAGACGGCGTCGGCTTCTTCGACGCCGCCTCGCACCTCGCGCTGCCCGTGATGGTCCTGTCGCTCGTCACGATCGGGTTGCTCACCCGGTTCGTGCGCACCTCGGTCCTCGAGGTCCTCGACAGCGATTACGTCCGCGCCGCTCGCGCGAAGGGTCTTCCCGGTACGCGCATCGTGCTCGACTACGTGCTCCGCGGTGCGGCCCTCCCGATCCTCACGGTCGTCGGCGTCGCGTTCGGGGCGCTGCTCAGCGGCACCGTGCTCGTCGAGTCCGTGTTCGCCTGGCCGGGTCTCGGGACGTACGCCTACAACGCGGCGGCGAACCTCGACCTGACCGGCATCATGGGCGTCGGCCTCGTGGTCGGTGTGATCTACCTCGTCATCAATCTCGTCGTCGATCTGCTGTACGGCGTCCTGGATCCGAGAGTGAGGATCGCATGAGCGCCCTCGACGACGACACGCGCGTCGCGGCCCGCTGGAAGGTCCGCTTCCGCCGGCCCCGCGCCCTGCGCACACCGCTCGGCATCATCGGTGCGGTCATCGCGCTGGCATGGGTGGTCATCGCGTTCACCGCGCAGTGGTGGGTGCCGTACGCCCCCAACGCCCAGGTGCTGCCGAGACTGCAGGCGCCGGGCATCGAGACCCTGATGGGAACCGACGGCAACGGCCGCGACATCTTCTCGCGCCTGATGACGGGCGCGACCGTGACGATCCCCCTCGCGCTCACCCTCGTCGTGGCCGCCCTCGTCATCGGCACGATCATCGGGGCCACGGCGGGATACTTCGGCCGGTGGGTCGACGAGACGCTGATGCGCGTGACCGACCTGTTCATGGCGTTCCCGACCGTGATCCTCGCGATGGTGGTCACGGCATCCCTCGGCCCGTCCCTGTTCAACGCGGTCATCGCAGCGGTGATCGTGTCGTGGCCGCAGTACGCCCGCGTCACCCGCAGCATCGTCCTCAGCCTCCGCGGGCAGAACTACGTCGTCGCCGGGCGCCTGCTGGGATACTCGCCGCTGCGCAGTCTCTGGGTCGACATCCTGCCGAACATCGCGGGGCCCGTGCTCGTGCTCGCCACGCTCGACATCGGCACGGCGATCCTGCTGCTGTCCGGACTGTCGTTCCTCGGCCTCGGTGCACAGCCGCCGACGGCGGAGTGGGGTTCGATGATCTCCGCCGCCATGTCGAACTTCGACGCCTGGTGGTTGGGGGTCTTCCCCGGCCTCGCGATCCTCACCGTCGTGGTGGCGTTCAACTTCCTCGGCGATGCGATGCGCGATGTGCTCGACCCGACCGCGGAGATCGCGCACGAGAACCAGGCCGACCTCGTCGGATCCGCGAAGGGAGCGGGCGCATGACCTCGACGGCGCTGAGCATCCGTGATCTGCACATCTCCATCGGGCGCCCGCTCGTGCACGGGGTGTCCCTCGATCTGGAACGCGGCAGGATCCACGGTCTCGCCGGCGAATCCGGCTCGGGGAAGACCCTCACGTCCCTCGCCGTCCTCGGACTGTTGCCGCGCACGGCGACGACGTCCGGATCGATCCTCCTCGGCGAGGACGAGCTCCTCGGGATGCCGCGGCGTGCACTGAACCGTGTGCGCGGGGCCCGCATCGCGATGATCTTCCAGGACCCGTCGTCGTCCCTGCATCCGCAGCTGACCGTCGGTCGGCAGCTCACCGACCACATGCGGGTGCACCTCGGGCTCAAGGGCAAGGCGGCCGAGGCGCGGGCCGTCGAACTCCTCGAGATCGTGCAGGTGCCGCGGGCGGAAGAGTCGCTCGGCCGGTATCCGCACCAGTTCTCCGGTGGACAGCGGCAGCGCATCGCGATCGCCTGCGCGCTGGCCTGCGACCCGGAGGTGCTGCTCGCCGATGAACCCACCACGGCTCTCGACGTCACCGTGCAGGCCGGCATCCTCCGGCTGCTGCGCGATCTCGCGCTCGAGCGTCACCTCGCGGTGCTGCTGGTCACGCACGACCTCGGGGTCATGAGCGCGATCGCCGACGACGTCGCGGTGATGAAGGACGGCCGGATCGTGGAACGCGCGGATCGGGAGACGCTGTTCGCCCAACCGCAGCACGAGTACACCCGGTCGCTGCTCGCGGCGCTGCCGGGGTCGCGGATCGGCTCTGACGATGAGACCGCCTCCGGCCGGATCGAAGGGGCAGGCGATGAGTGACGCGATGGTGCTGGACGCGCAGGGCGTCACGGTGCGATACCCCGGCAATCCGCCCGTCACCGCGGTCGACGACGTCTCCGTGCAGGTCGCGTCCGGCGAGACGGTCGCCTTGGTGGGGGAGTCGGGCAGCGGCAAGTCGAGCCTGGCGCGCGCGGTCGCCGGCATCGAGCGGACCGCGGGGGGCCTGATCACCTTCGACGGGATGCCGGTGGCCCCGATGGGTGTCCGCCGCAGACCCGTCGCGCTGACGGGCATCCAGATGGTCTTCCAGGATCCCTCGACCTCACTGAACCCGCGTCGGCGGATCGGGGATCAGATCGGTGACGGCATCCAGACCGCGCTGGCCAGGGGCGACCAGGGCTCGCGCGTCGAGGAGTGGCTCGAGCGGGTCGGCCTCGATCCGTCGTGGACGCGGCGCTACCCGCATCAGTTCTCCGGCGGACAGAAGCAGCGCATCGCGATCGCGCGCGCGCTCGCCGCACGCCCGAAACTGCTCATCGCCGACGAGCCCATATCCGCGCTCGATGCGTCGACGCAGACGAGCGTCGCAGCCCTCATGCGTGACCTGGTCGCCGAGGTCGGCGCGGGAATGCTGTTCATCTCGCACGATCTCGCGGTCGTGCGTCGCATCGCGGATCGCACCCTCGTCATGTACGCCGGGCGGATGCTGGAGTCCCGACCGACGGCCGAACTGTGGGCGGATCCGCGTCATCCCTACACGCGCTCCCTGCTCGCGGCGATCCCGGAACCCGACGGTCGAGGGCGGATCCCCGCAGCGCCGACCGCGGAGGACCGGGCGGCGTGGGCGGCCACACCTGCCGTCTGACGGGACGCCGGGGGCCGTGGTCGCGGGGCGAGGGGATCTCCAGTAGACTGTTGTGGTTGTCTGCCCATCGGCCCGCACTCCGCGATCCGCGGGCGGACACGTGCACACACCCTCCTGCTTCCGGGAAAGTCCCGGAAGCCGTTCTAGTCCGAAGGAGGTGGGTAAGTGACGCACCAGTACGAACTCATGGTCATTCTGAACCCTGAGGTCGACGAGCGCCAGGTCGCTCCCACGCTCGACAAGTTCCTGAAGGTCATCACCAACGATGGCGGTTCTGTGGACAACGTCGACGTCTGGGGTAAGCGCCGGCTCGCATACGAGATCCAGAAGAAGAACGAGGGCATCTACGCCGTCGTCAACTTCACCGCTACCAGCGAGGCCACCCAGGAGCTCGACCGTCAGCTCAAGCTGAACGAGCAGATCATGCGCACCAAGGTCCTGCGGGCCGAAGAGGCGCAGGCGATGATCGCATCCGAGGCCAAGCGCTCCGAAGAGAAGGCTGCCCGCAAGGCTGCCAAGGCTGCGAAGGCCTGATCCTCATGGCCGGCGAAACCGTCATCACCGTGGTGGGCAACCTCACGGCCGACCCCGAGCTGCGTTACACGCAGAACGGGCTGCCGGTGGCGAACTTCACCATCGCATCCACTCCGCGCACCTTCGACCGTCAGGCGAACGAGTGGAAGGACGGCGAAGCGCTGTTCCTCCGCGCGTCCGTGTGGCGCGAGTTCGCCGAGCACGTGGCAGGTTCGCTGACCAAGGGCATGCGCGTCGTGGCCCAGGGTCGTCTCCGCCAGCGCTCGTACCAGGACCGTGAGGGCAACAACCGCACGTCCATCGAGCTCGAGGTCGACGAGATCGGCCCGTCGCTGCGATACGCGACGGCGCAGGTCACCCGTGCCGCGTCCGGTGGCGGCGGCGGTGGCGGACAGTCTCGTCCGGCACAGCAGCAGCAGGTGTCGGAGGAGCCGTGGTCCACGCCCGGTTCCTCGACGAGCGCTGATGCCTGGAGCACTCCGGGTAGCTTCGGCGACGACACCCCGTTCTAAACAACTTCTGGATCCGATCCCGCGCACGTCTGCGGGAACGGCATCCGCTCATCAATAAGGAAGAACCATGGCTGGAAAGTCGAGCGGCGATCGCCGCAAGCCGCGGAAGGGTGGCAAGCCCACCGCTCCCGCGAAGTCGATCCGGGTCGGCGTCATTGACTACAAGGACGTCGCAACGCTTCGCAAGTTCATCTCCGAGCGCGGGAAGATCCGCGCCCGTCGTATCACCGGAGTCTCGGTGCAGGAGCAGCGTCTGATCGCCAAGGCGATCAAGAACGCGCGCGAAATGGCGCTCCTGCCCTACGCCGGCGCTGGCCGCTAAGGGGTACCGACAATGGCAAAGCTGATTCTCACGAACGAGGTCGCCGGGCTCGGAAGCGCCGGTGACGTGGTCGAGGTCAAGAACGGGTACGCCCGTAACTTCCTCATCCCCCAGGGCTTCGCTACGGCGTGGACCCGTGGCGGTGCAAAGCAGGTCGAGTCCATCCAGGCCGCCCGCAAGGCACGCGCCATCCACGACCGCGAAGAGGCCGTGGCACTCAAGGACGCGATCGAGGGCCAGAAGGTCCGCCTGACCGTCAAGGCCGGAAACGGTGGCCGTCTGTTCGGCTCGGTCAAGACCGAGCACGTTGCCGACGCCGTCGCGACCGCCGGTCTCGGATCCATCGACAAGCGCAAGGTGACCATCACCTCGCCGATCAAGTCGACGGGTGACCACGAGGCGACCGTGCGTCTGCACGAGGACGTCGTGGCCGTCATCACCCTTCAGGTCGTCGCCGCCAAGTAAGCAGCGACGCGCCTTCGAAGCGCCCCCTGTCCTCCGGGTCAGGGGGCGCTTCGTCGTGTCCGGACGGGCAGATGAGGCTCCGCTCGCCGAGGCGCCGGCGATACGCGCCCGGGAAAAATCAAGACTTGACTTTCCCCAAGTTGTACACACGCGATACGCGTCTCGTAAACCTTCAATGTAGTGTTTAAACAGATTCTCATCCACAGGTTGGGGATTCTGAAAACACCAGTTCACACTGCATATACTGCTCCTGAATCTCCTTCGACCACAGACTTATCCACATCTGTTGTGCACAGACTCTCCGGCGTTCTCCGCATTCTCTCCACAGAGTTATCCACAGGTGCTGTTGCAGGTGGTTCCCGCCGCTCCTAGCGTGAGAGAGCGACCCGATGTCGGTGGTACCTGATTGTCTGTTCAGGACCGCAGCGCACACCGCGGTCGTCGGCCGGGGCCTCTGGATCCCCGAGCCGCACGCACCACCAGCGATCACATCCGAGGGGAGCACAGTGTCGATTGCGGACATCTCCGAGCAGCGTCTTGGTGGGGGACAGCGTCCCCCGGAGCGCACGCCTCCGCACGACCTCCTCGCCGAACAGAGTGCTCTGGGCGGCATGCTCCTGTCGAAGGATGCCGTCGCCGATGTGATCGAGACGCTCAAGGGCGCCGACTTCTACATCCCCAAGCACGAGCTCATCTTCGAGGCGATCCTGTCGCTGTACTCGCACGGCGAGCCGACCGACGTCGTCGCCGTCACCGACGAGCTCATCAAGACCGGTGAGCTCGGTCGCGCCGGTGGTGCGGACTACCTGCACACCCTGACCTCGATCGTCCCGACCGCTGCGAACGCCGGCTACTACGCGAGCATCGTCGCCGAGCGGTCGATCCTGCGCCGCCTCGTCGATGCGGGTACCCGCATCGTGCAGCTCGGCTACGACGGCCAGGGCGATGCCACCGACCTCGTGAACAACGCCCAGGCGGAGATCTACGCCGTGACCGGCACCGAGACGGCCGAGGACTACGTGCCGCTGACCGTCGCGGTCGACGCGGCTGTCGAGGAGATCGAGGCTGCGAGCGGCCGCGACGGGTCCATGACGGGCGTGCCGACCGGCTTCAAGGAGCTCGACGAGCTCACGAACGGTCTGCACGGTGGCCAGATGATCGTCGTCGCCGCCCGCCCCGCGATGGGTAAGTCGACGCTCGCGCTCGACTTCGCGCGCGCCGCGGCGATCGGCCACAACCAGCCGGCGATCTTCTTCTCCCTCGAGATGGGCAAGAGCGAGATCGCCATGCGTCTGCTCAGCGCCGAGGGTGCGATCCCGCTGCAGCACATGCGCAAGGGAACGCTCGACCCGCGCGACTGGACGACCGTCGCCGCCACCCGCGGTCGCATCAACGACGCTCCGCTGTACATCGATGACAGCCCGAACATGACCCTCGTCGAGATTCGGGCGAAGTGCCGTCGGCTCAAGCAGCGTGCGGGCCTTCGGATGGTCGTCATCGACTACCTGCAGCTGATGACCAGCGGTAAGCGCGTCGAGTCCCGTCAGCAAGAGGTCTCGGAGTTCTCCCGTGCGCTGAAGCTGCTCGCCAAGGAGCTCCAGGTCCCCGTCATCGCGCTCTCGCAGCTGAACCGTGGGTCAGAGGCCCGTCAGGACAAGAAGCCGCAGATCAGCGACCTCCGCGAGTCCGGCTCGATCGAGCAGGACGCCGACATGGTGATCCTGCTGCACCGCGACTCGGTCTACGACAAGGACGTGCGTCCCGGCGAAGCCGACCTCATCGTGGCCAAGCACCGTAACGGTCCGACCGCGACGATCAACGTGGCCTTCCAGGGGCACTACTCCCGCTTCGCCGACATGGCTCCCGGCGGCGACTTCAACTGATCGTGACCGCGCGCGCCGACCGCGAGGCTCAACGTCAGCGACGGCTTTCGTCGCCGGAGTCCAGGTGCCCACGCAGGTCGGCGGCGGCCTGACCGAGATCCGCGATCTGCTGCGGAGAGAACGCGTCCAGGAAGATCTCCTTGACCGCCTGCAGGTGGGGGAGAGTGCTGCCGCGGAAGGCGCGGGCGCCCTCATCGGTGAGGCACACCCGTGAGCCGCGTGCGTCCTCCGCGCAGGGCTCGCGCCGGATGAGACCGCGCTTCTCCATGCGGCCGAGGTGGCCGGACAGGCGACTGCGCTCCCAGCCGATCTGCGCGGCGAGCTCGGAGGATCGCAGCGCCTTCTCGTCGGCCTCGCTGAGCGCGAGCAGCACGCGATAGTCGCCACCGGAGAGCTGTGTGTCCTGGTGGAGGCGCGCTTCGATGCGTGCCCGCGCCGTCTCGAACGTCTCGAGATACTCCCGCCAGACCGCGAACTCCTCGCTCGTCGGGAGCTGTCCGCGCTTCACCTTCGCCATCGCGTCTCCTCGGTAGTTGACACGTGAACGATATCAGTGCATAATTCACACGTCAACTAAATTATTCACATATCAACTAAATACGGAGGTGCGCGGTGGCCGAATCGACCGAGAGCCCGCGTCTGCAGTTCGGATTGAACTCCTTCGGCGATGTCGCCACTGACGTCGGCAGGCCCATGGATGACGCGCAGTCGGTGCGCCTCCTCATCGAGGAGGCACAGCTGGCCGAAGCGGTCGGCCTCGACGTGTTCAGCGTGGGCGAGCACTACCGCGAGGATCAGGTCGACTCCGCGACGCCGGTCCTGCTCGCCGCCATCGCCCAGGCCACGCGCAGCATCCGGGTCGGCACATCGGTGACGGTGCTCTCGACGCAGGACCCCGTTCGCCTCTACCAGGAGTTCGCGACCGTCGATGCGATCGCCCGCGGGCGCACCGAGCTGGTGCTCGGACGGGCCTCGGCGACGGAGTCGTTCGGTCTGTTCGGGTACGACATCCGAGAGTACGAGGCCCTCTTCGAGGAGAAGCTCGACCTGTTCGTCCGGCTCATGCGGGAGGACAGGGTGACCTGGTCAGGGCGGTACCGGACGGCACTGGAGGACGTGCGCCTGCACCCGCGCATGCCCGAGGGTGGCGTTCCCGCCTGGATCGGCATCGGAGGAAGCCCCGACTCCGTCGTGCGCGCCGCCCGATACGGGATGCCGCTGATGATGGCGATCATCGGAGGAAAGCCAGAGCGGTTCGCCGGTCACGCCGAGCTCTATCTGCGCGCTCTGCGGCAGTTCGGGCACGCGGAGCAGCCGATCGCGCAGCACTCGCTGGGCCTGATCGCCGAGACGGACGAGCAGGCCGCAGAGATCCACTGGAAGTACTGGGAACCGGTCGTCACCGACCTCAGCCGGGAGCGCGGCTTCTACGCACCCACGCGAGAGCGGTACCTGCAGGAGCTCGATGAAGGCGCCCTGTTCGTCGGCGGCGTCGAGACGGTGGCCCGCAAGATCGCTCGGATGGTCCGCGTCAATCACCTGTCCCGGTTCGACCTCAAGTACGACCTGCGGCACCTGCCGCGCGAGGTGCGGGAGACCAGCATCCGCCTGTTCGGCGAGGAGGTGGCCCCCCGGGTGCGGGAGATCCTCGCGGATGACGACGCCGACTGGTCGCTGACCGGAAGACCGGTCGCGCAGATCACCGCCGACGGCGGACCAGCCCGCGCATCCTGACGCGGGCACCATGAACACGACAAGACCCTGAAGGAGTCGCAGAAGATGGACATTTCGCAGATCGAGTTCGGCATCGCCACCTTCGGGGACCTGCCCCGAGACGACCGTGGCGAGATCGTCTCGCACGCCCAGGCGATCCGGGCCACCGTCGACGAGGTGGTCCTCGCGGATCAGATCGGCATCGATGCTGTCGCCCTGGGCGAGCACCACCGAGCCGAGTACTCCATCTCCACACCGGAGACGGTGCTCGCGGGCATCGCGACGGCCACCAAGCGCATCAAGCTCGGCTCCGGGGTGACCGTCCTCTCGTCCGACGACCCCGTGCGGGTGTTCCAGCGATTCGCCACGCTCGACGCGCTCTCGAACGGACGGGCCGAGGTCATCCTCGGACGCGGATCCTTCACCGAGTCGTTCCCCCTGTTCGGGTACGACCTGGCGGACTACGAGGTGCTGTTCGACGAGAAGATCGAACTGTTCCACCGGCTGCTCGACGAGAAGCCGGTGACCTGGGAGGGGACGACGCGGCCGGCCCTGCAGAATGCCGACGTGTTCCCGAAGACCGATTCGGGGCGGCTGACCACCTGGGTGGGCGTCGGCGGGTCGCCGCAGTCCGTCCTGCGCACCGCACACTACGGATTCGGTCTGATCCTCGGGATCATCGGCGGCGCCCCCGCCCGGTTCGCGCCCTACGTGGACCTCTACCGGCGTGCGCACGATCAGCTCGGCACCACCCCGAAGCCCGTTGGCATGCATTCCCCCGGCTTCATCGCCGAGACCGACGAGGAGGCTCGGGGAGTGTTCTACCCCGGCTACCAGGTGATCCGGAACCGGATCGGCGCACAGCGCGGCTGGCCGCCGCTTCGGCGCGAGGAGTTCCTCTCGGACATCGAGCACGGGTCGCTCTACGTGGGATCGGTGGAGACCGTCGCCGCGAAGATCGCCGCCGCGATCCGTACCCTCGACGTGGGTCGCTTCGACCTCACCTACGCCGCGGGTGGCGCGATGTCGGCGTCGGCGCGGATGCGCTCGGTCGAACTGTACGGCACGAAGGTCATCCCTCGGGTTCGGGAGCTGCTCGCTGAGCGCCCAGTGACCATGTCGGGGGTGGCGCGATGACCGCCGTGGCCACGGTCGGCATCCTCGGCGCGGGAAAGGTCGGCACGGCATTGGCCAGGCTGGCCGTCGGCGCCGGGTACCGCGTCGTCATCTCCGGCTCCGGCGATCCTGTGCGCATCGCGTTGACGACCGAGGTCCTCACTCCGGGGGCGACCCCGGCCTGGCCCGAAGACGTGGTGACGCAGGCCGACATCGTGATCCTCGCGCTGCCTCTGGGCAAGCACCGCAACCTCCCGGCCGAGCTCCTGCGCGGCAGGCTCGTCGTCGACGCGATGAACCACTGGTGGGAGGTCGACGGCCCCCGCCGCGATCTCATGCCCGATGATGTCTCGTCGAGCGTGTGGGTGCAGCGGTTCCTCTCCGGCTCCCGCCTGGTCAAGGCCCTCAACCACATGGGCTATCACGACCTCGAGGAAGAAGCCCGTCCGGCCGGCGAGGCCGGTCGCAAGGCGATCGCGATCGCGGGTGATGATGCCGACGACGTCGACGTCGTGGCGGATCTCGTCGACGCGCTCGGCTTCGACCCCGTCGTGATCGGCGATCTCGAGGAGGGTCGGCGACTCGAACCCGGTCAGGCCGCGTTCGGTGCCGACGTCGAAGCCGAACAGCTGCGCGACCTCGTCGGTGTGCCGGATGCCGTGGACGTCACGGGCTGACGGTCGGCGCGGCACTCACGACTGCGGCGGTTCCATCGGCAGGTGCGGGCCGTGGTTCCAGGCGAGGATCGCGGGCTGCTCTCGGTCGTAGCCGAGCACGGAGACCGATCCGGCCCCGAACGTGATGGATGCTCCGAACCGCGGCGCCTGCCGCAGGAACACCGCGGCGAGGATGCGCAGGTAGTGACCGTGCGCGACGATGGCGACGTCGCCGTCGACCATCGCGGGGAGGACGCGGGTGAGGACGCGCGACGCGCGCGCGGCGACCTCTTCGACGGTCTCGCCCGGGGTCTCGCCGGCGATGACCCCGTGGGTGAACGCCGACCAGTTGTACCCGAGCTCCGCGCGGATCACCTTGGTGGTCCTGCCCTCGTAGCCGCCGTAGTCCCACTCGATGAGCCGGGGATCGACCTCCGCCTGCAGGCCGGCGAGTTCGGCGGTGCGCCTGGCGCGCTGCAGCGGAGAGGTGAGCACGAGGCGGAAGTCGTACTCCCGCACCAGCTCGCCGGCGGCGCGGGCGAGCTCCTCGCCGCGCGGGGTCAGCGGTACATCGGTGCGGCCGGTGTGCCGGCCGGTGCGCGACCACTCCGTCTCACCGTGCCTGAGCAGCACGAGTTTCCCCTGCGGGTTGTCCGGAGCAGGGCGGTCGGGCAGCGCGTCGACGGCATCCACATGCCCACCGTAGCGACCGGGCGCCTCGTCCGGCATCATCTGTTCCGTGGGCATCAGGGCGACTGACCAGACGCGGGCGCGCGTGCGCGCGGCCTTCGACGCGACGCCGCGCGCCGACTTTCTCCCGGATGCGGTCCGCCACCTCGCGGACGGGGATCGCCCGATCGGGATCGGGTGGGATGCGACGAACTCGCAGCCGTCGACGGTGGCTCGGATGCTCGAGCTGCTCGACGTGCGGAGCGGCCACCGCGTGTTGGACGTCGGGAGCGGGTCCGGATGGACGACCGCGCTGCTCGCACATCTCGCCGGCGCCGCGGGGGAGGTGATCGGCGTCGAACGCGTCCCCGAGCTCGTGTCCTTCGCCCGCGCCCGGCTGCGGGCGGCAGGAGTGCACGCGCGAATCGAGTATGCGGTCGCCGGGGTGCTCGGGCTCCCGGCGCATGCACCGTTCGATCGGATCCTCGTGTCGGCAGACTTCGGTCGAATGCCAGAGACGATCGCGGCTCAGCTCGCCGACGGAGGACGCATGGTGGCTCCGGTCGCGGGGATCATGACCGTCGTCGACATGCACGTCGGGACTCTGCACCGACGAGAGGATGACGGTCGCTACAGCTTCGTGCCTCTTCGAGAGGACTGACGCGGCTTCTCAGGGGCGCACGCGCACCGTGCGACCGTCGACCGTGACGAGGTCGCCGTCGCGGAGTTGGCGGCCACGACGCCGCTCGATATCGCCGTTGACCTGGACATAACCGTCGATGATCATCTCCTTGGCGTCACCGCCGGAGTCGAGCAGACCCGCGTACTTCAGGAACTGTCCGAGTCGGATGACCTCTCCGCCGATGGGGACGTCGTCGACCTGATCGGAGTGCGTCATGCCTGAAATGCTAACCGACCGTCCCATGCGCGCCGTGCAGCATCGCCCGCCTTGCAGCTGCGCCTGATCCACGCAAGAGGCTCCGCGCCACGGGAGGCGCTCCCTAAGCTGGGGTCATGACCAAGAACTCCCTCTGGACCATCCTCGGCGTCATCCTCGCGGTCGTCATCGCGTGGTGGCTGGTCAGCGTGCTCTTCTCCGTGCTCTGGTTCATCGCGAAGCTGGCGATCGTCCTGGTCGTCGCCATCGTGGTGTTCTTCATGCTCAGAGGGCTGTTCCGCTCCGGCGACAGGTGATGCGCGCCGCGTGGTGATGCGCGCCGCATGACGTGATGCGCGCCGCGTGAGGCGGGGCCTCAGACGAAGCGGACGGTCTGCTGCAGCCGCGTGCGCACGTCGAACAGCTCGTTCCCGCCGATGTCGCGCGCACCGGGCACGCCCTGCCGCAGCACCATGCTCAGCGCGCTGCGACGCACGACGACGACGGGGACTCCCCGGACCTTGCCGAGCGGTGTCACGGCCTGATCGAGGTCATCATCAGGCAGCACGATGATCGCACCGCCGAACCGGACCTTCGCGGCGCGCGCGATCGCCCGCATGCGGGCGAGCAGGGTCGCCACCGGGGCGAGTCCGTCGACGTTCCTGCCGATGATCTCCCCGCGGCGGAAGCGCGCGAGCTCGGCGAAGTCCTCGGACATCACGCCGTACAGACCGGACGGGCTGAGGATGACGTGGTCGAGCTTCTCGCCGGCGCCGGGACCGGCCGCGACGTCGTGCCACACCGTGAACCCCATCCCGAGGTCGGAGACGGTCGCCGCGGTGGCCTCTTCGGCGAGGGCGTCGGCGAGGAGGCGCCGGATCTCGAGGGGCGCCGAGCGCACGAGCGCAGGATCGTAGGGGTCGGGGACCTCGACACCGTGACCGGCCCATTCCCGCATCAGGGTGAGGAAGCGTTCGCGCCGCCATCCTCCCGGATGCCCGTACGCGCGCGCCTTGGGCCGGCTGTCCGCGCGCGCGGTCGGTGCGCGCCAGACGCTCCAGTCCTGCTCGGACGTCTCGGTGCTCGACGCCGTCGCGAATCCGTGGCCGCGGTCGTACGCGACGCGCGCCTCCGCTGTGCCGATGAGCTCCCATGCCCGCTGCACCTGGATGAACGCACCGGCGTCGCCCCCGGCATCCGGGTGGGTCTGCCGCAACCGCAACCGGAACGCCCGCTTGATCTCCTCCGCGGTCGCGTCGGGGTCGACGCCGAGCACGTCGTAGGCGGAGGCGGAGAGCGGGCTGTCGAACATCACTCCCTATTCTCGTCGCCCCCGCCTATGCGCGGGTCGGGCATGACGGTCTCGATCTGAGGTTTGGCGCCCGCCTGGGCCCGCCACCACACGACGAAGCCCACCGCGGTGAAGACGCCGTAGAACACGTACATGAAACCGGTGGCGTAATACCCGGCGCTGAACAGCAGCGGCACGCCGACGACGTCGACGGCGATCCAGATGAGCCAGAACTCCGTCCAGCCCTTCGCCATCCCGTACGTGGCCAGCAGCGATCCGACGAACGTCCATGCATCAGCCCAGACCGGTTCGTACGAGCCGAGCAGACGGAAGAGCGGAGTGAGGGCGACGGTTCCGACGATGAGGACGAGGACGAGTCCGATTCGCGCGCGACCCGAGGCCCAGCGCGGCGTCACTCTGCCCGCGCCGGAGACAGCCTGGCGCCAGCGGATCCAACCGTAGATCGCCACCGCGATGAACATCACCTGACGCCCGGCCTGACCGAGCAGGTTCGGCAACGAGTGCTCAGGGCTGAGGATCGAGCCGAGGAAGACCGTGAGCAGGAGCAGGTTGCCGACGATCCCCACCGGCCACGCCCACACCCTGCGGCGCATGCCTCCGAGCGCGCTGGCAAGACCGAAGACGTTCCCGACCACCTCGCGGACGAGCAGCGACTGCCCGCCAGGCAGCACCCACTGCGAATTGAAGGCGTCGACGATCCATCGCAGGACGTCCATGATCTCCCCCTGTGTGCTTCTCCCATCCAGACTCTGACTGTCGGTACCGGAATTCCACCGGTTCAATCGCAGACCGGAAAGCCTGCGAGTCGCGGACTGTCACCGCCGGTTCGGACTTTCACCGATCCCGGAGCACATGTGTGTTCGGGGGAACTCTACCCGCTGAGCGCGGCGCCGATCACCGCATCGATCGCGGTGTCGACGGCGCGGTAGTCATGATGAGGTGCTCGCCACAGGCCGTACGGGTCCCACCAGTGCGGTCCGCGGATCTGCGGCGTCCCGTCGCGCATGCGGATCTGCCACGCACCGGTGTCGAGCGTGCGATGGTGATGCCAGCAAAGAGGTACACCGTTGCTCGTATGGGTCGGTCCGCCGAGCGCGTGGTCGTGCACGTGGTGGATCTCGCACCATTCGGCGCGGATCTCACACCCCGGGATCACGCATTTCTTGTCGCGGAGGATGATGGCGCGACGCTGATGGGCGTTGAAGATGCGCCCCGTCGTACCGATGGCGACGATCGCTCCGTCTTCGTCGAACAGCACCCGCTGGACGAGGCCTGCGCAGGCGGCGTGGTCGGCCACGCCGAGAGGGACGTCGTACCCCGGTCCGTCGATCGTGGCTCGCCCCGCGCGGCCAACGAAATCGTCTGCGCGGACCGAGACGACGAGGGTGGGAGCCGCGCCGCCGAGCGCGGGCAGGTCGCCGGAGGCCGCGGCGATCGTCAGCACCGTCGCCAGGGCATCGTGTCGCCGCTGCGCGTGATTGCGCAGGTCAGCTGTCTCCGCCGGAGGAGCCTCTGCGCGGTGCGACGGGATCCCGTCGGCGCGCGCCTCACCGTCGGCGTCCTTGCCCGCCTCGACGCCGTCGTAGATGCCGGGCTCGGACGGGCGGAAGTGCACGAGACCGCCGGGCCCGCTCTCCTTGTCGACCCGTGGGTTGGTCAGGCTGTCGATGAGCTTCTGGAGCTGGGCGGCCACCTCGGGCAACAACTCGCCACGCACGGGGACCGTCCCCGCTCGCAGCGCACCGATCGTGAGATGGCGGCGGCGGAGGCCGGCGCGGTCGTCGGGTTCTGCGCCGTCGGGGTCGATCCGGGCGAGGATGTGTGCCGTCACCCCTGACAGCTCGTCCGTGGTCGGCGCCGGGCCCGGTCGAGCATCGGACGCGTCGAGGTCGGGGTGGTTGGCGATGTCGGTGTCTGCGATGGTGTCGTCGAGCTCGAGACCGCGCGCGAACCGTGCCAGCAGCGCGTCGGCGGCGAGGCGGTCGGCGGCACCGATCCTCACCGACTTCTGCAACGGCACGGCGCAGGCGAGGAATCCTTCCACCGACAACTCGCCGTCCTCCAGCGCGCCCGCCAGCGCGGGGAATGCGCTCGGCAGCAGGCCTCCTGAGGTGACGTCGAGCTCCTGCCGGATCGCCGCGCCGGCGGTCGCGTATCGGCGCGCCGTATGCCCGTCGACCCGGAGCGCTCGCCGCAGCAGGTCGACGGCATCCCGGCATCCGGCCCGCGATGAGAACCGGGCCGCGCGCTCGAGGGGGCGATCCCGCTCGGCGACGCGGCCGGCAGCCGCGGAGACGGCGCCGTCGAGGCGTCGGCGGATACGACCGAGGACCTGCACCGCCGCGAGCAGATCGGCATCGGCCTCGCCCCGCGCATCGTCGCTCGCGCCGAGCACGTCGGCGAGACGCCGATCGATACTCTCGAGCTGCTCTGCGAGTGATGTCATGACACCATCCAACAGGGGGCCACAGACATTCAAATCCCAGGTCAGCGGTGATTCAGGAACGGTGGGGAAGTGGGCAACGAGCTCCGCCTGTGGAGAAGAAGTCCCGCACCAGCATCCTTCAGTGGCGCGCGCCGACCGGGGACTCGCCGCCCTCGCTGAACGTCGGGTTCTTGCCGAGCAGGCGCGCGATGAGCAGCACGACCCCCACGACGATGAGACCCGCTGCAAGCCCGGCGATCGCGGCGACGATCGTCTCGCCGACCCAGGCGATCACCCCACCCAGCGGAGCCAGGAGGTCGTGGGTGCCGTGCAGCATGTCACTGAAGAAGTGCAGCCCGACCTCACCGAGGTTCCCGAGCAGCAGATGTCCGCCGACCCAGAGCATCGCGACCGTCCCGACGACGCTGATCACCCGGAACACCGCAGGCATGGACCGGACGATGCGCGCGCCGGTGTGCCGCACACGGCGCGAGTCGTTCTTGGCCATCTTCAGGCCGATGTCGTCGATCTTCACGAGGAGGGCGACGGCGCCGTACACGACGAACGTCATCAGCAGGGCGATCACGGCGAGGACGCCGAGCGTCATCCAGATGCTGAGACTGGCGTCGAGGTTCGACAGCGAGATGAGCATGATCTCGGTCGAGAGGATCAGGTCCGTGCGGATCGCGCCGAACACGAGCTTGTTCTCGTTGCGCGCGCCCTCGTCGGCATGCTCGTGATGGAACCCGAACCACTCGAGCACCTTCTCCGCACCCTCGAAGCACAGGTACGTCCCGCCGATGATGAGCAGGAACGGCAGCACCCACGGCGCGAAGGCGGTGAGCACCAGCGCGATCGGGATGATGATGATGAACTTGTTCACCAGCGACCCGAGCGTGATCTTCAGCACCACGGGGAGCTCGCGCGCCGGTGTGATGCCCTGAACGTACTGCGGCGTGACGGCCGCGTCGTCGATCACGACTCCGGCGGACTTCGCCGACGCCTTCAGCGCCGCGCTGAGGATGTCGTCGACGACAGCGAGCAGACCGACCGACATGCATCCCCCTGTGAGGTGTTCACGAGCTTCAGGAGAGCAAGACTACTGCCCGGATGCCGCCGTTCCGCTCACCCCGTCCCGCGCAGTGCGACCGCGCGCCGTTCACCCTCGCCCCGTGAACTCGTCCATCGACGAGTACACCCGGAACACGCGATCGGCGACGAAGTCCCACACGGCGGTGGGAAGGATGCCGCGCAGGGCCATCGAGAGCTTCACCGTCCAGGGGCGCAGCACCATGGGTGTTCCGCGCAGCATCCCGTTCCACGCGGCCGCCGTCGCGGTGCGCGGAGTCATGATCGGCGTGAGCAGCGGTCCGCGTGCACCCTCGAACATCCCGGTGGACACGTAGCTCGGGCAGAACGTCGTCACGCCGATGTGCCGGTGTCCGTGCGCGGCCAGTTCCAGACGGACCGATTCTCCCCAGCCGATCATCGCCCACTTGGATGCCGCGTACACGCTCATGTTCGGATTGGCCAGGGTGCCGGCGGCCGAGGCGATGTTCAGCACACGCTTGGGGCGGGACGTGTCCGCGATCATGTCCGGCAGGACCTCGCGGGTCAGCCACATGGCTGCGAGCGTGTTGATGCGCATCGTCGCCTCGATGTCGCGCTCGGGGTCGTGCTCCCAGAACGGGGCGCCGCGGACGATGCCGGCGTTGTTGATCACGACGTCCGGTGCGCCGAGATCCTCGCGCACCTCCGCCAGGCCGGCGACGATCTGCTCGCGCCGCGACACGTCGACGCGGTAGCCGCGCACATCGACCCCCGAGCGGGAGAGGTCGGCGGCGAGGGCGGTCACGGCATCCTCGTCGATGTCCCACAGTGCGACCGCACGCGCACCGGCGGCGACCGACCGGCGGGCGTACAGCTCACCCATGCCGCGCGCGGCACCGGTGATGAGGACGAGGGCATCGGCGACGGGATTCTGCTGCATGATCACACGGTATGTCATCCCACCGACCGTGCTGCGCGCCGGCCGGTATGGATGCCGTCGGTTCTCAGCCGCCGGAACCGACACGATCCATACCGGTGCCGGCTCACTCGCCCCTGCGACGGATGCCGAGGCCGGGCTTGCGCTGATGCACGGAGAAGTAGCGCAGGCCATCCGCCCCGGCGACGAACCGCCGACGCGACCTCGCCGGCAACCAGACGATCTCCCCAGGGGCGAGCGCCACGGGCTCCGCCGCCGTCTCCAATACCCCTGACCCCGCGAGCACCACGATGAGGACGTCGAGCTCCGGTCCGTCGTGCGCACGGATCTCGTCGCCGGGCGGGAGCACGATGATGTTCGCATCGAGGCCCCGCTCGGCCGGGTCGAGCGTCCACACCGAACCGGGCGCGCCCGTCGCACGGAGGGCATCACCCACGTGGCGCGGTACTTGCGGATCGGTCGGTGTCGTCCCGGCATCCATCGTCGTCCTCCTCCATGACTGCATCCAGCCTCGCACCCGCGGCAAACTCACAGCACGCTCATAGTCCCATCGGGACCAAATCGGCTCTGTTCGCGGTTCTCTACAGTGACGCCGCAGCCAGCGGCGATCAGAGAGGACCGATCGTGTCACAGGAATACCGCAAGACGCCGGAGTCGCTGAGCCGGCTCACCGAGGCGCAGTACCGCGTCACCCAGGAGGACGGGACCGAGCCCGCGTTCCGCAACCGCTACTGGGACAACCACGAACCGGGGATCTACGTGGACGTGGTCTCCGGGCAGCCGCTGTTCTCCTCCACCGACAAGTTCGACAGCGGAACAGGATGGCCGAGCTTCACGAAGCCCATCGACGTGGACGCCGTCTCGACCAAGACAGACAGGAAGCTCTGGATGCCGCGCACCGAGGTCCGCTCGACCGGCGCCGACAGCCACCTCGGACATCTCTTCCCCGACGGGCCGGAGGAGGCGGGAGGCATGCGCTACTGCATGAACTCCGCCGCGCTCCGATTCGTCCCCGCAGACCGCCTCGTCGAAGAGGGGTACGGTCAGTACCGCAGCCTCTTCGACGCCACCACCAAGGAGAACGCATCATGACCGACAACGGATCCATCACCCGCACCCCCGGCACGGAGACGGCCGTCCTCGCAGGCGGATGCTTCTGGGGCATGGAAGACCTGATCCGCCGGCAGCCCGGCGTGATCGACACGCGCGTCGGATACACCGGCGGTGAGAACGACCACGCGACCTACCGCAACCACCCCGGTCACGCCGAGGCCGTGGAGATCGTGTTCGACCCGACTCAGACGACGTACCGCGACATCCTCGCGTTCTTCTTCCAGATCCACGACCCGTCGACCCTCAACCGTCAGGGCAACGACATCGGAACGAGCTACCGCTCGGCGATCTTCCCGCTCACGCCGGAGCAGGAGAAGGTCGCCCGCGACACGATCGCTGACGTCGACGCCTCCGGGCTGTGGCCGGCACCGGCCGTGACCACGATCGAGCCGGTCGGCCCGTTCTGGGAGGCGGAGCCGGAGCATCAGGACTACCTGATCAAGTACCCGAACGGCTACACCTGCCACTTCCCGCGCGCAGGATGGGTGCTGCCCAAGCGCGACGCCGTGGCGAGCTAGTCGCGCTCAATCTTTGAGACACCACCTGCGCCGCGAGACACCACGTCGCAGGTGGTGTCTCGCGTGCAGCGTGGTGTCTCACACGGCAGCGCGGCGCAGCGCGCTCAGCGCAGCGTGTCGATGTCGATGACGAAGCGGTAGCGGACGTCGGATGCCAGCACCCGCGCCCACGCCTCGTTGATGTCATCGGCTGAGGTGATCTCGACCTCTGGGGCGATGTCGTGCTCGGCGCAGAAGTCGAGCATCTCCTGGGTCTCGGCGATGCCGCCGATGTTGGACCCGGCGAACGAGCGGCGGTTGCTGATCAGCGTGCCGGCACCGACCGGCATCGGCTCGGACGGGGCTCCGACGTTCACGAGCGTGCCGTCGAGCGCGAGCAGCTTCAGGTACGCGTTGATGTCGATCGCAGCCGAGACGGAGTTGATGATGAGGTCGAAGCTCGCGCGCAGCGTGCGGAACGTCTCGTCGTCCTCGGTGGCGAAGTAGTGGTCGGCGCCGAGCTTCAGCGCGTCGTCGCGCTTGGCCTCTGAGCGCGAGAGCACGGTGACCTCTGCGCCCATGGCGTGCGCGATCTTGACGGCCATGTGACCGAGCCCGCCGAGGCCGATGACGGCGACCTTCTTGCCGGGGCCCGCGTTCCAGTGCCGCAGCGGCGAGTAGGTGGTGATCCCGGCGCACAGCAGCGGGGCGGCCTTCTCGTAGGGGATGGCCTCGGGGACGCGCAGCACGAACTTCTCGGTCACGACGACCGAGGTGGAGTAACCGCCCTGCGTGACCGTTCCGTCGACGTCGGTGGCGGCGTAGGTGCCGATCGCACCGTTCTCGCAGTACTGCTCCTGGCCGGCGGCGCAGTTCGCGCACTCGCCGCAGGAGTTGACCAGGCATCCGACACCGACGCGGTCGCCGACGGCGAAGCCCGTGACGTCGGAGCCGATCTCGGCGACGGTGCCGACGATCTCGTGGCCGACCGTCAGCGGGTATGGCTGCGGACCCCAGTCGCCCTGCACGGTGTGGATGTCGGAGTGGCAGACGCCGGCCCAACGGATGTCGATGCGCACGTCGGACGGGCCGACATCGCGGCGCTCGACGGTGCCGGTGAACAGGGGATCGGTGGCGGACGGGGCGACGATGGCGGGGATCACTGCGGGCATGGTCCCAGGGTAGACCGGATGCCGCGGATCGCGGCCGCCCCGATCACGCGTCGGCGCGGAGGAACTCCAGCGCGGCGTCCTTGAACGCGCGCGACCCCGGGGCGTTGAAGTGGTGCCGTCCGGGGATGACGAAGAAGGTCCCGTTCGGCGCGGCGTTCGCCAGCGTCCGTGAACCCTCGATGATCGCGTCCTGCTCACCCGTGGCGAACAGGATGGGGCGCACGGGGGCATCCGCGGCATCGGGGTCGACGGTGCGTGTGGTGCGCAGGCCTTCGGCGAGGGCGAGAAGGGAGCGGAGGTCGTTGCCCGGCACGCGTTCGGTGAGGGCGATGTAGTTCTGCGTCGCCCTGTCGGTGACCGGCGTGCCGTCGCTGATGTACGCGCGCACCTCGTCGAGTTGCAGCCGCTCCAGGGGGATGCCGTCCGGGACGCCCCCGAGCACCGCACGGTCGATGCGCTGCGGGAGGTCACGGACGACCTCCCAGCCCACTCTCGCGCCGAGCGAGTAGCCCACGTAATAGGCCTCTTCGACCAGGTACGTGTCCATGACGGTCTCGACGTCGCTGACGAGGGTGCGCACGGCGTAGGCCGCCGGCTCGTGCGGCTTGTCGCTGTTGCCGTGTCCGCGTTGATCGAGCGCGAGCACCCGGTACCCGGCGGAGGTGAGGGCGCGCACCCACCCGGTGGAGACCCAGTTGTCGCGTGCGCTCGAGGCGAAACCGTGAACGATCACGACCACCGGGGCGTCGAGATCACCCCAGCTGTATGTCGCCAGTCTCGTCCCGTCCGCGGCGTAGACGAGCTGAGGGTCGGGCATCTGCATGAGGTCTGAGAGAGGGACAACCACCCTTCCATCTTGGCCCTCCGAGAGGGCGGGCGGGCCGGGATGACGGGATGGGATCCCGTCCCCGCGCGCACCGGTTGCGTAACATCATCCTTGCGATGGATGCGGGCGCGGAGCGCCGGACGTACCGTGGAGAACACGGAGGAGACCGGGGGGTCGAGATGTCATCGTTGGGTGTTGTTCGAGAGCTGGGGGAGTTCTTCCTCTGGGTCGGTGTCGTCGGTGCGGCGATCGCGGTGCTGTGCGCCGTCGTCGTCCTCATCGCGTTGGCGAGGGGAGCCGCCGGAGCGGCCGGCGGTGCGGGCGCGGTATGGATCGGCGGCGGGCTGCTCAGCCTCGCGTCCGGGTTCTCCGGGCAGTGGATGCCGGCACTCGCCGCGGCCGGTGCGATGGTGGCCGCCCTCGTGCTCGGAGGCGTCGCCCGCTCCGCGGTGAAGGCTTTCGCGCGGCGACCGCGACCGGAGCCCGTCGACGCCCCTGCTGCCGCGACGCCGGCCACGGGTACCGCGACGCCGTCCACGGGGACGGCGTCGACGCCGATCGTCAAGACCCCGCGGATCGTCGGAATCCGCACGGTCACATCCGAATCGATTCGATAGACTGAGGCGCTCGCCGCCGCCGGCGGCGGATCCCCCTGACCTCCGTTCGGAAGCTCCTCCCGCATGGCCACCACCCTCACCACGGGTCGTCCGTGGCGCGTCATCCTCGCCTTCTGCGTGCCCCTGCTCATCGGCAACATCGTCCAGCAGCTCTATCAGGTCGTCGACACGATCGTCGTCGGGCGCGAGCTTGGCGTGAACTCGCTGGCGGCCGTGGGTGCGACCGGAAGCCTGCTCTTCCTGCTGCTCGGGTTCGCATGGGGCATGACGAGCGGTTTCGCCATCCCCACCGCGCAGGCGTACGGCGCGAAGGATCACGCCGCCGTCCGACGTTCCGTCGCGACGGGCACCGTCCTGTCCGCCATCGCGAGCATCATCATCACGATCGCCGGTCCCCTGCTCGCCGGTCCCGTGCTCGTCCTCATGCAGACACCGCCCGAGCTGCTCGCCGAGGCGACCCTCTTCACGCAGGTGAGCTTCCTCGGCGGCGGGGCGACGATGTTCTTCAACTATCTCGCCGCCATCATCCGAGCGATCGGCGACTCGAAGACGCCCCTGGTGTTCCTCACCGTCGCGTGCGCCCTGAACGTCGCGCTCGTCATCGTGCTCGTCGGACCCATCGGCTGGGGCGTCGCGGGAGCGGCGCTGGCCACCGTCGTCTCCCAGGCGGTGTCCGTGCTGCTGTGCCTCGACTTCATCCGGCGTCGGATCCCCGTGCTGCACGTGCGTCGCGCCGACTGGCGCATCACCCGCGACGACGTCGCCGATCACCTGCGGCTGGGCCTGCCGATGGGGTTCCAGGCCTCGATCATCGCGATCGGCACGCTCGTCGTGCAGGTCGCGCTCAACGTCCTCGGTGCCGACGCCGTCGCCGCGTACACGACGGCGAGCCGCGTCGACAGCCTCGCGACGGCGCTCCTGGCCTCGCTGGGCCTCGCCGTCTCGATGTACGTCGCGCAGAACTTCGGCGGGCGGCGCCCCGACCGCATCCGCGCCGGCGTGAAGCAGGCCGTCTGGATGGCGCTGGTCGCCTCGGTCGTGCTCGGTGGCGTCCTCATCGCCTTCGGCACGCACCTCGTCCGGCTGTTCGTCGGTGACGGAGTGGACGAGGTGGTGGAACTCGCGCACCTGATGCTCATCATCAACGGCTCGACCTACGCGCTTCTCGGCGTGCTGTTCGTGCTGCGTGGCGCGCTGCAGGGACTCGGCCAGGCGATGATCCCGACCGTCACCGGCGTCGTCGAACTGTTCATGCGCGTCACCGCCGCGGTCGCCCTCGGCGCCGTGTTCGGTTTCGCCGGCGTCGCCATGAGCAACCCGCTCGCCTGGATCGGTGCGGTGGTGATCCTCATCCCCGCCTACGTGCGCGCGCACCGCGCCCTGGCGAAGATGCCCGTCGACCCCGCCGAACCGACGCTCACCACTCCCATCGCGCTGGTGGGTCCGGACAACAGCTCGCTCAACGTCGACGCCGTCGTCACCCAGTCCGTGCCGGTCGTCGTTCAGAAGCGCTGGAAGAAGCTCCTTCGGCGCTGACCGCAGCGCGCCGGCCGCGGCCGTCTGAGCCACCGCGTCGCGGTCACCCGGGCCGGCGCGTCGCGGTCACCCGAGCACGCCGCGGCCGTCGCGCATCTCGAAGACGAGCTGGGTCTCGGTCCCTCGGACGACGGGATGCACCGTGATGTGCTCGAGCACGATGTCCCGCAGGGCCGCCGCGTCCTGCACGGCGACGTGGACGAGGAAGTCGTCCACACCAGCGACGTGGAACACCTGCAGTACGCGCGGCGTGGCGGCGAGGGCGTCGAAGAGTGCAGTGACCTTCTCGCCGGTGTGATTGGCCAGACGCACCTTGATGATGGCTTCGAGCGGGAAGCCGAGCGCCGCGGCATCCAGCCGGACTCTCGTGTCCCGCACGACCCCGCGGTCGCGCAGGCTCCGCACGCGGTGGGCGCAGGTCGACTCCGCGAGCCCCAGCTGCTGCGCCAGCGCCTTGTTCGTGACATCGGCCCGTGTGCTGAGCGCTGCGAGGATCTCCAGGTCCAGCTCATCGAGTTGGGGTTTCGGCAACGTGGGCTCCTCTTCACGGCGGTTCATTGCCGGAAATCGTGATCTGATGCGATCTGTCGGCTGATTCTGCGGATCCCTCCCATCTTGCTTGGGATTCGGACAATCTGGAAGCATGACCGACCAGCGTCCCCTGCATCCCGACACCGTTGCCGTGCACAGCGGGCGAGGCGACCTCGCCGACCTCGGGGTCCATGCCCTGCCGATCGACCTGTCGACGACGAACCCGCTGCCCGACATCGAGCGCGGTGGTGATTCATACGAGGCGATGGCCGGGGGTGGGCGGCCCATCGCCGACGGAAGCCTCGTGTACGCCCGGCTGTGGAATCCCACCGTCGCGCGATTCGAGGACGCCCTCGCCGAGATGGAGCACGCCGAGGCCGCCGTGGCGTTCTCGTCGGGGATGGCCGCGATGACGGCCGTCATCCTCGCGCACACCGGTGCGACGGGGAAGCACCACGTGGTGGCGGTCCGTCCGCTGTACGGCGGCACGGATCACCTGCTCGGCTCGGGGCTGCTCGGTACGGAGACGACCTTCTGCCACCCGTCGGAAGTCGGTGTCAGCATCCGGCAGGACACGGCCCTTGTCATCGTCGAGACACCGGCGAACCCCACGCTCGAGCTCGTCGACATCGCCGAGGTCGTCGCCGCGGCCGGGGACGTCCCGGTGGTCGTCGACAACACCTTCGCCACGCCCATCCTGCAGAACCCGCTCGACCACGGTGCGGCGATGTCGCTGCACAGCGCCACGAAGTACCTCGGAGGGCATGGCGACGTGATCGCCGGTGTCGTGGCGTGCAGCGAGACGACCGCCGAGGCACTGCGACGCGTCAGGGCCGTCACCGGAGGACTGCTGCATCCGCTCGGCGCCTACCTCCTGCACCGCGGGCTCACCACCCTGCCGGTGCGGATGCGCCAGCAGCAGGAGAACGCGCAGCGGATCGTGCAGTGGCTCATCGACCAGCCGGAGGTCGATGAGGTCTTCTTCCCCGGTCTCGACGGCGACCCGCAGGGGATAGTGAAGCGGCAGATGCACGGCACGGGGGCCATGATCGCGATGCGGATGCGCGGCGGATACTCCGCTGCCGGCGCGGTCGCCTCAGCGGTGAGTCTGTTCACGCACGCCGTCTCGCTCGGGGGAGTGGATTCGCTGATCCAGCACCCTGCTGCGCTCACCCATCGTCCCGTCCCCGCCGACGCGCGCCCGGATGCCGACGTCCTCCGCCTGTCGATCGGGCTGGAGAACGCCGACGACCTCATCGCCGATCTCGCTCAGGCCTTCACGCGGGTCGGGTCAGGTGCGCAGGCCTCCGGTGCCGCGACCGCCAGCCCGGCTCAGGGCTGAACGACCCGACGGGCCCGCAGCCGCCGGCCGATCACGCCCTGGCGGGGTGAGAAGAGGTACACGAGGGTGAACACGCAGCCCTGCACGACGACGACGAGCCCTCCGGATGCCGCGTCGATCCAGTAGCTGAGGTAGATGCCGATCACGCTGCACGCCGCCGAGAGCGTCGGTGCGATCACCAGCATCCGTCCAAAGCGGTCGGTGAGCAGATACGCGGTGGCACCGGGGATGATGAGCATCGCGACCACCAGCACGACACCGACCACCTGAAGGGCCACGACGCAGGTCAGGGCGAGCACGCCGAGCAGGAGTGCGCCGAGGAGACGCGGTGACAGGCCGATCGCGAATGCGTGCGTGGGGTCGAAGGCGTACAGCGTGAGGTCGCGGCGCTTCACGACGAGGACGGTGAACGCCACGACGGCGAGCACGGCGATCTGCAGGAGGTCGATGTCCGAGACGCCGAGGATGTTCCCGAAGATGATGTGATTCAGGTCGGTCTGACTCGGCGTCATCGAGATCATCACGAGCCCCAGGGCGAACAGGGTTGTGAAGACGATGCCGATCGCGGCGTCCTCCTTCACTCTGCTCGTCCCACGGATGAGGCCGATCAACGCGACGGCGAGGAGTCCGAAGACGAGCGCCCCGAGCGCGAACGGCGCCCCGAGCACGTAGGCGATGACGACGCCGGGGAGGACGGCGTGCGAGACGGCGTCCCCCATCAGCGACCAGCCGACCAGCACCAGCCAGCAGGACAGCAGCGCACAGACGACGGCGGCGATCATGGTCGTGACGAGTGCGCGCACCATGAAGTCGTACTGGAGGGGTTCCAGGATCCAGTCGAGGATCACGGCGACTCCAATCCGAACGCCCGCGACAGGGTGGCGGGTTCCAGCGCGTCGGCCACGGAGCCGTGGAACAGCACGCGCCGCAGCAGCAGTACTGCTTCGTCCGCCAGCTCAGGCAGCGCGTGCAGGTCGTGGGTCGACACGATCACGGTCCGGTCGTCCGCGGCGAGCTCCCGGAGCAGGCGGACGATCGTCGCCTCACTGCGCTTGTCGACTCCGGCGAACGGTTCGTCGAGCAGCAGGATTCCGGCATCCTGCGCGATGCAGCGTGCGACGAATGCGCGCTTTCGCTGCCCGCCGGAGAGCTGTCCGATCTGCCGATCGGCGAGGTCTTGCAGTTCCACGCGCTCGAGGGCCTCCGCGACGGCATCGCGATCCGCGGTCCGTTCCCGTCGGAGGAGGTTCTGCCGGGCGTATCGCCCCATCATGACGACGTCGCGGACCGAGACGGGGAAGGCCCAGTCGACGTCCTCGCTCTGGGGGACGTAGCCCACGAGGCCGCGCCTGCGTGCGGATGCCGGGGCCTTGCCGCCGATCGTCACGGACCCGTCGGTGGGGGCGACGAGGCCGAGGATCGTCTTGAACAGCGTCGACTTCCCCGACCCGTTCATCCCGATCAGACCGGTGACCCTCCCCGCCGCCACGGAGAGCGACACCCCCTCGAGAGCGAGCACGTCGCCGTATCGGACGGTGACGTCGGTGACCTCGACGGCGCTCACGGCGCATCCTCCTCGGCGATCCGGCCGGTGAGCGCGGCCGTGATGGTGTCCGCGTCGTGTCGGATGAGGTCGAGATAGGTGGGCACGGGGCCGTCCGCGGCGGAGAGCGAATCGACGTAGAGCGTCCCGCCGAATTCCGCTCCCGTCGCCTCGACGACCTGCCGCATCGCCCGATCGGACACCGTCGACTCGCAGAACACCGCGGGGACGTCGTTGTCCTTCACGAACTCGATCGTCGCAGCGATCTGTCTCGGCGTCGCCTGCTGCTCGGCGTTGACGGGCCAGATGTACGCCTCCGAGAGACCGGCGTCCCTGGCGAGGTAGGAGAACGCCCCCTCGCATGTCACCAGGGCCCGCTGTCGCTCCGGCAGCTCGGCGAGGTCGGCGATGAGATCGTCGTGCACCTGCTGAAGGTCGGCCTTGTACGCCTCGGCGTGAGCGGCGAAGTCCGCGGCGTGCGCCGGATCGAGGTCGCTGAACGCCGCGGCGATGGTGTCGACATACGACTGCACGTTGAGCGGACTCATCCAGGCGTGCGGGTTGGGGAGACCTGCGTAGGCGTCCTCGCTGATGTCGATGATCTCCACCCCGTCGGAGAGGACGACGTGCGGGACGTGCACCGAATCGACGAACTGTGCGAACCAGGCTTCGAGGTTCAGGCCGTTGTCGAGGATCAGCTGCGCCTGAGCGGCCTGGCGGACGTCGCCCGGTGTCGGTTCGTACCCGTGGATCTCGGCGCCCGGCTTCGTGATCGATTCGACCCGCAGATGGTCGCCGGCGACGTTCTGCGCGATGTCGGCGAGGACGGTGAAGGTGGTGAGCACGAGAGGCCGGTCATCGTCGACGTCCGCCGTCGGCGCACAGGCGGTGAGGATGCCGCCGAGCAGGCCGAGCACCGCGATGGAGGCGGCGTATCGGACACTTTTAGGCACACCGAAAAAATACCGCTTCGTCGCATGGGGGACAACACCTTCGGGCACTTCCCGTGCACGCCTTGTTGACCTCGAGTCAACTCCTTTTGTCGACAGGGTACATAAGACCGAGGTTCACCGATGGCGAAACTTGGTACCAAGCGGCAAGTTCGAGTCCCACCACACACGCGCACGGCAACGGCATGCGCATCACCGTCATCGTTCTCAGCGTGATGCTGGCCACGATGGTGATCCTGTTCTTCGCGATGATGGGGAAGGTCGCCGCCGGTGCGGCCGAACTCTCCGGCGGTACCCAGACGGCCAAGGGCGGCTCGGCGCAGATCGCCGCCGGAGCCGGCGATCTCTCTGCCGGTGCGGGAACGCTGGCCGACGGGACCGCTGAGCTGGCCGAGGGCGCAGCGAGCGCTCACGCCGGTTCGCAGAAGCTCGTCGCGGGCGCGCAGAAGGCGTCGACGGGCGCGACGACTCTCATGGAGGGCGCCGACAGCCTCGCCGCCGGCACGTCGAGCGCGCTCTCCGGCGCGGAGCGGGTCGCCGGCGGTGCGCAGAGTGCCCTCGACGGCGCGAACGATCTGTCCTACGGCCTCGCACAGGCGGATGCGGGTGCACAGCGCGCGGTCGACGGGGCGCGCGGCGTCGCCGACGGGGCGGTCGCCGCGGACAAGGGCGCGAAGGACGTGCTCGAGGGCATGACGAACCTTGCGAAGGGCGTCGCCGGAGCACACATGGTCGCCACCGAACTCCAGATCGGCGCGGATGACCTGAGCGGGCGTCTCTCGGCCGCCGTCTCGCCGCAGCTGCAGATGCTGGCCTCTGTCGAGACGAAGGCGGCGATCCAGGGGGCGGCCGCCGGTGCCCCTGGAAACGCACAGTACGTCGCTGAGGAGCTCGGCAAGCTCGCCGCCGCCGATCCGGAGAACGCCGACCTGAGGATCCTCGCGATGACGGCCGCCGGCCTCAAGCAGCAGGTGGACGGAATCGTCGGCGCAGCCGGCGCAGCACCCGACCTCGCCGCAGGGACACTGGCCGCCGCTGACGGCGCCGCACGAGTCGCGGGCGGTGTGAACGGTCTGGTCAACGGGATCCCGACAGAGGGATGGCCCGGCACCGTCGCGCTCGTGAACGAGCAGAAGGGTGCGCCCGCTCTCCTGAAGGGGACGCAGAAGCTCAAGGGCGGCACGGCCCAGCTCGCCGCGGGAGCCCAGCAGCTCTCCGCCGGGATGCAGCCCTTGAAGGACGGCACCGCACAGCTCGCCGCCGGGGCAGGCCGCCTGTCCGGAGGCCTGGACACGCTCTCCGGTGGTGCCGCCTCTCTGCAGTCGGGTGTCGCACAGCTCGACGCCGGGGCGTCGCGTCTGAACGCCGGCGCGGCCACTCTCGCCGACGGGACCGGCACGCTCCACGCCGGAGTGAAGACCCTCGACGGCGGGATGCGAGAGCTCGCCGAGGGCGCGGACACGATCTCCGCCGGTGCGGGCGAACTCGCCGACGGGGGCCGCACCCTCGCCACCGGCGCCTCGGAGCTCGCGGACGGCAACGGACGCATCGCCGACGGATCGGATCAACTGGCGACGGCGACGGCGAGTGCCGCCCCTTCGCTGCTGCCCTGGATGCTCGGCATCGGGCTGCTCGGCCTCATTGCGATCGGCTTCTGGATCGGGCATCGCATCAACCACCGCCGGAGCACGTCCGCCGGCTGACACCAGAACACCCCCGGTCCGCGCTCATCGCGACGGACCGGGGGTGTTGTTGTGCTCGGCGTGACCGCGCGGCGACGCGGGCGCGTGCGCGGTGGTGCGGTTCAGCCGGCGAGCTGCTCCGCGAGGAACGCCGCCTGCTTCTGCCACTGCAGCCCGAGTCCGCCCTCGTGCTCGTTGAACGCGTACTCGACGATGTCCGCAGAGCCGCCCCAGTGGTTGCGCGCCGCGTACACGGTCGACGGAGGGCACACCGGATCCATCAGGGCGACGGAGAACAGCGCGGGTGCTGTGGCGCGACGGGCGAGGTTCACGCCGTCGAAGTAGGACAGCGTGGCGAAGGTGCGCTCTGCGGCGTCTCGGTGGACGGAGAGGTAGCGGACGATCTCGTTGTACGGATCGCGGTCGGTGAGGCCGACGGAGCGTTCGAAGTGGCACAGGAACGGCACGTCCGGCATGGCGGCGATGAGACCGCTCGACAGTGCGGCCGCGGCGATCGCGATCCCACCGCCCTGGCTGCCACCGCAGACGGCGACGCGGGCGGAGTCGATCCGGTCCAGCGTGCGGACGGCGTCGATCGCGAGCACTGCGTCGGTGTACACGCGTCGGTAGTAGTAGTCGTGCGGGTCCTCGATGCCGCGGGTCATGTAGCCCGGCGTGGCAGGGCCGGAGCCGTGCGGGTCGGCGGTCACCCCGCCGGTTCCCCATCCGCTGCCCTGGCCTCGCGTGTCCATGAAGAAGTGCGCGTAGCCGGCGGCCGCCCAGCCGAGTCGCTCGTGGGGCAGGCCGCGCCCTCCGCCGTATCCGTTGAACTCCACGACCGTCGGCAGGGGGCCCTCGGCGCCGGTCGGCAGCAGCAGCCATCCGCCGATGGGGTCTCCGCCGAATCCGCTGAAGGTGACGTCGTAGACCTCGACCGCCTGCAACGGCGAGTCGATGCGTCGCAACTGGATCGGCTGGGCCAGCGCGCGGGACTCGGCGAGCGTCTGCTCCCAGAAGTCGTCGAAGTCGGCCGGTTCGGCCACCTCGGGTCGGTAGGAGCGCAGTTCGGGGGCGGGCAGATCGAAACGCGGCATCGCGGGAGTCCTTCTCTCGGGGTCGACGGCAGTTTATCGTCGCCGGTTCCCGTCGACGCACCCACTGGTTAGGCTGGTCGGCGAGTGCCGACGCTCATCCTCCCTCGATCTGAAAAGGTGTCACTGCTGTGAACGATTCCGCCCAGAACCGAACCGACGAGCAGGACACGGACTTCTTCGATCAGCTTGCGCAGGGGCCGTCACGAGAGCAGGACAGCTTCACCGTCGGTTTCCGCGGGTACGACCGCGGAGAGGTGGATGCCGCCATCGCCGGCCTGCGGATGCAGGTGCAGCGGGCGGAGACCGAGCTCGCCGAGGCGCGCTCCGGTGTGAACCGCGACGTCGAGGCCGTGCGAGCCGAGGTCGAAGCGGTACGTGCGGAGAGCGAAGAGCGGATCGCGGAGAGCGACGCACGCATCGCCGAGATCGAGAAGCAGCAGGAGGAGCGGCTCGCCGAGGCGCGCGAGGCCGACGAGAAGCGCATCGCCGCCCTCGAGGCCGACCTGGCCGCCGCGCGTGCGCAGGCCGCTGAGGCAGAGCAGCAGGTCAGCGCACTGTCGAACGAGTTGATCGACGCTCCCAAGGACGACGCCGACACCGAGGGCTCGCGGCTGCAGTTCGAGGCGGTGCTCCGGGTCGCCGAGGAGCAGGCGTCCGTCCTCATCCAGAACGCGGCAGTGCAGGCCGAGCGGCTGCTCCAGGCGGCACGCGAAGAGGCCGACGGCCGCCGTGCCGAGCTCGCCGCCGAGGTCGATCGCGTCACCGCGCAGGCGCAGCACGACGCCGACCAGGTGCGGCTGCGCATCGAGACCGAGTACACCGCGCACGAGGCCCGCATCCAGCGCGAGGCCGCTCATGCCGCCGAGAAGGTGAACCAGGCAGAGCAGGAGGCGGCCACCATCCGCACCGAAGCGGAGAAGGGCGCCGCGGCTCTGCGGTCGATGGTCACCCGTGAGACCACCCAGCAGCGCGCGGATGCCGAACGGGAGGTGCGCGAGATGAACGCACGCGTGCTGGAGTTCGAGGAGACCCTCACCCGCCGACAGGACGACGCCCAGCAGGAGTTCCTGCTGCTGCACAACCAGGCCGTCGCGCACGCGGAGCGGATCACCGCCGACGCCAACGAGCAGGTCGCATCGTCGCTCGAGCACGCCAAGCGCATCTCGGCCAAGGCGGACGACTACGAGCGCCTCATGCGCTCTCAGGCCCAGTCGATCGAGGCCGACGCTCAGGTGCGCGCCCGCGACACGCTGGAGCGCGCACAGGTGAAGGCGCAGAAGATCGTCAGCACCGTCACGGGGCACACCGCCGACGTGCTCCGCGACGCGGAGGACCGTACCCGGCAGCTGCGCTGGCAGCAGCAGCAGTTGAACAGCTTCATGGCCGAGGTGCGCGAGCTCATCCGTCCTGAGGGCGTGTTCGCGTCCGACGCCGAGGAGAGCGAGGATGCCGACGACGTCGACGTCCTCGAGGAGGGCGACGAGGTCATCGAGCTGGCACCAGAGGTCGAGGCCGACGAGACGGACGCCGACGACACGGATGAGAGCTCGGATGCCGACGCCCAGGACGCCGATGACGCCGACGAGAAGTCCGACGAGGACTGAAACACCGGCCGACCGGATCGAGAAAGGCGCAGCCGGAGATCATGTCCCACCTTGTGAGCGCGACCGAACTGGCCGATCTGCTGCGCGAGGACGCCGTGCGCGTGATCGATGTGCGGTGGCGTCTGAGTGCCCCCGGTGGAGGCGAGATGTTCGACGGGCGTGCGGAGTACCTGCAGGGGCACATTCCCGGCGCCGTCTTCGCCGATCTCGAAGAGGAGCTGACCAGGCACGGCCTACCGGAGGAGGGCAGGCACCCGCTGCCGACCACGGCACAGGTGCAGGATGCCGCGCGCCGATGGGGCGTGAACGACGGCGACCTCGTCGTCGCCTATGACGATGCCGGCGGACTGCCCGCGGCGCGCGCATGGTGGCTGCTGCGGCAGGGCGGGGTCGACGTGCGGGTCCTCGACGGCGGATGGCGCGCGTGGCAGGCGGCCGGCGGCGACATCGAGAGCGGCTCGGTGGAGTACGCACCGGGGGCGGTGACGCTGCACGACGTCACCGGCGACAGCCTGACCATCGACGAGGCGGCCGCCTTCCCCCAGACGGGTGTGCTGCTCGACGTGCGCGCGCCGGAGCGCTTCCGCGGTGAGACGGAGCCGCTCGATCCGATCGCCGGTCACATCCCCGGGGCGGTGAACCTCCCCACGACGCGGCACGTCGCAGAGGACGGCACCCTGCTCGACCTCGAGACGCTGCGGCGGAGCTTCGCCGAGGTCGGTGTCAGCGACGGCACACCCGTCGCGGCCTACTGCGGCTCCGGCATCACGGCAGCGCACACCGCGCTCGTGCTCGCCGAGGCCGGTATCGACGCGAAGATCTTCCACGGCTCGTGGAGTCAGTGGTCGAATACCCCCGGCCACCCCGTCGCCGTCGGGGACTGACCGGGCGCGCTCGCCGCATCGCCGCGCCGGGGGGGGGCGATAATCACGGCCGCGGAGGTTGGCATGCCACCGAACCCCGCGGTAGCCTCGGCGCAGGAGGCACGACCATGAACGCACGGATCGTCGTCGGTATCGAGCAGACCTCAGCGGGGGAGCGGGCACTGGCCTGGGCCGCGCGGCGCGCGGCGCAGTTCCACCGTGGACTGCTCATCGTCTCCGTCGTTGGCGGGGCCCTGGGTGTGGTCGGTGAGAAGCAGGTGCTCGCCGACACCGAGCGGCTGACGGAGGACTGGCTCAGCGCCGAGGCCGAACGCCTGCGCGCCACCGGTCTCTCGGTCGAGCACGCCGTGTTCCACGGCGACCCGGTCTCCCAGCTCACGGCCGCCTCCGCCGACGAGGAGATGCTCGTCATCGGCAGCGACTACCGCGGCCCGGACGAGGGCCCTGCGCGCGGTGTGCACGGCATCCGCATCGCCTCAGCGGCGAAGGTCCCCGTCGTCGTCGTGCCGGACCGCGATGTCGCCGAAGGGACCGGCGTCGTCGTCGGCGTCGACGGATCGCCGGTGTCCGAAGCCGCCATCAGATTCGCCGCAGCCGAGGCGGACCGGCTCGGCGAACCGCTCATCGCCGTCACGGTGTGGACCCCGATCACCACACACCACCGCAACTCCATCGTCTACCCGGAGCTGTACATCGAGAGCCTGGAGAAGGCCGCCCAGGAGACCCTCGCCGTGTCCCTCGCCGGCCTGAGCCAGGACTACCCCGACCTCGAGATCCGCAGAGAGGTGCGCCGTGGCTATCCCTCCGCAGTCATCAACGGTCTCGCCGCCGACGCCCGTCTCGCGGTCGTCGGTTCGCGCGGCCGAGGAGCGTTCGCCCGCTTCCTCCTCGGCTCGATCAGCCATGAGGTGCTGACCCATCTGCGGACGGCGACCGCCGTCGTGCGATGAGGGCGGCGCGTGGCCCGCGAGGCCCCGCGTAGACTGGAGGCACAACTCCGAACGAGGAACCGTCATGTCTGCCCCTGCCCGCGCGTTCACCGTGCGCCACGTCCAGCTGCTGCGCGCGCTGTTCGCCGCCGCCGCCGCACTCATGATCACGTTCTCTCCCGATCACTCTGCGGCCATCGGCTTCTCCGTGTTCGGAGGATTCACCGCCGCCAGCGGCTTCATCCTCATCGTCGGCGCATGGGTGGTCGCATCGGCCGGCACGCGCTGGCCGTACATCCTGCTTGCCACGCTCGACCTGGCGGCGGCGATCGTCAGCGGCATCCCCACCTGGCGCACCGACGCGGCGTTCTTCATCGTCGTGATCGTCTGGGCGGCGGTGTCCGGTCTCGTCGAACTCATCGCGGGCCTGCGTGCCCGCCGCACCGACCCTGCGGGGAAGGACGCGATCGTCGTCGGCGCCTTCGGCCTCCTCCTCGCGGTCATCCTGCTCCTCATCCCCTTCGACTTCACCCTGCAGTACTCGGTCGACGGTCCTGGAGCGCTGACGCTCTCGGGGATCATCCTCGCCGTCGGCATGTTCGGCGGATACGCCGCCATCGTCGCGGTCTTCCTCGCGATCGCGGGGCTCTCGCCGCGTCTGACCGGACAGAAGGATGCGACGACCACCGGAGCCGCCGATGCTGCGGACGAGTCGACGACGACGGGAGGCACAGCGTGAGCGAAGAGAAGAAGTCCACCCGCCGGGAGCTGCTGCGTCCGCTGCACCTGCTCGGCATCGCCCTCGCAGCCGGTGTGTTCGCCGCGGTCGTGACGCTGGTCACCACCGGAGCGTTCACCGCCCGTGTCAACAACGCGATCGCGACCGGGACCTACCAGGGTCTGACGCCGATCGGCCTCGGCCTCGTCATCGGCGGAGGAGCGTTCATCGTGACGCTGCTGATCATGTCGATGCTCATCCTCGCCGTCGACCCCCGGCAGTACGAGGACAAGACCATGGGTCGCCCCGTGCTCTACGACGGCGAGCCGGACGAGCAGACCGGTGCCGCGGCGAGCGACGACGTGCAGCAGAAGGGTCCCGCGGGCGGCGAGCCCACGGCGTCCTGAGTCCGCGCGCCTCCGCGCCGGCGGCCCCTGGCCCCGCGCGTTCCTGACCACGCCCCGGCATCCGGGACTCACGATCCCCGTCCGCGCGCCCTTGGCGACGCGAACGGGGAACGGGATCACTTCGCGAGGCGCTCCGCGATGCCGGTGTACGTCGCCGGCGTGAGGGCCAGCAGGCGCTGCTTGGCGGCATCGCCGATCTCGAGCCCTTCGACGAAGGCTGCGAGGTCGGCTGCACCGACGCGGTGACCGCGGGTGAGCTCCTTCAGCAATGCGTACGGGTCGCTGATCGTCGAACGACCGGCGACGACCTCGGCGCGGATCACGGTCTGGATGGCCTCGCCGAGGACCTCCCAGTTCACATCGAGGTCCGCGAGCAGCACATCGCGCGACAGGGAGATCTCGCCCAGGCCGCGGCGCAGGTTGTCCAGGGCGAGCAGCGAGTGCCCGAACGCCACACCGATGTTGCGCTGCGTCGTCGAGTCGGTGAGATCCCGCTGCAGGCGCGAGGTGACGAGCGTCTGCGACAGCGAGCCGAGCAGCGCGGCCGACAGCTCGAGGTTCGCCTCGGCGTTCTCGAACCGGATCGGGTTGATCTTGTGCGGCATGGTCGACGAGCCGGTGGCGCCGGCGACGGGGATCTGCGCGAAGTAGCCGAGCGAGATGTAGGTCCAGATGTCGGTCGCGAGGTTGTGCAGGATGCCGCCGGCGTGACGGATGCCGTCGTACAGCTCGACCTGCCAGTCGTGCGACTCGATCTGCGTGGTGAGGATGTTGAAGCCCAGCCCCAGCCCCTCGACGTAATCCTTGGCGATCTGCGGCCAGTCGGCGTCCGGGTCCGCCGCGAGGTGCGCCGACCAGGTCCCGGTCGCACCGGAGAACTTCGCGAGGTAGTCGGCTCCGGCGATGCGCGCGCGGACGCGCTCGAGACGCCACGCGAACACCGCGAGCTCCTTGCCCATGGTCGAGGGCGTCGCGGGCTGTCCGTGCGTGCGGGAGAGCATCGCGGCATCCGCGTGCTCGACCGCCAGCTCACGCAGCCGGGCGATGACGCCGTCGAGGGCCGGCAGCCACACGTTCTCGACCGCGCGCTTGACGGTGAGGGCGTACGAGACGGAGTTGATGTCCTCGCTCGTGCACGCGAAGTGCGTGAGCTCGGCGATCGCATCCAGCCCGAGCGTGGACAGGCGGTCGCGCACGAGGTACTCGACGGCCTTGACGTCGTGACGGGTCACGGCCTCCTTCTCGGCGAGCCAGTCGATCTCGGCCTGGCCGAAGTCGCGGTAGAGCGCGCGCAGACGGTCCTTGACGTCCTCCGCCAGCGGCGAGGTGCCGAACATCGAGCGGTCGGTGAGGGCGATCAGCCACTCGATCTCCACCTCGACGCGGGCCCGGTTCAGTCCCGCCTCCGACAGGTACTCGCCGAGCGGCGCCACGGCCGGACGGTAGCGGCCGTCGAGGGGGCTCAGCGGCTGGACGGGGAAGTCATTCGACGAAGTCAGGGGAGTCCTCCTGATCGGGCCCCGTCAGATCCGGGGCGTGCGGGGTGTCCTGCGGCCCTGACGCAGAGCCGGTTCGAGCTGTCGGAACAGGCCTCGGGTCGCGGTCTCAATCATAGCCAGCACGGCGTCGAACATCGCGGTGTCGGCGTAGTACGGGTCCGGGACGTCCAGGCCCTCGGCGAACCGGTCGAAGGCGAGGAGCAGAGTCACCTTGCCCTCGTCGTCCTCGTCGCGAGCCCACTGACGGAGGATCCGTTCGTGCGTGCGATCCAGTGCCACGATGAGGTCGTTCTCGGCGAAGGACGCCGCGGTGAACTGTTTCGCGCGATGCGCCGTCCCGTCGTAGCCGCGTCGCTCCAGCGCCTCGAGCGTGCGCACGTCCGCGCGCTCGCCGACGTGCCATTCGCCCGTACCGGCGCTGCGCGAGACGATGAGCGGACCGACCCCCTGATGCTCGGCGAGGTCGCGGAACACCACCTCGGCCATCGGTGAGCGGCAGATGTTGCCCGTGCACACGAACATGACGCGGAACGGATCTGTCGGGGACACGCGTCCATTCTGCCGTTCGATGCCGTCGCTGCACAGCCGGATGCGCGTCGGAGGCGTCGCGTTCTGCACACCGGTACATCGATACGCGCCGTGCACACGTCCTGCGTTCGCACGATCGGTGCGATGCCGCCCCCTGGCACCCTGGCTGCATGCTCGACATCACCGCCGCCGACGGGTGGACCTCGGAGGCGCTCTGGACCCTCTACGCGGCGCGGCGAGCTCTCACGGATGCGATCGCCGCAGCGGAAAGTGCCGGTGCCGCCCTGCTGCCGCTGATCGGGGCGACCGAGTGGCAGGCCGACGGAGTGCGCGCGCTGCACGAGCTCATCGTGGCGCTGCGCGCGCGGACGGCCGCGGAGATCGGCGAACTCAACACCCGGATGTGGGAGATCGATGCGGCGGCGGCGTCATGACCGATGACCTCGAGATCACGCACGGGGGCGCGATCGCCGTCGACCCGCAGGCGCTGCGCGCCGTCGCCGACGCTCTGTGCGCACTCGCGCCTCGCATCGCGGATGCCGCGACGGACGCACGCCGTGCGCACGCGCTCCTCGTCGGCTTGCCTGGCGCGTCGGAGCGGGTGGACACCGTCGCGCTGTGGGCCAGTGCGGCGCGCTGCGAGGCGCTGCACGAGGAGTGCCGCACGGCGGGTGAGAACACGCGTCTCGCGTCCGACGCTTATGAACTCGTCGAACGCCGGGCGGAGCTCGCGGGGCTCGCCCTGCAGGATGACGCGCGGGCAGCGGCGGTGCGGGACCGGATCGCCGAACTCGAGGAGTCCGACCCGCGCATCGTCGAGATGGAGGCCTGGCTCGTCGCCGGATGGGAGAAGCGGCGCTTCGACGGCCTCCGGGAGCAGTACGACCTCGGATGGCCGGGCACGGTCGACGGGCCGGGCCTCGACCTGGGGGTGTTCTTCGCCATGGCCGCGACGGTGGGCGGAAGTGGAGCCGGCACGCTGCCGCCTGGAGCATCGCTGACCGGCAGCGGCGGACCGGTGTCGGTGAGACCGGTGAGGACGGAGTCGCCGATCGCTCCTCCGACGAGCCTCGCCGAGGCCTTCCGGCGGTTCCCCGCCTCGGACGGGGCGCAGATCAAGGTCGAGAAGTACACGATGGCCGACGGCTCGCGGCGCTATGCGCTGTACGAGAAGGGGACGCAGGCGCTCGGGGTCTTCGGGCGCGAGGAGCCGTTCGACATGGTGTCGAACCTCGAGCTGTACAGGGGACAGGAGTCGGCATCGTATGCCGCGACCGTCGCCGCACTGGAGGCGGCCGGCGCCCAGCCGGGCGACCAGGTGGACGTCTACGCGCACTCGCAGGCCGCGATGAACGCCGCATACCTGTCATCGCAGAGCGAATTCGACGTACGGGTCCAGGTCACGGCGGGAAGCCCGGTGCACCCGGCCGTCGCCGACGATCAGCTGCTCATCGAGCTGCGCCACACCGACGACGTGGTCAGCGCACTCGCCGGCGGCGGTTCCCCTGCGGGCACAGGGTCGCAGGACAGCATCGTCGTCACACGCGTCGGCGACCCCGTACGCGGCCCGCAGGACCTCATCGGATACACCCACTTCGAAGGCCGGTACATCGAGACCGCCGAGCTCGTCGACGCGTCAGCGGACGTGCGCCTCGAGGCCATCCGGGACCGCTGGCGCGAGCTCAACGAGGCGGTGTCCATCGAATCGACGGAGTTCGTCGCGCGCCGCGGGTGAACGCTTCAGTCGCGGCGCTTCTTCTGCGGCCGGAGGATCGCGCCGAACACGGCGTTGATGATCGCGATGATGATCGCCGCCAGCACGCCCCACCAGAAGGAGCCGAGCGACAGTCCCCAGCCGAAGCTCGAAGTGATCCACGCCGTCAGCCACAGCAGGAAGCCGTTGATGATGAGCCCGATGAGACCGAGGGTGAGGATGTAGAGGGGGAAGGCGACGATCTTGATGATCGTGCCGATGATCGTGTTCACCAGGGCGAAGATCGCCGCGACAGCCAGCAGCGTCAGCACGAGCTGCAGTGTCTCGCCGGGCGCGAACGGGCGGACCTCGACCTGCAGGGCCGGGATCAGCGTCACCACCCAGATGGCGAAGGCGTTGATGATGACTCGGATGAGGAAGCGCATGGTGGACTCAGTCTCGCACGATCGTGTCGCCCTGTCAGCGGTGAGGTGTCGCGCTCGTAGACTGACCTCGTGACCGAGCCGATCCTTCCCCGCCTCCGCCCAGAGATCGCCGCCCTCGCCCCGTACCGGCAGGGCAAGCAGGCGGGTCCGGACGCCTTCAAGCTCTCCAGCAACGAGAACCCCTTCGAGCCGCTGCCCTCCGTGCTCGAGGCACTGCAGGGGACGACGCCGATCAACCGGTATCCGGATGCGACGGCCACCCGGTTGCGCGAGCGCCTCGCCGCCCGTCACGGCGTCGCCGTGGACGAGGTGCACGTCGCCAGCGGCAGCGTCGCGATCCTCTACCAGCTCGTGCAGGCCGCGGCATCCGCGGGCGACGAGGTCGTCTACGCGTGGCGCTCCTTCGAGGCGTACCCCGGACTCGTGCTCGTCGCCGGCGCGACCGGCGTCGAGGTGCCCCTCATCGAGTCGGACGACCTCGCGCAGACCGGTAGGCACGACCTCGGCGCGATGGCGGATGCGATCACCGACCGCACGAGGGCCGTGATCGTGTGCACCCCGAACAACCCCACCGGCCCGATCGTGACGAGCGCGGAGTTCGCCGCGTTCGTCGAGCGCGTTCCCTCGGACGTCCTCATCATCCTCGACGAGGCGTACGCCGAGTTCGTGACCGACGACCGTGCGGTCGACGGGCTCGGTGAGCGGGTGTTCGACGCGCACCCCAATGTCGTCGTGCTCCGCACGTTCTCCAAGGCATACGGTCTGGCCGGCCTGCGGGTCGGGTACGCCATCGGACATGCCAAGGTCCTCGACGCCGCCCGCTCCACCGGCATCCCGCTCTCGGTGACCTCGGCCGCCGAGATCGCCGCGATCGCCAGCCTGGATGCCGAGGCGGAGCTGCTCGAACGGGTGAACGTCCTCGTCGGTCGCCGCGCATCTCTCGTCGACGGGCTCCGCGCCCAGGGGTGGGCGGTGCCGGAGAGCCAGTCGAACTTCGTGTGGCTGCCGACCGGCGACCGTACCGACGAGGTCGCACAGGTGTTCCGCGACGCCGACATCATCGTCCGACCGTTCTCCGGCGACGGCATCCGCATATCCGTCGGAGAGCATGAATCGGTGGAGAAGGTCCTACAGGTCACCCGATCCGTTGTCGCACCTCTCCAGAGCCAGGGGCGGGAGAGCCGCTAGCGTAGAACTGTGACCTCCTCAGAGACCGAATTCGTCCGCGTCCTGGAGGCGGACGGACGATACGCGCCGAACGCTGCCGCCGAGCAGTATCTGCCGCTGATCGAGGCGATCAGCGACGCCGAACTCGAGCAGTTCTACCGCGACATGGTCATCATCCGCACCATCGACAACCAGGCCACCAACCTGCAGCGTCAGGGACAGCTCGCGCTGTGGCCGCCGAGCCGTGGTCAGGAGGCGGCGCAGGTCGGTTCGGCCAGGGCCGCCCGCGCGCAGGACACCCTGTTCCCGTCCTACCGCGAGCACGCCGTCACGCGCATCCGCGGGGTCGACACGCTCGGCATCATCAAGCTCATGCGCGGCGTCTCGCACGGCGGGTGGGACCCGACCGATCCGGTCAACGGCAACACCCGGCTGTACACGCTCGTGCTCGGCTCGCAGACTCTCCACGCCACCGGATACGCCATGGGGCTCACCTTCGACGGCCGCTCCGGCACCGGTGATCCAGACAAGGACGAGGCGGTGATCGTCTACTACGGCGACGGCGCATCCAGTCAGGGCGACGTGCACGAGGCGATGGTCTTCGCTGCGAGCTACCAGGCGCCGACGGTGTTCTTCCTGCAGAACAACCAGTGGGCGATCTCCGTGCCCGTCGCGACCCAGACGCGCGTGCCGTTCGCGCAGCGCAGCAGCGGCTACGGCATCCCGAGCGTCCGTGTCGACGGCAACGACGTCCTCGCCAGTTACGCCGTCTCCCGTGTCGCCCTCGACGAGGCGCGCGCCGGCAAGGGCCCGCGCGCGATCGAAGCCGAGACGTACCGCCTCGGGGCGCACACCACCAGTGACGACCCCACCAAGTACCGCACCAGCGACGAGGAGCAGTCGTGGGAGCAGCGTGACCCGATCGCGCGCATGCACGCGTTCCTGACGAACAAGGGGGCATCGGCGGCGTTCTTCGCCGACGTGGAGGCCGAGGCCGCAGCGGCGGCCGACGACCTGCGCACCCGCACCCTCGAGCTCGGGCCACCGCCGGCGAACACGATCTTCGACCACGTCTACAGCGAGCCGCATCCGCTGATCGACGAGCAGCGCGCCTGGCGCGAGCGCTACGAGGCCTCGTACGAAGGAGACGCCAAGTGACCCTCGAGACGATGCCGTTCGCCAAGGCGCTCAACGCCGGACTGCGTGCCGCGATGGAGCAGGACCAGAAGGTCCTGCTCATGGGGGAGGACATCGGAAAACTCGGCGGCGTCTTCCGCATCACCGAGCACCTGCAGCGCGACTTCGGCGAGCAGCGCGTGCTCGACACTCCCTTGGCCGAGTCCGGGATCGTCGGCACGGCGATCGGCCTGGCCATGGCGGGCTTCCGCCCTGTCATCGAGATCCAGTTCGACGGATTCGTGTTCCCGGCGTTCGACCAGATCACCACGCAGCTGGCGAAGCTCACCAACCGGCACGAGGGTGCCATCTCGATGCCCATCGTCATCCGCATCCCCTACGGCGGGCACATCGGCGCCGTCGAGCACCACCAGGAGAGCCCCGAGGCGTACTTCGCGCACACCCCAGGGCTGCGGGTCGTGTCGCCGTCGACGCCGAACGACGCGTACTGGATGATCCAGGAGGCGATCGCCTCGAACGACCCAGTGATCTTCATGGAGCCCAAGAGCCGCTACTGGCAGAAGGGTGAGGTCGACATCGCGGCATCCGCTGTCCCCCTGCACGCGTCGCGCGTCGTGCGCACCGGCACCGACATCACCCTCGTCGGTCACGGAGCGATGGTCACGGTGCTGCTGCAGGCCGCCGCGATCGCCGAGGGGGAGGGCACGAGCTGCGAGGTCGTCGACGTCCGCTCGCTGTCCCCGGTCGACTACGGCCCCATCCTCGACTCCGCCCGCAAGACGGGGCGCATGGTCTACGCGCAGGAGGCCGCCGGCTTCTCCAGCATCGGCAGCGAGATCGCCGCGACCGTCATGGAGCGGGCGTTCTACGCGCTCGAGGCTCCGGTCCTGCGGGTCTCCGGGTACGACACCCCGTTCCCTCCGGCCAAGCTCGAGGGCACCTTCCTCCCCGATGCCGACCGCATCCTCGAGGCCGTCGACCGATCGATGGCCTACTGAGAAATGGCCGACCCATGGGCGTGACTCCGGAGAATCTGGCAGATTCGGGCCTCGGCGTACGCCGAATCCGCGGATCCGTACAGAATCTCCGGAGTTGTGCCCGGATCGTCCGTCGAAAGGACTCGCAATGAGCACGCAGAACTTCCACCTGCCGGACGTCGGTGAGGGCCTCACCGAGGCCGAGATCGTCACCTGGAAGGTCGCGCCGGGCGACACGGTCGCCATCAACGACGTGATCGTGGAGATCGAGACGGCGAAATCGCTCGTCGAGCTCCCGTCGCCCTACGAGGGCGTCGTCGGCGAGCTCCTCGTCTCCGAGGGGACGACGGTCGAGGTCGGCGCACCCATCATCCGTTTCGAATCGGATGCCGCGGCCCCCGCTGCAGCTTCGTCTCCCGCCCCCGCGGCGGAAGAGGCCGGTGGCTCGGTGCTGGTCGGATACGGCACGGGCGCCGGAGCCACCTCCCGGCGCACCCGGCCCGCCGTGCGACCCGTCCGGTCGTCGGTCGGGGTGATCGCCAAGCCGCCGATCCGCAAGCTCGCCCGTGACCTCGATGTCGACCTGTCCTCGGTGACGCCGACCGGTGCCGACGGCGAGGTCACCAGGGACGACGTGATCAAGCACGCCTCGCAGGCGAGCGTCTTCCGCAACATCGAGACGCCCGAGTGGGGAGACGTCCGAGACGAGGTCGTGCCGGCTCCCGCCGGTGCCCAGGCGGGACTGGCGCGCGGCATCGCCCCCACGCAGAGCCAGATCGGTGCGGACGCCGACCGCACGGAGTCCATCCCGGTCAAGGGCGTGCGCAAGGTCAGCGCCTCGGCGATGGTGCAGAGCGCCTACAGCGCCCCGCACGTGACGGTCTGGAAAGAGGTGGACGCCACCCGCACGATGGAGCTCGTCAAGCGCCTCAAGGCCTCGCCGGACTACGCCGACATCAGGGTGTCGCCGCTGCTCATCGTGGCCAGGGCCGTCATCTGGGCGGTCCGCCGCAACCCGATGGTGAACGCCGCGTGGGTGGAGACCGAGAACGGCGCCGAGATCGCCGTGCGGCACTACGTCAACCTCGGCATCGCCGCGGCGACGCCGCGCGGACTGCTCGTGCCGAACATCAAGGACGCGCAGGAGCTGAGCATGAAGGACCTCGCCCGCGCGCTCAACCGCCTCACGCTCACGGCGCGCGACGGCAAGACGCCGCCGGCCGACCAGCAGGGCGGCACGTTCACGATCACGAACATCGGTGTGTTCGGCATGGATGCCGGGACCCCGATCATCAACCCCGGTGAGGCCGGCATCCTCGCGATGGGGACGATCAGCCAGAAGCCCTGGGTCGTGGACGGCGAGGTCCGCCCTCGTTGGGTGACGACGGTCGCCGGCTCGTTCGACCACCGCGTCGTGGACGGCGACGGCATGAGCCGGTTCATCGCCGACGTCGCCGCGATCCTCGAGGAGCCGGCGCTGCTCGTCGACTGACGCGCTCGGTGCGTGAGGCACCACGCGCGGCGTGAGACATCACGTACGGCGTGGTGTCTCACCGAGGACGTGGTGTCTCGACCCCGACGCGGCGTCGCACCGGTCTCAGGCGGAGAGGGTCAGGCGCTCCTCGGCGAGACGCGGCACCGCGCGCTCGCGGGCGGCGCGCCGGGCAGTGGCGAGCGCTCCGACGGAAACGACCTCCGCGCCGAGCGTCGAGGCGAGGATCTCGGGGGCCGGCAGGTGCAGCTCGGCGGGGAGAATCCGCCGCGCGGCGTCGAGCACCGGCTCGATGCTCTCCGCGACGGCGCCGCACACGATCACCCGAGCCGGGTCGTACATGCTGCCGAGGACCCCGACGACGCAGGCGACGACCGTACCGACGCGGTCCGTCACTTCGAGCGCATCCGCATCACCGGATGCGGCGAGCGTGAGCACCGACCGCGCGTCGAGGTGGTCGTTGGCGACGAGTCGTCCGAGGGGGCCGTCCGCAGCGATGTCTCCATCGGCCAGCGCCTTCCGCGTCTGATCCTGCAGCGCATGCGGGAGGCCGACGGCGGATCCGACACCGACGATGTGGTCGAAGACGACGCCCTCGCCGACTCCGCCGTGTGCGCCGTGCAACACGTGTCCGTCGACGACCACGCCCCCGCCGAAGCGCTCGCTCGAAAGGAGCGCGACATAGTCGCGGCAGCCGACGGCCGCGCCGTCGCTCCCCTCAGCGATGGCGGCCAGCTGGGCGTCGTTCTTGATCTCCACGACGGCCGCCCAGTCCCGCAGAGCATCGGTGAGGCCGGGATTGGTGCGCTCCCAGAAGCCGTCGGGATGGGGAGGCGAGACGCCGTCCCTGTCGACGGGGGCCGCGACGCCGACGCACAGCGCGAGGACCTGGTCCCGCGTGACGCCGGCCTCGTCGAGAGCCGCGCCGAGCCGGTCGAGGATGGTGTCTCGACGGTCCGGCGCGGACTGGTGCTGATCGACGTCCGTCCGGTGGTGCACGAGGGTCCGGTCGAAGAGGTCGGCGACGGTCACGGCGAGATGGGTGTCTCCGGCGTCGATCCCGACCACGACACCGAGGTCTGCCGACAGTGCGAAACGGCGAGCGGGCCGGCCGGACCGGTAGGCGCCCACGGCCCGGGCGTTGGGCAGCTCCTGCAGTACGCCGGCTCCGACGAGGGTGTCGATCGCGTCGATCGCGGTGGACCGGGTGAGGGAGGTCGCGGCCATGACGTCGGTCGCCGTGAACTCTCCGGCGGCCCAGGAGAAATCGAGCACGGCTCCGAGGCTCGCGCGACCAGCACGAGTGGTTCCAGGAGGCGCTCGCCGCCGGTCGTGGTTCCGTAGCGAGGGAGCGCTACATCTTCCGCGACGGCAAGGGCCCGGACGGTGCGGAGCCGCCGACCGACTGGGTGTCGGTGTTCGGCGGCCCGGCCTGGCAGCGCGTGGAGGACGGGCAGTGGTACTTCCACAACTTCGCCACAGAGCAGCCCGACTTCAACTGGGACCACCCCGACGTGCGCGCCGACTTCCTCACGACGCTCCGGTTCTGGTCGGACCGCGGCGTCGACGGCTTCCGCATCGACGTCGCCCACATGCTCACCAAGGATCTCAGCGAGCCGCTGCCCTCACGGGCTGAACTCGACGCGATCGACCGGTCGACGGGCACCCACCCCCTGATCGACCGCGACGAGGTCCACGAGATCTACGCCGAGTGGCGCGAGGTGTTCAACGAGTACGACCCGCCGCGCACCGCTGTCGCCGAGGCCTGGGTCGACACCCCGGAGCGCCGTGCCCGGTACGCGTCGGCGGAGGGGCTCGGGCAGGCGTTCAACTTCGATCTGCTCGAGGCGGACTTCGATCCGGCGCAGTTCCAGGCCATCATCGACGACAACCTCGCGCAGGCGAAGTCCAGCGGCTCGTCCACCACGTGGGTGCTGTCGAACCACGACGTGACCCGGCATGCGACCCGCTACGGTCTTCCGCCGCTGCGCGGCCGTGCCGTGAAGCAGGGGACGGAGTGGGTCGCCGCAGGCGGGCCCGCAGACCAGCTCGATCGCGAGCGCGGCGGACGACGGGCGAGGGCGGCGACGCTTCTCCTCCTCGGACTGCCCGGCAGCGCATACCTGTACCAGGGCGAGGAGCTCGGACTCCACGAGGTCGCGCAGATCCCGGCCGACCACCGCCAGGACCCGTCCTTCTTCCGCGGGGCGGAGTTCGACGGGCTCGGGCGCGACGGATGCCGCGTGCCGCTGCCGTGGGAGCCGGACGGGGCGTCCTTCGGCTTCGGCAGTGCGCCGGCGCACCTGCCGCAGCCGCAGTGGTTCGACCAGTACGCCGTGTCCCTGCAGGATCGGGATCCCTCGTCGACGCTCTCGCTGTACCGCGAGGCCCTGCGGTTGCGGCATCCGCTGCAGACGGGCGAGGAGCTGGAGTGGATCGAGACGGGGCGCCCGGACGTGCTGCGCTTCGCCCGTCCGAACGGCTGGGAGGTCGTGACGACCTTCGGCGACGAGCCCTTCGATCTGGGCGACGCCGCCACCGACGTCGTGCTGGCGGCTGCCCCGTTGGACCACTCGCGCATGCCCGGCGAGTCGACGGTGTGGATCGCGCCGCAGTCGCTCCTCGACTGACCCCCGCCCTCCGTCCGCGAGACACCATCCGCCCCGCGAGACATCACGCCACGCGTGGTTTCTCGCGGGGCGCGTGGTGTTTCAGGCCCTGACGGCGGTCAGCCCAACAGGGACGAGACCACCTGCACCGCAGCGGGGCCGTCGAGGGGCGGGTGATCGCCCCACTTCCCGCCGGAGACCGTCACCTCTGCGTACGGCAGCCAGACGGTGGTGACGATCGCCGCGGCAACGGAGGTCTCCATCGTCAACGTGTAGGCGACACCTCCCTGCTGGGCGACCCAGGCGTCATCCAGCGCGGTGAGGGAATCGGACGCGTCGGCCAGCAGCGCGACGTCGGGCTTCTCGGTCGGTTCCGCGGCGATGCCGACGCCCACGGAGCGGTTGTTATCCCAGTCGGTCTCGCCCTCAGCCATCTCCCACCGGCAGGAGACGCCCCACTCGTCGACGACGTTGCCCTCCATGGGCACGAGGCTCTGGATGTACGGGGCGACCGCTGCTTCCACGACGTCGCAGTTCGCGATGCGGGCGAGCGCCCCGCCGCCGTCGTTCCCGCCGGGGCCGTCGCTCCCGGCGGCGTCGGCAGTGGCCGTGTCATCGGTGGTGTCGGCCGCCGCGTCCGACGCCCCGATATCGGTCGTCGCGGGGGCGGCCGTGCATCCTGTCAAAAGTAGGAGAGTCAAAGATGCGGCGAGGAGGGGGAAGCGGGTCACCTTCGAAACGATAGCGGGAGGAGTCCGCCGCGTGTTGAGAATGGTTATCATTAGCGTGTACAGTGAGGGACATGCAGAAGCTCCGTGCCGCCGCCCTCCTCGCCGCATCCGCCGTCGTCCTCGCCGGGTGCTCCTCGACCGCGAGCGGTTCGGATGACGGCGACGGCACGATCCGCATCGTCGCGAGCACCAACGTCTACGGCGACATCGCCGCGCAGATCGGCGGAGACCGCGTCGAGGTCACCACGATCATCGACTCCGCCTCGCAGGACCCTCATTCTTACGAGGCCACCGCCCGCGACCGCCTCGCCGTGCAGGACGCGGACCTCGTGGCCTGGAACGGCGGCGGTTACGACGCGTTCATCGAGACCCTGCTCGACGGGTCGGACGCTCATGTGTTCACCGCGGCCGAGTTCTCGCACGACCACCCGGACAACGGCGGTCACGATGCCGGCGACGACCACGCCGACGAGGATGCCGAGGCCGGGCACGACCACGAAGAAGACGGCGATCACTCCGGCCATGACCACATCGAGGGGTTCAACGAGCACGTGTGGTTCGACCCGCACACCATGATCCACGTCGTCGAGGGCATGGCGGAGGAACTCGGCGAGCTCGACGAGGACGGCGCCGCGGACTTCACCGCCGCCGCGGCCGACATCATCGCCGATCTCGAAGCCGCCGAGGCCGAGCTTGAGACGATCAAGGCCGATGCCGACGGCGCGGGGATCTTCATGACCGAACCGCTGCCCGGATACATCGCCGCGTCCGCCGGGCTCACCGACCTGACCCCTGCCGGGTTCGCAGAGGCCGTGGAGGAGGGCACCGATGTGTCACCGGCCACGCTGCTCGACGCGCTGGAGATCATCGACAGCGGCGACGTGAAGGTCGTCCTCACCAACGCGCAGACCGGTGGCGCCGAGACGCAGCGCATCGAAGAGGCGGCGGAGGCGGCCGGCATCCCCGTCGTGGCCTTCACGGAACTGCTGGCGGACGGATCGTCGTACTCTGAGTGGATGCACGACGCGATCCAGAGCCTCGCCGACGCACTCCGTTCGTGAGCGCGGGCGCCGCCGCATCCGGTTCGCTCCTCGAGATCGAGGGTGCGGCCCTCCGCCGCGGCGATCGCGACCTGTGGTCCGGGCTGGATCTGACGGTCGACCCCGGCGAGTTCATCGCCGTGCTCGGACCGTCCGGATCGGGGAAGACGACCCTCCTGCGAGCGATCCTCGGACTCCAGCCGCTCAGCGCCGGCAGCATCCGCGTCGCCGGGCAGCCCGTCCACCGCGGCAACCCGCGCATCGGGTACATCCCGCAGCAGCGGCCGCTGCCGAGGGAGACGAGCATGCGCGCCCGCGACGTCGTCGCGCTCGGCGTCAACGGCACTCGGTTCGGACTCCCCTTCCCGCGCCGCGGTGACAGAGCACGCGTCGATGCCCTCCTCGAGGGCGTCGGTGCCTCGCACTTCGCCGACCGCCGCGTCGGCCTGCTCTCCGGCGGCGAGCAGCAGCGCCTGCGTGTCGGGCAGGCGCTCGCCGATGAGCCGACCCTGCTGCTGTGCGACGAGCCGTTGTCGAACCTCGACCTCGCCAATCAGGTCGGGGTGACGGAGATCATCGACCGGCAGCGGCGGAAGCGCGGCGCCGCCGTGCTGTTCGTCACGCACGACATCAACCCGATCCTCGGCCGCGTCGACCGCATCCTGTACATCGCCGGCGGACGGTTCGTCCTCGGCACGCCGGACGAGGTGCTCCAGAGCAGGGTGCTCACCGACCTCTACGGCACCCCGGTGTTCGTCCTGCGCGCGGGGGACCGCCTCGTCGTCGTCGGCGTCCCCGACGCCGAGCCGCACCACGACCACGACGACGGGTCCTCGCACGGCGCGCTCGGCGAGGGAGGCGTCGCGTGATCGCACCGCTGATCGACTGGAGCGATGTCTTCTCCTTCCAGGACTACGGCGCGCTCGTCGCCCTCCTGGCGAACTCGATCCTCGCCGGAGCCGTGCTCGGCATCGTCGGAGGTCTCATCGGCGTCTTCGTCATGCAGCGCGATCTCGCCTTCGCCGTGCACGGCGTCAGCGAACTGTCCTTCGCCGGTGCCGCCGCGGCGCTGCTGTTCGGCGGCAGCGTGGTGGTGGGGTCGCTCGGCGGCGCGATCGTCGCCGCCATGCTCATCGGCATCCTCGGCTCGAGGGCGCGCGACCGCAACTCCATCGTCGGCGTCCTCATGCCGTTCGGGCTCGGCCTCGGCATCCTGTTCCTCTCGCTCTACGACGGCCGAAGTGCCAATCGCTTCAGTCTTCTCACCGGGCAGATCGTGTCCGTCTCGAGCCCCGACCTCGGCTGGCTGATCGGCATCAGCGCCGTCGTGCTCGTCGGGCTCCTGCTGATGTGGAACCCGCTGCGATTCGACTCCCTCGATCCCGTCGCCGCATCCGCCCGTGGCATCCCCACCCGGTTCATCAGCCTGGTGTTCATGGTGCTGCTCGGGCTGATCGTCGCCGTCAGCGTGCACATCATCGGCGCCCTCCTCGTCATGGCGCTGCTGGTCACCCCCGCCGCGGCCGCCATGCGCGTCGCATCCGGCCCGTTGAGCGTGCCCCTGCTCGCGGCGCTGTTCGGGTTCGTCTCGGCGGTCGGGGGGATCCTTCTCGCTCTCGCCGGCACCCTGCCGGTGAGCCCGTACATCACGACCATCTCCTTCCTCATCTACGCGGGATGCTGGATCGTCCAGCGCAGCCGGGAGCGGGTGCGGCGTCCAGGGTCCTCCAGGGCGCGCTCGACCCGTCCGGCCTAGAATCAGGGCATGGCTCAGCGGAACACCTGGCAGCGCGAACGCGTGCGCGAAGCGCTCGCCGACGCGCGCGGTTTCGTGAGCGCGCAGACGCTGCACGCCACCCTCCGCGGCGAGAACACCGGCATCGGGTTGGCGACGGTCTACCGTGCGCTCTCCGGCCTCGCCGCATCCGGTGACGCCGACTCGCTGCAGAGTCCGGAGGGCGAGGCCCTCTACCGCGCGTGTACGAGCGCGGGTCATCATCACCACCTCATCTGCCGATCCTGCGGGCAGACCGTGGAGATCGAGGCCAAGGACGTCGAGGCCTGGGCGCAGCGCACCGCTGCACTCCACGGCTTCAGCGAGGCCGAGCACGTCGTCGACATCTTCGGACTGTGCACACCCTGCGCGAATCGACGGGCCGCCGAGAGGTCGGCTTGAGCACCGCCACGACCCCCCGGCGACCGCCGGCGCGCGGCGCAGCCGGTGCACGGCGCCGCCCCGCGTGGGTCGGCGTCTCGGTCGGCGTCGTCGTCCTCGCCGTTCTGTTCCTCATCGACCGGTTCGCCCCAGCGTTCTTCACCGACCCGCTTCCCTCACGGGCTCAGGACGGCCTCACACTCGCGCTGAGCGTCCTCATCGAGGCGTTGCCGTTCGTCGTCCTCGGCGTCGTGCTCTCGATCGTGGTGCAGGTGTGGCTGCCCCCCGACCTCATCCAGCGATGGCTGCCGCGCAGCGGCTGGGCGCGCCGCGCCGTGCTGTCGCTGCTCGGCATGCTCATCCCGGTGTGCGAATGCGGCAACGTCCCCTTCGCCCGCGGGCTGATGATGCGCGGGCTCGCCCCCGCCGAGGCGATGACCTTCCTCATCGCCGCTCCGATCGTGAACCCGATCGTCATCATCACCACGCATGCGGCCTTCGGCTTCGACGGGGGCATCCTCGTCATCCGTCTCGTCGGCGGCTACCTCATCGCCAACCTCATCGGCTGGATCTACAGCAGGCATCCGTCTCCGGACGCCATGCTCACGCGCCGGTTCACCGCGACGTGCGAACGGGTGACCCATGAGCACGGCACGCCGACGCGCCGCAGCCTCACCCAGTTCCTCATCGAGCTGCGCGCGGTGATGCCGGCCCTCGTGATCGGCTCGGCCCTCGCCGGCGCCGTGCAGGTGCTCGTGCCGCGCGACGCGCTCCTGGCGATCGGCTCGAACCCCGTCCTGTCCATCGTCGCGATGATGGCGCTGGCGATGACCGTCGCGATCTGCTCGAACGTCGATGCCTTCTTCGCGCTGTCGTTCGCATCGACGTTCTCCTCCGGAGCGCTCATCGCGTTCCTCCTCGTCGGCCCGCTCGTCGACATCAAGATGCTCGCCCTGCTGCGGACGACCTTCACCGCCAGGACGCTCGCTGGCGTCGTCGCCGTCGTGCTGCTCAGTGCGTTCGCGATCGGGATCGGGGTGAACGTCTTTGGCTGAGTCGCACTCCTCCTCGCGTCGCTCCGCGCTCGCCGTCCGCTGGCTCGGCGTCGGGCTCGCGACCGTCATCGCCGTCGTCACGCTCGGGCTCGGCCTGACCGGCCGGCTCACGCTGTACATCAGCCCTGGGTCGATCTGGTTCGCGTGCGCCGGCGCCGTCGTGGTGCTCATCGGCGCCGTGCTGTCGTTCGCGCTGCCCCTCGGCGCCGAGTCCGACCACGGCCACGGCCACGGCCACGAGCATGGTGCCGACACGGACGAGGACGCAACGTCGTCTCGCCGCACGCTCACGGCGCTCGGAACGATCTCCGCCGGCGTCGTCGCCAGCGCGGTCGTCGTCGGTGCTCTCGTCCTGCCCCCGGCGTCGCTCTCCGTCGAGTTGGCGATGTCCCGTGCGGACGCGACGGGGCCGCTGTTCGCCGGTGCGGACACCCCGACCCTCGGCGTCGCGGACACGACGACCTTCGGGATCGGGGAGTGGTCGAGCGTCTTCGCGACGGCGTCGCGTCCCGAGGCGTACGACGGATCACCGGTGACCCTCGTCGGTTTCGTGACGCCGTCGGACGAGGGCGACATCAGCCTGACCCGGATGATCATCACGCACTGCGTCATCGACGCCCAGCCCGCCGCGGTGCCGGTGGCGATGGATGCCGGCGACTACAGCGCCGACCAGTTCGGGACCGGCCAGTGGGTCGAGGTCACCGGAACCGTCAAGGCGGATGCCGACGGGTCCCTCCGTGTGCTGCCGACCTCAGTGGTGGAGATCGACGAGCCGAAGGATCCGTATGAGTACTGAGGATCCGTCCGCCGGGGCACCGCGGACGCGCGCTGAGGCGCGCGCCGCGCGGGAAGCCGCGGAGCGCGATGCCGCCCGTGAGGCGGCGCAGGTTCCGGAGATCCCTGCAGCGCCTGAGGAGGGGCGGCTTCGACTCCCCGCGGTCGCTCAGCCCGCTTCGCCTTCGGAGCCCGCGCCTCCTGCCCAGGAACCGGACACCCGCCGTTTCCTCTGGACGATCCTCGCCGTCGTAGGCATCCTCGCGATCGTCGTCGCCGGTCTCAGCATCGTGAGCCTGCTGCAGGGGCCGCGGATCGACCAGGTGCAGGCGGACCCTGCGGAGGCGATCCAGGTCTCCGGAAGTCGCGTCATCCTCACCGCGAACCAGTCCCTCGACGACGTGGACGCCTCGGAGGTGACGGTCGAGCCCGCCGTGCCGTTCACTGTCGACGCGGCCGGCCGGAGCATCGGCATCCGCTTCACCGTGCCGCTCGACGACGCCACCGAGTACACCGTGAAGGTGGCGGACGTGACGGGTGCCGGGGGCGGTCCGTCGTCGGACCTGACGACGCGCTTCACGACGCCGTCCTCGCAGATCTTCCTGCTCAACCGGTCGGAGGAGGACGACACGATCTTCCGCACCGACCTCAGCGGTGAGCGGGCCGTGCCGATCTTCACCCACCCGCGCATCAACGACTACCGTGCCACCTCGACATCCCTGGTCGTCGCGGTCGAGAACACTGACGGTTCGCGCATCCTCGTGATGGACCTCGACGGCAAGAACATGACCGAGCTTCCGCTGCCGGGGGACGGATACGTCAGTTCGGTGCAAGTGTCCGAACGCGGCGGGCTGGTCGGCTACACGTACTCCGACAAGGAGATCACCGCCGACAGCGGCCGAGCGAGTGTGCTGGTGACGCAACCGCTCAGCGGGGAGGGCGAACCGGAGATCATCGAGGTCGGCGGTGAGCAGGCCAGCATCGCCGAATGGCAGTTCGTGCCGGACTCCGCCGCCGTGCTGTTCATCGACTTCTCCGGCGCCCTGTCCCTGGACGACCGCGCCGGCGACGCCGGATCGCAGAACCTCGGCCTCGCCATGCGGCTGCTGGGCGTCTCCCGCGGCACCTACACCGCCATCGTGGAGCGGGGCGATCAGAGCATCGTCGAGCTCGACCTCGCCGACGGCTCTGAGACCCCGCTGGCGGCCTCCGACCCCGACTACGGTGCCGCGACGTCGATCTCGCCGTATCCGGGCGGCACCCTGCGGCACATCGTGGCGCGGGACGACGCCGGCCTCCCCACGGGGCAGGCGATCATCCGCGTCGACGACGACGGTGCGGCGACTCCGCTGCTGGAGGTGGAGTCGGGAAACGCGATCCTGCAGGCGTGCGCATCGCCGAGTGGACAGTACGCCGCCGTCACCGTCGCACCGAAGCTCACCGAGAACCCCTACGACGACATGCTGGTCCCGCTGCCCACGACGCTCGAGACGCATCTGTTCGACCTGCGCAACGGCGACGAGCTCGTCGCGCTGACGGGCTTCGACGTGTCCTGGTGCCCGACGGCGCCCGGTTTCTGAGATGCGCCGCGTCACGAGGGACGAGCTCGCCGACCTGCCGCTCGCGGTGGCGCCGCGGCTGCTCGGCGCGCACCTGCGCACGGTCGTCGACGGTGCGCAGGTGCGCCTGCGCATCACCGAGGTGGAGGCGTACCACGGGCAGGGGACCGGTGACCTCGCCGACCCCGGCTCCCACGCGAGGATGGGGCGCACGGCGCGCAACGCCACCATGTGGGGCGAGCCCGGTCACCTGTACGTGTACCTCAGCCACGGCATCCACTCCTGCGTGAACGTCGTCTGCGGTCCGGAGGGCGTCGCGGGCGGGATCCTGCTGCGCGCAGCATCCGTCGAGGACGGGGCGGATGCCGCACAGGCCCGATCCGGTCGCCTCGGGCGCGACCTTGCCCGGGGTCCTGGCCGGCTCGGGCAGGTGTCGGGGTTGCGGCATGCGCTGCACGACGGGATCGACGCGGTGACGGCCACGCCGTCGAACGGGGCTGTGGCGGAGCTGTGGTGGGGTGACGAGCCGGTCACCGTCGCATCGGGCCCGCGGGTCGGCGTCGCCGGCGTCGCGGGGACGGCCGCCTACCCGTGGCGCTTCTGGATCGAGGGCGATCCGACCGTGTCGGCGTTCCGCTGGGGGCGCGGCGCAGCGGACGCGCAGGCCATGCTAGACTGACTCTTTGTCTGCGCACACTCCTGTGCGTAGTTCGTGTGCTGTTCGATTCCCGCGGGAACGGCGGCGCGCAGACAAGGGATCTTGGGTGAGGCCGTCCGGTCTCACGGTAATGAAGGAGTAATCACATGGCAGCAGTGTGCCAGGTGACAGGAGCTGTTCCCGGCTTCGGTCACAACATCTCGCACTCGCACCGCCGGACGAAGCGTCGCTTCGACCCGAACGTGCAGAAGAAGACGTACTTCGTCCCCTCGCTGGGTCGTAAGATCACGCTCAACGTGTCCGCCAAGGGCATCAAGGTGATCGACGCGCGCGGCATCGAGAACGTGGTCAAGGACCTCCAGGCGAAGGGTGTGAAGCTCTAATGGCCAAGAAGGCTCAGGACGTTCGTCCGATCATCAAGCTCCGCTCGACGGCGGGCACCGGTTACACCTACGTGACCAAGAAGAACCGTCGCAACACCCCCGACCGCCTCGTGCTGAAGAAGTACGACCCGGTCGTCCGCAAGCACGTCGAATTCCGAGAGGAGCGTTGATCCATGGCTAAGAAGAGCAAGATCGCTCGCAACGAGCAGCGCAAGGTCATCGTCGAGCGCTACGCCGAGCGTCGTCTCGAGCTGAAGAAGACGCTCGTCGACCCGAACGCCACCGACGAGGCCCGCGAGGCCGCTCGCGTCGGCCTGCAGAAGCTTCCGCGCAACGCGTCGCCCGTGCGCGTGCGTTCGCGTGACGCCATCGACGGGCGCCCCCGTGGAATGCTGACCAAGTTCGGCATCTCGCGTGTGCGCTTCCGCGACATGGCCCACCGTGGCGAGCTGCCCGGTGTGACCAAGTCGAGCTGGTAAGCATCGCTTGAGAAGGGGCGGGGTTCTTCGGAACCCCGCCCCTTTCGCGTACCCGGGGACCGCCGCCGGGGCGCGCCCCGGCCTCCACACGCCCTGAAATCTGTGACTGGAGTGACGAAAGTGGTGCGACACGCGCAAGAAAACGTCAAAACCCGCGAAATGACGCGGAAACACAGGCGTCGGTTGATACATTCGAGGCGGTCGATCGACCAACGGGGGGCATTCGTCACCCGAAACACGAACAATGCGACGTGAACTTCGTCGCTGGAGGATGACATGGCTGACAAGTCCATCACCAAGACCGAGCTCGTCGCGAGCATCGCTTCCGCCACCGGCCAGAGCCAGGCCACCGTCTCGGGCGTCCTCGACTCGCTCTTCGCCACGGTCTCCGACGCCGTCGCCAAGGGCAGCAAGGTCTCCATCCCCGGCTGGATCTCGTTCGAGCAGGTCGACACCGCAGCCCGCACCGGCCGCAACCCGCAGACCGGCGCCGAGATCAAGATCCCGGCCGGCAAGCGCGTCAAGGTGACCGCCGGTTCCAAGCTCAAGGCAGCCGTCAAGTAAGACCGCTCCTGGAAAGGCCGTCCCGTCAGGGGCGGCCTTTCTGCGTCCCCGGCGGCGATCACCCAGGCTGCACGAGCTTAGGCTTGAGGGGTGAGCTCCTCCGGCACCGCGCGTGCGACCAGTCAAGGCACCATGCCTGCATCGTCGTACCGTGCCGCCGGTCTTCTCATCCTCGTCGTGACCGCAGCGATCGCCGTGGTCGTCGGCCTCGTGTTCGGCGGCGGCGCCGCACCGCTGCTCATCGGGGACCCGGGTGACGCCATCCGCTGGGGCCTGCCGATCGCGCGCCTCGTGAACAACCTCAGCGCCGCGGTGATGATCGGACCCATGGTGCTGGCGCTGTTCGCCCTCCGCGCCGGGACCAGGCCGTTCGAGACGGCGATGGACACGGCATCCATCGGAGCGGCCGTGTTCACGATCTCGTCCGCCACCACGGGATTCCTCACCTTCCTCGGGGCCTTCACGCCCGAGCTCAGCCTCGGACGGCAGTTCGGCGAGGACCTCGGCCGCTTCCTGCTCGCCCTGCCGCTCGGGCAGGCGTGGCTCATCACGACGATCATGGGCGCGGTCGTCACGATCCTCGCGTTCGCCTGGCGCAGCTGGACGCCCACGCTCATCACGGCGATCATCGCGATCGCCGCACTCCTGCCGATGGCGCAGCAGGGACACTCCGGGGAACTGTCGGGGCACGTCATCGCCGTGAACTCGATCCTGCTGCACACCATCGGCGCGGCCGTCTGGCTCGGCGGCCTCATCCTGCTCGTCGTCCTCCACCTCACGAAGGGCGTCGACGCGCAGGCGCTCGTGCGCCGGTACTCGACGCTGGCGATCGCCGCGTTCTTCGTCGTCGCCGTCTCCGGCGTCGTCCGGTCCACGGTCGGGCTCGGAAGCTGGGAGGGGCTGTGGTCGCCCTACGGCCTGATCATCATCGCCAAGGCCGTCCTGCTGACCGGGATGGGACTGCTCGGAGCCTGGTATCGCGCACGCCTCATCCCCCGTCTCGCGGGGGAGCGCGCTTCGCGCTGGTTCTGGATGCTCGTGCTGTGCGAGGTCGCGCTGATGGGCCTCGCCTCCGGTGCGGCCGCCGCCCTCGCCCGCACACCACCCCCGACGGGTGAGACGGCAGCGGTGAGGCAGACCCCGGCCGAGATCCTCACCCGCTCGCCGCTGCCCCCCGAGTTCACCCTCGACAAGTGGTTCACCGGCTGGGACATCGACATCCTCTGGGCGCTCGCGGCGGCCCTCGGGGTGTTCTTCTACGCCGCGGGCGTGTGGCGGCTCCACCGCCGGGGCGACCGCTGGCCGATCCACCGCACCGTGTTCTGGATGCTGGGACTGGTGCTGCTGTTCTGGGTGACCTGCGGTCCGCTGAACCTCTACCAGGACTACCTGTTCAGCGTGCACATGCTCGGCCACATGATGCTCTCGATGGCCATCCCGCTGCTGCTGGTGTCCGGCGCGCCGATCACGCTCGCGCTTCGCAGCATCCACAAGCGCGACGACGGCACCCGCGGCGGGCGCGAATGGATCATGTGGGCCGTCCACTCGCCGTTCTCCCGCGTCGTGACCCATCCGTTCGTCGCCGCCGGGATCTTCGTCGGCTCGCTGTGGGCGTTCTACTTCACCGACCTCGTCCGGTGGTCGATGTACGAGCACCTCGGCCACGAGTGGATGATCATCCACTTCCTCATCTCGGGCTACCTGTTCGTGATGAGCCTGGTGGGGGTCGACCCGGTGCCGTACCGGCTGCCGTACCCCGGGCGTCTGATCACCCTCATCGCCGTGATGGCCATCCACGCGTTCTTCGGTATGGCGATCATGATGCAGGAGGGGCTCATGGTCGCGGAGTGGTTCGGCTCCATGGGGCGCACGTGGGGCCCGACGCCGCTCGAGGACCAGTACATCGGCGGAGGTGTGGCCTGGTCGGTCGGAGAGATCCCGACTCTCATCCTCGCGGTCACCGTGGCCATCCAGTGGAGCCGCGACGACACCAAGGTGCAGCGGCGCCGGGACCGGCATGCCGACCGCACGGGGGATGCGGAACTCGACGAGTACAACGCCAGGCTCGCGGCGCTCGCCGAGAAGGACGAACGAGAGGCGGCACGCGGCCGCTGAGTCAGGCGCCGGGGCTGCCGACGCGGATCGATGCCGAGCCGTCCGGGAGGATCGTGATCGTGCCGTCCACACGGAACGGCACGTCCTCCGAGACGTGTTCGACCGATCCGTCGAACAGCGAGCGGATGTCGACCTCGATGTGGGCGACGGCCTCGGTCGGCGGGATCTTCCACTGCGCGCCGTCCGGGTGGACCGTCACCTCGGGCTGCTGGGAGATCGACCACACGGGCGGGTCGAGGATGCGGTTGCGGACCTCGAGGCCGAACGGGCACGCGGTGGGCTGCAGCACCTGCTGCGTCGTGCACTCCGTGAGGAACTCCTCGACGCGGGTCTGCACGACCGAGACGAACTCCTCCGTCGGTTCGGTCTGCAGTTCGACCGACGTCTGCGCGAGCGGGGAGTCGGCCAGGACGCTGACCCCGGGGGAGGTGGCGATCGCCGTGTCGACCGTCACCGAGTACAGCCCGGGGGTGAACACGAGCATCGGCAGCGGGTCCGCTCCTTCGGCGGCCACTCCTGCCGCCGACACCTGGGCGCGGTGGACCTCGAAGCCGTTCACGGCGAAGCGGTCTGCGCCGAGCACGCTGAGCGAGACGGCGGCGAGCGGAGACTGCGCGAAGCGCCAGTTCGGTGTGACCCCGGCCCATCCGTCCTGCTGCACCTGGAAGGTCGTCGATCCTCGATGGCCGCCGGCGAGATATGCGACGGTCACCGAGAAGATCTCGCCGTCGGCCTCCTCCGAGACGACGTCGATCTCGGTCAGCGGGGCGAGGGCCGCCTCGCGCAGCAGCGCCTCCGACGCGGTCTCGTCGATGTCGGACTCTTCGAGGACCGTGCGGTCGATCGACACACCGGGGACGTGCAGCGCATCCGCGGCGCGGCCGGTGGCGAGGAGGTCGAGGTAGCGGGTGACGAACGCGGAGGGCCCGTAGAACTCCGTGTACAGGACGGAAACGCTCGCACCGAGCGCGCCGATCAGAAGAACCCCGACGACCGCGAGCGCGGTCAGGTCGAATCGCAATCGCCGGCGCGCACGCGTCGTCGAGGGCTGCTTCATGCGCGCAAGTCTAGGAGCGCGGGCTGTGACAGTGCCGAGCGCGCCCGGCCGCGCGACATACCCGTCCCGACGTACCATGAATGTCGTGTCCTTTCCCGCCCTCTCCGACGAACAGCAGCAGCTGTTCCGGCTGATCGAGGACACCAGTGAGCACGTGTTCATCACCGGCCGCGCCGGGACGGGGAAGTCCACGCTCCTGCAGTACTTCGCCTGGAACACGAAGAAGCAGATCGCCATCTGCGCCCCCACCGGGGTCGCCGCGCTCAACGTCGAGGGCCAGACGATCCACTCGCTCTTCCGCCTCCCGATCGGTCTCATCGCCGAGAGCGAGATCGAGCAGAACGATGCCACCCGCCGCATCCTCAACGCCATCGACACCCTGGTGATCGACGAGGTCTCGATGGTGAACGCGGACCTCATGGACGGCATGGATCGTGCGCTGCGTCAGGCGCGCGGCCGTCGGGCGGAACCGTTCGGCGGCGTGCAGATCGTCATGTTCGGCGACCCGTATCAGCTCGCTCCGGTGCCACCGCGCGGCGACGAGCTGCGATACGTGCAGGATCACTACCGTTCCTTCTGGTTCTTCGACGCGAAGGTGTGGGCCGGTGCCACCATGGGGGAGGCGGACGGCCTCATGGATCTCGGCCGACACGGCGCACCCCTGCACGTGCGCGAGCTCGTGCAGATCCATCGCCAGTCCGACGACGGCTTCAAGGCGATGCTCAACGCCGTGCGGTACGGGCGGGTGACGGCCGAGATCGCCGAGGTCCTCAACAGGCAGGGCACCCGAACGCCGCCCGATCCCGAACCGGGTGAGATCCCGATCATCACGCTCGCCACTCGCAACGACATCGTCAACAACATCAACCGACGCCACCTCGCGGCGCTCCCCGGCAAGGAGCAGACGGCCAGAGCCGAGATCAACGGCGACTTCGGGCGAGGCGAGGGGAACTACCCCGCGGATGCCGACCTGAAGCTCAAGGTCGGCGCGCAGGTCATGTTCCTGCGCAACGACGTCTCCATGACGGGCGAACCGCCCCGCTGGGTCAACGGCACCATCGGCACGGTGAAGAGGATCCTCGGCGGATCGGTCCGCGTGGAGATCGACGGCGAGGACGTCGATGTCGAGCCGGCCGTCTGGGAGAGGTTCCGCTACTCGTACGACGCGAACTCGAAGACGCTGAGCCGCGATGTCATCGCCGAGTTCACCCAGTTCCCCCTCCGTCTCGCGTGGGCGGTCACGATCCACAAGTCCCAGGGCAAGACCTACGACAGGGCGATCGTCGACCTCGGCAGCGGCGCGTTCGCGCCCGGACAGACCTACGTCGCGTTGTCGCGACTGACCTCTCTGGACGGCCTGTACCTCTCGCGGCCGCTGCGTCCGAGCGACATCAGGGTCGACCAGGACGTCCGGCGGTTCATGCGCGAGGCATGGGAGGCGCGCCACTCGTCCACGCCGGAGGTCGCCGGCGGCTGAGGTCGGGCGGGGTCACGCCGCGATACGGGCGCGGGCGAGGTCCTCGAAAAGCTCGGTGTTGTAACGGTACGCGCGCAGCACCTCGTCGATGACGCGCTCCCGCTCCGCGTCGTCCCACGGCGCGGCATCCAGCTGCTCCCGATAGACATCCTTGAACGCCGACGGGTCGGCGATGTCGTCGAACAGGTAGAACCCGATCCCGTTCGTCTCGAATCCGAAGCGGCGCTGCATCACGCGACCGATGAAGATGCCGCCGGAGAGATCGCCGAGATAGCGGGTGTAGTGGTGCGCGATGTAGCCGCCGGGCCAGGACGCCCCGACCTCTCGGATGCGGGCCACATAGCGTTCTGTCGTCGGCAGGGGAGCGATGACATCGCGCCAGCGGGGACCGAGCAGGAAGGCGAGGTCGGCCTCCAGCGCGGGGAGCCGCGTGAGCTTGTCGCTGAGGAAGACGGCCGCCACCGGATCCTGCCGCATGCGCTCGGCGGCGGACTCGAGTGCCTCGTAGATGAAGTAGTGCTGGGCGACGAGCGAGATGTAGTCGTCGCGCGAACCGTCACCCTTGAGGAGGTCCGCCATGAAACCGGCGTGCTCGCTGCGCGAGTGCGAGCTCGACGAACGCTCGCGCAGTGCGTCGGAGAAGGTCAGGGGTTCGGGCATGGCACCAGTGTAAGGCGGACCTAACTTCGACCGGAAGCCCCGGTGACCGGGTCTCGGTTCAGGAGTGCGGGCGCGGTGCGACGCCGAGCTTCGCGCATGCGGCGTCGTACACCGCGACGACCTCTCGGCGCACCGCAGGGCGGTCGTCGATGGGGCCACCGGGCCACGGTACGCGGAGCTCCTCCGGAACGCCGGCCCGAGTGATCTGCCAGACGCCGCCGTCGCCGTCCAGGTCGGTCATCACCGCGTGCGTGATCGGAAGGTCGGACTCCGACGCGAACGCCCGCCCGATGAGGAGGTTGTCGTCGGCGTGGTCGCCGTTCATGTGGCGCAGGATCGCCGCGACCACGTCGCTGTCGAAGATGTGAGACATGACATCACTGTACGTCCGTCGAAGGCGGACGCAGCACAGGGTCTTTCCTGGGATGCACCCTAGAATCAGGGAGACAATTCACCTCGGGGGTCTCCTTCATGCACCTTGTTTCGTGGCGCCGCGTGCGCGCCGCCGCCGCGGGAGCCGTCGCGCTCACACTCGTGTTGACCGGATGCTCCGCGGAGGAGTCGTTCTCGTACACCGCTCCGGACCAGGTGGATCAGGCTCTCGCCGAGGAGACCACGACACAGTTGCAGGGTGCCGTCGAGCATGCGATGGCCAAGACCGGTGCGACCGGTGCGATCGTCGGCGTCTGGGTGCCCTGGAGTGGCACCTGGGTCGCCGGTCTCGGGACGCAGTCGGTCGAGGACGAGACCGCCGTGACCTCCGACATGTCCTTCCGCATCGGTGATGTCACCCGTCTGATGACCTGCGACGTGCTGTACGCGCTCGCGGATGAGGACATCGTCGAGCTGGACGGCGCCGTCCCCGACTACGTGTCCGGCGTCGCGCAGTTGAAGGACGTCACGCTCCTGGACCTGTGCAACGGCACGGCGGGGATCGGTTCGTCGGAGCCGGCGGTGCGCGGTGCATGGCTCACCACCCCCGAGCGTGTGTGGGCGCCGCTCGAGATGGCCTCCTTCGGGCTCGGAAAGGGGCTGTCGGAGCCCGGCACGACGTACCGCAACTCTGACGCGTCGTACCTGCTGCTGGGTCTGGCACTGGAGCGCGCGTCCGGGATGAGCGCATCCGAGCTCATCGCCCGCTACATCTCCCGCCCCCTCGACCTCACGGTGACGAACCTTCCCCGCCCGGCCGGGGCGACGCCCGGCGACAACTCGCTCAGCGGGAACTACCTCAACCCGGTCGAGGGCGGGTATGACTGCACCGCCCCCGTCGACATCACGACGCTGTCCTCCAGCACGGGCTTCACGGACTCCGGCGTGGTCTCGACGATCGACGAGCTCGGCCGCTTCGTGCAGGCCGCTGCACGCCAGGGGCTGCGCGCGGATGACGCGGAGCCGGATCAGTTCGCCACCCCTCTGCCCGCGTACAAGGATGCGCCCTCCTGGTATCAGGCGACGGGCGGGGCGTACCTCGTCGGACCCCTCGTCGGTCAGCACGGGTGGACGCCCGGCTATGCGACGGGGGCGTATGCGGATCCGGAGACGGGCTTCACCGTCGCGGTCGTCCTCAACAACTCCACCGCCGGAGGGAGCGTCGCAGGCGATCTCGCGTTCGAACTCGCCGCCATCGCCTCCAAGGCACCGGCGGCGAGCGGTCAGACCGCCCCCGAGTTCGGACTGCCCTTCACCGCGGAGCAGTACCACGACGCCATCGAGGGCCTGACCACCTGCGCCGCTCCGCCCGCCGAGTGAGGATGCGCCGGCCCGCGACGCACTGACAGGCCGCGGCTCCGAGCTGCGCGCCACGCCGTGCGGGGCCGGGCACCACAGCGCCGACGCCTCTATCGTGGGGCCATGCTCCAGGCGGAGAAGTCTGATCGTGTCCGTCGGATCGTCGTCGCGCTGACGGTCGCCGGGTCAGTCATCGCCGCGCTCTTCGGCTCAGGACTCCTCGGCGGCGCCGGTGTGGCGGATGCCGCCGGGGGCGCGTTCGCCGCAGACGCCACGGTACTGGCTCCCTCCGGCATCGCCTTCGCGATCTGGACGGTGATCTACGCGGGGCTCGTGCTCTATGCGCTCTGGCAACTGGCGCCGGGGCAGGCGGCGAAACCCCGCCATCGTGCGGTCGGCTACGGCGTCGCGGCGTCCGCGCTCCTCAACGCCGTGTGGATCATGTGCGTGCTGGCCTGGCGCATCGCCGAGTCCTTCGTCATCATCCTCATCCTGCTCGGCGTGCTGCTCATGACGTTCGTGCGGGCGTGCCGTCGTCCGAGGCGGGGCACAGTCGCCGAGATCGTCCTCATCGACGGCGTGATCGGCCTGTACCTGGGATGGGTCACGGTCGCCGCGGCGGCCAACCTCGCGGCATGGCTGGCCGCCGTCGGGGTCGCGGCCTGGACGCAGGCGCCTGGCGTGCCGGGCACGGTCAGCCTCATCGGCGCCGGAGGCATCGCGGTGTTCACCGCCTGGCGCGGTGGCCGATGGGCACCAGGGCTGGCGACAGCGTGGGGACTGGTCTGGATCGCCTCCGGGCGATGGGCAGACGACCCGTCGGCACCCGTCGTCGCCACGACGGCGATCCTGCTCGCCGCGCTCGTGATCTGCGTGTCGGCCGTGCGGTTCCGAATTCGCACGCGCGCTGAGAGAAGTCAAGCCCCTGCAGGCGTGCCAGGACCGGCGGATACCGTCGTGTCCAGGAGGTCATGATGGCTACGAAGAACACCACGAAGGCGACCAAGACGGCACGAGGCGGCTCGGGAGAGAAACAGACCCGACGGCAGAATGCCGAGAAGGGCTTCGTCGCATCCAAGGAGCTCGGCGAGAAGCTGCAGGCCGTTCTCGTCGACCTGCTCGAGTTGGCGATGCAGGGCAAGCAGGCGCACTGGAACGTCGTCGGACGCAACTTCCGCGACACCCACCGTCAGCTCGACGAGATCATCGAGGCCGCTCGCGAGTTCAGCGACACCGTCGCGGAGCGCATGCGTGCGCTGCATGCAGTCCCCGACGGCCGCAGCGACACGGTGGCCGCCACCACGACGCTGCCGGAGTTCCCGCAGGGCGAGATCGACACCAAGGAGACCGTCGATCTGGTCACGATCCGCCTGGAGGCGACCGTCGGAACGATGCGCGACGTGCACGACGCCGTCGACGAGGAGGACCCGACCAGCGCGGACATCCTGCACGCGATCATCGAGAAGCTCGAGCAGTTCGCGTGGATGGTGAGCGCGGAGAACCGCAAGCCCGCCAAGGAGAGCTGATCGTGAGCGCCGCCGCACGCGGAGGAAGGGCGATCGTCACCGGCGCTGATTCCGGGATCGGCCGTGCGACCGCCGTCGCCCTGGCGGCGGACGGTTTCGACGTCGGGATCACGTGGCTCTCAGACCTGGAGGGTGCAGAGGCCACGGCTGCCGAGGTGCGCGAGCACGGCGCCAGAGCTGTGCTCGCGCAGCTCGACGTCGCCGAGATCCCCGCGTGCGGCGATGCCGTCGACGGACTCATCGAGCAGCTCGGCGGCGTTGACGTCTTCGTCAACAACGCGGGATCGGGTCTTCGGACCCCGTTCGTCGACGTCGAACTCGATGAGTGGCAGCACGTGATCGACGTCAATCTCACCGGCGCGTTCCTCTGCCTGCAGCGCGCGGCGCGGCACATGGTCGCGGCAGGAGGGGGCGGACGGCTGATCGCCGTGACGAGTGTGCACGCCCACCAGGCGATGGTCGGGTCGAGCGCGTACGACGCCGCGAAGCACGGTCTCACCGGCCTCATGAAGAACATCGCCCTCGAGCTCGGCGCGCACGGGATCTCCGCGGTGAGCGTCGCGCCGGGCGAGATCGCGACACCCATGACCGGCCACGCCGACAAGGATCCACACGGCATCCACCGGCCCGGCATCCCGATGGGGCGACCGGGGGACGCGCGCGAGGTCGCGGCCCTCATCGCCTTCCTCGCCTCGCCACGCGGGGCGTACATCTCCGGGAGCACGGTCGCCGTGGACGGCGGGATGCTGCAGATGGGACCTCAGGCGGGGGCTGCGCTGACGAGCGACTCGTGGCGGACTCTCTGACAGACCGCGATGCCGGTGCCGTGCGCATCGGCACCTCCGGGTGGCGATATGCGAGTTGGCGCGGAGACTTCTACCCGCGCGGGCTGGTGCAGCGCCGGGAACTGGAGTTCATGGGGACGAAGTTCCCGACCGTCGAGCTCAACGGGTCCTTCTACTCGCTGCAGCGCCCGGAGAGCTACCGGCGATGGCGCGACGCCGTGCCGGAGGGCTTCGTCTTCGCGGTCAAAGGGTCGCGATACGTGACGCACATGCTGCGCATGCGGGATGCCGAGACGGGCCTTGCGAACTTCTTCGCCTCCGGTGTCCTCGCGCTCGGTGCCGCACTCGGTCCCATCCTCTGGCAGCTCCCGGAACGACAGGAGTTCGAAGCGGACGTCCTCGATGCGTTCCTGGCGATGCTGCCCCGCTCGACCGCCGACGCGCTTCGCCTGGCGCGGCGCCACGACCGACGACTCGACGGGCGCGCGTGGCTCGAGATCGACGAGGATCGTCCGATCCGCCATGCGCTGGAGCCGAGAGCTTCCGCGAGGCCGGTCCTCTGCTCAGACACCATGATGTGGCGATGGTGTGCGCGGACACCGCAGGCCGATTCCCCCGTTTCTACGAGGCGACGGCCGGTTTCTCGTACATCCGGCTCCACGGTGCCGAGGAGCTCTACAGCAGCGGATACACCGCCGAACAGCTCGACGAATGGGCGCGCGCGATCGATGCCATGGCGGTGGGCGCGGAGGGGCGGGCTCCGCGAGACGTCTACGTGTACTTCGACAACGATGCCCGCGGGCACGCCCCGCATGACGCGGAGTCGCTGCGCCGCCGATGCGCCTACGCCAGCGGCCAGCCGGTGTAGGCCTCCGCGAGATAGGTGCGCCCCGCCTCGGATTCGACCACCGAGCGCAGTTCTCCGAGCTGGCGACGTCGATCGAAGGCATCCGCCCCCGGCTGCACGTGCAGCATGCTCGTCATCCACCAGGAGAAGTGCTGCGCCTTCCAGATGCGGGAGGACGCGGTCTCCGCATAGCCGTCGATAAGACGCTCATCGCCCCTGGTGAGCAGGTCGTCGAGCGCGCGGGCGAGCAGCACGACGTCGGCGACGGCGAGGTTCATCCCCTTGGCGCCGGTCGGCGGCACGGTGTGAGCGGCGTCTCCGACCAGGGCCGCTCGGCCGCCGCGCAGCTCCTGAGCGACGAAGCTGCGGAACCGCAGGACGTCGCGCTGGAAGATGGGGCCCTCCTGAAGCGTCGTACCGGGCACGCGCGCCTGCAACGTCTCCCAGATCTCCGCCTCGCTCATGGCGTTCGGGTCGGCGTCGGGGTCGCACTGGAAGTACATCCGCTGCACCTCGGGGCTGCGCTGGCTGATCAGCGCGAAGCCGTTCTCCGAGTTGCTGTAGATGAGCTCGTCCGCGCTGGGCGGCGCCTCGCAGAGGATTCCGAACCAGGCGAAGGGGTATTCGCGGAAGTAGCCGTTCCGCGCGTCGCCGGTGATGGCGGGGCGCACCACGGAGCGCGATCCGTCCGCACCCACGACGAAGTCCGCGTCGATCACGAGCTGTTCGCCCGTCTCCGTGGTCGCGAGGACGCGGGGGCGGTCGGTGTCGATGCCGTCGACGCTCGACGCCGTCACGCCGAAGCGCAGGTCCTGTCCCGCACTCAGACGCAGGGCGAGCATGTCCTTGAGCACCTCGTGCTGCGGGTACAGCCAGACGCTGCGACCGACGAGCCCGGGGAAATCGATGCGGTGACCCTCGCCCTGGAAGCGCAGTTCGATGCCGTCGTGTCGGTGGCCGACGGTGTGGACACGCGTGTGCGGATCGATGGCGGAGAGCAGGTCGACCGTCCCCTGCTCGAGGATGCCGGCTCGGATGGTGGACTCGATCTCCTCGCGCGAGCGCTGATCGATGATGATCGATTCGATCCCCGCGTCGGCGAGCAGGTGGGAGAGGATGAGCCCGGCGGGGCCCGCTCCGACGATCGCGACCTGGGTGCGCAGTGACGTTGACGTGCTCACGGTGTCTCCTTCGACGACTGAGGGATGCCGGGGCATCCGCGTTCCTGGATCAGTGTGACCCGTGTGCGGAAGACGCGGCGAAGATTCCCGTTCAACGGGAATCGCGCAGATCCCTCTCGATGTCCTTCGCCGCCGCGGTGAGCACGGGGATCACGGGCGCCGCGTCGGCGTCACGGGGGAGGACGGCCGACAGTGCGGCGACGACCTCGCCGCGATCGCGGATCGGCACCGCGACGCCGGTGGAGACGCTCTCGATCGATCCGGTTGCCACGACGTGCCCGCGTCGCCGGATGCCGGCCAGCAGGGAGCGCAGCGCGGCAGGATCGGTCACCGTCTCACGAGACACCGCTCGCAGAGGGGCGGACAGGACGCGCTCGCGCACCACGGGGTCGGCGAAGGCGAGCAGCACGAGTCCGGAGGAGGAGGCGTGCACCGGCAGCCGGCCGGCGACCCTCGTGATGTTCGCGCCGGCTTCCGGATGCGAGAGCCGTTCGAGGAACAGTGCCTCGTCATGCTCGAGGACCGCGAGCTGCGTGTGTTCGCGGACGACGGTCTGCACCTTCTCCATGTGCGGCAGGGCGGTCTGGCGCAGCCGCAGGGCGCTGGATCCCCGCAGGGCCAGCTCCCACAGGCGCATTCCGAGCCGGACGCGGCCCTCGTCGTCGCGCTCGAGCAGCCCGGCGTCGATGAGGTCTCCGATGATGCGATGCGCGCTGGAGGAGGGCAGTCCAGCGCGTCGGGCGATCTCGCTCGCGGTCTGCGTCGTCCGGTCGTTCGCGAACGTGTCGAGCACGCGGACGATGCGCGTGGTCATCGAGTCGCCGGAGCGCGAGTTCGCCATGGGGCTACTCTGCCACGCGGCATCCGTGTATGATCGTTGGCACCCCAACGAATGGGCATGATCGAAGGAGATCTCATGCAGTTCTACCGCGACGGCTACCGCCCAGGAGATCCCGACCTGCAGCCGGCATCGGCGCAGGCGGAGGCCCGCGGTGCGGACTTCCCCGAGACCGTGGACGTCCTCATCGTCGGTACCGGCCCCGCAGGAACCGTGCTCGCCGCACAGCTGGCCGCGTTCCCCGACATCACCACGCGCGTGATCGAGCGACGCACCGAGCCACTTCAGCTCGGGCACGCCGACGGGGTCGCCTGCCGGACGGTCGAACTGTTCCAGACGTTCGGACTCGCCGACGCCCTGCTCCGGGAGGCCTACTGGGTCAACGAGGTGCGCTTCTGGGGTCCCTCCGAGGAGGACCGCTCGAAGATCGCACGGAGCGGATGGGTGGAGGACACCCCCGAGGGACTCAGCGAGTTCCCCCATGTGATCGTCAACCAGGCGCGCATGCAGCAGTTCCTGTTGGACCACGCCGCTCGTTCCTCCAGCCGGCTCGAGGCGGACTACGGCATCGAGTTCGTCGGGTACGAGATGAACGACGGCGATCACCCCGTCACCGCTCTGCTGCGCCGCGCGGACGGCACGGATCTCACGGTCCGCGCCAAGTACGTCGTCGGCTGCGACGGTGCCCGCAGCAACGTGCGCCGCGCGCTCGGAATCCGCCTGGAGGGCGATGCCGCCAACCACGCCTGGGGCGTCATGGACGTGCTCGCGACGACCGACTTCCCCGACTGGCGCACCAAGAACGTCGTCCAGTCGGCGGGCAAGGGAAGCCTGCTGATGATCCCGCGTGAGGGCGGGAACATGGTGCGCTGCTACGTCGACCTCGGTGAGGTGGAGGCCGGTGACTCGGAGATCCGCAAGACCACCGCGGCGCAGCTCGCCGACGTCGCCAACGCGATCCTGCACCCGTACTCGATCGATGTGCGACAGGTCGCCTGGTCGAGCGTCTACGAGGTGGGGCAGCGCGTCGCCGATCGTTTCGACGACCTGACGGCGGACTCCCCGGCGGATGCCACTCCGCGGCTGTTCGTCGCGGGCGATGCCTGCCACACCCACAGTGCGAAGGCCGGTCAGGGCATGAACGTGTCCATGCAGGACGCCTTCAACCTCGGATGGAAGCTCGCCGCCGTGCTGCAGGGGCGTTCGGACGAGGCGCTGCTGCGCACCTACTCGGAGGAGCGGCAGGCCATCGCCGCCGACCTCATCGCGTTCGACAAGCACTGGTCCGCGTTCATCGCGCAGCCCGCCCGCGACCCCGAGCACCCGGAGCGCGGTGGTGTGACGCCGGCCGAGATGCAGGCGGAGTTCGCTCAGCAGGGTCGCTACACCGCGGGTGTCGCGACGAGATACACGCCGTCGACCCTCACCTCGGGCGCCGCGCGGCAGGATCTCGCGACGGGCTTCGAACTCGGCACCCGCTTCCACTCCGCCCCGGTGCGCCGCATCGCTGACGCCCGCCGCATGGAGCTCGGCCACGCCCATCGCGCCGACGGTCGGTGGCGCATCTACGCATTCGGCGACATGGACGGCCGGCAGCTGCGGGAATTCGCGACCTGGCTGTCGGAGGGCGGGGACTCGCCGATCCGGGTGTTCACGCACGCCGAAGCCGACATCGACAGTGTGATCGACGTGCACGGTGTGTTCCGCGGGTCGCACCACGCCGTCGATGTCACATCGCTCCCCGAGATCCTGCTTCCCAAGTCGGGACCGCTCGGACTGCAGGACTGGGAGAAGGCGTGGGCCGCCGACGCCGCAGACGACATCTTCGAGCGCCGAGGCATCGCCGCCGAGGGGGCGGTCGTGGTCGTTCGCCCCGACCAGCACGTCGCACACCTGCTTCCGCTGACGGCGCGTGAGGAACTCCGGGACTTCTTCGCCGGATTCCTGCGGCCCGTCGGCGCCCGTGTGCCGGTCGCGGTCGGCTGAGCAGGGGAAGCCGCCTGAGCACTGAGAAGATGGACGCCATGATCCCCATGGCCGACATCCCAGAGCCGCAGAGGCACGTCGGGAACCTCATCCGCCGCGCACAGCAGCTGCACCTGGCGACGTGGGCGAGGGTCGCCGACCCCGACGTCACGAGCACGCAGTACAGCATCCTCGCCGTGCTCGATCGTGTCGGCGAGGCGAGCCAGCGCGAGCTCGGCGACGAGGTCGACCTCGACCGTTCGACGGTCGCGGACCTCGTGCGGCGGATGGAGAAATCGGGCCTCATCGCGCGCCGACGGGCGACAGGGGATGCGCGTCGCAACGTGGTGACCCTCACCGAGCACGGGGAGGCGGAGCGCGCGCGCCTCGCGCCGAGGGTGGTCGACGTGCAGCGCGAGCTGGTCGGGCACCTCGACTCCGCCGAGTCCGCCGCGCTCTTCCGCGGACTGTGGTCGATGCTCGATCGCGCGTCGGCGGCATCCGGCTCGGCATCCGCGGCATCCGCGGCATCCGCGGCATCCGACCGCGCATGACTCCGGAGATTCTGCGCCGATCCGCATGACTCCGGCGCCCGCGCACCGCACACGCTCGTTTCTCCGGAGTTGTGCGCAGGGCGCGGGCGGTAGCCTCGACCTATGCCCGCCTCCTCTGCTGCCGCCACTGCCTGGGAGCCGCTCGACCCCTCAGCGGTCGCGGCCCTGCTCTCCGGCGCGCCCGTGCGGTGGTGGCTGTCCGGCGGAGCCGCGCTCGACCGATGGGTCGGCGCCCCGATACGCGACCGGGCGAACGTCGATGTCAGCGTCGTGGCGTCCGACCTCGCCGCGCTGGTGGCGGCTCTCCCCCCCGGCTTCAGCGCGTGGGCGCCCGACGGCGACGACGGCGACGTCGTGCCGTTCGTGGAGGCGCCGGAGGATGCCGACCTCCAGCCCGTGCTCATCCGCGATGACGCCCGCGGCGCGTGGGTGCTGCAGGTCAACGCCGAGGACGGGGCCCCGCGTGCCTGGGTGTACAAGCGCGATCCGCGGCTGCAGCTGCCGTGGGATCGCGCGGTGATCGACCTCGACGGCATCCCCACCGGTGCGCCGGAGGTGCAGCTGGTCTGGAAGGCGCTGCGTCCACGCGCGGAGGACACCGTCGACAAGGATGCCGTGCTCCCGACACTCTCCGAGGAGGCGGTGTCGTTCTACGAGACGGCGCTGCTGCGCATCCACCCGCATTCGACGTGGGCGATCCACGTCCGCAGCCCCTTCGCCCCGGCGAAGGCGAGCTGGAACCGCAAGAAGTCCTAGGCCGACCGTCGCCGGTACTCGCCGACGGCGACCGCGTCGAGCACGACGGAGCGGAACCATCGCTGCGCCGGCGACAGGCTCGCCTCTCGTCTGGTGTACAACGACACCGGCGTCGACTGCGCGGGCCACGGCAGGTCGGCGATCTCCAGTCCGCCGAACCACCCGCGGAACACCTCGGCGACGTGGCGGGGCAGCAGCACGACGAGGTCGGTCGCCTCGAGCACGGCGGGGACGGTCGAGTACTCCTCGACCGTCAACGCCACCTGCCCCATGAGGCCGTGCTCCGTGAGCACCTGCAGCGGGAACACGTGACCGCCGCGCGCACTGACGCGGACGAACCGGCGTCCGGAGAACATGTCCGGTGCGGTCGCGGGGAGCGGATGCCGGCCGGACGACAGCGCCACGTACTCGACGGCACGCACATGTGTGCGCCAGAGCCTCGGACTGCCGATCATGGACACGGTCATGGCGAGGTCGATCGACCCGCGGATGAGGCCGTCCTCGACCTGATCGGAGTCGAGCCTCGCGACCTGCAGATGCGGGTTCGCCGCCTCGCGTGCCAGCGCCCCCATGATCGGGGGGAGGAACGTCTGCTCTCCGATCGAGGTGAGCCCGAGCGCGAGCTCACCGCTGAATCCCGCCGGTTCGAAGGCGTCGGGATCGCTCACCGTCTCATCGATCTGCGCGAGCGCTTCGTGCAGCGGGGCGAACAGGGCGGTCGCCTTCGCGGTGGGGACCATGTCGTTGCCCTCCCGGCGGAACAGCTCGTCGCCGAACTTCTCCCTCAGCCGGCGGAGCGTGTAGCTCACGGTGGGCTGCGTGACGTGCAGTCGCTCGGCGGCGGCCGTGACGCTGCGCAACTCGTAGAGCACGACGAACGTCCGCAGTTGATTCAGATCCGCCAGCGCCATGTATAGAGAGTATCTATGGGAAACGGAATCAGCATCTATTGGACGGCGGCACATCGCCGACCTAGAGTCGGGATCACAGCATCCGAGTGACAAGGACGACACGCGTTGATCATCGACATCCACGGCCACTACACGACCGCCCCCGCACAGTTGGGCGCCTGGCGTGACCTGCAGATCGCCTTCACGAAGGCCGCCGGCGACGCCCCAGACCCCGCTGACCTCCGCATCAGCGACGACGACATCCGCGAGACGATCGAGGCCAACCAGCTTCGTCTGATGAATGATCGCGGCAGCGACGTCACCGTGTTCAGCCCCCGCGCCTCGTTCATGGCCCACCACATCGGCGACCTCGAGGTCAGCAAGACGTGGGCGCGTATCTGCAACGACCTCGTCGCACGGGTCAGCGGGCTGTTCCCCGACCGATTCCTCATGGGCGCGATGCTTCCGCAGTCGCCCGGCGAGGACCCGTCGACGACGATCGACGAGCTCACGCGCGCTGTCGAGGAGCTCGGTGCGGTCACCGTGAACCTCAACCCGGATCCGTCGGGCGGGACCTGGTCGGCGCCCGCGCTGACCGATCGCTCCTGGTACCCGATCTACGAGAAGCTCGTCGAGTACGAGATCCCCGCGATGGTGCACGTGAGCACCACCTGCCGCCCCGATGTCTTCCACACCACCGGCGATCACTACCTGGGCGCGGACACGACCGCGTTCATGCAGCTGCTCAAGGGCGACCTGTTCCGCGACTTCCCCGATCTCAAGCTCGTGATCCCGCACGGCGGAGGTGCCGTCCCGTACCACTGGGGCCGCTTCCGCGGACTCGCCATGGCGCTGGGCAAGCCAGAGCTCGAGGAGCACCTGCTGAACAACGTCTTCTTCGACACGTGCGTCTACCACCAGCCGGGCATCGATCTGCTGACCGACGTCATCCCCACCGACAACATCCTGTTCGCCAGCGAGATGATCGGCGCCGTGCGCGACGTCGACCCCCGCACCGGCCACTACTTCGACGACACCAAGCGCTACGTCGACGCCACCGCGAACCTCACCGACACCCAGCGGCAGCAGGTGTTCGAGGGGAACGCCCGCCGCGTCTACCCGCGTCTCGACCGCGCTCTGACCGCCCGCGGTCTGTGAGAGGAACACCATGCGACTGAACAACCTCGGCATCGTCCGTACGAACATCCAGCGCCCTGACCCCGACGACGTCGAGCGGCTGTCGAAGTTCGGCGTCGCCACGATCCATGAGGCCATGGGCCGCGTCGGCCTCATGCGCCCCTACATCCGGCCCGCGTACCACGGCGCGAAGCTGTGCGGCCCTGCGGTCACAGTCCTCCTTCAGCCGGGGGACAACTGGATGTTCCATGTCGCCGCAGAGCAGGTGCAGGAGGGCGATGTGATCGTCGCCGGCTGCACCACCGAGAGCGAGGACGGCTTCTTCGGAGAACTGCTGGCGACCTCGCTCACCGCTCGCGGGTGCAAGGGCCTCGTGATCGACGGCGGCGTCCGCGACGTCGCCGACCTCGAGAAGATGGACTTCCCCGTGTTCTCCCGCGCGATCAACTCCAAGGGCACCGTGAAGGCGACGCTCGGTTCGGTCAACGTCCCCGTCGTCGCCGCCAACGCGCTCGTCAACCCGGGTGACGTCGTCGTGGCCGACGTCGACGGGGTCGTGGTCGTCCCGCGCGAGCTCGTCGGCGCCGTCGCGGATGCCAGCCAGAAGCGCGAGGACAACGAGGAGGCCAAGCGCGAGAAGTTCCGCGATGGCGTCCTCGGTCTCGACATCTACGGGATGCGCGAGCCGCTGGCCGCCGCCGGCCTCGAGTACGTGGAGGACTGACCCATGGCACATGGCGACACCTCCGGCGACTTCGAGAAGAGCCCGGGCTGGCTGGACTGGTACGACGGCCCGACGATGCCGACCTTCGCCCTCCCCGCGGGCGCCGTCGACGCGCACTGCCACGTCTTCGGACCGGGGGCGGAATTCCCGTACGCCCCGGAGCGCAAGTACACCCCGTGCGACGCATCGGCCGAGCAGCTCTTCGCCCTGCGCGACCACCTGGGCTTCGACCGCAACGTCATCGTGCAGGCCACGTGCCACGGTGCGGACAACCGCGCACTCGTCGACGCCCTTCGCCGCAGCGATGGGCGTGCGCGTGGCGTCGCCACCGTGCGCCGTGACATCACCGACGAACAGTTGGCCGAACTGCACGCGGCGGGCGTCCGCGGTGTGCGCTTCAACTTCGTCAAGCGCCTCGTCGACCGGGTGCCCACCGACTCCCTCGAGGAGATCGTCGCGAAGATCGCCCCGCTGGGGTGGCACGTGGTGATCTACTTCGAGGCCGAGGACCTTCCGGAACTGTACGACTTCTTCTCCGGCATCCCCACCGACGTCGTCGTCGACCACATGGGTCGCCCTGACGTGACGAAGGACGTCGACGGAGAGGAGTTCGCGCTCTTCCTGCGCTTCATGCGCGAGAACCCCAACGTGTGGACGAAGGTGTCGTGCCCCGAGCGGCTCAGCGTCACCGGTCCGCGCGCGCTCGACGGCGAACAGCACGCCTACACCGACGTGGTGCCGTTCGCCCGACGCGTGGTCGAGGAGTTCCCCGACCGCGTGCTGTGGGGGACCGACTGGCCCCACCCCAACCTCAAGGACCACATGCCCGACGACGGGCTGCTGGTCGACTACATCCCGCAGATCGCGACGACCCCCGAGTTGCAGCAGAAGCTCCTCGTGGACAACCCCCGTCGCCTCTATTGGGCAGACTGACACCGAAGGAGAAAGACCGTGGCACTCGACAAGCCCTACAAGGACATTCCCGGCACGACGATCTACGACGCCGAGCAGGCGCGCAAGGGGTACCACCTCAACCAGTTCGCCATGTCGCTCATGAAGCCGGAGAACCGTGAGCGCTTCCTCGCCGACCAGGCGGCGTACCTCGACGACTGGCCGCTGAACCCCGTGCAGCGCCAGGCCGTGCTCGACATGGACCTGAACACCATGATCGCCGAGGGCGGCAACATCTACTTCCTCAGCAAGATCGGTGCCACCCACGGTCTGAGCTTCCAGCAGATGGCCGGGTCGATGACCGGCATGAGCGAGGCCGCGTACCGGGACATGATGGTCGGCGGAGGACGTCGCCCCGAGGGCAACCGCCTCAAGGACCTCGACGGCTGGACGCCGCCGGCGCCGGGCGAGAAGGCCGACACGTTCCGGCCGAACGCCCCGGCGAAGTACACCTCGGCGGTGTTCACCTCGCACGTGCCGGCGATCGGTGCGGCCATGGATCTCGGCAGGACCGAGGAGCCGTACTGGAAGAAGGTCTTCGACGGGTACCAGTGGACGAGGAAGTGGGCGAAGGAGAACACGCCCGACGTCGTCATCCTCGTCTACAACGACCACGCCACGGCCTTCGACGCCTCGATCATCCCGACGTTCGTCCTCGGCACCGGCGCGCAGTACCCTGTGGCGGACGAGGGCTACGGCCCCCGCCCGGTGCCGGATGTGCAGGGCTACCCGGAGTTCGCCGCGCACCTCGCGCAGTCGATCATCCAGGACGACTTCGACCTCACCCTCGTCAACGAGATGGTCGTGGACCACGGCCTCACCGTTCCGCTCTCGCTCGTCTACGGCGACGTGGAGCAGTGGCCGGTCAAGGTCATCCCGCTCGCGGTCAACGTCGTGCAGTACCCGGTGCCGTCCGGACGCCGCTGCTACGAGCTCGGCAAGGCGCTGCGCCGCGCGATCGACAAATGGGACGGCGAGGAGCTGAACGTGCAGATCTGGGGCACCGGCGGCATGAGCCACCAGCTGCAGGGGCCGCGTGCCGGACTCATCAACAAGGAGTGGGACAACGCCTTCCTCGACCACCTCATCGCCGACCCGCTCGGTCTCACCGAGTGGCCGCACATGGAGTACGTCGACGAGGCGGGCTCCGAGGGCATCGAGCTGGTGGACTGGCTGATCGCCCGCGGGGCGATGGACGACCAGTTCGGCGGAGAGGAGCCGACGACGCAGCACCGGTTCTATCACGTCCCCGCCTCCAACACCGCGGTGGGACATCTCGTCATCTCGAACCCGGTCGGCCTGACCGACACGGCCGCTGCGGACGCCGAGACGGGCGTCCCGGCTGCGGCAGACGCCCAGGCCGTCGTCGCCTGACCCCTTCCGACCTGAGGAGAAACGAATGACCGAGAAGATCCGCGTCGCGGTCGTCGGCGCCAACGGCGCCTTCGGCATGAAGCACCTCGACGGGCTGGCGAACATCGAGGACGCCGAGGTGACCGTCGTCGCCGCCACCTCCCAGGAGAAGGCGGATGCCGTCGCCGCACAGTACGGCGTGCCGACGGCGGTCGTCGGACTCGACGCCGTGCTCGAGCGCGACGACGTGGATGCCGTGATCCTCGCGACACCGACCGGGCTGCACGCCGCGCAGACCCAGGCCGTCATCGCGGCGGGCAAGCACGTGCAGGTCGAGATCCCGCTGGCCGACTCCCTCGCGGACGCCGAGGCGACGCTCGCGGCGGCCGAGGCCGCGGACCGCGTGGTGATGGTGGGGCACACCCGCCGCTTCAACCCCTCCCACCAGCTCGTTCACCGTCGCATCGTCGACGGTGAGTTCGCCGTGCAGCAGATGGACGTGCAGACGTACTTCTTCCGCCGCAGCAACACCAACGCCAAGGGCGAGCCGCGCTCATGGACTGACCACCTGCTGTGGCATCACGCGGCCCACACCGTCGATCTGTTCGCGTACCAGGCGGGCCGGATCGTGCAGGCCAACGCGATCCAGGGCCCGATCCATCCGGAGCTCGGCATCGCGATGGACATGTCGATCCAGCTGGGGAGCGAGTCGGGGGCGATCTGCACGCTGTCGCTGTCCTTCAACAACGAAGGGCCGTTCGGCACGTTCTTCCGCTACATCGGCGACACGGCGACCTACATCGCCCGGTACGACGACCTGTACACGGGCAAGGAGGAGCAGATCGACGTGTCAGACGTGGCCGTCAGCATGAACGGCATCGAACTGCAGGACCGCGAGTTCATCTCCGCGATCCGCGAGGGCCGCGAGCCGAACTCGTCCATCCGTCAGGTCATCGACTGCTACCGCGTCCTCGGCCAGCTGGAGGAGCAACTCGCGTGAGACTTCCCCGCATCGGCCTCGGCTGCATGAACCTCAGTCACGCCTACGGCAACCCGCCGTCGCCGGAGGAGGGCCTCGCGCTCCTGCGCACCGCGCTGGACGAAGGGGTGACCCACTTCGACACGGCCACCCTGTACGGCGGGGGCCGCAACGAGGAGCTCGTCGGGCGCGCGCTGCGCGGACGACGCGACGAGGTCGTGCTCGCCAGCAAGGGCGGAATGGCGATGGTCGACGGGGTGAAGGTCATCGACGGACGGCCGCAGACCCTGCACGCGCAGATCGACGCGTCGCTCGCGCGGCTGGGCGTGGACCACATCGACCTGTACTACCTGCACCGCTGGGACAAGACCGTACCGATCGGCGAGAGCGTCGGTGCGCTCGCCGAGGCTGTGGATGCCGGGAAGATCGGTGCGATCGGTCTCTCCGAGGTCTCCGTGGCCCGCCTGCGCGAAGCCCAGGCCGTCGCTCCCATCGCGGCGGTGCAGAACGAGTACTCGCTCTGGAGTCGGAACCCAGAGCTCGGGATGGTGGAGGCCACGAGGGATTCCGATGTGACCCTCGTGGCGTTCTCTCCCGTCGCCCGAGGATTCCTCGGCGGCGTGGTCGACAACCCCGACGCGCTCGCGCCCAAGGACATCCGCCGATCCATGCCGCGCTTCCAGCCCGAGAACTGGCCGGCGAACGCCGCGCTGCTGCCGGCATGGCGCGCGCTCGCCGCGGAGGCAGGCTGCACGCCCGCACAACTCGCCCTCGTCTGGCTGCTCTCGCGCGGAGACCATGTCGTGCCGATCCCGGGGACGACGAGCATCGACCACCTGCGCGAGAACATCGCCGCTCCCGGGATCAGCGTGGACGCCGCGCTGCTCGCCCGGGCAGGCGAACTCATCGACACCGGCACCGTGTCCGGGCCGCGCTACGCGCCGGGGCCGGCGGCCGAGGTGGACGCCGAGACGTTCGACGACGCCGCATGAAGGCCATCTCATCGATGGCCACGCGCCATCTGCTCTCCGACCTCGCCGATGCGGCCGTCGACGCCGGGCTGCCCGCCGTCGACATCGAGTCCGTCGGCGGTGTCGATGCCGAGACCCGCGTCTCGGCCGGTGAGCCCGTCGACCTGGTCTTCCTCGCGTCCGGAGCGCTGAAGCGCCTCGCGGACGCCGGGCAGGTGAACGCTGCGACGGTCGCCCCGGTCGTGCTGTCGCAGGTGGCTGTGGCCGTGCCGTCCGGTTCGGGGGAGCCGGCGGCGCGGTCCGATTCCTTCGCGTACGAGTCGGCGGAGGGCGTGCGCGCTGCGCTGCGAGCCGCCGAGAGGATCGGATACTCGACCGGTCCGAGCGGTACGGCTCTTGTGCGGATGATCGACGACTGGGGGATGACCGAGGAACTGGGCGATCGGCTCGTACAGGCGCGCCCAGGAGTACCGGTGGCGGCCTCTCTCGCCGACGGCGACGTCGATCTCGGCTTCCAGCAACTCAGCGAGCTCGTCGGCCAGCCCGGTGTGCGCATCCTCGGCGTCATGCCGGCGGATGCCGCGATCGACACCGTGTTCTCCGGCGCCGTGGCCGCGGCATCCACCGATCCGCAGCGCGCCGCCGAGGTCCTCGCGTTCTTCGCCTCGGACGCCGCGGCCCCGCTCGTACGTCGGCACGGGTTCCGCATCCCGGACTGATCCACACGCGGAGTCTGTTCGCGGTTAAGCTTCCACTGAGCGGAAGCAGACCACGAGGAGGTGGCTGATGGCCGGTGGCACATCGCAACCGGGGCAGACCGTCACAGGGCGGGTCCTGACGATCCTCGAGCTGTTCGAGAGATCGCTCGCGCCCCGCAGCCTCACCGAGATCAGCTCCGAGACGGGGCTGGCGCTCAGCACGACGCATCGGCTTGTCGGCGAGCTCGAGGCGTGGGGTGCGCTCCAGCGCGACGACAACGGTCGGTATCAGATCGGCCTGCGACTGTGGGAGCTCGGTCAGCATGCCGGGCGTCACGTGCGCGAGATCGCGCGACCGCTGCTGCAGGACCTGTTCACCCTCACGCAGGAGACCGTGCACCTCGCGGTGCGCGATCGCGCCGAGGCCCTGTACATCGACCGTGTCTACGGCACGAGGCGGGTACCGCAGGCGTCCCGCGTCGGCGGGCGGTTGCCCCTGCATGCGACCGCGGTCGGCAAGGTCCTTCTCGCGTTCGAGGAGCCGTGGGTGCGCGAGGCGATCCTCTCCCAGCCGCTCGAGCGGCGGACGCCCCAGACGCACGTCGACCCTGACGCGCTGAGGGCGGAGCTCGCCCTCGTCCGCACCCGCAGCTTCGCCACCTCGCTCGAGGAGACGAGAGTCGGCGCCACCTCGATCGCCGTCCCCGTGTTCCAGGGCGGACTCGTCGCCGCTGCCCTCGGGCTGGTGACGACGTCGGACGGCACGTCGACGATCGAACGGCACCTTCCCGCACTGAGAGGCATCGCGCGGCGCATCGAATCCAGCGTCGGGGGCTTCCCGCTCCAGTCGCTCCGACAAGACGTTTCCACTGGACGGAAGTCGTCGCGTCGGAACGCCGAGGGGGAGCGTTAGATGATCTCAGGTTCCGGCGATCCGGGGGATCGTCGGAACTCCCAAGCTCAGTGTGGACACGAAGGAGTCGTCATGGCACTCTCGCCGACAGAAGCCGCAGCGGCAGCCGCCGCCGGCTGTCCGGTCGACCACAGCGCGGCCGCCGGCGCCGCCACCGCCCGCGACCACCACGGTTACGAGCCCTTCGACATGAAGGACCCGTTCGGCGCATACGCCGAACTCCGTCGCAGCGAACCGGTCATGTACGACGAGCGCATCGACTGCTGGGTCGTCACCCGCTACGCCGACGTGAAGGCGACCTTCGAGAACTGGGAGACGTTCTCCAGTGAGAACGCCCAGGCTCCCGTGCGCGGGCGCGGCCCGCAGGCCACCCGCATCATGAAGGAGGGCGGCTTCACCGCGTACTCCGGCCTGTCCGCGCGCATCCCACCGGACCACACCCGGATCAGGGCCATCGCCCAGCGCGCGTTCACCCCGCGTCGGTTCAAGGCTCTCGAGCCGACGATCCGGGAGAACACCCGCGCAGCCCTTCAGGAGATGCTCGCCTCTCCCGACCGCACCGGCGACTTCTTCGCCCAGGTCGCCTACGACATCCCGACCATCACGATCCTCACGCTCCTCGGTGTGGACACGTCGCTCGTGCCCACCTACAAGCGCTGGTCCGACTCCCGGGCTGCCATGACGTGGGGCAACCTCGACGACGAGGCGCAGATCCCGCACGCCCACAACCTCGTCGAGTACTGGCAGGAGTGCATCGCTCTCGTAACGGCAACCCACGCCGACGGCGGCGACAGCCTCATCGCGGACCTCGTCACCGCGCAGGACGGCGGAGCGGAGATCACCGATCATGAGATCGCCTCGCTCTGCTACAGCCTGCTGTTCGCCGGCCACGAGACGACGACGACGCTCATCGCCAACTGCATCCGCGTTCTCCTGTCGCACCGTGAGCAGTGGGAGACGCTCATCGAGGACCCCGCCCGCATCGCCGCGGCCGTCGACGAGGTCCTGCGCTTCAGCGGATCCATCGTGGCCTGGCGTCGCAAGGCGCTGGCCGACACGGAGATCGGCGGCGTCGCGATCCCGAAGGACGCGAACGTGCTGCTCGTCATGGGATCGGCGAACCGCGACGAGGAAATGTTCGCCGACCCCGAGGTCTTCGACATCTCCCGTACCGATGCCCGAAACCACCTCTCCTTCGGCTTCGGCATCCACTACTGCCTCGGCAACATGCTCGCCAAGCTCCAGGCGAAGATCGTGCTCGAGGAGACCATCGCCGCCGTCCCGGGGCTCCGTCTCCAGGACGACGCCGACATCGACTTCCGCGAGAACCTCTCGTTCCGCGTCCCGGAATCCGTCCCCGTCACCTGGGAGGCCTGACATGAGCGACTACCTCTTCATCCGCTTCTTCGACGAGCAGGGCGCCACGAGCGTCGACGCCCTCGGGGGCAAGTGCGCGTCACTGGTGAACCTCACCGGTGCCGGCCTCCCCGTTCCCCCCGGCTTCGCCGTCACGACCGCCGCCTACGTCTCGTTCGTCGAACTCACCGGCCTCGCCGACGAGATCGATCGCCTGCTCGAGGGGCTGGACGTCGATGACGTCGCCGTCGTCGACGACGTGTCGGCACGGATCCGCGCGGAGTTCCTCGACCGCGAGATCCCCGCGGCCATCGCCGCCGAGTTCGACCGTGCATACGATGCCCTGCAGGCGCGCTTCTCCGAGGAGCAGCCGGTGGCCGTCCGCTCGTCCGCCACGGCAGAGGACCTCCCGGACGCGAGCTTCGCCGGGCAGCAGGACACCTACCTGTGGCTGCGAGGCAAGGACACCGTGGCCGAGCACGTGCGCCGCTGCTGGGCATCGCTGTACACCTCGCGCGCCATCGTCTACCGGCTCGCCAACGACATCCCCGACGAGGGCCTGTCGATGGCCGTCGCCGTGCAGAAGATGGTCGACGCGAAGACGGCAGGGGTGGCCATGACCATCGACCCCTCTAACGGAGACCGCTCCACCATCGTCATCGACGCGGCCTGGGGCCTCGGGGAGTCCGTCGTCTCCGGCACGGTCACGCCGGACAACCTGCACGTCGACAAGGTGCTGCTGACGATCTCCGAGGAGCAGATCGGCGCCAAGCACATCGAGATGGTCCCTGATGCCGACTCCCAGGGCGTCGTCGAGCGAGAGGTCGAGGCGGAGCGCCGCGGCATCCGCTGCCTCAACGACGACGAGGTGAAGGCCGTCGCGGCCATCGCCAAGCGCGCCGAGAAGCACTTCGGCAGCCCGCAGGACATCGAATGGGCCATCGACCGCACGCTGCCCGACGGGGAGAACCTCCTTCTTCTGCAGTCCCGCCCCGAGACCGTCTGGTCCAACAAGCAGGCCGATCGCACGCCGACCACCACCGGCTTCGGCATCTCCAGCATCACCCAGTCCCTCATGACCCAGATCGGCCGCTGAGCCGCCTACCCGAACCCCTCCGAGAGGACAGCCATGTCAGAGTCGACCGCTGTTGCCACCGCCACAGCCACCGCGCGCAACTCCTTCCCGAGCCCCTATGAGCAGGCCCCGCCCGCCGGAGCCGAGGGGTGGAAGGACCTGTACGCCTACAACCTCGTGTTCCAGGACGACCGCCGCGAGGTCGAGGAGAGCAAGTTCTGGTTCTGCGACAGCCAGCACTGGCCCACCGTGACCAAGCCCTTCGAGACGATCGGCTTCGAGTTCGCCGTCGGATGCCTCGGGCAGTACAACGCCCGCCAGCTGCTCATCCCGACCGCCAACGGCATCGAATACCGCATCCACAACGGCTACGTCTTCATGTCGCCGGTCGCGGTCGACCCCGAGCACATCGAAGCCCGCGTCCCGGAGTTCATGAAGCGGGCGGGGCACTACTTCGAGAACTGGGACAGCCTGCTGCAGAACTGGCACGGCAAGCTCCGCTCGACGATCGCCGAGATCGAGGCGCTCGACTTCACGGCGCTGCCGGACGCCATCCCGCTCGAAGACGTCCTCTCCGGGAAGGGGACGAGCCCGGCGACGGAGTTCCTCGAGAACTACGACCGGCTCATCTCGCTCGCCTACCGCGCCTGGCAGTACCACTTCGAGTTCCTCAACCTCGGCTACGTCGCGTACCTCGACCTGTTCATGTTCTGCAAGGAGCTGTTCCCCCGCATCCCCGACCAGGCCATCGCCACGATGGTGCAGGGCGTCGACATGGAACTGTTCCGCCCCGACGACGAGCTGAAGAAGCTCGCGAAGATCGCCGTCCGCGACGGCCTCACCGGCCTGTTCGAGGACACGTCGGATGCCGAGGGCACTCTCGCCGCCATCGCCGCGCACGCATCGGGGTCCGCATGGACGCAGGCGTGGAACGACGCACAGGACCCGTGGTTCAACTTCACCACCGGGAACGGGTTCTACGCCCACGACCAGTACTGGCGCGACGTGCCGGCGATCCCGCTCGGCTTCATCAAGGGATACATCCAGCGCCTCCAGGACGGTGCGGACATCGACCGTCACGTCGACGAGCTCGTCGCGGAGCGCGACCGGATCACCTCGGAGTACGCCGAGCTGCTCGATGGCGACGCGCTGGCGACCTTCCACGGCAAGCTCGGCCTCGCACGCGTCGTCTACCCGTACGTCGAGAACCACAACTTCTACATCGAGCACTGGACCATGGGCGTCTTCTGGCGCAAGGCACGGCAGCTGTCGGCCGTGCTGCACGAGGCCGGATTCTGGCCGGAGGCGAACGACATGTTCTACCTCCGCAGGGACGAGGTCCGCGAGGTGTTGTTCGACTACGTCAACGGCTGGATGGTCGGCGCGCCCGCCATCGGTCCTTCTCGCTGGCCCGCTGAGATCGAGCGTCGCCGCGGGATCATCGACGCGCTCTCGACCGCGCGGCCGCAGCCGGCACTGAACACGCCGCCCGAGGTGATCACCGAGCCGTTCACCCTCATGCTGTGGGGCATCACCGACGACCAGATCCAGAACTGGCTCGGCAAGGGCGACACCCCGGAGGGCACGCTCAAGGGCATGGCCGCGTCGCCCGGCATCGCCGAGGGGCGTGCGCGCGTGATCTCCAGTGCGGACCAGCTCTTCGAGGTGCAGGAGGGCGAGATCCTCGTCGCTCCGGTGACGGCACCGAGCTGGGGCCCGATCTTCGGCAAGATCCGTGCGACCGTGACCGACATCGGCGGCATGATGAGCCACGCCGCCATCGTGTGCCGCGAGTACGGGATGCCCGCCGTCACGGGAACCGGCACCGCATCGGTGCAGATCACCACCGGTCAGCGGCTGCGGGTCGACGGCAACACCGGCACCGTCCAGCTGCTGGACGACTGAGAGCAGGAGCACGCACATGACTCGCACAGTGGTCGTCACCGGCGCAGGCGGAGGGCTCGGCGCGGAGTTCGCCCGTGCCTTCGCCGCCGCCGGAGACCGCGTGATCGTCGCCGACATCGACGGGGATGCCGCCGCCAGGGTCGCGGCGTCCATCGAGGATGCCGGTGGCACCGCGCTCGCCGTGCGGGTCGATGTCACCGACCGTGCGTCGACGGATGCCCTCGCCGCAGCCGCCGTCGAGGCGGGTGGGTCCGTCGACGTCCTCATCAACAACGCCGCCGTCTACGCGACGGTGACCCGGTCGCCCTTCGAGGACATCGACGAGGGGGAGTGGGACCGCGTGATGGCCGTCAACCTGAAGGGGCCGTGGCAGGTCGCCCGCGCGCTGTCGCCGCATCTGGCCGCCGGCGGTCGGGTGATCAACATCTCCTCCGCGACGGTCTTCAGCGGGTCGGCGCAGTGGGCCCACTACGTCGCATCCAAGGCCGGGGTCATCGGGCTCACCCGCGTCCTCGCCAAGGAGCTCGGCACGCGAGACATCACCGTCAACACCGTCGCACCCGGCTTCACCCTCACCGAGGCCAGCCACGGCCTGATCGACAACGCCGCCGAATACGGCGTCGATCGCGGATCGATCCGCCGGGCCATCGCACCTCAGGACATCGTCGGGACCGTGCTGTACCTCGCCTCTCCCGCCGCCGCATTCGTCACTGGCCAGACCGTCGTCGTCGACGGCGGCCGCCAGTTCATCTGATCAAGGAGACATCATGAGCACCGTCACCTACACCGCCGACGACGGCACGGTCACCACGATCGACGGACGCCCCGGCGACTCCGTGATGGAGACCGCGGTCCGCAACGGCGTACCAGGCATCGTCGGCGAGTGCGGCGGGAGCCTGTCCTGCGCCACCTGTCACGTCTTCGTCGCTCCCGAGACCCGCGACCTCGTCGGAGGACCAGGGGACCTCGAGGACGAGATGCTCGACGGCACCGCCGTCGACCGTCGGGATGAGTCGCGGCTCTCGTGCCAGATCCGGCTCGAGGACGGCTGCGAGTACCACATCACCACACCGAGCGAACAGATCTGAGCCGGAGTCCATCATGAACGCCACACTCATCGTCGGCGCCTGCCAGGCCGGCGTGCAGATCGCCTCCATCATGCGTGAACGCGGCGACACCGCCCCCATCGTGCTCGTCGGAGAGGAAGCGCACCGGCCGTACCAGCGCCCGCCGCTGTCGAAGGGGTGGATCAAGGGCGAGCTGCAGCCGGACGACGTCATCCTGCGCAGCCGCGAATGGTTCGCCGAGCGCGACATCGAGCTCGTCACCGGCGACCGCGTCGTCACGGTGCATCGCGACGCGGACGGAACGGGTGTCGCGACCACGGAGGGCGGCCGCCGGATCCCCTTCGGACGGCTCGCGCTGACCACGGGGGCGTCCGCCAGACGGCTTCCCCTGGAGGGGACCGATTACCACGGTGTGCACTACCTCCGTGATGCGGACCAGGCCATCGCTCTGCAGCCGGCGCTCGCGGATGAGGATGCGAAGGACATCGTCGTCATCGGTGGCGGCTTCATCGGTCTGGAGACCGCAGCGGTCGCCCGTGGCCTCGGCAAGAACGTCACCGTCCTCGAGGCCGCGCCTCGGCTGGTCGGACGCGTCGTGTCCGAGGAGACCAGCGCCTTCTACCTCGATGCGCACCGTCGGCGCGGCATCCGGGTGATCCTCGACGCCCGCATCTCCCGGATCCTCGGTGGTGACGCGCGCGTCGCCGGCGCACACGGCTCGGTCACCGGCGTGGAACTCGCCGACGGCACCGTCATCCCCGCCGACCTCGTCCTCATCGGCGTCGGCGTCGTGCCGCGCACCGAACTCGCCGAGCAGCTCGGCCTGGAGGTCGACGGCGGCATGGTCGTCGACAGTGCGGCGCGGGCATCCGACGGTCTCACCGTCGCCGCAGGCGACTGCACCATGATGCCCAACCCCTACCCGCTCGGTGTCGGCGGCCGCATCCGCCTCGAGAGCGTGAACAACGCTCTCGAACAGGCCAAGATCGCCGCCGCGTCCCTGCTCGGGGAACCGGCCGAGTACCGCTCCGTCCCATGGTTCTGGTCGGATCAGGGCGACCTGAAGCTCCAGATCGCGGGTCTGTCGACGGGATACGACCGCGTCATCGTACGAGGTGAACCGGACACCGAACGGTTCGCGGTGCTGTACTACCGCGACGGCCGCCTCATCGCCGCCGACGTCGTGAACCATCCCGTCGAGTTCCTCGCGGTCAAGTCCGCGCTCGCGAAGGGCGGCACCATCCCACCCGAGGCCGCTGCGGACACCTCCGTGCCGCTGAAGTCCGCTGTCGTGCTGCCCGAAGCAGTCAATGCCTGAGAACGGAGCCCCCATGACTCTCCCCGCCGTCGCCCCCGTCGACACCAGCCCGATCTCCGCCTCGGATGACCGTGGCGACCTCGATCCGCTGTGGCGCGCCATCGTCAAGGAGTCGCGTTCGCGGCAGAACGACATCCACCTGCCGATCTCCTTCGCGTTCGCGGAGCGTCTCTGCGACGCCCACCCCGAGGCCGACGCACTGCTCGTCCGCGTGACGATCCTGCTGCACGACACCGGCTGGGCCCGCGTCGACCAGGACCGCATCCTCACCGAGGGCTTCTCCGGGGACTGGCGCCGCGCGGATGTGCGGTACGAGCACGAGCGGCACGGCTGCGACATCGCACGCGAGGTGCTTCCCGGGCTCGGGTACGACGATGCGTTCATCGAGCGCGTGACCGCGATCATCGACGGCCACGACACCCGCCCGGTCTCGTACTCGCTCGAGGACAGCCTCGTCCGCGACGCCGACCGGCTCTGGCGCTTCACCCCGACCGGGATCGCCCTGGCCTCGTCGTGGTTCGGCCGGACACCGGCGGACTACTGCGCTCGGCTGCGTGAGGAGATCGTGCCGGAGCTCCTCACGGACGCCGCCGTGCAGATGGCCGAGGCCGAGCTCACCAGGGCGGAACGGCTGCTGAAGGTCGAGCAGCTCTCGTGACCATGCTGACTGAAGACCTCGTGGCGGCGATGCGTGATCGCCACCGCGACGCCGCATCCGGCCTGCCGTACACCCACGTCTCCGGTCACCGCATCGACGGTGCCGAGACGACGGCCGCCGGAGCGGTGATCTCACCCGTCGTGGACCCCGCGACGGGAGATCACTGGGGGTCGGTGCCGGAGGCGGATGCCGCCGCCATCGACGCGGCCGTTGCCGCAGCCCGTGCCGCCCGTCCCCAGTGGGCGGCACGGACTCCCTCTGAACGCGCGCACCTGCTGCGCCGCATGGCGGATGCCGTCGAGCGGCGTGCGGACGTGCTGAGCGTCACCAACACGCTGGAGAACGGTTCGCCGGTGTCCGAGACCGCCGGCGCTGCGGCGAACGCGGCATCCATCCTCCGCGTCGTCGCGAGTCTCGCAGGGCACCTGGAGCAGGAGGACGTTCGGGCGTTCCCCGACGGGCGCAACGAGACGGTGGTCGCGCACGACCCGATCGGCGTGTGCGCGCTCATCGCCCCCTGGAACTTCCCGATCAACCTCGTCGTGATCAAACTCGCACCCGCCCTGCTGGCCGGTTGCACCGTCGTCATCAAGCCGGCCGGTCCCACGCCGCTGTCCGTCCGATTCCTGCTCGAGGCGGCCGATGAGGCGGGGATCCCCGCCGGCGTCATCAACATCGTCACGGGCGACGGCGTCGCCGGCGAGATGCTCGTGCGGCACCCGGGGATCGACAAGGTCGCCTTCACCGGATCGACCCCGGTCGGGCGCAGGATCGCCGCCGCGTGCGGTGAGCTGCTTCGACCGGTGACCCTCGAGCTCGGCGGCAAGTCGACGGCGCTCGTCCTCCCGGACGCCGACCTGGATGCCATGTCGTCTGTCCTGCTGCGCAGTTGCATGCGCAACACCGGGCAGACCTGCTACATCTCCACCCGCCTCGTCACCACGGCCGAGCGCTACGACGAGCTCGTCGACATGGTCACCGCAACAGTGGCTGCCGCTCCCGTCGGCGACCCGCTGGACCCGTCGACGGTGTTCGGACCCGTCGCGTCGTTCGCGCAGCGCGATCGTGTGCGCGGGTTCATCCGCGCCGGTGTCGCCGAGGGCGCCAGGGCGACGCTCGGCGGCGACGTGGCCGAACCCCTCCCGGGAGGAGCGTTCGTCGCCCCCACGGTGTTCGCCGATGTGACGCCGGGCATGACGATCGCCCGCGAGGAGATCTTCGGCCCGGTCATCACGATCCTGCGCGCCGACGACGTCGACGGCGCCGTCGACATCGCCAACGACACCGCGTTCGGTCTCGGGGGCATCGTCTTCGGCGGAGACGAGGATGCCGCGTTCCGCATCGCCCGCCGGATCGACACCGGCTCGGTCGGGGTGAACATGTTCGCCTCCAACCACTACGCGCCCTTCGGCGGACGGCACGACTCGGGGCTCGGAGTCGAGTACGGCATCGAGGGGCTGATGGCGTACCTCACTCCCCAGTCCGTGCACCGCCGGATGCGCTGAGCGCCTGACGCTCGCGTATCGGAATGAGATGCTGAGTACACTGGACAAAACATGCATTGCTGTCTAATATTGGATAGTGATCCAAGTTTATCGTCCCCGTGTTCCGCATCTGCGCCGAGACGCTCCTGCATCGACGGTCGTCTCCCGCCCCCGCCGGCACATCGCGCTGCTTACCGTGGCAGCGATCGCCCTCAGTGGCGTCGGCGTCGGGGTGGCGAGCCCCGCGCACGCGGCTCCCACCCCGCAGCAGGTCTTCGACTTCACGAGCCCGAGCGGCACGGACTGGGTCGTTCCGGCCGGCGTCACGGAGGTAGTGGTGGGCCTGCGCGGCGGCACAGGTGGGGCCGGTGACCGTGTCAACGGTGGCCGCGGTGCGGATTTCGGGGTGACGATCCCCGTGGCGACGGGGGACCGCCTCACGGTCTACGCCGGTCAGCGCGGGCGGGGCAAGGGTGACGAGCGCATGGGCGGCGCCGGGTTCATCTCCGGGGGCAACGGCGGCAAAGGCAGTCTTCTGGGGGCCAACGGTGGTGGTGGTGGCGGGGCATCCGCAGTCAAGCTCAACGGAGAGCTCATCGCGGTCGCCGCGGGCGGCGGTGGTGGTGGCGGGTACACCGGCAAGCCGAACGTGTCGCTCTCCCTGTGGGACCTCACGGCAGTCATCGCGGCCATGGGCGGCTACAAGGGGCATTCCGACGGAAGCGCCACCATCGGCTTCGTGCCAGGCGGCAAGGGCGGTGACAATGCCGGTTCGTCGTTCGATGGAAAGACCATCACGACGTACGCGCCGACCGCAGGGGCGGGCAAGACCCCGGGCGGGATGGGGAAGAACGGAGTCGACGACTCCTCCTTCCCGCGCTACAAGAAGTCCGGCGCAGGTGGCGGCACGGCGTCAACGAGCACCAGCGGAGGTGGCGGTGGTGGCGGCGGCGGTGGCTGGCCTGCCTCAGGCACCGGTGGCGGTGGCGGTCGCAAGTTCCTGGGATACTCCGCCGGGTCCGGCGGTGGAACCGGCGTGAGCTGGGTCACGGATGCCGTTCCTGGCGTGCACATCGATACTGAGGCGCGTCGGCCCGAGGACATGCACGACTACTTCGGCCCGCTCGCCGAGGTCGGGACAGTGCGCATCATGATCCCGATGCAGAGCACGACGACGTTGAGCGCGCCCGCGGACGTCGCCGCGGGCGAGCAGATCGCGCTGCGCGTGCGCGCTGCCGACACCCGCACGCCGAACACGCCGTTGGACGGCTGGGTGAATCTCTATCAGGGCACGACCCGCGTCGCCTACGCGTCGATCAGCGGGGACCACACGTTCACGGTCGCCGGGCTTGCAGCGGGCACCTATGAGTTCCGTGCGGAGTTCAGTCCCACCACATCGCAGCGGGACTACCGGTCCTCGTCGACCAACTCCACGGGGTCGACCACGGTGACGGTTGTCGAGGCTGCATCGCCGCAACCACGGCCGGATGATGTCGCGACGCAGACGCAACTCACCGTCCTGACGACGCCGGCGACGTTCGGCGAGCTCCTCATTGTCGGGGCGAGCATCGCGCTCGACGGTCCGGTCAATCTCTCCGGGCAACTCGTCGACTTCGAAGTCGACGGCAGCAACGTCGGATCCAGCGTGCTTCTCTACAGCGGCAACGGGCGGTTCAGCACGCTGTTCCCGGTGAGTGTCGCCCCTGGTGCGGGGGATCACGAAGTCGTCGCCCGGTTCGCAGGACTCCCGGACGGCGACCCCGCGACGCCCGATGCTCTGCCCTCCGTGAGCGATCCGGTCCAGTTCACCGTGGCGCAGGCTACGACGACGACGACCATCACCGCCGCTGCGTCGACCGTCCGCGCGTTCGAGCCGATCGACGTCGAGGCCGCCGTCACCTCGCCGGCTGTCGGGCTGAACGGGGACGTCGTGCTCCTCGCCGACGGATCGCCCCTGACGTACGCCTCACTCGACAGCGGCGGCACCGTCCTGTTCGACGACGTCGTCATGCCGTGGGGGACCGAGCAGCTCGCGGTGGCGTTCCTCGGGGACGTGAACGGGGACTTCGCCATGTCGACCTCGGGCGACCATTCGATCTCGGTCACAGCGGTGGAGACAGCGACCGCGCTCTCACTCTCCTCCTCAGGCATTCGAGCGGATGAGACCGTCACGCTCTCTGCGACGGTCACCGCCACCCAGCTGGGCGTGACCGCCGACCCGAGGGGCGCGGTCGAGTTCCTCCTCGATGGCGACGTCGTCCACACCGCACCGGCAGGAATGGACATCGACCCCGAGGCGGATGACGGCGAGGCGCGCTTCGAGATCGAAGCGGACTCTCTGCAGATCGGAACGCACATCGTGACAGCTCGCTTCGTCCCGGCGCCCGGATTCGCAGAATCGGCGTCCGACCCCGCAGAGCTGGAAGTGGCCGGGATCGCCACCGTCCTGACACCGAGTGCGGGTGCTGTCTCGGGTACGCCGGCGACCCCCGCATCGGTGGAGCTTACGGCGGCTGTCGCTGCTGAGCCGACCCGCCGGTCCGGCCCAGCAGGCCCGGTGGACGGGCACGTGGTGGCATTCTCGGGAACGGATCCCATCGAGGACCCGGCCGTCCTGGTCGACGGTACGGGAACCATGACCTTCGGGTCACTACCGGTCGGTGTGCACGAAGTGACACTGCGCTTCGTTCCTGAGGCAGCCACCATGCTCGAGAGCGAGACGACGGTGATGGTCACGGTTGCCGCCGAACCCCCGGCCGGCGGGGGTGATGACGAGCCCGCCGCGGGTGCCGATGGTGCCGGCGAGTTGCCGTCGACCGGCGGGGATTCCACGGCCGCACTGCTGCTCGCTCTCAGTCTGATGGTCGGCGCCGGCGCGATGCTCGGCCTCGCTCGGATGCGTCGTGCCGCAGCCGGGAGGGCCTAGGCGAAAGAGGAGCGGGATCGGCGCGTCCGACGAGTGCCGGTCCCACTCACGTATCGTGGACCTGTCCGATCTGCATTGAGGGGAGGATTCCATGGCTGACGGTCTGCGGGAGCGCAAGATGCTCCTGACGCGACGTCGCATGGAGCAGGCGGCGGTCGACCTCGCTTACGACGGGGGCATCGCGAGCGTCACTGTCGAGCGGATCTGCGAACGTGCGATGGTCTCGCGCAGCACGTTCTTCAACTATTTCCCCTCCCTTGAGGTGGCGATCTTCGGCCCGGCGCTCGAGTATGACCCGGCGCTAACCGAGCGGATCCTGACGACGCACGCCGACGACCTCGTGATCGCCGCCTCTCTGATCGTGACCGAATCGGTTCGGGGCCAGACTGACGATGCCGTCACCCGCCGCCGCCTCGCCCTGTTCTCTCGTGAGCCGGGCACGACCACCGCTGTCTCGTGGTCGAGCGATACGAGCCGGACGCGCCTCATCACGGTCATCGCGGACTGGCTGGATGCGCATCGCGAGCTCGCCCGCCTGCCGAGGGAGACCAGCGCGACCGAGGCCCGGATCATCGTCGCGATGTCGATCTCCGTCGGGGACGAGGCGATCCGGGAACTGCGTGAGGTCGACGGCGAACTCATCATCGACCTCGATGCCTATGTGCGCGCCCGGCGGAGGCTCTCGGCGGTACTTGCGGATCCGGCGGTACTTGCGGATCCGGCGGTACTTGCGGATCCGGCGGCACCACCGGGTGCGCCATCGTCTTCTGCGCAGCGCGCCGGCGCGCGGCACGGTCGCGGGTGACCGGAGGAGAGTCGAGATGTCAGCGACCCATGTGTACGACGCCGTCCGGACCCCGTTCGGTCGGGCCGGGGGAGCGCTCGCCGGAGTGCGCCCAGACGATCTCGCCGCGACCGTGATGCGCGCAACCGTCGACCGCCTCGGTCTCGAGGCGGTCCGCATCGACGATGTGATCTTCGGCGATGCCAATCAGGCCGGGGAGGACAACCGGAACGTCGCGCGGATGGGGGCGCTGCTCGCCGGGTTCCCGACCTCGGTCACCGGGGTGACGGTGAACCGGCTCTGCGCGTCCAGCCTCGAGGCCGTCGTGCAGGGATCGCGCGCCATCGAGGCGGGGGACGCCGAGGTAATCCTCGCCGGTGGTGTGGAGTCGATGAGCCGCGCCCCGTACGTGGTGGAGAAGGCCGCGCGGCCCTTCTCGGCGAACGGGAACCAGACGATGTGGAACACCGCCATCGGCTGGCGCATGACGAACCCCGTCCTGCCGACGGCATGGACCGTCTCGAACGGCGAGGCCGCCGAGGCGACGGCGCGGACATGGGGCATCAGCCGCGCCGATCAGGATGCCTTCGCCGTGCGCTCGCACGAGCTCGCCGCCGCAGCGTGGGCGGACGGCATGTACGCCGGGGAGATCGTGCAGGTGGAGGGCGCGGAACTGGCACGAGACGAAGGCATCCGTGACGGCACGTCCGTCGAGAAGCTCGCGACGCTGCCCGCACTGTTCGCGGAGGACGGCACCGTCACCGCCGGCAACTCCTCATCGATCAACGATGGCGCATCCGCCGTGCTGCTGGGGGCCGAGGGCGCGCTCGACGCGGAGCCGCTGGCGCGCATCACCGGCCGCGGCAGCCACGGCGTCGACCCGCACGAGTTCCCCACTGCGCCCATCGAGGCGGCGAACAAGGCGCTCGCGCGCGCAGGGCGCACGTGGGCCGATGTCGACTTCGTCGAGCTGAACGAGGCGTTCGCGTCGCAGTCGCTCGCCTGTCTGCGCGGGTGGCCCGAGCTCGACCCCGCGGCGCTCAACGTCCACGGCGGGGCGCTGGCGATCGGTCATCCGCTCGGCGCGTCAGGGGGCCGTGTCATCGGGCGCGCGGCGCACGAACTCGCGCGCCGCGGCGGTGGTGTCGCGGTCGTGGCGATCTGCATCGGTGTCGGGCAGGGCCTCGCCGTCATCCTCGAGCGGTAGCCCGCGTAGGATTTTTCCATGCACCTGAACGAGAAGCGCGCGTGGAACCGGTTCTACGCCCCCGGCACCCCGGTCGACATCGAGACCGTGACGGGGTCGCTGAGCGACATGCTGGACGAGCGCGTCTCGCAGTGGAGCGATCGACCCGCCATCACGTTCTTCGACGCGACGATCTCCTACCGCCAGCTCGGTGACCGCGTGTCCCGCGTGGCGAACGGACTGCGTGAGATGGGCGTGAAGGCGGGCGACCGCGTCGCTCTCATCATGCCGAACGCCCCTCAGCACGTCATCGCCTTCTACGCCGTGCTCCGCCTCGGCGCCGTCGTCGTCGAGCACAATCCGCTGTACACGAGGGACGAGCTCGCCGTGCAGTTCCAGGACCACCGCGCTGACGTCGTCGTCGCGTGGGACAAGATCGTGCCGACGCTGCGGGAGCTCCCCGCCGACGCCCGTCCTCAGCGGATCGTCTCCGTCGACGTCACCCGCGCCATGCCGTTCGCGATGCGACTTGCGCTTCGACTCCCGATCGCCAAGGCCCGTGCGTCGCGCGAGAAGCTGACCGCCCCGGTCGAGGGGACGACGCGGTTCGCGACGCTGGAGAAGAGCGCGCCGCTGCCGGCATCCCACCCCCGGCCCGCCGCCGGCGACCTCGCCGCGCTGCAGTACACCTCGGGGACCACCGGGACCCCGAAGGGGGCGATGATCTCGCACGCGAACCTCTGGTCCAACGCCCGCCAGGGGGCGGCATGGATGCCGGAGTTCGCCCGTGGAGAGGGCCGAATCTACGGTCTCCTGCCGATGTTCCACTCGTTCGGCGTACTGCTGTCGGTGATCTACTCGGTCGAGACGGGATCCAACGCGGTGCTGTTCCCCACCTTCGACCCCGAGCTCGTCTCCAAGGCGGCGAGGAAGTATCCGCCGACGTTCGTGCCTGCCGTTCCGCCGATGTTCGACCGGCTCGCGCGCGTCGCGAAGGAGGGCAAGCTCGACCTCTCCGGTGTGGTCTACGCGATCTCGGGCGCCATGACCCTCACGCCGGCGGTCGTGAAGCGGTGGGAGGACCGGGCGGGCAGCATGCTCAACGAGGGGTACGGGCTGACGGAGACGAGCCCCGTGGCGCTCGCGAACCCGTTCACCGACCACCGTCGCATCGGCGCGATCGGCATTCCGTTCCCGTCGACCGACATCAGGGTCGTCGACCCCAACGAGCCCACGCGTGAGGTCGAGCTCGGCGAGGCCGGTGAGCTGCTCATCCGTGGTCCTCAGGTCTTCCAGGGGTACTGGAACCGTCCGGAGGAGACGGCCGCGACACTGCTCGAGGGCGGATGGCTGCGCACCGGCGACCTCGTGGTCCAGGACGATGACGGGTTCGTCACGGTCGTCGATCGCAAGAAGGAGCTCATCATCACCGGCGGGTTCAACGTCTCGCCGTCCGAAGTGGAGCAGGTCGTGACCGCCGTCGACGGCGTCGCGGCCACCGCCGTCGTCGGCATCCCGCGCGGCAGCGGCGCGGAGGTCGTCACCGCCGTCGTCGTGCTCGAGGACGGTGCGACCTTCGACGAGGATGCCGCGCGCACGGCGGCCCGCGAGCACCTTGCGGAGTACAAGCGCCCGAGCGCCTACGTCGTCTGGGAGGAGCTGCCGACCTCGCTGATCGGCAAGGTGCTGCGCCGCAAGGTGCGCGACACGCTCATCGCGGACCGCAAGGCGACGCGCGCCAAGGAGGACTGACCGGGCCGGCCTGCGGTCAGCGGAATGCGGCCTCTCCCGTCAGTACCTGTCCGAGGACGAGGGTGTGCATCTCGACGGTTCCTTCATATGTGAGGACCGACTCCAGGTTGTTCGCGTGGCGGATCACCGGATATTCCAGCGAGATCCCGTTCGCTCCGAGGATGGTGCGCGCGGTACGGCAGATCTCGAGCGCCTCGCGGACGTTGTTGAGCTTGCCGATGCTCACCTGCTCCGGTCGAAGTGCCCCGGCGTCCTTGCGGCGCCCGAGATGCAGAGCGAGGAGGTACCCCTTGGTGTACTCCAGCGACATGTCCGCAAGCTTCTGCTGAGTCAGCTGGAATCCGCCGATGGGACGACCGAACTGTACGCGTTCCTTCGAGTAGCGGCGCGCGGACTCCAGGCTCGAGCGTGCGGCCCCCAGCGCACCCCACACGATCCCGTAACGTGCTTCGTTCAGACAGGACAGCGGACCCTTCAGCCCGCGGGCCTCCGGCAGCATCGCGGAGGCGGGGAGGCGGACTCCGTCAAGCACGAGTTCGCCCGTCGCTGAGGCCCGCAGCGACAGCTTGTGCTTGATCTCCGGCGCGGAGAAGCCGGGGCTGTCGGTGGGTACGACGAAGCCGCGGATGCCGTCATCGGTCTGAGCCCACACGACGGCAACGTCCGCGTATGGTGCGTTCGAGATCCACATCTTTCGTCCGTCGATGATCCAGTCGTCACCGTCGCGGCGCGCACGCGTCTTGAGATTCGCGGGGTCGGAGCCGACGTCGGGCTCGGTCAACCCGAAGCATCCGATCGCCTCACCCGCTGCCATACGGGGGAGCCACTCCTGCTTCTGCTCCTCGGAGCCCCAGCGCCAGATCGCGTACATAGCCAGCGAACCCTGCACCGAGACAAGCGAGCGCAGACCGGAGTCGGTGGCTTCGATCTCCAGGCAGGCGATGCCGTACTCGGTGGCGGACATCCCGGCGCAGCCGTACCCCTCGAGGTGCATTCCGAGGACGCCGAGCGAGCCGAGCTCCTTGGTCAGGCCGCGGATATCGGGGATGGCCCCGTTCTCGAACCATTCGGCGATGTGGGGTTCCACGGATGCATCCAACATCTGGCGAACAGCTGAGCGGATGCTCTTCTCATCGTCGGTGAGGAGGTCGTCCAGGCCGGCAGGATCGGTCGGGTCTGGGGCGGGAAGAGACATCGGATCGATGTGGCTCATGATTTCTTCTCCTTCTGGAGCCAGTGGCGGACCGCGTCGCTGTGCTGCCCCAGCCGCGGTGGCGCCGTGTATTCGGTGATGGGGGTGTGAGAGTAGGAGACCGGGTGACGCACCTGAGCGGGCACGCCGTCGCCGACGTCGACGAGCGGATCGAGCCCGAGTGTGTCGGCAAGGGCGAACCCGTCGGCGATGCTGCCGACCTTGCCCGCCGGTACGCCGGCGCGTGAGATGCGTTCCACCCACGACGCGGCGGTGTCCTCCGCGAGCAGTTTCGCCAGCGTCGACGCCAGCGCAGCGCGGTGGTGCACGCGGGCCGCGTTGGTGACGAAACGCTCATCCTCAGCCAGGGACTCGTCGCCGAGTTCCGTGACGAGTCTGCGGAACTGAGCGTCGTTCCCGCAGGCGATCGCGATCGGCGCGTCCGCGCAGGGGAGCAGCTCGTACGGGGCGATCGACGGGTGCGCGTTGCCGAGTCTCCCTGGGGGTCTGCCGGTGGTGAGGTAGGACGATGCCTGATTCACCATGGCGGCGAGCAGGCTTGTCAGCAGATTGACTTCGACATGCTGCCCTCGTCCGGTCCGGTCCCTGGCGTGCAGCCCGGCGAGGATGCCGACGGTCGCGTCCTTGGCTGTGAGGACATCGACCAGGGCGACACCCGCTTTCATCGGTGAGCCACCAGCGCTGTCCGGATCGCCCGTGATCGACATGAGGCCGCCGACCGCTTGGACGAGGAAGTCGTAGCCCGGGAGCTGCGCTCCGGCACCGCTGCCGAAGCCGGTGATGGAGCAGTAGACCGCGCCGGGGTTGCGCTCGCTGACCTGTGCGTAGCCCAGCCCGAAGCGGTCGAGGGCCCCGGGGCGAAAGTTCTCCACGATCACATCCGCGCGCAGTGCCAACTCCCGCGCCACCACCTGATCGGCGGAATCGGTGAGGTCGAGGACGACGGATTCCTTGTTGCGGTTGGCGCTCTCGAAGTAGGAGGCACTGTTCTCCGTCCATGGCGGTCCCCACGAGCGGGTGTCATCGCCGGCACCGGGGCGCTCCACCTTGATCACCCGTGCCCCGAGGTCCGCCAGTGTGGCGGTCGCGTAGGGGCCGGCGAGCACGCGGCTGAAATCAGCCACGAGGACTCCATCCAGGGGAAGCGTCATATGCCCAGTGTGCGGCGGCGAGACGATGATGTGAAGTACCGATGTCGGTACCGAGCGATACCTTCCCGGTATCGCACTTCGCTAGACCCTCAGTGGTGCTCCGGCTCCGCCTCGATCGACGGTGCGACGTCGATCAATGCGGCAAGTCCAGGGCTGACACGAGACCGGCGCCATGCGAGACGCACCTCGACCTTGCCGAGGGTCGGCCGCACAGGGCGGAAGGCGACCGAATGCACCGGGACGTTCTCGCGCACGCCGGAGAACGTCAGCGCGATGCCGACGCCGGCGTCGACCATCAGCAGTTGGGTGGCCGAATCGATCGCGGTGTCGACGATCCTTGGGACGAACCGCCCGCGCCTCGCGAGGTCGTTCAGGCGTGTCGAGAGCGTCGCCCCGTGACCGCCGGGCAAGACCACCCAGGGTTCGTCAGCCACGTCCTCCGCAGTGACCGCCTCCGCCTGTGCAAGCGGGTGATCGGCGGCGACGGCGACCAGCAGTTCCTCTTGTGCGATCACCCGGGAATCGACGTCGCGGGGAAGGGTGTCCCAGCGTCCGACGACGGCGTCCAGCTGACCGGATCGGAGCTGCTCCATCCCGGGTTGCGACAGCAGCGAACCGGACAGGTCGATTGCGAGATCGGGCCGGGCCAGCCGCACGCTGCGGGTGAGAGTGCTGACGAGCGCATTGACGGATGCGCCGGCGAAACCGAGGCGCACCAGCCCAGTCTCACCGCGCTGCACGCGACGGGCGAGCTCGGTGATGCGCTCGGACTGCATGACCAGCTCCCTCGCCGGTTCGATGAGGGCCGCCCCCACATCGGTCAGCGCGACATGACGCGGGCCGCGCTCGAACAGCGCCGCGCCCAGCTCATTCTCCACCGCGCGGATGAGCCGACTCAGCGGAGGCTGTGCCATGTGCAGCCGCTGCGCGGCTCGGCCGAAGTGCAGTTCCTCGGCCACGGCGAGGAACGCGCGTGCCCTGTAGACGTCCACGAGTCGAGCTTACGGTGACCGGCGTGGTGGTCAGCCGACGCTGTCCATGCGCTCACTGACGATCTCGGCGGTCTGCCGCACCCGGAGCACGTGCCGCTCGAGCACGATCGGATCGATCTGCGCGTCGACGACCACGATGCCGAGCGCGGCGGAGACGCGGCCGCCCTGCCACACCGGTGCGGCGATGCTGACGGTGTCGAGGTCGACCTCGTTCTCGCAGATGACGAGGCCCTCCTCGCGGATCGCCGCCAAGCGCTTCTTCATCTGCGGCACCGTGGTGAGGGTGTGTGAGGTGTACGCGGGGAGTTCGGCCCGCTCCAGGAGGTCCTCGACGATCTCGGGTGACTCCCAAGCGAGGAGCACCTGCGCCAACGGGCCCGCGTTGAGCGTCAGAGCTCGTCCGCGCTCATAGGACAACTGGAGATGGCGCTGGGGCGGCTCTGCCCGCTCGACGCAGTACACGCGGACTCCGGATCGGCGGGTGAGCAGCGCCGTGCCACCGGTGTCGCGGGCAAGGCGCTCCAGCGCGGGGCGGATGATCTCCTCGGGACTGTGCGCCTTTCGAGCGATGCGTGCCAGCTCGAACACGCGCAGGCCTAGCCGGTAACCGTTGCCGGTGTCCTCGAGGAAACCCGTGGATGTGAGCGTCTGCAGATATCGGTAACCGGTCGATCGCGCGACGCCGAGGCGTTCGATCACGTCCGCGGCTCGCACGACCGGGCGTTCGTCCGAGAACATCGTGAGGATGTTGAGCGTGCGGTCCGATGTGGAGTTCCTGTCGCGGTAGGCGCTCGTCCGCTCCGCTGCATCGCCGTCGACGAGTTCCATCTCGTCTCGGGTCGTCCGCTGAGGCATACCCTCCCCCTCCGTGGTAGGTGTGTTCAGTCTACTTGGTTGGAGGTCTGCAGTACAGGACAAACTGTCTGTATATCAGGACTAGACTCCGAGCACCTCGTACGCACGGGGTCCAACAGATTGGAGCAGTCGTGATCACCGACGACACCACCGCCCCCGCCCGCCCAACCGAAGACGTCGATGCCGAAGCCGTGGGGCACCGCCTCGAACGGATGGCGGGCGCTCTCGACGACTCATTGCGCGCCGCGCTGGACATCGATGCCGACTTTGTCGCGGCATATCTGGATCTCGCGGAGGTCCCCGGCCACGTCTGGCGCCTGGATGCCAAGACCAGGGCGCTCATCATGCTCGCGGTGACGTCGGCCGTCACGACGCTGGATGTTTCCGGCATCCGTACTGCGGCGGTGCAGGCGCATCGCGCCGGCGCCACCAGGGTCGAGGCGCTCGAGGCCGTCCATCTCGTGGCGGTGCTGGGCATCCATTCCTACGTGACCGGGATTCCGCCTCTTGTCGAAGTCGCCAAGGCGCAACTGCAGCAGGACCTCGTCGATGAGGAACCGCTGACGGGCGAGCGGGCTCGCGTCCGCGACGCGTTCACGGCTCAGCGGGGGTACTGGAGTCCAATGAACGAAACACTGCTGCGCGCGGATCCGGACTGGTTCAGCGCGTACACGGACTACTCGTCGCATCCCTGGGTGAGGGGCGTGCTGAGCCCCAAGGTCCGCGAGCTGATCTACATCGCCATCGATCTGTCGTGCACTCATCTCTTCGATGTCGGGGTGCGACCTCACATCGAGAACGCGATTCGGTACGGCGCGACGATCGAGGAGCTCGTCGAGGTCCTCGCGGTCATCGCTCCGCTGGGCTTCGCCAGCGTGAGGGCTGCCGCGCCCATCATCAAGGACGTGTTCTCAGGCGACGCTTGACCTGTCCTGATTTGTCGTGTTAGCGTCCTGTTTAACAGGACATAGATCCTGCTCTATGGAACGGTATCGACGCCGTGCTGGCGCTCAATGATGAGAGGCACTCCCATGAGGACCAAGATGATCCGCCGATCCGGGGCCGCGATGTTCGCGGCGACCGCGGCTGCGGCGCTCGTGCTCACCGGCTGCAGCGGCCCTTCGACCGCCGCGTCGACGTCGGACGATGCGCTGGAGGGGTACACGCTGAAGGTCGCCGACTTCCCGGTGATGGAACTGGCGGCGCTCTACGCCGGTCGCGACGGCGACGTCTTCGCCGCGCACGACGTGACTCTCGAGGCGACGCAGATCTCCGGCGCGGGCGCGGCGATGATCCCGGCGGCGGTCGAGGGCACCATCGACATCGCGCCGTCGAACGTCCTGTCCGTCATGGTCGCTCAACAGAACGGCCAGGACGTGCAGTGCTTCGCCCTTATCACCCGACGCCCGGCTGAGGGGCGTCCGCTGGCGCTTCTGACGCCGGGCGATTCCGCGATCAAGAACGCGAAGGACCTCGAGGGCGCGCAGGTCGCCGTGAACGCGCTCGGCGGCGCCAATGACCTGATCGTGCGGGCGTGGCTCGACTCCGAGGGTGTCGACCCCGAGAGTGTGACGTTGGTGCCGACCGAGTTCCCCAACATGGGTCAGGTGCTCGCCAACCGCAACGTGGATGCCGCGCTGACGGACGAGCCGTTCACGACCCAGGCGATCGCCGACGGTGCCAGCGTGCTCGAGGAGCGGCCGTACCAGGCCATCGCCGAGACGCCGGCGTTCAGTTGCTGGGCGGCGACCAGCAAGACCATCGAGGAGCGCGGCGATGCACTCGCGGCATTCGTGGCAGCGATGAACGACGCCAACGCCCTCGCCAACGGCGATCGCGATGTCGTGACGGCCACGCTCGTCGACACGATGGGCTTTGCGCAGGAGGTCGCCGAGGAGGCATCAGTGCCGCAGTTCGATGCGACCATCTCCGTGGAAGACCTCACCGTGTGGGCGGACCTCGCGAAGAAGTACGGCATGCTCGACGCGGACTTCGACGCGGCAAGCGCCGTCACGCCCGTCTCGGGCGACTGAGCGGCGACAGGAACGATCATGAACTCCGTCCACAGCACGGTCTCCGCCCCCGGGCAGCCCGTAGGCGCAGACCTGTCGACCACGACATTGCTCACGACCTGGCGGTCAGCGGATCGACGCCGCAAGGCCACGGCGAGGAGGCGCGTCGCGGTGAATACCGCGCTGACCGTCGCTTCCTTCGTGGGAGCAGCCGTGCTGTGGGACCTCCTCCGTGTCGTCGGAGTCCTACCGGTCCAGTTCTTTCCCGAGGCGCTCGAGATCATCGGGCGGCTCGGGGAGGAGCTGGCAGCCGGGTTCAGCGGCAAACTGCTGATCGCCACGGGGCAGACCGCGCTGACGTGGTTGCTCGGCTTCATCACCGCGGGCATTCTCGGAGTCATCATCGGGCTCGCGGTCGGCAATTCGGCCTATGCGTCGGCGACCCTTGGGCCGCTGCTGAGATTCGTGCGATCCACGCCGGCGGTGGCATTCGTCCCCGCGGCGATCCTGGTGGCGGGAATCGGCCTGGAGGCCAAGCTCCTCATCGTGGTCTTCGCGGGCATTTGGCCGATCCTGCTCAACACGGCGGCGGGCGTGCGTCACGTGCCCCCGCAGTACCGTGACGTGGCGAAATCCGTGCGACTGCCGAACCTCGAGGTCGCCCGCACCGTCCTGCTGCCGACGATCGCTCCGTCGATCGTCTCGGGCCTGAGGGTGTCGATGTCCCTCACGCTCGCCGTGACGGTCGGCGTCGATCTCCTCATCGGCGCCAGTGGCCTCGGAGCCCTCATCAACCAGTACCGCGGGGTGGGGAACATCACCAGCGCCTATGCAGGCATCCTCTGGGCCGGCCTGCTCGGGACGGTCCTGAACCTCATCCTTCTCGCTGTCGAACGCAAGGTGCTCTTCTGGAGCCCCGAGTACCGGAGGAAGAACGCATGAAGTCTCTGACCTCCTCCCGTCGGTTGCTCCTTGGCGCGGGTGGCGTCGCCGTCGCCCTGCTGATCTGGCAGCTCGTGCTTCCTCCGCTCCTGAACACGAAGGCACCCGTCGTCGCTCCGTTCACCCAGGCCGCCGGTGCAGCGATTCAGATCGTCACCACCGATTTCGGCGCCACCGTGTGGCCGTCGATCCTCCGGATCCTCGCCGGCTTCGGGATCAGCGCCGTCCTCGGGATTGGGATCGGCATCGTGCTGGGTTCCGTCCCCTGGTTGCAGCGCCTGGTCCGGCCCGTGTTCGACTTCCTCAGGGCGACCCCGGCGACGATCATCATTCCCGTCGCGATCGCCTTCCTCGGTTTGAACACCCCCCTCGTCATCGGAGTGATCGTGTTCGGGTCGATCTGGCCCGTTCTCATCAACACGACGGACGCGATCGCTCGCGTCGAGCCTCAATACCTGGACGTGGCGCGTGTGGCGAAAGTCGGGCGACTGCGGACGATCTTCACCGTGAAGCTCCCGTCCGGCCTCCCCCTGATCCTTCCCGGTCTCCGTCTGACCATGCAGCTCGCCCTCGTGCTGATGGTCACCGGCGAGATGCTCGGCGCCAGTTCCGGGCTCGGGTTCACCCTCGTCCAGGCGCAGCAGTCGTTCGACATCGCGCAGACGTACGGCGGCATCATCGTCCTTTCCGTCATCGGGTTCCTGCTCGATGTGATCCTGGTCAGTTTGGAGAAGAAATATGTCCGCTACGACTCCAGGGCAGGTGCCCATGCTCTCTGAAGCCCCCGGTTTGGAATGCGTCCAGCTGCGCAAGTCGTTCCCTGGTCCCGACGGCGGGATGGCGCAGATCATCGACGGCCTCTCGTTCACCATCGAACCGGGGCAGTTCGTCTCGGTCCTCGGCCCCTCCGGGGCAGGCAAGACCACGCTGCTCCGCTGCATCACGGGACTCGACACCGTCGACTCCGGCGAGGTCATCCTTGGCGGACGCACGACGAAGGGCGTCGCGCCCGAGACTGCGGTGGTGTTCCAGGACTACAGCAAGAGCCTCTTCCCATGGCTCACACTAGAACGCAACGTCATGTTCGGCCTGCGTCTGCCGAAGGCCGAGGCGCGAGAACGTGCTCGCGAGGCGCTGGAGCGCGTGGGCCTCATCGACTTCGTCGACCACTACCCGTGGCAGGTGTCCGGAGGGATGCAGCAGAGGACCGCGATCGCCAGGGCTCTCGCCCGCCAGTCCTCTCTCGTCGTGTTCGATGAGCCGTTCGCCGCGGTCGACGCCCTCACGCGCATCCAGCAGGAGGACGGCCTGCTGGGACTGTGGAGCGAGTTCGGGTTCACCGCGCTATTCGTGACGCACGACGTGGATGAGGCCGTCTACCTCTCGGATCGTGTCCTCATCCTCGCGCCCCGGCCGACTTTCGTCGCGAAGGAGATCGTGATCGACCTGCCGCGTCCACGGGACCAGGTTGAGACGCGCTCGCTGCCCGAGTTCCAGCAGTACCGCGCCGAGGCGCTGGAGATGCTCGGGGTGGCGCACTGATGTCCGCTTCCGAGAGCCGTCCGTCCGGGCAGTTCGGCGGGGGCAATCCGTGGGATCACGTGCAGGACTGGGACGTGGAGTTGCTCGGCGACGACGTCCGCGACCCCGCGCAACGCCGTACGTGGGAGCTCGCCACCCGGCTCGCCGGCGGGCTGCCGTACATCTGGAACGAGCTCGCGCGACCCGTCTCCCAGATCATCTACGGTCTGCTCGAGCTGCGCCCCGGCGATCGTGTCCTCCTCATCGGGGAGGGAATCGAGCCGTCCGGATGGCGCGAGGGCATCCGGGAGATCATCGGTCCGGACGGTGTGCTCGACGAGGTCGAGATCATCCGGGACGGCCGTCGTGCCGTGCACAGTCGGCTGCCGGGCCGCAACGGCCAGACCGGATGCTGGCGCTGGGCGTATGCGGACGACCTGGATGACGAGTCCTACGACTGCGTCGCCGTCCTCCAGTCCACGCAGCACGCCGACGACTGGAGCGAGACCGCGGGCGACCTGTTGCGCGTGATGCGATCGGGGCGGCGCATTGTTCTCGCCGAGGCGATCCTCGCCGGCCCCACCTTCTTCTCGCGGGTGGATGCGGACGTCCACCTGCGGCAGTGGGTCGACAAGCTCTATGAGCAGGTGCGCTTGTCAGACATACCGTACTGGTCGCCGCAACAGATCCTCGACGCCTTCGCGGGCAAGGTCGACGACCCGCAGATCTTCGAGTGGAAGGGCATCGAGATGTTCTGGGGCCGTAAGCCCTGACGCATCGTCGCCCGACCCTCTGACGTGGACATAAGGAAAGAAAGCATGAGCGATATCAAGCAATACGACGCCGTCGTCGTGGGAGCAGGTTTCTCCGGGCTGTACGCCCTCCACAGGCTGCGCAGTCTCGGACTGTCGGTGCAGACCTACGAGCGCGGCTCGGGCCTGGGCGGTACGTGGTTCTGGAACCGCTATCCCGGGCTTCAGTGCGACACGGAGGCGATGGCCTATACCTTCACATTCGATCCGGCGCTCTACCGACGCTGGAACTGGTCAAAGCGGTTCGCGCCGTGGCACGAGATCCTCGACTACGCGAACTTCGTCGCGGACGAGTTGGACCTTCGCCGCGACATCCAGTTCGACACGACCGTCGTCTCTGCGCAGTTCGACGAGGATCGCGCGCTGTGGCACATCGGTCTCGAAGGCGGTGAGCAGGTCGATGCGAGATACTTCGTTCCCGCACCAGGGCCGCTCAACGCCGCCAACATCCCGCCGATGCCCGGGCTGGAGAACTTCTCAGGCGAGTGGTACCACACGGGGGAATGGCCGATCGAGCAGCCCGACTTCGCCGGCAAGCGCGTGGCGGTCATCGGCACAGGCTCTTCGGGGGCGCAGTTGATCTGCGCACTGAACTCCGTCGTCTCGGAGCTGACCGTCTTCCAGCGCACGGCGCAGTACATCACCCCGGCGCGCCAGCGCCCCCTCGACGAGTCGGCGCGCGCCGCGTGGAAGGACAACATCGAGCGCCTGCATGAGGAGATGCGACAGTCCGCGTTCGGAGCGCCTGGCACGTCGACCGCACGATCCGCCCACGAGGACACCCCGGAGCAGCGCGATGCCGTCTTCCAGGCGGCATGGGACCACGGCGCGCAGGCCTTCGCGCTGGCGACGTACAACGACCTCAACACCGATGAGGAGGCGAACAGCTGGGCGGCGGACTTCGTGCGCCGCAAGATCGCCTCGATCGTTACGGACCCGGAGACGGCGCGCAAGCTCATGCCGTCCTACCACTTCGGCACCAAGCGTCCGGTCAAGGCCGACGGCTACTACGAGGCGTTCAACCGCGACAATGTGCACCTGGTCGCGTTGGGAGAAGAGCCGATCGTCGAGATCACCGAGAACGGCATCCGCACTTCCGAGCAGGAGTACGAGTTCGACGTCATCCTGTTCGCCACCGGATTCGACGCCGTCACGGGCCAGTTGTTCAAGATCGACATCCGCGGCCGCGATGGGCAGACCCTCAAGGACAAGTGGCGCAACGGCGTCGAGGTGCGCACGAACCTCGGTGTCACCACCAGCGGGTTCCCGAACATGTTCCTGCTGCAGGGGCCGCAGGCGCCATCGATCATGGCCAGCTATCTTTTCGGGATCCAGATCAACGTCGATTTCGTCGCTTCGATCATCGAGGAAGCGGAGAAGCGCGGCGCTGGGCTGGTCGAGTCGACGCGTGCCGCAGAACTCGCCTGGAGCGACTTCTGCCAGGCGCTCGCCGAGCGGACGTTCGTGCTGAAGACCGAATCGTTCTGGACTGGTGCCAACATCGCCTCCAAGCCGCGCCCGGAGATCATCACGATCTACATGGGTGGGATCAAGGTGTATGCCGACCGACTCGAGGACATCATCGCGCACGACTTCAAGGGATTCCGGTTCATTCCGGAACACGAAGGCGAGGCGGAGACCATCACGGACGCCGAACTCGAAGCCTGGGTGAGAGACAAGGTCGACGAGCTCGTCGCCACCACCCAGGGCTGACTCCGAAACCCACCCACCCCCTACAGAGACAGACAGGAACACCCACCATGCCGCACCTCAACGTTCGCCGTATCGTCACCGGGCACGACAGCGAAGGCAACGCGGTCATCCGCGAAGACAAGACAATGGAGACGAAGGTCCTCGGGGCGGAAGCCGAGATGGTCCTCGCATGGACGACCGCGGAGTTCCCCTCCGACAACTCCGACGAGTTCGACGGTGCGCTGCGCGAGGTGCGCCGGGTCTCTCCTGGTGGCTCGGTCCTGCAGTTCGTCACGATGCACCCGCACACCGCGTCGAAGCACCACCGTACGCACTCTCTCGACTACGGGATCGTGCTCGAGGGACACGTGACCCTTCAGTTGGACAACGGTGAGGAGACCGTCTGCGGTCCCGGTGACGTGGTGATCCAGCGCGGAACCATCCACACCTGGCGCAATGACACCGATGAGCCCACCAAGGTGGCGTTCATCCTGCTCGACGCGAAGCCGGTCGAGATCGCCGGCAAGGTTCTCGAGCCGGAGAACTGAGCCGAAGATGAGTGAGAGGACGCTGATGGAACTGTCGCCCGAATCCCGTGGTGTCGCCCCGGGCCGTGGTCGACTGAGCGGTCGGAAGATCCTCGTCGTCGGCGGCGGTCAGGCGCAGCATGGCGATGATGATGTTCCCGGCAACGGCCGGGCCGTCAGCATCCTCGCCGGCAGGGAGGGCGCGGCGGTCGTCGTCGCCGATCTCAGTCTGGAGCTCGCCGAGGAGACGGCGCGACTCGTGCGCGCGGAGGGCGTCGCGAGCTACGCCGTCTCCGGCGACGCGACCGACGAATCCTCCGTGCAGCGGATGCTGGAGGAGGCCTCGTCGCTCATGGGAGGCCTCGACGGGATCTTCATGAACGTCGGGATCGACGGTGGCGTACGTCTCGCGGGCACGGACGTGGACACCTGGGAGCGTGTGTTCGCGGTGAACGCGCGTTCTCACTTCCTCGCCGTCAAGCACGGAATGTCGTTGCTCCCGGACGGACTGGGGTCCGTGGTTCTCATGTCGTCGACCTCGGCGTTCAGCGCCGCCGGGGAGGTGCCGGCGATGAGTGCATCGAAGGCGTCGTTGACGGCACTGTGTCTTCATGCCGCGCGCGAGAATGCTCCAAGGCAGGTGCGGTGCAACGTCGTCGCCCCCGGTCTCATCGACACACCGCTCGGCCGAAGTGGGGGGCGCAAGCGCGCAGCGCGATCCGGTATCGGCATTCCGATGGGGCGTTTCGGCACCGCGTGGGAGACTGCCTACCTCGTCGTGTTCCTGTTGTCGAACGAATCTGCCTACATCACCGGGCAGACGATCGTGATGGATGGCGGCAGGCTCATCCCCTGACGCCGAGGAGACGAGGATCACATGGCTGTTCCGGAGAATTTCGACCTGGCGCATATGGGTGCGATCGAACTGCGCACGCCGAAGTTCGAGGAGAGCCTGCGCTTCTTCCGCGACGTCTGCGCCATGCGCGAGGTCGCTCGCATCGGCGACTCCGCGTACCTGCGCTGCTGGGACGAGTATCAGCTGTACTCGCTCAAGTTGACGGCGTTCGACACCAACGGCGCAGGGCGCACGCTCTACCGGGCGTCGTCCCAGGACGCGCTCGAGCGCCGGGTGGCGGCGATCGAACGGACCGGTCTCGGGCACGGGTGGCGAGATCCGGAGGTAGGCGTCGGCCGTTCGTACGAGTTCGAGGATCCTGACGGGCACCTGATGGCCCTCTATTACGACACCGAGCACTACGTGCCGGACGACGAAGATCGCCCCGCACTCAAGAACCAGGCGTCTGCGTTCCCTGGGCGGGGTATCAACGCGCGGCGGCTCGACCACATCAATTACCTGGCCTCGGACGTGAACGCCAGCGGCGAGTTCTGGCGCGATGTCATGATGGCGCGGGAGTCCGAGCGCGTCCGTCTGGACGACGGGCGATACGGCGCCTGGTGGTTCCGGTTCCATCAGAAGTCATACGACGTCGTGTATTCCGACGACTGGACGGGAGAGCGTGGGCGGTTCCACCACTTCGCCTTCGCCCCTGACTCGCGTGACGATATCCTTCGAGCGGCGGACATCTGCCTTGAGAACGGCATCCACATTGAATACGGACCGTACAAGCACGCGATCAACCAGACGTTCTTCCTCTATGTCTGGGAGCCGGGCGGTAATCGCATCGAGTTCGCGAACGCCCAGGCACGCCTCATCATGGATCCGGATTCACCCGTCGTGGAGTGGTCGCAGGCGGAGCGGGCCAGAGGGCAGGCCTGGGGGATGAAGACGGTTCCGACCTTCCACACCCATGGAACGCCGTACGTCGCCGACCAGGAGGAGGTCGACCGCCGAGCGATGGCGGGGCACTGACGGGAGACACGAGAAAGCCGGGCCGTGAACGATGTCACGGCCCGGCTTTCTCGATCTTGGTCTGGGTCAGACGCGGTTGCGTCCGCCACTGATCACCCTGAAGAGGAAGGCGATCAGCGCGATGACTCCGACAATGAGCGCGACCCACAGCAACCAGCCGAGAGCCTCGGTGAGGCCTCCGACGATCGCAAGGACGATAGCGACGACGATGATGACCACCAGTGCGATGTTCATGGGGAGTCTCCTTCGGTTGTGATGTTCCGATGGTGGCACACAGGTGACTTTCGGCAACGGGGGGTTGACGGCCGGGTTCAGGCGGTGGTAGCGCCTGTTCCGGAGCTGTTCGCCGCCCCTTGCCCGGGCCGGTCGTGCGTGTCAAGCCTGTCGGCGTCTTCGCGCACGGCCGGTAGCTTGGTCGGCGCTTCATCGGAACGCGTCCGATGCGCACAGGGGAGTGAGATGACCAGTCGGAGCAAGCCCGTCAGCCGCCGCAGGAGAAGACTCGCCGTGGATGATGTCCTCGTCGTGAAGAAGTCGAAGTTGCGCACCGCGATCTCGGGCACCGTCGTCGGCAACTTCATGGAATGGTTCGACTTCGGCATCTACGGGTACCTCGCCGTCACCCTCACGGCCGTCTTCACCTCCGACGCTCCCGGCGGCCTCGGGCTGCTGCTGACGCTGTTCGGGTTCGCGATCTCGTTCCTGGTCCGGCCGCTGGGCGGGTTCATCCTCGGCCCGCTCGGAGATCGGATCGGACGGCAGAAGGTGCTGTTCCTCACCATGACGATGATGGCGGTGGCGACGGCGCTCATCGGCGTGCTGCCCACGTCGGAGGCGATCGGCCTCTGGGCCGTCGTGCCGCTGTACTTCCTCAAGATGGTGCAGGGCTTCTCGACCGGTGGCGAGTACGCCGGGGCGACGACCTATGTGTCGGAGTTCTCGCCCGACCGCTCCCGTGGCTTCTGGTCGTCATTCCTCGACGTCGGGTCCTACGTCGGGTTCGCCGCCGGTGCCTCCACGGTCGCGGTGACGACGTGGATCACCCAGGGCATCTCCGGTCCGGATGCCATGACCGAGTACGGATGGCGCATCCCGTTCCTCGTCGCGATCCCGCTCGGAGCGGTGGCGATCTGGTTCCGGCTCAAGATCCCGGAGACGCCGGCGTTCGAGGCGGAGACCGACGACCTCCGCGCCGGTGCGGGCGATGACCCGCTCGGGCGGCTCGGCGTCGTGGGCATCTTCAAGCACCACTGGCGGGAGGTGCTCATCGGCATCGCCCTGGTGTCGGCGACGAACACGGCCGGATACGCGCTCACAAGCTACATGCCGACGTACCTGGAGACCGAGGTCGGGGTCTCGAACCTCATGGCGGCCGTCGCGACCGTCCCCGTACTCGTCCTGATGAGCGCGTGTCTGCCGCTGATCGGACGACTCTCGGACCGCATCGGGCGAAAGCCCGTGTACGGAATCGCGGTCGGCTCCACCATCGTGCTGATGATCCCCGCGTTCACCGTCATGCAGATCGGGCAGGAGTGGGCGGTGTTCATCGCCCTGGCGATGGTCGCCATCCCGGTGGCGTTCTACGTCGCGATCGCGGCATCCGCTCTTCCTGCCCTGTTCCCGACCGCGTCGCGGTTCGGAGCGATGGCGATCGCGTACAACCTCGCCGTCTCGCTCTTCGGAGGAACGACGCCGCTGTTCAGCCAGGCGCTCATCGACCTCACGGGCAACACCTACATGCCCGCGTTCTACATCATGTTCTTCGCCGCGCTCGGCGGCGTGGCCATGCTGACGATGAAGGAGACTGCGGGGCGGCCGCTGAAGGGGTCGTTCCCGACGGTCGAGACGAAAGCGGAGGCGACCGAGCTCGTCGCCGAGCAGGACGAGAACGAACTGCTCGACACGAGCACGATGCCGTTGGACATCGTGGCCGACGAGAACGTCGCGTCCGATCGAGGGTAGTGGCCGCGACCGCCGGGCGGTATGTCAGCGGCGAGGGCCGAGGTCTTCCAGTGCGACCCGATATGTCTCCCGCCCGCTGGCGATCGCAACGGAGGAGATCAGGCAGGCAAGCGTCGTGTATGCGGCCGCCGGCCACCAGGCGTCGCCATTGGCCGCGGAGATCGCTTGGATGATGACAGGGGAGAACCCGGTCAGTACCAGTCCGAGTTGCAGGCTGACGGCCATCCCCGTGACGCGATATCGGACGGGGAAGAGTTCTGCGAAATAACCGGGGTACACGGCGTTCGTGGCTGCCAACCCGACGGCGACGCACAAGATCATCCCGGTGAAGATCAACGGAACGTCCGCGGCGGCGACGGCGGAGAAGAACAGCCAGACGGAGGCCCCTCCGACGAGGTTGCCGCCGATCAGAACAGGCTTGCGTCCGACACGGTCGCTGAGGGCAGCGAGTAGCGGCTGCGTCACGAGTGCGACGGCATACCCGGATATCACCGCCCACAACGTCGTCGACGCGGGCACCCCTGCGACGTTCGTGGCGTACGTGAGTCCGTATACCGGAACGGTCGTGCTGATCACGAGGAGGAAGGCCGCGAAGATCAGACGTACGACGTCTCGTGGCTGATGGCGCAGGACTTCTGCGAGCGGTACCCGAGCTGTACCACCTTCCTCCTGTTCGGCGAGGAACGCCTCCGGGTCGCGCACCGTGCGCCGGATCACGAGCCCGACGACGAGGATGATCGCGCTGAACCAGAACGGTACGCGCCATCCCCAAGCCATGAGTTGGTCCTCGGGGAGTGCGGCAACACCGATGAAGGCGAACGTCGCGATGATGCACCCCACCCAGATGCCGTTGACGGCCCAGGATGTGTACAGACTGCGCCGGCCCGCGGGAGCGTGCTCGAGAGTCAGCGAGGTCGCGCCTGCGAGCTCGCCGCCGACGGAAAGTCCCTGACACAACCGGAGAAGGACGAGCATCGTCGGAGCCAGGATTCCCACCGTGTCGTACGCCGGCAGGCATCCGATCAGAAAGGTAGCCAGGCCCATCACGAGCAGGGTGAGGATCATGATGTTGCGCCGCCCGAAACGGTCGCCGAGGTGGCCGGATATGAAGCCGCCGAGAGGACGCGCGAGATACGCGACGCCGTAGAGACCGAGCGAGTACAACAGACCTGTCGATCCTGCGTCGGGGAAGAACACACGTGAGAAGACCAGTGCTGAGGCAGACGCATAGATGTACATGTCGTAGTACTCGAGAGCAGACCCGACGAAGCCGGCGAGGGACGCCCGCTTGCTCTGATTACCGGGAGAACCCGCCCCGGCGTCCGCGGGCGGCTCTCCTGTGATGTGCGACGCCATCGTCTGTCCTCATCGTCGAATGGCCGTGGCCGGATCGGACCGTCGGCGTGGTGATCTGATCACAGTTTCGCCGATGATCGAGGCTGTCGGTGACACCGTTTCACGGACGGAGCCCGGGGGGCGAAGACGGTCCGTGACGCGGGTTCCCGCGGATCGGGCCCCGCGTCGGTGAACTCCGAGACAATGGAGGGACGACGCGAAGGAGCAGCATGACCCGTCATCCGTTCGATGCGATCACCCAGAGCGACCTGCGCCGAGCGGGCAGCATGAAGTGGACGATGTTCCCCGACGCGATCGGCGCATTCGTCGCGGAGATGGATTTCGGGGTCGCCCCCGCCATCACCGAGGCGATCGATCGCTCGCTGGAGACCGGACTGACGGGCTACCTGCCGCAGCACGTGGCGACGACGCTCCAGGCTGCGACCGCGGACCGGTACACGCGGCGGCACGGCTGGGACATCACAGCCGACCAGGTGCGGCTCGTGCCCGACGTCATCGTCGCCTTCGAGTTCGCGATCGCCCAGTTCACCTCACCGGGCGGAGCGGTGATCGTGCCCACCCCGGCGTACATGCCGTTCCTCTCCGTGCCGCCGCGGCTGGGCCGACGCGTGATCGAGGTGCCGAGCATCCAGGTCGACGGCCGGTGGGCCATGGACCTCGACGGGGTGGCTACGGCGTTCGAGGACGGCGGGGAACTGCTCGTCCTGTGCAACCCGCACAACCCGCTCGGCACGGTCGCCACCCGCGATGAGCTGCTGCGGATCTCCGAGACCGTGGCGGCAGCAGGAGGACGGGTGTTCTCTGACGAGATCCACGCACCGCTCGTGTACGCGCCCGCGGAGCACGTGCCCTACGGCTCCGTCTCGCCGGTGGCGGCGGGTCACACGATGACGGCGGTGTCCGCCTCCAAGGCGTGGAACCTCGCCGGACTCAAGTGCGCGCAGATCATCTTCTCGAACGCGGAGACCCTGGATGCCTGGGAGGCGGACGGCGGCTGGACCGGACACGGCACTTCGACCACCGGAGCGTTGGCGAACATCGCCGCGTACGAGTCCGGCGACACGTGGCTGGACGATGTCGTCGACTACCTCGACGGCAACCGCCGCCTGCTCGCCGAACTCGTCGCGGAGCACCTGCCCGGGGTGCGGATGACCATGCCGGAGGGCACCTACATCGCCCTCCTCGACTTCCGTGAGACCGGACTGAGCGGCGACCTCGGCGCCTGGTTCCGCGAGCACGCCGACGTCGCGATGACCGATGGTGCGGCATGCGGGGCTGCCGCGGTCGGCTTCACCCGCTTCGTCTTCGCCACGCCACGGCCGATCATGCGGGAGGCCGTGGAGCGGATGGGTCAGGCGCTCGCCGCGCGCTGAGCGGCCCTGCTCTAGTGCCGCCCCGGCGTCCGGCGCGACGTCGAGCATGTGCGAGCATAGCCGCCGACACTCGAGAGGCGCACACGCGCCGGCAATGAGACTGGTGACGCGTCGCCCCATGGCCACCATCCGTTCCCGGCCCGCTCGCCGCGTCGCGGCGGCGGCAGCGGTGCTCCTCGCCGCCGGCGCGATCGCGGTCGCGGCATCGGTGACCATCGTCCTCGTCGCCCGCCGGCGGAAGTCGCAGCCTCCTGCGCCGCCCGCTCTCTGAGCGACCTGCGAGGCGCGCGCTACCCGGAGTGCTCCACGCGGACGTGGATCAGCGTGGGCAACAGATGCTGGAGTGCGTCGCGGACGGCATCGCCCACCGAGTCCGGCGTCGCGACGCAACCGCGTCCGCGCAGCGCCGATCCCAGGGCAGCCCAATCCGGCTGCACCAGGTCGACGCCGACCGGCGTCATGCCCGCGTCGGTCATGTTGTCGCGGATCTCTCCGTAACCGCCGTTGTCGACGCACACGATCGGAAGGCACAGCCGCTGCTCGACAGCCGTCACGAACTCCTGCACCGAGAACATCAGCGCGCCGTCTCCGATGAGCCCGACAACGGTGCGTTCCGGCGCGGCGATCTTCGCCCCCAGCGCCGCCGGCAGGCCGTAACCGAGCGTGGCGTAGGTGGGCATGTACAGGAGCTGGCCGGCCTGCACGCTGCGGAACAGAGTCGACGTCGCGAGGTAGGTGACCTGCGACGAATCGCCGGCGATGATCGCATCGACGGGGAGCACCGTCGCGACCTCGTCCACGATGCGCGACAACTCGGGGTGCGACCTGCGTGTCATCTGCGACACCTCATCGCGCAATGCGGCCACGTCGGTCCAGCATTCGCGCGCGGTCCCGGAGAGGCGTGCAGCGTCGGAAAGGGAGGAGTCCTGCAGGATCAGCGGGATGATGACCTCCGCATCGCCGACGAGGACCACCGCGGGGTCGAGAAGGCGTCGCGTCTGTGCCGGATCGATATCGACCCGGATGATCTTCTCGGGCGTGATCGATCCGCCCCACAGCTCGGCATCCCCGATGTCGGATCCGACGACAAGAAGGACGTCTGCACTGCTGAGCAGGCTCTGGACCGCCGGAAGGCGGATGTCGGAGCCGACGACGAGTGGATGCCGCTCCGAGATAACGCCCTTGCCGTTCACCGTGGTGACGACCGGCGCGCCCAGCCGCTCGGCGAGCGTCTGCAAGCTCGACCCCGCCGATGCCGAGCCCCCACCGGCGAGGATGGCGGGGCGTGCCGCCGCCGAGAGGATCTCGCTCGCGCGATGCACTTCCGGATGCGGGGGCAAGGGGGCGGCCTCGATCCGCCGGGGTTGCGGCAGCGCTGCCGACCACGCTTCGGTGAGCAGGTCGAGAGGCAGCTCGACGTGCACGGGGCCCGGTCGCGCGCAGCGGAAGAAGCGGAACGCGTCATGCACGGCGTCGATCGCTTCCGAGGCGCTCTCCGCCCGCCGGCTCCACGACAGCACGCTCGCCGTCGCGCCGAGAGGATCCTTCGTCTCGTGCAGGGCCCCGGAGCGCTCTATGGGCAGACCCCGTTCGCGCCCGGGGGAGAGCAGGAGCAGGGGGCGCGACTCCGCCCACGCCGTCCCTGCGGCGGACAGGGCGTTGAGCAGACCGGGTCCGGATGTCGTGATGACGACGCCGGGGATCCCGCGGGTCGAGGACCACCCGTCCGCCGCGAACACTGCCCCTTGCTCGTGTCGGGTGGTCACCGTGCGGAGGCCGAGCTCCTGGAGCGGTCGATACAGCTCGATGTTGTGCGTGCCGGGGATGCCGAAGACCGTGTCGACGCCGTACGCCGCGATGAGCGACATGACGGCGCGAGCCACGGTGACCCGGTGCTGGTGCGTGTGCCCTACGGGTCCGATATCGGTCATTCCGGCATACCGTTCGTGGAGAGCTCCCGGACGACGTCCTCGAACACCGAGAGACCTGCGAGCATGTCGGCGTCGGTGCTGAACTCGCGTTCGTTGTGCGATATCCCGTCGACGCTCGGGATGAAGGCGAGCAGGGTCGGGATCATGTCCTTCATGTTCGTCGCGTCGTGACCCGCGAGCGTCTTGACTCTCCCCTGGCTGAAGCCGTGCGCCGCAGCGGAGCGTTCGATGAGACGGATGCCGCCCTGCAGGAACGGTCCGCTCCGCCAGACAGATCGTGAGACGATCTCGATGCGCGTACGCGTGCGCTGCTCGATCTCGGCGATCCTCGACTCGAGATGCGCGAACGCCTCGTCCAGGAGCCCTGTCGTCTCCGCGCGAAGATCGGCAAGAAGTCGTACTTCACGTGCGATGGTGACGGGGGAGTTCGGAGCGACCGTGAACTCCCCGACGGAGGTGTGCAGCTCATCGACCTCGAAGTGCTCGATGAGGTCGTGGACCGCGGTGACGAGGTGTGCGGCACCGAGCAGAGCATCCCGCCGGTCACTCATGCGCGCCGATCCTGTGTGCCCCTGCTCGCCGTGCACGACGACCTCATACTTGTAGGCCGACCACGTGGCATCGACGGCACCGATGGTCACACCGGCGGCATCCATCGACCGGCCCTGCTCGATGTGGATCTCTCCGTACGCTGCGAGCGGCGGAGAGGTGAAGTCACCGTGCATCGCGGTGCTGCGGAGCGCGGACGCGACGCTCGTCCCCGCCGGATCCCGAGTCGCCAGCGCATCGGCGAGGGTGAGTTTGCCGGTGAACACGCCGGAACCCATCATGCTCGGCTTGAACCTCGCGCCCTCCTCGTTGAACCAGTCGACGATCGCGATGTTGTAGGTCGGAGCCGAGCCCGCCCGGCGGTGGTCGTCGACCACGCGCGACGCGGCATGCAGCGCCGTCAGCACCCCGTAGGCGCCGTCGAAGCGTCCTGCGAGTGGCTGGCTGTCGGTGTGTGAGCCGAACAGCACGAACGGGGCGCCGGGCACGAGCTCCGCGAGGCCGAACAGATTCCCGATCGCGTCGAAATGCGCGGTGAATCCGTGTGCGACGAAGCGACCAGCGAGCCACTCGCGTAGCTGTGCATGCTCCGGTGAACCGGCGAGCCGCTCGACGCCGCCTCCGGCGGTCGCGCCGAAGGACGAGAGTCGCGCGAAGTCGTCGAGGAAGGACTCCTGTGCTGTCCGATCGGTCATCGTCAGCTCCAGTCCCGCTGCAGTTCCATCGTCGAACAGTGGAGTCCTCCGCCGTTCTTGAGGATCTCGCGATACGGCACTGCGATGACCTCGACGCCCTTGGCCGCGAGGCGGTCGGCCGTGCGCGGGAGATGGTCCGGCATGATCACTCGTCGTCGATCGAGGACCAGGAGGTTGCTCGCCCACTCCTCCGAGGGGTGTACCTCGACGAGCTCGATGCCGAGGCCCTCCAGGGCACTGATGTAGTCGTACGGAGCGAGCCGGGGGTTGACGAGCGCCAGGTCGTCGTCGATCATCGAGGAGCACATGTCGAGGTGGATCAGATAACCGGGCAGTGAGACCCGGTGCAGGGTGATTCCGTGCGGCTCGAGCATGCGGGCGAGCTGCCGGTGCCCCTCGGGTGTGGTACGGACGGATGTGCCGAGGAAGGCCTGGTCGCGCCGCACTTTGACGAAGGTGCCGCCCTCGACGACGCCTTCGCCCGTGATCGTGCCCAGGATCGGCATCCCCGCGCCTGCGACGGCACGCGCGATAGATTGCTCCTCTCCACGGCGCATGCGAGCGGCCAGTCGTGTGATGATCGCTCCGCCGGGGACTGTGATCAGCGGGTCACGGGTGTACACGGCTTTGGTGAAGTCCGGCAGAGGGTCTGCGTACACGACCTCGACGCCGTTGGCTCGCAGCACGTCCGCGAAACCGTCGTGCTCCGCTGCGACCCTGTCGAGGTCGGGGGCATCCTTGCCGGTCCAGTACCAGCGCCGGGCGGGGTCCACGAGGGCGTCGAGTTCGCGGGAGTACGCCGCGGGGTCGATCTGTGCCAGCCCCGCCGCCGGTCGGCGCATAAGTACGGAACGCAGTCGACTCACCTCGTCAGCGGCGCCCCAGCGGCGCCCCCAGGTGGCCTCGAGCTCGGAGTGATCCGAGAAGCCGGGGGCTCCTTCCGGGCCCATGAGCGCGTGGAACTTCCCGTCGGAGACTTCCATCGTGGAATCGAATGTCATGATCGTCCTTCGTGCGGAGGGGTGGGTCGGATGTCAGGGCGCTCTGATGAGCGCGCACACCGAGGCGGTGTGCACGGGGAGGCTGCCCGAGGCCTCCTAGGGCGGGCTGAGCGCCTGACCGGCCCACGTCGCCGGTGCCAGCACCCAGATGAGGTCGCAACCGTCGTCCCCGACGACTTCCCAGCTGTGCGGTTCCCGCCCGTCGAGCGTGAGTGAGTCACCCGCCGCCATCGTCAGCGCATTGTTGGCGAAGAGGACACGGACGCTCCCCGCGACGACGTGGAGGAAGTCGATCTCGGCGTTAAGGGCGTACAGCTCGTTACCGCCGCCCCCGCTCTCGCCCGCGCGGACGCGTGAGCGGATGACCTGGATGCGACTCTCCCGGCGCGGGGAGAGCAGTCGCTCATCGACCGCCGTTCCCCCGAGATCGATCTCGGGTGCGTCGTCGGCAGCCACGAAGACGAGGTCGGGTTCGGTGAACAGCGTTCCCACGGAGATGTTGAGCACATCGCACAAGGAGACGAGGTTGCTCACGCTTGGTGAGGTCTGATCCCGCTCGACTCGGCTGAGGAAGCCTTTCGTGAGTCCGCTCGCGTGAGCGAGCTGTTCGATCGTCATCTGCTGCGCCGTTCGTGCCGCGCGCAGCCGAGCACCGATCGCCGAGGCAGAGTCCCGGGGCTCGACAGGGATCGCTCTCATGAAGCACCCTTCCGCCGTCGTTGAATATCCATCGAGGCGACACTATCCGCCCGGTTCGCGGGTTGTCTGCCGACTGGCGAATAGTTTACACACAGGAAATATTTGTTGCACGGATGAAACATTCTTCCCCTACGATCAACTCCAAGCCAGAGTCGAAAGGGATTCGATGAGCCGTGTAACCCCAGTCTCCGTCGCGGAATCGCCGCCCGGCGTCGTCCTCCGCGACCGCAGAGCGTTTGGTCGCGGTCTGATCTCCGCGGTCGTGATCATGTTCCTCGTGGGCGTCGGGTACGCCTTCGCCACGAGCAACATCCAGTGGTCGTTCGTGGCCGATTACTTCTTCAGCCCGCGCATCCTCGATGGACTCGCCGCCACGCTCATGCTTTGGGTGGTGTCCCTCATCCTGGGCGTCGGCATCGGGTTCATCGTCGCGATGATGCAGGTCGCGGGGCCGCGTGTGCTGCGAGCGGCCGCATCCGCGTTCGTCTGGTTCTTCCGCGGCGTCCCTGTGTACGTCCAGTTCCTCGTGTGGTTCAACATCGCCATCGTCTTCCCGATGATCTGGGTTCCCGGTCGCGGAGAGGTCTCCACCGTCGAGCTGGTCACGCCCTTCGTCGCCTCCACTCTCGCGCTGGCGCTCAGTGAAGCGGCGTATCTCGCCGAGATCTTCCGCGGCGGCATCATGTCGGTCGACAAGGGCCAGCGGGACGCGAGCAGGGCCCTCGGAATCCATGCGCCGCGCGCGATGATGTTCATCGTGCTGCCCCAGGCGATGCGCAGCATCCTCCCGCCTGCCGGGAACGAGGCGATCACCCTGCTGAAGACGACCTCGCTCGCTGCGGCGATCGGGTACACCGAGTTGCTGACGACCAGTCAGACCATCTACTACAACACCGGCCGGGTGATGGAGCTGCTCATTGTGGCCTCGATCTGGTACCTGGCGGTGACATCGGTGCTGAGCATCGGACAGCACTTCATCGAGGCGAAGTACTCGTTCACGGGCAAGGCTGGCAGGACGGTGGGGCGCCGCACGCCCGCCGCAGGCGCGATGGCAGGTGCATGATGAACGAGATCCTGCGCGATCACGACGGCGTCGTCCTCGAGGCCGTCGGAGTGAGCAAGTCCTTCCACGGGGCCCAGGTGCTCACAGAGGTCGATCTGCGCTGTCGTGCGGGTGAGACAGTCGCCATCATCGGCCCATCCGGGTCGGGGAAGAGCACGCTGCTTCGCTGCCTCAACCACCTCGAACAGCCCTCTGCCGGGTACGTCCGGTTCCATGACGAGATCGTCGGCTACGGCCGGCGTGGCGACGTATACGTCGAGCTGAGCGAGCGCAGGCTCGTCCTCCAGCGTCGAAAGCTCGGCATGGTCTTCCAGCGCTTCAACCTCTTCGGGAACATGACGGCGCTGGAGAACGTCGCCTTTGCCCTGCGCCATACCCAGCGCATCGGTGCGGCACGGGCCACGGCCGAGGCGCGCGACGCGCTCGCCGGAGTCGGGCTGTCCCACCGATTCGATCACTACCCCTCGCAGCTCTCCGGCGGAGAGCAGCAGCGCGTCGCGATCGCTCGCGCGCTGGTGCTCAAACCGGAGGTGATGCTCTTCGACGAGCCGACCTCGGCACTGGACCCCGAGCTCGTCGGTGAAGTACTCGCTGTCATCCGAGAGCTCTCCGAGTCCGGCATGACGATGGTTCTCGTCACGCACGAGATGGCGTTCGCCCGTCAGGTCGCCGACCGCATCGTCTTCATGGAGTCGGGCGCGGTCGTCGCCGAAGGTACGACCGAGGCCATCCTCGGCGCCGAGGCGCCCGAGCGCATCCGACGATTCGTCGGCCAACACGCCCTCTGACTCGCAGGCACGTCCCGCGAACACTCCGCCCTCACCCGAAAACCCGAACCGCTCACACCCCGAACCAAGGAGAATCATGACCCGTCACCACTCCCGCGCCCTCGCCGCCGTCGTGGGGATCGCTGCCCTCGCCCTCGCCGGCTGCGCATCCACCGACAGCGCCGCAGTGCCCGCCGGAGACGATCAGGAGATCGCCTACCCGGAGATCCACGCGCTCCTCCCCGACGAGATCGCCGAGCGCGGATACATCACGAACATGACCCAGATCCCCAACGCGCCCCTCGAGTTCGAGGATGCGGATGGCACCCTCAGCGGGATCGATCCCGAACTCATGGATGCGGTCAGCGAGGTGCTTGGCGTGGAGATCCGCACCGAGACGACCGCAGACTTCGCCGCGCTCCTCCCGTCGCTGGACAGTGGCCGAACGGACATCGTGTTCTCTGCTGTGCTCTCGACCGATGAGCGCCGTGCCGCGGGCTACTCGTTCGTCGACTACTTCCAGTCGTACACGACCTTCATGGTGCGAGCGGACGACGCCGAGGAGATCGCCTCGTTCGGAGACCTGTGCGGCCGTACCGTGACGGCCAACAAGGGGACCCAGTACCCCGAACTGGCGGAGAAGGTCTCGGAAGACCACTGCGTCGCGGAAGGCCTGGATCCGATCGACGTGCTGCCGCTGGACCAGATCCCCCAGCAGGTCACGCAGCTGCAGCAGGGCCGCTCGGACGCGCTCATCATGGGGGTCGAGTACGAGGCGTACGAGATGTCGAAGGCCGAAGGCGAGTTCGCCCTCCTCGATGAGCAGCTCGACCCAACAAAGTACGGGATCGTCGCGCTCGCCGAGAACGAGCAGCTCCTCCAGGCCATCGCCGCTGCGCTGACCGAGCTCGAGTCGCAGGGCGTCTACCAGGACATTCTCGAGGGCTGGAACCTTGGTGGCAGCGCGGTCGAGTCCTTCGAGCTCCGGGCCGCCGAGTGACCGAGGTTCCCCCGATGGCCGGTTCGCTCCCGGTGTACCCCGACCTGAGAGGGCGCGTCGTCGTCCTCTCAGGCGGGTCCACCGGGATCGGCCGGGCCGCCGCCGAACAATTCCTCGCTCAGGGATGCCGCGTCGTCAACATCGATGTCGCCGAGGCGGATGGCGCGGAATTCCCCACCATCCGGTGCGACGTGCGCGATGAGCACGCAGTCATGGATGCGCTCGATCAGGTGATCGCCGAGCACGGGGGTCTGGACGTCGTGTTCGCCAACGCCGGCATTACCTGGGCCAAGACGGTCTCGGAGACCTCGACGGCTGAACTTGAGGGCGTCCTCGCCGTCAATCTTGTCGGCGTCTACAACCTCGTCCGTCACGGGTACTTGCGCATGCGCGCCCGTGACATCCGTGGATCGATCGTGCTCACCGCCTCGCCGCACGCCTGGCGCACGACGGCCGATCTCAGCGCGTATGCGATCTCCAAAGCCGGCGTCCTCGCACTGTCGAACGCACTCGCGATCGAGGGCGGACCGCACGGAATTCGGGTCAATGCCGTCTCGCCCGGGGCTGTGGACACCCCGATCCTCCGCCGCGAGGCGCAGACGACCGGTGACGAAGAAGGCGCGCTGCGCCGCTGGGGAGCCGTTCGTCCCGCCGGTCGTGTCGGACTGCCGGGCGAGATCGCCGCGGCAGCGCTCTTCCTGGCCTCCGACGCCGCTTCCTTCGTGACGGGCTCCAACATGGTCGTCGACGGCGGCATGTCGGCGTATCTGGGTGGGGCGATGTCCGTGACCGAGGAGGAGGCATCGTGACCCTGCGACTGCCCGATGGGGCAGCGGTGGCCGTCGCGATCACGGTGGACTTCGACGGCGAATCGCTTTGGCTCGCCAAAGGCCGTGAACAGGACGAGACGACCATGTCGAAGGGGCGCTATTGCGGAGAGGTCGCAGCTCCGCGTCTTCTCGCGCTCTTCAACCGGCTGGGGATCTCCACGAGCTGGGGGATGCCGGTGCATACGTACCGGACCTGGCCGGAACTCGCACTGCGGATCGCCCGTGACCACGAGGTGTTCTGCCACGGGGTCTGCCACGAGTCGCTCGCCGGCCTCAGTCTGGAGGCCGAGCGGGATCTTCTCCGGCGCCAGGTCGATGCCTACGAGGGGATGTTCGGATCACGGCCCAAGGGCTACCGGGCGCCCGGTGGACCGACCACACCGCACACGCTTGACCTGCTCGACGAGTTCGGATTCGAGTGGGACAGCTCTCTGGCCGGCGGTGATGTGCACCCCTACCGCCCGCGCCGCGTTCTCGAACGGCACCCGGAGCGTGGCACCCGCTACGGGGCGCGCCACGATGTCCTCGAGTTCAGCACCACCGTCGACCAGGAGGACTGGTTCTCGTTCGAGTTCGAGTTCGGGGGCAATCCTGGCATGGCGGATCCCGATCTCGTCCTCAAACGTTGGCAGAGCATGATCGACTGGGCGGCCAGAGAGGAGCCGGGCGGGGCGGTCGCGATCACCCTGCACCCGCAGTCGATCGGGCGGCCGCACAGATTCGAGATGCTCGAGCGGTTCCTCGGCGCAATGCAGGCCCGTTCGGACATCTGGATCGCGTCGATGACGCAGATCGCAGCAACATGGCAAGGAGAGACGGAATGACCGGATCGTCACACAGCGGCGGCGCAGCCCCCCACTACGCTCAGCAGACCGTGTCCTACGACACCGCTGCGCGCGCGGTGGCAGCGGTGATCGCGGCTGGGCAGCTCGCCGGTCTGCGCCTCGTCGCGTATGTCGCGGATCCCGCCATGGAACCCGTGGCATACGGGCGCGCCGACGGTGCGACCCCGCACAGCCGCGAGACCAGCCGGCGCAAGGCGATGACGGCGGCCTCGACCCGGCGGCCGACCGCCCTGCTCGCACCGGAGCTGGCGACCGCGCTGGAGCACGGGAGCGGCGGCATTCTCACCAGCATCCACGGCGGAGTCCCGCTGGTCTTCGACGGGATGCACGTGGGTGGTCTCGGGGTGGCAGGCGGGCGCCCGGATCAGGATGCCGAGATCGCGGCGCAGGTGCTGACCGAGATCGGCGCCGACCCGGTGGCGACGGCATGAGCGGGCGGATCCGTGTCGAGGGCCTCGACATCGCAGCACCTCTGTTCGACTTCGTGACCGAGAGCCTGCCGGGGACCGGCATCGACGCGGACGCCTTCTGGCGAGGCGTGCGCGCGATCATCGAGGATCTGTCCGAGCGGAATCGCACACTGATCGCTCGACGCGTCGAACTGCAAGCGCAGATCGACGCGTACCACCGGTCTTCTCCGGGCCAGCCCGAGCCGGCGCACTACCGGAAATTCCTCGAAGAGATCGGGTACCTCGTGCCGGAGCCGGCGGAGTTCGAGGTCTCGACGCCGGACGTCGATCGCGAGATCGCGGAGATGGCCGGACCGCAACTCGTCGTCCCGCTGTTGAACGCACGGTTCGCCGTCAACGCGGTCAACGCACGATGGGGATCGCTCTACGACGCGCTCTACGGCACGGATGCGGTGTCGGAGCAAGGGGAGCTGCAGCGGGGTGCCCGATACAACGCTGCCAGGGGTGCGGAGGTCATACGGATCGGGCATGAGTTCCTCGATCGCACCGTGCCGCTTCTCTCGTCGTCGCACGCGGCCGTCGACGGGTACCTGGTGCGCGACGGCGCCGTGGTGGCGCGCAGCGGAGATGCTCGCGACGGTCTGGAGGACGTCGCGCAGTTCGTGGGATTCCGCGGAGCTGCAGAGGCTCCGGAGTCCCTTTTCTTCGTGCATCACGGCCTTCACGTCGAAGTCGTGATCGATGGGTCCCACCCCGTCGGGCGAACCCATCCGGCGGGCGTGCGGGACATCGTCCTCGAGTCTGCCGTGACGACCATCATGGATCTGGAGGACTCGGTCGCCGCGGTCGACGTGCACGACAAGGTGCTCGGCTACCGCAACTGGCGAGACCTCATGCGCGGCACGCTGACTGCCGAGGTGACCAAGGCAGGGCGGACCTTCACCCGTGCCGTGAATCCGGATCGAGAGTGCACCGCCCCGGACGGTGGCATGGTCCACCTACCCGGGAGGTCTTTGCTACTGGTGCGCAACGTCGGTCATCTGATGACCACGGATGCGGTGATCGATGCTCACGGAGCCCCGGTACCGGAGGGCATCCTCGATGCGGTGATGACCACACTCGGAGCTCTCGAGGATCTGCGGGATGACGGCCGGGCGCGCAATTCACGGACACGATCTCTGTACATCGTCAAGCCGAAGATGCACGGGCCGGAGGAAGTCGCGTTGTCCGTCGAGCTCTTCCGCAGCGTGGAGGAGCTATTCGGGCTGCCGGAGAACACGATCAAGATCGGCATCATGGACGAGGAACGGCGGACCTCGCTCAATCTCCGTGCCTGTCTCTGGGAGGCGCGTTCTCGCGTGGCCTTTATCAACACCGGATTCCTCGACCGCACCGGCGACGACATCCACACCTCCATGTGCGCCGGCCCTGTAGTGCCGAAGTCACGCATGAAGGAACAGCCCTTCATGCGTGCGTATGAGAAGTCAAACGTCCAGGCGGGACTGCGAGCGGGAATGTCCGGGCGGGCTCAGATCGGCAAGGGGATGTGGGCGATGCCCGATCTCATGATGGACATGCTCGAGCAGAAGTCCGCCCACGTGCGGTCCGGCGCCACCACGGCGTGGGTGCCGTCGCCGACGGCGGCGACGTTGCACGCGCTTCACTATCACGAGCTGGACGCGCATGAGATCCAAGCCCGACTGCGGTCGGCTGACCGCATCGATCGCAGCGAGATGCTGATCCTGCCGCTCGCCGAAGCACCCTTGAGCGCGGAGGCGGTGGCCACCGAGCTCGACAACAACGTCCAGTCGATCCTCGGCTACGTCGTGCGCTGGGTGGATCAGGGCGTCGGCTGCTCCAAGGTGCCCGACATCCACGGTGTCGCGCTGATGGAGGATCGCGCGACCCTGCGCATCTCCAGTCAGCTGCTCGCGAACTGGCTCCTCCACGGTGTGATCAGCGCGGACGATGTCGAAGCGAGCATGCGACGACTCTCGGCCGTGGTCGACAGGCAGAACGTCGGCGATCCGTCCTACGAGCCGTTGCTCGGCGCGGAGGGCGGCGGGCTGGCCTTCGAGGCTGCACGCCGGCTCATCCTCGAAGGTGCAGCGCAACCCAACGGGTACACGGAACCGATTCTTCACGAGATGCGGAGGAGGAAGAAGGAGGAGGCGGGCTGAGCGCCGCCGGCGGTCCATCCATCTCGCAGAATCACCTGAATCTCGCAGAGACTCCTGGTATCCCTGCGAGATCCGGGCAGATCTGCGAGGTGTGCGGCCCGCCGCGCGCTCTACAGTGGGCGCAGGGGCTCTGCCGCGGCCCCACGAAAGGGCAGGTGCAACGGATGCAGGATCCCATCGTCGAGCGTGCGATCCGCGACGCCGAACGTGCTGCGTCGGCGGCCGGGGTGCGGGTTCGAGAGCTCGATGACGTGGACGCCCAAGCGCAGGCCATCGCGCTGCTCGCCGACATCTGGGGGCGCGCCCCCGAGAACCCCGTCGTACCGCCGGAGCTGCTGCGCGCGCTCGGCAAGGCGGGCGGGTACGTGGGCGGGGCCTTCGCCGGTGCGGAGCCCGTCGGTGTCGGCATCGCCTTCCACGGCGATCCCGATCGACGTGCGTTGCACAGTCATGTCACCGGGGTCGCGTCGGGCATGATCGGCCGATCCGTGGGCTTCGCGCTGAAGCAGCATCAGCGCGCCTGGGCGCTGAGCCGCCGCCTCGACGTCATCGAGTGGACGTTCGACCCGCTGGTCGCGCGCAATGCCCGTTTCAACATCGAGAAGCTCGGCGCAGAGCCGACCGAGTACCTGACGAACTTCTACGGGGAGATCCGAGACGGCGTCAACGGCGGTGACGAGACGGACCGGCTGCTGGTGACCTGGCGCCTGCGGGATGAGACCGTCGTCGAGCGCGCGGGAGCGCCGACGCCGACCCCGCGGCGGGAGGACGACGTGTGCGTTCCCGTGCCGTCCGGCATCGCGCATATCCGTCGTGAGGATCCGTCCGCAGCGCGGGCGTGGCGCGAGCAGGTGCGCGAACGACTCGCCGCCCTGATGGGTTCGGGGCACCGCATCGTCGGATTCGATCGTGCGGACGGGTACGTGCTCCGCAGGGAGGAGAGACCATGAAGCTCGAAGGGATCGAACTGCGCAGGGTGGCCATGCCGCTCGTGTCTCCGTTCCGAACATCGTTCGGCACGCAGACGACGAAGGACATCCTCCTCGTCCGTGCGGTGGTGGACGGCGTGGACGGCTGGGGTGAGTGTGTCACCCTGCCCGACCCGGTGTATTCCGCGGAGTACACCGACGGTGCCGTCGACGTTCTGCGCGGTCACCTCGTTCCCGCGCTCTCCGGGGTCGATCTCGCCGGCGCGCACATGGTCTCGGAGGTCCTCGCGCCGATCAAGGGGCATCGGATGGCGAAGGCCGCAGTCGAGATGGCGGTGCTGGATGCGGAGCTGCGCGCGCAGGGGCGACCGTTCGCGCGTGAGCTGGGGGCCGTGCGCACCCGCGTGCCGTGCGGTGTCTCCGTCGGGATCATGGACGAGATCCCGCGGCTGCTCGACGCGGTGGACGCGTACCTCTCGGAGGGCTACGCGCGGATCAAGCTGAAGATCGAGCCGGGGTGGGACGTCGACGTGGTGCGCGCAGTGCGCGAGCGATTCGGCGATGACCTCGCTCTGCAGGTCGACGCCAACACCGCCTACACGCTCCGAGACGCGCAGCATCTCGCGCGACTCGACGAGTTCGGTCTGTTGCTCATCGAGCAGCCGCTGGACGAGGAGGACCTGTTGGGTCACGCCGACCTCGCACGGATGCTGTCCACTCCGATCTGTCTCGACGAATCGATCACGTCGGCGCACACCGCGGCGCAGGCGATCCGGCTCGGCGCGACGAGCGTCATCAACATCAAGCCGGGCCGCGTCGGGGGCTACCTGGAGGCGCGGCGGATCCATGACCTCGCGGCGGCGCAGGGAGTGCCGGTGTGGTGCGGCGGCATGGTCGAGTCGGGGCTGGGCAGGGCGGCGAACATCGCGCTCGCGGCTCTGCCGGGATTCGTCCTCCCCGGCGACGTGTCTGTCAGCGACCGCTTCTACCGCACCGACCTCACGGAGCCGTTCGTCATGCGCGACGGCCACCTCGACGTGCCGCAGGCTCCTGGGCTCGGCGTTGCGCCGCTGCCCGATGTCCTGCAGGAGGTCACGACCTGGACCGAGTGGATCCCGATGGGCGAGTAGACGACGCTGGCCCGCGCGAACGAACATGAGCGCGCGGGCCGACGGTCGGTGGTCAGGAGGCGTTGACGAGGGCCTTCTCCGCTGCTGTGACGATGACATCGGCGACGAGCGCCGACTGCGAGATGTACGCGGCGTGACTGCCGGGCACGGTGGTGATCGGCGCGCCCATGCGCTCTGCCATGGACCGCAGCATCTCAGGATCGAAAGCGTTGTCCGCGGTGCCGTACACGGCCCAGCTGGGCTTCGTCCGCCACGCCGCCTCGGAGACCGGGGCTCCGAACACGGACATGTTGATGGGTACCTGCGTGTCGCGCAGGAAGGCGGCATCCTCGTCCGAGAGGTCGTCGGCGAACGCGACCTTGAAGCCGTCACGGGTGAGGAATCCGTAGCCCTGCTCGTCGACGTCGATCACGAAGTCCGGCGTGGGGGCGAATCCCTCGTACTGCTTCGACGTCGTCTCGCCGGAGTCGGGGGAGATGCCGGCGACGTAGACGAGGCCGGCGACGTCGGGGTGAGTGCCGGCCTCGGTGATGACTGTGCCGCCCCAGGAGTGACCGACGAGGATCGTCGGGCCGTCCTGCTGGTCGAGCACGCGGGTCGTCGCCGCGACGTCGTCCTCGAGTGAGGTGAGCGGGTTCTGCACGATCGAGACGCGATACCCCCGGTCGGTGAGGTTGTCGTACACGCCGCGCCAGCCGGATCCGTCGGCGAAGGCGCCGTGGACGAGCACGACATTCTTGACTGTCTGGTCGGTGATGTTCATGATGCCCTTTCGTTCGTCCTCCGCCGGGAAGGTCCGGGAAGGTTCCTGGTCGACCGGTGTCGATTGTGATGTGCAACATATTGCATGCCACAATCTATTCCCACGCTCGGCGATTTGCCCGGAGGGGCTTTTCGTGCGCAACATGTTGCATGCCGATTCCCCGCGATGATGCCGCCCGCGTCGGGCGCTCGCTCCTCCGAGACGACGTGTACACGCGGCTCCGCGACGCGATCGTCGACTACACCTTCGAGCCGGGGGAGCAGTTGAGGGACGTCGAATTGGCAGAGTGGCTCGGCGTGAGCCGGACACCGATCCGGGAGGCTCTCCTGCGACTGGCGGCGAGTGGGCTCGTCGTCACGAAACCGGGGCGCTCGACGACGGTCGCCGAGATCGATGAGCAGGCGGCCGGCGATGCGCGTGATGTGATCGCCGCGATGCATGCACTGGCCGCTCGGACGGCGGCCGGCCGGCTTTCGCAGGAGCAGGTCGAGGGAATGAGGGATGCGAACCGTCGCTTCGCGGATGCGGTCGCCGCCGGCGATACGGATGACGCGAACGCGGCCGACGATGAGCTGCACCGCATCCCCATCGTCGCCTCAGGGAATCGCGCCGCCGCGGCCGTGATCGATCAGTACGACCCCCTCGTGCGTCGCATGGAGCGTCGCCGTTTCGGTGGTGACGGCACACGCTCCGTCGGGCTGCACGATCGCCTCATCGAGCACCTCGCCGCAGGTGAGTCCGAGCGGGCGGCAGAGGTGGCCTTCGAGATCTGGCACACGTTGCCGTCGGGTGACGGCTCAGAGGACTGACGTCTCCCGGACCATCGGGATGTGCGGGATGCCGTCCTCCTGGTACGACGCGCCGGCGCGGACGAAGCCGAATCTGCCGTACCAGTCCTCGAGGTGCAGTTGCGCGTCGAGGTGGATGGGCGCGCTCGGCGCCTGCTCGCGGCAGCGCTCGACGGCCGCATCCATCAGTCGAGCAGCATGACCCTGCCCCCTGGCCCATTCGGCCGTGGCCACACGACCGATGCGCATCGCCGAAACATCATCGCGGAGGACGCGCAGGGTCGCGGCCACCGCCCCGTCCTGCACGCTCCACATCAATTCCGCATCCGGTTCGATGTCCCGCCCGTCGAGTTCCGGATAGGCGGCCTGCTGTTCGACCACGAACACACTCACCCGCAGCCAGAGGATGCGGTACAGCGTGACCGGATCGATCTCGGAGACTCTGGCGCGGTGGATCTCTGGCATCCCTCGACCGTATCGCGCGGTCTACTCCGACGGATCCTCAGCCGGTGCCAGCGAGATCCGCACGGGGCCGCGAGCCTGCGCGATGTCGACGGCCTCACCCTTCTGCGTCACGACGACGACGCCATCGGCGGCCATCTGGGCCACCGTGGAGCGGACCGTCGGCATCGCCGATCTCCAGCGCTCACCGGAGCCGCCGACGACGCGTGCGACATCGCTCGGACAGATCGACCGCCCGGCGCGCTTGGAGAGCAGCGCGCGCGTCGTCGCGATGATCCGAGTGGCGAGTTCCTCATCGGTGGGGTCCTCCCACCACGGGTACCCGCGCTCGCCGAGGGCGTGCTTGGCGTCGCTCACGCGCGGCCGTGCGGTGTCGCCGTCCGTCCGCACCGCGCGTCGAGCGGCCATCAGCTCATCGACGAGTTCCTGCCGAAGGGTGTCGGGGATGTCAGGATCGGTCGCCCGCCAGCGGCGTCTGTCGACCACGATGTGATGACCGTCCGGGGTGCGTTCGGTGCTCTCGTCGCTCATCCCTCCACGCTATGGTCCGCTCTCGGCGGGCCCAAGGGGTTGACGAGCTGGTCTCATTCGGCATCCGACGCGCCGGTCAGAGCCGCCGCGATCCGGTCGCGCAGACCTTCCGGGTGGTCGACCGAGAGGTACAGGTGCGTGAACTCGAGTCCCGGCCTCAGCCTGATCGCGAGGACGGGGCCGGGGCCGCGGTAGTTCCAGAAGTTCACGTCCCCCTGCGATCGGAACGTCCCGCAGATCTTGAAACCGACGTCGGTCCCCAGAGTCCGGATGCCGCGCTTGAGGTCGCTCTTGGGTGTGAGTGCGACCGAATCGACCGCATCGATGGGCAGGGTGATCTCACGACGGAAGCACCAGAGCGCGTCGAGTCCCCGGGGGCGGACGGACAGGTGCTCAGCATCGACTTCGACATCGTTGCGGTTGGGCATGGACGGCGATTCTACCGGTGGCTGTGAGAGGCGAGGAGAGCATTCAGTCGCACGTCCCTCACGAACCATCGGTTTCGAACGCGGAGCGGGGAGCGCGGTGCCTGGGCTGTTGAGGCCGCGATCTCGGGACGGGCGGCGACGGTGTCTGCGCGGTGACTTCGTCGGTGCCCACGGTGATCGCCTGGTCGAAGTGCAGGAGTTTCAGCGGCTCATCGCCGCTGTATCGGTAGGTCGTCTCGGACGCCGACACGTCCAGCCGAAGGGTCTCTCCGTGGACGCGGATGCCGAATCCGAGCCGTGTGAGCCTGGGTGGGAGGCGCGGAGCGAATCGCAATCCGTCCGCCGTGTCGCGCATGCCGCCGAACCCGGCGACGATCACGGTCCACACGCCGGCGAGCGCGGCGACGTGAAGCCCCTCGTGCGTATTCCCGTGGGCGTCATCGAGGTCGATCGTGGCCACCTCGGCGAGGTAGTCGTAGGCCAGTTCGAGCTGGTGGACCTCGGCGGCGATCACGGCCTGAGGGGCGGCGGACAGAGAGGAGTCGCGGACGGTCAGCGCCTCGTAGTACTCGAAGTTCCGGATCTTCTGCTCCGGCGTGAATGCCTCATGCGCGAAGTGCATGGCGAGTACGAGGTCGGCCTGCTTCAGCACCTGCTTCCGATACAGGTCGAAGTACGGGAAATGGTCGTGAAGCAGGTACTGGTCGATCCCGGTCGCGTCGAAGTCCCATCGCTCGAGCTGCGTGTAGCCCGCGGACTGGGGGTGGATGCCGAGGTCCGCATCGAACGGGATGTGCATGGCCGCGGCGGTGGCCGTCCACTCGTCGATCTCGTCGGCGCCGACGCCGAGATCCTCGCACCGCTCCGGATGTCTGCGCGCCGCGTCGGCCGCGGCGCGCAGATTGAGCTGAGCCATCAGGTTGGTGAAGACGTTGTCGTTCGCGATGGCCGAGTACTCGTCCGGGCCGGTCACCCCGTCAATGTGGAAGGTGCCATCCGCATCCCGGCGCCCCAGCGACACCCAGAGTCGGGCTGTCTCGACGAGGATCTCGAGTCCGTACTCGCGCTCGAACTCGACGTCACCGGTCGCCCGCACATAGTGAAGCACGGCGGCGGCGATGTCGGCGTTGATGTGGAACGCCGCCGTGCTCGCCGGCCAGTAGCCCGAGCTCTCCCGGCCGTCGATCGTGCGCCATGCGAAAGCGGCTCCGGCGAGATGGAGCTGCGCTGCACGATCTCGGGCGTGCGGCAGGGTCGAGTGTCGCCAAAGGAGCGCCTGCCGTGCGGCATCCGGAGCCGTCGACGTCAGCACCGGGAGGACGAAGGCCTCGAAGTCCCAGAACGTGTGTCCTTCGTAACCGGCGCCGGTGAGGCCCTTGCCGGGAACAGAGCGCAGTTCGGCGCGTGCCGCCGACTGGAACACCTGGAACAGGGCGTAGCGGACGGCCTGTTGCAACCGAGGCTCGCCCTCCACGATGACGTCGGCACAGCGCCAGTAGTCGTCGAGTACCTCCCTCTGCTCCGCGAGGAGCCGATCCCAGCCGTCCGCCATGGCAGCAGTCACGGCCGTCTCAGCTCGTGCCCGCACTGTCGCCGACGCCCTGCTCTCCTCGAAATCGTGTCCCACATACTTCACGATCACGAGGCGCTCGCCCGGATCGAGTCGGGCACGGATCGTCGTCCTCGCCCCATCGTCCTCGGCTTCGGTCACGAGACGATATCCAGGGGCGTCGACCTCGTGATCCATGGTCGTGGCGACGGCGAGACCGCTGCGCCTGGTGCGGTGCAGCAGGGTCGCCCGGGAGCCGACCGCGTCGGTCTCCACCGTCACGAGCGGGCGGGTGAGCAGATCCTGCACCCGAGGGTCATCGTGCTCGACGGGCACGGGCTCGTTCGCCAGCAGCTCCGAGATCACTGTGATGTCCACCGCATGCTCCACGGCCTCGACGCTGTAGCGGACCGCGGCGATGGCACGGCGGCTGAGCGACACGACCCTGGTGGACTCCACTCGGACCCGGCGCCCGGTGGGGCTGGTCCACTCGAAGCTCCGATGCAGGGTGCCATCGCGCAGATCGAGCCGGCGATCATGTGAGGACAGCTCGCCCGTCTCGATGTCGAACGGCTCGTCGTCGACGAGCATCCGGATGATCTGGCCGTTCTGCACGTTGATGACGCTCTGCCCGACCTCCGGGTACCCGTATGCGTCTTCGGCGTAGGGCATCGGATGCTCTTCGAAGACGCCGTTGAGGTAGCTTCCCGCCACCCCACGAGGGTCGCCCTCATCGAGGTTTCCTCGCCAGCCCAGATGACCGTTCGACAGTCCGAACACCGACTCCTCGTGGGCGAGGCTCTCCGGCCGAACATCGGAGATGCTGACCGTCCACGGGTCGACGTCGAACCGCGCCTTCGTCACAGGATGCTCCGGAGCCGGGGGAGCAGTTCGGCTCCGCAGCGTTCGAGGAAGTCCGCCTGGTCCAGCCCGACATGATGCAAGTAGATGTGGTCGTACCCCTGAGCGACCGCCGCGATGCGGTCCGCGAGCTCGCGCGGGTCGTCGGAGATCAGCACTCCCTTTTCGAGCGCATCGTCGGATGGCACGATGGCCGCCTCGAAACCCTCCGGAGTCTCGACATCCCACATCGTCACGTCCTGCGCCATGGTCTGCGACCACTGCTCGCGCGCGACGGCAAGCGCGTCGTGACGGCTGGGCTGGAGACTCAGGTGGATCTGCAGGCGAGCCTGACCGCGACCGCCGGCGCCTCGATACCGTCGGAGGGCCTCTGCGGTCTCCTGCTCCTGGCACCCGACGGTGATCAGACCGTCCGACCAGCCCGCGACCCATGCCGCCGTGTCGGCGCTGACGGCTGCGCCGATCAACGGCACGGGATGCTCGGGCAGCGTCCATATGCGCGCGTCATGGATGCGGACGAGGCCCTCGCTGTCGACACGCTGCCCGTCCAGGAGGGCACGGATCCCGTCGACGCTCTCACGCAGGCGGCGCTGACGCACCGGCTTCTCCGGCCACGGGTCACCCGTCACGTGCTCGTTGAGATTCTCTCCGCTGCCGAGCGCCACCCAGAACCGCTGAGGGAACATCTCCGCGAGAGTGGCGATGGCCTGTGCGATCACCACCGGGTGGTACCTCTGGCCGGGCGCGTTGACGAGCCCGAACGGAATACTGGTGAGCGCCATGGCGGCACCGAGCCAGCTCCATGCGAACCCCGAGTGCCCCTGGGCAGTCGTCCACGGCGCGAGATGGTCGGAGCACATCACCTCGTCGAAGCCGACCCCCTCCGCGAGCCGGACTGCCGAGAGCAGCTCGCTCGGTGGATGCTGCTCGTGCGATGCGTGATATCCGATGGAGACCATCCGGCATCCTTCCCGCGGCGTACCGGCGCCGCCGTCGTGTGAGTCGGTCCAGAGACGAAGCTAGTCGTCGACCGACTTCGAGCAACCGGGGTTGCGCCCAGCACGAGTGGCGGGTATCCGGGAGGCGAATCGCGGGGCATCGGGTGGATGCGACGGTCGTGATGCGACGGGCGGATGCGAGCGGCACCTGCCGGAATCCGGTGCCGGATCAGTTCCGAATGCCTGGATCGGCTCCGGAATCCATGTGGAGGGGCTGACGGGAATCGAACCCGCGCTGTCTGCTTGGGAAGCAGAAGTTCTACCATTGAACTACAGCCCCGTGGCCTTGCGGCGCTCGGCAAGCATAACAAATGCTTCGCTGCCGTCGCGCCGGTGCGGTGTCCGGGGTGGTGCGCCGCGACAGCGGGAGCGGAGGCGTGATGGGTACGATCATCGGCGAGATCCTGCCGTTCATGATCGGCATCGCGATCAGCCCCGTGCCGATCATCGTCGTCATCCTCACCCTGCTGAGTCCTCGTGCGCGCCGCAGCGGACCCGGTTTCCTCATCGGATGGATGGTCGGGATCCTGGTGGTCCTGCTCGTCCTCATGCTGCTGTCCTCGGTCCTGCCCTCCTCCCAGGAGAGTGACGGTCCGCACCTGTGGCAGGGGGCGATCAGATTGGTGCTCGGTGGTCTGCTGCTGTGGCTGGCGGTGAAGCAGTGGCGCAAGCGGCCTCGGGGTGAGGAGGCGCCGGAGGTGCCGGGGTGGATGGCCAAGGTCGACTCCTGCGGCTTCGGTGGCGGCATCCGACTCGGCCTTGTCCTCTCGATCGCCAACCCGAAGAACGTGATCCTCACGGTGAGTGTCGCCGTCGATCTCGGGACGGGAGATCTGACGCCGGGGCGCATCGCGATCGTCATCGTCATCTTCGCTCTGCTCGCCTCGTCCACCGTGCTCATCCCGGTACTGGCGCATCTGATCGCCGCCGACCGACTGAAGGGTCCGCTGTCTGCGCTGCACACCTGGCTCCTCCGCGAGAATCACGTCATCATGACCGTGCTGCTGGTCGTTCTCGGCTTCGCCGTCATCGGGCGAGGGATCGGCGCCGTCTGGCCGTAGGCTGATCCCGTGCTTCTCAGCGATCGCGACATCAGAGCAGAACTCGCCGCCGGCCGGATCGGCCTGAGCCCGCATGACCCGGACATGATCCAGCCGTCGAGCATCGACGTGCGCCTCGATCGGTACTTCCGTCTGTTCGACAACCACAAGTACCCGTTCATCGACCCGGCGGAGGATCAGCCGGAGCTCACGCGTCTCATCGAGGTGAAACCCGACGAACCGTTCATCCTGCACCCGGGAGAGTTCGCCCTTGGCGCGACGTTCGAGCAGGTCAGCCTCGCCGACGACATCGCCGCGCGCCTCGAGGGCAAGTCGTCCCTCGGCCGGCTCGGCCTCATCACGCACTCCACGGCCGGCTTCATCGACCCCGGTTTCACCGGACACGTGACGCTCGAGCTCGCGAACGTCGCCACGCTGCCGATCAAACTGTGGCCAGGGATGAAGATCGGGCAGCTCTGCTTCTTCCGCCTCACCTCCGCGGCGGAGAACCCCTACGGTTCCGGTCCCTACGGCAACCGTTACCAGGGCCAGCGTGGCCCGACGGCATCCCGTTCCTTCCAGAACTTCCACCGCACGGATGTCGGCGTCATCGACGCCGGATCGGTCGGCGGCTGACGCGGGCCGTGACTCGCGGCGCACGCGCACGTAGTATCGAGGCGTGACCGGCGACGACACCGAGAACGATCCAGGCCATCCGGCGGATGATGCAGCCCCGGCCCCGACGACGGATGCCGGTGCGGCAGCCGTCGGATTGACGGCGGAGGAGCAGGCGGTACCGGACTTCGACGTCCCGGAGCCGCCGTCCTTCGGCGGCGCATCCGCCGATCTCCCAGTGCCCGACGAGGTCGCGGCGGAGCCCATGATCCCGCCGCCGCCCGTCTTCGACGACGCGGTCGGAACCGGAGCGCCCGACACCCCGCGCCCCGTGAGCCGGGCGGCCCAGCGGGCGCAGAACGAGCAGCCGACCGCGCCGGCGGTGTCGTACATCGACGTCCCCTCGCAGGAGATGCCGGGGTCCGCCGACGGCAACAGCTATCGCGGCTGGACGGTGGCCATCTACGCCGGGCTCACCGTACTGTTCCTTGGCGCGGTCGGTCTCATGGTGTTCCTCGGACTCGGCGGCTGAGAACGACGAAGTGGCCGTCCCGCGGGTGCGAAACGGCCACTTCTCGTATCGGAGCGACGGCGCTGCGCCAGCAGGCCGAGCTCAGTTCTCGGCTCGCCCCCGGCTGAAGCCCGCGTCGAAGCCGCGCTCGTAGGCGCCCTGCGCGAAACGTGCGCGGCCGTGGTGGGCGTGCACGTGGCCGCGCGGCCCGAAGGCCTGCTCGGGGTGGGCGCAGTGCGCCTGGTCGGAGCCGTGCGCGTGCGGGTGATGACCGAACGAGCGGGGACCGAATCCGTGGCGACGGGCGCCGTGCGGCCGGCCGTGCCCCCGTCCGCGTCCACGCGGAAGAGGAGTGCCCTCCTCCCAGCCGAAGGCGCGGGTGAGCTGCTCGAGGGTCGACATCGTCGTCGCGAGATCTTCGGCAGGGACCGCGTCGGTCACCTTGGCGCGGATCCCGTCGACGACGGCGGCGAGGCGTTCCTTGCCGTCGCGGCCCTCATCGGTGAGGGTCCACGTGCCATCGGTATCCGTCACCCAACCGATGTCGAGAAGGCGGCGCAGCTTGTGGGGGGAGAGGGGGCGGGGCCCGTCTGCGGCCACCGTTTCGTCGATGCGGTTCAGCAGCCGCCAGTCCCGACGCGTGAGACCGAACGATTCGAAGGCGGCTGCGAACTCCGCAGCCATCAGCCGGTCGACGGCCTTGAGCCAGAAGCCGAAGGGGCGCGTGGAGTCATGTGTGTCGTGTGTGGTGTTCATGGGGAAGTCCTTTACTTGTCACTGTGCATGTATATGTAGTGTGACATGCGATGTAGAAGCATGTCAAATCGCATGTAAAATCGTCGGTGTGAGCAACGAGACTCCTGACCCTGCCGAAGCCATCGCGCGCGCCCTGTCCCGTCTGCGCGCTCGGCGGATGCCGGGCGGTGCGCACGCGCATGGCCCGCACGGACACGGGCACGGCGGTCCGCACGGTGAGCACGGGCAGCCGCACGGTCACCGCGGCGGCTTCGGCGCCCCGCCGTGGATGGGCGGCCCGGGCCCTGGTTCGCGGCTCGGTGGCCCCGCATGGATCCGGATGCTCGACGCCCTCGCGACGGCATCCGAGCCCCTCAGCGTCAGCGCGGTGGGGGAGGCGATCGGCGTCGATCAGCCGCGTGCATCCCGGTTGGTCCAGCAGGGCGTGCAGCGCGGGCTCGTCGTCCGGGAGGCGGATCCGTCCGACGCCCGCCGCACTCGCATCGCCCTGACCGACGAGGGGCGGCGCATCGCGCAGGGCATGCGCGGCGAGCGGCGCCAGGCACTGTCGAAGGCGCTGGAGTCCTTCACGGACGAAGAGGCCCGCGAACTGGCCCGCCTGCTGAGCAAGCTCGCCGACAACTGGGGGTGAGCGCGGCGGGTCCTACTCGATGTCCGCCTGCTTCGCCTTGACCGGCAGCATCAGCAGCAGGCCGGCGAGGAGGATGAGCACGATCCCGAGAATGCCGAGCCGCGTGTCGCCGGTGATGCCGACGAACAGCGCGAACAGGCCTGGTGCGAGGAACGAGACCGCCCGGCCGGTCGTGGCGTAGAGGCCGAAGATCTCTCCCTCCCGACCCGGAGGGGTGATCCTCGCGAGCATGGAGCGGCTCGCCGACTGCACGGGCCCGACGAACATGCACAGGATGAGGCCGGCGATCCAGAAGCCGAGCTGACCGTCCCCGATGAAGAGCACGGCGGTGCCGGCCACGACGAGCCCGATCAGCGAGAACATGATCACGCGCTTCGGGCCGAAGGCGTCGTCGAGACGTCCGGCGAGCATGGTGCTGATGCCGGCGACGACGTTCGCGCCGACGGCGAAGTAGAGCACCTCGGTGCTCGAGAATCCGAACACCTGGGCGGCGATGATCGCACCGAACGTGAAGACGCCGGCGAGGCCGTCGCGGAACACCGCACTCGCCAGCAGGAACATCAGCACCTGCCGGTTGCCGCGCCACAGCTTCGCGATCGTCCCGCCCAGGATCGCGTACGAGCGGAAGAAGCCCACCCTGTTCTGGCGCTCGCGCGCCGGGATCTCCGGGACCCGCAGCAGCACGGGGATCGCGAACACTCCGAACCACACGGCCGAGGCGAGGACGGCGAGTCGGATGTGCAGACCCCCGTCGGTCGTGACGCCGAGCGGACCGGGATTCGACGCCAGGCCGATGAAGCCGACGAGCAGGATGAGGAGGAGCACGATCCCGCCGACGTAGCCCATTCCCCAGCCGAACCCGGACACCCGCCCCATCGTCTCCTTGGTGGAGACCTGTACGAGCATGGCGTTGTAGTTCACACTCGCGAACTCGAAGAAGACGTTGCCGACCGCGAGCAGTGTGGCCCCGAGGATGAGGTACTGCGGCGCCCCGACCACGAACACCATCGCTGCCATCGCCAGGACGACGAGACCGGTGTTGATGCCCAACCACAGCTTGCGGCGCCCCGAACCGTCCGACCGCTGCCCCAGCACCGGAGCGAGCACGGCGATGAGGACCCCCGCGATCGTCAGCGCCCAGCCGATGAGGCTCGCGTTCGATGCGAGGGCTGCGACGAGTTCTGGATCCCTCTTGTCACCGTTCGCGGCGGCGACGATGTCCGGATCAACGAACAGCTGACTGGCGAGGAAGGTGCTGAACACGAAGGTGGTGACGACGGCGTTGAACGCGGCCGAGCCCCAGTCCCACAGAGCCCACGCGAGGACGCCGCGCTTTCGCGCATCCGGTTCGGCGCCACCGCGCCCTGCGGGCCCGGAGTCGGGTCCGGGTGATGAAGGTGCAGAGGCGCTCATCCTCGAAGTCTGGCGTCATCCCTCTGGTTCCTGGCGCCACGACACGCCCGGCCGAGCGCGGACGAATGGTCGGATGTGGCGGACGGGCGATCGGGCGCGGCATCCTTGCGACTGCGAACGTGGAAACATGACAACGACTGCGCCGATCCCCGTCACGGACACGTCTCCCGCCGAGCGCATCAGGTATGGCGCTCTCATCGTCATGATGATGCTGAGTTTCCTGCTCGTCACGGCGGAGTTCCTCCCGAACGGCATGCTCACCGAGATGGCCGACGGGCTCGGGATCACGCCGGGGCAGGCCGGGCAGACGGTGACGGTGACGGCGCTCGTCGGGTTCATCGTGGCGCCCACCGTCGGCATCGTGTTCCCGCGGCTCGACCGCCGCACCCTGCTGGTGTGGATGGCGATCGCCGCCGCGGCGTCCAACCTCATCGTCGCGATCGCGCCGAATCTCGTCATCATCCTCCTCGCGCGCTTCCTGCTCGGTGCGGCGTTGAGCACCTTCTGGTCGATGTCGATCACGGTCGCCGTGCGGATCGCAGGGCCGGAGCGACTCGGGCGCGCGGTGATGTTCACCTCGGCGGGTGGTTCGCTGGCAACCGTCGCCGGAGTGCCCCTCGGGGTCATCCTCAGCGAGGCGATGGACTGGCGTGCGGTGTTCGCCGTGGCCGGGATCGCCACGGGCCTGCTGTCGGTCGCATTGCGCCTGCTCCTTCCGCGGGTGCCCGCGGCGCAGGTGTCGAGCTTCCGCCTCCTCGCGGACACGATCCGCAGGCCAGGGGTCGGGCTCGGCCTCGTGGGGCACGTGCTGGTCGTCGTCGGTCACTTCCTCGCGTACACGTACATCCGCCTCGCCCTGGAACGCCTGCCCGAGGTCGATGCGCCGACGATCATCGTCCTGTTGGCGATCTTCGGTGTCGGCGGTCTCGCGGGCAACCTCATCATCGGGCTGATCATCGATCGTTCGTTCCGATTCTTCGCGGTGCTCGCGCCTGCCGTGATCGCCGTCACCGTCGCCGCGACGATCCTGCTGTCCGGTTCGGTGTGGGCTGTCGGCGCCGCCGTGTTCGTGTGGGGCTTCTTCTTCGCCTCGTGGCTGATCGTCGTGAACACCTGGGTCGGCCACCGGACGCCCGATCGGCTGGAGGCGGGCGGAAGCCTCGTCGTCGTCGGGTTCCAGGGAGCCATCATGCTCGCGGCCGGCCTCGGCGGGCTCCTGGTGGACGGTGTGGGTGTCGAGGTCGCCTACGGCATCGGCGTCGCAGCCCTGGTCGCCGGGGCGGTGCTGTTCGGGCTCTCGAACCGCACGCTCGCACACTCGACCGTGCGCTGAGGGTGCCGGACCGCGTTCCTCGAGCCCGCGCTCACGCCGTGAAGGCGGTTCGGCGCGGAGAACATCTATCCCGACGAAGTCCGGCAGCTCATCCTGGAGCGGCCAGAGATTGAGTCGTCCGCGGCGAGTGGCAAGGTGCGAAGACGGATCTGCGCGGGAAGCTCACCCTGCGGTGACCGGTGCTTCCTCCCCGGCGAGCCGGTTGAGGAGCTGCAGTCCCTGCTCCGCCCATCGGATCTCCGCCTCGGCGCGCTGCGCGAGGCCTTCGTAGGCGAAGACCTTGAACGCCACGGCGCGTTCGCGCTCCTGCTCCGGGATCGCGGCGAGGCGTCGCTGGACCATCGGGTGCTCGCCGGAGCGGATGCGGGCGATCTCATCGCGCCAACGTCGCAGCAGTTCTCGGTGATGGCGGGCATGGGCGGTGAGGAAGTCCCGCGCCGCGTCGTCAGAGGCCGATTCGAGATAGGCGGCGCGCAGGTGGGCGGGGTCCCGCACACGCGAGTACTCCATGGGGGCGTTCGCCCACGCGAAGAAGTCTTCGCCGCCCCGGTCGGTGACGTGATACACGCGACGCCGTCCTCGCTGCCCGCGCGTCTGTTCCTCGCCGGTGATGAGACCGTCGGACTCCATGCGCTTCAACTCGGGATAGATCTGCGAGTCCGGTGCGTGCCAGACGTGCCCGACGGACTCGGCGAAGAGCTTCTGCAACTCGTATCCCGAGAGCGGGCCGACCCGCAGCAGGGCGAGCAGCGCGTACCTCAGTGACATCCGACCTCCGTCATCTCGAGGACGTTACCAGCCCGGTGCGGATGCTTGCGCTCGACGATGGCGCCCCATACGATGAATTTACCTATCGACATAGGTAAATCAACGGCACGAGGGAGTGGCGATGGCTGAGACCACGACGGCGAAGATCTTCGACTACCCGCGCAACGCCTGGTACGTCGCGGCATGGGACCACGAGGTGACCCGTAAGCCGCTCGCGCGCACGGTGGCCGGTCGCCCCCTGGCCCTCTACCGGACGGAGAGCGGTGATCCGGTCGCGCTCGCCGATGCCTGCTGGCACCGGCTTGCGCCGCTGTCGATGGGGAAGATCATCGGTGACGACCTGCAGTGCCCGTATCACGGCCTGCGGTACAACCCCGCCGGTCGATGCACCGCCATGCCCGCCCAGGAGACGATCAACCCGAGCGCGACGGTGGCGTCCTTTCCCGTCGTCGATCGCTACCGGTACGTGTGGGTGTGGGTGGGCGAACCGGCGCTCGCAGACCCGTCGACGATCCCCGACATGCACCAGATGACCGATCCGGAGTGGACCGGCGACGGCGAGCTCATCCACGCGGAGTGCAACTACCAGCTCGTCCTCGACAACCTGATGGACCTCACGCACGAGGAGTTCGTGCACACGTCGAGCATCGGTCAAGCGGAGCTCAGCGAATCGGAGTTCGTCACGACCCACACCGACGGCACCGTCACGGTCGAACGGTGGATGCTGGACATCGAGCCGCCGCCCTTCTGGCTCAAGAACATGCGCGACAAGTTCCCCGGCTTCTCCGGTCGTGTCGACCGCTGGCAGATCATCCACTTCGAGTCCCCGTCGACGATCTGCCTCGATGTCGGCGTCGCCGCAGCGGGCACGGGCGCGCGCGAGGGGGATCGGTCGCACGGCGTCAACGGGTACGTGATGAACACGATCACTCCGGAGACGGACCGGACCTGCCATTACTTCTGGTCGTTCCAGCGCAACTACCGTCTGGAGAGCCAGCTCATCACCACCCAGCTGCGCAACGGGGTGCACGGCGTCTTCAGCGAGGACGAGCGCATGCTCAAGGCACAGCAGGAGGCCATCGACGCCAATCCGGACTACGAGTTCTACAGCCTCAACATCGACGCCGGCGGCATGTGGGTCCGCCGGCTCCTGGAGCGGATGCTGGCGACAGAAGGTCGTTCGGCCGTCGCACCGCCCCCGGCGGAGCGGCAACTCGCCGCCGCGAGCGGCCGCTGAGATGGCGACGTCGCACACCCTCGCGTGGCAGTTCGCCACTGTCGTCGAGTGCGCGCCGGTCACCGACCGGATCCGGCGGATCGTACTGGCGCCGGACGACCCGCAGCGCATCGACCCCGGTGCCCATGTGGAGGTCCGGATGCGCATCGGCGCGGAACCGACCACTCGCTCCTATTCGATCGCCGAGGTCGCCGACGACGGATCCTTCGCCCTCTGCATCCATCGCAGCGATGTGTCGCGCGGTGGCGCGGCTGTCATGCATGCGCTGCGCCCCGGCGACCGGGTCGAGGCTACCCACCCGCTGCAGGACTTCCCCTTCAGCTACGGCGGGCGCAGCTACGCGTTCCTGGCCGGTGGGGTCGGCATCACCGCGCTGCGCGGGATGATGACCGCCGCGCGCACGACGGGGAAGGACTACCGCATCGCGTACTGCGGCCGGAGCCGGACGCAGATGGCCTATCTCGACGCGCTGACCGCCGAGCACGGCGATCGGTTGCAGGCGCATGTGCGGGACGAGGGGACATCGATCGACGTGAGGGCTTTCGTCGCCGCCCTCGAAGACGATGTCGAGCTCTACATGTGCGGCCCCATCCGGCTGATGGACGCCGTGCGGCGGGCATGGGACGATGCTGGCAGGCCGCCAGCCAACCTGAGGTTCGAGACATTCGGGAACAGCGGCTGGTTCCAGCCCGAGCCCTTCCTGGTGCGGATTCCCGCGAGCGGGATCGAGTGCGTCGTCTCACCCACCCAGACGCTGTTGGAAGCACTCGAGGGCGCCGGCGCGGACGCCATGTTCGACTGCCGCAAGGGCGAGTGCGGCATCTGCGAAGCGCGGGTGGTGGGGCTCGACGGGGACATCGACCACCGCGACGTCTTCTACAGCGAGCGCCAGCGGGATGCGAAGTCGAAGCTCTGCCCCTGCGTGTCCAGGGTCCGTGCGTCGGGCGGCGCCGAGATGGCGACGGTCGAGCTCGAACTGTCCTGAGGGCCGCACTAACCGGTCGTTGGGCTACGGCATCGGGGGAGGTTGCGTCGGCTGCCGCGCTTCGGCGTGCCAATTCGCCGCGGCGAGTGTCACGCGTGTGGCGGTGGCGGCGCACCTCTAGACGAGAACGGCTTCCCGGCGGGTGCGCCACCGAGACGGTGGCGCACCGGTCGCCCGGCGGAACGCCCGGCTGAACCCCTCATCCGAGCCGTAGCCCAGGCTGCGTGAGGTGTCGGAGACGGAGCGGCCAGCATCCAGCATCCGCTTGGCCGCCTCCATCCGCACCTCCGTCACGTACCCGGCGGGGGAGCGCCCGATGACGGCGTGGAATCGTTCGGCGAACACCGAGCGGGACAGTGCTGCGACGGAGGCCATCTCCTCCACGGTCCACGCATGGCCGGGGTCGTCACGGACGGCGGCGACGACGCGATCGAGGAAAGGGTCGCCGGTGCGTGAGGGCCAGCCCTCCGGCGCGCAGCCCGCCACCGTCCACGCGCGCACCATGGCCTGCAGCAGCATCGTCGCCATCATCCGGCAGATGACGGGGTCGCCGTATCTGCTCGCCGCGGTCGTCGGCTGGATGCCCATGTGATGGGCGAGGGCGGCGACGCCCGGCTCGAGGTCATCGAACCGGCGGACCCACGCCGCGGCGGGCAGCAGGTCGTTCAGGTGCGCGGCATCGTCATTCAGGGCGAGATTGGTCACGAGTACGCCGGCGCCCGCCCGCACCTGCAGGCTGATCGCGCGGTGACCCGAGGTGAGCACGGCGTCCCCGGCGCTCACGATATCCGGGAGTCCGGCGTCGCGGGGAAGGCGGGCCTCGCCCGACAGCATGTAGATCAAGGCGATGCCACCGGGTTCGAGCACGATCGCCTGATCGTCCGAGGCCAGGATTCGATGCTGTGAGCGGATGCTGACGGAGAGCTCCTCGAGGAGACGCTCCAGCGCGTCCGCACGGTCTCGGCGCTCCGGCGCCGGCGTCACGACAAGACTCATGTCCGTGCGAACAGGTCGCGAGGACCGGCTATTCCGGGAATCGCTCCGCGGCGTTCGCGTACGGTGGAGGAGTGACCCGAACAAGGAGCGGGATGTTCCGCACCCCCTACAGCCTCTATCGAGTGCTCGCGATCGCCGAGGCCATCACCTGGACCATACTGATCGCCGCTCTCATCGCCCGCGCCGTCGGCGCGCCCGCCCTACTGGTGACCGTCGGCGGCTCCATCCACGGGTTCGTGTTCCTCTCCTACGGAGCGACGGCGATCCTCGTCGCCTTCAACCAGCGCTGGTCCATCGGCGTCGGCATCCTCGCCGTCGCCAGTGCGATCGTCCCGTACGCGACCATCCCGATGGAGATCTGGCTGAAGCGCACGGGGCGTCTGACCGGCGAGTGGCGACTGGAGGCGAGCGAGCACCCGCAGGACCGCACCTGGTACGACCGGCTCATGCGGTGGTTCCTGAACCATGCTGCGCTGCTGGTCGTCCTGATCGTCGTCGCCGTCGTCGCCCTCTACGTGATCCTGCTCCTGATCGGTCCTCCCGGCGGGAAGTGAGCGGGCGGATGTCGACTCGAGCACTGCGTGAGCGATTCGAATGGCGCGGCCGGTCCGTCGCCTGGGACCGTTTCGGGTCCGGTCCTCCTCTGGTGCTTCTGCACGGAACGCCGTGGTCTTCAGCGCTGTGGCGCCCGCTCGCCGATGCGCTCGCGGCTCGCTTCACCGTCCACCTGTGGGACATGCCGGGCTACGGGCAGTCGTCCATGGACCCCGCGCACGCGGTGGATCTCGGACAGCAGGGCGAGCTGTTCGCCGCGCTGCTCTCGGCATGGGGCCTCGATCGTCCGCACGTCGTCGCACACGACTTCGGTGGTGCCGTCGCCCTGCGCGCCCGGACGCTGCACGGAGCGCGATACCGATCGCTGTGCCTTGTCGACGTGGTCGCTCTCAGCCCATGGGGATCGCCGTTCTTCGAGCTCGTCCGCCAGCACGCCGATGTGTTCGCTCAGATGCCGCCGCACGTCCATCGCGGGGCGATCGAGGCGTACATCCGCGGTGCCAGTCACCGTGGGCTGCGTGACGACGAGTTGGCGACGCTCGTCGAACCGTGGAGCAATGAGGCCGGTCAGGCGGCGTTTTATCGGCAGATCGCGCAGGCCGACGAGCGCTTCACGGACGAGATCGAATCTCTGTATCCGGTGATCGATGAGCCCACCCATGTCATCTGGGGCGCAGAGGACACGTGGATCCCGGTGGATCGCGCGCATCGTCTGCGCGCCACGTTGCCCGCAGCGTCGCTGTCGGTGATCGAGGAGGCGGGACATCTCATCCAGCTCGATGCGCCGGTTGCGCTCGCCGTCGAGGTCGCCGGTTGGCTCGACCGTCAATCCTGATCGGTCCTCCCGGCGGGAAGTGAGCGATCCCCGGTCGTCGCTCAGTACGCGATGATCGGGTTCTTGTCGACGACCTCGGCGAACACGGCCTCGACGTCGCCTCCCGTACAGTCGAGGAGGAGATAGACCCCGATGCCGGTCGCAGTGAACGCCCGCGCCGCCATGATCCAGTTGCGGTCGTCCTGTCCGCTCGCGAGCCGGCGGTGGTCGACGTCGGCGTTGCCGCCCACCTGATAACTGAACGTGCCGTCCGACGCGTGTGCCGTCACCGTGGCGGGGTCGGTCTGCAGAAGCGTGGCGAGGATGGCATCCGAGGACGCGCTGTCGTCACCAGGGACCGTGTCGACGTCCCCGGTGAAGCCCTGCCAGAACTGGGCGGTGCAGGTGCCGTCGACGGTGCCGTGCGTCCAACTGCCGTTGCCGTCGTCGGGGGAGGTGATCTCCCAGCCGTCGTCCGCCATGAGGCTGTCGCCCCATTCGATGTACGCAGAGGCGGGAAGGGCGGTGCCGGCGTCGAATGTCAGGGCTGAAGGAACGCCGGACTCCGCGCCCTCCGGCTCCGCCGTCTCCTGCGGCGCGCTCGATGAGGGGCGTGGTGCCTCGTCGGCCGGGATCGCGGAGTACACGCATCCGCTCAGGGTCAGCGCGAGAGCGCCGACGCAGGCGACGGTCACGGTGCGGGCGAGGGGCGACGTCGCGGCGGAGCGGTTCATCCGGTCAGCCTAGACCGGCCGTGCCGGGGGAGCGTCCGAACCAAACTTGAGTCGAGGCACATCAAGTTCATTTGACAGCATTGGATGCGCCGCAGTACAGTTGAGCCATCGCGGCTCAGGTTTTCGAGTCGCCCCCGACTTCAACCACGTACTTCCAATCAGAAGGAGAATCGCATGGCACGTGCTGTAGGAATCGACCTCGGAACCACGAACTCCGTCGTCAGCGTCCTCGAGGGTGGCGAGCCCAAGGTCATCGCCAACGCTGAAGGCTTCCGCACCACCCCGTCGGTGGTCGCGTACACCAAGGACGGCGAGGTGCTCGTCGGTGAGACCGCCAAGCGCCAGGCCGTCACGAACGTCGACCGCACCGTCGCATCCGTCAAGCGCCACATGGGCACGGACTGGGGCTTCGACGTCGACGGAAAGAAGTGGACGCCGCAGGAGATCTCGGCCCGCATCCTCCAGAAGCTCAAGCGCGACGCGGAGTCCTACCTCGGTGACACCGTGACCGACGCCGTCATCACCGTCCCCGCGTACTTCAACGACGCCGAGCGTCAGGCCACCAAGGAGGCCGGTGAGATCGCGGGGCTGAACGTCCTCCGCATCATCAACGAGCCGACCGCCGCCGCGCTCGCCTACGGCCTCGACAAGGGCAAGGAGGACGAGCTCATCCTCGTCTTCGACCTCGGTGGTGGAACGTTCGACGTCTCGCTGCTCGAAGTGGGCAAGGACGACGACTTCTCCACGATCCAGGTGCGCTCCACCGCAGGTGACAACCGCCTCGGTGGTGACGACTGGGACCAGCGCCTCGTCGACCACCTCATCAAGCAGTTCAAGGAGACCAGCGGCGTCGACGTCTCCGGCGACAAGATCGCCCTGCAGCGTCTGAAGGAGGCTGCGGAGCAGGCGAAGAAGGAGCTGTCCTCCTCGACGAGCACGAGCATCAACCTGCCGTACCTGTCGCTGACCGAGTCCGGCCCCGTCTCGCTCTCCGAGACGATCACCCGCGCAAAGTTCGAAGACCTCACCAAGGACCTGCTCGACCGCACCAAGAAGCCGTTCGAGGACGTCATCCGCGAGGCCGGCGTCAAGGTCGCCGACATCGACCACGTCGTGCTCGTCGGTGGATCGACCCGTATGCCCGCCGTCGCCGAGCTCGTCAAGCGCGAGACCGGCAAGGAGGCCAACAAGGGTGTGAACCCCGATGAGGTCGTCGCCGTCGGTGCCGCCCTCCAGGCCGGTGTCCTCAAGGGTGAGCGCAAGGACGTCCTGCTCATCGACGTCACCCCGCTCAGCCTCGGCATCGAGACCAAGGGCGGACGGATGACCAAGCTCATCGAGCGCAACACGGCCATCCCGACCAAGCGCAGCGAGACCTTCACCACGGCGGACGACAACCAGCCCTCCGTCGCGATCCAGGTCTTCCAGGGCGAGCGCGAGTTCACCCGCGACAACAAGCCGCTCGGCACCTTCGAGCTCACCGGAATCGCCCCGGCCCCCCGCGGCCTTCCGCAGATCGAGGTCACGTTCGACATCGACGCGAACGGCATCGTGCACGTGTCCGCCAAGGACAAGGGCACCGGCAAGGAGCAGTCGATGACGATCACCGGCGGTTCCTCTCTGTCGAAGGAGGACATCGAGCGCATGGTCCGCGAGGCCGAGGAGAACGCCGCCGAGGACAAGCGCCGCGCCGAGGCACTCGAGCAGCGCAACCAGGCCGAGACCCTGTCGTACTCGATCGAGAAGCTGATCAAGGAGAACGAGGACAAGCTCCCCGCCGAGGTCAAGGACGAGGTCCAGGCCGACGTCGACGCTCTGAAGACGGCTCTGGCCGGCGATGACGACGACGCCGTCAAGACGGCTCTCGACAAGCTGAACGAGTCGCAGACCAAGCTCGGCGAGGCGATCTACGCGCAGTCGCAGGCCGACGCCGCATCCGCACCCGAGGGTGACGCTCCCGCCGGCGACGCCTCCGAGGAGGAGGATGTCGTCGACGCCGAGGTCATCGACGACGAGGACGAGAAGAAGTAACCATGACGGACAAGAACTTCGACGAGAACGCCGGGGTTCCTGAGGGCGAGGGGTCGGATGCCACGGCATCCGGCCCCGCGCCGCAGGATGCCCCCGACACCGGGCAGAACCCCGACTCCACCGAGGCCGCCGCAGCCGAAGGGTCGGACGACGACCTGACGGTCGACGACATCCTCGGTGCAGAGCAGACCGGAGAGGCCGCGGCGGAGGACGCCGTCCTCGCCGACCTCGAGTCGACGCTGCTCAACGACCTCAAGCGCCTGCAGGCGGAGTACGCCAACTACCGCCGCCGCACCGAGGACCAGCGACAGCTCGAGATCGCCCGCGCCAAGGGCGAGGCGGCGAAGGGCCTCCTGCCGGTGCTCGACGACCTCGACCGGGCCGCTCAGCACGGTGACCTCACCGAGGGCACGCCGTTCTTCGCCATCGGCGAGAAGATCCGCTCGGTGGTCGAGCGGCTCGGAGTGGTCGCGTACGGCCAGCCCGGCGAGGAGTTCGACCCTCAGCATCACGAGGCGATCTTCCAGCAGCCGACCCCTGGCTCCGAGAAGTCGACGATCCTCGAGGTGGTCGAGGTCGGCTACCGTCTGGACGATGTCGAACTGCGCCCAGCGAAGGTCGTCGTCGCCGTTCCTGCAGAGTAGGCCGGTGATACATGGCCAGTCAGGATTGGTTCGACAAGGACTTCTACAAGACCATCGGGGTCTCCAAGGACGTCAGCGACGCTGACCTGAAGAAGGCGTATCGCAAGCTCGCTCGCAAGTATCACCCGGACTCCAACCAGGGTGATGCCAAGGCGGAGGCGAAGTTCAAGGAGATCAGCGAGGCGTACTCGGTGCTGTCCGACCCGGAGCAGCGCAAGGAGTACGACGAGATCCGCGCGATGGGTTCCGGCGCCCGCTTCACGGCGGGCGGGTCCGGCGCCGGTGGCTTCGAGGACGTCTTCAGCCGATTCGGTCAGGGCGGCCGAGGCCAGAGTGCCGACTTCGAGGACATCTTCGCGATGTTCAACCAGGGCCAGGGCGGAGGTTTCGGCTCCGGCCGATTCGGTCAGCCGAGCGGCGGGTTCCGCGGCTTCGGCGGCCCCCAGAAGGGTGCCGACGTCACGGCGCGCACCACGCTGGACTTCGCCACCGCCGTGCAGGGTGAGACGATCACGCTGCAGGGCGAGGACGGCAAGCCGTTCAAGGTGAAGATCCCCGCCGGCGTGTCGAACGGGCAGAAGATCCGGCTGCGTGGTCGTGGTCGGCCGTCGCCGGACGGCGGTGAGAACGGCGACATCGTCGTGTCGATCACCGTCCGTCCCCACCCGGTGTTCACCAGGGACGGGCTGAACCTGCGCATCACGGTGCCCGTCACCTTCACCGAGGCGACGCTCGGGGCGACGATCGAGGTGCCGACGCTCGGCGGAGACGTGGTCAAGCTGCGCGTCGCCCCCGGCACGCCCTCCGGGCGCGTCCTGCGGGTGAAGGGCCGAGGGGTCAAGAGCTCGAAGGGCACCGGAGACCTGTTGGTGGAGCTGCAGGTGGCGGTGCCCGCGCATCTCGACGACGCCGCACGCGAGGCGCTGCAGAAGTTCCATGAACTGGAGCCGAAGGAGAACCCGCGCGCCGACCTCATGGCGAAGGCACGGGTCTGATCATGTTGATGAGCGGAGGGGATCACGATGGTCGATGAGGAGGACGCCCCTGTCTTCGCGATCGCCGTGGCCGCCGAGCTCGCTGGTATGCACCCGCAGACGCTGCGGCAGTACGACCGCATCGGGCTCGTCGTCCCCGGCCGCACTCGCGGCGGATCGCGTCGCTATTCGGCGCGCAACATCGAGCAGCTCCGAGAGGTCGCCAGGCTCTCGGCCGACGGCATGAGTCTGCCGGCGATCGCGCGTCTGCTCGATCTGGAGGACGAGGTGCGGATGCTGCGGCGCCGGGTCCTCGACCTCGAGGGTGCGCTGCGCGCCGAGCGGCAGAACCGCCCGGGTGTCCGGGTCTTCGCCGCCGGCGCGACCGGGGTCATCCCTGTCACCGGCGGCCGCCGCGTGCGCCGCTCGACAGAGGTGGTCCTGTGGCGCCCCGGCATCCGCAGCGAGGACGCATAGTCCGCATCGCAGCGACGACATGGAGAACCGTCCTTCCCATTCCGGGGAGGGCGGTTCTTCCGTGTGTCGGCAGTCTCAGTGGAACGGGCAGCGGGATGCCGGCGCGGCCTCGGCCGATCGGACGCGGCCGCCGGATGCCGGTTTGGTCGGCAGGCGACGGCGGTTGACCTCGAGTCCCGAGTCGAGGATCGTGACCCGGGGATCACTCAGTGCCGCCACGGCCGCCGCGAGTCCGGCGATCGCGAGTTTCTCGCCCGGGCAGCGGTGTCCGGTTGCGACATCCGCACCGCCGTGCGGGATGAAGGCGCGGATCGCCTCGTAGTCGTCCACGCCCACGAATCGTTCGGGGTCGAACTCGGACGCGCGCTCCCACGAGCGCTCATCGGTGTTCGTGCCGAGGATGTCCAGCACGACGCGTCCTCCGGCCGACACCTCCTGTCCGTCCAGAGCGACATCGGCGATGGCCTTTCCCGGCAGCATCGGCACGAAGGGCGCGGTGCGGCGGACCTCCTGGGCGAAGGCCGTGGCAAGAGGTCCTTCGACGAGCGAGCCGCGCTCGGTGGTCTCGGCGGCGATGCGGCTGCGCCACTCCGGTCGGTCGTGCAGTTCCTTCGCCGCGAAGGCGACGAAACGGGCGACGGCGATCATCGGTCGCATGCTGTTCTGCAGCTCGATGCCGGCGGTCCGGGCCGGGAGCAGCACGCCGTTGCGATCGCGGTGCCAGGCCCACTCGTGCAGGGCGGTGCCCTCTACGGCCTCGAGGGTGCCGGCACGCACGGCCTCGACGAGTTGCTCCGTGTGCCGGTCGGACCACTTCCTGTTGAGGAGGGCGAGCAGGTACTCGGGTGAATAAGGAACACCGAATCCGTCGACGATCTGCGCGAGCCTCGCGGCCCAACGAGTGCGCGCCGCCCGCGTCCCGGGGGTCCCGGCCCACTGCATGATCGACCTGCCGAACCCGCCGACGGCGGCGTCATATGCGGTCCGTTCCCCGCCGGCGATCCAGTCGTCGAGCTCCGACTGCCACTCGTTCTCCAGCAGGGGCAGCAGGCGCTCGACCTGCCTGTCCTCGTAGGCGACGTCGACGAAGGTCGCCTTGCGGTGCCGATGCGCGCCTCCGTCGAGGCTGTGCACCGAGCCGTGGCCGAACAGCGACTCCTGGATGAACGCGGGCATCGCGCCATGGCGAGCGACGAGGGTGTCGTCGTAGAAGACGTCGACGCCCTCCGAACCACGCACGAAGACCGTGTCGTCGCCGAGGAGTCGCATGGGTGCGGAACGCGCACCGTCCCGCACGCGCTTCCAGATGTGTGCGCCGAAGCCGTATCCGCGCGTCAGGAGCAGGGGAGAGTCGTCAGGAAGGATGCGCATACGTCGATGGTTTCAGGACGGTCCCGGCTGCTCCAGGGGGTGCGGAGAGGGCGGCGATTGTGCTAGCGCGTGCAACTTCTGCCGCCAGGGCCGACCACGCACACAAGTGCCGCGCGCGCAAGCCCCGCTGAGAAGCAGCGCATCGAGTTCTAGCATCCCGATTGCCGGGCTCGGGTGCGCGGTCAGGAGGCTCTGATGGTGACGAAGTCGCGTGTGCGCAGGACAAGAGAGCGCTACAACAAGCGCGAGGCGGTCGCGGGATATCTCTTCATCCTGCCGTGGATCGCCGGCTTCCTGATCTTCACTGCCGGGGCGATGATTTACAGCCTGCGGTCGCGACAGGACAGTCCGGCTTGTGGATCCTTGGGATGGGCGGGCAGCTGAACGACGCCGATGGCGCCCCGACGCTCGACGACCCGAGCAACGTCGCGGGTATCGAGATGCTCAAGCGGATCACCGACGCGCAGGGCGGGTTCGCAGCGGTCAAAAGCTTCACCGACTCGTTCGACACCTTTGGGGACAACAACCAATATGTCGCCGGTCAGGTGGGAGCGCAGGTCAACGCGCAGTGGTATCCGAACGTTCTCGGGCCGTATGCCGATCAGATCGACATCGAAGCCGTGCCGTTCCGTGACGCCGACGGGGAGCCGTTCTCCGTGGCATCCGGCACGGCGTTCGTGATCCCAGTGGGCGCCGCGAACCCCGCGGCGGCCTGTGCGTGGATGATCAACCTCACGTCGGATGACGCGTGGATGGCGGCCGGGGACGCCAGGGCGCAGACGCTCGAGACCGACGGTGGGCTCAACACCGGGCTGTTCACAGGATCTCCAGCGGCGGACCAGGAGATCCGCGAGCAGTTCGTGACCGAGACGGGTGACGCCGGATTCGATCAGGTCATCTCGACGTTCTACGATGTCGTCGACTACGGCCAGTCGTTCGGGTCGTCGCCGGCGGGTCAGGAGATCCAGAACGAGCTGAACAATGCCGTCACGGCGGCACTGCTCGGAGACAAGACGCCGGAAGAGGCGCTCGCCGACGCGCAGGAGGCGGCCATGCGGGCTTACGAGAACGCCACCGCGGGCTGAGATGACCGAAGGGGGGCGCGGCTCCTGCCGTGCTCCCCTTCGCCTGCCGGAGATGGTGCGCTAGTCTGTTTCAACGACTGTTAACTGTAGACAGCATCCAGGGGCGGAGAGCGGCGTGGCCAACAGACTTCAACCGGTGAAGGTGGTGCGCGAAGCGCTCGGCACTCAGGTGGCGAACCACATCCGCGACGCGATCGTCCGTGGCGAGATGCGCGAGGGTGACCGACTCGTCGAGACGGAGCTCGCGGAGTCGCTCAACGTCAGTCGTGGCCCGGTGCGCGACGGCTTCCGCGTGCTCGAGGCGGAGGGGCTCATCGCCAAGCAGGGGCAGGGGTATCTGGTCCAGAGTCTCGATGAGCGCGACATCAACGAGCTCTACTCGTTGCGCAGTGCGCTGGAGTCGCTGGCGATGTCGATGACGATGGCTCTCGAGGAGATGCCTGATCTCGTCGCCCTTCGCGCGGTCGTCGACGCGATGAAGAAGGCGGCGGATGCCGGTGATTCGGACGAGTTCGCGCGCGTCGATGTCATCTTCCACAGCATGTTGTGCGACCTCTCCGGACACCGGAGACTCGCCGCCGTGTGGCGTCAGTACGAGCCCATCACCATGGCTCTGCTTCGGGTGACCGTCCTCGTGGACGACGACCTGCATGAGACCACCGCGCGCCACGCACTGCTGCTCGATCTCATCGAGGGCGGCGACAGCGCTGCCGTGCTCACCGAGCTGGCCGATCATCTCGACGGGTCTCGCGCTCGCATGCTCGAGGCGTGGCGGGCCACCGTCGCAGAGAAGTCCTCGGACTGATGGGCGGGTTCCGGCAGTCCCTCCAGCGCAGGGATCGGATGAGCGGCGCGTGGGTGTTCCTGGATGATCCGATCACGACGCAGGTGATGGCGAGGGCGGGCTTCGACTTCATCACCATCGACCTCCAGCACAGCTATTCCACGATGGCGTCGGCCGCACCGCTCGTCGATGCGGTCCGGCACCAGGGTGCGTCGCCTGTCGTGCGCGTGCCGTGGAACACGCCGGATCTCATCATGCGGTCCCTCGATCTCGGTGCTGAGGCCGTGATCGTTCCGATGGTCAACGACGCCGCTGAGGCCGCGGCGGCGGCGAGTGCCTGTCACTACGCCCCCGGCGGCATCAGGAGTTGGGGGCCGCTCTGGCAGGGGCTTCGCGACGACGTTCCCGACCACGAGCATGGGGACAGCGCTGCGGCGTGCATCGTGATGATCGAGACGGCGGAGGCGTACCGCGACATCGATGCGATCGCCGCCGTGCCGGATGTGGACGCGGTCTACATCGGGCAGAACGACCTCTCGCTCAGCGCAGGGCTCGGGCGTCACACGTTCGCCGAGTCGACGGAGGTGCACACCATGATCGAGCATGTCGTCGAGCGCAGTCACGCGGCAGGAACGGCTGTCGGGCTGGACTGTGCCGGTGGCGACGCAGCGCGCTACTGGTTCGACCGGGGCGTCGACTTCGTCATCGCCGCCAATGACGTCGCTCTCCTCGGTGCCGCCGCGGGCGCGGCGGCACGCGACCTCCGGACCCGCTGATCCACCGACCCCTGGCGCTTCGATTCGTGCGCCCATCGTTCACTGTTGACTGTCAACAGTGAACGATGCTACGCTCGCCCCGTCGGTTAGGTACCCCCTGCACTCAAAGAGGAGCAAAGATGTCCATCAAGCGCACGAATCGCGCCCTGGCAGCCGCCGCCGTGTTCACGGCCGCCGCGCTGGTCATGTCCGGATGCACGAAGGTCGATGAGGGCGGTGACGCCGAGTCGTCCTTCCCCGAGAAGGACATCCGCCTGATCATCCAGGCGAACCCTGGTGGCGGTTCCGACCTGTCATCGCGCGCGCTCGCGACCGAACTCGAGGGAATCCTCGACGTCAGCGTGATCCCCGAGAACATGCCCGGTGCAGCCGGGGCGCTGGCGATGGAGTACGTCGCCGAGCAGGAGCCCGACGGCTACGTCATCGGCTTCGGTCCCGTCGAGATCGCGATGCTCAACACCACCCAGGACGCCGACGTTCTCCCGGAGAACTACGACCTCCTCGGTCAGATCATGCTCGCCCCCGGCGTCATCACCGTCTCCGCGTCGAGCGACATCGAGACGCTCGACGACCTCGTCGCGCAGTCGAAGAGCGCGCCCATCACGATCGCCAACTCCGGCGCCGGATCCATCTGGGAGGCGGCCAGCGTCGCCTTCGGCGCCGAGACCGGCGGAGAGGTCACGCCCGTTCCGTACGACGGTGGAGCCCCTGCGGTCGCCGCTGCTGCATCCGGTGAGACCGTCGCCGCCGTGTCCGGCCTCGGCGAGGCGTTGTCGCAGGGCAGCGCGGTCCGTATCCTCGCCGTGATGAACGACGAGCGCCACCCGGACGCACCGGATGTCCCGACTGCAGAAGAGGCCATCGGAACCGAGCTGATCTTCGGCGGATGGGGCGGCATCTACGCTCCCGCCGGCCTGCCGGACGACGTGCGCGACACGCTCGAATCGGCGATCAAGGAAGCGGTCGAGTCCGACAGCTACCAGCAGTTCCAGGCGGATGCCGGGAACCTCGTCGTGTACCGCGACTCGAAGGAGTTCACGAAGTTCGTCGAGGATCAGTTCGCACTGTTCCAGGATCTGCTCGGCTGATCCCTCGCGCGGGCCGGGGAGACCCGGCCCGCGCATCCTCGTCTCCGAAGGAATCACATGTCCTCTCCCGAAGTCGTACAAGGCGACGAGTATCAGGGCGCGACCTCTTCCCGCCCGCTCGAGATCGCCTTCGGCGCCGTGGCTCTGGCCATCACCGCCGGTTACCTGGCACTGTCCACCCAGATCGACCTTCGGCGAGAGGCCGCTCCCGGTCAGATCGATGCACGCTTCTGGCCGTTGGTCCTCGGCGTCACGGGAGTCGTCGTCGCGATCGCCATCCTCGCGATCGCCATCACTCGTCCTGCCCCGGGGCGCGACGACCTCGAGCGGATACAGCCCGGCGGTGTCGTGCGCGTGATCGCCACGATCGCGATCGCCGGGGTCTTCATCGCCGTCTGGTCGCTCGGGTCGGTCATCGTCTTCGGCTACCGCATCGAGGTGTTCCCGATCGCGGCCGCTCTGCTCATGGCCGCTCTCATGCTCGTCTATGGGCACCGTCGTTGGCTGAGCCTGGTCATCTACACCGTCGCCGTGACGGCGTTCATCTACGTCGTGTTCGGCATGCTTCTGAGGATTCCGCTATGACCCCGCTGATGGAGGGGCTCAACTCGCTCCTCGACGTCTCGATCCTGCTCTACATGGGTGTGGGTCTCGTGCTCGGCTTCATGGTCGGGGCGTTCCCCGGGATCACCGCGACCATGGCCGTCGCCCTCGCCGCGGGCTTCACGATGACCCTGGAGCCCGTGCAGGGCCTCGCCGTCCTGCTCACGATCTACGTCGCGGCGAACTTCGGCGACCGCGTGCCGTCGATCCTCATCAACACGCCAGGAACACCGGCATCCATCGCCACCACTCTCGACGGGTATCCGATGGCGAAGCAGGGCAGGGCAGGGCTCGCCCTGACGATGTCCGCGATCGTGTCGGCCGTCGGCATCCTCGCCTCTCTCGTGCTCTTCGCGGTCGCCGCCGTGCCGATCGCGAGCTTCGCGAGGGACTACTTCAAGTCTCCCGAGCTGTTCGCCCTCGTCATCTTCGGCATCGCCATCATGATCGGCATCTCGTCGAAGTCGATGCTCAAGGGCATCATCGCCGGAGTGTTCGGCCTCATGCTCGGCACGGTGGGCACGTATGCCGCCACCGCTGACAAGCGCTTCACTTTCGGGGTACTCGAGCTCGTCGAGGGCGTGAACTTCATCGCCGTCATCATCGGGCTGTTCGGCATCGCCGAACTGTTCGACCAGTTGCTCACGCACCGCGCATCGAAGGTGCGCCCCATCTCGAGCCTCGGTCGCTGGTGGCCCAGCCGCGCGGAGCTCAAGCAGAGCGGTCGGGCGACCGCCGTCGGTGGCGCCGTCGGCCTCGGCGTCGGGCTCATCCCCGCCGCGGGTGGTGACATCGCCGGCCTCATCGGGTGGGAGCGGGCACGCAAGGCGTCCAAGCAGCCCGAGGAGTTCGGCAAGGGGTCGATCGAGGGTGTCGCGGCATCCGACACCGCCTCCAGCGCGACGCTCGGCGGATCGCTGACGACGACCATGGCCCTCGGCATTCCTGGCGACTCCGTGATGGCCGTGATGATCGGGTCGATGATCATCTGGGGCATCACGCCGGGGCCGACGCTGTTCACGGACCGCCCCGACCTCGTCGTGTCCATCGTCGGGATCATGCTCGTGGCCACCCTGCTCTCGCTCGGGCTCAGCCTCGTGCGCATGAAGGGGATGGTCAAGCTCCTCGACGTTCCGCAGCCGTATCTGTGGAGCGGCATCCTCATCTTCTGCGTCATCGGCACCTACGCGACCTCGAACAGCCTGTCGACCGTCGTGACCATGCTCGTGTTCGGCGTCATCGGTGTGCTGCTCAAGCGCATGCAGGTGCCGGCGGGCCCGGTCGTGCTCGGCCTGCTGCTCGGTCCGCTCGCCGAGGAGAACCTCGCCCGCACACTCGCGATCCTGCCGACCCGTCCGTTCTTCGAGGTCGTCAGCCCCATCGCGATCGTGCTGCTCGCGCTCGCCGTACTGTCCATCGTGATGCCGGCGATCCGCGCCGCCCGCAAGCCGCGGGCCGAACGGGCGTCGTTCGCGGATTCCGTGCTCGACACCGAAAGCCTCACCCAGATCTCGAAGGCGCACGAGGAGCTCGCGGCGAACCCCGACCTGCTCACCTCGACCGTGCGCAGCATCGACAAGAAGAAGTCCAAGGAGAAGAAGAAGTGACCCGGTACGACATCCTCACCGCGATCCCCACCGCATTCCATTCCGACGGGAGCCTCGACGTCGACGGATCGCGCGCGATCTTCCGCTTCGTGGGGCAGTCCGGCAACGAAGGAGCCTTCGTGCTCGGGACGACCGGCGAGTTCCCGGCGGTCGACGCGGCGGAGTTCTCCTCACTCGTCGAGGCGGCGGTGGAGGAGCTCGCCGATCGGATGCGCGTGATCGTGCACGTCGGTCGCCCCAGCGCGTTCGAGGCCGTCCGGCTCACCCACATCGCGCGGGACCTCGGGGTGACAGAGTTCGCGGCGCTCACTCCGTACTACCTCCGGTCCAGCGATGACGCGATCTTCGACTACTTCCAGGCGGTGTCGGATGCCGTCGGCGACGGGCGTCTGTACGTCTACATCTACCCCGCGCGCAGTGGTAACCCCGTCACGCCCGAACTCCTCGTGCGGCTCGCTCAGCTGCCCAACATCGTCGGCGCGAAGATCAGCGAGCTGTCGCTCGAGGACATCGCGGCCTACCGTGCAGTCGTCCCGGATGACTTCGACCTGTACACCGGTGCCGACCGTGACCTCATCGCCGCCGTCGACGCCGGCGCGCAGGGAGTGGTCTCCGGCGTCTCGTCAGTCACGCCCAAGCCCTTCCGTGCGCTGGCGTATGCCGGACGTTCCGGCGATGCCGCTGCGATCGCCGCCGCGCAGGCCGACGTCGACGAGGTCGTCTCACTGATCGGAGGCGACATGGCGCGGATGAAGGAGGGGTATCGCGTCCTGGGAGTCACCGACACGCACTGCCGCATGGCGATCGCCGAGCCGACCGATGCCCAGCGCGCCGATGTGCGCCGGGTGGTCGAGAAGCACCGCTGAGTCGGACCGGGCTCAGTCGATGGGCTCGACGGTGAAGCGGTACGACGCCCCCTGGCGGAACGGCTCGACGATCTCGAAGTTCTCGAATGCCGGACCGCCCGGGATCGGTGAGGCGCTGGCCCAGTAGGACCAGCGGGCGTTGACGAGCGCTTCGAGGTCAGGATGCGGGTCGTCGACTCGCCAGGCCTGCTCGGCCCGGCGGCCGAGGAAGCGCCAATGGGCCGCAGTGTCCTCGGCGTACTCCACCGACGTCGGGTCGGTCTCGTCCCCCGTGGCGCGGACGATCGCCGCGTGCCCGTCACGTTCGAGTTCGGCGAGCGGAAATCGGCCGTGCTGCGTGAACCCCGTGCCGGAGTGATCGGGCCACAGCTGAGAGGTCGTCACGACCCGGTCGGCGAGGTGCAGCCGTCTCAGCCGTGCCCAGTTGCCCATCGTGGCCGTGAGGATGAGGCTCCGTAGCGGCGCGGATCCTCCTGCGGTGAATCCGGAGAGTTCGACCTCGTGGCTGCGGTCGGCGCGGAAGCGGAGTCGAACGCGGACATTCGCGCCGTTCTCGAAGCGCTCCACGCCGATCCAGACCGTCAGGCATTCGACGCCGTCGACGTGCTCGACGACTCCGCGAGCCGGAACGAGTGGATCGCGAGGTGAGGAGTCATGCGGGGCGTCCACCGACCAGAACCGTTTTCCGTTCGCGCCTTCGTCGAGAGCGCTCGGTTCGAGCTCGGAGTAGCCCCGGCGTGGGCTGTCGGCGGTCATCGGCTCGATTGCGATGAAGTTGACCAGGCGGTCACGAGGGTGGTCGAGATAGGGGGTGAACACTCTCAAGAGGCCACGGGGACCCGGGAGAGGATGGATCCCGATCTGGAGACCGTCGGCGTGGCCCCAACGTGGCTCGGCCGGTGCGGCGTCGGGCGGGCGCACCCAGCGGCCTTCCACGATTGCGGGGGTGGCTTCCGGTGTCGGAGCTCGATCGGTGCGCACGGAGGACCTTTCGACGCGGCGGTGGGGTATGACGGACACGGTAACGGATTGAAATCGGTTTCGCCATCCCCCGAGCACTGGAGTCGTGGCGCGGCGGCGGGGCGAGGCGTCGGCGGACCGCAGGTGTCCAGTTCGCACGAGGTACGCGATGACGAAGCCTTGACGCACTGCCCGTGCACGCCTAAGGTGACCTGAAATCGGTTTCAGTTCGTCGGACGAAGCAGTCCGTCGGCCCGCGCCGCTGTCTCTCGCTCCGTCCGTCACGCCGTGCACTGCGATCGCGGCCCTCTGGTGGGCGCAGCCTGTCGAAAGGAACGACGTGACACCATCCGCCTCTCCTCGATCCGCTCGAAGACGAGCGCCTTTCAGGCTCGCCGGCGCCCTGAGTCTGCTGCTCGCAGCCTCCGGCGCGAGCGCCGCCGGTGCCGCTGCGGCCGAGCCGTTGCCGCCATCGCCCGCAGTCATGATCGCCCAGATGACCGGGGCCAGTGCGACCACCGACACCGCCGATCGCTGGGCGGTGACCGGAACAGACCTCGGGGTCATGTGGGACAACGGCTCCGGCGAGGTGCTCACGGCGCTCGGCGATACGTTCGGCGAGTGGGGCGGACCGGGCGGCGGCGGGGGCGACTGGCGCTCGAACGCACTTCTCCGATCCGTGGACAGCGACCTCTCCGACGGGATGTCCTTCGACTCGGCCGTGGAGGATCGCCCGGGCCATGCCGGTGAGCTCATCCCCTCGAAGAAGATCTCCGGCGACGAGATGACGACCATCCCGACGGCGGGCATCGCGGTCGGCGATCGTCAGTACATGGCCTTCATGTCGGTGAAAGAGTGGGGGCCGGCAGGGCAGTGGTGGACGAATTTCAGTCGAATCGCCTATTCGGACGACAACGGCGAGACGTGGAGCTCCACGGACGGACCCACCTGGACGAACACGGCGACGGCGTCACAGTGGGACGATCCGGACGGTCCGCAACATCCCTTCCAGATGGTCGCCTTCGAGAAGCGCGACGGCTACGTCTACATGTTCGGAACGCCCAATGGGCGACTCGGCGCTGTGCACGTGGCGCGTGTCGAGGAGGGCGCCATGCTCGACAAGTCCGCATGGCGCTACTGGGACGGATCCGACTGGAGTGCAGGCGACGGCACAGCCGCTGAAGCCATCGTGCCCCCGATGAACTCGGAGCTGTCCGTACAGTTCAACGAGCACACCGGCAAGTGGCTCATGGTCACCTTGGACGGCAAGGCGGACGGGACGATGCTGTTGCGCACCGCCGACAGCCCGGAAGGGCCGTGGACCGAGGGAGAGGGGATCGCGAACTCGTTCGACTACCCGGGCCTTTACGGTGGATACATCCACCCGTGGTCCTCGGGTTCGGACCTCTACATCGCCCTCTCGCAATGGGACCCCTACAACGTCTTCCTCATCCGCGTTCAGCTCGACGAAGAGGGCGGCCTCGTCAATCCGAACCTTCTGCGGGACCCGAGCTTCGAGCGCAATGCGACCATGACGGCTCCGTGGGGGTGCAACGGGAACTGCGGGATCGACACCAACCACGCCTGGTCGTACGCAGGCAGCCGCCAGGCCTGGATGCGCGGGACGACAGGGGCCCTGGACGTGCATCAGCCGGTCGACGTGTCGCCGAACACCGACTACGTCTTCTCAGGCTTCGTCGTCACCGGCGGCGTGGACGCACAGGGTTTCTTCGGCGTGCGTGAGGTGGGCCCCGGTGCGGCGACGCTGGCCGTGAAGGAGTTCACCGCCGTCGTTCCGTACGAGCGCTTCGAAATCGAATTCAACTCGGGGGTGTCAACACGTCTAGAGGTGTTCGTGGGAACTGTCCTGAACGGCGATCGCTGGGTCCAGATCGATGACCTCGCGCTGGTCCGATCGGATCCGACGGGAACGACGGATCCGACCGATCCCACGGAGCCGACCGACCCGATGGATCCGATCGAGCCCGTCGACCCGGCGGATCCGGACCCGACGGATCCAGGTTCGCCGACCGACCCCGATGGCCCTGGATCTCCGGATTCGGCGCCCGATGTAGGTGGTGACTCCGGCGCGGATGCTCTCGCGACGACGGGCAGTGACGCCGGGGCCTTGATCGCCCCGATCGCCATCGGCTTCGCACTGATCGTCGCAGGATCGCTGGCGCTGCTGCTCCGCCGGAAGCGTGTGAGCTGACCTCGGACGCGCGTCGAGAGGCGGGTGCGGAGAGTTCCGCCCCGCCTCTCTTGTGGTTGAAATCGATTTCGTCTAACGTGGCCTCTACCCGGTCGACGACGACCCGTCGGCCCGGCCCATGGCACCAGCCGAACAGCATCGATTCGATGTCGAATCGCGTTCCTGAGGAGGAACTCATGGCAATCAACACATCTCGCAGAAGGCGGATCGCGCTGTCCGCGCTTGGCGCGGTCACCGCGGCCGGACTTCTTGCCGGTTGCGGCTCCAGCACACCGGGCGAAGCCGCCGGCGACGGCGCAGGAGAGGACGGCGTCACCACCATCCAGTTCTGGCATCGCACCTTCACCCCGGTCGAGAACGAGTGGTACGCGAACATCGTCAAGCAGTTCAACGAGTCGCAGGACGAGATCAAGGTCGTCGACACCGAGGTGCCGGCGGACGCATGGGACCAGAAGATGAAGGCCGCCCAGGCCGCGGGCAAGGCCCCTGACGTCTACACGCACTCGGGCAGCATCCAGGACGCCGTAAACGCCGGCCAGCTGCACGACCTCGACTCGATCGTCCCCGAGGACGCCCTCGCCGAGATCATCGATGCAGCCAAGCCCGTCTCCGAACTCGACGGCACCTTCTATGCGTATCCGCTCCTCCTCGAGCCCCAGACGGTGCTGTTCTGGAACAAGGACATCCTCGAGGCCGCGGGTGTCGACGCGGAGAACGGTCCGGAGACCTGGGAAGAGCTGATGGCGGCCTGCGAGAAGATCGCTCCGACGCTCGAGGGCGGCCAGTACTGCATCTCGCCGGCTCAGGACGCTCCCACGTTCGCGTGGTCCTCCGTCGGCCAGCAGTACAACTTCACCGGACACACCGCGCTCAATGACGACTGGACCGCCCCGAACATCGACGACGACGGCTATCGCGCGATGATGGAGCAGTACAAGGCGCTGTGGGACAACGGCTACATGCCCAAGCAGCCCCTCGCCGCGTATGTCGAGGCCAAGGACTTCGGTGAGGAGAAGGTCGCCTTCAAGGTGTCCGGCTCGTGGATGATGTCCGAGGTCGGGTCGGACTACCCCGACCTGCTCGGCTCGACGGGCATCGGCGCGTTCCCGAACGCACCGGGAGCGGACGGCCGGACGGCCACGACCCTGGGCAACTTCAAGTGGGTCGTGGACGCGAAGTCGAAGAACGCGGAGGCGGCCGGGGAGTTCCTCAGCTGGGCCATCGCCGGCGACCCGGAGAACCTCGTCCCCTTCTTCGTGGACACGCAGTTCACGAAGGTGCCCGTCCGTCAGTCGGTCCAGGATGCCGTCGCCGACGACAGCGCCGCCGCGGACGCCCCGTGGTCGGATGTCATCGTCAACGACATCGCACCCACTGCCATCCCCGAGCCGACCTACCCCTGGGATGTCTCGCTCGCAGTGGGGACTGCCTTCGAGTCCGTCATGAAGGGATCCGCCTCGACCGATGACGCGATCAAGACCGCCGAGCAGGCGATCCAGACCGTGATCGACCGAGACGGCCTTGCGGACAAGGCGCCCAGCAACTGATGTCGACCACTTCGGGGGCCGGCCGACGCCGGCCCCCGAAGTACGCGTCCGAACCGACGACGAGGTGGGTAAATGGTCACGCAGACGGTGACGCCGAGCAGAGCACAGAACCGAGAGGATGCGCCGCAGCAGAGGAACCCGGATCGATACAAGTACCGCGACAACAAGGTCGCCTACCTGTTCCTTCTCCCGGTCCTGATCCTGCTGGGGATCTTCGTGATCTGGCCGGCGATCTACGCAGGTTATCTCTCATTCCAGGACTGGAGCTTCTACAAGGAGCCGGAATTCGTCGGGTGGAAGAACTTCACTGACGTCATGTCCGATCGCCTGTTCTGGGCGGCGGTGGGGCGAGGGTTCGTCTTCGTCGCGATGACGGTGCCCCCGATGCTCGTCCTCGCGTTCCTGTTCGCCAGCCTCGTCGTGAGCGTCGGCAGGAAGTTCGCAGGCGTTCTCAAGGTCAGCATCTACATCCCCACGATCATCTCGTCCGTCATCACCTCGATCATCTTCGTCCTGATCTACGACTACTCCGGCGGACTGCTGAACTGGTTCCTCGCGTTGTTCGGCATCGACCCGATCGCATGGATCGGCGACCCGGCATGGGCGTTGCTCGCCATCGCCGTGCCGGCGATCTGGCTCGGCATGGGTCTCACCTCGCTGATCATGGTCGCCGCCATGGTGGACATCCCGCAGGAGTTCTACGAGGCCGCCGCGATGGAGGGGGCCAACTGGTGGCAGAAGACCATCTACATCACCCTGCCGCAGATGAAGAACATCCTCCTCTACCTGCTGATCACCGGATTCGTCGCAGCGATCCAGCAGTTCGAGCTCCCGCTCGTCATGACCAACGGCGGTCCGCTCGATTCGACCATGCTGCCGAACCTGTTCATCTTCAATCACTTCCGCAACGACATCAACGTCGGCTACTCGATCGCGGCGGCGCTGCTCATGTTCGTCGTCCTCGGTACCGTGTCGGCTGTCGTGTTCCGGTTCGTCAACTCGGAGAGGCTGGTGGACTGACATGACCTCCATGCAGGAGACCACTCGTATCGTCCTCGCGGGCAAGGAGCCCAAGCAACCCCGGCTGCCGCGCACCCCCGGCTCGTGGATCGTCCTCATCGGCAAAGTGCTCGCGGGGGCCCTGTTCCTCGTCGCCGCGCTCTTCCCGTTGGCCTGGATGGTCATCGCCGGCTTCAAGGCGAAGACCGAGGTCATCCAGACGCCTTTCCAGTTCTTCCCCGAGGTGTGGAAATGGGAGAACTACGCCCAGATCCTCGCTGATCCGACCTTCACCCTCACGATGGGGTGGACGTTTCTCGGCGCGGTCCTGTTCACCCTGCTGAGTCTGACCATCAACTCGCTCGCGGCCTACGCGTTCGCTCGCCTCGACTTCCGGTTCAAGCGGACGATCTGGACGATCGTCATCACCACGATGTTCATCCCCGGCATGACGATCCTGTTGACGAGTTTCATCGTCGTCACCCGCCTGTCGATGCTCGACACGCTCGCCGTGCTCGTGGTTCCGGGCGCGGCGGCGGCGGCGACCGTCTTCTTCATCCGCCAGTTCTACCTGAACATCCCCGCCAGTCTGGAAGAGGCCGCGATGCTCGACGGCTGCGGACGGTTCGCGATCTTCGTGCGGATCTTCCTTCCGCTGTCGAAACCGCCGTTCGTGGTGATGGGGATCACCTCGTTCCTCGCCTACTGGAACTCCTACGTGTGGCCGATCATGACGATCACGTCACCGGAGCGCTTCGTCGTCCAGCAGTACCTCGCGACCTTCCGCTCTGAGCGGTCGACCGAGCTGGGCCTGTTGATGGCCGGATCAGTGCTGGCGGCGGCGCCGGTCGTGATCCTCTTCCTCATCTTCCAACGCCAGATCATCGGCAACATCAAGATGGCCGGACTGAAATAAGAGGTCGCGTCGACCGGTGCGACGGGGCGAACCGGTTCCGCTCAGACGAAGCGGACCCAGTTCGCCCCGTTGCCCGTCTCGATGCGCTGGACGAGCTCGAGGTCGTCATCGTGTACTGCGTACAGCGAGACGGTCGTCGACTTCTCACCAGCCGCGACGAGGTAGGCCCCGTCGCGGCTGATCGCAAACCCTCGAGGCTGCGTCTCGGTGACCGTGAAGCGCGAGGGGGCGGTCAACGACCCGTCGCCGCCGACGGTCACCGCGCCCAGGGTGCTCTCTGTACGTTCAGACGCCCAGAGACTGCGCTCGTCCGCGCTCGCGTGCAGATCCGCACCCCAGATGTAGTGGTGCTCGAGAGGGTCGGCGCCGAACACGCTGTGGCCGAGCCCGGCCGTCGTGTCATAGGCGGTCGCGACGTCGCGGAACTCCAGAGCGCCGGTGACCGTGTCGCGGCTGTAGTGCAGCACCTCCCCGGAGAACTCGGTGAGCACGTACACCGCATCCTGCGCATCGTTGAGGATCAGATGCCGCGGGCCACTTCCCGCTGGAGCTGCGACCGTCTCGGGGGCGAGCGGTACAAGTCGAAGGTCCGCCGACAAGGCGTACTGCGCCACGAGATCTGCTCCGAGCGAGACGAAATACGCGAACCGGCCGTCAGCGGAAGGGAGAACGGAGTGCAGGTTGGGGAACTCGATCCGGGAAACGGGCTCGCCGACGACGCCGCCGGTCACCGGGCAACTGATGCCGTATCCGCCGCCATAAGAGGCGCCGAGCAGCCCGGCGCCATCTTTCGTGAGCGCCAGATAGTTCATGCCGCCGGCAGGAAGATCCATCCGGGACTTCGGCGTCAGCTGTCCGCTCTCCCGATCCAGCGAGAGGGTGAGGATCCCGGCTGGTTCCCCCTTCACCGCGGCGTGGACGATGTCGCGGGCAGCGTCCACGGCGAAGGTCGAACATCCCGGGAGACCTTCGGACACGGAGAGCCGCTCAAGCTGTCCGTTGTCGAGGCGGAAGGAACTCACGGTGCCATCGCCGGCATTGGCGACCAGGACGAGAGGGGAGGCGGTCATCCCTCGATCGTACGGGCAGCGCCGCCCGCCCGGGCGATCACCAGACGGTGTATCCGCCGTCGGCGATGACGTCGGACCCGGTCATCAGGCTCGATGCGTCCGAAGCGAGGAAGAGGATTATCGAGGCGACCTCGTCAGGGGTGCCGAGCCGACCCGTCGGGGTGCGGTCGCGCCAGACCTCGCCGAGCTCCGGCTCGCGCTCGAGCAAGGCCGCGGTGAGATCCGTGGCGATGTATCCGGGCGAGATCGAGTTGACCCGGACTCCGCGGTCGGCCCACTCGCCCGCGAGGGTCTTCGTGAGGTGCACGACCCCCGCCTTCGAGGCGTTGTAGCTGATCTGCTTCTGCGGGTAGTTGCTCACGGTCGCGCTCATGGACGCGATGTTGACGATCGTGCCCCGGTGGGCGGCGAGCATGTGCCGCCCGAACGCCTGGCAGACGTGGAACGTGCCGGAGAGGTTCACATCGAGCACCGTCGACCAGTCTTCGGCCGACATTTCCTCGGCGCTGGCCGAGCGGACGATCCCTGCGGCGTTGAGGACGATGTCCGGACTGCCCAAGCTTGCGACGAGCTTGTCCGCAGCGGCCGAGACCGCTGAGGCGTCCGTCACGTCCAGCTCGACGAACTCCGCTTCCAGGTCGGAATCGCCGTTCGCGAGGTCGAGCACGACGACGCGTGCCCCCTGCGCAGTGAACCGTCGCGCCGTCGCGAGTCCGATTCCGCGACCACCGCCGGTGATCACGACGAGCTTGCCCGCGAGGTCCGGGTATGTCACCTCTGTCATGTTCTCCTCCTTCTGTCAGGTGTGTCTCGCCCGTCGATCATTCCAATGTCATCTCGCGCAGGCCGAACCAGTACGACGATGCCCCGGCGGGGGCGCACGGGCACACATTGGACTGGAGCCACAGGGTCGTCTCATCGTCGGACACGAACTTCGACGGGATCGTCGTACCGTACCCGCCGATCCGGTCCTCGGACCAGGGGTAGGCGCCGAAGTCCTCCGAAAGGAGAAGAGACCACGGTCCCCACGGGGTCGGCGACTCATAGAACTCGAACGTGAACTCGGTCCACGATGTGTACAGATATCGGTCGCGTCCCGGCAGATAGGTCACGCCGCCCTGCGAGAGCACGCTGAGGTCGTGTGCGCCGACGGTCTGCCCGTTCCCGCCCTCGTCCCTCTCGGCATCCTCATCGCTCGGATGCTGTCGACGTTCATCGACGAGCACCGGGCGTTTGGCACCGATCCCGTCGGTCCACGTCGCCTCGACGTCGCCGGGCTCGCCGGCGTAGAACTCCCATGTCGCGACATCCTGAACTGATGCCGTCGGTACACGCGCGAGGAAGAGCTCCGTCGGATCGGGCACGGCATCAGTGAACGAATCTCGCCAGTTCCCGTCCAATCCGAACGCGTAGGCGAACTCGGGGTCGGGAGCGGAGGCGGCATCCTTGCCGAAATCGGCGAACCATATCGTCGTGAACACGCCGTCATCGAACATGGGCGCCGATCTGTCCCATGACCATGTTCGCCCGTGATCGTCGCTGCGTGCGACGGTGGCGGCCGGCGCCGAGTTAAAGTCCAACGCCAGGTCCTGCACCGCGAGGTACAGGGAGCCGTCGGTGCACAGCATCCCCGTCGGCTTCCTCGTGAACCCCTCGCCCGACCAGACCTGGCCGAGGTCGTCGCCCAGGGCGAGCGCCTCTCCGTCGAGATCATCGGCCTCCGGGGTCCCGGTCACCCGGTTCATGACGACGTCGCTGAACTCATATCCGAAACCGGCGCCGTCCCCGTTCGCGGTATAGAGGGCACCATCGTCTGACCAGCAGCTCGGCCACAGATCGCCGTCCGAGATGGCGATCGCGGTCGGTCTGTCATCCACGGTCGCGGACAAGGCGGCATCGCGCGGCTCGGCAGGCGTCGATGCGGTGCACCCCGTCGTGGCCAGCAACGCGGTGATCCCGATGAGCGCAGCGGCGCGGCGCACGCGGATCAGCTCTGCGGCGCGCGAGGAGGGGTGGCGCCGATGTCGGGAACCGGAGCCGTCCCCAGGTGGACCTCCATGTCGTCCGCACTGGGCGTCCGCGGGCGACGGGCCGTCGGCCGGTCGAGATAGAACACCGCCGTGGAGGCGATGTCGTCGCGCAGCGGCAGATAGCGCCAGCCGCTCCGCCAGCCGAGAGCCTGGATGTCCACCTTGGGGATGCCGGTGCGGAAGTGGATCGGGTCGAGGAGGTGCCAACGGTACATGCCGAAGCGCTGCTGGCTGACGTAGAGCCCGTCGGGGCGGATCACCTGCGGCATGCCGAGGTACGGCGTGGAGAATGCCGTGTATCCCTGACCGGGGATGTCGAAGTTCCACGCCCCGCCGAAGTAGTCCTCGGTACCGGTTCCCGCGATCGTCGGATAGTCGGTGTCGCCGTCGAGATAGAACTTGATCTCGCCCTCACCCCACCAGCCGTTGGAGTTGACACCCCAGGCGATGTACGTGCCCACGTACTGCCCCTGTCCCTCGATCCCCTCGAGGATGACATGGGGAGTACGGTCCTCAAGGGGATTCGAACGACGCCACTGCGCGTGGAAGTATGCATCGTTCGAGTAGTCGCCGCCGATCTCGTAGGTGACCTGGTAGTAGACGCGGACGTCGACCGTGGAGGTGTTCTCCAGTGTCAGGCGAGCACCGTCCCTGAACGGCATCGGCCAATAGGAGTTGAAGCCTCCGTGAGGGTTGGCGGCGATGGCCTGCGAGTTCACCTGCGCGAAGACTCCCCAGCCGTTGCAGAAGAAGTCGCCGTACGGCACCTCCACGGCAGGCTCCGCCTCACCGTCCCAGAACGCGCGCAGGAGGAGCGTGCGCCAGTTGTCCGTGTGGGTGGTGATCCAGATGTGTGTGATCTTTCCCGCACCCTGGATGTTCGCCAGATCGAAGGTCTCGCCCGCTTTGATGTCGACACTCGGGGAGATCTTCCATCCGGGGCCGAGGTCGCGGGCACAGTCGGCACCCGTACCTTCGGTCGCCCGCCCGCCGCCGCCGACCGATCCGTCGAAGTTCTCCGGTGAGATGGACCGCGTCTGCACGGAGCGTAGAGCGGCGATCGTCGACAGGTCAGAGGGTGCGAAAGTCATCTGTTCGTTCACGTCCTTGTGTTTCGATGCTCGATGGTTGCGACAACTGTAATCGATTTCATGCGTCTGCGCCACAGGGCACCGCCCGCGCGATACTGTTGCAATCACTCCGGGTCGAGCCGGAATGTGCAGTGAGGGTGGTCATGGCAACGATCTACGACGTCGCCCGCCTCGCGGGAGTGTCTCCCGCGACGGTTTCGCGCGTCTTCAATGGCACGAGCGTTTCTGTTGAGAAGTCCGCTGCGGTGCGCGACGCCGCCGCGCAGCTGAACTTCGTGCCCAACCGCACCGCACGGACCCTCAGGCGGCAGAGCTCCGAGGTGATCGGTCTGATCATCCCCGACATAGAGAATCCGTACTTCACCGAGATGGCGCGAGGGGTGGAGGACGTCGCTTCCGAAGCGGGGTATTCGGTCGTGCTGTGCAATTCGGATGCGCAGACCGACAAAGAGGCGACGTACCTTCAGATCGCGATGTCGGAGAACATGTCGGGCGTGATCATCGCCACGGCCTCCGAGGAGTCGGACCTCGCTCCGATCCTCGCCACGGGAAGGCCGCTCGTCGCTGTGGACCGCAGCACGACGTACGACATCGATGGGGTGGTGATGGCCAACCGTGCTGCGGGGACGTCGGCGACGCGCGCGCTGATCGACGAGGGGTACCAGCGCATCGCCTATATCGGTGGGCCGGAGCACATCGACACGGCCGCCGAACGAGCCGCCGGATGGCGCGACGCACTCACTCGTGCTCAGCCGGACGTTGACGTCGATGCGCTACTGCGTTTCGCGACGTTCCGGGTGGATGGTGGGCGAGAGGTCATGGAAGAGCTCCTCGCGCTCCCTGAGCCTCCGGACGCTGTGGTGGCGGGGAACAACCTCATCGGCGTCGGGGCCATCCAGGTGCTCACGGAGCACGGGCTGACGCCTCCGAAGGTCGGCGTCGCAGTGATCGGGTCATTGCCGTTCACCACGCTGTCGCCGTCGGCGGTGACCGTGGTGCGGCTGCCGGCGCGGCACATGGGCGTGACCGCCGCGAAGATGCTTCTCGGGCGCATCGCGGGCGACGACCAGCCGCCGCGCACCGTCGTTCTGCGCAACGAACTGCAGGCAGCCAGCGTCGCGCGCTGAGCCGGACGCCTGTTGTTGGCATGCCGGCACTGGTCTGCTTGCAACATGAAATCGATTTCGCGTACAGTGAGCATGAGGATCCGTGATCAGGAGGACCATGATGCGCTGCACTCTCGGAGTCGACGTCGGCACGTCGAGCACGAAGGGTGTGCTCGTCGCCGAAGGCGGAGAGATCGTGGCCTCCGCGACGCGAGCGCATGAGGTCGACCGCCCGCACGCCGGGTGGGTCGAGATGGATGCGCGCGTGTGGTGGGACGAGTTCACCGGTATCACGGGCGAACTCATCTCCGCGCATCCCGATGCGCAGATCGTCGCCGTCGGCGTCAGCGGAATGGGGCCGTGCGTGCTCCTCGCGGATGAGAATGATGAGCCGGTCCGAGCCGCGATCCTCTACGGCGTCGACACCCGTTCCGGCGCGCAGATCCAGCGCATGACCGACGAGCTCGGGGCGGAGGAGATCACCCGGGTCGGTGGCTCCACGCTCACCTCGCAGGCGGCCGGTGCGAAGATCGCCTGGGTCAGCGACGAGGAACCGGAGGCGTGGCGGCGTGCGCGTCGTCTGTTCATGCCTGCGTCCTGGCTCGCACGCAGACTCACCGGTGCCTACGTGCTCGACCACCAGTCCGCGAGCCAGACCTCTCCGCTGTACGACATCGAGGGCGAGTCCTGGTACGAGCCCTGGTGGCAGCGCTACGCGGGCTCCATCGAGCAGCCTCGTCTCACGTGGGCCGGAGACATCGCCGGCGAGGTCACCGCCGAGGCGGCTGCCGGGACCGGAATCCCTGAGGGCACTCCGGTCATCACCGGCACGATCGATGCATGGACCGAAGCGGTGAGCGTCGGAGCACACGAGGTCGGAGACCTCATGCTCATGTACGGAACGACCATGTTCCTCGTGTCGACCGGGGAAGACACGCTGCGGACCCCGTCGATGTGGACCACGGCCGGTGCCTTTCCCGGCACACGCAATCTCGCAGGCGGTCTCTCCACGTCCGGCGCCCTGACGGCGTGGCTGAAGGGCCTCACCGGCGCCGACTACCCCGACCTCCTCGCCGACGCCGAGGCGTCGGGACCGGGAGCGAACGGGCTGCTCGTCCTGCCGTACTTCGCGGGGGAGCGCACGCCGATCCAGGACCCTGACGCGCGCGGTGTCGTCGCCGGGCTCACCCTCGCGCACACCCGTGGAGACCTCTACCGTGCGGCGCTCGAGGCCACCGCGCTCGGCGTGCGGCACAACGTGGAGACGATGCGCGCGGCCGGGGCGGACATCCGCCGGATCGTCGCAGTCGGCGGAGGGACACAGGGACGGCTCTGGCTGCAGGTCGTCTCCGATGTCACCGGACTCGTGCAGCAGGTGCCGCAGACGACGATCGGCGCGAGCTACGGCGCCGCGTTCCTCGCGGCCACTGCCGTCGCCGACACGGGATCCGCGCCCGTCATCACGGACTGGAACCCGGTGACGGCGACAATCGAGCCCGACCTGAACCTCCGCGAGTTCTACGACACACTCTTCGACCGGTATCTCCGGCTGTACGAGGGGTCGAAGGGCGTCGTGCATGAACTGGCGGCTGAGCAGCGTGGACGACGCCATGGCTGAACGACGCCGCGCTCCTGGCATCCCGCACACCTCGCAGGCGACGGCGTTCCCTCTGGGCGGCATCGGCACGGGGAATGTCTCGATCGGCGCGCGAGGCGAACTGCGCGACTGGGAGCTGGAGAACCTTCCCGACAAGGGGCGGCGTAATCCGCACTCCTTCTTCGCCATCCACGCCGCACCCGCCGGTGGGGACACCGTCACGCGCGTCCTCGAGGCTCGCCTCACCGGTCGTCACGACGCGGACGCGGGTTACCCGTTCGAGCAGTTGGCAGGTCTCCCCCGCCTCGCCGGTGCGACCTTGCACGGCGAATACCCGGTCGTCGACGTCGACTTCGTCGACGAAGACCTGCCGGTCGACGTCTCGTTGCGCGCCTTCACGCCGCTCGTCCCGCTCGACCCCGAGGCATCAGGCATTCCCGCTGCCGTCCTGCGCTACCGTGTGACCAACCCGGGCGCCGTGGCCGTGGCCGTCACGGTGGCGGGAAGCATGACGCACACCGCAGGACGAGGGGCGCCGGGCCCGGATGCACCGTGGGGCATGCGCGCCACGCAGAAGGTGCGATTCCGCGATGACGGCGACGTCCGCGGGCTCGACTTCGGCATCGACCTTCCGCAGGATGATCCGGGCTACGGCACTTTGAGTCTCACCACGACCGACGCCGCGGTCACCGTGAAGCCGCAGTGGGTGACCAGCTACTGGCCGGACGGCGCGCGACTCTTCTGGAACGACTTCTCCGACGACGGTCTCCTCGAGGCCGAGTCGCGGCTGACGCTCGAAGATCGGCCGCGCGGACTCTTCGCCGAACTGGACGCCGAGAGGGACGAGGAGCTCACCGAGGAACAGATGATGGCGAAGCTGCCGCGCATCCGCACGGGTTCGCTCGGTATCCGGCACACTGTTCCCGCCGGCGAGAGCCGCGACTTCGAGTTCGTGCTCGCCTGGAGCTTCCCGAATCGCCGGAGAGGGTGGCACGGCCACATCATCTTCGCCGACCCCGATGAGGGAGAGCTCAGCCCCGTCGTGCGCAATCACTATGCGACACGCTGGCCGGACGCCTGGTCGGCGGCCGCCCACCTGCATGGCGACCTGGCCGCACTCGAGCGCGCGACGACGACGTTCGTCGACGCTCTCTACGGCGGCGCGATCGATCCGGTCATCAGCGACGCCGCCGGCGCGAACATCGCCGCCCTCCGCTCGACGACGTGCTTCGTGCTCGATTCGCCGAACCCCTCGTTGGGCGATGGCCCGGTGTTCGCGGCGTGGGAAGGGTCGTTCGATCACGGCGGATCCTGCGAGGGCACTTGCACTCACGTCTGGTCCTACGCGCAGACGGCCGCCTGGCTCTTCCCGAGTCTGGAGCGCAGTGCGCGTCGCGCCGAGTACCGTCTCGAGACGGACGACGATGGCGCGCAGAAGTTCCGGGGGAACCGCGTCTTCGGCGGTCCCTCCTGGTTCATGGGTCCTGCCGTCGACGGCCAGCTCGGCACGTTCCTGCGTCTGCACAGGGAGTGGCGGTTCAGCGGCGACGACGACTTCCTCAGGGAACTGTGGCCCACAGCATCCCGCAGCCTCGACCATGCCCTTCGTGAATGGGATCGCGACGGTGACGGGCTCGTAGACGGTGAGCTCCACAACACCTACGACATCGAGTTCCACGGCACGGAGCCCTTGGCGAACGGCATGCTTCTTGCGGCGCTGCGCGCTGGAGTGCGGATGGCCGCTCATCTCGGCGAGCCGGAGAAGGTCGAGGCCTGGACCGCGGCGGCGGATCGCGCAGCGGCCGCGATGGACGGCACGCTCTGGAACGGCGAGTACTACCGCCAGGTCATCGAAGACCTCGACGAGCATCGCTACCAGTACGGCGACGGCGTGCTCTCGGACCAGTTGCTCGGCCAGTTCCACGCCTTCCTCGGTGGGCTCGGGTACCTGTTGCCCGAGGATCGCGTGAATTCCGCACTGGGCGCGATCGTCGCACACAACCACCGAACGGACCTCCGCCGCCACGAGAGCACACAACGGGTCTACGCCCTGAACGATGAGGGTGGGCTGCTGCTGGCGTCATGGCCGCGCGGGGGCAGGCCGTCAATACCGTTCGTGTACTCGGACGAGGTGTGGACCGGTATCGAGCACCAGGTGGCGACATCGCTGATGTTCGCGGGTCGGGTTGACGATGCGCTCCTCATCGAACGGACCCTGCGTGCACGGTACGACGGCCGCCACCGGAACCCCTGGAACGAGATCGAATGCGGTAACCACTACGCTCGCTCCCTCGCATCGTGGGGTCTGCTCGCGGCGGCGAGCGGTGTGCAATGGGATGCGCCGTCGAAGACGCTCGGCTTCGCTCCAGCCGCGGATGGACCCTTCCGCTCTCTGTTCACCACGGCGACCGGCTGGGGCACGGTCGAGGTGGACCACGGCGTCATCTCCCTGCGGCTCGACGGCGGGCACCTCGACCTCGACCGACTAGACCTCCACGGAGAGACCGTCTCCCGTGACATCCGACTCCGAGCGGGCGACACTCATCGCGCCACGCTCGTCCGCACCCACCCAACCCCGGAGGAATCATGAGCTACACCCTTCCCACGCCGGCGACGCGTCCGGCATCCGCCCCGAAGACCGCCTACCTGATCACCTCGGGTGACCTCCGGGAGTCGGCCAACGTCGGCGGCTGGCCCACCCAGCAGGCGCTCGAGGCGGGCGTCACGAGCGTGTTCGACGACCTCGGTTGGAGCGTCGTGCGCGCCTTCGACGTCGACCCCGAGACCGGGCACGGTTTCATCTCGAGCCAGCGCATGGGGCTCGAGGTGTTCAAGAACATCCCGGTCGACGCGCCCCTGATCGTCGCGATCGCCAACTGGCAGTACTCCCACCACGTCCTCGCAGGGCTCCGCACGCACGAGGGGCCGATCCTCACCGTCGCGAACTTCGCCGGCGACTGGCCCGGCCTCGTCGGACTCCTCGGCCTCAACGCCGGACTCACCAAGATGGACAAGCCGTACTCGACGACCTGGTCGGTGGACTTCTCCGACGAGTGGTTCATCAACGGCATCCGCGAGTGGACCGAGACCGGCACCATCACGCACGACTACTCGCACGTCCGCGAACTTCCCGCACTGCCTGACAGCCCCGAGAAGCAGCTCGGCGAGGCACTGGCGGCGCAGCTGCTCGACGAGAAGGCCATCATCGGCGTCTTCGACGAGGGCTGCATGGGCATGTACAACGCCATCTTCGACGACGAGATGCTCAACCAGACCGGTATCTACAAGGAGCGCCTGTCGCAGTCGGCGCTGTACGCCGAGATGCTCAACGTCAGCGAGGAGGACGCCAACGCGGCCTACGACTGGCTCATCGACGCCGGTATGACGTTCAAGTACGGCGAGGATGGCGCGACCGAGCTCACCCGTGAGCAGGTGCAGTGGCAGATGAAGATGTACATCGCCGCCCTGCGCATCGCTGACGACTTCGGACTGGATGCTGTCGGCATCCAGTACCAGCAGGGTCTGAAGGACCTCGTCCCGGCATCCGACCTCGCCGAAGGCATCCTGAACTCCACCGAGCGCCCTCCGGTGACCTCGCGCGACGGCTCGCGCGTGCTGCACGAGGGCCGCGCCTTCCCGCACTTCAACGAGGCCGACGAGGGCGTCGCGGTCGACGCGCTGGTCACCGACCGCGTGTGGCGGGCGATGGGACTCGTGCCCGACAACACCCTGCACGACGTGCGCTGGGGTGAGGAGTACGACGGTCAGTTCGTCTGGGCGTACGAGATCTCCGGCTCGGTGCCGGCCTCGCACCTCGGCGGCTGGGACAAGGCGGAGGGGTGGCGTCAGGGCCACGTCTTCTTCCCCGCGGGCGGCGCGACCCTCAACGGCGTCTCCCAGCCCGGCGAAGTAGTTCTGAGCCGCGTGTTCATCGCCGACGGCATCCTGCAGGCCGACATCTTCCGCGCCTCGGTCGTCGAGCTGCCGGAGGAGGAGACGCAGCGCCGCAAGGCCGCGACGAACGAGGAATGGCCGCTCGCGCACGTCGTGCTGCACGGCGTCTCGCGCGACCAGTTCATGGCGCGCCACAAGGCCAACCACGCCCAACTCGTCTACGCGCCGGACGCGGAGACCGCTGACAAGGCGCTGATCGCCAAGGCCGCGATGTTCGACGGCATGGGCATCAAGGTCAACCTGATCGGTGACGTCAACATCTGATCGCTCTGATCGAGACGTAAGAACCGCCCTCCCTGCACTCGGGAGGGCGGTTCTCGCGTTCCCCGGTGCGGATGCCGCCGCGCAGACCGGATCAGCTCGGAAGCAGTCCGTCCACGAGCGCGTCGACGATCTCGTCGGTCCGTGCGCCGGGGTCGATCGGCGACGTGAGCTGATCGAACACGAGCCCGTCGATCGCGTAGTGGAACAGGGCGACCTCGCGGCGACCGCCGGGGAGTGCCGCCGCTTCGTTGAACGCCACGTCCGCCTCGAAACCGTCCCGCTGCCAACGACTCAGCGACGCCGCGAGCTCCGGATGCCGGGCGGCCTCAAGCCTCAGCTCGAAGAGGGCGAGCGTCACCTCACGCTGCTCGAGCAGACGCCGCACGATGTCGCGGACGTAGTCGGCGAACAGTTCTCGGCTCGGCGGTGCCGCGGAGCGGATCTCGAGGTCCGCGGCGGTCGGGGCGAGCCGGTCGCCGATGCGCTGGAAGATCCCGGCGACGAGCGCGGGCCGGCTACGGAAGTAGTTCGACGTCGTCCCCGTCGGCGCGCCGGCCTCGGCGTCGATGGCCCGATGGGTGAGGCCGCGCGAGCCCTCCCTGGCCAGCACGGCGATGCCTGCATCCGCGAGCAGATTCCGACGCTCCTCGTTCTTCGCCATGAGATGACCGTAGCGCAACCACAGCAGCTGTTGTACTCTCGAACCACTGCATCTGTAGTCATTGGAGGATGGACATGCGTGAACTTACCTATTACGTCGCCGTCACCGTGGACGGATACATCGCCGGGCCGCGCGGCGAGTTCGACCGATTCCTCGCCGAGGGCGACCACATGGCGCCGATCTGGGCGTCCTACGCGGGCACCGCGCCGACGGACCTCGCCGCCGCCGCCGGGCTCTCGGTCGCGGACGGCCCGTTCGACACCGTGCTGATGGGGTGGAACACGTACGCCGTGGCGCTGCCGGAGCACCCCGACCCCTATCGGCATCTGCGCCAGATCGTGTTCACGCGCGGGCACGAGGCTCCGGCGGGCGCGGATGGCGTGGAGTTCACCGACCGTGATCCGGTCGAGGTCGTGCGCGAGCTCAAGGCGGAGGAGGGAAAGGGCATCTGGCTCTGCGGCGGTGGCGCCCTCGCCTCGGCGGTGCGCGGAGAGATCGACCGACTCGCCCTGAAGCGGAATCCGATGCTCTTCGGCGACGGCATCCCGCTGTTCGCCGCCGGGGACTACGCCCCGGCGGACTTCCGCCCCACCGCGGTCACGCCGTTCGACTCCGGGGTGGTGCTCGAGGAGTACGTCCGGGCCTGAGGTCGACGCGGGTCCGCGGGGTCGGACCAGGTAGTGTGGCCGCGATGAGAATGACGCGTCGTGAGCTGCTGGTGGGCGCCGGAGCCGGCGCCCTCGGGGTGCTTCTCGTGTCCTGCACACCGGAACCGCGCCCGACGGCGTCTCCGACCGCGACGGCGTCCCCCGCGCCGCTGCCGACGACCCCCGTCCCCGCGCCGGCGGCGAGCATGCGCAGCGAGTGGGCGACCGATCCCTTCTCACGCGGTGCCGTGAGCTTCACTCGGATCGGCGTGCAGCCCGATGCGAGGGAACGCCTGGCCGAGCCCATCCAGGAGCGGTTGTTCTTCGCGGGTGAGGCGACCGATGCGGACGCACCGGGCACGCTCCGCGGCGCCATCCGGTCCGGTGAGAGCGCGGCGGTCCGCGTCAGAGCGCTCGCCGCCGAGGGCGAGCGGATCGCGGTGATCGGCGCCGGTCTGGCCGGCGCCGCCGTCGCGGCGAACCTCGCGGACGCCGCCGTGGAGGTCACGGTCTTCGAGGCGCGCGACCGCGTCGGCGGGAGGACGCACTCTCAGCGCGACGACGACTGGGCCGTCCCGATCCAGCTCGGCGGCTGGCTGTTGCCCGCGCTCGCGGAGGGGGCGCAGCCGCAGCGCGAAGAGGACGGATTGCCCGACGTCATCGATCTGAGCTCGGCGCTCTGGCGTGCACCGGACGGCGACATCGATGCGGTCGTCAACGCCCCGCTCGAGAAGGCGATCGGCGCCGCCGTCGACCTGCCCACCGACATCTCGCTCGCCGAGGCGCTCGAGAAGACCGGTTCCGACCCAGAGGACCCGGCGCTCTCCGCTCTCCTCGCCTACCTGACGACGACGTCGGGGGCGGATGCCGACGTCCTCTCCGCGTGGTTCCCCCCTGCGCTCCCGTCCGCAGCTCTGCGTGGTGTGACCGGCGACTTCGATGAGGTCATCCAGGAGATGCTCGAGGGAACACAGCTCACGCTGGCCTCCCCGGTCACCCGGATCGCCTATGACGAGTCCGGAGTCAGTCTCCGCCTCGGCACCGGCGAGGCGACCTCATTCGACCGCGTCGTGGTGACGGTGCCGCTCGGAGTGCTGCAGAGCGGTCGGATCGAGTTCGCCCCCGCGCTGCCGTTCTCCCACCGCGGCGCGATCAACGCCCTCGGCATCGGACACATCGAGACCATCTGGCTGCGGTACGACGAACCCTTCTGGGAGACCGACGCCACCATCTGGCACACCGTCGGCGGAGACCACCTGCTGCGCACGTGGATCAACCTGCGGCCGGTCACCGGAGAGAGCATCCTCGTCGGCCTCGTCGGCGGGGATGCCGCGGAGGAGTTCGCGGAGCTCGACGAGCAGGACGCCCTGCTCGCCGCCCTCACGTCGTTGACGCCGTTCCTGGGCGCCGCGAGCGAGTGAGGGCTGCGCGGCGCGACCTCCGCGCCTTCGCCTCCGCGCGGTCGACCTTCGCCGGACTGATCCGGCTGATGAGCGCGAGGATCGCGGCGATCGCGGCGAAGATGGCCAGGGCGAGCGCGCTCGTGATGAGGAACTCCCCGATGCCGCTGACCTGACGCGGGTCGAGGAAGTAATAGGGGTACCACCCGATCAGCGGGCCGCGCCACAGCGTCACACCGCCCCACGCGATCGGGAAGGCGAGGGATGCCGGCACGATCCACCACGGCACGGCGCGGTGACCGGGAGTGAGGGTCCACGCGAGGGCGGTGAACACCGGCAACCAGAAGTGCAGCACCTGATCCGACCACGGGACGTCGACACGGATGCCGCGGAGCCCTGCCTGCCAGACGATGAGCGCGAAGGCGAGACCGGCGGTGGTCGTCCAGGTGAGGACGAGCGAGAGGGCGATGCTGAACCACCGCGGATCGTCGTCCCGCCGGAAGGCGAGGATCCCGCCGATGATCAGCACGACGACGAGCGCGATGTTCGATTCCACCGTGAGGTAGGCGAGGAAGTTCCGCCCCGCGATCGTCTGCGAGCTCAGGCCCCAGAACAGACGGTGCACGAGCGCGACGACGAGGACGACGGCCGTCACGAGGCGAAGCACACCGAACGTGTTCCGTGCCTTCACCGTCTCGTGATCTCCCCTCCGGCGCGCGGCCGTGCCATCCGGCGATTCTACGGATGCGCGGTAGCGCGGACGAACCGGGGCCTCGTCAGATCCCGAGCACCGCGCGGGCGATCACGAAGTAGATCACGAGACCGGTGGCATCGACGAATGTCGTGATGAACGGGTTGGAGAACACCGCGGGGTCGACGCGGATGACGCGGGCCACCACGGGCATGATCCCGCCGATCGTCGCGGCCACGGTGCACACCGCCAGCAGGGTGCAGCCGATCACCACGCCGATCTGCCAGTCGTAGACGAGGGCGGTGATGCCGAACCCCAATGCTCCCAGCAGGAGCCCGAGGCACAGTCCCACCCGCAGCTCTCGTGTCAGCACACGCAGCAGGTCGCGCGGTCTCACCTCACCGAGCGCGAGCGCACGCGTCACCGTCGTGGCCGCCTGGTTCCCGGTGTTCCCGCCGGTGCCGATGAGGAGCGGCACGAAGAGGGCGAGAACGGTCAGTTGCTCAAGGGTCGCCTCGAACACCGACAGCACCTGCACCGTCAGCGTCGCCCCGACCGCGAGGACCAGCAGCCACACGACGCGAGAGCGCACGATGCGGCGGATCGGGGTGGACAGGTACGGGCGTCCCAGCGGCTCGACACCACCCTGACGGGCGGCATCCTCGCTCTCCTCATGCCGGAGGATGCGCACGGCATCGTCGATCGTGAGGATGCCCACCAGGCGCTCCTCGCTGTCGACGACCGGGACCGCGAGGAACCCGGACTCCGTGCACTCGCGCGCCGCCTGCTCCGCATCCGACTCGGCGGAGACGGTGTGCGCATCATGCATGAGGTCGGCGACGAGGGCGTCGGAGTCCGCCGCGAGCAGATCGCGCAGGCTCACGACACCGATGACTCTCAGTCCTCCGTCGGTCACGGGAAGCGTGTAGATGGTCTCGGCGCGGTCCAGGCGCTCGCGCATCCTCTGCAGCGTCCGGGCGGCGGTGAGCTGCGGGTGGGTGGACACGAACTCCGGACTCATCCGGCGCCCGATGGAGTCGCGTCGATATCCGAGCACGGCGGCGGTGAGGTCGCGCTCGTGCGGCGAGAGCCCGCGGAGCAGGCGCGGAGCGACAGCCGCCGGCAACTCGTCCAGCAGCCACACGCGATCATCCGGATCGAGGTCGGCGAACAGGGCAGCCACCTCGGCATCCTGGAGGCCGTGCACCAGATCGGCCTGCAGGCCGGGGGACAGCGCCTCGAAGACCTCGATCGCCTCCTGCTTGGAGAGCAGCCGGTACGCGATGGCGCACTGGCGCGGACTGAGCCGTTCCAGCACGTGCACGATCTCTCGTGTGGAGGCCTCGGCGAGTGCGGTCGAGGCCGCAGGAAGGTCCTTGCGGGCCAGTGCCCGTTCGACGGCGTCGCCGAGTTCGGAGGACGTGGATGCGGTCATCGGGATCGGTCGCGTGTTCATGCCGCCCCCTCAGGCCGGGTCGATGCGCAGGATGTCGGGGGACTCGCCACCGGTCACGTCGCCCGCGATCCGGATGCTGCGGGCCAGATCGTCCAGCGCGGGGATCAGCGTCCCGAAGCGCTCGCGGTCGCTGCCGACCGCGGTGACAGTGATGAGGTGCGAGCCGGTGTCCCACGTGTAGGTCACGAACGGAGGCGAGGCCGGCTCAGGGGGCAGCGCCATGACGAGCTTCTCCCCGGCGCCGAGCACCGTGGTGAACGTCTCGGTGTCGTCGTACTCGATGGGCATCATGGCCCTGGCGCGACGGATGTCATTGGTCAGCTCCTGCGTCGTGGCCATCGCGACGACGAGCTCCGGCTCGGCCTTCCACGTCCACACCAGCACGCGCCCGTCGGCGCGCTTCATCATCGCGGGCGCGAACTGACTGATCAGCCAGGCCCCTGCGCCTGAGCCTCGGGGGAGCGGACCCTGCCCGCGTTGCATGGCCTGGCCCATCAGCATCCGGATCGCCGCCTTGCGATGGCGACGTCCCTTCCAGCCGAACGATTCGGTGACCGGGATCCAGAGCTGCGGGTCGGCGGAACTGACGATGCGCATGAGGCAACGCTACCGGCCGCTCATGCGATGCGACCTCGGAGAATACCTTCCGACGTGCTCTACGGACGGTACGGCGGGGGAGCGGGAGCCGCGCAGGTCGCTCGGGTAGAGTGGCCAGCGCCCGAACCGGGCCACACCGCGTACCGAAGGCTGCCCATCTGTGACCTCTCCTGACGCTCCGCTGAAGATCCTCATCGGCTGCGACACCTTCGCTCCCGACATCAACGGGGCCGCACGGTTCGCCGAACGACTCGCTGCGGGTCTCGTGCAGCGCGGTCATGACGTTCACGTCGTCGCGCCGAACCGTCGGTACCGCCGCGCCGAACCCGCCACCGAGGTGGTCGAGGGCGAGCCGATGACCCTGCACCGGCTGCCCTCCGTCCGCTGGGCCCCGCACGACTGGCTGCGCTTCGTCTGGCCGTGGCGCTCGAAGCACTACGCGCGCAAGGTGCTCGACCGGGTGCAGCCCGACGTCGTCCACATCCAGTCGCACATCGTGATCGGCCGCGGGCTCGCGCGCATCGCCCACGAGCGCGGCATCCCCGTGATCGCCACCAATCACGTCATGGCCGAGAACATCCTCGACCACACCACGATGCCGAAGTTCATCGACGACATCGTGCTGAAGCTCGCCTGGGCCGACGCCAAGCGCACCTTCGACCTCACGCGGGCGATCACGACCCCGACCCGCCGCGCCGCGGACTTCCTCGAGCGCACCGTCGAGGTGTCCGGGGTCATCCCCGTCAGCTGCGGCATCGACCGCACCCAGTACACCCCGGTGATGGGGCCGCGCGAGAAGAACCGCATGGTGTTCGTCGGTCGTCTCACCGCCGAGAAGCAGGTCGAGGTGATCCTGCAGGCGATGACGAAGCTCGACCCCGCACTGGATGTGACCTTCGACATCGTCGGCGGCGGGGACCAGCGCAAGAGCCTCGAGCGCCTCGCCGGTGAACTCGGCCTGGCCGAGCGCGTCACCTTCCACGGCCGCACGACCGACGCCGAGCTGCGCGCCGTGCTCTCGCGGGCGAGCCTGTTCGTCATCGCCTCGATCGCCGAGCTGCAGTCGATCGCGACCATGGAGGCGATGGCATCCGCCCTTCCCGTGGTCGCCGCCGAGGCGGTCGCCCTCCCGCACCTCGTCCATGACGGTGAGAACGGTTACCTGTTCACCCCCGGCGACGTCGACGAGCTCGCCGCGCGACTGACCGACGTCTTCACCGCGGAGCCGGCGGAGTACGAGCGGATGCAGCAGGCCTCCCTCGACGGCGTGCTCGTCCACGACATCAACCGCACCCTCGACACCTTCGAGGCGCTCTACCGCGAACAGCCGCTGCCCGAGTAGACGCCGGGAGGCACGTCGATGCACATCGTCTTCTTCGGCGATCAGCACCTCGCATCGCTCGGCGGAGCGCAGGTGTCGATGCGACTTCAGAAGCAGTACCTCGAGCGCGCAGGGCACACCGTGACGGTCGTCGCGCCGAAGATGCACACCGCGCGTGCGGTCGGAGGCGACAACTCGTTCGTCGACCTCCCATCCATCCCGATCACGGTGGACCGCGAATACTCCATGTCGTGGCCGGGGCGTCGTACCGACCGCTTCCTCGACCGGGCGTTCGCCTCCCGGCCGCGGGTGGACCTCGTGCACGTGCAGGGCGACTTCTGGGGTGCGTTCATCGGGCACCGCTTCGCGCATCGCCACGGCATCCCCGTCGTCCACACCATGCACAACCGGGTCGACGTGGGCATGGCAGCGGTGACGCCGTTGCACCGCCAGGTCCTCCCCGTGCTGAACCTCTGGCGGCGCACGGCCATGCGCGGCATCGGCCCCCGCGTGCCCGGTGGCGACGGCTGGGCCTTCCTGCGCGGCCTCGCGCAGGGCGCATCGGCGGTGACCGCCCCGTCCGGCCACTTCGCCCGCCGCCTCGAGCAGCACGAGGTCTTCCCCTCCGTCGACGTCGTCTGGAACGGCATCGACGACGACCTGCTTGCGTCCGTGCGTGCCGAGCACGCGGTCGAGACACCATCTGAGGCGCGAGACACCACGCGAGAAGGTGTGTCTCACGCCGAAGGTGGTGTCTCGCCGCGGCGTCGGCCGCGCTTCGTGTGGCTGGGGCGCATGAGCCCGGAGAAGAGGCTGCTGCCCTTCCTGCACGCCGTCGTCCGATCGCAGGTGGATGCCCAGATCGAGATCATCGGCGGCGGAGGACAGATGCGGGCAGCCGAGAGGATCGCACGCGGCCATGCGGGCGTCCGCTTCGCCGGGCGGCTCTCCTACGCAGACACCCTGGCGCGGATCGCGGCGGCGGATGCAGTGGTGCAGACGTCGATCGGATTCGAGACGCAGGGCATGACGCCGTTCGAGGCGGCGGCGCTCGGCACCCCGACGGTCATCAGCGATCCGGACATCGCGGCCGAGCTGCGCGGCGGACTGTGGGCGGTGCCCGACGCTTCCGTCGCGGCGCTCGCCGAGACGCTCACGCGTGCCGCGGCGGACATCGTCGCCGGCCGTGCTCCTGTCCCCGTCCCCGAAGTCGCCGAGGAGTTCCGCCAGTCGTCGCGGACCGCGGCGATGATCGAGATCTACGAACGCGTCCTGGCAGGCGACGGGGCCTGACCCCTGGAGCTGTGGTCCCGTCGCTCAGAAGAAGAGCAGCGAACCGACGGTGCCGATGAGGTAGCTCGAGGCGATGCCGAGCACTCCGGCGATCCCGATTCCTGCTCCGATGCCGGCGGCGACGTGCGGGACGCCAGGGCGCCGGATGCCGATCAGGCCGATGATGAGCGCGGCCAGCGCGGTGAGGAAGGCGAAGAGCGAACCCACGCCGCTGACGACGGAGACGACCATGTACCCATCGGTGCGGATCATCACCTGTATGAGGATGTCGATGAGGATGCCGAGCCCGATGCTGACCAGGCCGAGGATGAGGCTGGCCCGTCCTGCCGGGTTGGCGGCAGCCGTACCGGGGGGTTGCTGCGGCGCGACGTACGTGTACTGCCCCGGCGTGCCGGGTTGCTGGACGCCGGGTTGCTGGACGCCCGGCTGCTGAGCGTAGGGCGGCGCGGAAGAGACGTGCGGCGGAACCTCATGCGGACCCTGCGCCGGTTGCTGATCGCTCATGCGGCCGAGCCTAGTGGCCGCGGCGGAGTCAGCGATAGGAGCTGATCGGTTCGGCATCGTGCTCGGCGACGCGGGTCCAATCGGTCGGGACGACCGCCCGATCGCGTCCTCGCGGAACGACTCGCTCGGCCTGACGCGGCGCCTCAGCCCCAGTGCCCTGGCGCGGTGAGGGTGGACTGCTCGATCTCGAGATCTCCATGGCCGATGTCGGCGACGCAGTACAGCAGTGACTGCGTCGGGTACCCGTGCGGCCTGTTGTCGCGGATGATCGCCGCATCATCGGTCGGGTCCAGCTCAGCGGATGCGGCGAGCAGGTCGACCCAGCGCTGCTCCCAACCGTCACTCCTCGCCGGGCGGTCACGGAATTCCGGCAGCCACCGGGCGATACGCGCGGTGGCCGGGTCGTCGAGCGCATCGTGCGCGATCATGTGGACGCCGTGCGGAACAGGGGTCTCGGTGAGCGTCACTCCGTCCCAGGAGATGACGCGCGCGGCATCCGGGGTCGCCTCGAGGAGGTTGAACCCGTGCATCGGGAGGATGCCGTGGGGCGAGCGGCCCGCGACGGACTCCAGGGCGAGGCTGCCGCGGCTGCGCACCTGATCCTCCGGCAGGTCGAGCACGTCGGCCCGGTTGAGCAGCACGGCCAGGCGACGGGTCGACCGGTCGATGGCGAGCCATGCGCCTCCCGCGCGGCGGTCGCGGATGCCGATCACCCCGGGGTACTGCTCCGGCCACCAGGCTCCGAGCGAGTCCCAGGCGCGGGCCGGGTCCTCATCGCGGACGGCGAGGAGTCGGGATCCCCCTGGTTCTGCGACATCGATCACGACCGTGCACACACGGATCAGTCTAGGTCTGCGCAGGGGCGGAGGCGCGGGGCGGGTGCGTCGGGCAGAATCGGACCATGAACATCGTCGTCGGGGTCACAGGCGGCATCGCCGCGTACAAGACGGTTCAGCTCGTGCGGCTGCTCATCAAGGCGGGGCACGAGGTGACGGTGATCCCGACCGAGGACGCGCTGCGATTCGTCGGCACGCCGACGTGGGAAGCGGTGAGTCGCCACCCGGTGACGACGAGCGTCCACGACGACGTCGCCAAGGTCAGGCATGTCGCGCTCGGTCAGGCCGCCGAACTCGTGATCGTCGCCCCAGCGACGGCGAACACGATCGCGAAGATGACGGCGGGCCTCGCGGACGATCTGCTCGGCACGACGCTGTTGGCCACGACCGCTCCCGTCGCGATCGCACCGGCGATGCACACCGAGATGTGGCGGCACCCCGCCACGCGGGCGAACATCCGCACGCTCCGCGAGCGCGGCGTGCACGTGCTCGGGCCCGCTGAGGGAGAGCTCACCGGGGGTGACTCGGGGCCGGGGCGGATGCTGGAGCCCGAGGAGATCGCCGAAGCGGCGCTTTCGCTGTTCACGCCGCGCGACCTCGACGGCCTCCGGGTCGCCGTCTCAGCCGGCGGAACCCGCGAACCCATCGACCCCGTCCGCTACCTCGGCAACCGCTCCAGCGGCAGGCAGGGGGTGGCGCTGGCCGCCGAGGCTGCGGCGCGTGGAGCCGAGGTCACCCTCGTCGCTGCCAACATCTCGGCGGATGTCCTCGTCGATGCGCGGCATCCGAGGATCGATGTCCGCACGGCAGGCACGGCCGCGGAGCTCGGTGAGGCGATGCGGGATGCCGCGGCATCTGCCGACGTCGTGATCATGGCCGCCGCTGTCGCCGACTACCGGCCGGCATCGGCCGCGGAGCAGAAGCTCACCAAGGAACAGGGCACTCTGGACCGGATCGACCTCGTCGAGAATGACGACATCGTCGCGGGGCTCGCGGCCTCCCGTCCTGCGGGGCAGCTCATCGTCGCCTTCGCGGCGGAGACTCTGACGGATCCGGCCGAGCGCCGCGCGCGTGCGCAGCGCAAGCGCGAGCGCAAGGGCGTCGATCTGCTCGCGGTGAACCTCGCCGATGCCGAGCACGGATTCGAGAAGGCCGACAACGCGGTCGAGGTGATCGGCGAAGGCGGGTCGGTCGTGGCATCCGCCGCGGGGGCGAAGAAGGAGATTGCTCGCGTGATCTGGGGTGCAGTGGTAAAGTTGAGTCAGCACAACTCAACTTTGTGAGGAGACCTCCAGGAGGAAGCAGATGACGATGCCCGCGCAGGAAGAACAGCAGTCCGCCCTCGAGCAGTTCGGGATCAACCTGACCGACCGTGCCCGCCAGGGCAAGCTCGACCCCGTGATCGGTCGCGACAGCGAGATCCGTCGTGTGAGCCAGGTGCTCACCCGCCGAACCAAGAACAACCCCGTGCTCATCGGCGAACCGGGCGTCGGCAAGACCGCTGTCGTCGAAGGCCTCGCACAGCGCATCGTCGCAGGAGACGTCGCCGAGTCCCTCAAGGACAAGGAGCTCATCACCCTCGACATCTCCGCCCTCGTCGCCGGCGCGATGTACCGCGGCCAGTTCGAGGAGCGCCTGAAGCAGGTGCTCACGGAGATCACCGAGTCCGAGGGCAAGGTGATCACCTTCATCGACGAGCTGCACACCCTGATGGGGGCGGGCGGCGGAGAGGGCTCGGTCGCCGCATCCAACATGCTCAAGCCGATGCTCGCGCGCGGCGAACTGCACCTCATCGGGGCGACGACCCTCAACGAGTACCGCGAGTACATCGAGAAGGATGCCGCGCTCGAACGGCGCTTCCAGCAGGTGTACGTCGGCGAGCCGTCCGTCGAAGACACCGTTGCGATCCTGCGCGGGCTCAAGGGCCGATACGAGGCGCACCACGGCGTGACGATCTCCGACAGCGCGCTCGTCGCCGCTGCGGCACTGTCGAACCGGTACCTGCCGGCGCGCCAGCTGCCGGACAAGGCGATCGACCTCATCGACGAGGCGATGTCCCGCCTGAAGATGGAGATCGACTCGTCCCCGGTGGAGATCGACCAGCTCAAGCGCCAGGTCGACCGGATGAAGCTCGAAGAGCTCGCCCTGAAGCGCGAGAAGGACGCCGCGTCGAAGGAGCGGCTGGGTGCGCTGCGCGAGCAGTTGGCGGAGCAGGAGCGCGAGCTGGCCGGACTCGAGGAGCGCTGGGCGCGTGAGCGGCAGGGGCTCAACAGGGTCGGAGAGCTGAAGAAGCAGCTCGACGACGCCATCACGCAGCGTGATCTCGCGATGCGCGACGCCGACTACACGAAGGCGTCCAAGCTCGAGTACGAGACGATCAAGCGGCTCGAGCGGGAGATCGCCGAGGCCGAGCAGGCCGAGGCCGCGTCTGCCGGAGAAGGCCGCATGGTCAACGAGCAGGTCACCGACGAGGACATCGCCGCCGTGATCGCCGCGTGGACCGGCATCCCTGTCGGCAGGCTGCTGCAGGGCGAGAGCGAGAAGCTGTTGCACCTCGAGAGCGAGCTCGGGCGCCGGCTGATCGGTCAGAAGGACGCCGTCGCCGCGGTGTCGGATGCCGTCCGGCGCTCCCGTGCCGGGATCAGCGACCCCGGTCGCCCGACGGGATCGTTCCTGTTCCTCGGCCCGACCGGTGTGGGAAAGACCGAGCTGGCCAAGGCGCTCGCCGAGTTCCTGTTCGACGACGAGCACGCCATGGTGCGCATCGACATGTCGGAGTACGGCGAGAAGCACTCGGTCTCGCGGCTCGTCGGTGCCCCTCCCGGCTACATCGGCTACGAGCAGGGTGGGCAGCTCACGGAAGCCGTGCGGCGCCGCCCGTACAGCGTCGTCCTGCTCGACGAGGTCGAGAAGGCGCACCCGGAGGTCTTCGACGTGCTGCTCCAGGTGCTCGACGACGGCCGCCTCACCGACGGGCAGGGCCGCACGGTCGACTTCTCCAACGTCATCCTCATCCTCACCTCGAACATCGGCTCGCCGATCCTCATCGACCCGGTGATGCCCGCGGACGAGAAGCGGGACGCGGTGATGACGCTGGTCCGGCAGTCGTTCCGACCGGAGTTCCTCAACCGTCTGGACGACATCGTGATGTTCTCGGCGCTGTCCGAGGACGACCTCGCGCAGATCGTCGAGCTCTCGGTGGATCAACTGCAGCGCCGTCTGCACGACCGTCGGCTCACGCTCGCGGTCACGCCGGATGCGCGATCCTGGCTCGCCGAGCGCGGATACGACCCGGTGTACGGTGCGCGTCCGCTGCGCCGTCTCATCACGACGGAGGTGCAGAACAGGCTCGCCACGGCGCTGCTCTCGGGCGGCATCCACGACGGCGACACGGTTCGCGTGGACGTCGCGACCGACGGTGCGGGGCTCGTCCTGACCTCGGCATGATCCGAAGGATGCCCCGCCACCGGCTTCTCCCCGAGGCCGGTGGCGGGGCATCCGCTACGCTCAGCGCATGAGACTCACCAATCGCTTCGTCCGGGTCTTCCAGTGGATCGCCCCCGTGCTGCTCACCGGGTTCGTCGTGTTCGGCCGCGGGCTGCTCGGCGCTCCGCTGGGATGGATGGCGGCGATTGGACTGTTCCTCGGACCTGTCGTCGCACTTCTGATGTACATTCCCCCGGTCGTGTTCGTGTTCGATCGTGTGGCCGCGGCGGCCAGGAAGAGCCGTCTTGCCTACGACATCACGAGCTACGTGCTGTGGGCCTCGCTGATCGTCATGGGGCTGACGCTGCAGGACGGCGGTGACGACGGGGTCTACGGCTCCGTGCTCTCCGAATGGGGCGTGCTCGGCGACGACGCCACGGTCCTCGCCTTCGCCGTGGCCATGATGATCGCATCGGTCGCCTGGCTCGCCACCCTCGCGGCGGCGATCACATCCGTCACCCTCTCGCGCCACCCCGGCACGCCTCCGGCCGCTCCGGTCACCCGCGCGGACGCGCCCTTCACCGCCCCGTGAACCGCGGCCGACGCTTCTCCTGGAAGGCCGCGAACCCCTCACGGTAGTCGTCGGTGTCGCGCAGCGCGGCCTGGTCGGCGTTCTCCGCGGCCACCGCGTCCCACAGGGCGAGGCGCTCGTCCCGCAGTCGTGCGATGAGCCGCTTGCTCGCGAGGAACGCCCTCGTCGCACCCGATGCGGCGGCCGCTGCCGCCTCCTCGGTGGCGGCTCGGAGGTCTGTGGCCGGGAACGACTGGGAGAACAACCCGGCCGTGACGGCCTCGGTGCCGCTCATCAGTCTTCCGGTGTAGACGAGGTCGAGTGTCCGGTGCGCGCCGAGACGCTCGTAGAAGAGGGCGTGACCGCCCGAGTCGAGCGTCGCTCCCAGCATCGCGAACGGCGAGCCGATCTTCGCGGTGTCGGCGACGTAGACGACGTCCGTGGCGATGAGCAGTCCGAGCCCGACACCGAGGCACGCCCCGTGCGCGGCGGCGAACGTCGGGGCGGGGAACGCGGACATCTTCCGCAGCAGGGGGGTGACGAGACCGTCGAGATACCCGGTGACATCGTCGGTCGCCGGATCCACTCCGCTGATGTCCCGTCCGGCGCAGAACGCCGGCCCCTCGCCGCGGAGCAGGAGCGCCCGCACGCCGGCGCGGGCGGCCTCATCGTATGCGGCGTCCAGTTCGGCGAGGGCGCGCTCGTCGAGCGCGTTGCGCCTCCCCGGTGCGTCGAGCACGACGTGTGCGACGTCGTCGGTGATGGTCAGCTCGATCATGAGGTTCCTCGTGTCAGGCGTCGTAGTCGACCACGACGGTGTCCGTCGTCGGGTGCGATTGGCAGGTGAGGACGTACCCGCGCTCGAGCTCGTCCGGTTCCAGCGCGAAGTTCTGCGTCATGCGCACCTCACCGTCGGTCAGGCGCGCCCGGCAGGTGCCGCACACCCCGCCCGCGCAGGCGAACGGCACATCGCCGCGGACCCGGAGAGCGGCGTCCAGGATCGCCTCGTTCGCGGCGACCGGCGACTCGACGGTCGATGTCAGGCCGTCCAGCGTGAACTCGATCCGGCGGACGTCGTCGCCCTCGTCGATGACGACCGGGCGCCCTCGGTCCATGCGCGGGCCGTCGGCGTCACTGGTGAACAGTTCGAACCGGATGCTGTCGGCGGGAACCCCCCGCCCCTCGAGCACCTCGCGGCAGAGCGCGACGAGGTCGAACGGCCCGCACAGGAACCACTCCGTGACGGTGTCAGGACGCAGCAGCCCGTCGAGGATCGCGGTGAGCTTGTCGCCGTCGATGCGTCCGGAAAGCAGAGGGGCCGTGCGCTGCTCGCGCGACAGCACGTGGTGCAGCGCGAGGCGGGAGGGGTGGCGGTCCTTGAGGTCGGCGAGATCCTCGAGGAACATCACGTCCTGCGTCGCACGATTCGTGTACACGAGGCTGAACTGCGCCGTCGGCGAGGACGACAGCACGTGTGCGGCGAGCGCCATCATCGGCGTGATGCCGGAGCCGGCGGCGATGCCCGCGAGGTGCGCGTGGTCGAGGTCGGGAAGACGTGTGGTGAACCCGCCCTCTGGACTCATCACCTCGATGCGGTCGCCCGGCGCCAGGTTCGCGTGCGCCCAGACCGAGAACAGGCCCCCGAGATCGCGCTTGATGCCGACGCTGATGCGCCCGGGCGTCGGCGGGCGGCAGATCGAGTAGCTGCGCCGTACCTCGTGACCGTCCACGCGGGCGCGCAGCGCGACGTACTGGCCGGGCAGATACGCGTACTGATCCTGCAGCTCGGGCGGTACGGCGAACGTCACCTCGATGCTGTCGGCGGTGAGCGGACGGACCTCGGCGATCTCGAGCTCGTGGAAGCGTCCGCGTCGTCGTGTGAGGGTGGCCACGATCACAGTGCCTTGAAGTGGTCGAACGGTTCGAGGCAGGCGCGGCACTCGTAGAGCGCCTTGCACGACGTCGACCCGAAGCGCGAGACCTCGCGGGTGTCGAGCGAGCCGCACTGCGGACACGGCACCGACAGGCGCACGGGGACGGGGCTGCGCCCTCGTGCGGCGACGCCGGAGGGTGGCGCGATGCCGAAGTCGGCGAGCTTGCGTCTGCCGTCCTCCGAGATCCAGTCGGTCGACCACGCCGGTGACAGCGTCATGCGCACCTCGACGTCGGCGAAGCCCGCGGCGGTGAGCGCGAGGACGACGTCGTCGCGCATGGTCTCCAGCGCCGGGCATCCGCTGTAGGTGGGTGTGAGCGTGACGACGACGCGCTCGCCGTCGACCGCGACGTCGCGGAGCACGCCGAGGTCCTCGATCGTGAGGACGGGCAATTCGGGATCAGGCACGGCGGCGGCGATCCGCCGTGCCTCGTTGAGCCTCGTCGTGGTCACCATGTCGCCCCCGGATGCTGACGCGCGAGGACCTGCATCTCGGCGAGGATGCGGGACAGCGCGGGGAAGTGGCGGCCGTGGCGGCCGCCACCGGCGGAGGGTTCGCCCGCCGGGCGCTCGAGCCCGGCCTCCGAGAAGACCTCGTCGACCACGGCGTCGAAACCGGTCCGCAGACGGGACGGGCGCACGGCGACGCCCTCGAGCTCGTCGATCAGCGGCTCGTCGCGGAACAGTTCGTCGACGTACGGCCAGACGTCGGCAACCGCCCGGATCATGCGCTGGCGCGACTCCGCCGTGCCGCCGGCGAGGCGCAGAGTCCACTGCACGGCGTGGTCGCGGTGGTAGTCGACCTCCTTGACGGCCTTGGCGGCGATCGCGGAGAGCGTCGCATCGCTCGAGTCGCGGAGCGCCGAGTACAGCTCGACGAGATAGGTGGAGGCCGCGAGATGTCGCGCGATCGTCTGCGCGAAGTCGCCGTTGGGCTGTTCGAAGAGCCAGGCGCTGCGGAAGGCGGGTTCGTCGCGGAAGTACGCGAGGTCGTCCTCGGTGCGCCCGTCTGCCGTCCCGGCGTACCGGAGAAGGGAACGTGCGTGGCCGAGCAGGTCGAGGGCGATGTTGGCCAGTGCGACATCCTCCTCCAGCTCCGGGGCGCGGGTGATCCAGCCCGCGAGCTGCTGGGAGAGGATCAGTGCGTCGTCGCCGAGCCACAGCGCGTACTCCGCGACGGTCGAGGTGGCGACGGCATCCGAGTCGCCGGCGAGTTCGGCGGCGAGATCGAGCTCGTCCACCGTGACCGCTCCGTGCGGCAGAGGGCGGGGCGTGTGAGCCCCCGGCGAAGTGGCGTTCACAGGTGCGGCACCCCCTCGGAGGCGGTGTAGTAGACCGCGTGGCGGTAGTTCTTGCCCGCCGGGCTCTCGAAGAACGCCCCCTTGGCATCCGGGTCGCTCGCCGTGATGGCCTCGGACGGGACCACCCAGATCGAGGTGCCCTCGCCGCGACGCGTGTACAGATCGCGGGCATTGCGGACGGCCAGTTCGGCGTCCGGTGCGTGCAGGGACCCGGCGTGCACGTGGCTCATCCCGCGATTGGCGCGGACGAAGACCTCCCACAGCGGCCACATCTCGCTCATGCCGCCACCTCCTCGGTCCGCGCGGCGCTCTTGCGTGCGTACTCCGCGGCGGCTTCGCGCACCCAGGCACCGTCCTCGTGGGCCTGGCGGCGAGCCCTCACCCGCTCGGCGTTCATCGGTCCGCGCCCGGCGAGGACCTCGAAGAACTCCGACCAGTCGATCTCACCGCCGATGTGGTGCCCCGTCTCCTCGTCGAAGTGCAGTTCGGGGTCGGGGAGCGTGACGCCGAGCACCTCGGCCTGCGGGACGAGCATGCCGATGAAGCGTTGCCGCAGCTCATCGTTCGAGAACCGCTTGATGTTCCACGCCATCGACTGCGCGGAGTTCGGGGAGTCGCCGTCCGGGGGGCCGAACATCATCAGGCTCGGCCAGTACCAGCGGTTCACGGCATCCTGCGCCATCTCGCGCTGGGCGGCGGTGCCCTGCATGAGAGTGAGCAGGATCTCGAACCCCTGCCGCTGATGGAACGACTCCTCCTTGCAGACGCGCACCATGGCTCGGCCGTATGGGCCGTAGGACGCACGGCACAGGGGGACCTGGTTGCAGATCGCCGCCCCGTCGACGAGCCATCCGATCGCGCCCATGTCGGCCCACGTCGGGGTGGGGTAGTTGAAGATCGACGAGTACTTCGCCCGCCCGGTGATGAGCTGATCGGTCATCTCCTCGCGTGTGATGCCGAGGGTCTGCGCGGCGGAGTACAGATACAGGCCGTGGCCGGCCTCGTCCTGCACCTTGGCCATGAGGATCGCCTTGCGCTTGAGGCTCGGCGCACGGGTGATCCAGTTCCCCTCGGGTTGCATCCCGATGATCTCGGAATGGGCGTGCTGGCTGATCTGCCGGATGAGCGTGCGGCGGTAGGCATCCGGCATCCAGTCGCGCGGCTCGATGCGCGAGTCCGCGGCGATGATCTCGTTGAAGCGGCGCTGCTCGGCGCTGACGTTCTGCTCTTCGTCGATGTCCTGCTCGGTCATGGCGACTCCCTCGTCTTTACTGACCGTTCGTTCAGTAATTCTCTCACACTCGCGGAGTGATGACCACGCCGATCACTCCTTCGCGACGAGGGTGAGCACGTCGTACGTCGCGACGGGCTCGTCGTCCTGGTTCCGGATGACGGCATCCCAGCGCACCTCGCCGTATTCGTCCGTCTCGCGCGGCGTGATCTGCTTCGCGATCAGCTCGACGCGGATGCTGTCGCCGGGGGAGACGGGTGTGAGGAAGCGCAGGTTCTCCAGGCCGTAGTTCGCCAGCACGGGGCCGGGCTCCGGATCGACGAAGAGCCCGGCGGCCCAGGAGACCAGCAGGTACCCGTGCGCGACCCGGCCGGGGAAGAACGGGTTCGCGGCAGCCGCCTCCTCATCCATGTGCGCGTAGAAGGTGTCGCCGGTGAAGTGCGCGAACGTCTCGATGTCGTCGAGAGTCACCTCGCGGGACGCCGAGGCGATCCGGTCGCCCACGCGCAGCTGCGTCAGGGGCTTCCGGAAGGGGTGGACGCCGTCCTCCCTCGTAGCGGCTCCCGTGTGCCAGGCCCCGGTGACCGCGGTGAGCATCTGCGGTGACCCCTGCACCGCCGTCCGCTGCATGTGGTGCAGGACGGCGCGGATGCCGCCGAGCTCTTCTCCGCCGCCCGCGCGGCCGGGGCCGCCGTGGACGAGACTCGGCAGCGGCGACCCGTGTCCGGTGGAGGAGCGCGCCGTGTCGCGGTCGAGGAACAGCACTCGGCCGTTGCCGGCGGCGACGCCGGCCAGGAACGACGCGGCGAAGTCGGGGTCGTGGGTCGCGACGCTCGTCACGAGGGACCCGCCGCCCCGCATGACGATGTCGGCGGCCTCGTCCACCGTCTCGTAGGTGAGCAGGGACGACACGGGACCGAAGGCCTCGATCGTGTGGACGGCGTCGGCACCGGCGTCATCGAATCGGAGCAGCACGGGGGAGACGAACGCGCCGTGCGGGTCCGCGGCGGTCGCGGATCCGATCACGATCCGTCCGCCGCCCTCCTCGAGCGCCCGCACCTGCCCCAGCACCTCATCGCGCTGCTCGAGCGACACCAGCGGTCCCATCGTCACGCCCTCCGTGCGCGGGTCCCCGACGACGACCTTCTCCTCGATCCTCCTGCGGACAGCGTCGACCACCGCGTCGGCCTCAGACGCCGGCACGAGGGCGCGCCGGATGGCCGTGCACTTCTGCCCTGCCTTGCTCGTCATCTCGGCGACGAGCTGGCGGATGTACGCGTCGAACTCAGGCGTCCCGGCGATGGCATCAGGGCCGAGGACGGAGGCGTTGATCGAGTCCGTCTCGGCGGTGAAGCGCACGCCGGACGGGGTGCGCGAACGCAGCGACGCGGCTGTCGACGCGCTCCCCGTGAAGCTCACCATGTCTCCGAGAGTGAGCAGGTCGCCTGTGCCGAGCGATCCTCCGGCCGAGGTGAAGAGGGTCGGCACGCTGCCGCTCACCAGCTGCAGCGTGCCGGGAGGTAGCAGCCCTGAGTCGACGAGGATCCGCACCATCGCCTCGGTGATGTAGCCGGTCGGCGTCGCCGGCTTGATGAGCGACGGCATCCCGGCGAGGAAGGCGGGTGCGAACTTCTCCAGCGGTCCCCACACGGGGAAGTTGAACGCGTTGATCTGCACCGCGACGCCGCGCAGGCGGGTATGGATGTGGCGCCCGAGGAACGAGCCGTCCTTCGAGAGGGACTCGACCGCCCCGTCGAGGTACACCTGCGCGTTCGGAAGCTCGCGGCGCCCCTTGCCCGAGTAGGCGAACAGCACGCCGATGCCGCCGTCGACGTCCACCCAGGAGTCTGCCGTCGTCGCGCCGGCGCGCGCCGAGAGCGCGTAGAGCTCGTCCTTCCGCTCGGTGAGGGCGATGGCGAACTGCTTCAGCAGCAGCGCACGCTGGTGGAAGGTCAGCGCGCCGAGGGAGGCCTGCCCGACGGTGCGCGCGTGTGCGAGCGCTGCGCCGAGATCCAGCCCCTCCGTGCTGACATGTGCGATCACCTCTCCCGTGGATGCGTCGCGCACGACGGTGGGGTCGCCGGCGGGTTCCGGTGTCCACCACCGGTCCTGCAGGTAGCTCGGCACGATCGCGGTCATGTTGTCGTCTCCCATGTGTAGAAGCCCTCGCCGCTCTTGCGGCCGAGTTTCCCCTCCGCGACGAGCCTGCGCAGGAGGGCGGGTGGTGCGAAGCGCTCGCCGAGGGTCGCGTGGAGCTCTTCGGCGATCCCGAGACGGACATCGAGTCCGACGATGTCCGTCGTGCGCAGCGGGCCCATCGGATGCCGGTACCCGAGTTCCATGGCGCGGTCGATGTCCTCGGCGGATGCGACTCCGGAGTCGAGCATCCTGATCGCCTCCAGTGCGAGGGCGACTCCGAGTCTGCTGGAGGCGAAGCCGGGCGAGTCCCGCACGACGATCGGGGTCTTGTCGAGCATCTGCACCCACGTCCGCGCGCGCTCGACGAGGTCCGGATCCGTGGCCGGCCCGACGACGATCTCGACGAGTGCGGACGCGGGCACCGGGTTGAAGAAGTGCAGTCCGAGCATCCGCTCAGGGCGCTGCAGCCGTGCGGCCAGGTCGTCGATGGAGATGGACGAGGTGTTGGAGGCGAGCGCGGCATCCGGTGCGGCGCGTTCGATCATGGCCAGGGCGTCCGTCTTCAGCGCGCGATCCTCGGGGACCGCCTCGATGATCAGCGCGCAACCCGCGAAAGCCGCAGCGTCGGAGCCGGTGTGCAGGCCGACCGCCAGCTCGTCGACCGTCGCCTCCGTGCTTCCGCGCTCCACGGTCTTCGCGAGCATCCCGATGATGCGTCGCCTGGCGGCGTCGGCGGACTCCTCGTCGCGTTCCACCACGACGACCTTGCACCCGGCGAGCAGGAACGCGTGCGCGATGCCGGACCCCATGCGTCCGCCGCCGAGCACTCCCACCTTCACGGGCGCCCCTTCCGCTCGAGGAACGCGGTCATGCGGCGCATCTTCTCCGGGCTCTCGAACAGTTCGGCCTGGAGATCGGCGTCGATCGACGGATGCGCGTCGCGCGGAGCCCGGAGCGCGGTCTTCGTGTGCCGGATCGCGAGGGGATCGGCGGCGGCGATCCGACCGACGATGGCGTGGGCTGCGGGCATGAGGTCGGCCGGGTCGTGGATGCTCGAGACGAGTCCGGCCGCGTGCGCCTCGTGCGCATCGAGGATGCGCATCGTCAGCAGCATCTCGCTCGCCAGCGCTTCTCCCACGATCTCGCGTAGCCGCCAGGTGGCCCCCGCCGCGGCGAGGATGCCGAGATCCGGCTCGGGGTTGCCGATCCGGAGCCGCGGGGTGGCGATCCGGATGTCGGCGGCGTACGCGAGCTCGGCCCCTCCTCCGAGCGCGTAGCCGTCCATGGCGGCGATCACGGGCATCGGGAGTTCGCGGACCCGGATGAACGCGTTGGCGTTGATCCCGCGGAGTGCATCGGCCGCGCGACGGGCCCGCAGCTGGGCGATGTCGGCCCCGGCGGCGAAGTCGCCACCGGTGCCGGTGAGGATGAGCGTGCGCGGCTCGTTCTCGAGCTCCTCGCACAGCGCGTGCAGTCGGTCGATCAGATCGCGGTCGATGGCGTTGCGTCTGCCAGGGCGGTTCAGCGCGCCGACCACGCGATCGTGGTGGTGCTCGACGAGCAGGGACGGCTCATCCATCTGCGCTCCTGACCTCGATGTCCGGGAATTGCTGACCGTTCGTTCAGTAATAGGGTACGGCACGCGTCGGCCACGGTGCGTTCCCGACGGTGCGGCGCCGGTGCCCGTGCCAGACTGGAGCGCGTGTCAGACCCCTCGCAGACGCCCGCACGCCGTGGCCGCCCCGGCTACGACCGCGAGCGGATCCTCGAGATCGCCGTGGAGATGTTCATCGCGCAGGGATACGACGCGACATCGGTGTCGGCGCTCGCCGCGCGGCTGGGTCTGTCGAAATCGGCGCTGTACCACCACTTCGCCTCCAAGGAGGAGCTGTTGCAGGTCGCCCTCGATGAGGCGCTCGGTGGTCTCGAAGCCGTCCTCGCGGAGGCGGAGGCGCGCGACGGATCAGCGCGGGAGCGACTGGAGCACATGCTCCTCGGTGCCGTGCTCGTGCTCGCGGATCGACTGGCGTACGTCACGCTCCTCCTCCGCGTTCGCGGCAACAGCGACATAGAGCGCGCGGCGCTCGAGCGGCGACGGGAGTTCGACCGTCGTGTGACGGCTCTGCTCCGCGTCGCTCAGGCAGAAGGAACCGTGCGCTCTGATGTCGACCCGTCGGTCGCCACTCGCCTGTTGTTCGGCATGGTGAACTCGATCGTCGAGTGGTACCGGCCCACCGGGGCCGAGCAGGCGAAGGACCTCGCCCGTGACGTGCTCACTGTCGCTCTGGACGGGCTCGCGACATCCTGAGCGCCATCGGGCAGCGTGCGCCTCAGGCCTCCGCGATGATGCTGTCGGCGAGCGGACGACGTGCCCGGGGCGCGGCCTCACGCTGCTGGAGCGGCTCCGACAGGGCGGCCGTGTCGCCGAGCGCGCCGAGAGCGATGACCGTGACGGCGCGGAGGTTCTCCGAGACGCCGGGGAGCGCCTCGAGGGCAGCGCGATCGATGCCGCCCATCTGGTGCACGAAGAGCCCGTCGGCGTGGGCCTGCACGGAGAGGTGCGCGACGGCCTGACCGAGGTCGTACTGCGCCCACGGGTGGGGAGCCCCCTCGGCGTCGGCCTCCTCGGCGAAGGCCGCAATGAGGACCTGGGCCTGTCCTGCCCACTCGCGGTTGAAGCCCATCAGTGCGCTGTCGACGGCGGCGTGCAGGTCCGTGCCGCGCCGGGCGACGATGAAGCGCCACGGCTGGGTGTTGCGGGCCGACGGTGACCAGCGCGCGGCCTCGAGGGCGGCCATGAGCTTGGCCTCATCGATCGGCGCGGTCGCGTCGAAGGCGCGCGGGCTCCAGCGGGTGGCGAGGACGTCGAGGAGGGGGACCGAGGTCTCGGCGGTGCGGTCGAGGGTGGGCGTGCTCATGGTGCCTTTCGGGAGTGCGGACATGGTCCGGACCCCGTCGTCCACACCGATCCACGCTAATGCAGCCGGCTGGGCGTCCCGTCACAGGACACCCAGCCGGCTGCCTCCCCTTCCGATGCGTTCAGCCCCGTAGCGCCTCGCGGAACTTCACGCGCGCCCCCATCTTCAGCAGGGAGTTCTCGTAGATCTTCGCGCCGAGGGTGATCACCAGTGCGCAGGTCACGAGCATGATCGCGAGCGAGGCCAGCGGTTCCCACCACTCCGCCTCGTTGAAGAACAGCCGGATCGGCATCCCGACCGGAGCGGAGAACGGCACGTACGAGAGCACGGTCATCACGACCGGGTTGTCGCCGAAGAAGATCACGAGGAAGTACGGGATCATCGTCAGATACATCACCGGGGTCAACGTCGTCCCGGCATCCTCCTGGCGCGACACCATGGACCCGGCGGCCGCGAACATCGCCGCAAGGAGGATGAAGCCGAAGAAGAAGAACACCGCGAACCAGAGCACGGGGCCGCCGATGCCGGCGAGCACCGTCGTCTGCCCGGTGACGGTCAGGCCGATGGTGCCGACGGCAGCGAGGAGCAGGATCTGCGACATCGCGAGGATCGTGTTGCCGACGACCTTTCCCGCGAGCAGGACGCGTGCGGGGATCGTCGAGAGCAGGATCTCCACGACGCGGGTCTGCTTCTCCTCGACGACGCTCGTCGCGACCGGCATCCCGAACATCATCGCGGCCATCATGAACACGAGTCCGAACGCGATGCCCAGGAGGTACCGCAGCGGCCCCGCCGCCGGGTCGGGATCCAGCAGTTCGACCTCTGGGGTCACGGACAGGACCATCAGCAGGGACTGTGGGGCCTCCCGGTCGGCGATGATCGCGAGTCCACCGGGGGAGGAGGGGTCATCGATCACTGCGGCGTCGACCTCGCCCGCCGCGACGAGATCCCGCGCCGCATCCGGGCTGTCGACCTCTGTGATCTCGTACCCGCCCAGCTCGGAGAGGGTCGAGGCCGCGGAACTGGTGGCGGCGACGGGCGTCGCGCTGGGGTTGGCGGAGGCGATTCCGGCCCAGATCACCCCGCCCAGTGCGATGAGCAGCAGGATCGCGGTCGAGACGAGATACGCCTTGCTGCGGAGCTTGGTGCTGAGTTCGCGCTCCGCGACGAGCCAGGTGCCCTGAGCGGTCGAGACGGCTGCGGGTGCCGTGGTGTTCATCGGATGACCTCCTTGAAGATCTGCGCGAGGGTGGGATGCTGCGGCCCGAACCTGCTGACGTCGCCCTCCTGCAGGGCGCGGCGAAGGATGCGCTGCGCGACGGCCGCGTCCTCTGCGTCGAACACGGCGCGGCCGCCCTCAAAGTCCACGACCGTGACCCCCGGCTCCTCCCGCAGCCATCCGACATCGGCCGTGCTCTCGATGTCCCATCGCGGCTCTGCGTACTGCTCGCGGAGTCGGTCGCGCGGGCCGGCGGCGCGGATCGTGCCCCCGGCGATGATGACGAGGTCGTCGCAGAGCCGCTCGACGACGTCCAGCTGATGCGAGGAGAACAGCACGGAGACGCCGCGGGACGCCCGCTCCTGCAGCACACCGGCGACGGTCTCGACCGCGATCGGGTCGAGCCCGGAGAACGGCTCGTCGAGGATGAGCACCTCCGGGTCGTGCACGAGGGATGCCGCGATCTGCGCGCGCTGCTGGTTTCCCAGCGAGAGGGTCTCGATGTTGTCGTCGAGCCGCTCGCCGAGTCCGAGATCGCCGAGCAGCGCGGTGGCCTTCTCGGTCGCATCCGGCTTCGAGAAGCCGTGGAGGCGCGCGAAGTACACGACCTGTTCGAGCACCTTCATCTTGGGGTACAGCCCGCGCTCCTCCGGCATGTACCCGAACTGGCGCCGGATGTCGGCGGTGAGGGGGCGTCCGCCGCGGGTGATGGAGCCGGCGTCGGAGGCCAGAAGGCCGAGGATGATGCGCATGGTCGTCGTCTTGCCCGCGCCGTTGCCGCCGACGAAGCCGGTGAGCTGGCCGGCGTGCACCGGGAACGAGATGTCGTCGAGCACGCGCCTCGAGCCGTAGCTCTTCGAGACGCCGGTCAATTCCAGGGTTGCTGAGGTCACGTGGAGGGGCTCCTTCGCTGTGTGCGCCGCATGGTTCCACGCTAGGGAAGGGCCGCCCCCGCGGCATCCGCCCCAGGGGGGATCTTCCCTCTCCGCCTCGAGGAGGAGAGGGGCGCCCAGGCATCTCTTACATTCACTGGAATATAATTTGCCGATGGGTCGTTGTACCCAGCACGAACGCACCCGGCTCCTCGGAGCCCGATCAGAAGGATTTTTCCAGTGACCCGCACCATTGGCTACATCGTCGGCAGCATCTCGAGCACCTCCATCAACCGCCGCCTTTCGCGCGTGCTGGAGAACCTCGCCCCCGAGGGCACCGAGCTCGTCGAGATCCCGATCAAGGACCTCCCCTTCTATTCCGCGGACTACGACGGCGACTTCCCGCAGGTCGCGATCGATTTCAAGCAGGCCATCAGCGATGCTGACGGCGTGATCATCATCACCCCCGAGTACAGCCGTTCCATCCCCGGCGTGCTGAAGAACGCCCTGGACTGGTCGACGCGCCCCTATGGCGAGATGTCGTTCTTCAACAAGCCCGTCGCCGTCATCGGCGCCTCCGGCTCCGGTGTCGCCACGGCTGCCGCGCAGCAGCACCTGCGTGCGATCCTCGGACACTTCAACGCCATCACCATGGGTCAGCCGGAGGGCTTCATCCAGGACCGCCCCGGTCTGTTCACCGACGAAGGACAGGTGACCGACGACTCGACGGCCGGCTTCCTCGCCGGATACCTCGAGGCCTTCAACAGCCTCATCTCCCGCACGCAGCACGCGTCGGAGCTCGTCAACGCGTAAGCGTCGAACTACCCGCGAGGGGGAGGAGAGCAGGCGCTCTTCTTCCCCTTCGTCGTTCCTGAGCGGCGTCTAGACGAGGCCGCCGCGCAGCGCCAGGACGATCGCCTGCACGCGGTCGCGGGCGCCGAGTTTCTGCAGGATGCGGGACACGTGCGTCTTCACGGTCGCCTTGCCGATGAACAGCCGGGCGGCGATCTCGGCGTTGCTCATCGCCTCCGCCATGAGTGCGAGCACCTCGGATTCGCGCTCCGTCAGCGGCTCCGCCGGCTCCGACGGCGTCGGTCGCTTCGCCGCGGTGTCGCTCGCGGCGGGTGCGGCATAGCGGCGCACCACGCGTCTTGTGACCTCCGGCGCCAGCATCCCGTCGCCGACGGCGAGCACCCGCACGGCCGCGACGAGATCCTCTGGTCCGCTGTTCTTGAGCAGGAAGCCACTGGCGCCGGCATCCAGCGCGCTGAACAGGTAGTCGTCCTGGTCGAAGGTCGTGACGATCGCGATGGCCGCATGCACCGCCGGATCGGCGACGATGCGGCGGGTGGCCTCGATGCCGTCCATGTCCGGCATCTGCACATCCATGCTGATGACGTCCGGTTGCAAGGCTGTCGCCTGCGCCACAGCCTCGGCCCCGGTCGCAGCCTCGCCGACGACCCGGATGTCGGGCTGCGCGTCGAGGATCGTGCGGAATCCTGCGCGCAGCAGGGCGTGGTCGTCGACGAGCATGACGCGGATGGGATCGCTCATGCCCCGGCTCCGCCGATCAGCGCGGGAGCATGCAGCGGCACCCGTGCGCGCACCCGCCAGCCGCCCTGTTCCCGCGGGCCGGACTCGAGCGTGCCGCCCGAGGCGATGGCGCGTTCGCGCATGCCGAGCTGGCCCATCCCCGGGCGCGGCGAGAGAGCATGTCGCCCTGTGTTGACGACGTCGAGCTCGATCGCACCGTCCGTGTACCGCAGGCGGACGTCCGCCGTGGCGGCCGGGCCGGCGTGGCGGCGCGCGTTCGTCAGCGCCTCCTGGGCGATCCGATAGAGATTGACCTGCACGACCGACGGCACATCGCGTTCCTCGCCGACCACCGTGAACCGGGTGGCGAGCCCCGCTGCACTCGACGCCTCGACGAGAGCGGGAATGTCGGACAGCCCGAGGGTGGACGCGTCCTCCGCCTCGGTGTCCGAGGAGCGCAGCGTCTCGAGCAGGTGATGCAGTTCGTCGATGGCCTCGCGGGCCGACTGCTCGACGCCGCCGAGGATCTCTTTCGATGCCGCAGGGTCTTGGTCGACGATCATCCGTGCGGCGCCGGCCTGGACGCCCATGACGGAGACGTGGTGCGCCACGACGTCGTGCAGCTCGCGGGCGATGCGCACACGGTCGAGCGCGACGGCCTGGGCCGCTGTCACCTCGCGTTCGCGCTCGAGGTCGGCCGTCCGCTGCTCGAGCGCCTGCCGCTGCATCGCGGAGCGCCATGCGTGCTCGCCGAAGAAATAGGCGCCGGCGAAATACAGCACGTTGATCATCAGATTCAAGACCATGTAGGCGAGGTAGGGCGACAGCGCCCCGGCGATGATCTCCTCGTCTCTCGCCGTCTCGATCGCGTCGCGGTACACCGACACCAGCAGCCAGATGAACATCCCCGTGATGATCGCGACGCGCACGATCATCGCGGCGCGACGATTGCTCATCCACGCACCGACGGAATAGAGCGCGATGAACATGGCGATGTTGCCCGCATAGAGTTCCGGCAGGCGCATCGTGACGGCAAGGAAGTACGCCACGCACACGATGACGGCCACGGATGCCGGCCAGACCCGCCGGAACGCCAGCGGTGCCGCGATGACCGCGATGTAGACGAGTGCCTGCCAGAGCGGTGCCTGCTCGTCGCCATAGAGCTCGGAGATCGCCGACAGCGCCGCGCTGATGACGCCGCTGACGAAGACGACGAGCGCGAGCAGGGCATCAGCCTGGCGCTGGCGAGGCGTCAGTGCGCGAGAGGGTGCGGCCATTCCTCCACGCTACGGGTGGACGGCCGCCGACGGCATCCGTCCTGCGGGGGATTCCAGCCGATCCGGTCAGGCGAAGATCATCGGCATGTCGTCATCGTCGTCCGTGCCGGCGAAGTCGAGGTCGACGACCACGGGCACGTGATCGCTGGGCTGCTCGCCCTTGCGTTCGTTGCGGTGGATCGAGGCGCCGGTGACCGCATCGGCGAGCGCGCGGGAGCCGAGGACGAAGTCGATGCGGATCCCCTCGTTGCGCGGGAACTTCAGCCGCTGGTAGTCCCAGTAGGTGAAGCCCTCGGGGATGAGGGGCCGCACGACGTCGGTGACGCCGGCGGACTCCAGGGCGAAGAACGCCGCGCGCTCCTCCGGTGACACGTGCGTCGAGACGCCCTCGACGATGGCCGGGTCGCCGTTGTCCTCGGGGAAGGGGATGATGTTGAAGTCGCCGACCAGCGCCAGCGGAAGCTCGGGGTTCGCAGCGAGCTCCGCCGCGGTCGCCTGGCGCAACTCGTCGAGCCAGTGGAGCTTGTAGCGGTAGTGCGGGTCGTCGAGCGAGCGGCCGTTGGGGACGTAGAGACTCCAGACCTTGACTCCGTCGATCATCGCGCCGATCGCGCGCGCCTCGAGCGGAGCATCCGGGCCCTCATGGCCCTTCGCGAAGCCCGGCATCCCCGCGAACGAGGTCTCCACGTCGGTGATCGGCAGACGGCTGGCGATCGCGACGCCGTTCCACTGATTCAGCCCGTGGGCCTCGACGTGATAGCCGGCCTCTTCGAAGGGCGCGTACGGGAACTGCTCGGGCTTGCACTTGATCTCCTGCAGCGCGAGCACATCGATGTCCTCGCGGACGGCGAAGTCGACGGCGCGCGAGACGCGGGTGCGAATCGAGTTGATGTTCCAGGTGGCCAGACGCATGCTCCCAGCCTACGGGCGAGTGCGGACGTCAGCGCTCGGCGGGATCGGCCGTTCCCATGAGCACACCGCGGGCGAGGCAATGGAAATGACGGTTGAAGCCGAGCACGGCCGGTGTCGAGTCCGGCGCGAGATCCAGGGTCTCCACGTCGAGGGCGTCGACGACGAAGAAGTACCGGTGCACGCCGGTCCCCGCCGGCGGGGCGGCGCCGATGAAGCGCTCCGAGCGCGCCTCGTTCGGCAGCACCTTCGCTCCGCCGGGGAGCGCTCCGACATCGCCGATTCCGCTGGGGAGCGCGCGCGTGGTCGCCGGCAGGTCGAACACCGCCCAGTGCCAGAAGCCCGATCCGGTGGGCGCATCGGGATCGAAGCAGGAGATCGCGATGCTCTTGGTCCCGACCGGCGGCTGCGACCACTGCAACGCGGGGGAGCGGTCCTCGCCACCGCGGTCGGCCGACCAGGCGAACAGCGGCAGCGGGGCGCCGGGCGCGAAGTCCGGGCTGGTCAGTTCGAGCGGCGCGAAATCGCGCAGAGCGGCCAATTCGGCGTAGGGGTCGAACGAGAACATGAGCCTCCGTGCGTCGTGGTCCCCCCACGATAGGCGACGCGCCTCTGCGTGCCGGCCGCCGCGCCCTACACTGGATGCCGTGACCCACGAAGACGACCGCTCGTCCCTGCTCGCCCTGATCAAGGATGAGGCGGTGTTCCACGGCGACTTCACGCTCTCCAGCGGCAAGAAGGCCACGTACTACGTCGACATGCGGAAGCTGACCCTCGACCACAGGGCCGCCCCGGCCATCGGGCGCATCATGCTCGATCTCATCGACGGGCTCGACGTGGTCGCCGTCGGTGGCCTCACTCTCGGCGCCGACCCGATCGCGAACGCGGTCATGCACGCCTCGGTGGCCACCGAGCACCCGTTGGACGCGTTCGTCGTCCGCAAGGAGCCGAAGGACCACGGCCGCGGCCGTCAGATCGAAGGGGCCGACGTCGCCGGCAAGCGCGTCGTCGTGCTCGAGGACACCTCGACGACCGGGCAGTCGGCGCTCAAGGCTGTCGAGGCTCTGCGCCGCGAGGGCGCGGAGGTCGTCGCCGTCGCGGTGATCGTCGACCGGAAGACCGGGGCCCAGGCCGCGATCGAAGCCGAAGGCCTGCAGTGGCTCGCCGCCTTCGACCTCGACGACCTCGGACTCGACCCCCAGTGACCCGCCTCGCCCTCGCCGTCGACGTCGGCGGGACGAAGCTGGAGGCGGCGCTCGTCACCGCGGACGGTGACGTGCTCGCCGGCAGCCGCAGCCGGCGGGCGACCGGCAGGGATGCGACGTCAGCCTCGCTGGACGACGCGATCGCCGCCGTCGTCGAACACGCGCTCGCCGCGGCTCCGGCGGACGCTGACGTCGTCGGCGCAGGGGTCGGCAGCGCAGGACCCGTCGACCGCGACTCCGGGTCGATCTTCCCCGTGAACATGCCGGCCGCGCGCGGATACCGGCTGGCGGATGCGGTGCGTTCGGCGGCATCCTCGGTGCTCGGCCGCGAGATCCCCACGGTGTTCGGGCACGACGGGGGTGCGCTCGCGCTCGCCGAGTCCTGGCTCGGCGCCACTCGTGATGCGCGTGCGTCGCTGTCGATCGTCGTGTCCACCGGGGTCGGCGGAGGCTTCGTGATGGGCGGGCAGTACATCCCCGGGGCATCCGGGAACGCCGGTCATCTCGGCCAGATGCGGCGTGAGGGTGGTCTGACCCTCGAGGAGATCGCCTCCGGACCCGCCAGTGCTGCGTGGGCACGCTCTCAGGGGTGGGACGGCGAGACCGGCGAGGACCTCGCACGGGATGCCGCAGCCGGAGACAGGGTCGCCCGTGCGGCGATCGAACGGTCGGCGCAGGCGGTGGGCGAGACGCTCGCGGATGCCGCGACGCTCGTCGACCTCGACATGGTCGCGATCGGCGGTGGTTTCTCACGCGTCTCGGACGACTACATCGATCTCGTCCAGCGCGCACTCACGGCTTCGGCAGCACACGACTACTCGCGTGCCGCGCGGGTCGTGCGATCGGGCCTCGGCGACGAAGGCCCACTGATCGGCGCGGCCGCGTTCATCCTCCGCTAGCTTTCCGACGGCCTGTCGGTATGCTGGCGGTGTGGAGATTCTGAAGAACGTCATCCTTGCCCTGCACATCATCGGCGTCGTCGCCCTGCTCGGTGGCGTGGTCTACCAGAGCTCGGCGATGCGCGAGAAGACGGCGCGCATCATCCCCGGCATCATGCACGGTGCCTGGACCATGCTCGTCACCGGCATCGCGCTCGTCGGCATGCAGTACGCCCTCGGTCGCGGTGACGACGTGAACAACGCGAAGATCACGGCGAAGCTCGTCGTGCTCATCGTGATCGTCGTGATCGCGCTCATCAACCGCAAGAAGGAGGCAGTGGCCGGCTGGGTGCTCCCCACCATCGCCCTGCTCACCGTGGTCAACATCCTCATGGCGACCGTCTGGCGCTGACCCCGACCCCGACCCACGGCCGCTCGCGAACCGCCGCCTCACCGGTGGTTCCGCGAGCGGCCTAAGATATTCCAATGCCCAAGATCAGTGCGCCCTCCGTGGCGGAGCACCGCGCCGCGCAGCGTGCCGCGCTCATCGCCGCCGCCGAGGACATCGTGCGCGAGTCCGGCGTCGCCGGCGTCACTCCGCGCAGCGTGTGCGAACGGACCGGCTTGTCCCGGTCGAGCTTCTACGACTATTTCCCCTCCAAGGACGACCTCCTCGTCGGCGTCGCGATCGCGGCCATCGAGAGCTGGGACGCCGAGATCGAGCAGGCGCTGGAGGGTGTCGCCCCCGGGCTCGCGCAGCTGCGCGTCTTCGTCGACGCCACGATGACCATGACCGCGGACGGTCGGCACGAGATCGCCGGCGCGTTGCGCGGTGCAGACCTCTCGCCGAGTCGCCTCGAGGACCTCATGGTGCTGCACGACGCCCTGCTGCGCCCCCTCGTCCATGTCCTGGAGGAACTCGGTCACCGCTCTCCGCAGCGGGGCGCCCTTCTCGCGCAGGGGGTCATCGGCGCCGGCGTGCAGCTGGTCGCGCACGGGGTGGACCCCCGGGAGGCGGCCGATGACGTGTATGCGCTGCTCGTGAACGGCCTCGGCTGACCCGCGATCGCCCCGCTCGATTCGGCGATCTGGCGATTTCCTGACATACTGTCACTATCATGCCGACGGTGTGTCGGTAACTCGACCAGGAAATTCACCTATGTTCCTCGCTTTGCGCGAACTTCGCTTCGCTCGCGGTCGGTTCACACTGATGGGCATCGTGATCGCTCTGATCTCGGTTCTCGTCGTGCTGCTCTCCGGCCTCTCCTCCGGCCTCGTCAACGACGGAGTCTCCGGCCTCAAGTCGATGCCGGCGACCGCCTTTGCGTTCGACGAAGGCACCATGACCGACAACGCCTTCAGCCGCTCGGTCGTCGACGACGATCAGCTCGAGGCCTGGGTCGATGCCCCCGGCATCGCCGAGGCCGAGCCGATGGGCGTCAACATCATCAACACCGTGACGGACGACGACACGCAGGTCGACCTCACGCTCTTCGGCGTCGAGCCGGACGGGTTCCTCTCTCCCGAGGTCTCCTCCGGCGAGCAGCTCGGAGCCGTCGACGGCATCATCGTCTCCGAGACGCTCAAGGATGACGGCGTCGAGATCGGCACCGTCGTGACGCTCGACCGCGTCGACACCGAGCTGACCGTCATCGGGTTCACCGAGGGTCAGGCGACCTTCGGGCACGTCGACGTCGCCTACCTGCCGATCGACACGTGGCGGCTCATCGCCGCGGGTGCGGCGCCGGCCGGTGCGCCGACCGAGGCGGACTTCGACGAGCTGGACTTCCCGTACTCCAGCGTCGTCGCCCTTCTCGCGGAGGACGGCGCGGACGTCGACTTCGCCGCGATCGATGCGGAGGCCGACACCACGACGATGACCCTCACCGAGTCGTTCAACGCCTCGCCCGGCTACGAGGCCGAGACGCTGACGCTCAGCATGATCCAGGTGTTCCTCTACGTGATCTGCGCCCTCGTCGTCGGAGCGTTCTTCACGGTCTGGACCATCCAGCGCAGCCACGACATCGCCGTGCTCCGTGCTCAGGGTGCATCCGCGCGGTTCCTGCTCCGTGACAGCCTCGCCCAGGCGGCGATCCTGTTGATCGGCTTCACCGTGATCGGCGTGGCCGCCGGAGTCGGCCTCGGCGCTGCGATGCCCGCCGCCATGCCGTTCGACCTCGAGGCCGCACCGATCGCGATCGCTTCGCTCACGACGATCGTCCTCGGCCTGATCGGCGCCGCCGTCGCGGTGCTGCGCATCGTCCGGATCGACCCGCTCAACGCTCTGGGAGGCCAGCGATGACTGACGCAACCACCACCCCCGCCCTCGACATCCAGGGCGCCGTGCTCGAGCTCGGTGACGGGGACTCCCGCGTCCGTGCACTCGACGACGTCTCGCTCCAGGTCATGCCGGGAGAGTTCGTCGCGATCGTCGGTCCGTCCGGCTCCGGCAAGTCGTCGCTGCTCGCGATCGCCGGTGCGCTGGCCCGCCCCGACTCCGGCGCCGTGCGCGTGCACGGCACGGACGTGACCTCGCTGCGCCCCGGTGCGGCCGCACGGTTCCGCAAGAAGAACATCGGCTTCGTCTTCCAGTCGAACAACCTGCTCGCGGCGCTCACCTCCGCCGACCAGCTGCGCCTGGCGGGTCGGATCGCGGGCAACCGCAAGGTCGACCCCGCGCCGCTGCTCGACGCGGTCGGGATGGCGCACCGCGCCGGTCACCGCCCCGGTCAGCTCTCCGGTGGAGAGCGCCAGCGCGTCGGCATCGCCCGCGCGATGGTCAACGACCCGAGCGTCCTGCTCGTCGACGAACCGACCGCGGCGCTCGACCGGGCACGCAGTCATGAGGTCGTCCAGCTTCTGGCCGACCGTGCGCACACCGACGGCGTGGCCGTCGTGATGGTCACTCACGACCGCGACGTGCTCGAGCACTGCGATCGGGTTCTCGAGATGATCGACGGCCGCCTCACGGCAGTCGCCACCGTCTGACCCCGCTCCACCGGCGAATGAGGGCCGCTCCCGTGCGACGGGGGCGGCCCTCATTCCTGTCCGTCACGCAGTGTCGGGCGGGATACGGTGGGATGGCCCCCACCGGAAGAGGATTCATGCGCGTACTCGGCCTGCTCTCTGGCACATCCCACGACGGGATCGACGTCACCGTGGTGGACTTCCACGAGCAGGGTGGGGTCCTCTCCGGCACCGTGCTGCACTCGGACAGCGTCCCCTATGACGAGCGGCTGCGCGCGCGTCTGATCGCGGCGCTCCCGCCGGCGGCGACCACGCTCGCCGAGGTCGCCGAACTGGACACCCTGATCGGTCAGGCCTTCGCCGACGTCGCGCGGGATGCCGCGGCATCCGTCGGGGGCGTCGATGCCGTGTGCACGCACGGGCAGACCGTCTATCACTGGGTCGAGGGCGGTCACGCCCGTGGGACGCTGCAGATCGGGCAGCCCGCCTGGATCGCCGAGGCCGTCGGCGTGCCGGTCGTCTCGGACGTCCGCATCCGCGACATCACTGCCGGAGGGCACGGCGCACCGCTGGTCTCCTTCCTCGACGAACTGCTTCTGCGCGATCGCGCCGGCGTGACCGGAGCCCTGAATCTGGGCGGGATCGCCAACATCACCGTGGTGGGCGGCGACAGGATCAGCGCATACGACGTCGGCCCCGCCAATGCACTCGTCGACGCCGTGATCACCACGTACGGGATGGACCCGCTGGGTTACGACGAGGACGCGCGCATCGCCCGCGCGGGCAAGGTCGATGACGAACTGCTGACCGCGCTGCTCGCCGACCCGTATTACGCCCAGCCCGCTCCGAAGAGCACTGGTAAGGAGCACTTCCACCTCGCCTACGTCCGCCGCCACGTCGACGGGCTGGGCCGCGACATCCCGGCCGTCGACCTCGTGCGCACCCTCACCGAGCTCACCGTGCGCACCGTCGCGCAGGACGTCCGCGCCGCGGGCATCGGCTTCCTCGCCGTCTCGGGCGGAGGATGCCACAACCCGCTGATGATGGATGGGCTGCGCGCCGCCGTGCCCGACACCGAGGTGGTGCTCGCCGATGAGCTCGGTGCTTCCGCTGACGCGAAGGAGGCGATCCTGTTCGCCCTCATCGGCTGGTGCACGATGCATGGTGTCGCCGCCGTCGCCCCGGCCGGCACGGGGGCGAGGGAGCCGCGCATCCTCGGCACGATCACGCCGGGAGCAGGGCCGCTGCGGATGCCGGAGCCGGTTGCCGAACTGCGCCGTCTCGTGCTCACGACGCGCTGACCAGTCGGCGCGATCGCCGCGATCCCGCAACCTCATCGGCCCGGTGAGCTCAGCCCTTCCGGTCGTCGTCCCAAGGGCCTTCCCACCAGTTTCCCGAGCGGCCGTCCCCGTGTCCGTCACGGCGGCGCGAACGGACGAACTGCACGATGAAGATCGTGAGCGATGACAGGACGATGAGGATCATGACGAGGAAGAGCAGGTCGCTCTGGCTCATGGGCGCTTCCCTTCTGCGGCATCCGCCACGATCTTCGCGATGCGGGCGGCGCGCGTCTGCGGTCGCTTCGCGGTGGCGATCTGGGTCAATCCGTACTTCTTCACCGACTTCGGGAACGCATCCCACGATGCTCTGGCGGCCGGCACCGCATCCAGCGCCGCGGTGAGTTCGGCCGGTTCGATCCCCGCCTCCGGGCCGTCGAGCATCTCCCACGAGCCGTTCGTCTTCGCGAGTTCGACGGCGCGGATGCCGGCGGGCATCATGAGCCCCGCAGCCTCGAGTTCGGCCAGGCGTTCCTTGTTGGTCGCCGCCCACCCGCTCGACGGTCGCCTCGGCGAGAACCACTGCCCGTTCCCCTCGGGGAACGACCGGACGGGTCCGTCGATCCACCCGAAGCAGAGGGCCTGGCGGACGGCATCCTCATAGTCGAGCCCGCCGCTCGATCCGCGCACGTTCAGCACCCAGACGCCTGCCGCGGTCGCGTGATGCGCATCGAGCCAGGCGCGCCAGCTCGCGGCATCCGCCGGACTGATCCGGTCCCCGTCGTCGAGAACGCTCACGTCTGGGCTCGATTCAGCTCTCGACGGTCGGGATCGTCCCCGTGATGGTGGGCAGCAGGTCGGCGACGGAGTCGACGACCTCGTCCGGGCGGAACGGGTACTTCTCGATCTCGGCCTGGTCGCTGATGCCGGTGAGGACGAGCACCGTGTGCAGCCCGGCCTCGATACCGGCCACGATGTCGGTGTCCATCCGGTCGCCGATCATGCCGGTCTTCTTGGAGTGCGCGCCGATCTTGTTGAGAGCCGAGCGGAACATCATCGGATTCGGCTTGCCGACCACGTACGGCTGGCGACCCGTCGCCTTGGTGATGAGCGCCGCGACGGCGCCGGTGGCGGGCAGCGGACCCTCCATGCTCGGGCCGGTGGCGTCCGGGTTGGTGATGATGAACCGTGCCCCGGCACTGATCAGTCGGATGGCCCTGGTGATGGCCTCGAACGAGTAGGTGCGGGTCTCCCCGACGACGACGAAGTCCGGGTCCGTCTCGGTCATCACGAAACCGGCGTCGTGCAGGGCGGTGAGGATGCCCGCCTCTCCGATGACGAAGGCCGATCCGCCGGGGACCTGCTGCTTGAGGAAGTCCGCCGTCGCGAGCGCCGACGTCCAGATGCGCTCCTCCGGGACCCGAAGACCGCTCGCTCGCAGCCGAGCGGAGAGGTCGCGGGCGGTGAAGATCGAGTTGTTCGTGAGCACCAGGTAGGGGATGCCGGCATCCTCCCATCCCGCGAGCAGTTCGGATGCGCCGGGGATGGCCTCGTTCTCATGGACGAGGACGCCGTCCATGTCGGTGAGCCAGCATTCGATGTCTTCGCGGTGTGCCATGTGCTCAGCCTATTGGGGCGCGCGATGCGGATGAAGGAGCCTGCGGCGAGAAGACCGACGGCGGTCCCTCCGAAAGGAGGAGACCGCCGTCAGGGAACCGAACGCGATCAGATCAGCGCCCGTCCTCGGAGCCACCCGGCTGCGAGGGGCGCACGGGGTGATCCGGCTTGCCCGGCTTGTCGGGCTTGCCGGGCTGTTCGGGCTTGCCGGGCTTGTCGGGCTTGCCTGTGGCGGCGACGGGCGCGCTCTCGACGGCGGCGGCATCCAGCGCCGTCACCACCCACTTCTCGCGGGCAGGCGTCGACGAGGCCGTGTTCGGGAGCTCGAACTCCAGCGTGGATGCCCCGTCCGCCCACACCGTGCCGACGAGGGCGCCTTCGCGCGCGATGATCTGCTTCGGCGAACCCGTTCCGCGGTAGATCGCGTACTGGCGCGCCTCCTGCGGGTCGCCCGCCTCCCACACGAGGTGGCCGTCGCGGACCTGCACGCCCTTCGGCGCGGCGACCACGCCGTCCGACAGCCACGGCTTGGCCGGAACGAGCGTCGGGTGCCCGAAGGCATCCTCACGCAGCAGTTCGATCGCCTGGTTCTTCGCCTCGTGCCGCGGCTGCTGGTCCGCGGGCAGGGAGGCCAGATCGCTGGGCTGCATGTCGTTGTAGCTGAACAGCACGCTGCCGTCGATGTCGTCGAGCTTCTGGTTGAAGCGGATCTGATTGGGAACCTCCTCGGGGTTCATCCAGGCCTGCTCCCACCCGCCGTTGTTCACGTGCTTGTAGAGGGCGTGGCCGACATAGACCTGCGTGCGGCTCCCGGCGGCCACGTCGTTCCACCACTGCGCCAGGTCCCCGTACGGAGCGGCGCCCTGATCGAAGCTCCAGTAGATCTGGGGGACGAGGTAGTCGACGAGTTCGTCCTGCACCCACCCTCGTGTGTCGGCGAAGACCGAGCCGCTGTACGTCTGCGACGACGTGGTCGGAGTGTTCGAGCCTGCGGGGTCGTTCTCCTTGTGCTCCCAGATGCCGAACGGGCTGACGCCGAGCTGGACAGCGGAACCGGTCGCCGCGTTGTGCGCGTCGACCTCGTCGTTGACGTCGCTGATGAGGGCGGTGACGTTGTCTCGGCGCCACCGTTCGATGTCCTCGGGGGTGTCGGCGTATCCGGCGGTGAGTCCATGCTCCTCGAAGGTGGCGCGGTCCTCTCCCGCGTCGCCGAAGAAGACGTTCTCACCGTCGACCGTGATGCGGTACGGGTAGAAGTAGTCGTCGAAGTGGATGGCATCCACGTCGTAGTTCGCGACGATCTCGGCGACCGTGTCTGCGACGGATGTCCGCACCGCCGGCTCACCTGGGTCCAGGAACAGCTTCTCCTCGAACATGAGCACCTGGTCCGGGTGCTGCACGGCGTAGTTGTCCGGGGCGAGGATGCCGGCATCTGCGAGAGCGGCGATGTACTCCGGGATGCTGAGCGCCTTCACCTCGTCCGCGGTCATGTCGAGTGCGCCGAGCACCGTGGCGGACGTCATCTTCGAATTGGTGACCCGGTACGGGTTCAGCCACGCGTGGAACTCCATGCCGCGGGCGTGCGTCGCCTCGACGGCGCGGGCGAGCGGGTCGTACCCCGGGTCGACGCCCTGGGTGCCGGTGAGGAAGCCGGACCAGGGGTTCAGCTCGGACGGGTAGTAGGCGTCGAGCAGAGGTCGCACCTGGAAGATCACCGCGTTCATGTTCCAGGATTCGAAGTCGTCGAGCACCCGGGTGAAGCGGGAGTCGAAGTCGGCGGCGTCGGCCGGGCGTCCGAAGTTCAGATTGTCGATCGTGGCGACCCACGCGCTCGAGAAGCGCCGGGTCTCCTCAGCGGAGGTGGTCGGGATCGACACCTGCGTGCCGGAACCGGGGTACGTCTCGACGGGATCGCTGCCGTAGCCGTAGGCGCCGGACGCATCCTTGACGTACTTGTAGAGCAACTGCTCGTCGTCGGTGGTGCCTGCGGCGGCGGTGGGGATCCCCAGGAGCAGGAGTGCTGCGGTCGCAGCGGCGGTCGTTCTTCTCATCAGCGAGTCCTCGATCTGTTGGCGAAAATGGCCTCCAGAAAGAACGTCCCCCAAGAAAATTATTATCACACAGGGTCGCGAGAGTACAGCGGAGCTTCATGGGCGAGGCGGTGCAGGTCAGGCGGTGACCCAGACGACCTCGGCCGCATCGGGCGGGAGATCGCAGGCCTCGCCGTTGAGCAGGTGCCCGTCCTCGGTCACCGTGAGCGCGCGGCCCACTCGGAGCCCCGCAGCCTCGAGGGCCCGGAGAAGGGCGGGGTCGCGGTCGCTCACCCGCAGCACGCGACCGGTGTGACCGCTGGGCGCGTCAGCGAGCAGCACGAAGGGCTCGCGGGTGACCTCACCGGTGGCATCCGGGATCGCGTCGCCGTGCGGGTCGAAACGCGGGTGTCCGAGCCGGGCGTCGATGCCGGCGAGCAGGCGGTCGCTGATGGTGTGCTCGAGGACCTCCGCCTCGTCGTGCACCTCGTCCCACGCATAGTCGAACTCCTGCACCAGCCAGGTCTCGATGAGGCGATGGCGGCGGACCATCTGCAGGGCGCGGGCCTGCCCTTCCGGTGTGAGGCGCACGGCACCGTACGGAACGTGGGAGACGAGTCCCGAGGCGGCGAGCTTCTTGACCATCTCCGTCACGCTCGACGGGGCGATGCCGAGTTTGGCGGCCAACTGGGACGGCGTGATCGGCGCATCCTGCCACTCGGTGTGCGCGTACACCGTCTTCAGGTAGTCGTCTGCCGCCGGGGATGCCACGGACCCACCCTACGCCGACGCGACTACGCTGACGGAGTGACCGACACCCCTGAGCGCAGCACCCACGGCCTCGGACCCTGGGAAGGCGATTGGCCGGAGGGTGAACAGTACGACCCCGAACTGCTCGCGAACGGCGACACCCGCAACGTCATCGACCGGTATCGGTATTGGCGGATGGAGGCGATCGTCGCCGACCTCGACACCCGACGGCATCCGTTCCACGTCGCGATCGAGAACTGGCAGCACGACATGAACATCGGCTCGATCGTGCGCAGCGCCAATGCATTCCTCGCCGACACCGTGCACATCATCGGCCGCCGGCGGTGGAACAAGCGGGGTGCCATGGTCACCGACCGCTATCAGCACGTGGTGCACCACGAGGATGTCGCATCGTTCGCCGCGTGGGCGGCAGGGGAGGGCATCCCGATCATCGCGGTCGACAACGTCGACGGCGCGGTGCCGGTCGACCGAGCGGATCTGCCGGAGCGCTGCGTGCTGCTGTTCGGCCAGGAAGGGCCGGGCCTCACCGACGAGGCCATCGCCGCGGCATCCGGCCACATCGAGATCACCCAGTACGGCTCCACTCGGTCCATCAACGCCAGTGCCGCCGGCGCCGTGATCATGTACGAGTGGTGTCGCCGATACGCGTGACCGCGCGATCGCTGAAGCGGCCGGCGACACCGAGGCGCTCGCCGGTGGTCACGCGGAGGTCGTGGATGCGCACGCCCGTCCCGCTGCGGGCCAGCTCGGCGTTGAGATCCGTCTCGCTCCCGACGACGGCGCGGAGCCGCGAGCGCACGAACCTCAGCGCGAGTGCCACGAGCGGGTGACGGCTGCGGACGGTGAGCTCGCGCACCGTCACCACGGCATCCGGGGTGATCTCCACCACGGTGGCGAGTCGGGCCGACGCCACGATGAACTTCCACCGCACCCCGACCCGTGCCTGGATCCGGATGCCGTCGCCTTCGGTGTCGTCGTCTTCGGTGTTGTCGACCGAGAGGCTCACCCTGCCCGGGCGCAGACCCGCCTCCTGCAGTGCCGGTCGCAGGACGCCGGTGATCAGCGGCACGGCGTCCTTCGTCGGCAGGGAGACGTCGAAGGCGCCCCTCACTCCGGAGGGCGGGTCCTTCGGAGTGACAGCGTGGATGCTCTCCGGTACGGCGGGGTCGACGGGTTCGGCGAAGGTCGACCACTCGATCGGCACGTCGTGCGCCTCCACATGGAGGTCGACCGGAGTGCGCTCGATACGCAGCGGGTGCGCACTGATCCGGAACCTGCGCAGCACCCCCGACCGGGTCTGCACCGTGACCGGCTCTGCGGCGGCCGGAGGGGGCGGGGTCTCGTGGCCGGCGGCGGACGCGGCGTCGATGCGCACCTCCACGGGTGTGGCGTCCACCGTGAGGCTCTGCAGATCCGAGCCGGCGAGGTCGGCGTCGATGCGCATCCTCTCCAGTCCTGAGACCGTGATCCCGTCGCCGCCGGATGCCAGCGGTTCGAGCATGGCGCGCACCCAGCGCTCGACGGTCGCGGAGTCGTCGGGCCAGGGTCCAGTCATGCAGACATCATCACCCATCGCGGCGCCTGCCGCGAGGGCGGTCGCCCTCAGACGTCCTGACGGAGCCAGCCGCCCGTCCTGACCCGCCACCCGAGGGTGGCGAAGCGCGCGAGCATGTACACCCCGAAGAAGGCGACGGCCAGCCAGGTGACTCCGGCGCTGCCGCCGACACCGACCAGCGCGATGATCAGCAGGGCGGGCAGGAACGGCACGAGGTTCAGCCCGCCGGCGATGGCGAGGTACCGCACGTCGCCGGAACCCATGAGCACGCCGTCGAGGACGAACACGATTCCCGCGATCGGCTGCGCCACGGCGAGTACGACCAGCGCGGGCTGGATGAGCGCGGCGATCGCCGCATCACCGGTGAAGGCCAACCCGATGACGCCGGACAACGCTCCGATGATCGCGCCGACGAGCACGCCGAACCAGGCGCCCCAGGCGACGGTGCGCGCCAGTACGCGGCGGACGCCGGGGACGTCACCCGCCCCGAGGCCCTTGCCGATGAGTGCCTGCGCCGCGATCGCGAGCGCATCGAGGGCGAAGGCGGCGGCGGAGAAGATCGTGAAGACGACCTGCCAGCCCGCCAGCTCCTCCGTGCCGATCCCCGTGGCGACCCCGACGGTGACCAGCAGCGCGGCGCGCAGGCTCACGGTGCGCAGGAACAGCCAGCCACCCGACCTCGCCGACCCTCGGACGCCGTCGCGCTGGGGGCGCAGCGACGCCGCATGGCGACGGGCGAGCCGGCCGATGATGACGACATAGGCCGCGACCATCGCCCACTGGGCGGTCACCGTGCCGACGGCGGATCCGGCGATGCCCCACCCGAACCCGTAGATGAACAGCACGTTCAACAGGGCGTTCGCGCCGAAGCCGAGCCCGGCGATCCACAACGGGGTCACGGTGTCCTGCATCCCACGAAGCAGACCCGTCGCGGCGAAGACGATGAGCATGGCGGGCAGACCCCACATGCTGATGAGGAGGTACGTGTCGGCCTGCTCGGCGACGTCGGCGCTCGCTCCGAACAGCGACACGAGCCAGCCGGAGGACAGCGCACCGACGACGGAGAGGATCGCGCCGAGCCCCAGCGCGAGCCACATGCCGTCGATGCCGACCGAGACGGCATCCTTGTGCTCGCCCGCACCGAACCGCCTGGCCACCGCCGGGGTGGTCGAGTAGGCGAGGAACACCATCAGGCCGACGATGGTCTGCAGCACGGCGCTGGCGATGCCGAGACCTGCCAGCGGCACGGTGCCGAGGTGGCCGACGAGGGCAGCGTCCACGATGAGGAACGCCGGTTCGGCGATGAGAGCGCCAAGGGCCGGGACCGCCAGACGCAGGATCTCCCGATTGAGGGTGACGGGGCGGGCGGTCATCCCTCGAGCCTATGACCTGCCGGAGTCCGCCGGATGCCGCGGGCGTAGGCTGTCAGCACCGGCATCCGGAGGTGGACGATGAGTGATCCTCGCGACGCCGCGGCCCGCTACCGGGCGCGGCAGAACGGCGAGACGGATGCCGATGCCGAACAGCCTCCGTCGCAGCTCACCGCCGAGAACAAGCATCAGTTCGTCGAGACCGCGATCCAGATCGCGATGCGCCGCGGCGACTTCGACGACCTGCCTGGAGCGGGCAAGCCTCTCGAGGGGCTCGGCACCCACCACGATCCCGACTGGTGGATCCGCCGGAAGATCGAGACCGAGAGCCTCACAGGGCTCGGGCCGCCGGCGATCCTGCTGCGTACCGAGGACCGGGAGCTGAACGACACCCTCGATGCGCTGCACAGGGAGAGCGACGTGCGCGAGGCGCTCGAGGACTTCAACAGCCGTGTGATCTCCGCGCGACGCCAGTTGCTGGGTGGACCGCCGGTCGTCACGAAGACGCGCGACGTCGACGCCGAGATCGCGGCGTGGCACGAGCGCCGCGAACAACGCGCGGCGGCCGCGAGGGCGGATGCTGCGGCGGAGTCGGCCGCGCGCCCACGCCGCGGTCTCTTCCGTCGCCACTGAGATGCGGTTACGGCCGGCGGGTATGGATCTCGCCGGTTCTCGGACGCCATGACCGACGAAATCCATCCGGCGTCCCCGCCCCGGCGGGTAGTGCGGTCGTAGGGTGGATGCATGACTGATGTTCTTCCTGCCGGTCTCGCGACCGAAGAGTTCAGCTCCGACATCCGCCCACAGGACGACCTGTACCGCCACGTCAACGGCGAGTGGCTCGACCGGACCGAGATCCCGGGCGACAAGGCGCGCTGGGGTTCCTTCCACATGCTCGCTGAGCAGGCCGAGAAGGATGTGCGCACCATCATCGAAGAGGCGCAGGATGCCGCGGACGGCACCCTCGAGCGCAAGATCGGTGATCTGTTCACGAGCTTCATGGACACCGAGCGGATCGACGCGGCCGGCACCGAGCCGCTGCGCGAGACCCTCGCCGAGATCGACGCGATCGACAGCATCCCCGCGCTGCTGGCCACCGCCGGTGCCTACGAGCGCGATGGCCGTGCCCACATGATCGGACTGTACGTCGACGGCGACCCGGGGAACCCGGAGCGCTACGTGCCGATCCTCGTCCAGTCCGGCCTGTCGCTGCCCGACGAGAGCTACTACCGCCAGGAGAGCTTCGAGGGGACGCGCGCCGCGTACCGCACCCACCTCGAGCGCCTGCTCGCGCTGGCCGGGGTGGCCGATGCCGCCCATGACGCGGAGCGGTCGTTCGCCCTCGAGACCGAGATCGCATCGCACCACTGGGACAACGTCGCCAGCCGCGACGCCGTGAAGACCTACAACCTCCTGGCATGGGACGACTTCCAGAAGCTCGTCGGCGTCGACCTCGCGCCGTGGCGCGACGCGGTAGGACCCACCAACCCCGAGGCGTTCTCCGAGCTCGTCGTCAGCCAGCCCAGTGCCTTCGAAGGCCTCGGCGGACTGCTCGTCGAGGACCGGCTCGGCGATTGGAAGGCCTGGCTGCGTGCCCAGGTCGTACACGCCGCCGCTCCGTTCCTCACCGACGACATCGTGCAGGAGAACTTCTCGTTCTACGGCACCGAGATCTCCGGCGTCCCGACCATCCGCGAGCGCTGGAAGCGCGGAGTGTCGGTGACCGAAGGCGCCCTCGGCGAAGCGATCGGCAAGGTCTACGTCGAACGGCACTATCCGCCGACGGCGAAGGCGGCCATGGACGAACTCGTCGCGAACCTCATCGAGGCGTACCGGCAGAGCATCACGACGCTGGAGTGGATGAGCCCGGAGACCCGGGAGCGCGCGCTGGCGAAGCTCGACGCGTTCACTCCAAAGATCGGGCACCCGGAGCAGTGGCGCGACTACTCGACGCTGGAGATCGATCCGGCCGACATCTTCGGGAACGTCCGGCGGGCGAACATCTTCGAGCACGACCGCAACATCGACAAGGTCGGCAAGCCGATCGACCGCAACGAGTGGCACATGCCGCCGCAGATGGTCAACGCGTACTACAACCCGTCGATGAACGAGATCGTGTTCCCCGCGGCGATCCTGCAGTACCCGTTCTTCGACGCCGGTCGCGACGCCGCAGCCAACTACGGCGGGATCGGCGCGGTCATCGGCCATGAGATCGGTCACGGCTTCGACGATCAGGGCAGCCGCTACGACGGCTCCGGCAAGCTCGACGACTGGTGGACCGACGCCGACCGCGCCGCGTTCGAGGAGCGCACCAAGGCACTCATCGCGCAGTACGACGCCCTCGTGCCCGAGGGGCTCGCACCGGAGAACCACGTCAACGGGGCGCTCACGATCGGCGAGAACATCGGCGACCTCGGCGGTCTCGGCATCGCGCTGAAGGCGTACGAGCTGTCGCTCGGCGGGGCCGAGGCGCCGGTCATCGACGGCCTGACGGGAGTTCAGCGACTGCTGCTGAGCTGGGCGCAGGTGTGGCAGCAGAAGAGCCGCGACGCCGAGACGATCCGGCTCCTCACGATCGACCCGCACTCGCCCAACGAGTTCCGCTGCAACCAGATCGTTCGCAACATCGACGCGTTCTACGAGGCGTTCGGCGTGACAGAGGACGACGCACTGCACCTGCCCAGCGACGAGCGTGTGACGATCTGGTGACCGTCCTGCGCACGCTCTGACCACCGCTCAGGCGGCGGGGTTACGATGGCCACTGCCGTCGTGGCCACGCCGCCGGCGGCTTCCCCCGGACGTCTTCTTGGGAAGGACACGCGTGGGCACCTCCCCCGAGCCTGCGATGCTGCGACGGTCTCAGCGCAGCTCCCGCCGTCTGCCGCGCCGTGCCGCCGTCGGGCGGCGGTCGTTCACCGCGACGGTGCACGCGCTCGAAGATCTGGCGGATGCCGGGGCCCAGGTCTCGGTGCATGTGACCGACCTCGACACGGGTGCACAGGTGATCGCCGGTGACGACCACGTGACCTTGCCGATCGCAGGGCTCGGAGTCGTCCCCCTGCTGATCGAGGTCGCCGCGCGGTTCGAGGCGGGGACGCTCGACCCCCTCGAGATCGTCGAGCGGACGAGCACGGCGCCGGTCATCGGCTCCGGGTTGTGGCGGAACCTGCAGGCCCCGGCGCTGCCTCTGATCGATCTCGCGGTGCTCGCTGCGACGGCCGGCGATCCGCTGGCGGTCAACATCCTGCTGGAGCAGGTGGGGCATCACCGCGTGCGCGACCGGATCGAGTCGCTCGGTCTGAGACGCACGGCGGTGCTGGACAGGTTCCGCGACGTCAGAGGACCGGATGACGCCCCTCATGTCGCCGTCGGAACCGCGAAAGAGCTCGCTGCGCTCTTCTCCGCGCTCGTGAACTCCGCGGCGGTGGACGCGGCGGTCAGTGCTCAGGTCGCGGAGTGGTTGAGCCTCAACCACGATCTGAGTCTTGTGGCGGCATCCACGGGTCTCGACCCGTTCGCGCACGAGCACGACGCGCACGGGCTGCTCTTCATCAACAAGACGGGGCGCGACCGCGGAGTCCGCGCAGAGGCCGGCGTGCTCGCCGGGCCGCGAGCCGGGGTCTCCTACGCGATGATCGTGGGCTTCGACGACCTCTCGATCGCCCACCGCCTGCGCGCGCACGACGCGTTCCGCGTCCTCGGCGTCGAGCTCATGGAGTACACCCACTAGCGGGTGCACTCACGCTCGGAAGGGGCCGAACCGGCGCTGCGGATCCAGCGCCTGCACGACGGGCTCCAGCGCGTCCGCGAGCGCGACGAGCTCCTCGGGGCCGAGCTGGTCGAGGACGAGCCGGTGCACGGTCTCGAAGTGCCCCGGTGTGGCGAGCACGAGAGTCCGGCGTCCCTGCGTGGTGAGTGTGAGCAGGACGCTGCGCCTGTCGTCGTCACTGCCGCTGCGTTCGACGAGATCCCGCTGCTGGAGACGCCGGACCACCTTCGACGCCCGGGGGAGCGTCGCGTTCGTCGCGGCGGCGAGGTCGCTCAGGCGCATGGGCCCTCCGCGCTGGAGCGAGCTGAGCACCATGAACTCGTAGTGCGTGAGCGAGGCATCGCGCTGCAACTGGGTGTCGAGCGCCGCCGGCAGCAGCTCCGCCGTGCTGATGAGCGCGAGCCAGGCGCGGGACTGCTCTGGGGTCATGCGGGGGAGCGGTGCGGCCATCCGCCCATTCTGCCGTCCGTCGCCCCTGCGTCCGCACGGATGCAGGGAGCGCGCACGGCACATTCCGTCTCCCACCGCACGGATGCAGGGAGCGCGCACGCTTGCAGGGCGAGTACGGCTGATCGGTCCTGCATCCGTGCTTCGGTCCTGCATCCGTGCGGTGGGGGCTGAGGAGGGGAGGAGGTGGGCGCCGACGGGCTACCCTCGTCGGATGGATGACTGGACGCCTCATCGCCGCGATGACGGCGAACTGCTCGGCTGGATCCGCCCGGTCGGCGACGCATGGACAGCCGTGGACGTTCTCGGTCGCGAGGTGTCGGATGCTGTCGACTGGCTCGTCGCCGAGGACGCCCTCGAGACGCACGGACTCGCCTGGCTCGCCGATCCGTGGATGCTGGAGGGCGAAGCATCCACGCCGCTCCACGTCCGTTTCGTCGAGGTGACGCCGTCCTCGCCGGAGCGAGCCGGACGCATCGTCGTCAAGGCAGAGGACTTCGGCGACATGCGATCTCCTGCCGCGCAGCGCTTCGAGCTGCCGTGGCCCGCGCCGAAGCGACTCCGTCCCGCCATGCCCGGCGACCCGGACGGCCGCACGCTCTGACGTCCGATCGGCCGAATCCTGACGATCTGAGCCCGCCTGGGACGCATCCCACCCGCACACTCCGCATCCCACCCGCACGGATGCAGGGAGCGCGCACGCTTGCAGGGCGAAAACGGCTGATCCGTCCTGCATCCGTGCTTCGGTCCTGCATCCGTGCGGTGGTCATCCGGGGCATCCGGTCATCCGTCCGGGGGCATCCGTCGGGTGGTCAGAGGTCCGGGTGACCAGCCGGTCAGTCCGGGAGGGACGGATGCTTCTCGAGCGCGCGGCTCTTCGGGATGAGCAGCGACAGCACCAGGGCGATGATCCCGGCGACGATCGCCAGCCAGAAGCACACGTCGAAGGCCTCGCGCGTGGGGATCGCGACACCGTCGACCTCGACGCTCATCGCGGCGAGCACGCCGCCGAGGACGGCGGACGCGCTGGACGTGCCGACCGAGCGGAACAGCGCGTTCAGGCCGTTCGACGCCCCCGTCTCGTTCGCGGGAACAGAGCGCATGATGATCATCGGCATTGCGGCGAACGTGAAGCCGATGCCGACGCCGATGATGGCGTTGGCGATGAAGATGTGGAACCACTCGCTCGACCAGACGAGTACGAAGACGTAGGCGAGCACGATCGCGCCGGCGCCCACGGTGAACAGCGGTCGCGGACCGACCGTCCGCTCCAGCCACCCGGACAGCGGGGACAGCACCATCATCACGAGGCCGGCGGGCATGATGATGAACGAGGCCGTGAGCATGTCGAGACCGAACCCTGAGCCGGTCTCGACGGGCAGTTCGAGCATCTGCGGGAAGGTGACGTTGGAGGAGAACAGCGCGAAGCCCATGCCGATGGCGGCGATGTTCGTCAGCAGCACGGCCGGGCGTGCGGCGACGCGCAGGTCCAGCAGCGGCTCCTTCGTGCGCAGCTGGTACCAGCCCCACAGCAGCAGGACGAGCACGCCGCCGATCACCAGGCTCAGCCCCAGCGGTGACGTCCACCCCCACTGTGCACCGCGTGAGACGTACAGCAGCAGACCGGTGAGGGCGACGGCGAGGCCGAGGGCACCGAGGACGTCGAGGCGTCCGGGGGAGAGCAGCACGTCCTGCGGGACGAACGCGAGCACGAGGACGACGCCGGCGACGCCGAGCCCGGCCGCGAGCCAGAACAGCGAGTGCCAGTCGGCGTTCAATGCCAGGTACGCCGCGAGCGGCATCCCGATGGCACCACCGACGCCCATCGTCGCGCTCATGAGGGCGACGGCCGTTCCGAGCCTGCGCGGCGGGAGGATGTCGCGCATGACGGCGATGCCGAGCGGGATGACGCCGGTGACGGCGCCCTGCAGGGCGCGGCCGACGATCACTCCGATGATCGAGCCGGACAGCGCGGCGATGACCGAGCCGACGATGAGCATCGACATGAGGGTGACGATGACGCGGCGCTTGCCGTACATGTCGCCGAGGCGGCCCGAGATCGGCGTCGCGATCGCTGCGACGAGGAGGGTGATCGTGACGACCCACGTGGTGTCCTCGCGGGAGGCGTTCAGAAGGGTCGGCAGCTCCGCCTGGAGCGGCACGACGAGCGTGAACATGAAGGATGCCGCGAGGCCGGTGAAGGCGAGGACGGCCACCGTGATCCCGCGATTGGGAGTCCGGGAGAGCCGTCTTCTCGCTCTCTCGTCGTCGCCTGCCACCGATCAAGGCTATCGGTGGATTCCGCAGATGGGGCTGGGAGGGGCAGACTGGGTCCGTGCGAACCATCCGTGATCTCGACACCGTTGAACTCATCATCGACGCCCAGAGCCTGCTGGATTCCATCCGCGGGCCGGAGCGCGTCATCGACGCGGGGACGCTGCGCGCGCTCCAGCAGTCGGGAAACTACGTCGTCGGGCTCTTCGACGACGAGAGCGGCGAGGAGCGGATGGTGGGGGCATCCATCGCGTTCTTCGGCGTGCCGGCGCGACGCCGCATGCATTCGCACATCACGGCCCTGTTGCCGGAGTACCGCGGACGCGGATGGGGGCGCGAGCTGAAGGAGCACCAGCGCCAGTGGGCGTTCTCGCGCGAGGTCGGCGGCATCACGTGGACGTTCGACCCGCTCGTCGCCCGCAACGCGCACTTCTTCCTCACCGTGCTCGGCGCCCGCGTCACCGGATACTCGGTGAACAACTACGGGATCTTCGGCGGCGGGGACGCCGGCGACGAGAGTGATCGCCTCGACGTGGAGTGGGCCCTCGCCGACATCGCCAAGCCGCCGGCGGCGGACGCCGTGGTCGCGACGCTCGAGATCCCCTCGGACGTCGAGTCGATGCGCCTCTCCGATCCGGATGCCGCGCACGAGTGGCGCATGCGCCTGCGCGGCGAGATGGAGGAGCTGCTCGCACGCGGGCTGCGCGTCGCGGGCTTCGACGTCGAGCGCGGGTACCTGTTCACCGAGTGAGGCCACGCCTGTCCGCACCGCTGAGTCGGCCGCGGCATCCTCATGCCACCCGCGCAGAGCACGGATGCATCACAGGGGCGCGCCGATAGGATTGACGTGCCCGTGTTCTCGGGCGCATTCCCCGTCGCATCCGACCATTGGAGCCACCGTGGCCGAACAGTCCCGTCTTGACAAGGTCATCAGCCTCGCCCGCCACCGCGGGTTCGTGTTCCAAGCGGGTGAGATCTACGGCGGTTCGCGCTCCGCATGGGACTACGGCCCCCTCGGCACCGAGCTGAAGGAGAACATCCGTCGGCAGTGGTGGCAGACCTTCGTCCGCGGCCGTGGCGACATGGTCGGTCTCGACTCCAGCGTCATCCTCCCCAAGCGCGTGTGGGAGGCCTCCGGGCACGTCGCGACCTTCTCCGACCCCCTCGTCGAGTGCCTGCAGTGCCACAAGCGCCACCGTGAGGACCACCTCATCGAGGCCTTCGAGGCGAAGAAGGGCCGCAAGCCCGAGAACGGCATGGCCGACATCGCCTGCCCCGACTGCGGCACCCGCGGCAAGTGGACCGAACCGAAGTCGTTCTCCGGGCTGATCAAGACGTACCTCGGCGTCGTGGATGACGAGTCCGCGCTCTACTACCTGCGCCCCGAGACCGCGCAGGGCATCTTCGTGAACTTCTCGAACGTGCTCACCGCGAGCCGCAAGAAGCCCCCGTTCGGCATCGGACAGGTCGGAAAGGCGTTCCGCAACGAGATCACGCCGGGGAACTTCATCTTCCGCACGCGCGAGTTCGAGCAGATGGAGATCGAGTACTTCGTCCCGCCGGCCGAGGCGCAGGAATGGTTCGACCACTGGGTCGAGACGTGCTGGAACTGGTTCACCGACCTCGGCATCGACCCGGAGAACATGCGGCAGTTCGACGTCCCCGAGGACGAGCGGGCGCACTACTCCGCCGGCACCATCGACTTCGAGTACCGGTTCGGGTTCCAGGGTTCGGAGTGGGGCGAGCTCATGGGCGTCGCCAACCGCACCGACTTCGACCTCTCCAACCACTCCGAGGCGTCCGGCCAGAGCCTGACGTACTTCGATCAGGCGTCGGGTGAGCGCTACACGCCGTACGTCATCGAGCCCTCGTTCGGTCTGACCCGGTCGATGATGGCCTTCCTCGTCGACGCGTACGTCGAAGAGGAAGTCCCCAACGCCAAGGGCGGCACCGACACGCGCACGGTCCTCAAGCTCGATCCGCGCCTGGCGCCGGTCAAGGTCGCCGTGCTCCCGCTGTCGCGTAACGAGCGCCTCTCGCCGCTGGCGCGCGAGGTCGCCGACGCGCTGCGCGGCCGGTGGACGATCGACTTCGACGACGCCGGCGCCATCGGACGCCGCTACCGTCGTCAGGACGAGATCGGCACGCCGTTCTGCGTCACGGTCGATTTCGACTCCCTCGACGACAACGCCGTCACGGTGCGCGACCGCGACACGATGAGCCAGGAGCGCATCGCGATCGAGAACCTGCACGCCTACCTCGCGGACCGCCTCAAGGGCGCCTGAGCACGAGACGCGCCGGAGGGGCTGGCCGTCACTCGGTGACGGTCAGCCCCATCCGGCCGTCTCCGCCGGCCTCCACCCACGCGAGCGATCGCTCGAGGATGCCGCGGAGCACAGCGAGATCGACCTTCTCCAGGTCCTTCAGATACAGGCACCCGGCGCCCGTGGTGTGCGGGCCGAGCGCATCAAGGTCGGCGGAGTGCGCGTCGAACCCGTCGAGCAGATAGACGGTCGTCGCCCCCTTCCGTGGAGCGAACCCCAGCAGAGGAGAGTCTCCTTCGTTCCCGGTGGGGTAGCGGTAGTGGCATGAGCCGAAGCCGATGATGGTGCCCCACGCCTCCGCCTCGCGTCCCGTGACCTCCTGCATGAGAGCGGTGAGCGTCTCGGCATCCCGCCGCCGGGCGGCCGGTGCGGCAGCGATGAGGGAGGCGACGCTGGACCCGGTCTTCTTCATGTTCTCATTGTGGGCCGGACGGGCCGTCCGGTGCGAGGTTCGGCAGCGCGCGAGTTCCGAACTCGTGCCGAAGCGCGCTGAGGGCCGCGTGCCAGCCGGGGAGGCCGTGCACGCCAGGGCCGGGAGCGGTCGACGCACCGCACAGGTACACGCCCGCCATCGGCGTGCGCCATGGATCAGGGCGCAGCACAGGGCGTCGCAGCAACTGGGTGAGATCGGGGCTGCCGGACGAGATGTCGCCTCGGACGTAGTTGGGGTTGTGGCGGGCGACGTCGACGGCGGTGCGTGAAGACGTGGCGAGGATCGTGTCGCGGAAACCTGGCGCGAACCGTTCGATCTGGTCGATCACGGCCTCTGAGCGATCCGCGCGGGAATCGGCGGGGACGTGCGTGTAGGCCCACAGCGTGTGCTGCCCGGCCGGTGCGCGCGTGTCGTCGAAGAGGGAGGGCTGCGACACCAGCACGTACGGCGCGTCGGGCAGACCGCCGCGGGCGATCGCGTTCTCGGAGACGGCGATCTCCGCTCGCGTGCCGCCGAGGTGGAGGGTGCCCGCCTCGCGCGCGTCGGGGTTCGTCCACGGCACCGGTTCCGACAGCGCGAAGTCGACCTTGGCGACGGCGCTGCCGTATCGGAACCGCTCCAACGCGCGGCGGTACCGCGACGGCATCCGCTCTGGCGCCATTCCGATGAGCGCTCGCGGCGTGACATCCAGCAGTGTCGCCCGCGACGGCGGAAGCTCGTCCAGGGACGTCACCTCGTGGTCCGTGACGATCTCACCGCCGTGGGCGTGCAGGTCGTCGACCATCGCCTGGATGATCGACCGGCTCCCACCGATCGGGATCGGCCAGCCCTTCGCGTGGGCGTACGTCGTCAGGGCGAGGCCCGCACCGGACCCGGCGAGTCCCGGCATCGGGAGGATCGTGTGCGCGGCGACGCCGGAGAGCAGGGCAGGGGCGACCTCCTCGCGGAAACGGAGGTTCCACAGCGGTCCACCCTGCTCCAGGGCCGCGATGCCGAAAGCGACCGCGGTGGGGATGTCACGCGGTACCCGCAGCAGTGTGTCGCCGGTGAAGTCCGACACCCGGGTGGCGCGGTCGACGAGGGGCCGCATCAGGCGCGCATAGGCCGCGCCGTCCGCGCCGAGAGAATCGGCTGTGCGGTCGAGCGAGCGATACGCGACGCCGGCGGCTCCGCCGTCGAGAGGATGCGCGAAGGAGATGTCCGGGACGGCGAAGCGCACACGTTGCGCCAGCCCGAACTCGCGGAAGAAGCGCGACTCGAACGCGAGCGGATGCACGGCGGAGCAGACATCGTGCAGGAACCCCGGCAGGGTGAGCTCCGCGGTGTCGGCACCGCCCCCGGGGGTCGCGGCGCGCTCGAACACCCGCACCCGCAGTCCTGCTCGTGCCAGCGTGACCGCCGCGGCGAGACCGTTGGGTCCTGCCCCGACGACCGAGGCGTCGACCTCGTACGACCGCGCCATCAGTCAGCCCCCGACGAGACGTCCTTTCGTAGGGTGCCCTCCGCCAGGTACGCCAGGCGCTGGAGGGTCTCGGCGTTGCGCAGGTACAGCATCGGGTCGGCGGCGAAGGGCGGCACGGCTTTCGCCGGTCCGCTGACCGGCTCCTCCTGGATGCGCACGAGGCATCCGGTGCCCGAGGGTTTCACGTCGATCGTGACGCGCGCCTCGCCGATCGGCCATCCACGCGCCTTCATCACCGCCTGGCGAGGCGGATCCCACTTCTCCATGCTCGTCGTGTCGTCGAGGAGCGCCGGCCAGACGCCGACGGAGTGGTGCAGGCGGCTGCCCGGCTGCGGCCATTCGTCATCGACCTGACGCATGCGCGAGGCGCCGACGACCCAACTCGGATACAGCCACCCGCTCGCGAGGACACGGAACACCGCATCCGGAGTGCAGTTCATCTTTCGGACGTTCCTCGACATGCGTCTCCCTCGATCGGCGGCGGGTCCAGCCTGCGGCAGCGGATCAGCTCACGCAGCGCCCTTGACAAACGGGAGGGGCGGGCCTCACGACGCTGCCTTGGCGGCGGCCTTCATAGCCTTCTTGTGTTCGCGCACCTTCGTCAATGACTCCGGCGACACGATGTCGGCGACGCTGCGGAAGGACCCCTCCTCGCCGTAGGCGCCCGCGGCCTCGCGCCACCCGTCGCCGGTGAATCCGTACTGCTTGCCGAGCAGCGCGAGGAAGATCTTCGCCTTCTGCTCGCCGAAACCGGGGAGCTTCTTCAGACGACGAAGCACCTCGGGGCCATCAGGATCGCCCTGCGTCCACAGGGCCGCGGCATCCCCGCCCCACGCGTCGACGAGCTCCTGACAGAGTGTCTGCACACGGGCGGCCATCGACCCGGGGAAGCGATGCACGGCGGGGGTCTGCTTGACCGCCTCGAGGAAGACATCAGGATCCATCGCGGCGATCGCTGCGGCATCGGCGGCGCCGGTGCGCTGCTGGATCTTCAGCGGTCCGGCGAACGCCGTCTCCATCGGAACCTGCTGATCGAGGAGCATCCCCACGAGCAGGGCGAGGGGATTCTCGGTGAGAAGTGCGTCGGCGTCGGGGTCGCCGGTGATGTGCAGAGCCATGCCACCAGTCTCGCACCGGCGTGTGCGTCGGCGGGGGAGCTGTTGCTCTATCTTGAGAGCATGCAGACGAGGTTCAGCGTGGCGATCGTCGACGATCACGCGCTCGTCGGCCTGGCGATCGGCGCGCTCATCGCAGGGTCCGACGGGCTGGACCTCGTCGGTGCAGTGCCGTCCGTGGCAGCACTGCGGCAGGCTGACCTGCGCCCCGACCTCGTCGTTCTCGATCTCATGCTCCGCGACGGCACGACCCCGGGCGAGAACGTGCAGCGATTGCGGGATCGAGGGTCGGAGGTGCTCGTGCTGACCTCCGGTGAGGACAGGTTCCTCGTGCGTGAGGCCCTGCGCACGTCCGCGCTCGGCGTGGTGCGCAAGTCCGCCCCTCCGGACGCGATCCTCACCTCGATCGAGCGCGCGGCCAGAGGCGAGCTCATCATGGATGCCGAGTGGGCGATGACAGCGGACTCCGACCCCGACCTGCAGAGCGCGCCACTCACCGATCGCGAGAGGGATGTCCTCGCCCTCTACGCCTCCGGTATCGGGGCGAAGCAGGTCGCGACGCGCCTCGGCATCAGCGAGAACACGGTCAACGACCACCTCAAGCGGATCAAACGCGAGTACCAGCGCCTGGGACGACCGGCGCCGACGAAGGTCGAGCTGTACCGGCGCGGGGTGGAAGACGGATTCCTCCCGGTGCCGGGACGGGCATGAGCCGCGATCTCCACGACAACCACGAGTTGCTCGCCGCGCGCCTTCTGACCGGCGGGAACGGGGTCCTCGCGGCATCCGCCGCCCTCGGCGTGGTGACGGTCGTCGTCCAGCCCAGGGCCGCCGCCCACCCGGAGGTGTTCCAATACGCCCTGCTGGGGGTCTACGGACTGTTCGTCGTCGCCGCCCTGCTCGCCCCGTGGAGCGGGCGCCGCGTCGTCGCCGTGCTCAACGGCATCGTCGCGGTCGGCTATCTCGCTCTTGTGGCGCTGGCGTGGCCGGCCTTCGCGATCACCGGGACGCCGCCGGCAGGGCAACTCCTGTGGCTGCTGACCGTGATCGCCCTTCCGGTGCTCGCGGCCGTGATCGCCTGGGGGCAGGCGGGCGGATGGATCATGCTCGGCGCGCTCGCGGTGACCGTTCCTCTGCTGCGGCTGGCGATGGATGACACATCGGCCAACGCGATCGCGAACGACGTGCAGGCGTGCGCCACTGCCTTCCTTCTGTGCGCACTGGCCGGAACCACGCTCGCCAGGGCGCAGCGCGCCGACCTGGCCGCGCGCGCGGCGCGGGACGCCGGCGTCCGGGAGGCGGAGGTGGCGGCGCGCCGCGAGGTCGAGTCACGCGCGCAGGCGCTCGTGCATGACGAGGTGATGGCCACACTCGGATTCGCAGCGCGCGCCACCCCGCAGATGCTGCCGGTGCTCGCGAGTCAGGCTCGGCACGCGCGCGAGGCGCTGCGGTCGCTGTCGGCGGAGCCGAGCGCACCGATGAGCGTCGACATGCTCCGCGACACGCTTCGAACACTGGCTCACTCGCACGGGGCGCAGTTCGATGACAGGACCGTGGCGAGCGGCCTGCCGACTCCCGACGTGCCCGCCGAGGTCGCCGGTGCCGTGATCGGGGCAGCCCAGCAGGCCCTCGTGAACACGCAGAGGCATGCGCCGGGCAGCACGAGCGCCGTGGTGCTCCGCAGCGATCGGGATGCCGTGGTGGTCGAGGTGACCGATGACGGTCCCGGGTTCGATGCAGACGCCGTTCCTCCCGGGCGGTTGGGGATCGCTGTGAGCATCGTCGCGCGCATGCAGGCGGTGGGTGGTCGCGCGCTGGTGCACACCGGAACAGGCCGCGGCGTGACCGTCGAGCTGCGGTGGGGAGCGGCCCCGGTGCCGCGCACGCACGGTCGGGCGGATGCCGCTCTTCTGCAGGATCGTGAGATGCGCCTGTCCGGGGCGCTGCTGGCGGGCGGTCCCGTGCTTCTCGCGCTGTTCTCGCTCGTCTGGATGGATCAGCCGGCGCCCGCATTGACCGCCGGTGCAGCGCTCGCTGCGGCGTTCATCCTCGTGGGACACCGCGCCGGCCGCGCCCGCGCCGGCGCGGTGATCGCGACGGCAGTGCTGTGCCTGATCGCCGTCGGCGCGATGCTCTTCACCGGCGGCGTGGTGCCGTCGTCGGCGCCTGGCCCCACGTACGCCGGAATGTGGCCGCTCGTCGGGGCGGCGGTGGTTCTGGGGATGCTGTGCCTGCGCGGGCGGCCCGGCGCTGCGGCGGTGATCCTGGTGCCTGTGATCGTGATCGGCACCCTCTCGGTCGCTCCTGGCCCGTTCGATGAAGTGCGCGCCGCCGTGGTCCGATCGATCCTCATCGTCGTCGCTGCCGCGACACTCGCGGTGTCCATCCGCGTGCTGGATCGGCGCGTCGCGCGAGACAGGGCGCTGGCGCTGCGGGCGAGTTCGGAGCGCGCCTGGCTCGCCGAGGTCACCGCCCGCGCACGCGACAAGGTGCTGCGGTGGGATGAGACGGTCGGTCCGGTGCTCGCGCGGATCGCGGCAGGGCACGAGCTCACCGACGACGAGAAGCGGCATTGCGCGGCATTGGAGGGCGCACTCCGCGACGGCTACCGTGCGGGGCGGCTCGATGCCCCGGCCGTCGCCGCCGCCGCTGCCCGCGCACGCCGGCGCGGCGTGGATGTCGTGCTCATCGATGATGTGCCCGACCGTGCGATCGGCGCCGCCGACCTCGACGGCCTCCACCGGTGGCTCGTCGGAGAACTCGACAGTGCCGACGGCGCGTTCATCGCCCGCATCCTCCCGGCCGGGAGACCGGTGATCGCCACCGCCGCCTCTGCAGTGGGATCCACCGATTTTGGTGGCTGAAACGCCTGTCCGCGCAGTTCCCGCATCCCTAGCGTCGAGATGAGATGACGGCGTGCGTCATCCAGACGAGGAGTGGGGACATGCACAAGACCACGAAAGCTGTGATCGCCGTCGGGGCGGCGACGGTGCTGATGCTCGGTGGCGGTGGATCGCTGGCGTACTGGCAGACGAGCGTGAGCAGCAGCGCGACGACGTTCCAGACGGGCTACATGTCGATGGACACCAGAGAGAGGGAGTGGTTCGTCAACGGTGCACCGGTCGCAGACCTGTCCGGCTACACCATCGTCCCGGGCGATGTGATCGTCTACGAAGAGACGATCCGTGTCGAGGGTGAGGGGACCAACCTGCATCTTGCCGCCGACGTCGCGTTCGGTGAGATGACGGCCGTGCACTATGAGCACGCCAACGAGGACAAGACCGCCGCGATGGCCGGTGCCATCCAGCCGACGTACACGCTCACCGGGGACAACGGGGCCACCGTGTACCCGACGGACGAGCAGGACGTCTTCGGCGTCGACCTGGACACGACCATCGGCGACCTCCACCTGACGATCGTGTTCGCATGGCCGTTCGGCACCCCCGGCAGCGATGGCAACGACACGATGGATGCGAAGGTCACGCTCGACGCGACCGGCATCACGCTGCGACAGGTGCCCGAGCCGCTGTCCGAGGTGAACTGAACCCGCACATGATCCGTCCGTCTCGTCCGGCCCGGCTGACCGGTTCGCGCCCCACCGACAGGCGAATCGGCGCCGATGCCGTCGTCGTCACCGTCGCCCTGCTGATCGCCGCTGTCATCGCCGTGCCGGGGAGCATGGCGGCGTGGGTCGAGACGGAGCAGGCGGGCGCTCTCGTGGTGACCACCGGCACCGCTGATCTGCACATCGCGCAGGTCGGCGGTGGCGTGCCCCGCCTCTCGCCGGGTCAGACGTCCTCCGGACCGGTGTACGTGCTCGAGAACTCCGGAGACGTTCCCCTCGAGGTCACGGCGGGCGTGAGCGTCGGGGACGGCGCGCTGGGGAGCGCGACGACGGTGACACTCAGCTCCGGTGGGAGTGAGGACTGCGGGGGAGCAGCGATCAGCGTCTCGCCCGGCGTGTCCAGCCCGCCGTTCGCGCGGCTCGATCCGGGCGAGACGACGTACATGTGCACCACCTTCTCGCTGGCGACGACCACTCCGGATGCCGCGCAGTACGAGGCGGAACCGGCTTTCACGATCACGATGACGGGAGTGCAGGTCCGATGAGAACGGGAATCGGGCGGTCCTCCCGCCGGACGCGCGTCCTCGCGGCAGCGATCATCGTGGCAGCCATGGCGTGGACCGGCACTGCGGCGAACGCTGCATGGAGCACCTCGACCAGCGCGACGGTCGATGCGTCGGTCGACACGATCACCGGCATGATCCAGGTGTCGCCGCCGGTCGGCCACGCCGTCTTCGCCCCTGCCGCCGGTTCCTCGGTTGTCGTGCCGCTCGTGGTGCAGAACACCAGTGAGACGAGCACGTGGACGGCGATTCGGTTGAGCGTCACGGTCGATCGTCCTCTGCCGTTCGGCGTGAAGATCAGGGTCGGGAGCACCTGCCAGTCCCACGCCGACAACGGCACGGCATTCAGCGCCCTCCCCTTCCAAGGGGACGACACCACGGCCAAGCTCATGTTCGGAGAATCGCGCGACGTGTGCTGGACGCTCACCCACCAGCGCCCGCCGGGCCAGACGGACGATGCGGTCTTCACCGTGAACGTCACTCTCAGCGGGGTGGTCCGGTCGTGGACGACCGGGGGGATCACCGTGCCGATGACGTTCACGATCCCTGCCGACACGGCGCAGAAGTCGGTCGAGAACGGGAACCAGGACGCGCCGGCTGATCTCGAGGAGCGGCCACCGCGGCTGGCGGGTGGGCAGGGCGACGAGCAAACATCACCCCTCGAACTCCGCGAGGAGCCGGCTTCCCCCGGAAGCCCTGAGCCGGAGGTCTCGGATGAGGAGAATTGAACACCGGGCGATCGGACGCGCCGCGCTCGCTGCAGGCGCGCTGATCGCCATGCTGTCGATGGCCCCTCCTGCGGCCGCGGACGAGAGCCTCGCCATCTCGTACAGCCTCGACGGGCTGAACTGGTCGGCGTCGCCACCGGCATCCATCCTTCCCGCGGGGTGGATCGCGGTGCCCGGCGGCTCGCAACAGGGCAGCCTGCATCTGCGCGCCGAGCGGCCGGGCGCCACACTCGTCGCGCTGTTCGCCGCTCCGGCCCGCTCTGACGACCCGGTCCTCGTCGAGGCGCTGCGGGTGACCGGCGAAGGCGGCCGCGCCGTCACCGTCGACGGCACGACCCGTTGCAGCGCATTGGCCCCGCAGACCGTGCTGCACCAGGGCGAGACGATGCAGGTTCCGATCGGAGTCGCACTCGACGCCGGACTCGTCGGCGGGCAGAACCGGCCGGTGTCGCTCAAGGTGCTCGTCGCTCTCAGCGACACCGCAGCGGCGCCGCTGCCCAACGGCTGCCCGGTCGACCCCGCCGTCATACCGCTGCTGCCGGTGCAGGGCGAGGTCACGGCCACCGCGTTGCCGCGCACCGGGGGCGACATCCCTCTGCTGGCGGCCGCGGCCGCGATCGCGGCGGTGATCGGCGGCATCGTCGCCATCCGCACGGGAGGCGCACGCAGACATGGGTGACGAACCGAGACGGGCGCCGCATCCGGACGACGCAGAACCGGCCGGGCGGTCGATGGCGTCGGCGCTGTGGCGCGGAGCGAGCGCCGGCATCCTGGCTGTGCTCGTCCTCGTCGCCGTCCTGGTCGCAGGCGTGCCGCTTGTGACCGGTGCGAGCGCCTTCACCATCAGCGGCCGCTCCATGGAGCCCGTCCTGCCGCTGGGAACACTGATCGTGGTCCAACCGGTCGAACCCGCCGAGATCGTGGTCGGCGACATCATCACCTATCAGCTCGAACCCGGCGAGCCCACCGTCGCCACGCATCGAGTGGTCGGGTTCGGCTTCACGGCAGAGGGGCGCGCGTTCGTCACCCAGGGCGACGCCAACGACGGCATCGACGCGGAGCCGGTGCGGGCCGAACAGATCCGTGGACGCCTCTGGTACAGCATCCCGATGCTCGGCTGGGTCAACGCCGCGGTGAGCGGACCGGCGCGGGCGTTCGTTCTGCCGGTGGTGGTGGCAGGGCTCTTCGGGTACGCCGGGTGGATGCTCGTGAGCGCCGCGCGGGACCGTCGTGCGGGGCGCGCAGCGCGACGTCAGGCGGAGGCGCGCTCCGCCGAGGACGACGGCTCATCGGGGGCGATGCCGTAGAGCGTCTCGAGCGCTGCGACGAACTCGTCACCGCGTCCGTCCGCCGCGAGCTCGTGCGCGCGGACCGTCGGGGTGTGCGTGAGCACGCCGGCGAGGTGGCGCATGGCCTGCTCGACACGGCCGTCCTCGTCACCGCGGGCACGGGCACAATCGATCTCGGCCTCCATGAGGGAGAGGATGTGCGAGCGGAAAGCGACGACGGCCGGCGTGACGCTCTGGCGGTCGCCGACGACGTTGAAGGTGTCGGCGGCGTCGCGGACGACCGAGTGCGCGGCGTCGGTGGCCTGCAACTCCTCGAGCGGGGCGTGCAGGCGGATGGTCTCGAGATCCAACAGGGCGACGCCCTCGAGGTTCCCGACGGCAGGGTCCACGTTGCGCGGCATCCCCAGATCGATGACGAGCTGAGAGTCTGCAGCGCCGCCGACCGGGCAGCCTGCGCCGGATCCATCCGGTGCGGCCTGCAGGTGGGCGGGGCCGAGGATCGGCTCCTCCGCCGCATTCGTGCACGTGATCAGCAGAGTGGAGTCGGATGCGACCTTCGCGTAGTCCTTCTCCGGGACGGCGGTGATGCCGTGCTTCTTGGCGAAGAGCTCGGCGCGGCCGGAAGGGGAGTAGACCGAGATGTCCACGGCGCCGCGCTCGCGCAGGGTCGCCAGCGTGACGGCGGCGTAGGCCCCTGTTCCCACCAGGAGCACCCGCTCGGCGGACCAGTCGGCGATGCGGCTGTCGGCAAGTTCGAGCGAGAGCCGTACGAGAGAGCGGCCCGCGCGGCCGAGGGCGGTGACGTTCTTCACCTTGCGCTGGGCCTGGCTCGCGCGCTGGAACAGCCGCTCGAGCTCGGGAGAGGTCGTACCGTCCTTGCGTGCGGCGGTCAGCGCGCGACGCACCTGACCGGCGATCTCCCCCTCGCCGGGGACGACCGATTCGAGACCCGATGCCACGGCGAACAGGTGCTCGGCGACGCGTCGACCCGAGTGCACGTCGTACGCGCCATCCAGTTCGGCCGCGGGGATGCCGGTGGACTGCTCGATCGCCTCGATCACGGCTTCCACTCCGACGGCGCCCGCAGCGGTGACGGGTTCGTCGACCTCGACGTAGGCCTCGAACCGGTTGCATGTGGAGAGCACAACGGCCCCCTGCACGCACGAAGCAAGGCGCAGAAGATTCGGCGCGACGTCGTCAGGGGTGCGGCTCAATCGTTCGAGCATGTCGAAGGAGGCGGTCTTGTGACTCGCCGTCACACACAGCAGCACGAGACGATTCTACTCCGCTTCGCTGTGTGCCGGCTCTGACAGCCGCTTCCTCAGGTGCGGATGGGAGGATGGGGGCATGCCTTCTCCTCACGCCCCGTTGCTTCGCGCGCTCGCCGGAGACCGACCCGAGCAGACGCCGGTCTGGTTCATGCGACAGGCCGGGCGCTCGCTCCCGGAATACCGCGAGCTGCGCGTCGGCACGCGGATGCTGGACGCCTGCCTCACCCCGGACCTCGCCGCTGAGATCACCCTGCAGCCGGTGCGCCGACACGGCGTCGACGCTGCCGTCTTCTTCAGCGACATCGTCATCCCGCTGCGGCTCGCGGGCGTCGACGTCGAGATCGAGCCGGGACGCGGGCCGGTGTTCGCAGATCCGGTGCGCACCCGTGCGGACGTCGACCGGATCACCGCGATCGACCCGGAGGCGCTCGACACGACGGCCATCGCCGAGGCCGTGCGGATCGTCACGGCCGAGCTGGGCGACACTCCGTTGATCGGCTTCGCCGGGGCGCCCTTCACGCTCGCCGCCTACCTCGTCGAAGGCGGGCCGTCGAAGGAGCATCTGCGCGCACGCGCCATGATGCACACCGACCCCGATGCGTGGAATCGTCTCGCCGGGTGGCTCTCGCGCGTCTCGCGCCGCTTCCTCGAGGCGCAGCGCGACGCCGGCGCGGCGACCGTGCAGCTGTTCGACTCGTGGGCCGGGTCGCTGAACCCCGCCGACTACCGCACGCACGTCGCGCCGCACTCGAAGGCGGCGGTGACCGGGCTCGATGTCCCCGTCATCCACTTCGGGGTCGGCACCGGGCCGTTCCTCGCCGACATGCGGCTCGACGGCGTGGCATCCGCTGTCGGTGTCGACTGGCGGCAGCCCCTCGACGAGGCCGCGGGCATCCTCGGCGACGGCGTCACGGTGCAGGGCAACATCGACCCCGCCATGCTGCAGGCGCCGTGGGAGGTTCTCGAGGCCCATGTGCGCGACGTCATCGCCCGTGGCCGCTCGGCCCGCGCCCACATCCTCAATCTCGGACACGGCGTGCCCCCGGAAACCGACCCCGACCAGCTCACGCGGATCGTCGAGCTCGCGCACTCATGAGTGACGACCGCACCGCTGACCTCGCCGCCAGGGCGGCGCACCGGCACGTCGTCGTCATCGGCGGCGGCATCGGCGGACTCGTCGCCGCCCGGGAATGCGCGAAGGTCGGCATGCAGGTGACCGTGCTGGAGAGCGAAGGCGAGCTGGGCGGTGCGATCCGACGCGCGGACCTCGGCGGGCTCACCGTGGATGCCGGAGCCGAGAGCTACGCGACGCGCGGCGGTCACGTGCGTGCCCTGCTCGACGAACTCGGACTCGGTGACCGCATCGTCACCCCGAACCCCGCAGGTGCCTGGCTCGTCGGGGCACCGGGCGTCGACGCCGCACCGTTGCCGAAGGGCGGCATCCTCGGCATCCCCGTGAACCCGTTCGCCGATGACGTCCGACGCATCATCGGCTGGGGTGGGGCGTGGCGGGCCTACGTCGACCGCCTTCGCCCGCCGCTGACGATCGGCCAGGAGCGCAGTCTCGGCACCCTCGTCGCGCGGCGCATGGGTCCCAAGGTGCGCGACATGCTCGTCGCGCCGGTCACAGCGGGCGTGTACTCCGCAGACCCTGACGACGTCGACACCGAGATCGCGGCACCGGGCCTGAACGCCGCCCTCACCAGGGCCGGTTCGCTCTCCGGCGGCGTCGCTCAGCTCATCGCCGAACGGGCGGACCGCGCAGCCAAGGCCCCAGGGTCGGCCGTCGAGGGCGTCGCCGGCGGGATGAGCGCGCTCGTCGATGCGTTGCAGGCCGATCTGCAGGAACTCGGCGCCGTCGTGCGCACGGGGGTCCCGGTGACGGCTCTGTCCCGCGCCGGCGACGGGTGGACCGTGTCGATCGCCTCCGTCGCCGCTGATAAGGATGAAGAGCCCGTCGAGGAATCGATCACGGCGGATGCCGTCTTCGTCGCCACGCCGGAACCGGGCGCGCGTACCCTGCTCGACGGTCTCGTGCCGGGGCTCGGAGACCCGGGTGAGGCCCCGCAGATCGAGATCGTGAGCCTGCTGCTGGAGGCGCCGGTGCTCGACGCCCAGCCGCGCGGCACCGGCGTGCTCACCGTGCCGGGAAGTCGTACGGCGAAGGCGCTCACGCACGCGACGGCGAAGTGGTCGTGGCTGCGCGAGGCGGCCGGCACCCGTCACGTCGTGCGGGTGTCGTTCGGTGCGCAGGGAGAGCCGGCGGCGACCGCCGGGCTCGACGACGATGCCGCAGCACGCCTCGCTCTCACCGAGGCGGAGGGGATGCTGGGCGTGCCGCTGCCGGAGAGCGCGCTGATCGCGTCGCATCGTGCGAGGTTCACCCAGTCGCAGCCCTCGTCCCTCATCGGCGCGGCCGATCGCCGTCGTGAGGTGCGCAAGGCTCTGCAGAAGGTCGACGGTCTGGCGGTCGTCGGCGCATGGCTCGCCGGCACCGGACTCGCCCAGGTCGTCCCCGACGCGAAGGCCGAGGCCGACCGACTGCGCCGCGCGCTCCTCTGGGGTGATGACGCGCCGCTGTCAACCCCCTGACGGTCCAGATGCCGATTTCGGCATACGGCGATACGCTGGACGCCTGGCCGACGGCTTCCCGCCTGCGGCTCGACCGCTTCAACGAGAGGAGACCCCATGAAGGGGAAGATCGGACTCGTCGTCGGGCTCGGCGTCGGATACGTGCTCGGATCGCGTGCCGGACGCGAGCGCTATGAGCAGATCAGGACGCAGTGGCTGAAGGTCTGGGAGAAGGAGCCGGTGCAGCGCCAGGTCGACAAGGCGAAGGCCTTCGTCGGAGCCAAGGCCTCTGAGGTCCCCGGCGCGCTGTGGAACGGCGTCGTCAAGGTGGCCAAGGCTGCCGGTGACGGCCGCACCGCCGGAGAGCGTCTCGACTCGGCGATCGCCACCGGCAAGAAGGCCGCGGAGAACGTCGAGGATGCCCTCGAAGACGCCGTCGACGCTGCGAAGAAGTCGACCTCGTCCTCCTCGTCCTCGTCGTCGTCCTCGAAGAAGTCGGGTGCGCAGCAGTCCGGCTCGAAGAACTCCTCGTCGAAATCGACGAACGACACGAACGGGAAGTGACGATGGTCCGCGGATATCGTGACCGCGCCGACGACAGTCTGCTGACCCTCCTCGGCGACCTGCCGGAACTGGTCACCGCTCTCATCAAGGCCGAGATCGATGCCGCCAAGGCCTGGGTCTCGCGCACCGCGAAGGATGCCGGGATCGGCAGCGTCTGGTTCGTCATCGCGCTGTTCTTCCTGTTCTGGCTCGTGCCGATGATCCTCGTGTTCGCCGTCGCAGGCCTGTCGTCATGGTGGCCGGTGTGGCTGTCGGCGCTGGCGGTGCTCGGCCTGCTGCTGCTGTGCGTGGCCGTGAGCGTGCTGTTCGGGGTGATGAAGTTCCGCAAGGTGCTTCGGCGCGAGAACCCAGGACAGGCCGTCGCGACCGATATTCGAATCGTGAAGGATGCCGGTGATGACAAACTCTGAGACGAACCTTCCCCGCACGGCGGTGCCCGCAGGGATCACCGACCCCGTCGCATCCGCGCGCGCCGAGCTCAAGGCGGCGCTGGCCGCCATCGAGATCAAGGGCAACGTGCCGCGTCGCGTCGAGAAGGCGTCGAAGCGCGGCATCGCCAAGGCACGGGTGTTCGCCGACCGCAACCCCGCAGCGGCGGTGGCCGCCGTCGTCGGTGTGGCAGCGGTGGCCGGTGGGCTGGTCTGGGCGGTCGCCCGCGCCGTCGCGCGCTGACTGCATTCGCCCCTGCCGCCGGAAAGAGGCAGACTGGGATCATGTCCGAAGCGAGTGAACAGAACCCGTCCGGTTTCACCCTCTGGGCCGTCTGGCGGCGCAATCCCGATGCCCCCGTCACCGAGACGGACTCCGCAGAGCTCGAGTCGATCGTCGATCACGTCGAGGATTCCGGCGTCACCGTCCGCGGGTTCTACGACGTCTCCGGTCTGAAGGCCGACGCCGACCTCATGGTCTGGCTGTACGGGGACACGGCAGAGGCTCTCCAGAAGGCCTTGCGTCGCCTGCGCCGTACCGAACTGCTGCGCACCCTGCTTCCCGTGTGGAACGTCATGGGCGTGCACAGGGACGCCGAGTTCAACCGTCAGCACGTCCCCGGGTTCCTGCGCGGCATCGCGCCGAAGGACTGGCTCTGCCTCTACCCGTTCGTCCGCACGCCGGAGTGGTACCTCGCGCCGGAGGAGGAGCGTCGCGCGATGCTCGCCGACCACGGCCGCAAGGGCGCCGCATTCACCGGGGTCATCGCGAACACCGTCGCCGCATTCGCGCTCGGCGACTATGAGTGGCTGCTTCCCCTCGAGGCAGACGACGTCACGGAGCTCGTCGACCTCATGCGCGACCTGCGTTACACGGACGCGCGTCGTTACGTGAAGGAGGAGGTGCCGTTCTACACGGGCCGACGCCTGCGTCTCGACGAGATCGCGGACGTCCTCCAGTAGTCGCCGCCATGTCCACTGCCATCCGTCTCGGCACTCGTCGAAGCGCCCTCGCCCAGGCCCAGTCCGGCCACGTCGCCACCGCCCTCGAGAAGATCGCCGGTCGTCCGGTCGAGCTCGTCCCGATCGTCTCGGAGGGTGACACCAACCGTGCCTCCCTGTCCGAGATCGGGGGTCTCGGGGTGTTCGCCACGCGTCTGCGCGAAGCGCTGCTCGCCGGTGAGTGCGACATCCTCGTCCATTCACTCAAGGACCTCCCGACGGCCGTCCCTCAGGGGCTTGTCATCGCCGCGACCCCGCCGCGCGTCGACGCCCGCGATGTGGCGATCACGCGCGACGGCACCCCGTTGCATGCGCTTCCGGCCGGCGCGAAGGTCGGTACCGGTTCCCCGCGCCGCATCGCGCAGGTGCGGCTGCGCTCGCCGCGCGCCGAGGTCGTCGACATCCGAGGGAACGTCGACTCGCGCCTCGCACGGGTGGAATCCGGTGAACTGGATGCCGTCATCCTCGCTGCGGCCGGTCTCTCGCGCCTGGACTCGCGCACGCGACTGCATCGCGAGGAGCTGGGCATGGCCGAATGGCCGACCGCCCCAGGGCAGGGGGCGCTCGCCGTCGAGACGACGTCGGACGCGGCGCCGGAGCTGCGCGCGGCACTCGCGGAACTCGACGACGAGGACACCCGACTGGCCATCACGGTGGAGCGGGCGATCCTCGAGGGGCTCGACGCAGGATGCCAGGCCCCCATGGCCGCCCACGCCGTCGTCGACGGTGACGAAGTGCGGGTGCGGAGCATCGTCTACGACCCGAACGGGACGGGGCGGATCGGACTCGACGTCACGGAAGTCCTGAACCGGGGGTATATTCGGAGTCACGGCAGTGGCAATGGCGCAGATGCTGCCGATGGTGCGGACCCGAATCGCGCAGCACGCGAGATCGGTCTTTCTGTCGCCCGTCGGCTGCTCGACCAAGGGGCGGCCGACCTCGTACCCCGAGAGCAGCCTTGATGACCAGCACACCCGAAACGAAGCATGAGAAGCCGTTGACCGGCTGGCGCGTCCTCGTCCCGCGAGGAGGCCCATGGGGAGACGGCGTCGCCGCATCCCTGCGCTCGCAGGGCGCTGTCCCCGTCGTCGCGCCGCTGATCAACTTCGGACCGACCAATGACCAGGCGGCGCTCGACGACGCGCTCGAGAAGCTCGCCGCCGGCGAGTTCGACTGGCTCACGGTGACCAGTGCGACGACCGTCGACGTGCTGTACGCGCACCGTGCCGTCGTGCCGAAGTCGACGAAGATCGCCGCGGTCGGCGAGACCACCGCTGCGGCTCTCCAGGCCGTCGGGTACGAGGTCGCGCTCGTCCCCGAGACGGACAACTCCGCTGCGGGAATGGCGGAGCAGCTCATCGCTCTCGAGCCGCAACCGCGCCGCATCCTCACGCTGCGCAGTGAGATCGCCAAGCCCGTCCTCACGCGCTCCCTCATCGCCGCAGGGCACGAGGTCTCGAGCGTGGTCGCGTACCGCACGGTGGGGGTGCCGGTCACCGATCGCATCCGTCGCGACGTCGACAGCGGACGCATCAACGCCATCCTCATCACCAGCGGTTCGGTGGCCCGTCAGGTCCGCGAGCAGTTCCCCGACATCCCCGATGACACGCTGCTGGCCGCGATCGGTCCTCGTACCGCCAAGGACGCCCGCAAGGCCGGGCTGCCCATCACGGTGGTCGCCGACAAGCAGACGGTGGACGCGCTCATCGACGCCGTCTCCCATTTCACCCTCCCGCACGCGGCCGACGAGTTCGCACCATGAGCTTCCCCGAGATCCGACCGCGCCGTCTGCGGAGGACACCGGTGATCCGGGCGCTCGCCCGGGAGACGTCGATCGAACCCCGTCATCTCGTGCTGCCGATGTTCGTGCGCGAAGGCCTCGCCGAGCCGTCCCCGATCTCGTCCATGCCCGGCGTCGTCCAGCACACCATGGATTCGCTGCGGCGTGCGGTGGCAGACGCGGCAGATGCCGGTGTCGGCGGGGTCATGCTCTTCGGCGTCCCTGCGGTCCGTGACGCCCGCGGGTCCGGCGCGGACGACCCCGAGGGCATCCTGAACGTCGCCACGCGCGGGCTCGTCGACGAGGTCGGCGATGCGATCGTCGTGCAGACCGATCTGTGCCTCGACGAGTTCACCGATCACGGCCACTGCGGAGTGCTGGCATCCGACGGATCCGTCGACAACGACGCGACCCTCGAGCGCTACGTCGCGATGGCCCTCGCGCAAGCACGCGCCGGCTCCCACCTGCTGGGACTGTCGGGCATGATGGACGGCCAGGTCGCCGCGATCCGCAGGGCGCTGGACGCCGAAGGGTTCACCGACACCCTGCTGCTCGGCTACGCGGCCAAGTACGCCAGTGCGTTCTACGGCCCGTTCCGCGAGGCGGTCGACTCGCAGCTGCAGGGCGATCGCCGTACGTACCAGCTCGATCCGGGCAACCGTCGCGAGGGGCTGCGCGAGGCGCTGATCGATGAGGCGGAGGGTGCGGACATCGTGATGGTGAAGCCCGCGATGGGCTTCCTCGATGTGCTCCGCGAGGTGCGCGACGCCGTCCAGGTGCCGGTCTGGGCGTACCAGATCTCCGGCGAGTACGCGATGATCGAGGCCGCAGCGGCCAACGGGTGGATCGACCGTCGGGCCGCCGTGCTCGAGTCGCTGCTGTCGATCCGTCGGGCCGGTGCCGACGCCGTCCTGACGTACTGGGCCACAGAGGCCGCCCGCTGGCTGGGGGAATGATGACCGACCGCAACGACGACCTGTTCTCGGCCGCGAGGGCGGTGACCCCCGGTGGGGTCAACTCGCCCGTGCGTGCATACGGTTCGGTCGGAGGGACTCCGCGTTTCCTCGCCTCCGCACGCGGTGCCTATGTGACCGATGCCGGAGGGCAGGAGTACGTCGACCTCGTCGCCTCATGGGGCCCCGCCCTCCTCGGACACGCCCACCCCGCGGTCGTCTCCGCCGTGCAGGAGGCTGCGACCCGCGGCCTGTCGTTCGGCGCCCCCACCGAGGGAGAGGTGGACCTCGCCCGGCTCATCACCGAGCGCGTCCGCCTCGGTGACCTCGCGCCCGTCGAGCGTGTGCGACTGGTCTCCACCGGTACAGAGGCCACCATGACCGCCATCCGCCTCGCGCGCGGAGCGACGGGGCGCGATCTGCTGATCAAGTTCGCCGGTCACTACCACGGTCACTCCGACGGCCTGCTCGCCGAGGCCGGATCCGGCGTCGCCACGCTGGCGCTGCCCGGTTCGGCAGGAGTGCCGGCCCCCATCGCCGCGCAGACGCTGGTGCTGCCCTACAACGACCGCGAGGCGCTCGAGGCCGTCTTCGCCGAACGCGGGGACCAGATCGCCGCCGTCATCGTCGAGGCGGCCTCGGCGAACATGGGTGTCGTCGCTCCCGACCCCGGGTTCAACCGCTTCATCGCCGACACTGCGCACGCGCACGGCGCACTGATGATCCTCGACGAGGTGCTCACGGGTTTCCGTGTCCACCACGCCGGTTTCTGGGCGCTGCAGGCCGCGACCGGCGAGGAGTACCTCCCCGACATCATCACGTTCGGGAAGGTCGTCGGCGGAGGCATGCCGCTGGCCGCGCTCGGCGGCCGTGCCGAGGTCATGGATCTGCTCGCTCCGACCGGGCCGGTCTACCAGGCGGGAACGCTGTCGGGCAATCCGCTGTCGGTGGCGGCGGGGCTCGCCACGCTTCGTCTGGCGACGCCGGCCGTCTACGCCAGGGTCGACGCTGCCGCCGCCCGCATCGCGAACGCTCTCGACGCGGCGCTCACCGATGCCGGAGTCGTGCACGCCATCCCGCGGGCAGGCAACCTGTTCGGGCTCGTGTTCGCGCCGCAGGCGCCCCGCACCTACGCCGAGGCGCAGGCGCAGGAGTCGTTCCGCTACGCGCCCTTCTTCCACGCCATGCGGGAGCAGCACGTCGCGCTGCCGCCGAGCGTGTTCGAGGCGTGGTTCCTCACCGCCGCCCACGACGACGAGGCCCTCGGGCGCATCGAGGCCGCTCTTCCCGCCGCCGCACGTGCCGCGGCATCCGCTCGCCGGGCTTAACTCCGGAGGTTTTCGCAGAACCGGCGCCGACTCGTCCGGAAACACGCGCATGTCGTCCGGTTCTCCGGAGTTGTGACCGGGCCGACCAGTCGGAAACCCACAAGGCGATCGTTGTCGTCCTGTGAGCAAGTCGCAGTCAGTTTGCCGCTGGACGCTGGCAGACTGGGGGCATGGTGACGCTGCTCCTGGACCAGACGCGACTCGAGGTCGTCCTGTCCCCGGTCGAGCGTGCTGCCACCTTCCAGCGCGAGAACCTGCGGATCGCCCGCGAGACGATCACGAAGGTGCAGCTCACGGATGACGCCTGGACGTGGCTCCGCGGGGTACCCGGCCCCGGCACGCACATCCCCGGAATCCTCGCCGCCGGCACGTGGAAGGGCGCGGCGACCACCGACTTCGTCCTCATCCGTCGACGCCGCCCGAGTGTGGTCATCGACCTCGAGGGTGACGAGCAGTACCAGCGGTTGATCTTCACCACCCGGCACGGTCTCGCGCTCACCCAGGCGCTGCGACTGGACGTGTCCGAAGAGGCCGTCGACGTCGTGGAGATCGCGGGAACCGCACCGATCCCCGTCGTGAAGGGGCGTCAGCGACCGGTCATCCGGCCGCGTCCGGTCTGATCGACAGCCGCTCGCGCGACGCGCGGGGGCTCAGCGCTGCTCGTGCTCCGTCGTGCCGTCCTCGGCGGTGTCCGCGTCGGATGAGGGCACGACATCGATGACACGCGTCGCGTCTTCGTCGGATGCCGCTTCCTCCGCCTCGGCGGCCTCGACGGCCGCAGCGGCGGTGTTCGGCTCGGAGGCGGGCGTCGCGAAGATGCTCGCGACGGCGGCGAGGTCCGCAAGTCCCGGCAGAGGCCGCTCGACCTCGGGCTCGGAGCGCGAAGCCTGTGCGTCGGCGGGGGCAGTGGTCGGCGCGGGGTCTGCATCGGCGGCATCCGTCTGCGCCGTCACATCCGCCTCAGCGGCGGGCTCCGCCGCCACGGGCGGAACCTGGTCGAGCGAAGAGGCCGACGCGACCGCCGGAGCGGGCTCGGCGAGGGAGTCGAGACTCAGCAGCTCGTCCTCATCGTGCTCGACCTCGAGGCCCGGTGCGTCGAACAGTGTCGGCTGCTGAGGCTCCGGCGCCGCGGGGGCGGGCTTCACGTACCGGTCGTGGACGAGGTCGAGGAACACGTCCTCGAGCGTCGGGCCGCGCTGCTGGAGCGTCGTGAGGGCGACACCGGCGCGCGCCGTGACCTCGCCGATGGTCGCGGCATCGCTGCCGCGGACGGTGAGGCCGGAACGCAGGATCTCGAACTCGTATCCGGCATCCTTCAGCGCCTGCGTCAGACCGGAGCGGTCAGCGGCATCCACCACGACAGGGCCGGTGCGGGGGTCGGCGAGGTCCTCCATGGTGCCGGCGAACTTCAACTCGCCCCGTGCGATCACCAGGATCTCGTCGGCGATCTGCTCGACCTCCGACAGCACGTGCGAGGAGACCAGCACGGTGCGTCCCTCGTCGGCGAGGCCGCGGATGAGGGTGCGCATCCAGCGGATGCCCTCGGGGTCGAGGCCGTTGGCCGGCTCGTCGAGGACGAGGACGCCGGGGTCGCCGAGCAGCGCGGTCGCGGCGCTGAGGCGCTGGCGCATACCCAGCGAGAGAGCGGCGATGCGGGTCTCGGCATCGTTCTCGAGGCCGACGAAGGAGAGCAGCTCTCCCACGCGGGACAGGGGGATGCCGTTGGCCTTGGCGGCCGTGACGAGGTGGCGCTCGACGGAGCGGCGGGGACGGAAACCGGGGTCCTCCATCATCGCGCCGATCACCCGGGCGGGGCTGCGCAGGTCCGCGTAGCGGCTGCCGCCGATGGTCGCGGTGCCGCTACTGGGGCGCTCGAGTCCGAGAAGCATGCGCAGCGTCGTCGTCTTACCAGCGCCGTTGGGGCCGAGGAAGCCGGTGACGACGCCCGGGTTGACGCGTGCGGAGAAGTCCGACACGGCCGCGACGGCGCCGAAGCGCTTTGTCGCGTGGTCGAACTCGATCAGCTGTCCGTCTGCCATCGGGTGCCTTTCCTGCATGGGCGTCCTCCCCATCTTGCCGGAAAAGCCGCAGAATCCCGCATCGACCGGTCGGAGAAACCCCAGAACAGGCCGATGTAACGTGGCTTGCGTGACTGATATCGACGCGGCATCCACGGTTCTCGTTCGCATCGAGGGTGCGCTGGGCCGCCTCACGCTCAACCGGCCGCGGGCGATCAATGCGCTCGACCTCGACATGATCGGACGTCTCACCGCAGCGCTGGAGGCCTGGCGGGATGACTCCGACGTCGACATCGTGCTCATCGACGGCGCAGGCGACCGAGGACTTTGCGCCGGCGGCGATGTGCGCGCCCTCTACGACCAGATCACGGCCGGTCACCCGGAACGCACGGCCGAGTTCTTCCGTGCGGAGTACGCGCTGAACCTCATGATCGCGCAGTATCCGAAGCCCGTCGTCGCTGTCGCCGACGGCATCACCATGGGCGGGGGGATCGGCCTGGCCGGGCACGCGCACATCCGCATCGTGACCGAGCGCAGTCGTCTGGCGATGCCGGAGACCCGCATCGGCTTCACCCCGGACGTCGGCGGGACGTTCCTGCTCGGACGCGCGCCCGGCCGGGTCGGGGAGTATCTCGCGCTCACCGGCGGGACGATGTCGGCGGCGGATGCCGTGTACGCCGGCTTCGCCGACCACCACGTGCCGTCGCAGCATCTGGACGAGCTCCGCGAGGCGCTCGGGCAGCGCGCGGATCCGACGAGCCCGTCCGAGCTCGTGCTCCTGTTCGACGAGACCCCAGAGCCGTCCGGTCTCGCATCCGAGCGCGCATGGATCGACGAGGTGTTCGCCGCGGACACCGTGCAGGAGATCTTCCGTCGTCTCTCCGCACGTGCGGAGGTCTCGGCATCCGCCACGGCAGCGGCGCTCGCCGAGCTCTCACCGACGGCGCTCGCCGTGACCCTCGACGCGGTCCGCGAGGCGCGCGAGGGTGACCTGCGCGACGCGCTCGTGGGGGAGTACCGCCGGGTGATGTGGTTCGCCATGCGGCATCCCGACCTCGTCGAGGGGATCCGCGCGCAACTGGTCGACAAGGACCGCTCGCCGAAGTGGCGCCCCGCTACGATCGCGGAACTCGACGCGGATGCCGGTGCAGGGGCCCGCGGCTTCGTGCCGGAGCCGCCGCTGTTCGACTGAGTCCCGGCCGCGCCAGGGTCGTCGCGTCCTGATTCTGGACGGAGGCGAGAAAGAAGCCGCGTCACCTGCGGAACGTTCGCCGTGAGCGGATATCCGGGATCAGGGATGGGCAATGTCGCCGACGCGTGGCACGCTATCTGGTGGCCCGTTCGGCCCGTTCTCCAGAAGGACTCCCTCATGCTCGGAAAACTGCTCTTCCGTTATCTGTCCAGATATTGGCCGTTGCTCGTCGGCGTGCTCGTCTTCCAGTTCGTCAGCGCCATGGCCGCGCTCTACCTGCCTCGGCTGAACGCCGACATCATCAACCAGGGTGTGGCCACGGCCGACACCGCATACATCTGGCGCACCGGTGCCTGGATGCTCGTCGTCTCGCTCGGGCAGATCGTCTGCTCCGTCGTGGCGACGTTCTTCGCCGCGAAGGCCGCGATGCGCGTCGGGCGCGACATCCGCTCCGATGTGTTCGCCCGGGTCAGCGGGTTCTCCGAGCGCGAGGTCTCGCAGTTCGGAGCGGGATCCCTGATCACCCGCAACACCAACGACGTGCAGCAGGTGCAGATGCTGGCGATGATGGGGTCGACGATGTTCGTCACCGCCCCTCTGCTGGCCATCGGCGGCATCATCATGGCCGTGCAGCAGGACGTCGGTCTCAGCTGGCTGATCGCGGTGTCGGTCCCCGTGCTGCTCGTCGTCGCGGTGCTCATCATCGCCAGGATGGTCCCGCTGTTCCGCCGCAACCAGGGCAAGCTCGACCAGATCAACCGCGTGATGCGCGAACAGCTCACCGGCGTGCGCGTCGTGCGGGCATTCGTCCGTGAGCGCGTCGAGGAGGCGAGGTTCCGCGAGGCGAACACCGACCTCATGAAGCTCGGGCGCAACATCGGCTCCCTGTTCGTGCTGCTGTTCCCGCTGTTCATGCTCATCCTCAACGTCACCGTCGTCGGTGTGATCTGGTTCGGTGGGCTCGAGGTGCAGAACGGCAACGTCGAGGTCGGCACCCTGTTCGCGTTCATGCAGTACATCGGTCAGATCATGATGGGCGTCATCATGTCGAGCTTCATGGCGATGATGATCCCGCGTGCGGCGGTGTCCGCGGAACGCGTCGGTGAGGTGCTCGACGCCGAGTCGAGCCTGGAGCGTCCGGTGAACGGTTCGACCGTGTTCCCCGTCCCCGGCACCGTGATGTTCGAAGGCGTGGAGTTCACCTACCCCGGCGCCGAGGCGCCGGTCCTGCAGAACATCTCGTTCGGTGCGGAGCGCGGCGAGACCGTCGCGGTGGTCGGCTCGACAGGTGCGGGCAAGACGACGCTGGTCTCACTCATCCCGCGGCTGTTCGACGTCACCGGCGGCTCCGTGCGCGTGGGCGGCGTGGATGTGCGCGAGGCCGACATGGACGCGCTCTGGAAGACCATCGGGCTCGTTCCGCAGCGTCCGTTCCTGTTCACGGGCACGATCGCCTCGAACCTCCGGTACGGCAGGTCGGATGCCACGGACGAGGAACTGTGGGAGGCGCTCGAGATCGCCCAGGCGAAGGACTTCGTGTCCGAGATGCCCGACGGCCTCGAGACCCGCATCGCGCAGGGCGGCACGAACGTCTCCGGCGGCCAGCGTCAGCGGCTCGCGATCGCCCGTGCGCTCGTGCACCGGCCGCAGGTGCTCGTCTTCGACGACTCCTTCTCCGCCCTCGATCTCACCACGGACGCCCGTCTCCGACAGGCGCTGTGGCGAGAGCTGCCGGACGTGACGAAGATCGTCGTGGCGCAGCGCGTGTCCACGATCACCGATGCGGATCGCATCGTCGTCCTTGAAGGAGGAGAGATGGTCGGGGTCGGCACCCACGACGAGCTCGTCGCCACGAACGACACCTACCGGGAGATCGTCGAGTCGCAGCTGGGGGTGGACGCATGAGCACTCCGACGACCCCTGGGCCCGATGCAGAGGTGGGCCCCACCGAGACGCTGACGCCCGACGAGCAGTACGAGGCCGAGCTCGCCGAGCAGGCGCGTCAGAACTCCGGCGACTGGGACGCGGTCGCCCCCGGCAAGGCCGACAACTTCGGTAAGAGCTTCGGCCGCATGATCGGGCTGCTCAAGCCGTCGGCGATGTGGTTCATCCTGGTGTCGTTCTTCGGCGCCATCGGGGTCGTGCTCACGGTCGCCGCGCCCAAGGTCCTGGGCGAGGCGACGAACCTCATCTACGAAGGCTACATATCCAAGGTGCTCGCCGACAACGGCGTCCCTGCGGGGACCTCGCAGGACGAGGCGGTCGCGATCCTGCGCTCTCAGGGGCAGGACGACTTCGCGAACATGGTCGCGGCGTTCGACAGCTTCCAGGTGGGTGCGGGCATCGACTTCGACCGCCTGCGCTGGGTGATCATCGCCGTCCTCGCCATCTACGTCACCGCGGCGTTCCTCAGCTGGCTCCAGGGCTACGTCATCAACGTCATCATGGTCCGCACGATGTGGCGGCTCCGTGAATCCGTCGAGGCGAAGATCAACCGACTGCCGCTGGCGTACTTCGACAAGGTGCAGCGCGGCGAGCTGATCTCACGAGTCACGAACGACATCGACAACATCACCCAGACGATGCAGCAGTCGCTCTCCGGCGCCCTGACCTCGGTGCTCACCGTGATCGGCGTGCTGGTGATGATGTTCTCCATCTCGTGGCAGCTGGCACTGGTCGCGCTGGTGGCCCTGCCCCTGATGGGCGTGATCTTCGGCGTCATCGGTCCGCGTTCGCAGAAGGCCTTCGGCACGCAGTGGCGCAAGGTCGGCCGCCTGAACGCGCGCGTCGAGGAGTCCTTCTCCGGCCACGCGCTCGTCAAGGTCTTCGGCCGCGAGCAGGAGGCGCTCGAGGCCTTCCAGGCCGAGAACGAGGAGCTGTACCAGGCGAGCTTCAAGGCGCAGTTCCTGTCCGGCATCATCATGCCGGCCATGACCTTCGTCGGCAGCCTGACCTTCGTCGGCATCGCCGTGCTCGGCGGCCTCATGGTCGCGAGCGGCCAATTGCGTCTCGGCGACGTGCAGGCCTTCATCCAGTACTCGCAGCAGTTCACGCAGCCGCTGTCCGAGCTGGGCGGCATGGCAGCCGTCGTGCAGTCCGGCACCGCCTCGGCGGAGCGCGTGTTCGAGTTCCTGGACGCCGACGAGCAGGAGCCCGACGCGGAGGACGCACCCGCGCTGCCGGAGGCGGACGTCGACGGCCGCGGGGTCATCGAGTTCCAGGACGTCGCCTTCTCCTACACCCCGGAGCGGCCGCTGATCACGGATCTGTCGTTCCGCGTCGAGCCGGGGCAGACGGTCGCGATCGTCGGGCCGACGGGAGCGGGGAAGACCACGCTGGTCAACCTCATCATGCGCTTCTACGAGCTCAGCGGCGGGCGCATCCTCATCGACGGGCAGGACATCGCCGAGGTCACCAGGGACGAGCTGCGCTCGCGCACGGGCATGGTGCTCCAGGACCCCTGGCTGTTCGCCGGTTCGATCCTCGAGAACATCCGATACGGACGGGCCACCGCCACGGACGAGGAGGTCATCGACGCGGCGACCGCCACGTACGTCGACCGGTTCGTCCGTTCGCTCCCCGACGGCTACGAGACCATCCTCGACGAGGACGCCTCGAACGTGTCAGCCGGTGAACGGCAGCTGATCACGATCGCTCGCGCGTTCGTCTCGCAGCCGTCCATCCTCATCCTCGACGAGGCGACCAGCGCAGTCGACACCCGCACGGAGCTTCTGCTCCAGCAGGCGATGGCGGCGCTCCGGAAGGGACGCACGTCGTTCGTCATCGCGCACCGGCTCTCGACGATCCGCGATGCGGACCTCATCCTCGTGATGGAACACGGCGACATCGTCGAGAAGGGCTCGCACGACGAACTCATCGCGGCGCACGGTGCCTATTGGCGCCTGTACCAGTCGCAGTTCGAGCAGGCGGCCACGGACATCGACGCGGAAGAGGCGATGACCGATGCCGTTCCGGTGGTCGTCACCGGCGACGCCGAGGAGAGCATCGAGCAGCCCAGCGAGAGCTAGGACTGACGCGAGGAGGGGGTGGCCGGACCGGCCACCCCCTCCTCGCGTCTCCTGCGGTCAGTCCGTGCTGATGCCGAACAGCTCCAGCGGGTGGGTGAGTCGCCACCAGGGGCTCGGTCCCGACACCTCCTCAGCGAGGGAGACGTCGACCGTCGTCGCGCCGACGGGGCCGTTCACGGTGAGCGTTCCCACGCTCGCGCCCTCGTCGCGCTGCTCCCCGAGGTCGAAGTCGACGGCAGCGGTCGAGGTGGCGCCGTTCCACACCAGGACGGTGGCGTCCGCATCCGAAACGATGTCGACCGTCGTTCCCCACTCGGTGCTCACCTCGCCGACGACCGTCCCGGCGGGGACGGCGGGCGCGAGGTCGGCCAGGGCTGCCTCGACCTGCGAGAACAGCGAGCGCGTCGCCGCGAGCCGCTCCTGGTCGTCGCCCTGGTTCAGCACCGCCGCGTACAGGTGGACGGTGGTGTCGCCGATGGTGACGTCCTTGGCGGTGAGCAGACTCCACCCGACGAGAGTCCCGGTCTTGATGCCGACGACGCCGGGATCGCCGAGCATCCCGTTGCTGTTCTCCACCCAGCCGGCGCCGGGGATCTCCGCCCCCGCGGTGCCGACGATCTCAGCGAAGACCGGATTCTGCATGGCGCGCTGTCCGAGCTGCAACAGAGCCTCCGGCGTGGCGATGTTCCGCTCGTCGAAGCCGGACGGCGTCACGACGGAGATCCCGGAGAGGCCTCGTTCGGCGAGCCAGGCATCAGCGGCGCGGGCGAACTGCTCGTCCGGTCCCCACAGGTCCCGCGCGAGGCGGTCGGTGTAGTTGTTCGCCGAGCCGAGCAGGATCCCCTGGAGCATCTGGTACTCGGTCAGGACGCCGTCGACGGGGACGTCCAGCGCGGACTGGTCCGCGCGGCGGTAATCCCAGTAATTCACGCTGTCGCCGTAGGTGAAGGCGTACTCCGGTCCCTGCTCGCCGAGCTGGAGCGGCAGCCGATCGAGCACCATGAGGCTCGTGACCACCTTGGTGATGCTGGCGATGGATGCCGGTTCCGCAGAGGACGCCGCCATCGACACCCCCTCGATGCCCACTCCGGCGCTGCCTGCGGCAGGCCAGGTGATCTCCGCCGCCGGTGCGGGGACGGTCTCGAACGCGACGGCATCGACCACCGGTTCGACGGCATGCAGCGGCCACAGCAGAGTGGTCGCTCCGTACGCGATCGCGAAAGCGGCGAGCGTGCCGATCGGGGCGAGCCAGCGTCCGACCTGCGCCAGGGGGCGCCCCGCGTGATCGGAGAGGAGGTCGGGGCCGGCCGGTCGATTCGTCACCGAATCGATATCCGCCGGTCGCGTCCTCTCGAGGACATCGGCCTCGTCCAGCCAGACGAGCGCCGTGGCGGGGCGGTCGGCATCCGCCCATTCCGCCTGCGGCTCGACGGGTTCGATCGGCTGTTCGGGGGTCTCGGCCTGCTGTTCCGCGGACAGGTCGACGGGCTCGTCGGTGTCCGTGTCGTCTCCGTCGAGATCGATGTCGCGGCCGGGGTCGATGTCGTTGTCGCTGTCGACAGCGTCGTCCGCGGTGGCCGGGTCGGCCTCGTCCGTCTCGGGCTCGATCTCGGGCGCCACGGATGCGGCATCCGACTCTGGCTCGGATGCGGCATCCTGTGCTGCCTCGGTGGCGTCATCCGGCTCTGACGGCAGGGTGTCCGCGGCATCGTCGGCGAGCAGCGGAGGAGGGGTGGCTGCTCCCGCCGAGCGCTTGCGAGCGCGCATCGCGCGACGGGACGCCGTCGTCGCCGGCGTCGTATCGTCAGTGGTCACCTGCCCACGCTACCCAATCCGGCGCGATCGCAAGTGCCCCGAGGGCCTCGAGAGTGGGTAGGATCGTCTGCACAACCACGGGAGTCCGGGCATGCCGGGCTGAGAGGGAGCGACAAGCGCTTCGACCGTCGAACCTGATCCGGATCATGCCGGCGCAGGGAGGAGAGATATGAGCACGTCTGTCAGCACGCCCGCGACAAGGACGACCGCACCGAATCGGTGGCGTTGGCGCGTCGTCGACATCGTCGTCGCCGCCGTCCTCGGAGTCGCACTCGGCCTCGTCTTCTGGGGGTGGAACACCGTCGGCTACGCCTGGTTCAGCGCGGCGGACGCGCTCACCCCCGGCTTCGGAGGCATCGCCGTCGGAATCTGGCTCCTCGGCGGCGTCGTCGGCGGGCTCGTGATCCGCAAGCCCGGTGCCGCCCTGGTCGTCGAGCTCGTCGCCGCGATCGTCTCGATGCTCATCGGCAATGTCTGGGGAGTGTCCACGATCCTCTCCGGCATCGTGCAGGGGCTCGGCGCCGAGCTGATCTTCGCGCTGTTCCTCTACCGCCGCTTCGGCATCGTCATCGCGGCCCTCGCCGGCGCGGGTGCGGGAATCGCGGCGTGGGTCTTCGAGCTGTTCTACGGCAGCTCGCCGAACATCCTGAAGTCGATCGAGTTCAACTCCATCTACCTCGTCTGCGTCGCCGTGTCGGGTGTCGTGCTGGCGGGTATCGTCGGTTGGCTGCTGGTCCGAGCCCTCGCGGCGACCGGAGCGCTGAACCGCTTCGCCGCAGGGCGAGAACTCGTCCGCGAGGTCTGAGATGTCCGCTGCCGCCCCGGCCCGAGTGCAGGTGGCGGGCTGGGGCTGGCGGTACGCGGGCCGCAAGCGCCCCGCGGTCCGCGACGTCACCTTCACCGTCGAACCCGGTGAGCGGGTCCTTCTCCTCGGCGCCTCCGGTGCCGGCAAGTCGACGCTGCTCGCCGGGCTCGCCGGCGTCCTCGGCGACGCCGACGAAGGGGAGCGCACCGGGTCGCTGTCCGTGGACGGTGCAGCGCCGGAGTCGCGTCGAGGTCGCACAGGGCTCGTGATGCAGGATCCGGAAGCCGGGGTCGTGCTGTCCAAGGTGGGCGACGACGTCGCCTTCGGATGCGAGAATCTCGGGATCCCGGCATCCGAGATCCCGACGCGCGTCGCATCGGCGATGGATGCCGTCGGCCTCGACGTCCCGCTGCACCGGCCCACCAAGGAGCTCTCCGGCGGGCAGAAGCAGCGCCTCGTCCTCGCCGGCGTCCTCGCCATGCGGCCAGGGCTCCTGCTCCTGGACGAACCGACCGCGAACCTCGACCCCGAGGGCGTCGCCGAGGTGCGGGCGAGCGTCGAGCGAGCGGTGACCGCTGACGGGGCCACGCTCATCGTCGTGGAGCATCGGACGTCGGTATGGGTGGATCTCATGACCCGCGTGATCGTGCTCGGCGCCGACGGCGGTCTGCTCGCCGACGGCGCACCCGATCGGGTGTTCGCCGAGCACGGGCAGACGCTCGCCGACGCCGGCGTCTGGGTGCCGGGGCTGGATGTCGATCTGCCCGCGCTGCCCGCGGCGGCGACGGATGAGCCGGTGCTCGCGGCATCCCCCCTGGCGATCGCGCGCAGTGCGCGGACGGTCGTGCAGGCGGGCCTTGATGTGCAGGTGCCGCGCGGGGTGGCAACCGTGATCACCGGACCCAACGGCGCGGGCAAGTCCACCCTCGCCCTCACTCTCGCCGGGCTCATCCCCGAGCATGCGGGTGTCGTCGAGGCGGCGCCGGACATGGCCGGTCGCGGCGGACGGCGCCCGATCCGGTGGACGTCGCGCGAGCTGCTCACGCGAATCGGCACGGTCTTCCAGGAACCGGAGCATCAGTTCCTCACGCAGACCCTGCGAGACGAACTCGCCGTCGGACCCAAGGCGCTCGGATGGTCGCCGACCAGGACGGCCGAGGTCGTCGACGGCCTGTTGGAGCGACTGCACCTCGCGCCGCTGGCGATGGCGAACCCGTTCACGCTGTCGGGCGGGCAGAAGCGGCGCCTGTCCGTCGCGACCGTCCTTGCCGCATCCCCCGAGGTGATCGTGCTCGACGAGCCGACATTCGGTCAGGATCGGCGAGGGTGGGCCGAGCTCGTCGGGCTGCTGCAGGAGCAGATCGCGGCGGGCACCTCCGTGGTCGCCGTGACGCACGATGAGGGCGTCGTCCACCACCTCGGCGGGCATCGCATCGCCCTCGCGCCGCAGGAGGTGCGGGCATGACCGCGGTGCAGACGGGGAGCGTGCAGGTCGGGAACCGCGCATGGCTCGACGGGGTCAACCCCGTCACGAAGCTCGTGCTCGCCCTACTGCTGTCCGTCCCGCTGTTCGCGTCCATCGACGTCGTGAGCGGACTCGTCGCGATCGGGCTGCAGCTGCTGTGTCTGCCGTTGACCGGACTGCGCCTGTCGACCGTGCTGCGCCGGTTGCTGCCGATCGTCATCTTCGCCCCCGTCGCGGGGCTCAGCATGCTCCTCTACGCCGAGCCCGCCGGGCGCATCTACTGGAGTTTCGGCTTCGCCACGATCAGCGACGACTCGATCTCCCTCGCGATCGCGGTGGGGCTGCGGGTGGTCGCGCTCGGTCTGCCGACCATCCTCCTGTTCGGTGGCACCGACCCCACCGAGCTCGCCGATGCTCTCGCCCAGGTCGCCAAGCTGCCCAGCCGCTTCGTCCTCGGCATCCTCGCCGGCACGCGCATGCTCGGACTGTTCCTCGACGATTGGCGCACCATGGGCCTGGCCCGTCGTGCGCGCGGGGTGGGCGACAAGGGGGTGATCAGGCGATTCTTCTCCATGGCGTTCGTGCTGCTCGTGTTCGCGGTGCGCCGGGGGACGCGGCTCGCGCTGGCGATGGAGGCGCGCGGCTTCGGCTCCGGCATCCCTCGCACCTGGTCGCGGCCCTCGCGCCTGCACGGCCGGGATGCCGTCGCGCTCCTCGGCGCCGTCGCGATCATGGCGCTCGCCCTGACGGCGGCGGTCCTCGTCGGCACGTTCCGCTTCGTCTGGACCTGACCGCGCTGCGCTCGGTTCGCGCGTCGAGACACCATCCGCACCGTGAGACATCACATGGCGCGTGGTGTCTCGAGGCCGGGGTGGTGTCTCACAGGTCGGCGATGAGTCTGCGCGGAGCGGTCACGCGGTAGGAGGCGTCGATGAGCTCGGCGATCTCCTGCCAGTCGGTGCTGTCGTCGAGGTCGATGCCCAGCCAGCCGGAGGGGCCGAGGTACGCCGGAATCCAGAAGCGGGCATCCTGGCGCAGCGCCGGCTCGTCGTCCGGGTCGGGCCGTACCATGACCGCCGCGTCGTGCGGGATCCATTCGCCGTCGGCGCGCACCGACCCGCCGAAGTAGCAGAACACCTTCTGCGTGAAGAAGGCCGGCCGCCCATGGCTGATCTTCTCGCCGGCGCCGGGAAGAGCGAGCGCGATCGAGCGGACCCGCGCGAGAAGCGGGTCGTCGGAGTCGAACATCAGGGGGTGGGCCATGTCAGGTCGCATTCCAGAGGTCGCGGTAGTACGTCATGCGCTCGCGGTCGGGCGGGACTCCGTACGCCTCGACCAGCGCATCCTCCCACCCCGCCCCGTAGTTCCAGGTCGTGCTCATCGCCGCCACGGCGATGTCCGCCCAGCGGTCGCCGGTGCCGAGCGCGGCAAGATCGACGTGTCCGGCGACGGCGCCGTGCGCGTCGATCAGGGTGTTGGGAGCGCATGCGTCGCCATGGCAGACGACGAGCAGATCGATGGGCGGCGGGGTGCGCAGCGCCTCCGGAAGGCGGATGCCGCGGGCGGCCGCCCGTTCGAGCCGCCCCGCCACGGACCACTCCCACGGGCACTCGGTGACGGGGAGGGTGTCGTGAAGCATCCGGAGCCCTGTGCCGATCGCCCGCACGGCGACCTCCGGCTCAGCGGCCCAGCGAGGGGCGACGGCGCTCTCCGCGTCGATGGCGGCGGTGACGAGCCACTCGTGCGCGGCATCCTGACCCTGGTCGATGACCTCCGGCACGCGCAGCCATCGAGCGGCCCATCGCATGCGTTCCGCCTCGTCACGCATGTTCGCCTCGAGGTCGTGCGGACCCCACTTGATGTAGCGGCCGTCGTCGGTGCGGAAGGTCAGCCCGCCGATCCCGTTCTCCCACACCGGCGTGAGCCGCGCGCCGCCGGCCAGGCGCCGGACTCGATCCGGGACGACGACATCGAGGGCGGGAATGGTCACGGTCGTCCTTCCGCCCTGGTCACAACTCCGGAGAAACTGCCCCGAGCGGCGTAAGCCAGGCCGAAGTCACGGGGATTCGCGAAGAATCTCCGGAGTTGTGCCCGGCGGGTCACCGGGCCGGGGATGATCACCGCAGCTCCCGCAGGGCGTCTTCGAGCACGACGGCGTGGTTGCGGCGTTCGTCGTGCGCGGCATACACGAGCGTGACGACCCCGTGCTGCGCGATCTCTCGCGCGAGTTCGGACACGGCGGTCGCCGTCTCGCCGGCGAGTTCGGCGCGGTATCGGTCGGCGTACGTCTCCCATTCGGCGTCGGATGCCGCGTGCCAGGCCTTCCGCAGGTCAGGGCTCGGCGCGACGTCCTTGGCCCACAGATCGATCGCTGCGCGGTCCTTCGACACGCCACGCGGCCAGAGTCGATCGACGAGCACGCGGAACCCGTCGGACGGATCGGCCGTGTCGTAGGCTCGCTTGCGACGCAGTTCCATGGCTTCAGCCAACACCCCTCGGCCGGTCCGCCGCCAGTGGTGACACTGAGAACCGCATATGCTGAAACCCAGTTGCAAGACTGTTCGAAGGAGAACTCATGCAGATCCAGGGAGCCGGTGCGCTCATCACCGGAGGCGCTTCAGGGCTCGGCCTCGCGACCGCCCGTGCGCTCGCCGCCGCCGGAGCGCACGTCACGTTGCTCGATCTGCCGTCCTCCGACGGCGCCGAGATGGCCGCCGAACTCGGCGGGGAGTTCTTCCCCGGCGATGTCACGAGCCCCGAGGATGCCGCCGGCGCCGCCGTTCTCGCGAACGAGAAGTCGCCGCTGCGCGTGGTCGTCAACTGTGCCGGCATCGCTCCGCCGGCGAAGGTCCTCGATCGCGACGGCAAGCCCGCGGTCCTGGCCGATTTCGAGCGCGTCGTGCGCATCAACCTCGTCGGCACCTTCAATGTCATCTCGCAGGCATCCGCGATCATGGCCCAGAGCGAGCCGACGGAGTCCGGCGACCGCGGCGTCATCGTGAACACCGCATCCGTCGCCGCGTTCGACGGTCAGATCGGGCAGCCGGCGTACTCGGCGTCCAAGGGCGGCGTTCATGCGATGACACTGCCGGTGGCGCGGGAACTCGCCCGTCACGGCATCCGCGTCTGCACGATCGCACCGGGAATCATGGAGACGCCGATGCTCGCGGGACTTCCCGAGGCGGCGCAGGCGTCGCTCGGCCAGCAGGTGCCCTACCCGGCACGACTCGGGACGCCGGCGGAGTACGCGTCCCTCGTCGAGCACATCGTCTCGAACGGTTACCTCAACGGAGAGACCATCCGCCTCGACGGCGCCATCCGCATGGCGCCGAAGTGACCGGCCGCCCGGCGCAGATACCGACGACAAGCAAGGAGCACGTATGACTTCACTCGCGGGTAAGACCATCCTGATGTCCGGCGGGAGCCGGGGCATCGGCCTGGCGATCGCACTCCGGGCCGCGCGCGACGGGGCGAACATCGCCATGCTCGCCAAGACCGACACGCCGCACCCGAAGCTGGAGGGCACCGTCCACACCGCGGCCGAGCAGATCAGGGCTGCCGGGGGGAACGCGCTTCCGCTCGTCGGAGACGTGCGCGACGACGACGACATCACCGAGGCGGTCATCACCACGCAGGGCGAATTCGGCGGCATCGACATCGTCATCAACAACGCCAGCGTCATCGATCTCTCGCGCTCGCTGAATCTCAGCGCGAAGAAGTACGACCTCATGCAGGACGTCAACGTCCGCGGCACGTTCATGCTGTCGCGCGCGGCGATCCCGCAGCTGCGCAACTCCACGAACCCGCACATCCTGTCGCTGTCGCCGCCGCTCAACCCGACGCCCAAGTGGCTCGGCGCGCACACGGGCTACTCGCTGGCGAAGTTCGGCATGACCATGGTCACGCTGGGCCTCGCGGCCGAGTTCGCCGGCGACGGCATCGCCGCCAACACCCTCTGGCCGCGCACGACGATCGCGACCGCCGCCGTGCAGAACCTCCTCGGCGGTGACAAGGTGATGGCCGCGAGCCGCACCGCGGACATCTATGCGGATGCCGCGTACTCCGTCCTCACGAAGCCGGCGGCCGAGTACACCGGGCAGAGCCTGATCGTCGAGGACGTGCTGGAGGCGGACGGCGTCACGGACTTCTCCGGCTACGCGGCCGTGCCCGGCACTCCGGACGATCGACTGTTTCCGGACATCTTCCTGGACTGAGGTTCGCGCGCGAGCTGACACCGGACGACGCCGCCGACGTCAGAACAACAGGTACACCGCGCCGACGATGGTCAGCCCGATCACGATGCGGTCGAAGACCTGCTGCTTCATGCGCCGAGCGAGGCGCAGTCCGGCGAACGCGCCGACTACGACGAGGGGCACGAGCGCGGCGTCCATCAGGAGCACGGGGCCGTCGAAGAGGCCGATGCCGGCGAGGAACGGCACCTTGAACACGTTCACGATCGCGAAGAACCACGCCGAGGTGCCGAGGAAGACCTGCACCGGGGTGCGCATGGCGAGGAAGTACATCGACATGACGGGGCCGGCGGCGTTCGCGACCATGGTCGTGAAGCCGGCGAGCGCGCCATAGCCGGATGCCGCGATCATCCCGTTCGCCACGGCGGGCGCTCCCGTGCGTGCCTGTCGGTGTCTGCGCCACAGCGTCACGGCGATCATCGCCAGAAGGATCACGCCGATCGCGCGCCTGACGACCGCGTCATCGCCGATCGCCAGGAACGCGAACCCGGCGAGCAGGCCGATCAGCACCGCGGGAGCGAGCCGGAGCAGGCTCGGCCAGTGGGCGTGTCGGCGGTATGCGATGAGCGCGAACATGTCGCCCACGATGAGGAGGAGCAGCAGCGCCGCCGTCGAGGTGCGCGCAGGAAGCACCGACGCGAACAGGGCGACGGGCAGGATGCCGCCGCCGGGGATCGCGGTCTTGGCCAGACCGATCGTCACCGCCGCGAGGGCGAGGACGCCCCACGCCCACAGCGGCAGATCGATCACACTATGAGCGTACGGCCGACAGTGCGGAGGCGAAGCGTGCGGCGCGAGCGGTGATGTCGTCCCAGTCCTCGGCGGCGATCGAGGCGGAGTTGGCGAGGTCGCCACCCGCGCCGACCGCGACGGAACCCGCAGCGAACCAGTCGGCCAGATTGTCCGGCTTCACGCCGCCGGTGGGCATGAGGGGCGCATCGGGGAACGGTCCGCGCAGCGCGCCGAGGTACGACGGCCCGCCGAGGGACGCCGGGAAGATCTTCACGACGTCGACGCCGAGCGCGAGCGCGCTCATGACCTCGGTCGGGGTCATCGCGCCGGTCATGACCACCGCGCCGGTGTCGAGCATCGCGCGCGTGAGGTCGGGAAGGGTCCCGGGGCTGACGAGGAACTCGGCCCCCGCGTCGCGGGCGGCGCTCGCCTGCTCCACCGTGGTGACGGTGCCGGCGCCGACGTAGGCGGCATCACCGTGACGGGCGATGAGCTCTTTGATGACGGCCGGGGCGTCAGGGGTGGAGTAGGTGACCTCGATGCCTGTCACACCTCCGCGGATGATCGCCTCTGCGGTCTCGAGGGCGAGTTCGGGGGAGGGGGCGCGCAGGACGGCGAGGACGCCGGTGGTGCGTGCGCGGGCGAGACGGTCGGTCATGGGGCTCCTCGATCGGGGTTCATCCCATTCTCTCGGATCGCAACCTGTAATTACAACCGAGGGGCGTGCATCCGATTCATCCGATGAAAGTGCGACACCCGAACGGATAACGCGCTCACCGTGACCACCACCGCTACGTTGAGAGCCCTTGAGCCTGCGCGGCGGCTGCTCAGCCTGCGTGAGCGAGCGACAGGAGACACCCGTGACCGAACCGATCAGATGGCAGCCCGGCGCCGTCGAGGTCGTCGTGCGCCTCGACGACGGCCCACCGGCGATCACCCATGTGGGGGCTGCCGGCGCCCCGGTGTCGGATGCCGGTGGCGCGGCGCTCCCGCTCGCCGAGGTGCGTGTCGCGGGGGAGGGCAACGACCTCCAATCCTCTGAACGGTTCATGGGCAGCGGGCTGAGCCGTCGCATGCGCTACGTGTCACACGAGGAGACCGATAGTGGTGGGCGCAGCATCCTCGCGATCACGATGCGGGATCCGGAGACGGCGCTCACGGTCACCAGCCGCCTGACGAGCTGGAGCGATCTGCCCGTCGTGCGCTGGCAGAGCGAGGTCGTCAACGACGGTGATCGCCCCGCCGACGTGCAGCTGCTGTCGACCTTCGCGCTGGGGGGCCTGACCGCGCCGGGGTCGGCATGGTGGGACGAGCAGACGATCGCGACGGCGCACAACAGCTGGTTCCGCGAGGCGATGTGGCAGCACCATGCCCCGGGTGACCTCGGCCTCGACGACGTCGGGCTCGCCCAATGGGGGTATCAGGGGACCCGTGCATCCTTCTCGCTGACCGCCCGCGGCAGCTGGTCGACCGGAGGGCATCTCCCCATGGGCATGCTCAGCGCCGTCGACGGTTCGCGGTCTCTGCTGTGGCAGGTCGAGAACAACGGCGGTTGGCGGTGGGAGGTCGGCGATTGGGGCGGAGCTCTGTACGTCATCGCCACCGGACCCACCGATCAGGCGCACGCGTGGACGCGGCGGCTCGGCGTCGGCGCCCGTTTCGAGAGTGTGCCTGCGGCGATCGCCGTCGGCGTCGGCGACGATGCCGCGTTCGCCGCGATGACCGAGTACCGCAGGCGGATCCGGCGACCGCACAAGGACAACGAGCGTCTGCCCGTCATCTTCAACGACTTCATGAACGGTCTGATGGGGGACCCGACGACCGAGAGGCTCCTTCCCCTCATCGACGCCGCGGCGGACGCCGGAGCCGAGTACTTCTGCATCGACGCCGGATGGCACGCCGAAGAGGGGCGATGGTGGGAGGCACTGGGCGACTGGGAGGAGTCGCCTCGCAGGTTCCCCGGCGGGCTGGCCGAGGTCACCGCCCACATCCGCCGCAGAGGGATGGTCCCCGGCCTCTGGGTGGAGCCGGAGGCGATGGGCGTCGCCAGCATCGGCGCGACGGAACTCCCCGATGATGCCTTCTTCCAACGCGACGGCGCCCGTGTGATCGAGTCCGGCCGCTACCGCCTCGACCTCCGTCACCCGGCGGTACGGGCACGTCTCGACGGCATGGTGGACCGGCTCGTCGCCGACTACGGCGTGGGGTATCTGAAATTCGACGACAACGTCGACATCACTCAGGGCACTGATGTCGCCGCGGACAGCCCCGGCGACGGCCAGCTCGGTCACAACCGTGCACACCTGGACTGGCTGGCCGGTGTGCTGGACCGGCATCCCGACCTCGTCATCGAGAACTGCGCGGCCGGCGCGCAGCGGATGGACTACGCCCTGCTGTCGCTGCTTCCCCTCCAGTCGACGAGCGACAATCAGGACCCGCTGCTCTACGCCGCGATCGCCGCGGCCGCCCCCACCGCGGTGACCCCGGAGCAGGGCGCGGTGTGGGCGTACCCCGACCGCACCTGGAGCGACGAGCGCATCGCGTTCACGATGGTCAACAGCCTGCTCGGGCGCATCCACCTCGGCGGTCGACTCGACCTGCTCGAGCCGGCGCAGACCAGCCTCGTGCGCGAGGCGATCGACCTGTACGGGCGCATCCGCGGCGATCTCCCCCGAGCGACACCGTTCTGGCCCATCGGCCTTCCAGGGTGGCGTGACGACACGGTCGCTCTCGGATTGGACGCGGGGGAGCGTGCGTACGTGTCCGTGTGGCGACGCGGCGGACCGACGACCGTCCGCATCCCACTGCCGGCGCATGCGGGGGCGCGGATCTCGGTGCGTTGCCTCTACCCCACGAGCCTGCCCGCCGATATCGTCTGGGAGGCGGACGACGGGCTGATCACGCTCACGCTTCCGGACGAGCCGGCCGCGCGGTTGCTGGAGATCACGACGATGACGGAGGAGACGAGATGACGGACCCGGTGCGCGTGCTCGTGTGGGGCGAGAACCATCACGAAAAGGTCGACGCGGTCCCGCAGCGGATCTATCCCGACACCATGCACGGCACGATCGCCGCTGCGCTCCGGCAGCACCTGGGCGACGCGGACGTCGTCGAGACGGCGACGTTCGACGACGCCGAGCACGGGCTGACCGAGGAGCGACTGCAGCGGACGGATGTGCTGCTGTGGTGGGGGCACATGCGTCACGACGACGTCGATGACGAGGTCGTCGCCCGCGTGCACCGCCACGTTCTCGGGGGCATGGGACTCATCGCCCTGCACTCCGCGCACTTCTCGAAGATCTTCATCGCCCTGATGGGCACGACGTGCTCGTTGCGCTGGCGGCAGGGGGACGACCGTGAACTCGTGTGGACGGTGGCGCCGACGCACCCCATCGCCCAGGGCGTCCCTCAGCCGATCGTGCTGCCGGCGCAGGAGATGTACGGCGAGTTCTTCGACGTCCCCACACCGGACGACCTCGTCTTCGTATCGGGCTTCACCGGCGGCGAGGTCTTCCGATCCGGGATGACCTTCTCGCGCGGCCACGGGCGGATCTTCTACTTCTCGCCGGGGGACCAGGACTACCCGGTCTATCACGACCCGAGCATCCAGCTGGTGCTCGCCAACGCCGTCCGCTGGGCGCATCAGGATCGCCCCCGCACCTCTCCGCGGATCGCGATGCACGAGACGGGCGACTTCCACACCCCGCGCGAATGGGACGGGACGCCGCTGTGAGCGGCACCCGAGTCCGCGATGTCCTGCTCGTCGGCGCCGGCGGGATGGGGCGGGCCTGGCTGGATGCCGTCGACCGGCGCGCCGATCTGCGGATCGCCGCCGTCGTCGATGTGGCCGACGGGGCCGCGCGCACCGCCGTGGATGAGCGGTCGTGGGACGCGCCGACCTTCACCTCGGTCGATGACGCCCTGAACGCCGCGTCGGCGGACATGCTCCTCAACGTCACGATCCCCGAGGCGCACTTCGCCGTGAGCGCTGCCGCCGTGCGGGCGGGGGTTCCCGTGCTCAGCGAGAAGCCGATCACGCCCACGGTGTCGGAGGCGATCCGTCTGGCGGCACTCAGCCGCGCCGCAGGTGTCCTCGTCGCCACGAGCCAGTCGCGTCGCCATTCCCGCGGCATCCGCGCGTTCCGTCGCGCCCTGGCGGATGCCGGCGGTGCGGAGCAGCTCGGCACCGTCTTCTTCCAGAACCCTCGGTTCGGCGGGTTCCGTGATCGGATGCCGCATCCGCTCCTCGTCGACATGGCCATCCACAGCTTCGACCAGGCGCGCTTCCTGTTGGACCGCGAGCCGGTGTCGGTCTACTGCGAGGAGTTCCACCCGTCCTGGAGCTGGTACGACGGAGGTGCCGCCGCCGAGGCCGTGTTCCAGTTCGAGGGCGGCGCACGCTTCTCGTACTCGGGCAGTTGGTGCGCCGACGGGCTCACCACGTCCTGGAACGGATCATGGCGCGGTTCGGCCGCGCACGGCTCGGCCGACTGGGACGGTGAGGCGGGTGTGCGCACCCAGGACAGGGAGGGAGAGCCCGTGGCCCTCGCTCTGGACGCGGGGCTCGAAGGACTGGATGCCGCTCTGGACGAGTTCGTCGTGGCGCTCGAGGGCGGTCAGCGACCCTCCGGCGAGATCGACAGCAACATCCGCAGCCTCGCGATGGTCGAGGCCGCCGTCGCATCGGCGGAGAGCGGACGTCGGGTTCTGCTCGATGACGTGTTCGCTGCCGCGCTCGCCGCCGCACTGAGCGCGGCCGAAGGCGACGAGGAACGCCGCACCATCGCCGACTGGACGCCGACGGTGAACCGCACCGCCTCCGACCCCCGATCGCTCACCGAGGAGCAGGCATGACACTCACCCCCTTCCCGCTGGACGCCGCACAGCTCGAGCGAGGGCTGTTCGACGACCGCCGGCGACGCAACCGCGAGTATCTGATGTCACTGCGCGAGGACGCCCTCCTTCAGAACCACTACCTCGAGGCCGGCATCGGCAGCCAGGACTGGCACCTTCAGCCGTCGAAGGACAGCTCCGCTGCACGAGGGCTCGAGAGGCACTGGGGGTGGGAGACGCCCGGCGCGCAGCTGCGCGGGCACTTCCTCGGTCATTGGATGTCCGCCGCCGCCCGCGAGATCGCGGTGACAGGCGATGCCGCCCTTCGGGCCAAGCTCGACATCGTGCTCGACGGGCTCGAACGCTGCCAGCGCGAGAACGGCGGCGAGTGGGTGTGGGCGATCCCACCGTCCTTCCTCCGCCGTCTCGAGGACGGCCTGGCCGTCTGGGCGCCGCAGTACAACATGCACAAGACGCTGATGGGGCTGGTGGACGTCCACCGCGACCTCGGCGATGAGCGCGCCCTCGTGATGGCCACGCAGGCGTCGCAGGCACTCCTGCGGTGGGTGCGCCGCTTCGACGATGAGGCGTTCCAGCGGATCCTCGAGGTCGAGACGGGCGGGATGCTGGAGGTCTGGGCGGACCTCCTCGAGGCGACCGGTGACCCGGTGTACGAGGAGCTGCTGGACCGCTATTACCGGCGATCGCTGTTCGAGGGGCTCCTCGACGGACGCGACGTGCTCACGAACATGCACGCGAACACCACCATCCCCGAGGCACTCGGGGCGGCACGCGCGTACGAGGTCACCGGCGAGACCCGATGGCGCCGGATCGTCGAGGCGTATTGGGACTGGGCCGTCACCAGGCGCGGCACCTTCTGCACGGGAGGGCAGACCTCGGGGGAGATCTGGACGCCGCCGTTCGCCTTCGCCGCACGTCGGGGCGACAAGACGCAGGAGCACTGCGCGGTGTACAACATGATCCGTCTCGCCGACGTCCTCCTCCGGTGGACCGGAGATCTCACCTACGCCGACTACATCGAGCGGAACCTGTACAACGGCATCCTCGCCCAGCAGGATCCGCGCACCGGCATGGTCGCGTACTTCCTGCCGCTGGCGGCGGGGGAGCGGAAGCAGTGGGGTACCCCCACCGAGGACTTCTGGTGCTGCCACGGCACACTCGTCCAGGCGCACACCCGTCACGCCGGGCTCTCCTTCTACTCCGGCGATGACGGCACCGTGACGATCGCCCAGTTCATCGCCGCCCGCGGTCGACTGATGATCGGCGACGAGCAGGTCGACGTGCGCGTCACCCCGATCGACGACGCCGCCTACGTCGGACCGGATTCGAACGCGGGACCGGCTGGCGACCTGCATCGGCCGTCCGCTCTGCGGATCCGGCTGACCGTCTCCTCGGCGACGCCGCGGCGCATCCGCGTCCGCATCCCGGAGTGGTGCTCCGCCGCGCCGATGACCTCCGGCGCGCTTCCGAGCGAGATCGAAGGCGGCGCGCTCGTCATGGCGCACGACGGCGGAGGAGAGCGACGCATCGACATCGCCCTCCCGTGGGAACTGCGGACGGTGCCGATCCCGGACGAGCCGGACACCGTCGCCTTCCTGGAAGGACCGGTGGTCCTGGCGGGGCTGGTCGACCACGAGATCGCCCTGCGCGGCGAGACCGCATCGGCGCAGGACCTGCTGCGAGCGGACGACGAGCGGCACTGGTCGCAGTGGCGCTCGCGATACCGCACCGTCGGTCAGCCGCGCAGCATCCGATTCCGCCCGCTCCACGAGGTCACCGACGAGCAGTACGCGGTGTACTTCCCGATCACCCGGAACAGGTGATCGGGAAGCACCCGCATCAGGTGATCGGGAAGCACCCGCATCAGACCAGGTCGAGCTCGATCGTCGAGAACGAGTGCGGCGGGACGACGACGGTGAGGATGCCGTCCTCCACGCGCGCCTCGAGAGGCTGAGGCGACACGCGATCCGGTGCGTCGACATCGTTGAAGTCGGCTGCGCTCCCGCCGGTGAGCACGCGCGCCCGTCGGACGTCCGCCCTGCGGCCCCGCAGGTCGACCGTCACCGTGCAGTCGGCGTCGGCCGACAGGTGCGACACCGAGATGAGCGCGGAGTCGTCCTTCGTCGATGCCGACAATGAGACGAGGTCGAGCGGCGTGCCCTCGACAGTGGTCGACGGGGCCTCGACGAGGTGGGACACGAGTCGCCGCGCATCCTGATGCCCCTTGTTCATCTCGAACACGTGATACGTCGGCGTCAGCACCATGCGGTCACCGTCGGTGAGGACCATCGCCTGCAGGACGTTGACGGTCTGAGCGATGTTCGCCATCGTCAGACGCTCGTACCGGTGGAAGATGTCGAAATGGATGCCGGCGACCAGCGCATCCCTGACGGTGTTCTGCTGGAACAGGAAGCCGGGGTTGGTGCCCTCCTCGACGTTCCACCACGTGCCCCACTCATCGCACACCAGTCCGACGCGTCCGGTGGGATCGTAGGAGTCCATCACGGCGATGTGACCGCGGATGACCCGATCCATGTCGGCCGCGTAGGCCATGGTCCGGTAGTACTGATCGTCGCTGAAGGGCAGCGCGTCCTCGGTGTTGATGCCCGATCCGGAGTGCGTGTAGTAGTGGAACGACACCGCCTGATAGGGCAGGTTCCCGTAGAGCGTGCAGCCGTGGCACTCCGTGAGCGTCTTCATGAGCACGCGCGTCCAGTCGAGATCGTCCTCGTGGGCGCCGGCCGCGATGCGCGTGAGCCTGTTGTCGCCGTGGTTGTGACAGAACGTCGCATAGCGGCGGGCCTCCTCGGCGTAGTACTCGGCGGACATGTTGCCGCCGCATCCCCACGCCTCGTTGCCGATGCCCCAGAACGGCACGCGCCACGGTTCATCCCGCCCGTTCTGACGGCGCAGTCGTGCCATCGGGCTGTCGTCCCCGCGGGTGAGGTACTCCACCCACTCGGACATCTCCTGCACGGTGCCGCTGCCGACATTGCCGTTGACGTACGCATCCGCCCCGAGCATGTCGCACAGGTCCATGAACTCGTGGGTGCCGAAGTGGTTGTTCTCCACGACATCGCCCCAGTTCGTGTTCGCGATCTGCGGGCGGTCCTCGCGCGGCCCGATGCCGTCGCGCCAGTGGTAGGTGTCGGCGAAGCATCCGCCCGGCCAGCGGAGGTTGGGAATGTCGAGAGCGCGCAGCGCCTCGACGATGTCGAGCCGGATGCCGCGCTCGTTCGGGATCGGCGAGTCCTCGCCGACCCAGAAGCCGTCGTAGATGCATCGTCCGAGGTGCTCGGCGAAGTGTCCGTAGATGTGGCGGTTGATGGTGTGGCCGGTCACATCGAGGTCGATGATCGCGCGGGCTGAGGAGGTCATCGGCTGCTCCATTGCTGCTGAGGGGTCAGGGGGACGAGCGCAGGACGCTCGGCCGTGGTCGTGAGTTCGATGCGCCGCCCCTCACGGGCCGAGGTCAGCAGCGACGTCATGATCTCGAGCACGTGCAGGGCGATCGCGCCGTCGGTGCGGCGACCGCCGGGCACGAGCGAGTCGAGCAGACCGATGCCTCGGCCGGCCTGCGCGTAGCCGGCGCGGTCCTCCAGCGATGTCCACTCGCCGCCGCCCGGACGACGCAGGCGGACCGTCCCGTCGAACATGTTCGGGTCGGGGAGGGACAGCGTGCCCGTCTCACCGTGGACCTCGATCGGCGCGGCATCCGTCGCGGCACCGTCGAAGCTGAAGGTGACGGTGGACACCGCGCCCCCGACGTGCTCGAGTGTCCCCGTGACGTGCGTGTCGACCTCCACCGGGATTTCCTCGCCGGCGCGCGGGCCCGATCCGATGCGGCGCATGCTCCGCGGGCGGGAGGACGCGCCGGAGACGCGGGCGACCGGGCCGAGCAGGTGGAACAGCGTCGTGAGGTAGTACGGCCCCATGTCCAGCAGAGGGCCGCCGCCCTCCCGGTAGTAGAAGTCCGGGTGCGGGTGCCAGGCCTCGTGGCCAGGGGAGATCCAGGTCGCCACGGCCGCGACGGGGCGGCCGATCTCGCCGTCGTCGACCGCCGCGCGTGCGGTCTGGACGCCGGTGCCGAGGACCGTGTCAGGGGCGCAGCCCACCCAGGACGAGCCTGCCGCGTCGAGGATGCCGCGTGCCTCGGACACGTTCGGTGCGAGCGGCTTCTCGCCGAACACGTTCTTGCCGGCATCGAGCGCGATGTGCGCGACCTCGGCGTGCGCAGCGGGGATGGTCAGATTCAGCACCGTCTCGACGGCGGGATCCGCGGCGAGGTCGGCGACGCTGAGGGCACGGCATCCTTCGAATCTCTCCGCCACGGCTGCCGCGCGCGATGCGTCGAGATCCGCGGCAGCGGCGATCCTGATCCCCGGGTGCGATCCCAGCGTCTCCAGGTACTGCGCGGAGATGACTCCGAGTCCTACTATTCCGATACCGTGCGGCTCGCCCACAGCATTCCTCTCTCGATGATGGTGCGGACATTCGCATCGCGCAGGACGACGAGGCTGTGCCCCGGCGTGGCGACGAAGATGCGGCCCTGGCCCCAGTTGCGCGTCCAGATCGCCGGCGTGGTGATCGGTCGGTGCCACGGGTGGTACGGCTGGACAGGGTGGGTGGTCGTCGCCAGGACATCGTTGAGATCGTCCGTGAGTACCCAGTACTGCTCGGTGCGGAGGGTGAAGTCCTCCAGCCCTGCGGTGATCTCGTGCTCGCGACCGAGATCGGTGAGGTCGACGGTGTAGCAGAGGTAGTTGTCGGATTCGTCTCCCGTGCACTGATCGGGATGCTTCGACGGATGCGTGGCGAATTGTCCTCCGATGAGCTGGAGGTAGTCGGAGTTGTTCCGGTAGGAGTCGGCGATCCCGCCGTGCCACCCGGCCAGGCCCGTGCCGCGCTCGACCGCGCGGCGCAGCCCGGCGAACGCCTCGGCGGAGATCTGCGACATGGTCACCGATTGCACGATGAGGTCGATGTCCGCCATGACGGACTCGTCCGCGTAGATCTCGTTGGACTCCTCGACGCGAACCCGGAATCCCTCCTGCTCGAGGAACGGGATGAACATCTCCGTCGCCTCGACGGGGCGGTGACCTTCCCACCCCCCTCGCACGACCAGTGCGTTGCGTGCGGTCATGAGCCTGCTCCTTCCACTGCGGTGAATCTGCTCTCATCGGCGGCGCTGCGCTCGATCGCTTCCAACACGTGCTGCACCTGTGCCGCCTCGGCGAAGCTCGGGTGCGCGTCGCCGCCGCCGGCGATCGCGCGGACGAAGTCGACGACCTGGTGCGTGAAGAGGTGTTCGTACCCGAGGCCGTGACCCGGCGGCCACCACGCTCCCGCGTACGGATGCTCCGGCTCGGTGGCGTCGATGCGACGGAATCCCTGTTCGCCGGAGGGGGCGAGGGCGTCGTGGAACTGCAGCTCGTTCATGAACGAGAAGTCGAAGGCGATGGACCCGCGGTCCCCGTTGATCTCGATGCGGTTGGCATTGCGGTGACCGGAGGCCATCCTCGTCGCCTCGAAGACACCCAGGGCCCCGTCCGCGAAGGCGGCGGTGAACGCGGCGGCGTCATCGACGGTGACGCGCTCGCGTGGCGCTGCGGTGTCGCCCCGGCCTCCGAGGCCCACGCGCTCGTCCATGCGCGGGCGCGTCTCCACGAAGGTCCGCGTCGTCGCCGAGACGCCGGTGATGAGGCTGCCGGCGAGCCACTGGGCCGTGTCGATGCTGTGCGCGCCGATGTCGCCCAGCGCGCCGGAGCCGGCCAGCTCCCGGTCCAGGCGCCAGGTGTACGGAGCATCCTCGTCGCTCAGCCAATCCTGCAGGTACTGCGCGCGCACGTGCCGGATGCGGCCGATGCGACCGTCCTCGATGAGGCGCCTGGCCAGCGACAGTGCCGGCGTCCGGCGGTAGCTGAACCCGCACATCGCCACGGTGCCGTCCGCGGCGGCGCCTTCGGCCGCGGCGGCCATCCGGTCCGCGTCCTCTGCGCTGTTGGCGAGCGGCTTCTCGCACAGGACGTGCTTGCCCGCCGCGAGGGCCGCGAGGGCGATCTCCGTGTGGGTGTGCCCTGGCGTGCAGATGTCGATGACATCGATGTCGTCCCTGGCGATGACCGCGCGCCAGTCATCCGATGACGAGGGGATGCCGAACTCGGTGGCCGCTGATGCGGCACGTGAGGCATCGCTTCCGGCGAGGACGACGACCTCGGGTGACGGGTCGAGCTCGAAGAATCTGGGGGCCGTGCGCCAGGCGTGGGCGTGCATGCGCCCCATGAAGCCCGTGCCGATGATGGCCACACGCAGCGTCGTCGTCATTGATCCGCTCTCTCATCGTTGACAGGTGGGGGGTGATCGCGAGAAACACTGCCACCGCCCAGTGCAGAAGTCTCGCAGTTTGCGCAAAAATAGAGGCATGCCGACAGCCGCGAGGATCACGCTCGCGCGCGTCGCCGATGAGGCCGGAGTCAGCGTCTCGACGGCCTCGCGCGCCCTGCGCGGTCGCGGCGACATGTCCGCCGTCACGCGGGAGCGGGTGCGGGAGGCGGCGCGTGCGCTCGGGTACTCGTGGGCGGGGGAGTCGCGGGGGCGGCCGCGCGGGGGGACGTCGCGGATGTTCGACCTCGTGCTCGGCCATTTCCACGATCCGTACACGGACGAGGTGACTGCGGGTGCGCGCACGGCCGCCGCCGACCTGCGGTATGACCTCGTCCTCACCACGGAGCGCGGTTCGCCCGACGACGACTGGCCGGACCGCATCCGTTCCCGCGGGACCGCGGGTGTGGTCGCCGGGCTTCTCGTGCCATCGGCGGAGCAGCTCACGCTCCTCACCGACGCCGGGATCCCCGTGGTGCTGCTCGAGCCGCCGGTGGCATCGCCGATCCCTCTCCCCAGTGTGCGCACCACCGATCGCGCAGGCGGAGCGGCAGCGGCCGAGCACCTCATCGACCGCGGAGTCCGACGGTTCATCGTGATCGGCGGGTCTCCCCCTTATCGGTACGGCAGGGCCCGTGTCGCAGGATTCCTCTCCGCGCTCGAGGACCGGGTGCCGGGGGCGCCCCGGGTGGCCACGGATGCGGACTGGGGCGCGATGAGCGCGTGGCGAGCATGCGCGAAGGCGCTGGCGGAGCTGCCGGGGCGAGGCCCCATCGGTCTGTTCGCGTGCTCCGACGAGATGGCGGCCGGCGCGTACCGTGCCATCGCGGAGGCGGGTCTGACGATCCCGCGCGACGTGCTCGTGATCGGCTTCGACGACGTGCGAGGGGCGCGGTGGCTGCACCCGTCGCTGACGACGATCCGGCAGCCGATCCGAGCGATGGCCGCCGCCGCAGTCCGGACGCTCGCATCGGCTGCCGCCGGGGTGGACATGTCGGACGAGGTGATCCGTCTGCCGACCGAGTTGGTGGCCCGCGGTTCGACACGAGCACGCTTCGAGCCCGCCGGGTAACGATATCTCGGGGACTGGGCGAGATCGATCTCTGGACTATCTTTCGCGCGGCGCCTTCTCCAGAATGGGCGTATGAACGAAGCCAGGATCGTCCATCTCGTCTCGGAAGACGTCTCCGTCATCATCGTGCAGGACGATGATTCACTTCCCGTCATCCTGCACTGGGGTGTGCGGCTCCCTGTGGAGGACGAGACGCTTCGTGCGTTCGCTGCCGCCGAGGAAAGACCAGGTCTGGAGGACGTTTCCGATCTCCCTTACCGTGCTTCCGTGCTGCCCGAGCACTCGGCGGGCTGGTTCGGCCGACCAGGCGTCGAGGTCCAGCGCGACGGCGCGGCGTGGTCGCCACGCTTCTCCATCCGTGCGGTCGCGCTCGACGGGGCGGAGATGGCGGCCGGTGAGCTTCGCACACATACGGGGGCCGTCACGTTCTTCGCACACGATGCGTTCACCGAGATCGAGCTGGAACTGGAGATCGATCTCCAGTCGTCGGGTCTTCTGAGGACGCGCACCAGGATCCGTAACGCGTCGTCGTCTCCTGCGCCGCTGGAGGTCGGCTCGGTTCTCGTGTCGCTGCCGATTCCCGTCCGTGCGAACGAGGCGCTGGACTTCACGGGGCGCTGGGCGCATGAGCGGATCCCCCAGCGGCATCCGATCGTCCACGGTCTCCACGTGCGCGAATCGCGACGGGGGCGCACAGGTCTCGACGCCACCATGCTGGTCGCCGCCGGTACCCCGGGATTCGGGTCCGACGACGGGGAGGTGTGGGTTGGCCACGTCGGGTTCAGTGGCAACCACGAACACGCGCTCGAGCGCACCGATTCGGCGCTGGCCTTTCGCGGCGGGGAACTGCTCCTCCCCGGAGAGGTGCGGCTGCGCAGCGGTGAGGAGTACGTCACCCCATGGGTGTTCGGCAGCTATGGGGTCGGGCTCGACGCGGCATCCCATCGCTTCCACGACTTCCTCCGTGCGCGGTCGCGATCGTCGCGCCGCCCGCGACCTGTCACCCTGAACGTGTGGGAGGCGGTCTACTTCGACCACGACGAGGCGACGATCTCCGCGCTGGCCACGGAAGCATCGCAGTTGGGGGTGGAGCGCTTCGTCCTCGATGACGGATGGTTCCGCGGCCGACGCGACGACCGTGCCGGTCTCGGCGACTGGACTCCCGACCCCGCCGCCTGGCCGGGCGGCCTGCGGCCGCTGGCCGAACACGTCAGGGGTCTCGGTATGGAGTTCGGCCTCTGGGTCGAGCCGGAGATGATCAACGAGGACTCCGATCTCGCCCGTGCGCATCCGGACTGGATCCTGCGTGCACGGCCGGAGCTGCCCGCCCTCTTCCGATTCCAGCAGGTGCTGGATCTGACGAACCCCGAGGCCTACGCGCACATCCTCGCGACCCTCGACGATCTCATCCGGGATGTCGGGATCTCCTACCTGAAGTGGGATCACAACCGCGATCTCATCGACGCGGGCCATCCCGGCACGGGGCGCCCCGCCGTCCACGAGCAGACCACGGCCGTGTACCGCATGCTCGACGAGCTGCGTCGGCGTCACCCCGACCTCGAGATCGAGAGCTGCGCCTCCGGCGGCGGGCGCGTCGACCTCGGCATCCTCGAGCGCACCGATCGGATCCACCCGTCGGACAGTCACGACCCGATCGACCGGTTCCACATCCTCCGATGGACAGGGCTCCTCGTCCCGCCGGAGATGCTCGGCTCCCACGTGGCGTCCGCGGTCTCCAGCGTCACCGGACGCACGCATTCGCTGCCGTACCGCTGCGCTGTCGCATTCCTCGGGCACTTCGGCATCGAGTGGGACATCCGCAGCCTCGCCGCCGACGAACGGGAGCAGCTCGCGTGGTGGGTCTCCGTCCATCGCCGCTTCCGCCGGCTCATCCAGGACGGGCGCCCGGTGGGTGGAGGAGAGCTCGACCCCTCGGGCCCCGCCATGCGGGGAATCGTGGCGGCAGACGGCGCAGCCGCCCTGTACACGATCGTGACCCCGCCGGTGGCAGCCGACACCCGCGCCCGCGTTCGATTCTCCGGCCTCGACGACAAGCGCGACTATCGCGTCACCGTGAGTGCTCCGGAGTCCCTCGGCCCGCCGTGGCAGGTCCCGGACTGGATCCGCGACGCCCCGGGAATCGACGCGGATGACGACGCGGGGGTGGCCTTCTCGGGCGCCGTGCTGCGGCTCGTCGGGCTGGAGTTCCCGACGTTCCATCCGGAGCGCGCAGCGATCGTCCGCCTCACCGCTGCGGGGTGAGGCGGACGATCGGGGTGTGAGTCGTCGGGGCTGCTCAGCCCTTGAACGCGCCGTCCATGATCCCGGCGACCATCCTCCGGCCGACGAAGAAGAACACGATCAGCAGCGGAAGTGTCGCCAGGAACGAGCCGCCCATGGTCAGCGCGAGGTCGATGCTCCGGTTCGCCTGCAGCTGCTTCAGTGCGATCTGCACGGTGAACAGTTCGGGCGACTTCAGGACGATGAACGGCCACATGAAGTCGTTCCACACGCTGGTGAACGTGATGAGACCGAGCACGAACGCCGCGGGACGCACGACGGGGAACCCGATCCGCCAGAACACCTGCCAACTGTTGCATCCGTCGATGCGCGCCGCATGCATGAGCTCATCGCTCAGCGTCGTCGACATGTGCTGACGCATCCAGAAGATCCCGAACGCGCTCGCGAGCCCTGGCACGATGATCGCCTGCAGCGTGTCGACCCAGTCGAGCCACGAGATGATCAGGTACTGCGGGATGACGCTCAGCTGTGCGGGGACCGTCATGGTGAGCAGCACGATGAGGAACAGCGTGTTGCGACCGGGGAACTCGAGCTTCGCGAACGCGTATCCCGCCAGAGCGCACAGGATCGCCGCGATGACGGCGATCGTCAACGAGACGATCACGCTGTTGAGCAGCGATTGGAAGAACGGAACGGTGTCGAACACCTTCGCCGCGAGCTCGAAGAAGTTGAAGCCGGGGTAGAGACGCGGCGGGCGGGAGGTCGCCGCCGACGCCCCGACGGAGGCGATGACGAACATGTAGTAGAGCGGGAAGACGCTCGCCACCACCGCGACGATGAGCATCGCGTACACCGGCCAGCGGACGCGGCCCACTCTGCCGGCACTTCGGCGCCGGGGGCGCGGCGGCCGCTCCGATGGCGAGGTCAGGGGTGCTTGCGGGACTGCCTGATCGACGACGTCTGACATCAGCGCGCCTTCCGTGTGCGGGTGGTGAGGAAGAAGTTGATCAGCGAGACGACCACGACGATGACGAACAGCGCCACGCCGATCGCCGAGCCGTATCCGAACTCGAATTGGCCGAAGCCCTGTTCGTAGAGGAAGAGCGCCAGGGTCTGGCATTGCCGTCCGCCACCGCAGGTGAGACCGGACTCCGGTGCCACCAGGAGCGGCTCGGTGAAGATCTGCAGACCGCCGATGGTCGACATGATCACGGTGAAGATGATGATCGGACGCAGCGACGGGATGGTGAGGTGGATGAACTGCTGCCAGCTGGAGGCGCCGTCGACCGATGCCGCTTCGTACATCTCCCGAGGCATCGCCTGGAGCCCGGCGAGGTACAGCAGGGTGTTGTAGCCGAACCAGCGCCACATCACCATCGACGAGATGACGATCCACGACCCGACCTGCGACGACAGGAAGTTGACGGTGGGGGCGCCGAACAGGTCGAGCACCCAGTTGATGAGTCCGAAGTTCTTGTCGAAGATCTGCGCGAACACCAGCGCCGTGGCGGCGACCGAGGTGATGTACGGGATCAGCAGCGCCATGCGGAAGAAGTTCGCCATCTTCAGCGCGGCGTGGTTCAGCAGGTGCGCGAGGCCCAGCGCGAGCAGGAGCTGGGGGATCGTGGAGATGAGGAAGATGCCGAACGTGTTCACGAAGGCGTTCCAGAACCTCTGGTCCTGGAAGAGGCGCTCGAAGTTGGCCAGCCCGACGAAGGTCTGCTCGCCGATCGGGTTCCAGTCGAACAGGGCGACGTAGAACGTGAACAGGAGGGGGAACAGTCCGAAGATCGCGAAGATCACGAAGAACGGCGCGATGTAGAGGTACGGTGCGGCGCGCTCGGGGAGGGACTGGCGTATCCGGCGGATCGGGGGTCGATCGCGGCGGGACACTTTCTGGACGGGGATGGCGGTCGCGGTGGCGGTCATCTTCCTCTACCTCGGTCAGGGGCGGTGGCCCGGCTCTCGCCGGGCCACCGCGAATGGGATCGGCTCAGCCGTTGATGGCGACCTTGGCGCTGTCCAGCGCCTTCGACCACGCGTCGGAGGAGGAGACGTTCCCCGCCTCCATGTCGACGAGCACGTTGAGCATTGCCGCGCCGATCGCTCCGGTGTCCGGGCCGTTGAGGAAGGAGTTGAACTCCAGCACCGAGTCACTGATGATCGCGCCGACGGGCGAGTCCCCGTAGAACGGGTTGGTGTACTCGCGGACCTCGTCGCTCTCGAGCGCAGCCTTGGCTGCGGGGAACGTTCCGGTCGTGGCGAAGTGCTCGACCTGGCCCTCGGGGGAGAGCATGGTGTCGATGTACTGCCAGGCCGCCTCGGGGTTCTTCGCGCGAGCAGGGATGGCGATGACGCTGCCGCCCCAGTTGCCGCCGACACCAGGGATCGACGCGATGCGCCAGTCGCCTGCGGTGTCCGGTGCGTCGTTCTCGATGCCGGACAGCATCCAGGACGGGGCCGTGGTGACCGCGAAGGCGCCGTTCGCGCGCCCAGGTGCGGAACCGGACGACCAGGCGGCGATTCCTGCGCTGATGCCGGCGTCGTACGCGCGCACCGCGATGTCGAACGCTTCCTCGACCTCGGGGTTCGTGTCGTAGATCAGTTCGCCGTCGGGCGAGTAGTACTTCTGGCTGACCTGGTTCACGGTCGAGAAGAACACGGTCGTCTCGACGTTGTCGACGAAGGGCTCACCGGTGGCCTCGGTGTACTTCTTGCCCATCTCGATGAAGTCGTCCCACGTCGACCACATCTCGGCCACCTCGGCCGGGTCGGTGGGGAGCCCGGCCGCCTCGAACAGATCGGCGCGGTAGGCGAAGCTCAGCCCGCCGACATCGGTGGGGATGCCGATGATGGAGCCGTCCTCGGCCGTGGCCTCGCCGATCGCCCAGTCGAGATATCCGTCGGCGATGTCGTCTCCGCCGAGCGTGCGGAGGTCGACGAAGTTGCCCGGGTTCTCGACGAACTTCGGGAGGTCGTCGGTCTGGATCATGACGAGATCAGGGACGCGGCCACCGGCGAGGGCGGCGGTCAGGGCGGTGGCGGTCTCCGTCGTGCTGCCGACTTCCGAGAGCTTCACCTTCGCGTCAGGGTTCTTCTCGAGGTAACGATCCACGGAGTCCTTCTGCCCGATCCCCGTGAAGGACCAGAACTCGAACTCGGCGTTCGGATCGCCGGAGCCTCCGCCGGAATCGCCGGACGAGCACCCGGATATCGCCAGGACAAGCGTGCCGACCAGCGCCACGGGTAGGGCCATCTTGCGACGGTTCACATCAGCTCCTCTTCTTCGGGGAATGCGATTGCAGAGAGCGGGATGCTCTCGGTGAGAGATCGTTCTCTCGGAATCCACACGATAACCCGACCGCCTGCAACAGGCAACCCCCGGCCTGCAGCGCGTCGTCATACCCGGCGAGAGGTGGGCCGTGCGCGGAGTCTCATGGGCTTTTCGTTCTTGTCGATTGCGAACGATGTGCAATGATCGTGATCGTGAGAGATCGATCCCTCACGACTGACCTCAGGAGAGGGAGTAATGGCTCGACCAACGATCATCGACGTCGCCAAAGCAGCCGGCGTCTCTCGTGCCACAGCCGCCCGCGTGCTGGCGGGAGCCACGAACGTGGATCCCGTGATGACCTCCGCCGTCGAGCGCGAGGCGCGCAACCTCGGCTACGAGACGAACTTCGCCGCGCGGATGCTCCGCGGTGGACGCGCGGGAGCGATCGGTCTCGTCCTCGCCTTCAACGAGATCGGCAGTCTCAACGGCACATTCTTCGCCTCGGCGCTCAAGGGTGCGGCGAAGGGGCTCGCGGCAGGGGACGTCCAGCCCGTCCTGCTCCCGGCCGACGACGAGGATCTCGGGCGGATCCCGAAGTTCCTCCGTTCCGGCGCCGTCGACGGCGTGATCGTCATCCTGCAGCACGAGATCACGCACCTGGTGGACTCGCTCGCCGACTCTCCTGTTCCCGTCGCGTGGATCGGCCGCCCGCACGGGGATGTGGGGCCGGACCCGATCGTCATCGACGCGGACAACCACACCGGCGGGATCCTCGCCGCGCGGGCACTCGTCGAGGCCGGGCGGCGCCGGATCGGGATCATCACCGGTCCGCCGGACATGGAGCAGGCCAACGAGCGCACTCGCGGGTGGACGGAGGAGCTCACGCGCTCCGGGATCGCACCGGGCCCCATGGTCCACGGGGACTTCACCGTTGACAGCGGGATGGCGGCCATGGCGCGCCTGCTGCAGCGCGATCCCGATCTCGACGGCGTCTTCGCATCCAGTGACCTCATGGCGTCGGGAGCATTGCGCGTTCTGCAGGCCGCGGGCAGGCGGGTGCCGCTCGACGTCTCGCTCGTGGGCTTCGACGACGTGCTGCCGGCGACGACATCCGACCCGCCGCTGACGACCGTGCGCCAACCGCTCGAGGACATGGGCAGGACGGCGGCGGAGATCCTCATCGCGACGATTGCCGGGCGTGAGGTGGAGCGGGTGCAGATCCTCCCGACGACACTGGTGCGACGCGAGTCGCTCTGACGGAGAGGATGCGGCGCATGCGCAGAGAGGCCATCGGCACCGACGCCGGGCACGCCGCATGTCGATGAGTGATCTCCGCTTCCTCACGCGGACGTCTGCTCCGACATGGGAGGACGGACTGATCGTCGGCAGCGGTCGCGTCGGGGCCATCGCCCACGGCGCGCCTGACCGCCTCGTCGTGTCGTTCGCGCATGAGCGGTTCTTCCTCCCCGCCAATGCTCGCCCGGCCGCCCCGGACCTCACAGCCGTGCTCCCCGACATGCGCGAACGCCTGTTCGCCGGTGATGGTGACGGCGCGACGGACATCCTGAGCGCCGCTGCTGCGGAGGAGGGCTACCAAGGCCTGATCTGGACCGACCCGCTCGGCATGAGCGGCCGACTGACCGTGGAGTCACCGGGAGGCGTCGCAGAGGCATCGCGGACGATCGATCTGCGCCGCGGCCTCGTCGAGGTGTCATGGACCGACCTGTCCGGTGGGTGCCACGGCATCCGCCTCGTCGCACCGCGCGGAGGCGACACGATCTGGCTCGCGCTCGAGTCGGCGCGCGGCGCGGACGTCGCCCTGCGACTGGATCTCGAGGATGCCGACGACGGACCTGCGGCGTCCTTCGCTCCCGACTACGCGGGCTCCGTCGCTGCCGCGGTCACGCCGGGAGACCCCGGAGTGCTCGACGTGCACGATGCGGGCGGGGAGGCGCTGGCTCAGGTGCGCGCATCGGGAACCGAGTGGCGTGCGGCCGGTGCCGGCGCGCTCGACGCCGCCGTCGACGTCCCGTCGGGCGGGCGAGTGGTGCTGCGCTTCGACCTGTCGGTGGCAGGACGGTCACCGGTCGTCGCCCCTGCCGCGGACTGGCAGGACATCCTGGATGTCCGCACGCGCTCGCACCAGGATCTCGTCGACGCGTCGCTCCTCGACCTCGACGGCGCCGGAGCGGAGACCATCGAGGAGGTGTGGGCGGCGGCGCGCGAGGGCCACGCGGCATCCCGCCGGCGGGCCGTGGAGATCGCCTACGCGTCGGGACGGGCGAACATCATCGCTTCGACGGGGGAGCTCCCGCCGACTCTCCAGGGCGTCTGGCAGGGGACGTGGAAGCCCGCGTGGTCGGCGGACTACACCCTCAACGGGAACGTGCAGAACGGTGCGATGGCAGGGATGATCCCGACCGGCACCCCCGGACTGGCCTCGTCGTTGCTCGAGCTGATGCTGCCGTTCCTCGACGACTACCGCGAGAACGCCGCGCGCGTCTTCGGCGCAGGCGGCATGCTCCTCCCGTCGCGCATGTCGACGCACGGCAAGGCCGACCACTTCAACGCGCAGTTCCCTCATCTGTTCTGGACGGGATGCGGCGCGTGGGTGCTGCGGATCGCGGCGGATCTCGTCTCGACGACGGGTGATCGTTCGGTCGTGGACGATCGGTTGTGGGAACTCGCCGGCGGTGTCCTCCGCTTCGCGGAGACCGCGACCGTGGTCCGGGGTGCGCGCCGCCACATCGTCCCCTCGTACTCCCCGGAGAACACCCCGGGAGGTGCCGCGCATCCGCTGGCCGTGGACAGCACGATCGACATCGCCCTCTTCCGGGATGCCGCGCGCGCAACCCGCGTGCTCAGTCGTGCGCGCGGCGACCTCTCCCTCGATGCGCGGTGGGCCTCGCTCGCCGAGGCCATGCCGGACTATCGGATCGCGGCGGACGGCACCCTGGCCGAATGGATCGGCGACGCGGAGGAGAACCACGCCCACCGCCACGCCTCGCAGCTGTACCCGCTCTGGTACGAGACCGACCCCGCATTCGAGGGGACGGATGAGCGTGCGCAGGCACTCCGCGCCGCCGCTCTCCGGTCCGTCCGCACCAAGGTCGAGTGGCGTGCCGTCGACCCGACGCCGCCGCCCGGTCGGATGGAGATGGCCTTCGGTCTCGTGCAGCTCGGAATGGCCGCCGCCGCTCTCGGCGACGCCGAGTCGGCACTGACCTGCGTCGAATGGTTGGCGATCGACCACTGGACCCCGGCGCTGACGAGCAGGCACGACGCGGGGCGCATCTTCAATCTCGATGCGAGTGGCGGCCTGCCCGGCCTCGTCGCATCGATGCTCCTCGCCTCGACGGAGGAGTCGCTGACGCTGTTCCCCGCCCTCCCCGAGTCATGGCGACGCGGAGGCATCACCGGCCTGAGGGCCAGGGGTGGCATCGTGATCGACCGGCTCGAGTGGGATGAGGAGGGGTGGACCGTGCGCCTTCGGCGCCTTGCCGAGGCGGACTGGCTGCGACCGGACGGGCGTGTGGCGATCCGGGCCGGGCGTGCGGAGAGCTCCGGGCATGCTCCGGTGCCCGCGACCGAGATCGTCGTCCCGGCGGGGGAGGCCGTCACCCTTCGCAGGCGATGGCAGGACGATCGCGGCTGACCCCGCTCCAGCCGCTTCCCACCCGCCACCGCGTACCCTGGGAGACATGACCGAGAACTCCCGCATCCGCTCGACGGGTCCCGCCGCACCCCAGGTGCGCCCGAGGACGGAGGGGTGGACCCAGAAGAAGGACGCCGAGGGGCGTCCGCTCCTGCAGTTCGCGAGCCCGAAGCGCGGCAAGCCGCCCGTGCACCTCGCCGACCTCACCCCCGCAGAGCGCATCGAGAAGGTCAAGGAACTCGGACTCCCCGGATTCCGCGCCAAGCAGCTGGCGACCCACTACTTCACCCACTACACCTCCGACCCCTCGCAGATGACCGACCTGCCGGCCGCACAGCGTGAGGAGCTCGTCACCGGGATGCTCCCCCCGCTGCTCACCGAGGTGCGGCGCCTGGAGACCGACCGCGGGGACACGATCAAGTTCCTCTGGCGTCTGCACGACGGCGCCCTCGTCGAGTCCGTGCTCATGCGCTACCCCGGCCGCATAACGCTGTGCGTGTCGAGCCAGGCCGGCTGCGGCATGAACTGCCCGTTCTGCGCCACCGGTCAGGCCGGCCTCACGCGCAACATGTCGACGGCGGAGATCATCGAGCAGATCGTCCGCGCGAACCGCCTCATCGCCGAGGGCGGGCTCGGCGGGAAGAAGGCGGACGACCACAGCATGGAGCGGGTGTCGAACATCGTCTTCATGGGCATGGGTGAACCGCTCGCGAACTACAAGCGGGTCATGGATGCCGTGCGGACGATGGTCGCCCCGCAGCCCGATGGCCTGGGTATGAGTGCCCGCGGCATCACCGTCTCGACCGTCGGGCTCGTTCCGGCGATCCGCAAGCTCGCCGACGAGAACATCCCCGTCACCTTCGCTCTGTCGCTGCACGCGCCGGACGACCACCTGCGCGACGAGCTCATCCCCGTCAACTCCCGCTGGAAGGTCGACGAGGCGCTCGACGCCGCCTACGAGTACTACGAGAAGACCGGCCGCCGCGTCTCGATCGAGTACGCGCTCATCAAGGACATGAACGACCACGCCTGGCGCGCCGACCTCCTCGCGGAGAAGCTCAACGCCCGCGGGCGCGGCTGGGTGCACGTGAACCCGATTCCGCTGAACCCGACTCCCGAGTCGGTGTGGACGGCGTCGACGAAGGAGGTCACGAACGAGTTCGTCCGTCGCCTCAACGACGCCGGCGTGCCGACGACCCTCCGCGACACCCGCGGCAAGGAGATCGACGGCGCGTGCGGTCAGCTGGTCGCGACCTCCGAGGACGAGGCCGCGGCAGCCGCCGTCGTCTGACCTGTCGCGCCGGAGAGCACCACAACCTGAGAGCCTCTCGCAGGCCCCTTCCACCGAGCGCACAGGCGGCATTTCCTAGATTTGTCTGATGCCCTACTCCGCTCACCGACCCGGTCGTCTCGACTCCCAGGGTCAGATCATCCTCGACGCGGATGCCGACACCGACGAGCTCGACTTCCTTCGCGAGTACGAACCCACCGGCTCGACGCCGTCCTCTGAGACCTCGACCGACGACGAGAGAGACGCCGAGACGCGCGTCCTCGACGTCGATCCCGTCACCTCCGCCCCCGGTGACGACGAGCCGTTCATCGGCCAGGCGCCGCGTCGCCCGGATCCGGTGGCAGCGCCCGAACCCGAGCCCGAGCCGCAGCCGCGACCGGCGCGCACTCGGCGCGAGCGCACACCCCGCCCCCGCGGGTCCCGGCTGCGCACCCTCGCGATCCTCGGCGGCGCGGAGGGCGACATCCTCGACCGCGTTCCCGGGGAGACCTCCCGGTTCGTGCAGATGTTCTTCGTGCTCGCGGGCACCGCACTCGTCTCGGCGATCTCGATGCTCTTCGCGCTCACGACCGGCGTGCGGGCCGTCATCTGGCTCGCGGTCCCGCTGGCGATCGTGTGGGCACTGATCATCTTCAACCTCGATCGATTCCTCACGTCGACCATGACATCGACACGCAGCATCGGGAAGCTGATCGGCCTGGCCATCCCCCGCGTCATCATGGCCATGATCATCGGGTTCGTCGTCGCCGAGCCGCTCGTGCTGCAGATCTTCCACAACGACATCTCCCGAGAGGTCGCCGCGACGAACATCGTCCAGGCGCAGTCCGACCAGGAGGCGCTGGAGTCCGGCCCGGAGAAGCAGGCGCTGGATGCCGCCACCGAGCGAGTCGCGACCCTCGAGAACCAGGCCGCGACCGGTGTCGTCGCCGGAACCGACAGCGCATCGGCGAGCGAGGCCGCCGCCCAGGCGACCGTCGACGACCTCACCGCGAAGATGGCCGAGCAGCAGGGCGTCATCGATCAGGCGCGTGCGCTCTACCAGTGCGAGCTCACCGGCGAGGGGGCGGGCACGGTCCCCGGATGCACCGGGGTGAACGGCGAGGGCGCGAGCTCCGACGCCGCCGAGGCGCAGCTGGCCGAGGCGCAGCAGACCTATGACGCCCTCGCCGCCCAGCTGCGCGACGCGAACGACGACCTCGACGCCGCCGGTTCCTCCGCGCGCGAGACCACGGCCGCCTCCGAGGCGCAGAACCGCGAACAGGCCAAGGCGGAGCTCCCGGCAGCCAGGAGCACCTACGACCAGGCGCTCGCCGCGTACAACGCGCGCGCGGACGAGGTGGCCGGCGGCAACGCCGGTGCGGTCGGACTGCTCAGCCAGATGAGCGGGCTCAACCGCCTGGCGGAGAAGGAGCCGATCATCCTGTGGGCGCACTGGCTCATCGCCGCCCTGTTCTTCATGATCGAGCTGCTGCCCGTGCTGGTCAAGGTGCTCACGAGCTTCGGCGAACCGACGCTCTACGAGCGGACGGCGGCCATCCGCAAGCAGGTCGCCCTCGATCGTGTCACCGCAGAGGGGTTCAACGACCGTGCACGGATCGTGACGAGTCCCGCGGCGCCCTCCTCGACCTGACGACCGTGCCCCAGACGACGTCGGCCCGCACCACCGAGGTGGAACGGGCCGACGTGTCGTCCTGAGGTCTCTACTCCTTGACGGCTCCGGCCGTCAGGCCCTGGACGATCCACTTGCTGGCGAGGGCGAACATCACCATCGTGGGCAGGATCGTGATGACCGCTGCGGCCGACATCGAGCCCCAGTCGACGTTGAACGTCGAGATGAACCCGTTCAGCGCCGCAGGCACCGTGCGGTTCTCCGCGGAGTGCATGAGCACGACCGACAGGAACAGCTCGTTCCAGCAGTTCACGAAGTTGAAGATGAACGCGGCGATGATGCCAGGGGTCATGACGGGGACCAGGACCCGGAACAGCGCGCCGAGCCGAGAGCATCCGTCGATCATCGCCGCCTCCTCGAGAGCGACGGGGACGTTCTCGAAGAATCCGCGGAGCATGACCGTCGAGAACGGGATGCACACCGCGATGTACACGAGGATCAGGCCGAACTTGTTGTCCACCAGTCCGAGGTCCGACATCATCGAGTACAGCGGCCCGAGGGCGATGAACGCGGGGATCATCTGCGTGAGCAGGAATGCGATGAGCACGGCGCCCTTGCTCCGGAACTCGAACCGGGAGATCACGAACGCGCTGAGCAGCGCGATGAACGTCCCGGTCACGCCCGCCGCGAGCGAGACGATCGCGGAGTTCGCGAGGAACACCCCGAAATCGTTCATCTCGAACAGGTTCACGTAGTTCTGGGTCGACGGCTGGCTCGGCCAGTACTCGATCGGGTAGACGTTCACCGTCGACGGCGCCTTGAACGACGTCAGCGCGATCCAGTACAGCGGGAACAGCGTGATCAGCAGCCAGAGGGCGAGACCGACCACGCGCACGACCGAGAGGGCCGAGACGCGCTTCTTCCCCGCACGGCGGGGCCGAGGCGGCTGACGGACCTCGGCGGGCACGATCATCTGAGCGGTGGCGGTCATCGCGTGGCCTTCCTCATCGCCAGCAGGTAGAACGCGCAGAACACGAACAGGAACGCCACGACGATCAGACCGATGGCGCTGGCGATGCCGTAGTTCCCCTGCTGGGTGAAGTTGATCATCCAGGTGGTGATGATATGGGTCTGGCTGGCAGGGCCGCCGGCCGTCATCGCCCAGATGATGTCGGGGAAGTTGAAGATCCAGATCACGCGCAGCAGCACGGTCAGCAGGAGGGTCATCCGGATGTAGGGGATGATCACGGAGAAGAGCTGCCGCACCCTGCCGGCGCCGTCGAGGCTCGCGGCCTCGAGCATCTCCTCCGGTACCGACTGGAGAGCGGCGAGGATCATGATCGCGAAGAACGTGACGCCGTACCAGACGTTTGCGACGATCACCGCGAACATCGCGAGCTTCGGATCGGCGAGCCACGGCAGCGGCGCATCGATCAGTCCCGCCTTCATGAGCAGGTCGTTGATGACGCCGAACTCGGCATTGAACATCCAGCGGAACAGCATCCCGATGAGGAAGCCGGAAACGGCCCACGGGAAGAACACGAGCGCCTGGTACACGCCGCGGAAGCGGAAACGCGTCCGCAGGGCCAGGGCGATGAGGAAGCCGATCACGAACTGCGGGACGAGGGAACCGACGACCCACAGCACGGAGTTCCACGCGACGACCGGGAAGACAGGGTCGGAGAAGACGCGGACGAAGTTGTCGAAGCCGACGAAGGGCGTCGAGGTGAGGTCCCACAGATTCCAGTCGTGGAACGCCATGCGCACGCCCTGCAGCATGGGGTAGTACGTGAACCAGCAGACGAACAGGATGGCCGGAGCGAGGAACGCGAGGATCGTCCAGGCCTGTCGGCGGCCGAACACCCGCTTGCCCGGCCGCGCCGGGGCGGCCCCACCGGATTCACCGGTGGAGCGCCCCGAACGCGTCAGAAGTGACATCATCAGTCCTCTTCGGTGGCGTACTTGTCGACCCAGTACGCGTCCCACGACTCGAGGAGCTCGGTGGTCGTCATGTTGCCCAGCAGGACGTTCTGCACGTCCTGGTCGGCCTTCTGCGCCCACTCGGTCCACCAGCTCACGCCACGCGGCTGCTGCACGTTGACGTAGGTGTCGGGGTTCTCGGTCATCGTGACGTAGCTCGTCCACGGGCCGGTCGAGTAGAACTCGTCATCCGCAGCCGCGGCGATGATCGGCACGAGGCTGTTGGACTGCGCGAACTCCGTCGCCGGCTCCGCCGACGAGAGGAACTCGATGAGCTTCACGGCCTCTTCCTTGTGCTCGCTGGCCTCAGCGACACCCCAACCGGCGACGGCGAGGGGCTGGGCGGCTTTGCCGGTCGGTCCGGTCAGCAGCGGCGCGGTGTCCCACTGGTCCTCGGCGAGGTTGGAGTCCTGAACGGTGGCGATGACCTCGGGGTCCTGCAGGAGGAACGCCGTCGAGCCGTTGGTGAAACCGGCGACCATCTCGGGGTAGCCCCACGACACGGCCGAGGGCGGGGAGCCCTTCGCGAACAGCTCGAAGTAGTCGTCCGCCGCCTCCTGCGCCTCAGGGGCGGAGAAGATCGTCGAGCCGTCCTCGAGGAGGAAGGCGTTGTCGATGTCGAGGTCATCGACCGTGTAGGCCTCGATGGCGGCGACGACGTTGGTGTTGCCGTTCGTGCCACCGCGGAAGGCGTAGCCGTAGATGTTGTTGGACGGGTCCTGGATGGCCTCGGCCTGCTCCAGCAGTTCCTTCCAGCTGGTCGGCGGGCCGTCGAAGCCGGCCTCGGCGACGAGGTCGGTCCGGTAGAACAGCGACAGACCGTAGAAGCCGTACGGCAGGTAGAACGTCTGCCCGTCCGTGTCCGCGGCAGAGCGCGCGTTCTCGGTCAGAGCGTCCCAGCCGTCCCAGTCGCTCAGGTCGTCGGTCATGTCGTAGAGCCAGCCGTTGTTGGAGAACGGGCCGACGGTGAGGTCGCGGACCTCGAGGACGTCGACGCCCTTGCCGGACTGGAGCATCTGCTGGATGGTCTGGTCGGCCTGCTCGGTCGGCGGGGAGACGAGCTTGACGGTGACGCCGGGGTTCTCGGCCTCGAAGTCGTCGAGCAGACCGCGGAGCAGCTCGGTGCGCGCCGGGTTGGTCAGGCTCTCCACCATCTGCAGTTCGACGTCGCCGCCCTCGGCGGAGTCTCCGGAGCCGCCGGAGCATGCAGTCAGTGCCAGCAGGGCGACTGTGCCCATGCCGACGGCTGTCGTCAGACGTGTGCGCTTCATGACGTACCTCTTTCTTACTGTTGTGATTCGCGGGATTTCGCGGGTTTCTCGGTATCGGGTTCGAGTCAGGATGCCGCGGCTGCGGCGCGGAGGATCGGCGGGATGCAGCGTTCGATGAAGGCCTCGAAGTCGCTGATCTCGGTGTACAGGTGCACCGAGAGGCGGTAATAGCCGCGCCCCTCGAAGCTCGTGAAGGCCGTCTCGACGCCGACCGTGTCGAAGAGCGTCATGCGGAGGGCATCCGCCTCCTCGCGGGTCTTGCCGAGGCCGTCCGGCAGGCGGATGAGACGCATCGCATCGACCGGCATGGGGAGCGTGGCCAGCGCGTCGTCGGCCACGTACGGCTGGACGGCGTCGGCGATCATGCGTGCGCCGAGGTCGGCGAGTTCGCGCATCGTGTCCCGCGTGCGCGCCCAGGTGTACTCGCGCTCGATGAAGTCGATGGCCGCAGGGGTCGACAGATAGGTCGTCGCGTCGATCGTGCCCTGGGTGTCGAAGCGCTCGGGGAACGGCTCTGGGGCGCCCCAGGAGTCGATGAGCGGCCACAGGTCCTGACGGTCCTCCGCTGCGGTGACCAGGAGTGCGGAACCGCGCGGTGCACAAGGCCACTTGTGCATGTTCCCGAACCACCAGTCGCCACCGGCGACGGCCGCGGCGTCGGCGACGAGACCCGGGGCGTGCGCGCCGTCGACGAGGACGCGGATGCCGTGCTCGTGGGCGAGCGCGGTGATGTCGGCCGTCGGGAGCACACGGGCGGTCGGGGAGGTGATCTGGTCGATGACGATCAGGCGGGTGCGGTCGCCGATCGCTCGCCGGAAGATGTCGACGACCTCGTCACGGTCGGCGAACAGGGGGATGCCGACGGCGCGGACGTGGGCACCGAACCGGCGAGCGAGGCGCGCGGCCCCCATCGTGATCGCGCCGTAGCCGTGATCGGTGACGAGGATCTCGTCCTCGGCCTCCAGACGAAGGCTGTTGTACACGACGGTCGCGGCGGCGGAGGCGTTCGGGACGAAGGCGCTGTCCTCCGGGCGCGCGCCGACGAACGGTGCGACGGCGGTCCTGGCCTCCGCGACGTGCTCGGCGATGCGGGGGAACCATCCGACCGGGCTGCGATCGGCCATCGCGCGCAGCGCGTTCTGGTGTTCGACCACCTCGGTGGGGACGGCGCCGAACGACCCGTGGTTGAGGTGGATGATGTCAGGATCCAGCGGCCAGGCGTCCCGAGCGCGCATGCCCGATGCGAGTCGGACCGGCGCGGAGGTGGGGGGTGACTGCTGCATGACGCCTCGGGGAGATCGCTGGATGAATCGGGGAGTTGTTGCACAACTTTGCCACAGCCCTTCCGCGAATGCGATCTGTGGGCGATTATTTAGCAAAGTCGTAATACAACTCGCGATGAGGAGACAATAGGTCGATGGGCGCGATGGAGACGGCACTGCACGGACTGCGGGCACTGATCGCCGACGGCGATCTCAAACCGGGTGATCGACTGCCCAGCGAGGGCGAGCTGTGCGAACGGCTCTCCGTCTCGCGCGGACCGCTGCGCGAGGCGATCCGCACGCTCTCCGCCCTCGGGGTGATCGACACGAGGCACGGGTCGGGCAGTTACGTCTCCGAGCTTCATGCGGCCGACCTCATCCGGGGCCTCGGTCTCACGGTCGGTCTGTTGCCGCTGGACTCGATCCTCGAGCTCTACGAACTGCGCCGGGCACTGGAGGCCCATGCGGCCACCCTCGCCGCTGCCCGCATCGACGACGACGCCATCGCCCGACTCGACGAGCTCCTCGACCGGCTCGAAGCCGTCACCGATGACGAAGAGCTGTCCGAGCTCGACCACGAGTTCCATGCGGCGATCGCCGAGGTCGCCGGAAACGATGCGCTGGCGACGCTCCTGGAAGTGCTGCGAGCGCGCTCGCGCGCATACAAGATCTTCACCACGGAGGACGCGGCGCAGATCAAGGTCCTCTCTGACGCCGGGCACCGGGCGATCCTCCGCGGCCTGGAATCACGCGACCCCGTCGCGGCGTCCGCGGCGGCGGCCAGTCACGTCGCACAGACCGAGCATTGGCTGAGAATCCACCGCCCGGCGCCGGGGCGCTGACCAGTTTCCGCGCTTCGGCCCTGCCACCGCATGAAGGCCCTAGCGTAGGTGCATGGTCAACTATCGCTATCTCGGAAACAGCGGCCTCAAGGTGTCGGAGATCACCTACGGCAACTGGGTCACCCACGCTTCCCAAGTCGCCGACGACGCTGCCGTCAAGACGGTGCACGCTGCCCTCGACGCCGGCATCACCACGTTCGACACGGCGGACACCTACGCCAACACCGCCGCCGAGGTGATCCTCGGCAAGGCGCTCGCTGGACAGCGCCGCGAGAGCCTCGAGATCTTCACCAAGGTCTACTTCCCCACCGGCCCCAAGGGACCGAACGACACCGGACTGTCGCGCAAGCACATCCTCGAGTCCATCAATGGTTCGCTCGCACGTCTCGGCACCGACTACGTCGACCTGTACCAGGCGCACCGCTTCGACTACGAGACGCCGCTGGAGGAGACCTTCCAGGCATTCGCGGACGTCGTCCGTGCCGGCAAGGCCCTCTACATCGGTGTGAGCGAGTGGACGGCGGAGCAGCTGCGCGAGGGCCACGCCCTGGCCAAGGAGGTCGGCGTGCAGCTCATCTCGAACCAGCCGCAGTACTCGATGCTGCACCGCGTCATCGAGGGCAAGGTCGTTCCGGCATCCGAAGAGCTCGGCATCTCGCAGATCGTCTGGTCGCCGATGGCGCAGGGCGTCCTCAGCGGCAAGTACCTGCCGGGTCAGCCCGTGCCGGAGGGGTCGCGCGCGACCGATCCGCACAGCGGCGCCGACTTCATCAAGCGGCTGCTGCAGGACGACATCCTCACCGCGGTCCAGCGCCTCAAGCCCATCGCCGAGCAGGCCGGGCTCTCCATGCCGCAGCTCGCGATCGCCTGGGTGCTGCAGAACAAGAACGTCGCAGCGGCGCTGGTGGGAGCCTCCCGCCCTGAGCAGCTCGCAGACACGGTCAAGGCCTCCGGTGTGACCCTCGACGCGGACACGCTCGCCGCGATCGACGAGGCACTCGGCGACACGGTCAACCGCGACGCCGAGGACACCTACTCGGTGTCGCCGAAGTCCCGTCTCGTCTGAGTCCTCACTCGAGAGTGATGTCGACCTGGAGCTCGGCCGTGAGCCGCTCCAGGTCGGCACGCAGGGCGCCGAGGTCGACGGCGGCGGGGACAGTAGCCGCGACTGTGGCCTCGAACAGGCGGCCGCCGGCCATCGCAGCATCCCGCGTCTGCGTGATCATGTCCTGAATGCTGAGCTCGTGAGCGCGCAGCACGGCTGACACCTCGCGGACGATGCCCGGGCGGTCGTTGCCGAGGACCTGCAGCGTGATCGGGCGCTCAGGCGCGGATGCGGCATCAGCGCCGGTGTGCACCGACACCGTCAGCAGCCCGTCGAGATCTCGAAGGGCGGCCTGCAGGTCCGCCTCCCGCTCGGACGCGACCGAGACCTGGATGACACCCGCGAACACACCGGCGAGTTCGGCGAGCTGACTGCTCTCCCAGTTGCCCCCGTGCGCATCGACGATGTCAGCGACGGCGGCGACGAGGCCGGGGCGATCGGATCCGGCGACGGTGAGGATCAGAGTGGTCATGCCTGAAGCGTAGTCCGCGCGGGCACAACTCCGGAGGAACGTGTCTGATCGGGCCTGGTGCCGCCGGGATTCCGCGGATCTGCGAAAAATCTCCGGAGTTATGCCCCGGGGTGGACGGCAAGGATGCCGGACGCCGGGCGGGCGGGGCGGGTGAGACGAGCGGATGCCGGGTGGTGCGCTGATCGATGGGGCGGCGGCGGGTCAGCCGAGGCCCGACTGCGCCGCCTGCCAGATGATGACGGCGCCCACGGCGGCCGCGAGCAGTGCCACGACGATGACCGGCACGATCCAGCGAGGTCGGCGCTTGGCGGGGCGGATCACCGGGGCCGGCTTGGTGAGTGGCCCAGGGGCCGGGGCCGGCCGATCGGTGAAATCGGCGATCGGCGGGGTCGAGCCCGTCTCCGGCGTGACCGGATCGTCGTCGGATGCCCGGTCAGAAGCGGCGTTGTCGATCATCGTCGTCCTCTCCGAAGCGCAGTGTCGCCTCAGAGAGAGACTGTACCCGCCCGAGAGGTCGCACCACCGACGTCGACGTGCAGCAACGAGGCCTGCGACTGCTCTTCGCGGAGCTGGAACTCGAACCGGGAACGGTCGCCGCGGTGCAGTGCGATGAAGTACTCGATGGGGGTGCCGGCGGCGTCGCGGCTGATGCTCCGCAGCCGCAGCAGGGCGGAGCCGGCGCTGACGCCGAGGTGCTGGGCCTGATCGTGCGTCGCGACGGTCGCCTCCGCCGAGCGCACGCCGTCCGTCGCCCTGATCCCGTTCTCCGCGAGCAGTCGGTAGAGGGATGCCTCGGACAGGTCGACCCCCAGGGTGACGGCCCCGACGGGCTCGGGCATCCACGTCGTCGACAGCGACCACGGCTCGCCGTCCACGTGCCGCAGACGTTCCAGCGCGACCACAGGAGACCCGACCGGCACCTCGAGCGCGGTCGCGACGTCCGCGTCCGCCTCGACGCGCTCGTGGCGGAGGATGTCGCTGTGCACATGGCCGCCGCGGCGCTCCACGTCGTCGTAGAGACCGATCAAGGTGTGCACGAGCGACTCGCTCGTGCGGGGGCGGGAGACGAATGTGCCCTTGCCCTTGACCCGCTCGACGAGACCCTCGTGCTCGAGTTGTGCGAGAGCCTGTCGCACCACGGTGCGGGAGATGCCGTACTGCTCGCACAGACGATGCTCGCTGGGCAGCGGGTCTCCCGGCTCGAGCCCGTCGCGCTCGATGCCGTCGATGATGAGGTGGCGCAGCTGGTCGTACATGGGCGCTGCGGAGTGCCGGTCGATCGCGTCCTGCGCCGCCGAACGTGCGGACATCTAGTACGCCACCCCCGCGTGCAGGATGACGTTCGCGTAGGGGGTGAATTCCCCGGAGCGCACGAAGGCGCGTGCCGCGTGCGTGCGCTTCTTGAACTCCACGTGCGGGATCAGCTCGATCTCGATCCCGGGCAGCCGGTCGCGGAGCTGCTGCAGGACCTCCGGGCTGTGGTCGGCGACCTCCGCCGACACCGTCGCGCCCTCGACGACCATCTCGGCGAGGACCGTGTCGAGCACGTCGAAGAACGCCGGGGCACCTGGACGGTAGGCGAGGTCGATCCGCTCGGATCCCGGGGGGATCGGCAGCCCGGCGTCGGTCACGACGATGAGGTCCGTGTGTCCGGTCTCGCTGATGACACGGGAGAGTGCGGGGTTGATCGTCGTGGTGGTCTTTCGCATGGGGGCTCCTGATCAGGATGCGCGTGACGCCAGGAAGGCGTCGACGTCGCTGCGGACGGGGAGGCTCGGCGATGCGCCGTGCTTGGTGACGGTGAGGGCGCCGGCGGCGGTCGCCAGGCGCACCGCGTCGGTGAGGGAGGCGCCGTTCGCGAGCGCGACACCGAGGTAGCCGGCGTACGCGTCACCCGCGGCGGTGGTGTCGACGGCATCCACCGGCAGCGGCGGCACGACGATCGCGCCGTCCGCCGTCACGACGCAGGAGCCCTGCGCGGCGAGGGTGATGACCGCCGCGCGTGCGCCACGGTCGAGGAACCACCGGCCGGCCTGTTCGGCGGTCACGGCATCCGTCACCTCGATCCCGCTGAGGATCGACGCCTCGGTCTCGTTGGGCGTGACGATGTCGATGTTCTGCCAGACCTCGTCGGGGAGCGGCGCGGCGGGTGCGGGGTCGAGGATGACGGTCATCCCGTGCTCCTGGCCGCGTGCGGTGATGTGCGCCGTCAGGGCAGACGGGGTCTCGAGCTGGGTGAGCAGCACGGAGGTGGTGGGGGCGAGAACATCCAACGCCGCGTCGATCTGCTCCGTGCTGAGGGCGGCGTTCGCCAGCGGCACCATGACGATGTCGTTCTGCGCCGAGGCGTCGACGCGGATGTGCGCGATGCCCGTCGGGCCGGGGACCGTGCGCAGGTGGGTGAGGTCGACCCCGGCGTCGGTGAGGCCGTCGACGACGAGGTCGCGGAAGAGGTCATCGCCCACGCAGCCGACGAAGCTCGTCTTCGCTCCTGCGCGTCCTGCGGCGACGGCCTGATTGGCGCCCTTGCCGCCGAGGAAGAGGGTGAACTGGTCGCCGAGGATCGTCTCGCCCCTGGCCGGAAGACGCTGCGAGAACGTGGTCACATCCGCCGTGACACTGCCGACGATGACGACGCCAGTGCGTCCTGCGGTGGGGGAGGGGGGCATGACGCTCCTGATCTTCTTTGACTTCGTCGATGGCTGTCATTACATTAGCCGAATCCGCACCTGTAACGACAGGTTGCGATCACCCGCCCCAGCTCGAGGAGCTCTTCCATGCCTGCTGCCGCCATCGCACCGCGCCTGTACGTCGACAGCGCCGACCTCGAACGGGTGTCCCGGCTGCTCGCCGCCGGCGTCGTCCGCGGCGTCACGACCAACCCGACGATCCTCGAGCGCGGCGGTCGCGCCGCCGCCGAGATCCCCGACCTCTACGCTCGGTGGTCGGACGAGGGCGCCGAGGAGATCTTCTTCCAGACCTGGGGTGCCGATCGCGACGAGCTGCTGCGCAACGCCGACGGGATCCGCAACCTCGGAAACCGGGTGGCGGTCAAGGTGCCGGCCACCGCTCATGGCTTCGCCGCGGCATCCGTCCTCGCCGCCGACGGCGTCCCCGTCCTCGTGACCGCCGTGTACTCGGTGGGTCAGGCTCTCGCCGCGGCGGGCATCGGCGCGCGGTACATCGCACCGTATCTCGGGCGGCTCCGGGATGCCGGGGTCGACGGCGACGCCCTCATCCCGAAGATGCAGGCGGTGTGCGCCGGCAGCGAGACGAACGTGCTCGCCGCGAGCCTGCGCTCTGCCGACGACATCGTCTCGCTGCGACTGGCGGGTGTCCCGTACTTCACCGCGGCGCCCGACGTGCTCGACGAGCTGCTCTTCCACGAGGTGAGCGACTCCTCGGCCGCGGAGTTCGACGCCGCGATGGGGCGCATCGGCGCCTAGCCGTCCGGCGGCTCCGGCGCTTCGGCGTCCGGAGTCAGGCGCCTCAGGATGCCGCGGCCTGGCGCAACCACCGCTCCACCCCGGCGATGTGCGCCGTGGCGAGCGAGGTGGCAAGGCCGGGATCCCGCTGCGCGATCGCGTCCGCGATGGCGCGGTGCTCCGAGAGGGTGCGTTCGACAGCGCCTGCTTCGGTGAGGCCGCGCCAGACGCGCGCGCGGACGGTCTGACCGCTGAGACTCTCGATCAGGCTCGCGAGATAGCTGTTGCCCGCCATGCGGACGATCTCGCGGTGGAAGCGGATGTCGTGGTCGACGAGCTCATCGATGGAGACGTCGGCGCGGACGGCCTCGATCTCGTCCCGCAGCCCCGAGACGGCCTCGTCGGTGCCGAGCGTGGCCGCGAGCCCGGTGGCCTGGGACTCCAGCATCCGCCGCACCGCGAAGATCTCGAGGAGGGAATCGTCGTCGTGCATGTCCGCGACGAAGGAGACCGCTTCGAGCAACAGGTGCGGTTCGAGGCTGGTGACGTAGGTGCCGTCACCGCGGCGCACGTCGAGCACACGGATCACCTCGAGGGCCTTGACCGCTTCACGCATCGAGTTGCGCGAGAGGCCGAGCCGCTCGGCGAGCTCCTTCTCCGGCGGAAGGCGGTCTCCCGGCGAGAGCTCGCCGGACACGATCATCGCCTTGATCTTCTCGATCGCTTCATCGGTGACAGCCATGTCCGCCATCCTAGCGATTGATCGGATGTCTGCGGCAGGATGGGCGAATGCGCATTCTCGACTCTCATCTGCACCTCTGGGATCCCGCTCGTCTGACGTACGACTGGCTGGAGGGGCCGCTGCAGGCGCGGTTCGCGGAGGCCGAGGTGGCGCAGGCTCGCCGAGCGGACGATGAGCACTCCGCGATCTTCGTGCAGGCGGGCGCCGCACCGGAGCAGTTCCTCCTGGAGGCCCAGTGGGTCGCATCGATCGCGGAAGCCACCGGCGTGCGGGGCATCGTCGCCGGCGTGCCGCTCGACGCCGGCGAGGCGACGGAGCGGGATCTGGATGCCGTGCGGCAGATCCCCCTCGTGGTCGGCGTCCGGCACCTGCTGCAGGACGAACCCGCAGGGCTCGCCCGCACCGACGCGTTCCTCGACGGCGCACGAGCGCTCGCCGCGCGCGATCTCACCTTCGACGCCTGCGTGCGAACGGTCGACCAGTTGCACGACGTCGCGGCGCTCGCCGCCGCCGTGCCCGATCTGCGGATCGTGCTCGACCACCTCGGCAAGCCCGCGGTCGGGACTGCGGGCGCGCCCGAAGCCCCCACGGCGGAGTGGGTGGCCGCGCTGCGCGCCCTCGCCGCGCACGGCAGGGTGTTCTGCAAACTCTCCGGCCTTCCCGCCGAGGCTGGCGGGGACTGGAGCCCCGCGCAGGTCGCCCCGTTCCTCGACGAGGCGCTCACGGCGTTCGGGTCGGAGCGCCTGATGTTGGGAAGCGACTGGCCGGTCTCAGCGGTGGCGGCATCCGGTTCTTCGGAAGGAGGCGGCGCAGGCGTCGACGCCGACGCCATCGGCGGGTGGACGGACGCCGTCGCGACGTGGGCGGCCGCGCGCGGGATCGACGTGGATGCCGTGATGCGGGCCAACGCCGAACGGTTCTACGGCCTGGCGTGAGCCGAGACGACGCGAGGTGCCGCGCCCGCCGTGCGGCGGGACGCGACACCTCGCGGACGGAATCGACTACTCGGAGCGCAGGCGCAGCTGCGCCATTCCTCCGTCGACCTCGATGGACGTGCCCGTCGTCGAACCCGCAGCGGGCGAGACGAGGTACGCCACGGCGGCGGCGACCTCCTCGGGCGACACGAGCCTGCCGTGCGGCTGGCGCGCCTCCAGTGCTGCGCGCTCGGCGGCAGGGTCATCGGCCTGGTTGAGCAGGCGGCCCACCCACGGGGTGTCGGCGGTGCCGGGGTTCACGGCGTTGACGCGGATGCCCTCCCGGAGGTGGTCCGCGGCCATCGCGCGGGTGAGGGCGGAGACGGCGCCCTTGGACGCGCTGTACAGCGCACGCTGCGGGAGACCGGCCGTCGACGCGATGGATGCCGTGTTGCACACTGCCGCGGACGGCGACTGGCGCAGCCACGGCAGTGCAGCGGACGTGACGCGGGCGATGCCGGTGACGTTCACCGACAGCACGCGTGCCCACTCGTCGTCGTCGTTGGCGCTGATGTCGCCGACGGCACCGATCCCCGCGTTGTTCACGACGATGTCGATGCGACCGAGCTGTGCGGCGACCTGCGCGACTGCGGCGTCGACGCTCGCGCGGTCGGACACGTCAGCGGTGAAGGCGGCGAAGCGCTCATCGGCCGCCGAGGGGTCGCGGTCGAGGACGGCGATCGTCGCACCGTCCGCGTGCAGTCGGTCGGCGATCGCCGCGCCGATCCCGGACGCGCCGCCGGTGACGATGGCGACGAGGCCGTCCAGCGGCCGGCTCATCGGGACGCCTCCCACGCGGTGAACCGCTGGCTCTGGCGGCCGAGACCGTCGATCTCCACCTCGACGACGTCGCCGTCCTTCAGGTAGGGGAAGTTGCCGGAGAGGGCGACGCCCTGCGGGGTGCCGGTGAGGATGAGGTCGCCCGGCTCCAGGGTCACGTACTGCGAGAGGTGGTGGACGATGGTCCGCACGTCGAAGATCATGTCCGAGGTGTTCGAATCCTGGCGCGGTTCGCCGTTGACCCAGCTGCGCAGTCCCAGGTTGTCGACGTCGACCTCGTCCGGCGTGACCAGCCACGGGCCGGTCGGGTTGAAGCCCGCGGCGATCTTGCCCTTCGACCACTGCCCGCCGGAGACCTCGATCTGGAAGGTGCGCTCGGAGACGTCGTTGGCGAGGACGTAACCGGCGATGTGCGCGTCGGCCTCCTCCGGGGAGTCCAGGTACGCGGTGCGCGCGCCGATGACGATGCCGAGCTCCACCTCCCAGTCGGTCTTCTCGCTGCCTCGGGGGATCGTGACGTCGTCGTGCGGGCCGACGACCGTGTTGGGCGTCTTGAGGAAGATGATCGGGATCTTCGGCGGCTCAGCGCCGGACTCCGCGGCGTGGGCGGCGTAGTTCATCCCCACGCAGATCACCGCGCTCGGCCGCGCGATCGGCGATCCGATGCGGAGGTCGGCCGCGTCGGCGATCTCGCGGAGTTCATCGGCCGCCAGTGCCGCAGTCACGCGTGCGCGGAAATCTCCGGACAGGAAGTCGCCGTTGACATCGGATGTCAGCGGTCGCAGATCGAGGTGGCGGTCGCCGTCGATCACAACGGGGATCTCGGATCCTGGGGCGCCAAGCCGCGCGAACTTCATGGTTCTCCTACCTCATCGGGGAGCCGCCAGCCGGCGGCGGGACTGATTGACAGTATAGACATCCGATGTTTACACTCCAAGAGATCCGTGCGAGAAATCCCGCACCCAGGAGAGGAACGCCTTGAGCCGTATCGTCGCAGTCGACACCACCGACATCCGCTTCCCCACATCGCTGAGCCTGGACGGCTCGGACGCGATGAACCCCGACCCGGACTACTCCGCAGCGTACGCGGTCATCCGCACGGATGCGGGCGACGGCATCGACGGCCACTCCTTCGTGTTCACGATCGGTCGCGGCAACGACGTGCAGGTGGCGGCGATCGACGCGCTGGCCGGACACCTCGTCGGTCGGGAGATCGAGCCGCTGCTCGACGACATGGGCGGGACGTTCCGCGACATCATCGGCGACTCGCAGCTGCGGTGGCTGGGCCCCGAGAAGGGCGTCATGCACATGGCCATCGGCGCCGTCATCAACGCGCTGTGGGACATCAAGGCCAAGCGTGCGGGCCTTCCGCTGTGGCAGCTGCTCGCGCGGATGACCCCCGAGGAGATCGTCGACCTCGTCGACTTCCGCTACCTGACCAACGCCCTCACCCGCGACGAGGCGCTGGAGATCCTCCGCGCCGGCGTCGAAGGGCGCGAGGAGCGTGAGGCCGAGCTCCTCGCCTCCGGCTACCCCGGGTACACGACCAGCCCCGGATGGCTCGGATACTCCGACGAGAAGCTCGAGCGCCTGGCGCGCGAGGCGCTCGCCGACGGTTTCACCCAGATCAAGCTGAAGGTCGGCGCCGACCTCGACGACGACATCCGCCGCTTCCGCAAGGCGCGTGAGGTCGTCGGCCCCGACTTCCCCATCGCGATCGACGCGAACCAGCGGTGGGAGGTGTCCGAGGCGATCGAGTGGGTGAACGCGCTGGCGGAGTTCAACCCGGCGTGGGTGGAGGAGCCCACCAGCCCCGACGACATCCTCGGCCACGCCGAGATCGCGCGGGGCATCGCCCCGATCCGTGTTGCCACCGGTGAGCACGCGCAGAACCGGATGATCTTCAAGCAGCTGCTGCAGGCCGAGGCCATCGAGGTCATGCAGATCGATGCGGTCCGTGTCGCCGGCGTGAACGAGAACATCGCCAACCTGCTCCTGGCCGCCAAGTTCGGCGTTCCGGTCTGCCCGCACGCCGGCGGGGTCGGTCTGTGCGAGGCCGTCCAGCACCTGTCGATGTTCGACTACGTCGCCGTCACCGGCACACGCGAGGGGCGCCTGATCGAGTTCGTCGACCACCTCCACGAGCACTTCGTCACCCCGACCGACATCCGCGGCGGGTCCTACATGGCGCCCACCGCGCCGGGGGCGGGCATGGAGATGAAGGCGGAGAGCATTCGGAAGTACACCTGGACGGGCGCGCATGTCGCCGAGTGATCAGGTGATCCCCGCGCTCGGCTACGGGGCAGCGAACGTCGGCAACCTCTTCCGCGCGCTCACCGACGACGAGGCGTGGGCGGTGCTGGATGCCGCGTGGGAGAGCGGCATCCGCTACTACGACACCGCGCCGCACTACGGTCTCGGCCTCTCCGAGCGCCGCCTCGGGGCGTTCCTGCGCACGAAGCCGCGTGACGAGTTCTTCCTCTCGACGAAGGCCGGCCGTCTGCTGCGTCCGAACCCGGACTTCGCCGGCGGGCTCGACACGGACAACGACTTCTTCGTGCCGGACGACGTGCAGCGCGTGTGGGACTTCTCGGAGGCCGGCATCCGCGCGTCGCTCGAGGAATCGCAGGAGCGTCTCGGAATCGAACGGATCGATCTCCTCTACCTCCACGACCCGGAGCGTCACGACCTCGACCTCGCTGTCGCGTCGGCGTTCCCCGCACTCGAACGGCTGCGCGCCGAGGGGGCCGTGGGTGCGATCGGTGTCGGGGCCATGACCAGCGACGCGCTGGTGCGCTCGGTACGCGAGGCCGACCTCGACACGATCATGATCGCCGGTCGCTACACGCTGCTCGAGCAGCCGGCGGCGGCCGAGGTGCTTCCTGCCTGTCATGACCGCGGAACGGGTGTCGTCGCGGCATCCGTCTTCAACTCAGGGCTGCTCGCGAAGGCGGAGCCCACGAGGGACGGTCGCTACGAGTACGGCGGCATCCCGGACGACATCTGGGATCGTCTCCAGCGGATCGTCGCCGTCTGCCGGGCCCATGACGTGCTGCTGCCGGCGGCCGCGATCCAGTTCCCCCTGCGCGAGACGGTCACTCGCTCGGTCGTCGTCGGCAGTTCCCGCCCCGAGCAGGTGCGTCAGAATGCCGCGCTGGCCGCCACCGAGATCCCCGCGGACTTCTGGGCGGAACTCGCCCATGAGGGGCTCATTCCCGCATGAACGCCGAACAGCGACCCTGAGGAGGGACGATGCTCGAAGGAATCCACCCGCTGCTGACCGGTGAGCTGCTGCTGCACCTGGACCGCATGGGCCACTCGGACTCCGTGGTGATCGCCGACGCGCACTTCCCCGCATGGGGGCTCGGGGAGCGCACGATCGATCTGCCGGGGACGACGACGCCGGAGGTGCTGGCCGCCATCCGCACCGTCATCCCCCTCGACGATGCGCCGGGTCTCGATCTCATGGAGAGCGCCGACGGCGAGATCCTCGACGTCCAGCACGAGCTGATGGATGCCGCGGGTACGACCGTCGAGACGACACGGTTCGTGGAGCGTTTCGCGTACTACGAGGCCGCGCGCCCCGCCTACCTGATGGTGCGCACCGGTGAGACGCGCAAGTACGGCAACGCGCTGCTGCGCAAGGGCGTCGTCGGGCATCCGTCCGCGTGACGCGCTGAGCCGGCTTCGGCTCCCTGCGGTCGCTCAGCCCGTTTCGTCTCCCGCCTTCGGCGTCCGCTCAACGTCCCGCGGGTCGTTGAGCGAAGGCGGCGCAGCCGCCGCAGACGAAACGGGCTGAGCGGAGTCGCGCAGCGACGGAGTCGAAGTCTGGACCCCGGCGCTGAGCCGGCCTCGGCTCCTTGCGGTCGCTCAGCCCGTTTCGTCTCGCTTCGCTCGCTCAACGTCCCGTGGGTGGCGGCGTGCCGCGGGTCGTTGAGCGAAGGCGGTGCAGCCGCCGCAGACGAAACGGGCTGAGCGGAGTCGCGCAGCGACGGAGTCGAAGCCTGGCTCCCGCCGCACCCCCGCCGTCAGTGCAGGTCGATGGTGTCCACCGCGTGCAGCGCGTCGCGGATGTACCGGTTGGCGTGCGCGGCGAGATCATCCGAGTCCTGCCAGAGGTTGCGCCAGATGCCGAGGGTGTTGCTCAGCTCTGCGCTGACCACGGCGGAAGAGAAGGACTCGAAGACGACCGGTCCGTCGTAGGCGACATCGTGCAGTGCGCGGAAGAAGGTCGCGAAGTCCACGGTTCCGGTGCCGAGGTAGCCGCGGTGGCTGTCGCCGATGTGCACGTAGCCGAGCTTGCCCGCCGCGGCGACGTCGTGCACCGGCTGGAAGAAGTCGGACTCCTCGATGTTCATGTGATAGGTGTCCAGGTGCACGCTGACGTCGCCCTCGACGCCGTCGAGGAATCGCAGCGCCCCGCGTCCGGTGTTGAACGCGTTGGATTCGTAGCGGTTGACGACCTCGAGCGAGAGGCGGATGCCGCGCTCGGCGGCCTTCGCAGCCAGACCGGAGATCGCGGCCTGACTGTGGGCGATGCCCTTGTCGCTCGCCGGCGCCATGTACTTGCCCATCGCGGAGTAGATGACCCCGCACAGCACGTCACCGCCCATCGTCGCGACGTGATCGATGCAGCGCTCGAGCGTCGCGACGCCGGCGGCGACGACGGCGGGGTCCTCGCTCGTGAGGTCCGTCTCGGAGGTCAGCCCGAGCGAGGCCGTCACGGCGAGATCGTTGTCGCGGAGCAGCCGGCCGGCGGCCGCGGAGTCGAAGCCCTCGGCATCCATGAGGGGAATCTCGATGAGGTCGAACCCCGCCGATCTCGTGCCCTCGATGGCGCGGCGAAGGCCCGCCTCGTCGAAGGTTCCGGTGAAGACCAATCCGTGCGCGCCGATGAGCATGTCGATCCTTTCCCATGCGCGTCTGCGCGCATCTGTGACAAAGTTGTTATTACAGGTCTACCATGTGGGGACATCTATTAGGTACATTTAGGTACAACTTGCGACGGAAGCACGCGAGCGGCAGAATTGACCCGATGTTTGAAATGGATTCCATGAGGAATCGAGTATTGACCTTCAAGGAAGCAGGTGAGCACGTGAGCGATCCAGTCCTCAGAGTGGAAGGCATCTCCAAGGGGTTCCCCGGAGTGCAGGCCCTCAAGGATGTGCACCTCGAGGTGCGCGCGGGCGAGGTGCTCGTCCTCGTCGGCGAGAACGGTGCCGGCAAGTCGACGCTCATGAAGATCCTCTCCGGGATCTACACGCGCGACGAGGGCACGATCGTCTTCGAGGGGCAGGAGGTCGAACTGACCAGCCCGCTGCAGGCGCAGCAGCTGGGGATCACGATCATCCACCAGGAGCTCAACCTCATGCCCGACCTCACGGTCGCGCAGAACATCTTCATCGGCCGCGAGCCCACCTCCGGCGGTCTGCTCTCGGAGCGCAACCTCAACGGGCAGACCTCCGAACTGCTCGCACGTCTGAAGATCCGCCTCGACCCTCGCCAGAAGGTCGGCGAGCTGACGGTCGCCGAGCAGCAGATGGTCGAGATCGCCAAGGCGCTGTCGTTCAACGCCAAGGTGCTCATCATGGACGAGCCGACCTCGGCGCTCACGGACAGCGAGGTCGAGACCCTCTTCACGCTCATCGAGCAGCTGAAGGCCGACGGCACCGGGATCGTCTACATCTCCCACCGCATGGACGAACTGCGCCGTCTCGCCGATCGCGTGAGCGTGCTCCGTGACGGGCAATACATCGGATCACTCGAGAAGAGCGAGATCAGCATCCCGAAGATCATCGAGATGATGGTCGGCCGCGTGATCGACGAGGGAACGCGCCCCGCGCCCCGCGATCACCAGGATCAGCCCGTCGTGCTCGACGTGTCGGGTCTGTCCACCAAGACGCTGCTCAAGGACGTCACGTTCCAGCTGCACCGCGGTGAGATCCTCGGGTTCGCCGGCCTCATGGGTGCCGGGCGCACCGAGACGGCTCGCGCGCTCATCGGGGCCGACCCGCGCAGCGCCGGCACGATCCTCATCAACGGCCGCGACGCGAAGATCAACCAGCCCAAGGATGCGGTCCGCCGCGGGGTCGGATACCTCTCCGAGGACCGCAAGCAGCTCGGACTCATGCTCGAGCAGGACGTCACCTTCAACACCGTCCTCGCCTCCCTGAGCAACTACGCCGGCGCGCTCGGCTGGATGGTCGATGGCAAGGCCAAGAACCAGACCAAGCAGTACGTGCAGCAGCTGCGCGTGAAGACGCCGTCGGTGAACCAGATCGTGAAGCTGCTCTCCGGAGGGAATCAGCAGAAGGTCGTCATCGCCCGGTGGCTGATGCGCGACTGCGACATCCTCATCTTCGACGAGCCGACCCGAGGGATCGACGTCGGCGCGAAGGAAGAGATCTACCGGCTCATGCAGCAGCTCGCTGACGCCGGGAAGTCCATCATCGTCATCTCGTCGGAGCTCCCCGAGATCCTCCGCGTCGCCGGCCGCATCGCGGTCTTCGCGAACGGTCGGATCATGGGGACCCTCCGCAACGAGGAAGCCAGCCAGGAGAAGATCATGCAACTCGCAGCCCACGGGGAGGAAGACTGATGAGCACCCCACAGCAGTCCGGAGAGACGACCACCGTCATCCAGCAGGCCGTCAACGAGGACACCGACAAGCGTGACTTCGCCGGTTTCCTGAAGCGTCAGCTCCAGCAGTCGCTGGCCTTCGGCACACTCGTGATCCTCGTGATCTTCTTCGCGATCGCGAGCCCGAACTTCTTCACGTTCAGCAACATCGCCACGGTGCTGCTGTCGACGGCGGTCATCGGCATCCTCGCGCTCGGTACCACCTTCGTGATCATCACCGGCGGCATCGACCTGTCGCTGGGAACCGGTATGGCGCTGTGCGCCGTCATGACGGGTGTCTTCATCACCAACATGGGGCTTCCCGTGTGGGTCGGTATCCTGGGCGGCATCGCGACCGGTGTCCTCATGGGTCTCGTCAACGGCCTCAACGTGACGTTCCTGCGGCTGCCTCCCTTCATCGCCACCCTGGCGATGATGATGATCGCGGGCGGTCTGGCCCTGGTCATCTCCGGTGTCGCGCCGATCTACTTCTCCACGTCGGCCCCCGACTTCAAGAAGATCGCCCTCGGCGTCATCATCCCCGGCATCCCGAACGCCGTCCTCATCACGGCCGTGCTCGCGATCATCGCGGCGATCGTGCTGTCCAAGACCCTGCTGGGCCGCTACACCTTCGCGATCGGATCGAACGAGGAGGCCGCACGCCTCTCCGGTGTCGACACCCGCCGCTGGACGATCTTCATCTACATGTTCGCCGGCGCCTTCACCGGTATCGCCGGTGTCATCATCGCCTCCCGACTCGACTCGGCGCAGCCGCAGATCGGAACGGGCTACGAGCTGCAGGCCATCGCGGCCGTCATCATCGGCGGCACCTCCCTGCTGGGCGGTCGCGGCTCGATCCTCGGCACCGTGATCGGTGCGCTCATCATGAGCGTGCTCGTCAACGGCCTGCGCATCCTGTCGATCCAGACGGAGTGGCAGAACGTCGTCGTCGGCGTCGTCGTCCTGCTCGCCGTGTTCCTCGACTCGCTGCGCAACCGCCAGCGCACCTGACGTTTCCTTCCCTACCCGCACCCGCCGGCTCCGGCCGGCACCCACACAGAACAATGGAGTTTCAATGAAATTCGGCAAGAAGACCGCATTCGCGGCACTGGTGGCCGCATCCGCTCTCGTCATGGCCGGCTGTGCCGGTGGCAACGGCGACGTCATCGAAGAGGGTGGCAGCGCTGAGGGCAGCGGCGACGGTGAGATGTACATCGCGCTCGTCTCGAAGGGCTTCCAGCACCAGTTCTGGCAGGCCGTCAAGAAGGGTGCTGAGGAGCGCGCCGAGGAGCTCGGCGTCAAGATCACGTTCGAAGGCCCCGCGGCCGAGACCGAGATCGCTCAGCAGCTCGAGATGCTGACCGCCGCGATCGACAAGAACCCCGACGCCATCGCGTACGCCGCCCTCGACCCCGAGGCGTGCGTCGCACCGCTCGACCAGGCCGCTTCCAAGGACATCCCCGTGGTGTACTTCGACGCTCCCTGCAACGGCGATGTCGGGCTGAGCCTCGCGGCCACCGACAGCAAGGTCGCCGGTGCGCTGGCGGCTGAGCACATGGCAGAGCTCATCGGCGGCGAGGGCGAAGTCGCCATCGTCGGCCACTCGCAGATCAACTCGACCGGTGTCGAGCGTCGCGACGGCTTCGTCGAGAAGATCGAGTCCGACTACCCGGACATCGAGATCGTCGACATCCAGTACGGCGACGGCGACCACCTGAAGTCGGCTGACATCGCGAAGGCCATGATCGCCGCCCACCCGGACCTCAAGGGCATCTACGGCACCAACGAGGGCTCGGCCATCGGCGTCGTGAACGCGGTCGGCGAGCTCGGCCTCGAGAAGGGCAAGCTGACCATCATCGGCTTCGACTCCGGCGCGGCGCAGATCAACGCCATCAAGGACGGCACCATGGCCGGCGCCATCACGCAGGACCCGATCGGCATCGGCGCGCAGGTCGTCCAGGCCGCGTACGACGCCGCCATGGGCGAGTCGGTCGACGAGTTCTACGACACCGGTTCGTACTGGTACGACGCGAACAACCTGGATGACGAGAAGATCGCCGCAGTCCTCTACGAGTGATCTGACGCTTCCGTCACGACGGCCCCTCACCTTCGGGTGGGGGGCCGTTTCGTGTGGCCGCGGGTGGATGGAGGCTTCGACTCCGTCGCTCCGCGACTGCGCTCAGCCCGTTTCGTCTGCGGCGCTTCGCGCCTCCGCTCAACGACCCGCACCACTGTAGTGCGGGACGTTGAGCGAGCGGAGCGAGACGAAACGGGCTGAGCGAGGAGCCGCCGGCGACGAGTCGAAGCCGCGAGGAGTTGGCGCCGCCGCCACTGTAGTGCGGGGCGTTGAGCGAGCGGAGCGAGACGAAACGGGCTGAGCGAGGAGCCGTCGACGAGGAGTCGAAGCCGCGAGGAGTTGGCGCCGCCGCCACTGTAGTGCGGGGCGTTGAGCGAGCGGAGCGAGACGAAACGGGCTGAGCGAGGAGCCGTCGGCGACGAGTCGAAGCCGCCCCGGTTCAGCCGAGTGCGAGCAGTCGCGCGGGGTTGGCGACCAGCATCCGATCGACGGCGTCCGCGCCGATGGCGGACCGCAGCCGAGGGACGTAGCGCTCTCCGAGGTAGGCGAGCCCCGGCATCCCGCCGTAGGAGATGTAGCGGGTGGCGCGGGCGACGTCGCCGCCGAGCAGGATGCGGTCACCACCGCCCTGCTCGACCACGGCGGCGGTCAGGGCCAGCAGCTCGGCGTCGCTGCGCGTGCGGGGGCGGGCGAAGCCGTCGTACCCGAGGTACGCGCCGCGCTCGGCGAGGGAGGAGTGGAGGCCGGGGTCGGGATCGCGGTCCGCGTGGGCGAGCACGACCCGGTCGGATGCCACGCCCTCCGCGCCGAGCAGGTCGAGCACCTCGTGGGCGGCGGTGCAGAACTCCAGGTGCACCATGATCGGGGCTCCCGTCGCGCGGTGGGCGGCGCCGAGGGCGTCGAGGGTCGTCCGCTCGAACGGGCTGATGCGCCAGTAGTCGATGCCGCCCTTGAGCAGACCCGCCCGCACCGGGGCGCCGGACGGCGTGCGGGCGACGCGGGCATCCGCATCCGCGAGGACCGCCTCGTCCGCCGCGGTTCCCGTCGTCAGGTCCGCGACGAACCTGTCGGCGAGCTGTTCGGCCGTCCAGGCCCGCAGCGGGTGGTCGGATCCGTAGTGCGCTTCGCGATGTCGCCCTGTGGTGGCGACGATGCGCAGTCCGGTCTGTGCGCTGATGCGTGCGAGGCCCTCCGGGTCGCGTCCCAGCCCGAGGGGCGTCGCATCGACCATCGCGGCGAACCCGCTGGCGCCGAGCAGCGCCGCTTCCGCACGGGAGGCGTCCTCATCGTGGAGCTCGTCCCCTGGCAGCAGCGGGCTGACCTGGAACAGGTGCTCGTGGTAGTTCGTCGACCCCAGCAGTGCGGGGTCGATGTCGCCGAGGACGGTGCGGACGACGCCGGTCATCGCCGCGCGGCCTCCGCGGCGTCGGCGAGCTGCTCGACGATCTCCGGCGTGAGCGTGAGGTCGAACACGTCGGCGACGACCTGCGACCAGCCGTGGATGAAGTAGCGCCATCCGTCGACCACGTGCAGGGCACGATCGGCCTCTGCCGCGCGCGCCTGGTGCAGGAACTCCAGCGAGCCGCGGTAGTTGAACTCCCACACGTACGCGCCCTCGGGGAACACGACGTCGTCCGGGAGTGGGGAACCAGGGCGATCCTTGCCGAGGCCGGTGGCGTTGACGATGAGGGAACCCGGCGCGGCGGCGGCGACGATCGCGGCGGCCTCGGCGGGCGAGTCTGTGCGGACGTACTCGATGAGCCCGTCGCGGGTGCCGTGCTGGCGGTGCACCTCGCGCAGGTGGTCGAGCTTCTCGTCGTCGCGAGCGGTGACGGTGATCTTGGCCGGTGCGTCCTCGCGTTCGGCGAGGGCCCAGCTCAGTGCGGTGCCGGAGCCGCCGGCGCCGAGGATGACGACCTCTGCGCCCGTCGAGGCGAAGTGGTCGGAGGGCAGGAAGTCGCGCAGGGCGAGGTCCACGGTGATCGGATCCTTCGCGCGCCCCGACAGGCGGGCGCCGCTCGCGGCGATGCTGGAGATCTCCGAGCACGACACCGCGAACGGGTCCAGCTCGTCGAACAGGTCGGATGCCGCGGCGTAGACGTTCATCTTGTGCGTCGTGACGAGGGCGCCGCGGTGGTGCGGGTCGTCACGGATCTGCTCGACGAGTGCGCGGTACTGCTCAGGGGTGGCGTCCATCGGCAGATCGTGGCCGATGAGGGTGCGCGTCGGCAGGCCGAGGATGTCCGCCCACAGCGGGAACACGGTCATGATCGAGGACGAGCCGGTGGTGACTCCGACGAAGCCCATGTAGTCGGCGTCGGGGGTGGAGTCGATCGATTCGGTGGTCATGTCGGCCTTTCAGCGGGTGACGGGATAGGCGGGGGCGCGGCCGGCGAGGACGGCGATCACATCGTCGAGCGACATGGATCCCATGTTGTCGACGGCCTGCGTGGTCTGCGCACCGAGGTGCGGGGTGACGATCACACGGTCGGCGAGGTCCTCGGCGAGCAGCGGGCTCGCGGAGGCTGCAGTGTCGCCGTCGAGCGTGTCCGCGGCATAGCCGGCGAGACGCCCGTCGCGGAGCGCGACGGCGAGTGCGGTCTCGTCGACGAGGTCGGGGCGTGCCGTGTTCACGACGATCGCGCCGGGGCGGATGCCGTCCAGCCGTGATCCGTCGAGCAGGCGCTGACCTCCCGGGGCGTGCAGCGTGATGAGGTCAGCGGAGCGGAAGAGTTCGTCGAGGTCGGCGGGCTCTGCTCCGGCATGCCGGATGCGGTCGGCGGGGAGGAAGGGGTCGGCGGCGAGGATACGAGAGCCGAAGCCGCCGAGGCGCCGAGCGACGCCCTGGCCGATCCGGCCGAATCCGACGATGCCGACCGTGGCGGCGCCCAACTCACGGCCGCGACGGACGCTCCAGTCGCCCTGGCGTACGCGGCGGTCGCCATCGGAAATCGACCGCAGGGCGGCGAGCATGAGGCCGACGGCGTGGTCGGCGACGGCATCCGCGTTGGCGCCCGGCGTGTTCGTCACGGGGATGCCGCGCTCCGCGGCCGCGGCGAGGTCCACCGCCTCGGTGCCGACGCCGTAGCGGGCGATCACGCGCAGTCCGGGTGCGGCATCCATGTGCGCTACGGTCACCGGGCCGGTGCCGGCGATCCAGGCGTCTGCCGTGGCGAGCAGTGGGGCCAGGTCGGCGAGTTCATGGTGGGCGGGGCCGCGGACGATCCGGTGGCCTGCCGCCTCGGCGCGCGAGACGAGGTCGATGTCGCCGTCCGAGAAGGAGCGGCTGGTGGCGAGGATGACGCCCATCAGCGCACCCCTCCCGCGAACCACGGCGCGAGCGCGTCGTACGCCGCGGTGAACCGCGAGTGGCGGGCCGCGTACACGTCGTGGCGGCCGGCATCCGGAGCGAATTCGGCGGTGACCTCGCTCAGTGCCCGTGCGGCGGAGAAGTCGGCGAGTCCCAGTCCGACGGCTCCGGTCACGGCGGCGCCGAGACTGTTCGCCTCCTCCACGATGGTGCGGCGGCGCACCGGCACGCCCCAGACGTCGGCGAGGATCTGCAGCAGGACGTCGCTCTGCGCCCCGCCGCCGACGGCGTCGATGCGGTCGATCGTCGCGCCCGACTCGCGGAAGGCGTGGATGCTGGTGAGCAGGTTGTATCCGATGCTCTCAAGTACCGCGCGCACGAGGTGCTGCCTGGTGTGGTGCCGTCCGATCCCGACGAAGGCGCCGCGGGCGTCCGGATCCCAGATGGGGGAGCGCTCGCCGAGGAGGTAGGGCAGGAAGTAGAGGTCTTCGGTGTCGATGTCGCCGCCGGCCTCGCCCGTCAGGCGAGCGGTCTCCGGACGGGCGGGGTCGGCGGAGAGCGCTTCACTGATCCACTGGATCGACGCGCCGCCGGCCTGCATCGTCGCGGTCGGCACGAACGAGCCGGGGACGACGTTGTCGAACGTGAAGGTGCGCAGGCCGGCGTCGAGCAGGGGGGTGTCCGACGCGAACGAGATCCACGACGATGTGCCGAGGCAGACGTAGGCGCCGTCCTCCGGCGCGACGATGCCGGATCCGACCGCGGCCATCGGGCCGTCGCCGCCGCCCATCACCACGCGGACGCCGGCATCGAGGCCGAGGGCGGATGCTGAGGCATCCGTCAGCGTGCCGGCGATCGCCGTCGAGTCGAGGATCTCGGGGAACAGGTCGCGGTCGAGGCGGGCGGCCTGCAGCACCTCTTCCGACCAGTCGCCGGTGCGCTGATCGTAGGCGTTGGTGCCGGAGGCGTCCGAGCGGTCGGTTGCGAGACGGCCGGTGAGACCGAGGACGATGTAGTCCTTGGCGACGCAGAAACGCCGCACGCGCGCCCACACCTCCGGCTCGTTGTCGCGCACCCACATGACCTTCTCGACCGAGTACGTGGGGTTGAGCCGATGGCCGAGCACCTCATAGGCGTGGGCGGCGCCGAGTGCCTGCTCCAGCTCGCGCTGCTGCGCCGCGGCGCGGGTGTCCGCCCAGATGATGGCCGGACGCACCGGGGCGCCCTCACCGTCGAGCAGGACCGCGCCCATCATCTGGCCGCTGACGACGAGCCCGCCGACGGCGGATGGCTCCGTCCCGGTGCGGGTGAGGAGTTCGCGGGTGGCCGAGACGACGGCATCCCACCAGTCCTGGGGGTCCTGTTCGGCGACCCCGCCGGCGGCGAAGTGCGCCGGGTATCCGACGGTCGTCGATGCGACGAGGCGACCGTCGTCGTGGTGCAGAGAGGCCTTGTTCCCGGTCGTGCCGAGGTCGTGGGCGATGATCACAGTTCGTGCCTGCTTCGGTGGTTGCGGTTCCGGATCGTGCTGTTTTGGAGTATACCTGTAATTACAAGTCCTGTAGTTACAAGTCGTAGGAGTATGTCGTGACCACCGCATCCATCGTTGACGTCCCCACCCTGCTGGAGATCTCCCCGCAGGGACCGATCGAGGGACGCTCGCGGCGCTACGAGAAGTTCCTCGGCGACATGAGTGGTGTGTACCGCGATGAGCAGGCCTGGCAGGATGCCGTGGCCGAGCGCGGTGCGGACGAACTCATCTACAGCGTCGACGACCACCGCTACCAGGAGGGCCCCGGCGCTCTCATCGTCGGCACGAGCACGCTTCTGCCGGGTCGGTACGGCGAGGAGTTCGCCGTCACCCGAGGGCACCTGCACGCCGTCGCCGACCGTGCTGAGCTGTACTACTGCCTCAGCGGCCGCGGCGTCATGCTGCTGGAGACCGTCGACGGTCAGAGCTCGGCGATCGAGCTCACCCCCGGAAAGGCGGTCGACGTGCCGGGCCACTGGATCCACCGCAGCGTGAACGTCGGCGACGAGCCGTTCGTCACCCTGTTCTGCTACGCCGCCGACGCCGGCCAGGACTACGGGATCATCGCCGAGGCCGGCGGCATGAAGAACCTCGTCGTTGCCGACGGCGACGGGTGGAAGCTCGCGCCGAACCCGGACCACACCGGCTACCGGGCGGGCTGACGACCGCGTCGGGACTTCGACTCGCTCCGCTCGCTCAGTCCGTTTCGTCTCCGGCGGCGATGCCGCCTCCGCTCAACGACCCGCCACCGGAGCGCGGGTCCTCGAGGGAGCCAACCTCATGCGGGGCGTTGAGCGAGCGGAGCGAGACGAAACGGGCTGAGCGGAGTCGCGCAGCGACGCAGTCGAAGCCGGCCTCTCCTCACGCGGGGCGTTGAGCGAGCGGGCCCCACACGGGTCGTTGAGCGAGCGAACCTCACGCGGGGCGTTGAGCGAGCGGAGCGAGACGAAACGGGCTGAGCGGAGTCGCGCAGCGACGCAGTCGAAGCCGGATCCTCAGCGCCGCCGAGCGCGGTACGCGGCCACGGCGTTCCGATTCGTGCACGCCGTCGAACAGTACCGCCGCGACCGGTTGCGCGACAGATCAAGCACGACCCCGTCGCAGTCGTCGTCGGCGCAGACGGCCAGACGGCTGCCCTCGTCTGCGCGGATGACGTCGATGGCGGCCATCGCCGTCTCGGCGAGGATGCGTTCGGCGAGCGGCCGGTCGTCGGAGACGGCGTGCAGATGCCAGTCCGCGTCGTCGTGCCGCACGAGACGCGCGTCGAGGGTCACCTCGCGCAGGGCGCGGTTGACCTCCTCGACCATGTCGTCTCTGGGGGCGAGCAGCATCGCTCGCAGTTGCGGCCGCAGGGCACGCAGTGTCCGCAGCTCCTCCGCGTCGCGGTCGATGCGACCGGTGTAGGGGAAGGTGTCGAGGAACGCCTCGAGGTCGTCGGGGGTCTCCAGGGCGTCCGGGCCCTCCGCGGTGTTGATCAGGTGGACGGCGGCGCGGAGAGCCTCGACCGTGTCATCTGTGAACAGCATGTTGACACCTTACCTCCCGCGTCGCTAATGTCATCGATCATGGCGACTTTGACGAATGACAGCGCGGTGCGATCGGGGCTGCGTCTCGGGCTCCCTCTCGCGATCGGTGCGGCGCTCGCCTTCGGGATGTCCGGCGCGTGGGCGCGAGGGCTCATCGATGCGGGCTGGACGCCGGGTGCGGCGGTCACCGTCCGCATCTGGGTGGCGGCGCTCGTCCTTCTCGTCCCCACGATCGTCGCGCTGCGCGGTCGCTGGCATCTGCTGCGCCGCAACGTCGGCACGATCATCGCCTACGGCCTGCTCGCCGTGACGGCGACGCAGCTGTTCTATTTCCAGGCGGTCGCCGTCATGGATGTCGGGCTCGCCCTCCTCATCGAGTACACGGCCCCGATCGCGGTCGTCCTGTGGCTGTGGGTGCGTCGTGGCGAGAGGCCCACCGGGCGCAGCGTGGTCGGTGCTGCGATCGCATTCGTCGGACTGGTGCTCATGCTCGACGTCCTCTCCGGACGCAGCGTGGACCTCGGTGGGATCCTGTGGGCGTTCGGTGCGATGATCGGCGCTGCGGCGTACTTCCTCCTGTCCGGCAAGGATGACACCGGCATGCCGCCGATCGCGCTGGCCGGTGCCGGACTCCTCATCGGCGCGGTCGGCCTCACCGCCGCCGGGCTCGTCGGCGTCGTCCCGATCGCATGGAACACCGATGACGTCGTTTATCGCTTCGGTGTCGTGCCGTGGTTCGTGCCGGTGCTCGCCATCGGCCTCATCGCCACGGCGCTGGCCTACGTGCTCGGCATCGCGTCGACCAGGCTGCTCGGCTCGCGTCTGGCCTCGTTCATCGCGCTCGCCGAGGTCGTGGCGGCGCTCCTGTTCGGGTGGCTCCTGCTCGGCCAGCTGCCGAACGCGGTGCAGGGTCTCGGTGCAGCGCTCGTGCTCTCCGGCGTCGTCGTGGTGAAGCTCGGCGAGCCGGTGGCCTCGCGGGCGGGCGATCCCTCCCTCGCCGTCGAGGCGGAGGGCGCTGCGGAGACCCCTTGATATGCCGCGCCGACGGGATCAGACTGCTCCTGTCGGCGTTCCGGCGGCGCCGGCGGGGGCTCGAGAGGAGTTCGGCATGGCACACGGTGACATCACGCACATCGACATCCCGGTCAGTGACATGGGCAGGGCGACGGCGTTCTACTCGACCCTGTTCGGCTGGCAGATCGCCGAGGTGCCGGGCTTCGAGGGCTACCCCATGTGGCAGGCCCCGAATCGGATCAGCGGAGGGGGGCTCGCTCCTCGCGGCGACGGGTTCACTCAGCCGCGGTCCTACGTCGAGGTCGATTCGATCGACGACACCGTCGCCGCCGCCGTCCAGCATGGCGCGACCGTGGCCATGGACAAGCAGCCCATCAGCGAGACGAGCTGGTGGGCCGTCATCGCCGACCCGGACGGCAACATGATCGGTCTTTATGAGGGCGTGACCGACGCGGGGTGAGCGCGGCGTCCGGCCCGGGTTTTGTATACGCTCAGGCAAACTCGGTCGGCATCGGTCGCGTTCTCGCTGGCTTGTGTATACACTGGCGGTGTGAGCACGACTGTTGAGCGCACCAGGGCGAGTGACCGCGCGTACGCGACGCTCCTCGAGGAGATCCAGTCCGGAGCCCTCGCACCGGGCACCGTCCTCGCAGAGGTCGAGCAGGCCGCCCGGCTCGGTGTCAGCCGCACTCCGTTGCGCGAGGCCCTGCAGCAGCTGAGCGCCGAGGGGCTCGTCGCTCAGCAGTCGCCGCGCGTCACCGTCGTCACCGGCATCGACGCCGACGACATCCGCTCGCTGTTCGAGATCCGCCGTGCGCTGGAGGAGTCCGCCGCGCGCCTCGCCGCCGTGCGGGGCGACGCAGACCTGTTCGCCGGGCTTGCGGCGGAGTTCGCCACCGCCGGTGCATCCCTCGATGCCGCGACGGGGCGGGACGATTACTACGCACTGATCGCCCGGTTCGATCAGGCCGTCGACGCCGCCGTCGACAACGACTACATCTCCTCCGCACTGCGCACGGTCCGCACGCATCTCGTGCGGGTTCGCCGGATGTCCCGCGACAACCGGGCGCGGTTGGCCGCCTCCGTCGCCGAGCACCGGCTGATCGCCGAGGCCCTCGCCGAGCGCGACGGAGATCTGGCCGCGCACGCCACCCACGTGCACCTGCGCAACGCGCTCTCCAGCATCCTCGACTCCCTCCCGTCCGACAACGAAGGATCCTCATGACCGTCACCCATCACGTCCGCGTCTACAAGAGCGAAGAGGAGCTGCTCCGCGAGGAGCAGCTCGCCTGGAAGATCGCCGAGGTCGCCACCGACGAGGTCGAGGTCGATCAGGACGTCGTCGACATGATCATCAACCGCATCATCGACAACGCGTCGGTGGCGGCGGCATCCCTCACGCGTGCGCCGATCGTCGCCGCACGCGATCAGGCCTTCAGCCACCCCGTCTCCCGTGGCGGTGCCGGCGCGACGGTGTTCGGCGCACCCCTCGAGACCCGCACGAGCCCGGAGTGGGCGGCGTGGGCCAACGGTGTGGCGGTACGCGAGCTGGACTACCACGACACCTTCCTCGCGGCGGAGTACTCGCACCCCGGCGACAACATCCCGCCGATCCTCGCCGTCGCCCAGCACGTCGGCAGCGACGGCCGCGCTCTCGTGCGCGGACTTGCCACCGGGTACGAGATCCAGGTCGACCTCGTCAAGGCGATCTGCCTCCACAAGCACAAGATCGATCACGTCGCCCACCTCGGACCCTCGGCCGCCGCCGGTATCGGCACCCTGCTCGGCCTCGACGCCGAGACCATCTACCAGGCGGTCGGTCAGGCGCTGCACACCACCACCGCGACGCGTCAGAGTCGCAAGGGCGAGATCTCGACCTGGAAGGCGCACGCACCAGCCTTCGCCGGGAAGATGGCCGTCGAAGCGGTCGATCGTGCGATGCGCGGCCAGACCAGCCCTTCTCCGATCTACGAAGGCGAGGACGGCGTTATCGCCTGGATGCTGGACGGCAAGGATGCCGCGTACGAGGTGCCGCTCCCCGCCGCCGGCGAGTCCAAGCGCGCCATCCTCGACTCCTACACGAAGGAGCACTCGGCCGAGTACCAGGCGCAGGCGTGGATCGACCTTGCGCGCAAGCTGCACAACTCCGGGATCGACACCTCGAAGATCGAGTCCGTCGTGCTGCACACCTCGCACCACACGCACTACGTCATCGGCTCGGGTGCGAACGACCCGCAGAAGTACGACCCGACCGCGTCGCGCGAGACCCTCGATCACTCGATCCCGTACATCTTCACCGTCGCCCTGCAGGACGGCACCTGGCACCACGTCGACTCGTATGCGCCGTCGCGTGCCGCCCGCCCCGACACGGTCGCACTGTGGAACCGCGTGACGACGCTCGAGGACCCCGAGTGGACGCGCCGCTACCACTCCGAGGACATCAGCGAGAAGGCGTTCGGCGGGCGGGCCGAGATCACCTTCACCGACGGCACGACGCTCGTCGACGAGATCGCGGTCGCCGATGCTCACCCGCTCGGAGCCCGGCCGTTCGCGCGCGAGAACTACATCGCGAAGTTCCGTCTGCTCGCGGAGCCCGTGCTCGAGCAGGCCGAGATCGAGCGCTTCCTCTCCCTCGTGCAGCGGCTGCCCGAGCTGACGGCGGCGGAGGTCGCCGAGCTGTCGATCATCGCGCGGCCCGGCGTCGTGGCATCCGCCCCCACCACGACGGGACTGTTCTGATGCTGTACTCGCACACCGCGCCCGCCGAGAAGCGTCGCCTGTTCCGTGAGCGACTGGCCAGTGGGGAGCTGCTGCGCTTCCCCGGTGCGTTCAACCCGCTGAGCGCCCGCCTCATCGAGCAGAAGGGGTTCGATGGCGTCTACATCTCGGGTGCCGTGCTCTCCGCCGACCTCGGGCTGCCCGACATCGGGCTGACGACGCTCACCGAGGTCGCCGGTCGTGGTCAGCAGATCGCACGCATGACCGAGCTGCCGGCCATCATCGACGCCGACACCGGGTTCGGTGAGCCGATGAACGTCGCGCGCACCATCCAGACCCTCGAGGATGCCGGACTCGCCGGCGCCCACATCGAGGACCAGGTCAATCCGAAGCGCTGCGGTCATCTCGACGGCAAGGCGGTCGTCGACGAGCACACCGCGATCAAGCGCATCCGGGCGGCCGTCGATGCACGACGTGACGAGAACTTCCTCATCATGGCGCGCACCGACATCGCCGCCGTGGACGGGCTCGAGGCCGCGAAGCACCGCGCGAAGGCTCTGGTGGATGCCGGCGCCGACGCGATCTTCCCCGAGGCGATGCGGTCGCTGGAGGAGTTCGCGGCGATCCGCGAGGCCGTCGACGTGCCGATCCTGTCGAACATGACGGAGTTCGGCAAGAGCGACCTGTTCTCGGTCGAGCAGTTGCGAAGCGTCGGCGTCAACATCGTCATCTGGCCGGTGTCGATGCTCCGGATCGCGATGGGTGCCACCGGTCGTGCGCTCGATACCCTGGTCGAGGAAGGGCACCTGACGGGGAAGCTCGGCGAGATGCAGCACCGCGCCGATCTCTACGACCTGATCGACTACGAGTCGTACAACCACTTCGACTCCGGGGTCTTCAACTTCACCATCACGAAGGAGTGAGCATGACCGACATCAAGAAGGGCCTGGCCGGCGTCGTCGCCGACGAGACGGCGATCAGCAAGGTCAACCCGGAGACGAACAGCCTGCTCTACCGCGGGTACCCCGTGCAGGAGCTCGCCGCGACGCAGCCGTTCGAGGCCGTCGCGTACCTCCTGTGGCACGGCGAGCTGCCCACCGACGCCCAGCTCGACGAGTTCCGGGCGACGGAGCGCGCTCACCGAGCGATGCCACCCGAGGTGAAGGAGGCGATCGACCGCCTGCCGCTGGACTCCCACCCCATGGACGAGGTGCGCACGGCCGTCAGCGTGATCGGGGCTGTCGAGACGGCCGGCATCGGCAACGTGCTCGACGCCGTCGGCACGCCGGAGGAGAACCTCGAACGCAGTCTGAAGCTGTTCGCCGTGCTGCCGGCGATCGTGTCGTACGGTCAGCGTCGCCGCCGTGGTGAGGAGATCGTCGAGTCCCGTGACGATCTCGACTACGCCGCGAACTTCCTCTGGCTGACCTTCGGTGAGGAGGCCGCACCCGTGGTCGTCGATGCCTTCAACCGATCGATGATCCTCTACGCCGAGCACTCCTTCAACGCCTCGACCTTCACGGCGCGCGTCATCACCTCGACGCTGAGCGACCTCTACTCGGCCGTCGTCGGAGCGATCGGCGCGCTGAAGGGCCCGCTGCACGGCGGGGCGAACGAGGCCGTCATGCACATCTTCGACGAGATCGGGTCGGCCTCCGCCGTCTCCGACTGGCTGGATGCCGCGCTCGCCGAGAAGCGCAAGATCATGGGATTCGGCCACCGCGTCTACAAGCGCGGCGACTCGCGCGTGCCGACAATGAAGGCCGCGCTCGACACACTCGTCGCGCACTACGACCGGCCGGATGTCGCCGAGCTGTACGAGACGCTCGAGAACGAGTTCGTCTCGCGCAAGGGGATCTATCCGAACCTCGACTATCCGTCCGGCCCGGCGTACAACCTCATCGGGTACGACACACTCACCTTCACGCCGTTGTTCATCGCCGCACGGATCACGGGATGGACTGCGCACATCCTCGAGCAGCAGGCATCGAACGCACTGATCCGCCCGCTCTCGGCGTACAACGGACCCGACGAGCGGCACATCGAGGAGTACGTCCCCGACACCGCCGCGGTCGAGGTGCAGGAGCGTCCGGAGGAGGCGGCGGGCTGATGTCTCCCCGCGAGAAGGTGGCGCTCGTCGGCATGCGCTGAACGCATCCGTAAAGCAGGAGATCTCCACGATTGCGCCCACGCAGAGCGGACGCGACCGTGGAGATCTTCGTCCGGTGTCAGCGGCCGCCGGTGGCGGTGTGGTTCTCGAGCCGCTTGGCCAGCGCGGTGATCTCGTCTGCAGCGTTCGCGGGAACCGAGAACTGCTCGGTGCTGAGGATGTCGCCCATGTGCTCGGCGATGTCGTTCGCGGTGGTGCGTGCAGAGTCGGTGAACCAGCCGTCCGTCAGGCCAACGAACACGCGGGAGAACCGTCCGCCTCCAGCAGAGAAGACCTGGTGCGTCTCCGCATTCCCACGACTGGCGAGATAGACGATCAGCGGTGAGACATGGTCGGGGTCCAGATCGAGCGCATCGTCGAGCATGCTGTCCGTCATGCGTGTGCGGGCTATCGGGCATACGACATTGCTGAGGATGCCGTGGCGCTCGCCCTCGATCGCGACGATGCCGGAGAGGCTCATTATGCCGCCCTTCGCGGAGCCGTACGCGGCCTGACCGAAGTTGCCGAAGGTGCCCGCGCTGGAGCCGATGAAGATGAAGCGCCCGTGACGCTGCTCACGCATGTGCCGGAACGCCGGCTGGCTGACGTGCGCCGAGCCTCGCAGGTGTACATCGTGCACGCTCTGGAAGTCGTCCCAGTCGATCTTCCCCATGCTCCGATCACGCAGGATGCCGGCATTGTTGACGACGATGTCGACGCCGCCGAGCTCAGCGATCGCCTGCGAGACGATGGACTCACCGCCGTCCGGGCTTGCCACCGAATCGGTGTTGGCAACCGCGCGCCCGCCGCGGGAGACGATCTCGTCGACCACGGACTGTGCTGCTCCCCGCTCCCCGCCCTGACCGTCGAGTGCGCCGCCTGTGTCGTTCACGAGCACGGCCGCCCCGGCGTCAGCGAGCGCGAGCGCATAGCTGCGGCCGAGGCCCCCACCGGCTCCGGTGACGATCGCGACCTGCCCCTGCAATGAGATGTCCTGCACGTGCTACCTCCAAGTTGAAGCGGTTTACAAGGTCAGGCGAGGCCCTCGCTCGGAAGGATCCCGAGCAGATCCGCCCGGATCTGGACTGCGAGGTATGTCGAGTACAGACGCGCCTCCATCAGAGAGCCGCCCATCACCCAGAAGCCGTCCTGTGCCGTGCGCACCCACATGTTACGCATGATGTAGTTCTCGTCGAATCCCCAGATCGAACCGACGCGTTCGGCGACTTCGTCGCCGAACAGTTGGCGCACACCCTCCTGCTGGTTCTCATATCCGGACGCGAGCACGAGCGTGTCTGCGGGAAGGAGGGAGCCGTCGCGCATGCGGAGGCCGCCTGCTTCGATGCGGTCAAGATCGGCAGCTTGGCGGATACCGATCTTGCCGTCGATGATGAGTTCCGAGCATCCGGCGTTGATGTAGTAACCGCCGCCCTTGCGTAGGTACTTCATGTGGAAGCCGGTGTGATCGGGCTCGAAGTCAGTGCGGAAGCCCGCCGCTTCGAGGCCTTCGATGAGATCGCGGTCCAGATCGCACGTCTTCTTCGTCAACCACTGGTAGGTGGACTTGAGGATCGGATATGGGGTGGCAGCCTGAACGAAGTCGACATCGGCCGGATCGAGGTCGTCCGAATAGGCTGAGTACACCATGGTGCCGCACGGGTCGAGGCTGATCACCGCGCTCGGATTGCGCTGGATCATCGTGACCGAACCCGCGCCGTTCTCGTAGAGATCCTTCGCGATGTCGTGTGCGCTGCTTCCGGCGCCGATGACGACGACGTTCTCCCCGACGTGCTCGGTCGCCGAGTGGTAGGCGCTGGAGTGGAAGGCCCTCCCGGCGAAGTCCTCAAGGCCCGGGATCTGTGGCAGCTTCGGAACACCGCTATGGCCGCCGGTTGACAGGACCACTTGCGGTGCCGTCCGCTCTGTGATGCTGCCGTCGCCACGCCGGATCCGCACGGTCCATCGACTCGTCTGCTCATCGCGGTGCGCGCCGATGACTTCCGAGTCGGTCCACACATTCAGCTCCATCGCCTCGGCGTATGACTCGAGCCACTGTGCGAGCTTGTCCTTCGGCAGGAACGACGGCCACGTCGTCGGGTACGGCATGTAGGGGAGGGTGTTCGTAGCCACCTCGTTGTGGAGTGTCAGCGCGTGATAGCGATTGCGCCAGTTGTCGCCGATACGGTGGTTCTTCTCGAGGATGAGCGCGTCCACTCCCATCTGGCGCAGCCGTGCTCCCAGCGTCAGTGCGCTGTGCCCGCCGCCGACGATGATGACCTCGGGGTCGCGGTTCTCGAAAGCCTGCTCCGCGTTGCGGCGATCCAGCCAATTCATTGTGCCGTCGTCTTCTTCGCGACCACGGGGGCGGTTGATCCCCGTGCGCTCGGTGTAGCCGCGTACAGACTGCAGAGTGGTGAGTAGCACCCAGACCGTCGGGTCGGTCCCGTCGTCGTGCAACCGAAGGCGCACATAGGCGGTGCCGGCGCCGTCGACGGTCTCAAAGTCGAAGAAGCCCTCGAGGACGTTCGTCCCTGACCGTCGCGCGAGTCGTGGGCGAGCCCGCTCGGCGGAGACGGTGATCGATCGGACCGCATGGGAAGCCAGGGTCCGCTCGGCGGCGCCGCGGATCTCTTCGTGTCCCTGGAAAGTCCGATAGCGCCAGGTGAACGCGAGGTAGTCCATCCAGTACCCGTCGTCCGCAAAGAGCGCGGTGAAACGCTCGACGTCCGGGGTCTCCAGCGCGACACGCGCCTTCTCGAGCCAGTCATCGAACAGATGCGCGGCTTCGATGTCGCGTTCAAGCTTCACGGTCGACGTCATTGCGTTCCTTTGCTCCCAACCAAACAGTTGCTTGGTCCACAATAAGGCGAAGTCTCACTCCAAGCAAGCGTTTGATCGTCGCGCATCGGTTAGATTGATGGGCACGGAATCAGCACTGAGACTCAATGAGTGCGAGAAGGGGAGCAATGCCGAAGACGCAGACGCGAAGGGGCGCCGGTTCCTCGGGGAACGGCGCAACCGGATCCGGCCGCCGCGATGAGCTGGTCCAGATCGCGGGAAGGCTTTTCGCCGAGAACGGATTTCATGTGACGACGATCCGCGATGTGGCGGATGCAGCGGGCATCCAATCGGGAAGCCTCTACCATCACTTCACATCGAAGGAATCGATGGTGGAGGAACTGCTGCGCGAATACTGGGAGAAACTGCTCGCCGGCTATCGGAATGTCGCGGCGACAGAACCCGATGCGACCCGGGCAGCTCGCGGACTCATCGAGCACTCGGTCACGCTTCTGGACGAGTGCCGCTATGCGCTGAGCATCATGCTCAGTGACTGGGCGTACCTGGCGCGTTCGTTCCCGTTCATGGAGCAGGCGTTGCAGGAGTGCCAGAACATCTGGCTCGAGGTCCTCGAGCGGGGGCAGCGCGAAGGGGCTTTTGACTCGGCGCTCGATGCGAAGGTGGTCTACCGGACGATTATGGCGTCCGTGAGCGGTACGACCCGCTGGTTCGATCCAGCGGGTCGCCTCAGTGCAGAGCAGCTCGCGGAGGAGATCGCAGCTCTCTTCATGGGTGGCGTCAACGCGCGTCGGTGACTGAGGTGCGTGTCAGAGGCTGTAGCCGCCGTCGATGTCCAGGCTTTGGCCGGTGATGTACGACGCCGCTGGCGACGACAGGAAGCACACAGCCTGAGCGACGTCATCCGCTAGTCCGAGACGGCGCAGCGGAATCGTGTCTTCGAGATAGGTGCGCTGGAACTCGGGAACATCGCCGGTGCTCGCGAGCATGCCCATCATCCCGTCGCCGAGGACGCCGGGGGCCACCGCGTTGGCGCGGACACCGAAGCGTCCTTCTTCCAGCGCAATCGCGCGGATCAGCGCTTCCATGCCGCCTTTCGGGACGGACGAGAGTGCGTCCTTCGCAGGAAAGCGGCGCACGCCGACCGAGGTGACGGCGGTGAGTGAGCCGGCGCTGGCCCTCAGATGCGGGAGGGTGGTGCGGGCGAGTTCGAACAGCGCCACGAGTTCGTGGTCGACGTGCCGGCGGAACTGCTCCGAGGTGAACGTGCTGACGTAGCGCTGCTCCACATATGGCCCGCTTGCGTGGATGACGACGTCGATGCGCTCGAAGGTCTCGATGACCGAGGCGACGAACGCGTCGACCGCACCTGCGTCAGAGAGGTCGACGGCGTCGGCGTGGACTCGACTTCCGGAAGAGGAAAGTCGCTCGGCAAGCGCTCTGGCCTTCTCGGCGTTGGAATTGTAGGTGAACGCGATGTCGTAGCCGGCCGCGGCGAGGCGAGTCGACACGGCATCGCCGACGCCGCCGGTGCCTCCGGAGATGAGCGCGACCGGGCGCGCGGTTGCAGTTGCGGACATGGTGCCTGCCTTTCGTGAATGGTGTGCGATGGTCTGCGGCTCACGCCGGAGCGATCCACGGGAATGAGAAGTCCTGGTGTCCGTGGACCGTCAGCGTCCGGCGTGCGATGCGCCAGCGGCCGTCGACGCGGACGTAGTCATCGAGATAGCGTCCCCAGAGGATGCCGTCCGGGCGCTCCTCGATGAATTCATGCCACGCGGTCAGCGAGACGGTCCCTCGCGCGTTATGCGGGCCGAGGAATTCCACGCGCGGGCCGGACACGTGGTGCATCGTCGCGGAGAACGCGCTGAGGAGCGTGCCGACCAGAGTGTGGATCTCGTCGGAGCCGCTGGCCTTCCCGTTCGCTCGGTCATACGCATGGAACTGCGCATCATCGGTGAACAGTCGCACCACTGCGTCGGCATCCTTCGCATCGATGGCCTCGGCGTAAGCCAGAGCGAGGTCGTGCAGCTCCCAGCGGTCCCGCATCTCGTCGTGCATCGTTTCTTGTTTCCCTTCTTCGGTCACGCCGCTCACACCACCGCGACGGCGTTCGCCGGCGATGCCACGCCGCCCGTCAGGTTCCAGGGCACGGAGGTGAAGAGAAAATCCCACGTACCGTGCGCACGACAGTGTTCGGCGAGCGCATCCAGGTCGAACAGCTCTCCGAGCGGCATTCCCAGCATGGTCAGCAATCGGTGATGCAGGAAGCCGGCTGACCGGCTTCCCGGCTGTGACTCGACCGTCGGGTTGTCAGCCACCAGCGCGGCCACTTGCATGTTCCAGAGTGCCTCAGCGGTGCCCTCGACCGCGCTCACGCCATCGCAACTCGGACGAGCCATGTACTGCTCATGACGTGAATCCGCCAGCGCGCGGTACGCATCCATCCATCCGAAGCGCAGGCAGAGGATGTCTCCCGGATGCACCTCGGTGCCCTGCGCGTGAAGCATCTCATGCAGTTGTTCCGCAGTCAGTGCGCGTCCGACGAGCGCATCCGTCGTGCCCCAGTGATGGGCGACGTCGACGAGGATGCCGCGGCCGATGATCCCGGTGCGCGCCCACGCATCGATGCCGAGCGGTGTTGTCGCGAGCGTCCCCTCGTTGCGCCCTCCGTAGAAGCCGAGGCTCTTGTGAGAGACATGCAGGAGTCCGTCCCACTGCGAAGACGACTGCGTGTCGAGTGCCGTGACGGAGTCTCCCCAGCTGAAGTCGTTCGCCGCGTACGTCTCGTGCTGCAGTGCGACGCGGCCGAACGGCGGCGTGGTGAGGGCGTCGAGAGGAAGCGTGAGGCCGAATGTGACGCCCGTGCGGACGCTTCGTGTCGCCGCTTGGCGTCGCTCGGGTGTCAGGAGGTTCAGTGTGCCCAGCTGATCCGCCCTTCCGAAGACGTCCCAGGCATGCCGCATGTCGGTGCCGTCCGCCATCGGAAGGTCCCGGTAACGCGGGGGTTGGGTGTTGCTCCATCTCATATGCTCGGATACTATACCTACCAAGCGCTTGTGTATATAGCATCAGTGCGGAGTCGAAGGAGACATTGCGTTGCGAATCGAGCCGTTCGGTACCTTCCGTGCACCGCTATCCCGTGTGGAGTTCCGCGGCGACGCAAGCAGGGGGCATCGTCTGGTGGGCCCGATCGTCGGAGCGACGATCGACGGACCTCTGCTCCGCGCCACTCAGAACGGTACGTCTGCGGCCGACTGGTTGCTCCAGGGACCCGATGGCACCGTGTTCATCGATGTTCGAATCAGCATGCGTACAGACGACGGTGCTCCTCTGCAGATCACGTACAGCGGACGAGCGGATTGGCCCGACGGGGTCGGGTCCGGTCCCGTCCGTGCTGCCTTCGTCTTCGAGACGGATGCGCCACAATACAGGTGGCTGTGTTCGCGGATGGTGGTCGGTGTGGGCTCCGTCGAGCAGACCCACGGATCCTATTCATTGGCGATGCTCCACTGATGGCGCGGGATATCGATGATCACGAGACGGACGATGACCGGACAGCGACCGTGACGACAGAAGCCGGGAAGGCCGAGCCCCTGACGACAGCGCCGCGCTGGTACCTCGACGCGCTCGCGACCCCGCCAGAGCGAGCGGTCGTACGAATCGCTGGAGTCGAGACCGCGCTGCGGATGTGGGGTCCACGCGACGGCTCTCCCGTCGTTCTCGTGCACGGCGGCGCTGCCCACGCTGCCTGGTGGGATCACATCGGCCCGCTCCTGGTCGACTGCCGGGTCATCGCGCTGGATCTCTCCGGGCATGGTGACAGCGGCTGGCGCGACGAGTACCGCATCGACACCTGGAAACTGGAACTGCTTGCAGTGTTGCGCAGCGAACATGTCCGCGGGCGTGCCCTTGTCGTCGGCCACTCCATGGGAGGCCTCGTCACCTATGCCGCAGTGCGGGACCATGCGGACGAGCTGTCCAGAGCGCTCATCGTGGACTCGGAGTTCCCGAGACGGGCGATCGGTGATGGATGGCGCACGCCGCGCGACATCCAGCGTCGAGTGCATCCCGATCGGGAATCGACGCTCGCGAGGTTCCGGTTGATGCCCCGCTCCGCGCCGCGCTCGCCGTTCGTGATCGATCACGTCGCACAGCAGTCGATCGTCGCGGTCGGCGGGGGCTGGAGCTGGAAGTTCGACCCCCGCGTCTTCACGCACGACGGCGTCGTCTTCGAGGATGCCGTGCCGTTGCGCGGCTGCCCTGTCGTGATCGTCCGCGGCGACCGGGGGTTGCTCGACGATGACGAAGCGGCGGCACTGGCGAGTCAACTGGGAGGCCTCGAGGTTCTGACTGTGGATGACTGCGGCCACCACGTTCTGCTGGATCATCCGCTTTCACTCATCGAGATCATCCGTCGTCAATTGCCGGAGCGCAACCCGGGAGTAGCTCCTCGGCCGGCCCCGAACATCACCATTGGAGAACCATGAGTCATTACCGGAGCAACGTCCGAGACATCCGATTCAACCTGTTCGAAGTCTTCGGACGCGGAGCAGTCCTGGGAGTCGGTGCCTGGAGCGATCTCGATCAGGAGACGGCCGAGGAGATGCTCCTCGCTGCGGCAGAGCTGGCCGAAACGAAACTTGCGGCCTCGTTCAGCGATACCGAGCTCGGCGTGATCGAGCTCGATCCTGCGACGTCATCGGTTGCGCTGCCTGCGGCGTTCAAGCAGTCCTATGAGAGCTACGTCGACGCTGAATGGTGGCGCATGGACGTCGCGCCGGAGCTGGGCGGGCTCGCCGTGCCGCCCAGCCTTCGCTGGGCGATGGCGGAGTTCCCGCTCGGTTCCAATCCGGCGATCTTCCTGTATGCCGCGGGATGGCCCCAGGCCCAGATCCTCTATGGGCAGGGCAACAAGGATCAGCGTCGCATGGCCGAGCTGATGGCGGAGCGGGCCTGGGGCGCGACCATGGTGCTCACCGAGCCCGACGCGGGATCGGCTGTCGGGTCCGCGCGGACCAAGGCGCTACCGCAGCCGGACGGGACATGGCATATCGAAGGGGTGAAGCGCTTCATCACGAGCGCCGAGCACGATGCTGCCGAGAACATCGTGCATTTCGTGCTGGCGCGTCCGGTGGGCGTGCCCGGCGCTGGAGGGCCCGGAACGAAGGGGCTGAGCCTCTTCGTGGTGCCGAAGTATCACGTGGACCTCGAGACCGGCGAACTCGGCCCGCGCAACGGTGCGGTGGTGACCAAGATCGAGAACAAGATGGGGCTGAAGGCGTCGGTGACGTGCGAACTGACGTTCGGTGCCGACCAGCCTGCCGTCGGTTGGCTGGTCGGTGATGTGCACAACGGCATCGCGCAGATGTTCGAGGTTGTGGAGTATGCGCGCATGCTCGTCGGCACGAAAGCGATGGCGACAGCATCCACCGCTTATCTGAATGCGCTGGAATACGCGAAGACGCGCCTGCAGGGCGCCGATCTCGCTCGCAAGGGCACGCGCGACGCCCCGGACATCCCCATCATCAAGCATGCCGATGTGCGCCGGTCGCTGATGGTGCAGAAGTACTACGTCGAGGGGATGCGGGCGCTGATGGTGTTCGCGGGAACGGTGTTGGATGACATCGAGATCGCGCGGCAGGGCGGTGATGACCCTGCGGCGGCCGTGGCGCGCAATGATCTGCTGCTGCCCATCGTCAAGGGGTTCTGCTCGGAGAAGGGGTACGCGCTCCTCGCGGAGAGTCTCCAGATCTTCGGCGGCTCCGGGTATCTCAAGGACTATCCCATCGAGCAGTACATCCGTGACGCGAAGATCGACACCATCTACGAAGGAACGACGACGATCCAGGGGATCGACTTCTTCTTCCGAAAGATCCGACGCGACGAGGGTCGCGCATGGAGCGCACTCATGACCGAGATCGGAGACGACGCCGCAGCTCTGGCATCCGAAGACCAGGAGATGGCCGCCGCTCTGTCGGGCGCGCTCGACGCCGTGCGCTCAGCGGTGGCTCGACTGGGCGAATGGGCCGATGGCAGCGCGGAGGAGCCGGCGCGCATCCATCGCGTGGCTCTGCACACGACAAGGGTGCTGGACATGCACGGTGATCTGCTGATCGGATGGTTGCTGGCCAGGCAGTCGTCGGTGGCGCGTGGGCGGCTGAGCGCCGACGGCCTCGACGGTGCGGACCGTGCGTTCTACGCCGGGAAGATCGCGGCCGCGCGGCAGTTCGCAGCGGAACGGCTTCCCCTCCTGAAGGCGCAGCGGGAGCTGCTCGACGCCGGGGCGACCACTGAGCTGCTCGACCTGTCGGACGACGTCTTCTGAGACGTGAAGAAGGGCGGTGCGGACCATGGTCCGCACCGCCCTTCTTCACGTTCGAGTGATCATGCGAATGCCGGGATACCGGTCAGCGCCTGTCCCAGAATCAAGGTGTGCATCTCGACGGTCCCCTCGTAGGTGAGCACTGATTCCAAGTTGTTCTGGTGTCGGATGACGGGGAACTCCAGCGAGATCCCATTGGCGCCGAGAATCGTCCGCGCAGTGCGGCAGATCTCGATGGCTTCACGCACATTGTTCAGCTTGCCGAGACTCACCTGCTCGGGGCGGAGCTGCCCGGCGTCCTTGCGGCGTCCGAGGTGCATCGCGAGCAGGTACCCCTTCGAGTACTCCAGCGACATGTCGACGAGCTTCTGCTGCGTGAGCTGGAAACCGGCGATCGGTTTGCCGAACTGCTCCCGGTCGATGGCGTAGCGGCGCGCTGACTCGATGCTCGTTCGCGCTGCCCCCAGCGAGCCCCAGACGATCCCGTACCGGGCTTCGTTCAGGCACGACAACGGACCCTTCAGGCCGCGGGCGTCGGGCAGCATGGCATCTGAGGGAAGACGGACGCCGTCAAGTGCGATCTCACCGGTGGCGGAGGCGCGAAGCGACATCTTGTGCTTGATCTCCGCAACGGTGATGCCGGGGGAGTCGAGGGGGACGATGAACCCGCGGATGCCTTCGTCCGTCTGGGCCCAGATGACGGCGACGTCTGCGAAGGGTGCGTTCGAGATCCACATCTTCTGCCCGTCGATGATCCAGTCGTCGCCGTCGCGACGTGCCCGCGTCCTGAGGTTCGCGGGGTCGGAACCGACGTCCGGTTCGGTCAGGCCGAAGCATCCGATCAGTTCCCCGGCTGCCATGCCCGGTAGCCAGGCCTGTTTCTGCTCTTCGGAACCCCATCGCCAGATCGCGAACATGGCGAGGGAGCCCTGCACGGAGACCAAGGAACGGATGCCGGAGTCGCTTGCCTCGATCTCGAGGCAAGCGAGCCCGTAGGCGGTCGCTGACATCCCGGAGCACCCGTACCCCTCAAGGTGCATACCAAGAACGCCGAGAGACCCGAGCTCTTTGGCCAGCCCGCGCACGTCGGGGATCGAGCCGGCTTCGAACCACTCCGCGATATGCGGGTCGACGATGGCGTCGAGCGTCTGGCGGACAGCGCTGCGGATCTCCTTCTCATCATCTGACAGGAGCGCATCGAGGCCGGCGATGTCGGCGGGATCCGGCGCGGGTAGCTTCATGGGATCAGCGTGGCTCACAGGAGTCCTCCTCATTGACGATCTGCGGTGAGGAGCCGATACTCCGCTCCTTCGTTGATTATGCTACTGTAGCGGCCAAGCGCTTGGTAGGCCAATGGAGGTCGAGATGATGGACGGCAGGTTCGCGGGACGTCGAGTCCTCGTGGTCGGCGGCGGAGCGGCGTCGTCGACGGCCATGCAGGCGAACGGTGCGCAGATCGCCATCCGCCTCGCCACCGAGGGCGCACGCGTCGCAGTATCCGACATCGATCTGGTGCGCGCCGAGCACACCGTGGCGGCGCTCCCAGGCGGACGCGGCGTTGCGCTCCAGTCGGACGCATCCGATGTCGAGTCGAGCCGATCTCTGGTGGAGCACGCCGAGCGTGAGATTGGGCCTCTGGACGTGGTCGTCTGCAACGTCGGCGTCTCGGGTAACCAACCCGGTCGTGCGCAGAGCGTAGAGGACTGGCAGCTCGCGATGGACATCAACGTCCGCTCGCACTGGCTGGTGGCGCAGTCAGCGCTGCCCGGCATGATGGAGCGCGGCAGAGGTTCCTTCGTCTTCGTGTCCTCCACGGCCGGACTGATCTCCAGTGGGTACTCACTATCGTACGAGGCGACGAAGGCGTCGCTCCTTGCGGTGTCGCGACATTTCGGCGTGCGCTATGCAGATCGGGGCATCCGAGCCAACACTGTCGTTCTCGGTGTCATCGACTCGGACATGGTGCGCAGCGGCTTCGGGGACGCCGATGGACAGCGTGAGGCTCGAAACCTGATGCAGCCGATGCTTCGGCAGGGGCGCCCGGACGAGGCAGCGGCAGCGGTTGCATTCCTGGCATCGGACGATGCGAGCTTCATCACAGGCCAGAGCCTTGTCGTCGACGGCGGTCGTACCGCCGACGGCCGCTACGAGGCACGCTACGCAGCGCGGGACGCGCTTCGAGGGAAGGACAGATCATGAGAGAAGCGGTGGTCCGGGGCGTCGGCATGACGCCAATGGGGCGGTTCGAGGAGACAAGCCTGAAAGAGCTTGCCGCATCGGCGATCGATGAGGCCATGAAGGACGCCGGCGTCACCTTCGACGACATCCAGGCGGTATTCTTCGGCAACGTCGGCGCCGGCATCATGCACGGTCAGAACTCGATCCGCGGGGAGACGGTGACCCACCATATGGGGGCGGGCGTCATGGCGGTCAACAATGTCGAGAACGCCTGCGCGACCGGAGCCAACGCCATGCACCTCGGGTGGAGTTCCGTGGCGGGCGGTCAGTATGACACTGTTCTCGTCGTCGGCGCAGAGAAGCTCTACTCGCAGGACAAGGCGAAGAGCTTCGAGGTGTTCATGGGAGGCATGGACGTCGACTTCAGAGACTACGGCGAGGGTGCCGGCGTCACCCGCAGCCCATTCATCGACCGCTATGCGAAGGTGGCTGACTTCCTGATCCGCGAGCGCGGTGTCTCCGTCGAGAACTTCGCGCAGGTTGCGGCGAAGGCTCATGCGAACGGGGCGCTCAACCCGCTTGCGCAGCGCCGGACCCCCCGCACGGTCGAAGAGATACTCGCGGCACGACATGTTCTCGGACCGCTCACCGTGCTGATGTGCTCCCCTGTGGGCGACGGTGCGGCGGCAGCCGTGATCACTCGGGGTGACCTCGACAGGCGGAACGGGGACGTTCAGATCCTCGCATCGCAGCTGCGCTCACTCCCTGCCGACGCATCCGGCCCGTCCGACTCGCACGAATTCTCAGCCCAGGCTGCGTGGGAGCAGTCTGGGCTGGGACCCGAGGACATGGACTTCGCCGAGCTGCACGATGCCACCGCTCCGGGAGAGATCGTCTCCTGGGTGGAGTCGGGCTTGTGCCCGGCCGGCGATGAGGTCAAGTGGGCGGAGACCGGTCACACGACACTCGGTGGGCAGATGCCCGTCAACCCCTCCGGAGGGCTGGTGGCCCGAGGGCATCCGATCGGTGCGACCGGGATGGCCCAGGTGTACGAGGCGGTGACGCAACTCCGCGGCGGTGCGGGACAGCGGCAGATCGCTGACGCCCGTCGTGCGTTCGTGCAGTGCGGCGGCGGTCTGATCAAGGGAACGACTGCGGTGTCCGCCGCTCACATCCTCGGTATTTGAGAAGGAGAGACATGGAACTGGTTCATTTCGCGAAGTTGACCGCAAAGCCGAACTCGAAGCCGGACTTCGCCGGGCTGACGCCGCTGGGACAGCGCGTCGTGGTGGGCGTGACGGAGGGATCGCTCGTCGGCGACCGCATCGCCGCCGCGCAGCGAGGCGATTCCGCGGCGGATTGGCTGACCATCGGCCCAGACGGTACAGCCATCCCGGACGTGAGGATGGCTCTCAAGACCGAGGACGGTGCCTTCCTCTACATGGAGTACCGAGGTCGCGGCGATGCCTCTGCCGGAATCGACGGATCGACGATGTATACCGCGATCACGTTCGAGACGGCCGATCCGCGCTATACCTGGCTAAACAGCTCATTGTTCGTGGGCAAGGGGTCGATTGACATCGCCGCCGGAATCGTCGCGTACGACGTCTATCAGGTGCGCTGAACAGGGCGAGCAAGAACGCACGGTAGGAGAACTGTGGATCAGATTGGACGCGTACTCGTCGCGGGGGCTCAGCAGCACCCGGAGCGGGTGCTGTTGAAGACGACAGACGGGCTGACTCGCACGTATGCGGAGTTCGACGAGCGCACGACGCGACTTGCGAACTCGCTGCTGGGCGCCGGGTTCTCCCCCGGGGACAGGATCGCCGCATGGTCCGGAACCCGCCCGCAGTACCTGGAGCTGTATTTCGCGGTCGCCAAAGCCGGTCTGGTGCTCGTGCCTGTCAACTCGCTCTTCACCGAGCACGAGGCGTCATTCCAGCTCGGAGACTCGGGGGCGGTTGCGCTCTTCTACGAGGCGGACAAGGCGGACAAAGCGCGCTCTCTCGCGGACGAGCACGGTCTGCGTCTCCTCCCTGAGTTCGGCGACTGGCACGCGGCGGACAGCGAGTACGAGACCTTCCTCGCTGGAGGATCGGTTGTGCTGCCCCCCGAACCGGACGAGAACGCACTCTTCGTCATCTCATACACCAGTGGCACGACAGGGCGCCCGAAGGGGGCCATGGTCACACACCGCTCTTTGAAGAACACTGCGCGGAACCACGCCCACTCCTATCGCACGCCGCTCGGCAGCGTCTGCCTGTACTACTCGAACATGTCCTTCGTCGCCACGGTGCTGGGACTGCTCATCTCGCACGTCTTCGTGCGCGGAACGATCGTGATGATGATCGACGTCGACGGACCCGAGTCCGTCATGGAGGCGATCGGGCGCGAGAAGATCACCTTCACATTCGTGCCGACCCCGTGGATCCCAGCCATGACCGAATTGGCGAGGCAGCATCCCGACAAGTGGCAGCAGGTGCGCACCTTCGTGCATTCGACCTCGAAGGCGCCGCCCGCCCAGATGCGACGCTGGGCGGAGGTCGTCGGACACCGCTACCTCGAGGGGTGGGGGATGACGGAGGGTTCCGGGAGCCTTTTCACCGTCACGGACGTCGACTCCGTGTTGAAGGGGGCGGACGCCGACGATTTCTATGCGTCCGCGGGCCGCGCCGCCATCGACTGCGGAGTCCGCATCGTCGACGAGAACGGCGAGGACCTCCCGCACGATGGTGTCAGCGTCGGCGAGCTGGTGGTTTACTCTCCTGCCCTCGTTGTCGGCTACTGGAACCGCGACGAGATCACTGCGCAGTCGTTCCGCGACGGATGGTTCTACAGCGGTGATCTCGGAGCGATGGATGCACAGGGCTTCGTTTACGTCACTGAGCGACGGAATGATCTGATCGTCAGTGGTGGAATGAACGTCTATCCGTCGGAGGTCGAGGCCTGCATCGCTGAGATGCCAGAGGTGTCCGAGGTCGCGGTCGTCGGCGGCCCGCACGAGCGCTGGGGACAGACGCCCGTAGCCTTCATCGTTCGGAACACGGACGCGGTGCTGGACGAGCAGGCGATCGTCAGCCACTGCACGCAGTATCTGGCACGGTACAAGCGTCCGACGAGCGTGCGCTTCGTCGAGGATCTGCCGCGCAACGCGAGTCAGAAGGTGCTGCGACACGTACTGCGGAAACAGCTCGAGTCCTGACCGCTCCGGTGGCAGGCGGAACGACACACGAGATCGAGGAAGATGATGACAACGGCGTACATAGTCGAATCAGTCCGGACCCCCGTCGGCAAGCGCGGGGGTGGACTGGCGCAGATTCACCCGGCGGACCTGGCGGCACACGCGATCACCGCGTTGATCGATCGATCAGGGGTCGACCCGGCCCTCGTGGAGGACGTCATCCTGGGGTGTCTCGACAACGTGGGTCCGCAGGCCGGGTGCATCGCGCGAACCGCGTGGTTGGCTGCGGGATTCCCCACACACGTGCCCGGTGTCACCCTCGACCGCCAGTGCGGCTCATCTCAGCAGGCGGTGCATTTTGCCGCGCAGGCCGTCATGAGCGGCACGGCCGATCTCATCGTGGCCGGTGGCGTTCAGAACATGAGCATGATCCCCATGGGGACGGCCGCCGGGCTGGGCGCGCAGATGAATCTCGATGCAGACCCGTTCGAGGGATCGGAGGGATGGCGTGCCCGCTACGGCAACCAGCCCGTATCTCAGTTCCACGGCGCCGAGCAGATCGCTCGGCAGTGGAACGTCAGCCGCGAGGAGATGGAGGGCTTCGCGTTGGAGAGCCACCGTCGCGCCATCGCCGCGATCGATGCGGGGCGGTTCGACGACGAGATCGCACCCATCCGTGGCATCACGCAGGATGAGGGACCCCGACGGGACACGACGCTCGAACGGATGGCTGGACTGGCTCCGCTACAGGAGGACGGACGGCTCACCGCCGCTCTTGCGAGCCAGATCTCTGACGGCGCATCTGCGGTGCTCGTCGCGAGCGAGCGGGCGGTCAAGGAGTACGGTCTCACGCCGCTGGTCAAGATTCGCAACCTCGCCGTGGTCGGATCGGATCCGATTCTGATGCTGACTGGTCCGATCCCGGCCACTCAGCGAGTGCTGGAGCGTGCCGACCTCGGAATCGACGACATCGGAGTAGTCGAGATCAACGAGGCCTTCGCCTCGGTCGTCCTCGCGTGGCAGCGCGAGCTCGGAGCGGACCTGGATCGGGTGAACGTCAACGGCGGGGCGATCGCGCTCGGGCATCCGATCGGTGCGAGCGGAACGCGACTCATGACATCGCTGATCTCGGAGATGCGGCGCACCGGAAGTCGGTTCGGTCTGCAGAGCATGTGCGAGGGCGGCGGGCAGGCGAACGCCACGATTCTCGAACTCGTGGACTGAGGCCATGGAAGCGAGGGTCGACGCGCGCTTCGAAGGTCGGGTCGGGGTTCTGGAACTCTCGGGCCGCAACGGGACGAATCCCATGGACGAGGGTTTCGTGCGGGATCTGGATCACGCCGCTGAGCAGATCGCCGAAGCATCCTGCGCCGGTCGAGTCGACGTCGTCGTAATCCGCGCGCTCGGGCGACACTTCAGTGTCGGTGGCGATCTCGCCGATCTGGCGCACGTCGAGGACCCGTCCGCCGCCATCACTCGTATGACGGGCTTCGCGCACCGCGGCATTGCGGCGTTGTATGAACTGGAGGTGCCCGTCATCACTCGTTGGCAGGGGGCTGCGGCGGGAGGCGGGATCGGTCTGCTTCTTGTCGCGGACATCGTGATCGCGGGGCGTTCCGCGTCTCTGACGCCCGGGTATGGCGCCGTGGGGCTGTCGCCCGATGCCGGCGTCAGCTGGGGGCTGTCGCGTCGCATCGGACCGGGCCGCGCGTTGGACCTGTTGCTGGCGAACCGGCGACTCGATGCCGAGGCTGCCGTCGCACTGGGCGTTGCCACTGAGGTGGTGGACGATGCGGATCTCGACACGCGGATCGACGGCCTCGTCGCTCGGATACTGGATGTCGGAAGCGGCGTGATCCGCACGACCAAGCGGCTCGTGCGCGACGCGACATCCTCCACGCTCACGGAGCAACTCGCCGACGAGGCTGAGGGGATCGCCGAGGCTGCAGGTCGCCGCCGATTCCGTGCGGCTCTATCGAAGTACGCCGGAGGCTCCGATGGTGATTGACGCGGCGGCGATCGGTCGCTCCACGGCCCCGCAGCGCTTCTCCTGGACGAGTCGCGATTCGATGCTCTATTCGCTCGGGGTGGGCGCGGGAGCGTCCGACCTTTCGTTCGTCACGGAGAACTCACATGGCATCGTGCAGAGAGTGCTCCCGACTTACGCGGTGATCATCGCAGATGCCAGCGTCGCGCTCCCGCTACTCGGCGACATCGACATGTCGAAACTCGTTCATGGCGCACAGAGCATGCACGTGCATCGGCCTCTCCCTGTCGAGGGGGCGGTCGAAGTGACGGCGCGCGTCGATTCGGTCGTCGACAAGGGTCCGGGCGGAAATGCGATCGTCGAGCTCGTAGCGCGCGCTCTGGACATCGTGACGGGCGAGATGCTCGTGGAGACGAGGTCGACGGTCGTGCTCCGAGGAGGAGGTGGCTTCGGCGGCCCGGCGGGCGCTCGCACGCATCGCCACCAATTCCCCGAAAGGCAGGCCGATGCGGAGGCGTCGCAGCCGGTGCCGGCGAACCAGGCTCTGCTGTACCGGCTCTCCGGCGACCGCAATCCGTTACACAGCGATCCGTGGTTCGCCCGAGAGCGTGCAGGATTCTCGACGCCGATCCTGCATGGCCTGTGCACCTACGGTTTCGCCGGGCGAGCCCTGCTGGCTGAGCTGTGCGACGGTGACGACGCCGATCTCGTCGAGATGACAGCGAGCTTCACTGCGCCTGTCTTTCCCGGAGACACGCTGACCACCCGGATCTGGCGTATGAGCGCGACGGAGGCGTTCTTCCGCGCCTATGCACGAGGGGCGGAATCTGAGCCGCGCCTCGTTCTGGACCACGGTCGCGTGGGTGTCCGCGCGACAGCAGCCTGAAGGCGGCTCCTCAACGCTCGGACCGGAAGTCCGCGGCGATGGTGTGGAGCCGATCGGGGTCGACAGCGGGCCACCCGAAGTATGAGGAGGTCCGTGTGACCCGGTCTCCGAGATGCGCCTTAGCCAGCGCGGGCATGTCCTCCGGGCGTCCTTGGATCGCGAACTGATCGATGACGTCAGCGGGTACCACCTCGAGGGCGCGGTGCGTCTCTCGCGACTTCGAAAGCGCCGCCAAGTCCGGCTGCAGGTCGGCTCTGCCGATCGCCTCGAGCACGGGCAGGTACGACGGCGTCGAGCCGTAGAACGCGATCTGCATCGCCACCTGCTCGCGGCGAGCGGTGCGCTCTTCGGCCGTGTCTCCCATGATCATGAACAGCGGGATCGAGATCTCGAGGTCGTCGATCGTGCGTTCGGAACTGGCCAGACCGCGCTCGATCGCGGGGAAGGTCACGGTCTCGAGGTACTCCTTGTTCGTGAAGGCGTGCAGAATGATGCCGTCGGCCACTTCTGCTGCGGTCTCGACCATCTTCGGGCCAACCGCGGCCAGGTGTATCGGAATGTCGTGAGTGTGCGGCTTGGGTGCCCAGAACTCATTCATGAGTGTGTGGGAGTAGTGCTCGCCCACGAAGGAAAGCCGTTCACCGGTCCGCCATGACTCCCAGATCGCACGGAGGGCCAGAACGAACTCCCTCATCTGGTTTGCCGGTCGTCCCCACGGCATTGAGAAGCGTCGTTCGATGTGGGCCTTGACCTGACTGCCGAGACCAAGGGTGAACCGTCCGCCTGATGCGTCGGCGATGCTCCAGGCAGAGTAGGCGACGGTCATCGGATTGCGCGCGAGTGCGACGGCGATCGCCGTCCCGATCTCGATGCCATCCGTCTCTCGGGCGATCTCGTAGGCCTGAAGGAAGACGTCGATGCCTGTCTCCGTGCACCACACGCGGTCGAGCCCCGCCGCCTCGGCGGCGACGGCTCGTTCGCCGGAAACGAGCAGGTCCTTTTCAACGAGCGTTGTGTCGATGCGCATAATTGGTACCATACCAAGCGATTGCTTGTTATGGTACCAATGGTCGGCTCCTTCCTGCCGAGCCGTCCGTGACCGACGGAGGACACATGTACAAGCTCTTCTTCTGCCTTCGACGCCGTTCCGATCTGACGCGCGAAGAGTTCCAGGATCATTGGCACGGAATCCATGCAGACATCGCTCGACGTGGCGCCAGCGCGTTGGGTGCGGTGAAGTACGTGCAGAACCACACCGTGTCGTTTCCGGTCAACGATGCCCTCCGTGCATCGCGCGGTGCCCCCGAACCTTTTGACGGCGTCGTCGAGCTCTGGTTCGAGGCCGCTGACGATGTCGTCTCCACTTTTCACGAGCCGGCGGCGCGCGCAGCAATCAAGGCGCTCGTGATCGATGAACCGAACTTCATCGATCTCGAGGCGTCGCCGATCTTTCTCACCGAAGCTCACCCGATGTGGGATGCGAGGTCCGGGGGTCTCGAGGACTGAACTGAGGGCGCGTCTCAGCGAGTGGGTGCAACGCTCTCGCGCAGCACGCGGCGCAGCACCTTCTGACTCGCGTTGCGTGGCAAGGCGTCGAGAAAGCGGATCTCGGACGGGCGCTTGTAGCGAGCCAGATACGTTGCGCAGTGTCGGAGGATGTCCTCCTCCGTCACAGCGAGGCCTTCGGTTGCGACCACGAACGCGACGGGCGTCTCGCCCCAGCGTTCGTGGGGGACTCCGACGACGCTCACATCGGCTACGCCTACTGCGGCACGTATGCAGTTCTCCAGCTCGGACGGGTAGATGTTCATGCCGCCGCTGATGATGAGGTCCGTGCGACGCTCGGCGATGTAGATGTAGCCGGCCGAATCGATCGCGCCGAGGTCGCCCGAATAGAACCAGCCGTCCCGGAACGACTTGCGCGAGGCTTCCTCATTGTTCCAGTACCCGGTCACGAGTGTCGGAGAGGAGACGACCAGCTCGCCGACGGTCTCGCCATCATGAGGGAGTTCGTTGCCGTCCTCGTCGACGACGCGGACGACCGTATCGAGGACCGGACGGCCGACGGAGGCGTAGAAGTCTTTCGCATCTGAGCCGATCGTGGCGTCGTCGACGGACGTCACTGTGAAGAGGCTCCCTGAGCCCTCCGTCATGCCCCAGCCTTCGAGATAGCAGTGGGTGACCGCGTCGCGCCAGCGCCGAAGTTCCTCGGCGGGTGCTTTCGAGGCCGAATGGACGACGGAGCGCATCTGCTGCCAGCTCTGCGGGAACTTCGCGACGAGAGTCGTCATCGGCTCGATCCAGGGGGAAGGGATGAAAGTGAAGTTGGCCTTCTCTCGTCCGATGGCCTCGATGACGGACTCCGGTCCTGCGACCGGAGTCAGCATGACGATGGTGCCCCGAACGAAGATGTGGCCGAGAAGAAGGGCGAGGACGGTGGCGACGAACGACATGTTGGCGTGGTAGAGCAGAACGCTTCCCAGTGGCGTTCGATAGGAGTGCGCGTTCACCCGCATCGTGTTCTTCATCGTGCGATGAGTGACCATTGCTCCTTTTGGGCGTCCCGTCGTTCCGCTCGTGTATGAGAGGACATAGAGCGCGTTCTCGTCTGGATCGGGCAGCCGCGTCGTGGCTCCGGTGTGAAGGAATCGCTCGAAATCACTTTCGGAGTCGTGCCAGCCTCCGAAGCTGATGAGCCCGCGCAGACCTCTGCCCCGCGCGAGTTCCTGGGCGTCCGCTTCCTTCTCGGTCGAGAAGAACATCGCGACAGCGCCTGAGTCGTCCAGGAGGTAAGCCGCCTCGTGCACCGTGAACAGTGCGTTCAGCGGGACCAGCACGAGTCCTGCCTTCGCGACCGCGAGATAAAGCTCGAGATACTGCGGGCAGGTGCTCGACCAGGCGGCGATCCGGTCTCCCGTCTGGAATCCGGCGTCGACGAGAGCGTTCGCGAGCCGTGAGGTCCGCTCGTCGAGATCCGCATATGTGCGGCACAGTCCATCAGTGGTCTTGAGGGCGGGGCGTTCGGGCTGTTGGCGAGCTGCCAGCTCGAGAATTCTGCCGATTTGATCCACGTTGATCTCCTACCAAATGATTGCTTGGTTCATTCAAGCACAGGACATCACTCGGATGGGGTTTCCGTTCCGCTGGGTCGCGTGCCGCGCTGTCGATGTTGCTGCTTGACACGGTTCACGGCACCACAATAGGGTCAAGCAAACGCTTGGTTCCTGAAGCAGGCGTGCACCTGTCCGATGTGGTCGAGAAAGGGCTCCATCTCGTCGGAGAGCGCGCATCAAGTGAAAAGGGGTTACCCGCCCGACGCGCGTCTGCATCATCGACGCACAGAGACGGCTGCCCTCAAAGGCATGCGGCCGACGAGTGTCGGCATTCATCGGGAGACGACCCAACCGTCTTTCGGCACATGGCATCGATTCAGGGTTCACAACGAAGGGACACGTGAAGGAAATGCGGAATACAGCGAAGAGGCTCTCCACCGCCATCGCCGCGGCGGCGGTCATCACGCTCGGTCTCACGGCTTGCGCCGGGTCCGACGCATCCGGTGGCGAAGGCGGCAGTGCCGATGGGGGTGGCGAGACGGTCAAGATCGGCGTCGTGCTCCCCTTCACCGGCGTGCAGGCGGCGATCGCCGAACTCGAAGGAGAGGGGGCTGCCGTCGCCGCGGAACAGATCAACGAGGCGGGCGGTATCGCCGGAAAGTGGCAGATCGAGCTCGTCGAGGCCGATGATCAGCTGGACACCGGACGCAGCGCCACGGTCATCCGAGATCTGAACGACAAGGGTGTCTCTCTCGCAATCGGCGGGCAGACCTCTGACCTCTGCAAGTCTTCCGCCGAAGCGGCTCAGCGCTTCGACATGACGTTCATCGGAGCGCACTGCACCTCTCCCGATCTCGTCGATCCGCCGATCACGGACAACTTCTTCATGATCGGCCAGCAGATGACCACGCTGGCGAACGCCATCGGGACCAGCCTCGCCGAGGCCTACCCGGACGTCGACACCTGGGATGTCGTCACCTATGACGTCGCGGCCATGCGCAGCTCGTGGGACATCGCCAAGGGTGCGATGGAGGACGAGCTGGGCCACGCGATCCAAGAGGGCGAGCGATACGCGGTACCCGTCGGCGCCACGACGCTCCGCAACGAGATCGCTGGGCTGGTGGCGACCCCCGACAAGGAGAAGCGCGGACTGTTCCTCGGTGTGTACGGTGCCGGCACGACGGCCTTCCTGCAGCAGGCGGCTCCCACGGGCATCCTCGATGACTATGCCGTCGTCGCGCAGACAGGCGTGTACTGGCCGACCGCAGTCTCGATGGACGGCGCGGCGCCTTCGATCACGAACGTCCACGACTACTTCTACCCGTGTCAGGACACCCCCGAGAACGACGAGTTCGTATCAGCGTTCGAGGCGGCCACCGGTGAGAAGCCGGACAGCGGTGCGTACCAGGGTTACCTCGCCGTGCAGCTGCTCGCGGCCGCCATCGAGAAGGCCGACAGCATCGAGACGGCGAAGGTCCAGGAGGCGCTGAAGGGCCTCACCATCGACACGCCCCAGGGCCTGGAGATGACGATCGACGCCGACACCCACGCGGGCAACGGGGCGGCGACCGTCGCAGTGCTCGCCGGAGACAGCGATGCGCCGCAAGGCGTGGGAATCACCGAGTGCAAGCTGGTCCCCGCAGGCTGAGATTGTTCAGCGGGGCCGTCGTCCGGTCGTCGACCTGGCGGCGCCCCCGCTCCTCATCCCCGACAACCCGAACGGGAGCTCTTTCAATGAATGGGAACTCGAATGAGTGACTTCATCTCCGTCGTGATCGCAGGCGTCGCGCAGGGCGTGCCGGTCTTCATCGTCGCCAGCGGCCTCACGCTGATCTACGGCGTGCTTCACGTGCTCAACTTCGCGCACGGCGCCTTCTTCCTCATCGGGGCGTTCATCGTCACGAGCACGCTGCAGTCCGACACGATCGGATCGTTCCTGCTGTCACTGCTGATCGCCGGCGTGGGGGTGATGGCGGTCGGTGTCGTTTCTGAAGTCGCGGTCTTCCGCAGGCTCTATAAGGCGGGCTCGACCGTGAGCTTCCTGGGTGCGTTCGCGCTGTTCCTCGCGTTGACGGGAATCTCGATTCTCATCTGGGGAACGAATCCGAAGACGGTCGCCTACCCGAAAGGCCTGAACGGCTCATTCGATGTACTCGGTGCACGTATCAGCCAGTACGACGCCGCGATGGTGATCGTCGGCGTTGTCATCGCCGTGGGGCTGTGGCTGCTGCTGACCAAGACCTCCCTCGGGGCGCGTGTGAGGGCGGTCTCGCAAGATCGCACCATGGCGATGGCCCTTGGTATCCGGGTCCGCCGCGTTTCCACGATGGTCTTCGCGATCGGCGCCTTCCTCGCGGGTGTCGCCGGCGCGCTGATCACGCCGGTGTCGTCGATCGACGAGGGTCTGGCCCTCAGCAGCGACTACATGATCCCCGCATTCATCGTGATCATCGTCGGCGGCCTCGGTTCGGTTCCGGGTGCTCTGATCGCCGCGCTCGGCCTGGGGATCATCGAGAGCATCCTCTTCCGCGTCGCCCCCGGACTCAGCGGCTTCAGTTACTACTTGGTCGTCGCCGTGTTCCTGATGTTCCGTCCACAGGGGCTCTTCGGCTCCCCTTCGCATTCGTTCAAAATGGCGCGGTGATGACGACATGAAGAAGCTCACTGATCGATACCCGACGATGTACTCGTCCGGGGTGCTGCTGTTGCTGGCCTTCGGCGTGGTGATGGTCGTCATTCCGCTGGTCTTCACCGGCAGTTCGTTGTTCACGTGGACGACCGCGGCAGCGTGGGCGCTGTTCGCCGTCGGCACCAACGTGATGTTCGGCTGGACCGGCCTATTGTCATTCGGGCAGGCTGCGTTCTTCGGCATGGGTGCCTACACGATGGCACTGCTGCACGAGTATGTTCCTGACATGGACGGCATCGTGATGCTCGGGATCGCAGCGCTCGTCTCCGCTGCGGTGGCCGTCGTCTTCGCGCTCGGCGCGCTGCGTACCAGCGGTGCGCAGCTCGCCATTCTCACGCTCGTGCTCGCGGAGGTGCTCTGGCTGCTCACCTATCGAGTCCCTGCGCTGAAGGGCGAGGACGGCTTCAGCGGGCTGTTCGCGATCAAGATCTTCGGCTCGGCGATCACCTCGGACGCGCAGCTCTGGTACTACACCATCGCTATCGTCGCGATCTGCACAGTGATCATCTGGCTGATCAGCGGATCAACGCTGGGTCGGGCGATGCGCTCCGTGCGTGACGATCCATGGCGTTCCGCAGCCCTGGGAATCCGCGTCCGCAAGGTGCAGGTGACCGCTTTCGGCGTCGCGGCGGCATTCTCGGCGGTCGCTGGAGCGCTCGTGGCCCAAGGTCAGGGCGTCGTGAGCCCGTCGATGCTGACGTTCGCAGTATCCGGTCAAGTGCTGGTCGCGTGCCTCCTCGGCGGAATGAGCCGGTTCGGCGGACCGATCCTTGGTGCGGTGGTGCTGGTCTGGGCGGAGACACTGCTCAGCCGCTATGTCGAGGACTCGAATCTCTTCGTCGGGATCCTGCTGCTCATCATCGTGCTGCTGCTGCCGCAGGGGCTGGTCTCCTTGCCTGCGAAGCTCTGGCCTGAGAAGAGAACACCGTTCGCGGCGAGACCCTCGTCGCGCAGCCGTGATGGTGGCACGAAGGTGGCGAGCGCGGAGGTGGAGAAATGAGCAACATCCTGACGCTGCGAAGCGTATCCAAGTCGTATCAGGGCGTCCCCGCGGTCCAGGACGTGGATCTACGTGTCGACCGAGGCGAACGGCTCGCTGTCATCGGGCCGAACGGTGCGGGCAAGTCCACGCTGTTCGGTCTGATCGCCGGTGAGCACAGGCCGACGAAGGGAGAGATCGTCTTCGACGACAAGATGATCACGAAGCTGCACTCGTCGGCGAGAGCGGCGCGGGGCATGAGCCGCACCTTTCAGGTGGCTCGGTTGTTCGGATCCATGACGGTGCGGGAGAATCTGTTCATGGCGGCGCTGGGAGGTCGCGCCCAGGACTACCGTGTCTGGGACGCGATGGCCAAGCGGAAGAATTCCTGGGCCCTCGCCGATGAGGCGATCGAGGTCGCCGGTCTCGATCAGTTCGCGGACACCAACGCGGCCACGCTCCCGCAGGGAGCACGCAAGACGCTCGAGATGGCGATGGCCATCGTCCAGGAACCCGTGATCCTTCTTCTGGATGAGCCGACTGCCGGAATGGGATATGAGGATGCTCGCGCGGCGACCGTTCAGCTGAACAACCTTCTCGCCATACGCCCGGAGATGACCATCATTCTCACCGCTCACGACATGGAAGTCATTCATTCCGTGGCCAGCCGAGTCGTGCTGATGGCAGGCGGAAAGGTGATGCTGGAGGGCACCGCCGCTGACGTGGCCGCGCATCCGACGACCAAGACACTCTATTTGGGGCAGGAGAAGAAATGACTACTTCGGCATCGTCCGTGCTGACCCTGTCCGGCGTCGACGCCTGGTACGGCGCGGCGCAAGCACTGTTCGACGTCGACCTCGAGGTCGGTCCAGGCGAGGTGGTCGGTCTCCTCGGCCGCAATGGCGCCGGCAAGAGCACCACGTTCAAGACGATCATGAACCTGGAGGTGCGCTCGACGGGTGGCATCGAGCTCTTCGGCCAGCCCCGTGGAAAGTCATCGACGGATGCGATCGCGAGGTCGGGCGTGAGCTGGGTGCCGGAGGACCGCCGCATCCTGACGAACCTCACCGTGAGGGAGAACCTTGAGCTCGCACGGTTCGCGAGCGGTCGGCGGGATGCCGTCCCTCTTGCTGACCTTGTCGAGTCATTGCCTCTGCTCGACAAGCTGATCGGACGCAAGGGGAATCAGTTGAGCGGCGGTGAGCAACAGCTCGTCGCTGTAGCCCGAGCGCTTGTCTCTCGTCCAAAACTGCTCCTTTTGGACGAGCCGACGGAAGGGCTTGCTCCTCTCGTCGTGGACGGCATCCGGGACGCGGTGCGCGGGCTCCCTGAGAAGTTCGACGTATCGATTCTCATCGCCGAGCAGAATCTGCCGTTCGTCACCGCCCTCGCCAGCCGGGTGTATGTCTTGGAGACAGGGCGGGTCGCTCATGAGGGTGACTCCGCCGCATTCGGGTCGGATACCGCCCTCCAGGAGCGATACCTCTCCGTCTCGATGAAGGCAGATTGAGCGAACATGCACGCTCCTGCGCCATGTCGCGCCTGTGGATAGGATTTTGCCGGCACCGGGATCGCAGCGCCGCCGGGGTCTCCTCATCGCTGTGGGTCGGGGCCGGGCTGAGGGTGATCTGATGAGCGATAGCCTGAGGCCATGGTGAGCGTGCGCCGAGAGGTCCATCACGTCGTCGCTCTTGAGCAATCAGAGCCTGCAGAAGCGGTCGCGCAGGCGACAGCCGCAATCCGGAGCGGCTTCGCGGGCACCGTCCTCTTCGACCGCTTTCAGCCGTGGCTTCCCCAGCAGCACAACGCTCCGTTCGCCTGGGCGGTGGCCGGGGCCATAGGGCAGCAGTCTCAGGGGTCGATCGCCGTTTCGGCGGCGCCGGGGTACCGGATGCATCCCGCTGTCGCCGCGCAGGCGATCGTGACCTTGGCAGCTTTGCAACCGGGGCGTCACAGACTCCTTTTGTCCGCTGGCGATGCAATCGATGAGCACGTCGTCGGTGGCTACTGGCCCGAGGTGCACGAGCGGACGGAACGGCTGTTCGAAGCGGCCGAGATCATTCGCAAGCTCTTCTCGGCTTCCGTGAAAGACCGGGACACGCGCCATTCGGGCTCCCACTTCCGACTCGAGACAGCGCGACTGTGGACGATGCCGCACGAGGTGCCGAAGATCCAGGTGTGGGCGGGAGGCCCGGTCACTGCGCGTCGATCGGGCCGCGTCGCTGACGGGATGATCGTGCACGCCGCAGCGCCCGATCGTGTCGCCGTACTTCTGGCAGCGCACCGAGACGGAATGCGGGAGGCCGGGAAGGCAGAATCGGTGAAGACCGTTCACGTCCAGTTGTCCTGGGCGCACACCGACCACGCAGCGATTCAGAACGCGCTTTCGGATTGGCCGATGGCAGGGCTGCGCTTCCCGCGAGGTGACATCCGCTCGCCCTTCGACGTCGCTCAGCTCGCCCGCTCGGTCACGGCAGACGATATCTGCGCACGCATTCCTGTCTCATCCGATCCCGATGTCCATCGGGCGCACCTGCAGACCTTCCTCGATATGGGATTCGACACCATCCACGTGCACAACGTCGGCCGCAATCAGGCCGAATGGATCGACATCGCCAGCCGTGACATCCTGCCGAAACTCGTGAGTTGAGATGGGGAATCGGATGCAGGTGTGGGCGCTGGGTGGAATACCCGAGGTCCGAGCGGGTGACGATCTCGCGGATCTGATTCTGCGCGCAACCGACGGCGGAAGTGAGCTCGCCGACGGCGACATCCTCGTCGTCACATCGAAGATCGTCTCCAAGGCGGAGGGGCGCGCCGTCCGGGCGGACGATCGTGAGGACGCCATCACCGCCGAGACCGTGCGCATCGTCGCCACGCGTGCACGAGCGGGCGGCGGCTTCACGCGCATCGTTCAGAATCGACTCGGGATTGTGGGGGCTGCAGCGGGTGTGGATGCGTCCAACACCGAGGCCGGTACTGTCTTGCTGCTGCCCGTTGACCCGGATGGCTCCGCCCGTGCCCTCGCCGAACGGCTGCGCGAAGCAACGGACGCGAGAGTCGGCGTGATCCTCAGTGACACGCTGGGCAGGCCCTGGCGCGTGGGGCAGACGGACATCGCGATCGGTGCAGCCGGCGTCCATGTCTTCGACGACTTGCAGGGTCGGGTCGACAGCGCCGGAAGGCCCCTCACCGTCACCCACCCATGTGTCGCTGATGAGATCGCGGCTGCCGGCGACCTCGTCAAAGGCAAGTTGAGCGGGTGTCCAGTGGCTGTCGTACGCGGGCTTGAGCGGTTCGTCGGAGACCTGGGCCTCCCGGGGGCGGCGAGCATCGTGCGTTCACCGGAGAAGGACATGTTCCGTCTGGGCGCCGATGAGGCGTACCGATCGGGTTTCGAAGCGGGAAGGGCAGCGGTTCATGCCGCGAGAGAGGAGAACGCTGATGCTGACTCTGGGATATAAGGCGTCCGCCGAGCAGTTCGCGCCGCGGGAGCTCGTCGAGATCGCCGTGGCCGCGGAGCGGCACGGGTTCGATTCCGTCGCTGTGAGTGATCATTTTCAGCCCTGGCGATACACCGGCGGGCACGCGCCGTTCTCGATCGCCTGGGCGGCGGCCGTCGGTGAGCGTACGACGCGCATCCGGATCGGAACCAGCGTCATGACCCCGACGTTCAGATACAACCCGGCCGTGATCGCCCAGGCGTTCGCCACGCTCGGCATGCTCAACCCTGATCGAGTATTCCTCGGCATAGGAACTGGCGAGGCGCTGAACGAGATCGCGACCGGGTTCCAGGGCGCGGGCGAGCAGGAATGGCCGGAGTTCCGTGAGCGCTTCGCCCGACTGCGCGAGGCCGTTCGTCTGATGCGCGCGCTGTGGACCGGTGATCGCGTGAGCTTCGACGGCGAGTACTACTCGACTCATGACGCCTCTATCTACGACGTGCCGGACGGCGGTGTGCCGGTCTACATCGCGGCAGGTGGTCCCGTGGTCGCCAAATACGCCGGTCGGTCCGGAGACGGCTTCATCTGCACTTCGGGGAAAGGGCCGGAGCTGTACACCGAGCACCTCATCCCTGCGGTGAAAGAAGGGCTGGCGGCATCCGGACGCGAATTCGCGCAGATCGATCGGATGATCGAGATCAAGGTGTCATACGAAGAGACCGAGGAGGCGGCGTTGGAGAACACCCGCTTCTGGGCGCCGCTGTCGTTGTCGAAGGAGCAGAAGCACGACATCACCGACCCGATCGAGATGGAGAAGGCGGCCGACGCCCTGCCGATCGAACAGGTCGCCAAGCGGTGGATCGTCGGCAGCGACCCCGATCAGGTCGTCGCTCAGATCAAGGACTATGTCGACTGGGGTTTCAACCACCTCGTCTTCCATGGACCCGGCCACGATCAGGAGCGTTTCATGACGCTGTTCGAAAGGGATCTCGCGCCGCGCCTGCGCACGTTGTGACGGGGCGCCAGAGGGCGCTCGTTAGACTGCCGCCATGCGCTTCGGAATCTTCGTACCTCAAGGGTGGCGATTCGATCTGGTCGGCATCGACCCCGGGGACCAGTGGCAGACGATGCGGGGTCTCGCGCAGGCGGCCGATGCCGGACCATGGGAGTCGCTGTGGGTGTACGACCATTTCCACACCACGCCGATCCCCAGCGAAGAGGCCACCCACGAGGCGTGGACGCTGACGTCGGCCTTCGCGGCGACGACCTCTCGCATCCGCCTTGGCCAGATGTGCACCTGCATGTCGTACCGCAACCCCGCGTACCTCGCGAAGGTCGCCGCGACCGTCGACATCATCTCGGGCGGCCGCACCGAGATGGGGATCGGCGGCGGGTGGTACGAGCACGAATGGCGCGCATACGGCTACGGGTTCCCCGCGGCCGGTGATCGCCTGCGGCGCCTCGACGAAGGCGTTCAGATCATGCGGCAGGCGTGGTCCACGGGGAAGGCGACCCTGGACGGCGGGCACTATCAGGCAGACGGGGCGATCGTTCGCCCGCTTCCGCTGCAGGAAGGCGGTATCCCGCTGTGGATCGCCGGCGGCGGTGAGAAGATCACCCTGAAGATCGCGGCGAAGTACGCGCGGTACACGAACTTCGTCGGTACGCCCGGGGAGTTCGACGCGAAGAGCGCGATCCTCCGAGAACACACGAAGTCCGCCGGCACGGACTTCGACGCGATCGTGCGGTCCTCCAACTACAACACCGTGATCGGCGAAACCGAGTCCGAGGTCGAGGACAGGTTGGCCGCGATCGAAGCACGAGTGCTCCCGCACCTCGGCGACCGTACGGCCGCGTTCATGGCCACTTATCGAGGTGACGGGGCGAAGGCGGTTGGCACCCCCGAGCAGATCGTCGAACAACTCCGAGACATGGCGTCACGAGGGCTCGGCTACGCCATCCACTACTTCCCGGAGGCCGCGTACGACCGCTCGGGCATCGAACTGTTCGAACGAGAGGTCATCCCCGCGTTGCAGTGAGTGGCGGGAGGCGCCTCGCGTCATCCACCGATGACCTTCTCGATCGGCATGACGAGGACCACCCGATCCTCGGCGTCCGCCGGCGCTGGCGGGTTCGGCGTACCGTACCGCCGCGAGAGTCGCTGGTAGAACCCGCCCGTGGGGTCCGGCGTGGATTCGAGCAGTCTTCCGCGTACCTCGACGTATCGGTACGGGTTCTCGGGGTCGTACACGGCCAGGGCCATCGACGGGTTGTGCTGTAGGTTCCGGTATTTCGCGCGCTTGTTCGTGTGGGTGAAGCAGATCGTGTCTCCGATGAGCTCGAACCACATCGGACTCGCCTGGGCCGTGCTCCCGGGGCTGACGGTTGCCAGCACGCCGCACACGGGGCGTTCGAGCAGATCGATGAGGTGGAGAGGGATCTGTGCTGCGGTCATCCGGCCGAGCTTACCGGCGACGTCGAGGGCCATCCGCGCGCATCGTCCTCCTCGAGCAGGGAGAATGCGATCAGCGGCGCCCCGTCGACCGGATGCGGGACGACATCGGCACGCACCCCGTATACATGCCGGATCAGGTCCGGCGTGAGCGTCTCTGCAGGGCGTCCGGACGCGACGACGCGACCTCGATCGACCACGATGACCTGATCGGCATGACGTGCCGCCAGGGTGAGGTCGTGCAACGCCGCGAGGATCGCCGTGCCGCCGCGTGCGAGTGAGCGCATCAGGGCGAGTGTGTGCAGCTGAGCCTGGATGTCGAGATGGTTGGTCGGCTCATCCGTGAGCAGCAGCTTCGGTTCCTGGGCGAGTGCTCGGGCGAGCAGCACCCGCTGGCGCTCGCCACCGGAGAGCTGCGGAAAACGTCGATCGGCGAGCTCAACGGCGCCCGCGCGGCGCAGTGCGGACAGCGCGATGCTGACATCTGCAGGGCCGGGGGAGCCGAGCATCGACAGATGCGGGGTGCGGCCGAGCAGGACGACATCGAGCACGCTCAGGTCGAGCTCGGTCTGCGCCTGCTGTTCGACAAGTGCCGTGAAACGGGCGCGTGCTCGACGAGACATCGTGCGTGTGTCGATGCCGTCGATCTCCATGCCGCCGGCCGTCGGCGTTTCCGCAGAGGCGATCAGGTGCAGCAATGTCGACTTCCCCGCCCCGTTCGGACCGACCAGTGCGGTCAGGGAACCCGCTTCGACGGTGCAGTCGATGCCGTCGATCAGCATCCGTCCCGCCCGGCGGAAGGAGAGGCGGTCGGTGCGAAGCAGCGGTGGCCGCGTCACGAGATCCGCCGGGAACGCATCAGCAGCAGGGCGAACAGTGGTGCGCCGATCAGCGCGGTGACGACGCCGACCGGCAGTTCGCGGGGGTCGAACAGGGTGCGGGCAAGGGTGTCGGCCCAGACCAGGAAGATCGCGCCGGTCAGCGCCGAGAGCGGCAGCAGCGCGCGGTGCCGGGCGCCGACGATGAGCCTGACTGCGTGCGGTACGACGAGGCCGATGAACCCGATCGATCCGCTGACCGCGACCAGGCACCCGGTCAGCAGGGCCGTCGCACCGAGCAGGATCCACCGCGTGCGCTCGACGGAGACACCCAGGGATGCCGCAGCGCGGTCCCCGAACGCGAAGGCGTCGAGGGCACCGGCGCTCATGAGAAGAGGAACTCCGACCAGGGCGATGGCGAGGATGGCGAGCACCGCGGTCGGCCAGGCCACCCCCGAAAGTGACCCGAGCAGCCACCCGAGGATCTCACGGTAGCTGTCGCCGGTCGCGTTCCAGAAGATCACCATGCTGGTCAGCGCGCTGAGCGCAGCAGACACGGCCACGCCGGCGAGGATCGTCCTCGACGCCGTCATGCGCCCGATCGCGCCCGCCATCATGAGGGTCAGCGCAAGTGCCCCCAGCGCGCCACCGAACGCGGCCAGTGGAAGGGCGATCGAGAAGCCGAGCACGATGACCAGGACCGCACCGAACGACGCCCCGGATGACAAGCCGAGCAGATACGGGTCGGCGAGGGGATTGCGCAGCACCGCCTGCATGATCGCCCCGCACACGGCAAGGCCGGCGCCGACGGCAGCGGCCGCGAGAATGCGCGGCATCCGCAGTTGCCACACGATGCCGTCGCGCAACGCCGACAGCGTCGATTCGCTGAGTCCCAGATGCGCGAGGATGCTGTTCCATGCCTCACCGGTCGAGATCTGCGCTGGTCCAAGGGTGACGCTGATGACGATGGTGAATACAAGCAGCACGGTCAGGAAGATCGACCATCCGACTGTGCGCATGCGCGTGCGCGTCTGCTCGCGCCGGTGAGGATAGGGTCTCGTCGAGGACTGATCCTGGGAGCGCTGAGTCGAGGTCAGTGTGCTCACGGGAGGTCGACCGTCTCCAGTTGGCTCAACAGTGATCGAACGGCCTCGACATTGCGCACGCCGGCTTCGCCGACCGCGAACGGCACGACCAGATAGCGGCCGTTCGCGACCGCGGGAAGCTGGGCCGTCGCGGGATTGGATTCGAGCACGCCGATCTTCTTCTCCGCAGACCCCCATGCCGAGTCGACGAGGACGATGATGTCAGGGTTCGCATCGACGACCGCCTCCCAACTGAGGCTCGACCAGGTCGCGTCGACATCTGCGGCGATGTTCGTCACTCCTGCAGCATCCATCACCATCTGTGGGGCCCCGATGCCTGCGCCGACGAACGGAGTGTCGCTGCCGGAGCTGTACCAGAGCGCGGTGAGCCCGCGATCGTCGGCCTCGACGTCGTCGAGATCGCCCCGTAGCGATGAGACGAGCGCTTCAGCGCGGTCGGACACATCGAAGATTCGCCCCATCTCGAGGATGTCGTCGAACACGTCGTCGAAGGTGAGCGGATGTGGTTGATAGTCCGCATCCTGGCACGCGGACGGGGAGACGTAGGTGTTGATTCCGAGCGATGCGAGCGTCTCGCGCTCGCCCGCGCCGTCGGCCGTGACATTCGACTCCCACCCGGCATAGACCAGATCCGGCTCCAGATCGGCTGTCGCCTCCACGCCCGGCACTCTCTCATCGATCACGGGCAGCGACGTCGCCGCCTGCGCCCACTCATCGGCGACGGGACCATCGGAGAACGCCGTCCCGACGATCCGCTCCTCCAGCCCCAGCGCGAGCAGCATCTCGATCGATGTCGATTTGACGGCGAGTACGCGCTCGGGTGCCTCATCGAAGGTGACGGTCGTTCCGCAGTTGTCCACGACGACGGGATATCCCGACGGTGATGCCGCGGCGGGATCGAGCGCCGCTGTCTGTGCGGTGCCGCAGCCGACGAGGATGAGGGGGGTCAAGAGGACGACCCCGAGCAGGGCTCGGATTCGGTGACGGACGGGCATGGCGCTCCTGGGTGCTGGTCGATGAGAAGACGAGCGGCCAAGATCGCGGCCGTGCTGCATACGCCAATGCGGGCGAATGAGGGAACTCTATCGCACCACCTGACCTGAGCCGGGGCAGAATCGAACGCATGAGCAACGAAGCCGTCGTCGTCGATGTCGTCCGCACCCCGGTGGGCAGGGGCAAACCGGGCGGGACGCTGTCCGGGGTGCACCCGGTCGATCTCGCCGCGCACGTGCTGCAGACGGTCGTCGACCGCAACGGCCTTGAGTCCGCGCAGATCGACGACGTCCTCCTCGGGTGCGTCAGTCAAGTCGGCGAGCAGGCCATGAACATCGCCCGCCAGGCCGTCCTCGCGGCGGGCTTCGACGAGCGGGTGCCGGCGACGACCATCGACCGGCAGTGCGGATCCAGTCAACAGGCGGTGCACTTCGCCGCGCAGGGCATCGCCGCCGGCGCCTACGACATCGTGCTCGTCGGGGGAGTGGAGTCGATGAGCCGGGTGCCGCTGGGCTCATCCCTCGCCGGCGCGTCGCCCATGTCGCCCGCCATGCGCTCGCGGTACCCGGACGGTCTGGTGAACCAGGGAGTGTCGGCCGAGCTGATCGCGCAGCGATGGGGGCTGAGCCGCGACGACCTCGACGCGTACGCGGCGGAATCCCACCGGCGGGCAGCGTACGCCTGGCAGGAGGGGTTCTTCGACCGCACGGTGGTCTCCGTCCCCGACGCCCACGACGCCGTGACGGACGAGACCGTGCGGCCGGGCACGACGGCCGAGAAGCTCGCCGGGCTCGCGGCATCCTTCCGCACCGAAGAACTCGCCGCGCGCTTTCCCGACCTCGACTGGCGGATCACACCGGGCAACTCCTCCCCGCTCACCGACGGAGCATCGGCCGCGCTGCTGATGAGCGCCGAACGCGCGGAGGCGCTCGGGCTGCGGCCGCGGGCACGGTTCCGCGCGTTCGATGTGATCGGCGACGATCCGATGCTCATGCTCACGGGGCCCATCCCCGCCACCCGACGCGTGCTCGATCGGGCGGGCCTGGCTCTTGACGAGATCGACGCCTACGAGGTCAACGAGGCCTTCGCCTCGGTGCCACTGGCGTGGGCGACCGAGCTCGGCGCCGACCGCGCGCGGCTCAACCCGCGCGGCGGCGCGATCGCGCTGGGCCATGCGCTCGGTTCATCGGGGACGAGGCTGCTCGGCACGCTGGTCGACCACCTCGAGGCGACAGGCGGCCGATACGGTCTCCAGACGATGTGCGAGGGCGGCGGCATGGCGAATGCGCTCGTCGTCGAGCGGCTCTGATTCCGGCGGTGCCCGCCCGGCATCGCCCACCCGCATAGACTGCGGTGGGCCGGTGTCGCGAGAGGAACAACACGTGGAACGAAACTGGGCGGGCAACGTCACCTACCAGGCGGACGTGGTCGAGCATCCGTCGTCGCTGGAGGAACTGCGCGAGATCGTCCTGCGCGACGGGCCCCTGCGAGTGCTGGGAACCCGGCACTGCTTCAACGACATCGCCGACACCTCCGGTGCGCTCTTCGCGCTCGACCGTCTGCCCGACGAGATCGAGGTCAGCGCGGACCGCGACAGCGTCCGGCTCTCCAGCGGCGCCCGCTACGGCGACATCGCGCCCGCGCTCGAGGCCGAGGGTCTCGCCCTGTCGAACCTCGCCTCGCTGCCGCACATCTCGGTCGGAGGCGCCACCGCGACGGGAACCCACGGCTCGGGCGACCGGATCGGATCCCTCGCGTCGACCGTCCGAGCGCTGACCGTCCTCACGGCCGGAGGTGAGATCCGGCGGCTCGCGCGCGGCGACGAAGGATTCGCCGGCGCCGTCGTGAACCTCGGCGCACTCGGCGTCGTCCTCGACCTGACCCTCGACGTCGAACCGACCTATCGGGTCGCCCAGCACGTGTACGACGAGCCCCGCTGGGACGCGATCCTCGAAGACCTGGACGCCGTCACCGGTGCCGGCACGAGCGTGAGCATCTTCTCCCGCTGGCAGGGCAGCGACACGGCCGACCAGATCTGGGTGAAGCAGCGCCAGCCCGACACGCACGCCGACCGCCGCGCAGAGCTGATGCGCAGGCTCGGCGCGTCGGACGCCGACGGGCCGCGGCATCCCATCATCGGGGTCGACCCGGTGGCGACCAGCGAACAGGGCGGCGTGGCGGGCCCCTGGTTCCAGCGGCTCCCGCACTTCCGGCTCGAGTTCACCCCGTCCGCCGGCGCGGAGCTGCAGAGCGAATATCTCGTGCCGCGGTCCGACGCCGTCGCGGCGATCGAGGCGCTGCGTTCCCTCGCCGACCGGATCGCGCCGCTGCTGCTGGTCAACGAGGTCCGCACCGTCCGCGCGGACGACCTGTGGCTGAGCTCGTCGTATGGCACGGATGCCGTGGGCCTGCACTTCACCTGGCGGCAGGACGAAGCGGCCGTGCGCGCGCTGCTGCCCGTGCTCGAGGACGCACTGCCGCAGACAGCACGACCGCACTGGGGCAAGGTCTTCACGCTCGACGGCGCCGAGGTCCGCTCCCGCTATCCGCGATGGGAGGACTTCGCCGCGCTGCGCGCCGATTTCGACCCGGAGCGACGCTTCGTCAACGCCTACCTGGAGCGGCTCGGGCTCTGAGCGGTTCTAGTCGCCGGCGGTCGTGTCGTCGGTGCGCCCGGGGAAACCCGTGGACTCGCGCCTGACGATGCGGAAGTCGGGCTTCACCGTGCGCGGCGGGCGCTTGTCGCCCTTCTCATCGATCCGTTCGATGAGGAGGTCGACCGCCGTGAGGGCGATCTGAGATCTCCCCGCCTCGATGCTCGACATCGACGGCGTGGAGAACCGCGCTTCGTCGATGTTGTCGAAGCCGATGACGGCGACGTCCTCCGGCACGCGCCGGCCGGCTTCGCTGAGCGCCCGCAGCGCCCCGAGGCCGAGGGCGTCGTTGAGGGCGAACACCCCGTCGAAGGGGAGCCCCTCGGCGAGGAGTTCGCGCACGGCCGCGGCGCCGCCGCTGCGGCTCCAGTGGTTCGTGGGCCGGACCAGGCGCGGGTCGAGCTCGAGCCCCGCCTGGTCGAACGCCTGCTGGTAGCCGGCGAGCCGCAGCGAGGCCGAACTCGTGCCGGCCGGGGTCTCGCCCTCCGCGCCGACGAGGGCGATGCGGCGGCGACCGATGTCGAGCAGATGCTCGACGGCGGCCCGCGCGGAGGAGACGTTGTGCATCGTGACGTGGTCGGTCGGGCCGTCGAAGATGCGCTCACCGAGGAGCACGAGCGGGAACCCGGAGTCCAAGGCGTCGGCGTCCTCCTGCCCGAGCGCGAACGGGCTGAACAGCAGGCCGTCGGTGAGACGGATCCGGCTGCCGGTGATGGCCTGCAGCTCGCGGTCCCGATCGCCGCTGGTCTGCTCGACGACGACGCTGAGCCCCCGTTTGTCGGCAGCGCGGATGACGGCATCCGCCAGCTCGGCGAAATAGTTCTCGCTGAGGGCGGGTACGGCGAGACCGATCACGCCAGTGCGTCCGGAGCGCAGCCCGCGGGCGGAGAGGTTCGGTCGGTATCCGAGCTGATCGATCGCGGTCTGCACCCGCTCGCGGGTCTGCGGCCGCACGTGCGGGTGGTGGTTGATGACGTTCGAGACCGTCTTGATGGAGACGCCGGCGAGCTGGGCGACGTCGTGCATCGTCGATTCCATCGATTCCACCTATCGCCCCTGCGCCGACGGCGCTGTACGTCTCACTTTAGTCTCGCCGGTGCCCGAAGGCGGTCGTCACCTCCGGAAGTCGAGGAGGGGGTGGACGAATGATCGCCCACCCCCTCCTCGGTGCTCAGAGATTACTCGCCGAGCTCGTTCATCACCGTGTCCTGCGCCTGCTGGAGAGCCGCGTCGGCGGGAGTGCCGACCTCGTAGATCTCATTCATGGTCACCGTGCGGAACTGGTTGTCCACCACCGGGAGGTTCGGGTTCGAGAAGGACTCGAAGTGGCCGATGCCGTCCTTGACGGAGTTCAGCACGTCGAACAGGTTCGTCTGGAAGTACTGGTTGAACTTGTTGTCCGGGTTCTTCGTGACGGCCTCGTCCTCCCAGACGGACATGTTCACCGGGTCGAAACCGAGGACCTCCCACACCGCGACGTTGGCCTCGAGGGACAGCTTCGCGAACGCGAGGAACTCCGTGGCGATGTCCTGCTTCTCGCTGGCGGCCATCACCGCGGTGCCGGTGCCGCCGCCACCGATCGTGAGGATGTCCGAACCCTCGATCTGCGGGGCAGGAGCGATCGCGACCTTGCCTGCGAGGTCGGGCATGTAGTCCACATAACGCGAGGTGTACCACGCCGGGTACACGATGGCGGCGTAGTCGCCCTTGTTGATGGCGCCGAAGGCCTCCTCGCTGTCGGGGCTGCCACCGGGGATGGTCGACAGTGCGCCGGCATCCTTCATGTCCTGGAACATCTGCATCGTCTCGACGACCTCGGGGCTGGTCAGCGCCGGCTTGCCGAGCCCGCCGTCGTCGAACAGCTGCCCGCCGTTCTGGGCGATCGCCAGCGGCTCGGTGAAGAAGACGCCGGTGCTCGCGACGCTGAACGCCTTGTCGGTGGCCTCGTTGTACGCGGTCCCCGCCTCGGCGAAGTCGTCCCACGTCTTGATCGTCGTGTAGTCGATCCCGGCGCCCTCGAGCAGCTCGGTGTTGTAGAACGCGACGAAGGCGCCGACGTGCGTCGGGTAGCCGTAGATCTTGCCGTTGCGGCTGTACAGGTCCAGTCGGGCCTGGACGATGTCGTCGACGTACGGATCAGCAGCGGCGGTGAGGTCGACCAGCGGCGGGTTGTCGCCCTTGACGAAGTTGCCGAACTTGCCGACCTCGATGTCGGCGAGATCCGGTCCTCCCTGACCGGAGTTCACGGCGAGCAGAAGCTTGTCGTGCATGTCCTGGTACGGGTAGACCGTGAGGTTGAGGTCGATCTGCTTGTCGGGGTTCTCCTCGTTCCACATCTCGGCCATCTCTTCGTAGACCTGGCCGTGGAGCTCGGCGAACACCCACATGTCCAGCGTGGTGACGCCGTCGGCGTCAGCGCCGCCTCCGCCACCGGACTGGCCATCGCTCGAGCATCCGGACAGGGCTCCGACTGCCAGCCCTGCAACGATCGTTGCGGTGAGAATCCTTCGGATTCGCATGGTGTTACTCCTGACTGTGTGTTGAGTACTGCGGGTAGGGAAGGGATACGGGTGGAGGTCGAGGTCAGCCCTTCACGGCTCCGGCCGTCATGCCGTCGACGAAGAAGCGCTGGAAGGCGAGGAAGAGGATCAGCAGCGGGATCAGCGAGAAGAACGACCCGATGATCAGCAGCTCGTAGTTGTTCCCGTACGGGGTCAGCAGCGTGTTCAGGCCGATCGGGAGGACGAACTTCTCCGGCGAGCGGAGCACGAGGAGGGGCCAGAGGAAGTTGTTCCAGATGGTCATCCCGTTGAGGATCGCCATCGCGGCGAAGGCCGGCTTGGCGATCGGTGCGACGAGGCGGAAGAAGATGCCGAACTCGGAGACGCCGTCGACGCGGCCGGCTTCGAGGATCTCCTTCGGCACGCCGATGAAGTACTGGCGGAAGAAGAAGATCGTGACCGCCTGCGCGAGGAACGGCAGCACGACGATCCAGTACTGGTCGGCGGCGCCGATGTCGTTCACCTGGACGTAGAGCGGGAGCATGAGCATCTCGAACGGGATCGTCATGAGGACGATGACGAGGATGAAGCCGAGGCGCTTGCCCCGGAACTCGTACATCGCGAACCCGTAGGCGACGAAGGAGCTCACCAACAGCGTGCCGGCGACCTGGACGACGGTGAGGATGAGGCTGTTCCAGAACCACCGGAAGTACAGGCCCGAGTCCGTGAAGAGCATGACGTAGTTGTCGAAGCTCAAGTCGGAGAAGTCGATCGAGAAGGAGATCCCGTTGCGGATGACGTCGTTGCCGTCCTGGAAGGTGCCGACGAAGATCGCGAGGATGGGAACCAGCGAGACCAGGGCGATCAGGGCCAGCAGGATGCTCTGGATCCACAGGGCGGTCCTGCGGGTCATCCGGCGCCGCGGCTGCGGGCCGTCGGTGCGTGCGGTGCGAACGGGTGCCGTCGTCTGCGTCATCGCGTCGACTCCTTCTTGAACGTGCCCGTGGCGGTGAGCTGAGTCAGGTTGATCGCGAGGACCAGCACCAACAGGACGACGCCGACCGCTGACGCGAAGCCGAGGTCGTTCTCCTGGATGCCCTTGCGATAGAGGTACCCGACGATGGTGAGGCCCTGATTGTTCGGCGAGTTGTTGCCGGCGTAGAGCATGAAGCTCTCCAGGAACATCGCGAGCCCGCCGTACACGCTGATCGTCGTGACGTAGACGAGCGTGGGCTTGAGCCCCGGCAGCGTCACGTTGAAGAACTGCTGGATCTTGCTGGCGCCGTCGATGGATGCCGCTTCGTAGTACTCGCTCGGGATGGCCTGCATCCCGGCGAGGAAGTACATCGTGTTGACACCGGCCCAGCGCCAGAGGGCCAGGAGCAGCAGCGCGAAGAGGCCGGTGAGGTCCTCGCGCAGCCACCGTACGGGGCCGAAGCCGAAGAACTCGACGATCTGGTTCATCAGGCCGGAGTCGGTCTCCGCGAACATCAGGCGGAACACGATGCCCGCCACGACCACGGATGTGAGCGCCGGCACGAACAGCGACGACTTGAAGAAGTTCTTCAGCCGGCTGCTGCCGAGCTTCGAGTTGATGACGGCGGCGAGCGCCATCGGGATCGGGATGAGGATCAGCAGCGTCAGCACCATGTAGCGGATGCTGTTGAACATCGCCTTCCAGAAGACCTCGTCGCGCCAGAGTCGCTCGTAGTTGCGCGTGCCGATGAACGACGCCTGGCCGTACAGCACCTCTTGGAAGCTCATGATCACCGAGCGGCCGACGGGGATGAGCCAGAAGATCAGCAGCGTCAGCAGGAACGGAAGGATGAAGAGATAGGGTGCGAGCCGCTGGTTGTAGAGCAGCTTCTTCACACGATTCGTCTTCACGCGATTCGTATCGGTCATGGCAGATTCTTCCTCGAACGGTGCCTCGGGACTGGAATGTCTCCGTCCTCGATTGGAAGGTTATATTCCGGCGCGAAAATTTACAACGTTGTATTTCTGACCGATCTGACCGTACGATCCTGAGCAGGCATTCGCAGACGAATGCGATCAGGACGATTCCGATGACGGAGGGGCTCACCGATGACGGATGAGGTCTGGCGCGACCCGAAGGTCAGTGCAGACGAGAGGATCGACGCACTCGTCGCGGCGCTGACCGTGGAGGAGAAGATCGCTCAGCTCGGTGCGTACTGGGCCGACGAGCGCACCTCCGGCGAGATCATCGCGCCGATGCAGGACGTCTTCTCCGAGGGGCGTGCCTCCTTCGAGCGCGTCGTGCGCGACGGCATCGGCCAGCTCACCCGCGTGTTCGGCACCTCTCCGGCGTCGGCGCGCGAGGGGATGGCGCGCATCCGGGATGCCCAGCGCCACCTGATCGAGGCGACGACGACCGCCATCCCCGCCATCGTCCACGAGGAATGCCTCACCGGGTTCACCACGCTCGGTGCGACGGTGTATCCCACTGCACTCGCGTGGGGTGCGACGTTCGACCCCGACCTCGTCGAGGAGATGGCGCGCGCGATCGGTCGTGACATGGCGGCCGTGGGCGTCCATCAGGGGCTGTCCCCGGTGCTCGACGTCGCGACCGACTACCGGTGGGGGCGGGTGGAGGAGACGATGGGCGAGGACCCCTACGTGGTCGGGACGCTCGCCTCCGCCTACGTGCAGGGTCTGCAGGATGCCGGGGTCATCGCGACGCTGAAGCACTTCGCCGGGCACGCGAGTTCTCGAGGCGGACGCAATCACGCCCCGGTCGCGATCGGCGAGCGCGAGCTGCGGGACCTCGTGCTCCCGCCGTTCGAGATGGCCGTCCGCGTGGCGGGCGCCCGCAGCGTCATGAACTCCTACACGGAGACCGACCGGGTGCCGGCGGCGGCGGATCGCTGGCTGCTCACCGACCTCCTCCGAGGGGAATGGGGCTTCGAGGGGACCGTCGTGTCCGACTACTGGGCCGTCGCGTTCCTGAAGTCCAAGCACGGCGTCGCCGGCACGATGGCGGAGGCCGGCCGCCTCGCCCTGCATGCCGGGCTCGACGTCGAACTGCCGGACATCTCGGCGTTCCTCCAGCTCCGTGAGGACGACCCGGACCCGGATCGCACCGCCTCCGACATCGACACCGCGGTGCGCCGCGTGCTCCGGCACAAGCTCGACCTCGGACTGCTCGACGAGGGATGGGCGCCGGCTGAGCCCGCGGAGTACGACCTCGACAGCCCGGTCAACCGCGACATCGCACGACGGATGGCGGAGAAGTCCATCGTCCTGCTCGAGGACACCGCCGGTGTGCTCCCGCTGAGTCCTCAGACTCCCCGCATCGCGGTCATCGGCCCCTGCGCGGACGACCCGAGTGCGCTGATGGGGGCCTACTCGTACCCCGTGCACGTCCTGCCTCGGCATCCGGAGTGCGGCCTCGGCCTCGATGCGCTCTCGATCCCGGATGCCGTGCGCGAGAGCTTCCCCGCAGCCGACGTCGTCGTGGAGCGCGGATGCCCGCTACAGACCCCTGGCGCTGCGGAGGACCTCGCGCGTGCCGTCGATGCGGCCACGGACGCCGACGTGGCGGTGGTCGTCGTCGGCGACCACGCCGGCATGTTCGGCAAGGGCACATCCGGCGAGGGCTCGGATGCCCCCTCGCTCGAGCTCCCCGGCGCGCAGGCCGATCTCGTCGAGGCGATCATCGGGACGGGGACGCCGGTCGTGCTCGTCGTCCTGTCGGGAAGGCCCTATGCGATCGGCCGCTTCGTCGGCCGCGCGGCTGCGATCCTGCAGGCCTTCATGCCCGGGGTCGAAGGCGCCGGAGCGCTGGCGCGGATCCTCGCCGGTGAGGTCAACCCCAGCGGGCACCTGCCGGTGCAGGTGCCGTACGGAGCCGCCGCACTTCCGCACACCTATCTCGCGCCCCCGCTGGGACAGGACGGCGATCGGATCAGCAACCTCTCCATCGCCCCGGCCTTCCCGTTCGGGCACGGGCTGTCGTACACGACCTTCGCGGTCGACGACCTCGTGCTCGACCGCGCCGAGATGCCGACGGACGGCACCGTCACCGCCACCGTCACCGTGTCCAACACGGGAGACCGCGCGGGCGAGACCGTGGTGCAGCTGTACTCCGCCGATCCCGTCGCGCAGGTCACCCGGCCGGTGCAGCAGCTCGTCGGCTACGCCAGGATCGCGCTCGAGGCCGGCGAGACGACAGCGGTCGCATTCCGCCTGCACGCCGACCGCTTCTCGTTCACCGGACTCGCCCGCCGCAGGATCGTGGAGCCCGGTGAGATCGTGCTCTCGGCCGGACTCTCCGTCGGCGCGCTCTCCCGGTCGCAGTCCCTTGTCGTGACCGGCGCGGCGCGCGACGTCGTCGATCCCGTCCTGCGCACCGAGGTCGTCCAGCCGCTCCGTGCGCCCGCCGTCCCGTGAACTCACCAACGCAGACTCCGTCAAAGAAGAGGAAGAAGAACATGTCCGCTGCCCGCCTGACCATCGATCCGCACTTCGTCTCGGGGCGGATCCACCGCCGCCTGTTCGGCGGTTTCGTCGAGCACCTCGGCCGGCATGTCTACGACGGCATCTACGAGCCCGGACATGAGACGGCAGACGCCGAGGGGTTCCGCCAGGACGTCATCGAGCTCGTCCGCGAGCTCGGCGTCTCCACGATCCGCTACCCCGGCGGGAACTTCGTCTCCGGTTTCCGCTGGGAGGACTCGGTCGGGCCGCGTGAGCAGCGTCCCCGGCGCCTCGACCTGGCGTGGCACTCCACGGAGACGAACGAGGTGGGACTGCACGAGTTCTCCTCCTGGCTGGAGAAGGTCGGCAGCGACCTCATGCTCGCGGTGAACCTCGGCACCCGCGGCACGGCGGAGGCACTCGACCTCCTCGAGTACACCAACGTGCCCGGCGGCACCGAGCTCAGCGAGCGTCGTCGCGCGAACGGGCGCGAGGAGCCGTTCGGCGTGCAGATGTGGTGCCTCGGCAACGAGATGGACGGGCCGTGGCAGCTGGGGCACCGTTCGGCGGACGACTACGGCAAGCTCGCCTCCCGGACCGCGAAGGGCATGCGGCAGATCGATCCCGACATCACCCTCGTGGCGTGCGGATCCTCCAGTGCTGCCATGCCCACCTTCGGGGAGTGGGAGCGGGTCGTGCTCGGTCACACCTACGACGACGTCGACTACATCTCCTGCCACGCGTACTACCAGGAGAAGGACGGCGACATCGACTCGTTCCTCGCCTCCGGTGTCGACATGGACCGCTTCATCGAGACCGTCGTCGCGACGGCCGACCACGTCGGTGCCGTGCGCGGCAGCTCCAAGCGGATCGACATCTCCTTCGACGAGTGGAACGTCTGGTACATCGACCGGTACGAGGGCGTTGACAAGATCACCGGGATCGACAACTGGCCGGTCGCGCCGCGAATCCTCGAGGACAGCTACTCGGTGCTCGACGCCGTCGTCTTCGGCAGCCTGATGATCTCGCTGCTCAAGCACGCCGACCGGGTGACCAGCGCCTCACTGGCTCAGCTGGTGAACGTGATCGCGCCGATCATGACCGAGCCCGGCGGTCCCGCCTGGCGGCAGACGACGTTCTTCCCGTTCTCGATCACGTCACGGTTGGCCCAGGGGGAATCGCTCGAGCTCAAGCTCGATTCGCCGACGTACGAGACGGCGCGGTTCGGTGAGGTCGCACTGGTGGATGCCGTGGCGACGCACGACGCCGACGCCGGCCGCTCCTCCGTGTTCCTCGTCAACCGCAGCACGACGGAGGCGATCGAGGTCTCGGTCGACGTCAGCGGGCTGGGAGATGTGGCGGTGCTGGAGACGCACACCCTGAGCGACTCCGACATCTACGCCAAGAACACGCTCGAGGACCGGGAGCGCGTCGCTCCGCGCGAGAACGACAGCGTCTCCCTCGCCGACGGGATGCTGACGATCACCCTGCCGCCCGTCTCGTGGAGTGCGATCGCACTCGGCTGAGTGGGGGCGTGCGCCGGACTTGCATCTCACGCCGCTTGAGGTCGCAGGGTGGAGGACATGAACGAGACACAAGACTCCCTCCACCTCATCGGTGACGTCGCACGCCGCACAGGCCTGAGCGTCAGCGCCATCCGTTACTACTCCGACGAAGGGCTCGTGATGCCCGCCGGCGAGACCGTCGGCGGGCATCGCCTCTACGATCTCGACGCCATCGCACGCTTCGAGTTCATCCGCACGCTGCGCGGGCTCGACACCGGGTTGGAACAGATCCGTCGCGTCCTCACCGGAACGGTGTCCTTGCGTGATCTGCTCGCCGAGCACCTCGACGTCGTCGAGAGCAGCGCGCGAGAACTTCAGGAGAAGAGGGCCGTCCTCCGTGCCCTCGTGCGCGAAGGGAGCACCGCGGAACGCGCGAATCTCCTGCAGCGGCTCGTGTCGATGTCCGACGCGGAACGACAGCGAACGGTCGACGATTTCCTGGAGGTCGTCTCCTCCGGTCTGCCGGATGCGGCGATCGAGAAGATGCGGGACGAGCAGCCCCGGCTGGCGGATGACCCCTCCCCACAGCAGCTGGATGCGTGGATCAGTCTCTCGGAACTGCTGAAGGATGAAGCGTTCCGGGAGAAGACCCGCGTCTATCTCCGGGAGACGTATGCGAACGAGGTCGGGGAGCGGATGTCGACTCCGGCCGTGCGGGAGTTCATCTCTGCAGCAGGCGGCGACGTGATGACGAAGCTCGGTGCGGCCCGGGGCGCAGGTCTCGAGCCGGAGGATCCCGCCGTCGTCCGGCTCGCCGACGAGTTCGTCCGACAGAGCGCGACGGCCGCTGACGTCACCATCGACGACGACCTGCGCAGGCGGCTGGCTGATGTGTACAGCCGCGTCGACGAGATCACGGCCGAGGCGCTGCAGCACGATGGGTACCGCGCCACCGAGGGGCGCTACCTCGAACTCGTCGCGATCATCAACGGCCGACCCGACCCCGAGGCCGAGCTCCTGCGCGCCTCCACTCCGACGGAGAAGGATGACGAGCCGGGGCTCGGCCGTTTCGGGCGGTGGCTCTCCGCGGCGATCCTCGCCACGATCGGCTGATCCGCAGGGTGCCCGGCCCGCCCGTCAGACGTGGTCGCGCCAGGAGTGCCGGGGGTCGAAGCCGAGGAGACGGCGTGCCTTGTCGATGGACAGCAGCGTCTCGTTGGCCTTGACCTCCCGCGTGACGGGCACGGAGGGGAAGACCTCGGCGATGAGCTCGCTGTTCGGCCGCGACATCACGGTGTCGGCCGCCGCGATGATGAAGCGGTCGAACCCCGGGGGCGCGGTCTCCAATGCGCGCTGCACGGCCTGAGCGCCGTCGCGGGCGTCGATGTACCCCCAGAGGTTCCACTTGCGCAGCTGCGCATCGGCGTCGAACGACGGGAACTCGGCGTAGTCCTCCGGGTTCATCACGTTCGAGAAGCGCAGCGCCGTGATGGAGAGGTCGGGGTGCCAACGGACGAGCTCCGTCGCCATGCCCTCCTCCATCGTCTTGACCAGCGAGTACACGGACTCCGGACGGGGCGGATACTCCTCGTCGACGGGGATGTAGGGCGGCGGCACATCGAACGGCAGGCCGAGCACGGTCTCGCTCGACGCGTAGACGATACGCCGGATGCCGGAGCGGACGGCGGCCCAGAAGACGTTGAACGTCGCGGTCATGTTGTTGTGGAAGGTCGCCACGTCGCTGCGGATGCCGGGAGCGGGGATTGCGCCGAGATGCACGACGGCGTCGATGCCGTCGTGCCGGTCTCCGACGCCGGTGAACGCGTCGACGACCTGACCGTAGTCGGTGAGGTCGACCTGGACGAACGACGGATCGCGCCGTCCTGTGACGTCCATGCCGATGACGTCGAACCCGTTCTCGCGGAGTTCACGTGCCACGACGGTGCCGAGCTTGCCTGATGATCCGGTGAGTGCGATGCGCATGTGTACAGATTGGCACGCCGGGGCCGGCGAGCGGCACACCGTACACTCGGGGCGATGAACGACTTCCGCAACGCCGACGGCACGACGGCGCGCACCGTCGGTGTGCGTGATGTCGCCGCGCTCGCCGGTGTCTCCCGGCAGACGGTGTCCCGCGTGCTCAACGCCCACCCCGATGTCGCGGCGGACACGAAGGTCCGCGTCGAGCGCGCGATGGCGGAGCTCGGCTACCGCATGAACAACGCCGCGCGCGCACTGGGGACGCGGCGGTCCCGCACGCTCGGCGTGCTCGCCTCCGACGCGCTGCAGTATGGGCCGTCCCGGAGCATCGCGGCGATCGAGGCCTCCGCGCGCGCGGCGGGCTACTGGGTGAGTGCCGCGTTCGCGGACTCCGGAGATGCGAATGCCGTCGCCGCGGCCGTCGACCACCTCGCAGCCCAGGGTGTCGAGGGGATCGTCGTCGTCGCCCCGCACGCGCGGACCCTTCGCACGCTGGAGGGCCTGAGCGTCGGCATCCCCGTGCTCACGCTGCACTCGGCCGGTCAGGGGACGACGGGCCTGTCGGTCGACCAGGCCGCAGGCGCCCGCCTCGCCGTCGCCGCGCTCGCCGAAGCAGGGCACGTGAGGATCGCCCATCTCGCCGGACCCGCCGACTGGCTGGAGGCGGAGTCCAGAGCGGACGGATACGCGGCGGAGCTCATCGCGAGGGGGTTGCCCGCCGGGCCGGTGATCGCGGGGGACTGGAGTGCGCGCTCCGGTCACGACGCCGTCCCGGAGATCCTCGCCGCCGGAGTCACCGCCGTCTTCGCCGCGAACGACCAGATGGCGCTCGGGCTGCTCGGCGGACTCCACGAGGCGGGGGTCGCGGTGCCCGCGGACATCAGCGTGATCGGCTTCGACGACGTGCCCGATGCGGCGTACTACTGGCCGAGGCTCACCACGGTCCGCCAGGATTTCGAGGAACTCGCCCGCCGGGCCGTCGCCGCACTCACAGCGCCTGTCGACGCTCAGCCGTCCGATCTCGAGCCGGTCTCACCTGTCCTCGTCGTGCGCGATTCGGTCGCCGCGCCCCCGGCCGACCGGGCGTGACTCCGGAGAATGTGACGTTCCGGCGCTCAGCTCCCGCGACTTTCCGCGCGAACGCAGAAAACCTCCGGAGTCATGCCCCGGCATCGGCGGACGCCTCGCCGCAGCCCAGCTCGCTCCGCGCGATCTTGACGCCCGTACCCCGACGTGATTGCATGTACCGTGACCGGTCACAGTCCTGAGATGACGAGGTAGCAGTGAGCAACGAAGCCCCCGCGTTCCCCCCTGAGGTGGAAGAAGCGATCGCCACCGTCCGAGCGGACGTCGCCCGGCTCCACGGCGAACTCGTCCGATACGGGCTCGTGGTCTGGACGGGCGGCAACGTCTCGGGGCGCGTCCCCGGCGCCGACCTGTTCGTCATCAAGCCCTCCGGCGTGAGCTACGACGACCTGACGCCCGAGAACATGATCCTGTGCGATCTCGACGGCACCCCGATCCCCGGCACACCCGGCAGTGACCGCAGCCCGTCGAGCGACACCGCGGCGCACGCCTACGTGTACCGGCACATGCCGGAGGTCGGCGGCGTCGTGCACACCCACTCCACCTTCGCCGTCGCCTGGGCCGCCCGCGGCGAGGAGATCCCCTGCGTGATCACGGCCATGGCGGACGAGTTCGGCGGACCGATCCCCGTAGGACCGTTCGCGATCATCGGCGACGACTCGATCGGCCGCGGGATCGTCGAGACCCTCACCGGTCATCGGTCGCGCGCCGTGCTCATGCAGAACCACGGCCCCTTCACGATCGGCACGGATGCGAAGGACGCGGTCAAGGCCGCCGTCATGGTCGAGGACGTCGCCCGCGCCGTCCACTACGCGCGCGAGGCCGGCCCGCTCGTCCCCATCCCGCAGGAGGCGATCGATCGCCTCTTCGACCGCTACCAGAACGTGTACGGCCAGAGCACGGACGCACGCCGATGAGCGCGGCCGACGACATCACCGCCGGCCGGACGAGCCTCGGCATCGAGCTCGGCTCGACGCGCATCAAGGCGTGCCTGATCGGTGAGGACGCGACCGAGGTCCTCGCGACCGGCTCCTTCTCCTGGGAGAACCGCCTCGAGGACGGCCTGTGGACGTACGCCTTGGACGAGGTGTGGAAAGGGCTGCAGGCCGCGTACGCCGCGCTCGTCGACGACGCGGGGTCGCGGCACGGCATCCGACCCTGGACGTTCGGCGCGATCGGCGTCTCCGCGATGATGCACGGCTACCTCGCCTTCGACGAGACGGGCGAGCTGCTCGTGCCGTTCCGCACCTGGCGCAACACGAACACCGCCGCCGCGGCGGAGGAGCTCACCGGCCTGTTCGGGGTGAACATCCCGCTGCGGTGGTCGATCGCGCACCTCCACCAGGCCGTCCTCGATGAGGAGCAGCACGTCCCGCGGCTCGACTTCGTCACGACCCTCGCGGGGTACGTGCACCACCGGCTCACGGGCGAGAAGGTCTTGGGCGTCGGCGACGCATCCGGTATGTTCCCGATCGATTCGGCGACGGGCGACTACGACCAGCGGATGCTGGACGCCTACGACGCGCTCGCCTCCGAGCGCCTCGGACGCCCGGTGCGAGAACTGCTCCCACGGGTGCTGCCCGCCGGCGCGGCCGCCGGCACGCTCACGGAAGACGGGGCATCCCTGCTCGATCCGAGCGGCGCGCTCCGGGCGGGAGTGCCGCTGTGCCCGCCGGAAGGCGATGCGGGCACCGGAATGGTCGCGACGAACTCCGTCGCGCCCCGTACCGGCAACGTCAGCGCGGGCACGAGCATCTTCGCGATGGTCGTGCTGGAGCGACCGCTCGAGAACGTGCACCATGAGCTCGACCTCGTCACCACCCCGGCCGGGGACCCGGTCGCGATGGTGCACTGCAACAACGGTGCCAGCGAACTCGCGGCCTGGGCCGGCATGTTCGCACGGTTCGCCGCGGCGTCCGGCACTCCGCTGGACGACGACGCGGTCTTCGACGTGCTGTTCCGCGAGGCGCTGGAGGGCGAAGCGGATGCCGGTGGCCTGCTGGCCTACAACCATCTGGCCGGCGAGCCGATCGCCGGACTCGCGGCGGGGCGGCCGCTGTTCGTCCGCAGCCCCGACAGCGACTTCACCCTCGCCAACGTCATGCGCGCCCAGCTGTACGGCGTCTTCGGCACACTCGCCCTCGGGATGAAGGTCCTCGAGGGGGAGGGCGTCGAGATCGATCGGATGTTCGCGCACGGCGGGATGTTCCGCACGGCGGGGGTCGCGCAGCGCTTCCTCGCCGGAGCGCTCGGCGCACCGGTGGCCGTCGGCGACCTCGCGTCGGAGGGAGGGGCGTGGGGCATCGCCGTGCTCGCCTCCTACCTCGCGCATGCGGATGCCGAGGACCTCGGCTCCTACCTCGACCGCGGCGTCTTCGCCTCGGCATCCCTCGCCGTCGCCGACCCGGATCCCGCAGACGTCGCCGGCTTCGCCTCCTACCTCGACCGCTACCGCGCCGGCCTCGCCATCGAAGCCGCCGCCGTCGAATCCCTCTGACCCGAAGGACCTCTCCGATGACCCGCACCCCGCTGTCCACCTCGCTCGACACCTACGAGGTGTGGTTCCTCACCGGGAGTCAGCACCTCTACGGCCCCGAAACGCTCGCGCAGGTCGCCGAGCAGTCGCAGGAGATCGCCCGCATCCTCGACGCCTCCGACGATGTGCCGGTGAAGATCGTCTGGAAACCCGTGCTCACGGACTCCGCGGCGATCCGCCGGATCGCCCTCGAGGCCAATGCGGACGACCGGGTGATCGGTCTGGTCGCGTGGATGCACACGTTCAGCCCCGCGAAGATGTGGATCGCCGGTCTCGACGCCCTGCAGAAGCCGCTGGCGCATCTGCACACGCAGGCGAACGTCGAGCTTCCGTGGGCCGAGATCGACTTCGACTTCATGAACCTCAACCAGGCCGCGCACGGCGACCGGGAGTTCGGCTACATCCAGACCCGCCTCGGCGTACCGCGCAAGACGATCGTCGGCCACGCGAGCGACCCGCGGGTGTGCCGGGAACTGGGCACGTGGCAGCGCGCGGCCGCCGGACTCGCCGCCTCGCGCAACCTGAAGCTCGCCCGTTTCGGCGACAACATGCGCTTCGTCGCGGTCACGGAGGGTGACAAGACCGAGGCCGAGCTGCGACTGGGTGTGCAGGTCAACACCTGGGGCGTCAACGAGCTGGCCGATGCCGTCGCCGCCGCGAGCGAGACGGAGATCGACGCGCTCGTCGCCGAGTACGAGGAGCTCTACGAGGTCGCCCCCGAGCTGCGCGCCGGCGGCGAGCGGCACCAGTCCCTGCGTGACGGTGCGGCCATCGAGATCGGCCTTCGGTCCTTCCTGGAGGAGGGCGGATTCGGGGCGTTCACGACGTCTTTCGAGGACCTCGGCGCGCTGAAGCAGCTTCCAGGACTCGCGGTGCAGCGGCTCATGGCCGAGGGGTACGGCTTCGGCGCGGAGGGCGACTGGAAGACGGCCGTACTCGTGCGCATCGCCAACGTCATGGGTGCCGGCCTCCCCGGCGGAGCGAGCCTCATGGAGGACTACACGTACGACATGACCCCGGGTGATGAGCTGATCCTCGGCGCGCACATGCTCGAGGTGTCGCCCTCGCTCACCTCTGCCCGGCCCAGCCTCGAGGTGCACCCGCTCGGCATCGGCGGGAAGGACGACCCGGTGCGCCTGGTGTTCACCGCCGACCCCGGCCCGGCGATCGTCGTCGCGATGAGCGACATGCGCGACCGCTTCCGTCTCACCGCGAACGTCGTCGAGAACGTCGAGCCCCGTGCGGCACTGCCCAAGCTCCCTGTGGGGCGCGCGGTCTGGAAGCCCCAGCCGGACTTCACCACCAGCGCCGCCGCGTGGCTGACCGCCGGCGCGGCGCACCACACGGTCATGTCGACGGCGGTCGGCCTCGACGCCTTCCGCGACTTCGCCGAGATGGCGGAGCTGGAGCTGCTCGTCATCGACGAGAGCACCACCCTGCCCGAGTTCCGCAACCAGGTCCGCTGGAACCAGGCGTATCACCGCCTCGCCCAGGGGCTCTGAACATCGCGGAGGTCGAAGTGATGATCACACCTCGTTCCGGGCGACAGTTCGCCCTCGTCGCCGGTCCGTATCGGGCGGAGATCGCCAGTGTCGGAGCGACGCTGCGCGCGCTCACCTTCGACGGCCGCGACCTCGTCGTGCCGTTCGCCGCCGACGACGTGCGGCCGAACTATCGCGGCGTGACGCTGGCGCCGTGGCCGAATCGCATCGTCGACGGCCGGTACACGGTCGCCGGCGCCGCGCATCAGCTGCCGCTCACCGAACCGGAGCGCGGCCACGCCCTGCACGGACTGCTCGCGTGGAGCGAGTACTCCGATCGTGTCGTCGAAGACGATCGCGTCGTCCTCGAGGCGACGATCGAGCCGCAGACGGGGTACCCGTTCCGCGTGCGGGTCGTCGTCGAGTACCGCCTGGACGGCGACGGACTCCACCAGTCCGTCACGGCCGAGAACATCGGGGCGGATGCCGCGCCATGGGGGACGGGGCCGCACCCGTACCTCGTCGCCGGGCCAGGGCGGGTGGACGAGTGGACGCTGGCGCTGCCGGCATCCGAGGTCCTCGTCGTGACTCCTGACCGCCTGAGCCCCGTGGCGGTCGAGCGCATCGACGCCCACCCGGAGTGGGACTTCCGCACACCGCGCCCGATCGGCGACGTGTTCATCGACCACGCGTTCACCGACCTCGCCGCCGACGACGACGGGCGCACCGAGGTCCGCGTGATCGGCGAGGACGGCCGGGGCGCGGGGATCGCGTGGGACGAGCGCTGCCCGTGGGTGCAGGTCCACACGGCGGACACACCGGGCGTGGACGACACGCACCGTGTCGGGCTCGCGGTCGAACCCATGACCTGCCCTCCGGATGCCTTCAACTCCGGGGTCGACCTCCTCATGCTCGAACCGGGGGATGAATCCACCGCAGGCTGGCGCATCTTCGCCGTCTGAGCAACCCCGCCCGGAGCAGTCCGTCCGAGACGCAGAAGACCCCCGCCGACCCGATTCGGCGGGGGTCTCTTCGGGAGCGCCGCTCACCGTGGCGCGAAGGTCTCCGACTGCCCGATCAGGTCGGAGTCATCGCGCACCCGCAGTTCTACCGGTGCGAGATGACGCGGGGGTGAACAGGCGACCAACACCGGATGAGCGCGCCCTCACTCAAGTAGATGGACACCCTAGTAAATGTGCGGGATCCCGAGTACTGTGGTCATCGCGCCAAGGGCGGCGCAGAGGAGCAGTGCATAATGACTCGAATCATCCCGCATCTGGTAGGCGGATCGCTCATCGTTTCGGACGGTGGCCGGTTCAGTGACGTCTTCGACCCGAGTACCGGTTCGGTGCAGGCACGCGTGCCGCTCGCCTCGGCGGATGAGGTGCGCCGCGCGATCGACGACGCCGAGGCGGCGCAGGTCGAGTGGGCGGCGACCAACGCGCAGAAGCGTGCCAGGGTGCTGCTGCGCTTCCTCGATCTCGTCCAGAAGGACATGACCTCGCTCGCGACTCTGCTCTCCAGCGAACACGGCAAGACCGTCGACGACGCCCGCGGCGACATCCAGCGCGGACTCGAGGTGGTCGAGTTCGCCGCAGGGGCCCCGCACCTGCTCAAGGGCGAGTACTCCACCGCTGCCGGCGCGGGGATCGACGTCTACTCCATGCGGCAGCCGCTCGGCGTCGTCGCGGGCATCACTCCCTTCAACTTCCCCGCCATGATCCCGCTGTGGAAGGCCGCGCCCGCGCTCGCCGCCGGCAACGCGTTCGTCCTCAAGCCCAGTGAGCGCGACCCCTCCGTTCCGGTCCGCCTCGCCGAGCTCTTCCTCGAGGCCGGCCTGCCCGAGGGCGTGCTCAACGTCGTGCACGGAGACAAGGAGGCCGTCGACACCCTTCTCGCCGACGAACGCATCAAGGCGGTCGGCTTCGTCGGGTCGACGCCGATCGCGCAGTACATCTATGAGACCGCCGCCGCGCACGGCACGCGGGCGCAGTGCTTCGGCGGAGCGAAGAACCACATGATCGTCATGCCGGACGCCGACCTCGATCAGGCCGCCGACGCCCTCATCGGCGCCGGGTACGGCTCGGCGGGGGAACGGTGCATGGCGATCTCCGTCGCCGTCCCCGTCGGTGAGGAGACCGCGGACAAGCTGGCTGCGAAGCTGACCGAGCGGGTCGCGAAGCTCCGCGTCGGCCCCGCGCTCGCCGAGGACGTCGACTACGGCCCGCTCGTCAGCCGTGCAGCCGTCGAGCGGGTGGAGGACTTCATCCAGCAGGGCGTGGATGCCGGCGCCACCCTGCTCGCGGACGGCCGCGACTTCTCCGTCCCGGGACACGAGGAGGGCTTCTACCTCGGTCCGACCCTGTTCGACCACGTCACCACTGACATGTCGATCTACCGGGAGGAGATCTTCGGGCCGGTCCTCGTGATCGCACGTGCTCGGGACTACGAGGAGGCCCTGGCAATGGCATCCGATCACGAACTGGGCAACGGCGTGGCGATCTTCACCCGGGACGGCGACGCCGCCCGCGACTTCACGGCGCGGGTGAACGTCGGGATGGTGGGCGTCAACGTACCCATCCCGGTGCCGATCGCCTATTTCACCTTCGGCGGATGGAAGAAGTCCGGCTTCGGCGACCTCAACCAGCACGGCGCCGACGCCTTCCGGTTCTACACGAAGACCAAGACGGTGACGAGCCGCTGGCCGGCGCATGGCGTGCGCGAGGGCGCCAGCTTCGTCATCCCCACCATGAACTAGACGTTTCACGACAGGAGAGCGCCATGACCACCGTCACCACCGTCGACGAGCGCGAGGCCATCCTCGGCGCCGTCCGAGAGTTCGCAGAGGCCGAGCTCGCCCCCTACGCCGGCGAGCGCGACGAGAAGCACCTGTTCCCCCGCGAGTCGCTGCACCGTGCCGGGGAGCTCGGCCTCGGCGGCATCTACGTGCGGGAGGAGTTCGGCGGCTCGGCGCTCAGCCGCACGGACACCGTCGCGATCTTCGAGGAGCTCGCCAAGGCCGACCCTGCCGTCGCCGCCTACATCTCGATCCACAACATGGTCGCCTGGATGATCGACACGTACGGCGACGAATCGCAGCGCGGTCAGTGGCTCCCCGTGCTCACCGCCATGGAGCAGTTCGGCAGCTACTGCCTGACCGAGCCGGGAGCGGGTTCCGACGCGGCCGCGATCGCCACGAGCGCGGTGCGCGACGGAGAGGACTTCCTCCTCACAGGTGTCAAGCAGTTCATCTCCGGTGCGGGCGAGGCGGGGGTCTACGTCGTCATGGCGCGCACCGGCGACCCCGGAAGCGGGGCGTCCGGAATCAGCGCGTTCCTCGTGCCGGGCGGCACGGACGGGCTGAGCTTCGGTGCGCTCGAGAAGAAGATGGGATGGCACGCTCAGCCGACCAGACAGGTCATCTTCGACGGGGTGCGGGTCCCGGCATCGGCCATGCTGGGCGACGAGGGGCGAGGATTCGCGATCGCGATGTCGGCGCTCAACGGCGGACGGCTGAACATCGCCGCCTGCTCGCTCGGCGGCGCGCAATGGGCGCTCGATCGCGCTGTGCAGTACGTGCACGAGCGGGTCGCGTTCGGTGAGCCACTCGCGGAGAAGCAGTCGATCCTGTTCCAGATCGCCGACATGCGCACGGAGCTCCAGGCCGCACGGCTCATGGTGCGCGACGGCGCGCAGGCCGTCGACGAGCACGCACCGGATGCCACGATGCGGTGCGCCATGGCCAAGCGGTTCGCGACGGATGCCGGGTTCGACGTCGCCAACCGCGCACTGCAGCTGCACGGCGGATACGGCTACCTGCAGGACTACGGGATCGAGAGGGTCGTCCGTGACCTGCGCGTGCATCAGATCCTCGAGGGGACCAACGAGATCATGCGGCTCATCGTCGGGCGCGAGATGCTGCGCCCTGCCGGCTCCGCGACCATGAGGAGGGCGTCATGACCCGCATCGCATTCCTCGGCCTCGGGCACATGGGTCTGCCGATGGCGCGCAACCTCGTCGCCGCCGGTCACGACGTGCACGGGTTCGACCTGGTGCCGGCGGCGGTGGACGCCGCCACGGCGGCGGGGATCCCTGTCGCCGGCAGCGGGGCGGATGCCGTGACCGGCGCGGACGTCGTCATCACGATGTTCCCCGCGGGGCGCCACGTGATCGCCGCTTATCAGGAGGAGCTTCTGTCTGCGGCACAACCGAGGACGTTGTTCATCGAGTCGTCGACCATCGCCGTCGATGAGGCCCAGACCGCACACGCGCTCGCGATCGAGGCGGGACACCGGCACATCGACGCGCCGGTGTCCGGCGGTGTGGTCGGGGCGGAGAACGGCACGCTGGCGTTCATGGTCGGCGGGTCCGAGGAGGATTTCGCCGCGGCTCTGCCGTTGCTGGAGATCATGGGCAAGCGGATCGTCCACTGCGGCGGCCCGGGGCTCGGGCAGGCGGCGAAGGTCTGCAACAACATGATCCTCGCGGTGTCGCAGATCGCCGTCGCCGAGGCGTTCGTGCTCGGAGAGCGTCTCGGTCTCGAGCACCAGGCGCTGTTCGACGTGGTCTCGCAGGCATCGGGGCAGTGCTGGTCGGTGACGACGAACTGCCCGGTGCCCGGCCCCGTGCCGACGAGTCCGGCGAACCGCGACTATCAGCCGGGGTTCGCCGGTGCGCTGATGGCCAAGGACCTCGGGCTCGCGCTGCAGGCGATCGAGCAGACGTCGACGGATGCGCGGATGGGACGCCTCGCGCAGGAGATCTACGCCGCCTTCGCCGCCGGGGAGGGCGCCGGGCGCGACTTCTCGGGCATCATCACCGACATCCGTGCCGGCGAGGTGTGAGGGCGGCGTCTGCGATCCGACGGCGTGCGATCGGTCGGTCGGTTTCGACTCGCTTCGCTCGCTCAATCCGTTTCGACTCGCTTCGCTCGCTCAATCCGTTTCGACTCGCTTCGCTCGCTCAACGACCCGCGGGGGTCGTGGGGGACTCTTATGCGGGTCGTTGAGCGAAGGCGCGAAGCGCCGAAGACGAAACGGGTTGAGCGAGCCGCAGGCGAGTCGAAACCTCCGGTACCCGCCAACCAGACCTGCCGCGGCATCCGGCAGACTGGACCCGAACGTGAGGAGTCATCGATGACCGAGTACGAGACGATCCTGGTCGAGCAGCGCGGACGCGTCGGCTGGATCACGCTGAATCGCCCGCAGGCGCTCAACGCCCTGAACAGCCGCGTCGCCGAAGAGGTGACCGCAGCCGCGACCGCATTCGACGAGGACGCCGGCGTCGGCGCGATCGTCGTGACGGGGTCCGAGAAGGCCTTCGCCGCCGGAGCCGACATCAAGGAGATGGAGGGGATGACGGCATCCGACATGCTCTCCACCGACCATTTCGGCGCCTGGAGCGACTTCGCCGCCGTCCGAACGCCCGTGGTCGCCGCGGTCAGCGGATTCGCCCTCGGCGGCGGATGCGAGCTGGCGATGATGTGCGACATCATCCTCGCCGCGGACACCGCGAAGTTCGGACAGCCCGAGATCAACCTCGGCGTGATCCCGGGGATGGGTGGGACGCAGCGGCTCGTCCGTGCCGTCGGGTACTACAAGGCCGCCGAGCTCATCCTCTCCGGGCGGATGATGGGCGCGGAGGAGGCGGAGCGTGCCGGACTCGTCTCGCGGGTGGTGCCGGCATCCGATCTGCTCGACGAGGCCGGGAAGCTGGCCGAGACGATCGCCTCGAAGAGCCTGCCGTCGGTCTACGCGGCGAAGGCCGCCCTGGACGCGGCCATGGAGACGACACTCAGCGCGGGGCTCGATCACGAGAAGAAGGCGTTCGCTGCGCTGTTCGACACCGTCGATCAGAAGGAGGGCATGTCCGCCTTCCGGGAGAAGCGCGCGCCGGACTTCCAGCACCGCTGAGTCTTCAGCCGCTTCCCGGACCGGCGCCGTTGCGCGCGCGACAGATGCACGACCGTGCGACGGATGCACGGCGCTCGTGGGGCTTGGGTCGTGCAGGCGTCCGATGCTCGTGCAGGCGTCGCCTGCCTCAGCCGCGAAGGGTGTCGAGTGCCTTCTCCAGGCGCCGCTGACGGGTCGCGTCCTGCTTCGCCTCGGTGATCTGACGCGCCATCTCTTTACGTCTCGAGGGGGCGAGGGCGTCGAACGCTGCGCGGGCGGCGGGGTCGGCATCCAGCGCCTGCGCGAGAGCGGGCGGGATCTCGACGGCGCGTTCGTCGGAGTCGACGGTGATGGTGACGTCGATCTCGTCGCCGATCTCCACGCCGGCATCGGCGCGCGCCGCTTTACTGAATCCGATGAGGTTCTGTCCGCCCATCCGCGCCAGACGAAGGCGGATGCTGCGCTCGCCGAATGAGACGACGACCGGGACCGCCTTTCCGGAGCCGAGCGACGCGACCTGCTCGTCGGAGAGCACGATCGCCGCAGCGGGCCCGCGACGCTCGAGGACGGTGTGCAGGTTCAGCGCGGACATGGCGCTCAGCGTACGCCCCGCCTGGTGCGAAATCGAGGGGCGCGGACGAGCGGGGTGGGCGTCAGCGGGACTGCTCCACGGATGCCGCGAGCACGGCGCCTCGGTCGTCGATGAGGCGGCGCAGATACTCGCGCATGAGAAGCCGGTCGACGAGCGTGCCGATGGGGCCGAAGGGAGATCGGAACGCGACCGTGTCACGCATGATCGTGCCCTCCGGATGCGGGAGGAAGGCGTGGTCGTGCCGGAAAGCTGCGAACGGCCCGGCGACCTGCCGATCGCTGAATCCTGCAGGGCGCTCGATGTCGAACACCACCGACGTCAGCCGGAATCGGATGCCGAAATGTCGTGCCCGCCAGGTGACCGTCGACCCCTCGGTGAAGACGCCGCCCGCCGGGCCTTCGACCATAATCTCGTCGTAGCGCTCCATCGACTCGACGTGCAGTTCGGGGTTCAGGGCGGCCTCGAACACGGCGTCCGGCTCGGCGCGGATCATCCGCTCGACGGTGAATGACGCCATCAGAGTGGCTCGGGCTGCGGCCGGGGGTCGGTGAAGTCGCCGGCGTCCCGGCGCAGGCGCGCGACGATCGCGACGAGGTCGGCGGTGTCGGTCCCGCTCAGGCCGGGGCGCGCGAACACCTCCGCGTTGAGGGCGTCCGTCGCTCTCTCGACGAGATCGCGTCCCGCGTCCGTCAGGGCGAGCATGGCGGCGCGACCGTCGTGCGGATGCGGTTCGCGCACGACGAGACCGTCGCGCACGAGGCGCTCGGCGGTGCTGGTGACGGTCGTGGCGTGCACCTGCAGGCGTGCCACCACGCTGGACAACGGCAGACGTCCCTCACGGCTGAAGGCGAGGAGCCGCAAGACCTCGAAGCGGGCGAACGACAGCGCGAAGGGCTTCAGCGCGGTGTCCACCCGGGCGAGCAGCAGCTGCTGGGCGCGCATGACGGAGATGACCGCGGTCATCCCGTCGGCGGCGTCGGTCCACCCGTGGGCGATCCACTGCCGCTTCGCCTCGGCGAGCGGGTCGATCGGCAGCGGGCGCGGACGGGGCATGCCACCACAGTATCGGCGCCGCGGCAGGGAACGGCCGTCCGCACCAGCGTGGCGGTCACTGTATACATTGCGCCGGTGCGACGGCCGGAGTCCTCCCCGGCACCCCAGGGATTGGCTACATAACGGGCGCCCCGGATAGACTCGACCGAAGTCGTGAGGAGCAATCGATGAAGATCTTCGTCCTGGTCAAAGAGGTGCCGGACACCTATGGCGATCGAAAGCTGAATCTGGAGACCGGATTGGCGGATCGAGCCGCCGGTGACGTGGTCCTCGACGAGATCACCGAGCGTGCGCTCGAGGTCGCCCTCGCGTTCGCCGACAAGAACGAGGGCACAGAGGTCGTCGCCCTCGCGATGGCACCGGAGTCGTCGACAGCATCCATCCGCCGCGCACTCGCGATCGGTGCGGCATCCGCCGTGCACATCGTCGACGAGCAGCTCGTCGGCGCCGACCTCGGCCTCACCGCAGAGGTGCTCGCCGCCGCGATCCGGCGCGCGGAGCCCGACCTCGTCATCACCGGAAACCTCTCGACGGACGGTGCAGGCGGCGTGATCCCCGCGATGCTCGCCGAGCACCTCGGCTACGCGCAGGCCACGGCACTGAGCGCGGTCGAGATCACGCCGGAGGGCGTCTCCGGCACCCGGGCCGCCGACGACGGCAGCCAGGCGGTGTCGGTGTCGTACCCTGCGGTCATCTCGATCACCGAGGCCCTGCCCGACGCGCGTTTCCCGAACTTCAAGGGCATCATGGCGGCCAAGAAGAAGCCGCTCGAGACGCTGTCGCTCTCCGACCTCGGCGTCTCCGCCGACCCGGCGGCCGCGCCCCGCACGATCATGACGGCGGTCGCCGAGAAGCCCCCGCGCGCGGCGGGCGTGAAGATCACGGATGAGGGTGACGCCGGCGCGCAGCTGGTCGAGTTCCTCGTGCAGAACAGGCTGGTGTGATGATGAGCTATCCCGCAGACGCAGTACTGGTCCTCGTCGACGTCACCCCTTCGGGTGAGGCTGCCAGTTCGACGGCCGCTCTGATCGGCGCGGCATCCACAATCGGATCCCCGGTGGCTCTCGTCATCGGCGGTTCACAGGCGGCGACGGATGCCGCGGCCGCCGCCGGTGCGTCCGTCGTCCTCACCGCGGACACCGACGCCGAGGTCCTCACCGTTCCGCTCGTCGACGCCCTCCATGCGGCTTTCACGAAGGTGCAGCCGGATGCGGTGCTGATCTCGAACTCCATCACCGGCCGCGACGTCGCCGGGCGCTTCGCCGCCCGTGCGAAGCTCGCCCTGTCGGTCGACGTCATCGGCGTCTCCCGTGACGATGAGGGCATCGTCGCGCACCACTCCGTCTACGGCGGTGCCTACCTCGTCGATTCGGCGCCCACGTACGGCGCGCCGGTCATCACCGTGCGCCAGGGAGCCGTGGATGCCCGTGGCGAGGCGGTCGCCCAGCCGACCGTCGAAGTGCTCGAGGTCACGGCGTCCGGGGCGCCGGGGGCGAAGGCCGGGCCCGTCGAGGTCGTGGAGGTCGCATCCTCCCGTCCGGAACTCCGCGGAGCGACGAAGGTCGTCTCCGGGGGTCGCGGTCTCGGCTCCAAGGAGCAGTTCGTGCTCGTCGAGCAGCTCGCCGACGCGCTCGGTGCGGCCATCGGTGCATCCCGAGCCGCTGTCGACGCCGGCTACATCCCCTACGCGCACCAGGTCGGGCAGACCGGTGTGTCCGTGTCGCCGCAGCTGTACGTCGCCGTCGGCATCTCCGGTGCGATCCAGCACCGCGCCGGCATGCAGACGGCGAAGACGATCGTCGCGATCAACAAGGACGGCGACGCGCCGATCTTCGACATCGCCGACTTCGGCATCGTCGGCGATCTGTTCACGATCGTGCCGCAGGTCGTCGAGGCCCTCGAAGCACGGAAGAAGTAGCCATGGCGACGCGGACGCTCCGGCGAGGCCTGCCGCGCGTGGTCGGGGGAGACCCGTGGCCCCCGGCCGGTGAGATCGAGGTGTCGGATGCTGCGGCACCTGCTGCTGCGGCGCCAGATGCTGCTCCTGAGGCGGCGCCGGCTGAGGAAGGCGTCGACTCCCTGACGGTCGCTCAGCCCGTCCCGTCTCCGGCTGCGGCGCAGCCTCCGCAGGGCGAGCCGCAGGTTCAGCCCGGGGGAGGGGTGACGCTGCGCCGTGGACTTCCGCGCACGCCCGGTGGTGAGCCATGGCCTCCCGGGGACCCCGCCGCCGCTCCTGCCGAACCCCCGCGGGGCGTTGAGCGAGCCGAAGGCGAGACGAAACGGGTTGAGCGAGCGGAGCGAGTCGAAGCCTCCGCCCCCGCGACTGCCGCCCCCGCGACTCCCGCCGCCGCGGCATCCGGCCCCGCAACAGCCCCCGCGGCATCCGTCCCCGGCGAGACGCTGCGTCGTGGACTCCCGCGCACGCCCGGTGGGGAGCCCTGGCCGCCCGCAGGGACCACGGCGGTCGTCGCCGCGCCCGTTGCCGAAGCCGGCGTCGACTCGCCGACGCTCACTCAGTCCGTTTCGTCTGCGGCGGCGGAGTCGCCTGCTCAGGGCGACCCCCTGGCGGCGCCGTCCACCGCCGTCGCCGCGATCGACGTGAGCACGCCGCTGCCGTTCCAGCGCACCGTCTTCCCCGGCAAGACCGCGTTCACGCGATCCGCGCCGAAGCCGGAACCGGAGCGGATCGGGCCCTTCACGAAGGTGCAGTGGGCCGGCGCCGTGATCGTCGGCGGCATCGCCCTGCTCGGCGCTGCGGCGATGGCGGTCTTCTTCGTCCGCTGGCTGCTGAGCACCGGACCGATGCAGGACTTCCTCGCGACCTACCCGGGCGAGTACCACCTGCCGGAGGGTGCCCCCGTCGGGTTCCCCGGTTGGCTCGCCTGGCAGCACTTCTTCAACGTGTTCCTCATGGTGCTGATCATCCGCTCGGGGCTTCGCATCCGCACCGAGAAGCGTCCTACTGCCTTCTGGACACCGCGGAACGACCCCAAGGGCAAGGTCAGTCTGACGATCTGGTTCCACCAGTCGCTCGACATCCTGTGGCTGGTCAACGGCGTCGTGTTCATCGTCCTGCTGTTCGTCACCGGGCAGTGGATGCGGGTGATCCCCACCAGCTGGGAGGTGTTCCCGAACGCCCTCTCCGCGGTGCTGCAGTACATCTCGCTGGACTGGCCGACCGAGAACGGCTGGGTGAACTACAACTCGATCCAGCAGATCACCTACTTCGTGACGATCTTCGTCGCCGCCCCGCTGGCCGCCGTCACGGGCTTCCGGATGAGTGGGATGTGGCCGAAGAACGCCGAGAAGCTCAGCCGGGCCTACCCGATCGAATGGGCGCGTGCGGTGCACTTCCCTGTGATGTTGTACTTCGTCGTCTTCATCGCGATCCACGTGTTCCTCGTGCTCGCCACCGGAGCGCTGCGGAACCTCAACCACATGTACGCCGCGCAGGGATCCGTGGATCCGAACGCCTACGCCGACAACTGGACGGGCTTCTGGTTCCTGGTCGCCTCCCTGGTCGTCATCGCCGCGGCGTGGGTCGCCGCCCGCCCGCTCGTGCTCGCGCCGATCGCCAAGCTCTTCGGCAGCGTCAGCGCCCGCTGATCCTGGCCCGGCCGCCGCAACCTCGCCCGGCCCATGGGTCGAGGGCGTCTCTGCCGGCGGCGGTGACCGGACCGCAGTTGCGCATAACTCCGGAGGATTTTCCGGGATCAGCGCGAAATGGCCGCCCGCGATACGCGGGCGGCCATTTTCTCCGGAGTTATGCCCCGACGGCGGCCGCAGCGCGACGGCAGGTGCCGCAGCGGGAGCCGCGTCAGGGACGGACGAAGCGGACTTCGGTCAGCGTCTCGCCGAGGAAGGGCTCGGTGTGTGTGGCACCGTCGAGGTGGAAGCCGTTGCGCTCGTAGAAGCGGTGCGCTCGGGGGTTGTCCTCGGCGACCCACAGGTACAGCGGCTCGTCCTTCTCGACCGCGGCGTCGAACAGCTTCTGCCCGAGCCCGGTGGAGTGATACTCGTGCAGCAGGTAGATGAAGTACAGCTCGCGGAAGGCCGGGGCATCACGGTCACGGGACGGGCCGGAGCCGACGAACCCGACGATCTCCCCGTCGACGAGGGCGGCGCTCATCTTGAAGTCAGGACCCTGGGATGCCCAGTGCGTCCAGAGCTCGGCCATGCGGCGGGGAGACACCCGCTCGAGCGCAGCCTTGCTGATCAGGTGATCGTATGTCTCGTGCCAGCACTTCGCGTGCACGCGACCGAGGGCTTCCGTATCCACATCACGGACCGGACGGACGATGACATCGGGGTGGGCTTCGGCGCTCATGCCCGTGACTCTACGCGCGCCCCGTGCGAACAGGAAATCGGGGTGATCGACTGTGACAATCCCACAATCGACTCCGCGGTTCATGCGCCGGTGGCTACCATCGGGAATCGTGAACGTGATCTGGCGGACCCTGCTCGTGATGTGGCGTGCGCGCCGCAGACTGCGCCGTGAGGGGCGCATCGCCCCGACGGAGATCAGTCGGGTGCGGCTCCGGACCCTGCCGACCGACATCGATGTGCTCCGGCACATGAACAACGGCCGCTACCTGTCGCTGTTCGACCTCGGCCGCTGGGACCTGCTCACGCGCACAGGGATGGCCGAGGCCATGAAGCGCAACGGCTGGTACGGCGTCGTCTCCGCGGAGACGATCACCTTCCGCAAGTCGCTCGAGCTCTGGCAACGGTTCGAGGTCGAGTCGCGCCTGCTCGGACACGACGACAAGGCGATCTACCTCGAGCATCGGGCCGTCGTCGATGGCGAGATCTACGCGCGCGCCATCATCCGCAGCCGAATGCTGAAGCGCTCAGGCGGCACGCTGTCGCACGACGAGCTGTTCGCCGCGGTCGGTCGCCCCGAAGGGCTGCCGGAGGTGGAGCAGTGGATGCACGACTGGGCCGACGCGTCGTCGCTTCCGTCGACGAGGGCTGAGGCCCCGAGCGTCTGGCACTGAGCATCGCCCGCCGCGTTCGGGCGTCCTCCGTGATTCCGGCATCCGGCGCTGAGAGTGTCACGTCCCCAGCGGGGGCGCGGGAACCTAGGCTGATCTCATGTCAGTGCCGTCCGCCCCGCAGGCTCCCTCGCTCGCCGATCACGCCATCGAGCTCGCCCGACGCTGGGTGACCGAGGCGGCCGAGGCCGATGTCGACCCGGCAGCGGCCCGTCTCGCCGACGTCCTGCAGGACGAGAACGGCCTGCCCTTCACCCTCGGTTTCGTCGACGGCGTCATGCGCCCGGAGAGTCTGTCCGCCGCGGCCGCGCAACTCCAGCGCATCGCCCCGATCGTCCCGGAGTTCTTCCCCTGGTACCTACGCGGCGCTGTGCGCCTCGGCGGAGGGATCGCCCCTGTTCTGCCGTCACCGGTCGTCCCCATCGCCCGCCGCGTGCTGCGTGAGATGGTCGGTCACCTCGTGGTCGACGCGCGTCCAGCCAAGCTGAGCGCGGCGATCGAGCGGCTCCGCTCCTCCGGGGCGCGGCTGAATCTCAACCTGCTGGGCGAGGCCGTGCTCGGTGAGGAAGAGGCGAAGCGGCGTCTCGACGGCATCCACGATCTCATCCGACGCGATGATGTCGACTACGTGTCGGTGAAGGTGTCGTCGATCGTCAGCCACCTGTCGATGTGGGCGTTCGACGAGGTCGTGGACACCGTCGTCGATCGGCTGCTGCCGCTGTACCTCACGGCCGCGGGGAACGGCACGTTCATCAACCTCGACATGGAGGAGTACCGGGACCTCGATCTCACCATCGCCGTCTTCACCCGCATCCTCGAGGACTCGCGGTTGCAGCGGCTCGAGGCGGGCATCGTCCTGCAGGCCTACCTGCCCGATGCGCTGGGCGCCATGCGGGAGCTGACCGCATGGGCGAAGGACCGCGTCGCGCACGGGGGAGCGGCGATCAAGGTGCGACTGGTCAAGGGCGCGAATCTGCCGATGGAGCGGGTGGATGCCGTCATGCACGACTGGCCGCTCGCCACCTACGAGACCAAGCTCGACACCGACGCGAACTACCTGCGGATCCTCGATGAGGCGTTCAACCCCGAGAACACCGCGGCCGTGCACCTCGGTGTCGCCGGTCACAATCTGTTCGGCATCGCCTACGCATGGCTGCTCGCCGGCGAGCGCGGTGTGCGCGAGCAGATCGACTTCGAGATGCTGCTCGGAATGGCGCAGGGGCAGGTCCAGGCGGTCTCCCGCGAGGTCGGACCCGTCCTGCTGTACGTGCCGGTCGTGAAGCCGGAGGAGTTCGACGTCGCCATCAGCTACCTCGTGCGCCGTCTGGAGGAGAACGCCGAGCAGGACAACTTCCTCTCCGCCGCCTTCCACCTGCATGACGATGACGGGTTGTTCGCGCGCGAGCGCGACCGGTTCGTCCTGGCACTCGAGCGCTCGGGCTCCCCGTCGCTGCGGTCGGTGCCGTTCCGGGGACAGAACCGGCAGGCGCCGGTGCACGAGTCCCTGCGTCCGGCCGCCCCTCCCCCCGCCGACGAGGGAGAGCTCACCCAGGCCGTGCTCGGCATCGCCCGCGGCTCAGGCGGCGGCGACGCCTTCATCGAGACGGCCGTCTACGCGCCGCGCGAGGTCGAGGTGGAATCCGCCGGCGCTCCCGGCTTCCGGAACACCTCCGACAGCGACCCCTCCCTGCCGGCGAACCGCGAATGGGCGAGTGCCATCAGAGAGCGGATCGCGACCTCCACCGCCGGAGACGATACGCTCCGCGCGGCGCGTGTGGATGACGAGGAGGCGCTCGACGAGGTGATCGGGCGCGTGCTGACCGGCGCACCCCTGTGGGGATCACGACCGGCAGCCGATCGGGCCGAGGCCCTGCTGCGTGCTGCCGCCGCGCTCGAGGCGCGGCGCGCTGAGCTCATCGAGGTCGCGGCGTCCGAGACGGGGAAGGTGCTCTCGGAAGCGGACATCGAGGTGAGCGAGGCCGTCGACTTCGCGCGCTACTACGCGGCGAAGGCGCGCGAGCTGGATGCCGTCGCCGGCGCGTCCTTCGAACCGGCACGGCTGACCGTCGTCACGCCGCCGTGGAACTTCCCGCTGGCGATCCCCGCCGGCGGTGTGCTCGCCTCGCTCGCCGCGGGCTCCGGCGTGATCTTCAAGCCGGCCCCTCAGGCGCGCCGGTGCGCCGCCGTGATCGCCGAGGCGCTGTGGGAGGCGGGCATCCCGCGGGATGTCCTCGCCCTCGTCGACATCGAGGAGGGGGATCTCGGACGTGAGCTCGTCTCGCACGACGCCGTGGACCGCGTCATCCTCACCGGTTCGTGGGACACCGCCGCCCTGTTCCGGTCATGGCGGCCCGACCTGCCGCTGCTGGCGGAGACGAGCGGCAAGAACGCGATCGTGATCACGCCGTCGGCCGACCTCGATCTCGCCGTCGCCGACCTCGTCAAGAGCGCCTTCGGTCACGCGGGGCAGAAGTGCTCCGCGGCATCCCTCGCGATCCTCGTCGGTCCGGTCGGACGGTCCAAGCGCTTCGCCCGCCAACTCGTGGATGCCGTCCGCTCCCTCCACGTCGGATGGCCGACGGACCCGCTCGCCGAGGTGGGACCCGTCATCGAGAAGCCGGAGGGCAAGCTCGCCTGGGCGCTCACCGAGCTGGAGGGCGACGAGCGCTGGGCGATCACCCCGACGCCGGTCGCAGGAGACGACACCGGTCGCCTGTGGCGCCCCGGAGTCAGGGTGGGCGTGCAGCCCGGGTCCCGATTCCACCTCGAGGAGTTCTTCGGACCAGTGCTCGGAATCATGCACGCCCCGAACCTGCAACGCGCGATCGAGATGCAGAACGCCGTCGCCTACGGGCTCACCGCCGGGCTCCACACGCAGGACCCCGATGAGCTGGCCGCGTGGCTGAGCCAGGTGCAGGCCGGCAACCTCTACGTGAACCGGGGCATCACCGGTGCGATCGTGCAGCGCCAGCCGTTCGGCGGATGGAAGCGGTCATCGGTCGGACCCGGTGCGAAGGCCGGGGGCCCGAACTACCTCGTCGGGCTCGGTCGATGGCGCAGGCGCAGCGGAGGGCCGACGTCGAGCACCCTGCACCTTCGGGGCCTCGACTCCCGCATCACCGACCTCATCGAGGCGGCGCAGCCGTCGCTGGACTACGAGAGCTTCGAGTGGCTGCGGCGCTCGGCGCTGTCGGACGCCATCGCCTGGGACCGCGAGTTCGGCCGTGTGCGCGACGTGTCGCAGCTCGGCGTCGAACGGAACCTGTTCCGCTATCGCCCCGTGCCCGTCATGATCAGGGCCACCGGCGACGCCGGATGGCACGAGTTGCTCCGCGTGGTCGTGGCCGGCATCCGCACCGGCTCGAAGTTCTTCCTCTCCACGCCCGTCGGGCTTCCCGCCGACGTCCGTCGTGCACTGTCGGAGCTGCGCGTCGCCGTGGCCGTCGAGAGCGACGAGGAGTGGGTCGAGCGGATGTCGCGCCGTGGCGCCGAGGAGGACGGGACGGATGCCGCGCCCCGCGCTTCGCGCGTGCGGCTCGTCGGCTCGCAGGATGCCGTGTCCGCCGTGCATCGCGCTCTCGCCGAGGCCACCGACGGCGACCCCGACCTCGCGGTCTACGACGGTGAGGTCACCTCGGCCGGGCGCATCGAGCTGCTGCCGTTCGTGCACGAGCAGGCGATCACCATCACGGCTCACCGATTCGGCAACCCCGACGACTGGAGCGCGGAGATCATCTGACGGATCGGGCAGCGGCCGCGCCGCTGGCGGATACCCAGGACGCAATGCCAATATGTATATGGCGTGCTCGTGTCGCATCTTCCCCTCCGCTCCCAGACAGCTGTGGGTCGAACTTCCGCCGAGCCCCTGGACAGCGTCCGCCGCATCTCTCCAGAGGAGCAATATGTCGACGCCGGAAACCACCCTCGAGGTCGCGACGATCGGGAAGCGCACCGCACACCACCGTCGTTACCTGATGTGCCGACCGGAGCACTTCACGGTCAGCTACAAGATCAACCCGTGGATGGACCCCGCCGATCCCACCGACACGGCCAAGGCCGTTGCGCAGTGGCAGAAGCTGTACGACCTCTATCTCGAACTCGGCCATGAGGTCGAGCTGATCGACCCGCTCGAGGGCTACCCCGACATGGTCTACACGGCCAACGGCGGATTCCTCATCGACGGTCGCGCCTACGTGCCGAAGTTCCGTTTCACCGAGCGCGCCGGTGAGGCCCCGGCGTTCGCCGACTGGTTCCGCGCGAACGGGTTCGACACCGTGGAGCCGCTCGAGGTCAACGAGGGTGAGGGCGACTTCCTCCTCGTCGGCGACACCATCCTCGCCGGCACGGGTTTCCGCTCCACCGGTGACAGCCACCGGGAGGTCGGAGAGGTCTTCGGTCGCGAGGTCGTCTCGCTGAACCTCGTGGACCCCCGGTTCTACCACCTCGACACGGCGATCGCCGTGCTCGACCCGGTCGAGGGCGTCGAGAACGGCGGCCCGGAGAAGGCGAACATCGCCTACCTCCCCGGAGCGTTCGACGAGGAGAGCCGCCGCATCCTCGAGACCATGTACCCGGACGCGATCCTCGTGTCCGATGAGGACGGCGCGGTCTTCGGACTCAACTCCTCAAGCGACGGATACAACGTCATCATCTCGCCGCGCGCCAAGGGCTTCGAGAAGCAGCTGCGCGAGCGCGGATACAACCCGATCACCGTCGACCTGTCCGAGCTGCTGCTCGGCGGCGGCGGCATTAAGTGCTGCACGCTCGAGCTGCGCGCGGCGTCGGGAAGCGCGAGCGCATGAGCACCACGCAGATGACAGCCGCAGAGCCGCACGTCGCGGAGAACTACCACCCGCTGCCGGTGACCATCACCTCCGGCGAGGGCGTGTGGGTCACCGACACGGAGGGCAAGCGCTACCTCGACCTCCTCGCGGCGTACTCCGCGGTCAACTTCGGCCACCGGCATCCCGCGCTCATCGACGCCACCGTCGCTCAGCTCGGCCGGGTCACGCTCACCAGCCGCGCGTTCATGAACGACCAGCTCGAGCCGTTCGCCGCTGCGCTGGCTCGCCTGTGCGGCAAGGAGCTCGTCCTGCCGATGAACACCGGCGCCGAGGCTGTCGAGACCGGTATCAAGGTCGCCCGAGCCTGGGGCTACCGCGTCAAGGGGATCGCGCCGGAGCGCGCGCGCATCGTCGTCGCCGCGGGGAACTTCCACGGCCGCACGACGACGATCGTCAGCTTCAGCGATGACGACACCGCGCGCGAGGGGTTCGGCCCGTTCACGCCCGGTTTCGACGCGGTCCCGTACGGTGACGCGGATGCCATCGCTGCCGCCATCACGGATGAGACCGCGGCCGTGCTCGTCGAGCCCATCCAGGGGGAGGCCGGAGTGGTCATCCCGCCCGAGGGATACCTGCGGCGGATCCGTGAGATCTGCGACGAGCGGAACGTGCTGTTCATCGCCGACGAGATCCAGGCGGGCCTCGGCCGTGTCGGAGAGACCTTCGCGTGCGATCGGGAAGGTGTCGTCCCCGACCTGTACCTCCTCGGCAAGGCGCTCGGCGGCGGGGTGCTCCCCGTCTCCGCCGTGGTCGGCGACCGCGACGTCCTCGGCGTCATCCGCCCCGGCGAACACGGCTCGACGTTCGGCGGCAACCCGCTCGCCGCCGCGGTCGGTCTGCGCGTGGTCGAGATGCTCGAGACCGGCGAGTTCCAGGAGCGAGCGCGTCAGCTCGGCGCGCACCTCGCGCAGGGGCTCGAGAAGCTCGTCGGCCACGGCGTGACCGGTATCCGCGTCGCGGGGCTGTGGGCCGGAGTGGACATCGACCCCGCCAAGGGCACCGGACGCGAGGTCAGCGAGCGGCTCATGGAGCGCGGGGTGCTCGTGAAGGACACCCACGGGCAGACGATCCGCATCGCCCCGCCGTTGGTCATCCGCGCGACGGAGATCGACTGGGCGCTGGAGCAGCTCCGCCTCGTCCTCGAGGGCTGATCCCGCTTCGACGCTTCGGCGCGCTCCGCTCCCTCAGCGCGTTTCGTCTTCGGCGGCTTCGCCGCCTTCGCTCAACGACCCGCTATCACCGTGCGAAGGACCCGTTACCTCTCTGCGGGTCGTTGAGCGAGCGGACCTGTTGCTTCTCTTGCGGGGTCCTTCGCTCAACGACCCGCTACCACCGTGCGAAGGACGTGTTGCTTCTCTTGCGGGTCGTTGAGCGAGCGGAGCGAGACGAAACGGGCTGAGCGAGCCGCAGGCGAAGCACAGCCTTCACCTCTCCGGCGGAGCCTGATCCTCCATGCCGCCCTGCGCGGCCTCCTCATGCGCGGGCAGCGTCGCATCGAGCCCTGCGGTACCGGCATCCGGTGTCGGCGCGGTCTCCGCGAACGCCGGTGTGCTCGGCGCGGGCGCGGGAACCGCCTCGTGCAGCCCCAGCCGCCGACGCAGTCCGCGCAGCCAGCGCGGCTGCGCGCCCAGCACACCGTCCCTCGACTCGACCTCCAGGCCGTAGTACTCGCCGATCTTGTCGATGAGCTGCGCGCGCTCCGCCCTGGCGTAGGCACGGCGTTCGCGCGTGAACGCCACCACCGTCGACCAGCAGATCAGCAGCATCACGACGCTGAACGGCAGGGCGATCGTGATCGCCGCCGTCTGCAGGGCCGTGAGCCCTCCGGACAGCAGAAGGGCGATCGCGAGCGCCGCAGTGACGGCGACGAAGAAGGTGCGGATCCACCGCTTGGGCTCCTGCTGCCCGCCGGTCGCGATCATGCCCATCACGAGCGCGCCGGAGTCGGCCGAGGTGATGAAGAAGATCGCGATGAGCAGCAGCACACCGATGCTGACGATCGCCGATCCTGGTACCTGCTGCAGCATCTGGAACAGGGCGCCCTGCAGGTCGACCTCGCCCTCCGCATCGAGCAGCGCGCCAGGTTCGGCGAGCTCGATCGCGAGGGCGGAGCCGCCGAGCACGGCGAACCAGAGGATGCCGAGCAGGGTGGGCACGAGGATGACGCCGGCGACGAACTGTCGCACCGTCCGCCCCTTGGAGATGCGTGCGATGAAGATGCCGACGAACGGCGCCCACGAGATCCACCAGCCCCAGTAGAACGAGGTCCAGCTCGCCTGCCATTCCTCGCCCGCGGTCCCCTGGAACGCGCTGACGTTGAACGAGAGCCCGACGAAGTTCTGGATGTAGTACCCGATCGACTGCACGAAGTCGCGCAGCAGGAACTCGCTCGGTCCGACCACGAGCAGGTACAGCACGAGGATGCCGGCCATGACGAGGTTGAAGTTCGACAGCCACTTCATGCCCTTCGTGACCCCGGACAGGACCGAGGCGAGCACGAACACCGAGATGATGAGGATGAGGATGATCTGGGTGAACTCGTCGGGTTCGGCGATCCCCGCCACGTCGAGCCCCGCACTCATCTGAAGCACTCCCAGGCCGAGCGAGGTGGCCACGCCGAACAGCGTGCCGACGAGGGCGATGACGTCGATCGCGTGACCCCATCCGCCTTCCACGCGCTTGCCGAGCAGCGGCTCGAGCGTCCAACGGATCGAGATGGGGCGTCGGCGGCGGTGGATCGCGTATGCCAGTGCCAGTCCGATGACGACGTAGATCGACCAGGCGTGCACGCCCCAGTGCAGGTAGGTCTGTCCGAGTGCGGCCTGGGCGAGCTGCTGCGGCGTCCCCTCGACGCCGGGGCGAGGGTTGACGAAGTGCGTGAGAGGTTCGGAGACCCCGTAGAACACCAGCCCGATGCCCATCCCCGCGGCGAACAGCAGGGAGAACCAGCTCATCAACGAGAACTCCGGCTCGTCGTCGTCCCTGCCGAGCTTGATGTCACCGAACCGGCTGAAGCCGAGGAAGAGACTGAAGGCGACGAAGAACGCCGCGATCAGCACGTAGTACCAGTTGAAGGCGTTGACGATGGTGCTCTGGATGCCGAGGAAGAGCTGTTCGGCTGCCGCGGGCATGATCAGGGTGAACGCGACGAAGGCGATGACGATCACCGCCGAGGGCCAGAACACCCATCTCTGCACCGCCGATCCGCGTGCGGCCGGGACGGCAGCGGACGCCCCCGTCGGCGACCCGGCGGCTGCGGCGGTGTCCTGGATCTGGTCTTCCCCCGATGAGCTCATGGGACAACGCTAGTCAGAACCCGCCGGAGACGCAGAATCAGTCCGCGCGTTCCGTCCGGATCGGCGTCGTCGCCGCGGCCACCTCATCGCTGAACTCCACCGGATCGACACGCGGAACCGTGATCGGTGTCGTCTCGTCGAGCGTGAGCCGGAAGCGGGTGTTCTCGCGGCGGCGGAGGCGGCCGGAACCGATGATCCAGGCGAGGCCAGTCCCCATGGCGAGCAGCCCGGCGACACCACCGACGATGATCGCCGCACGGGGGCCTGCGATGTCGGTGACCCAGCCGGCGATCGGGGCGCCGATCGGCGTCGACCCCATGACCACGGCCATGTAGAGCGCGAGGACGCGACCGCGCAGCAGCGGGTCGGTCGTGGTCTGCACGTACCCGTTGGCGGTGGTCAGCATCGTGACGGTGGAGAAGCCGACGACGACGAGGACGGCGGCGTAGGACCAGTAGCTCGGCATCGCCGCCGAGACGATCGACGCCACGCCGAACAGGCCGGCGGCGGCGATGAGCACTCGCACGCGGGCGCGATCGCGACGCGCGGCGAGGAGCGCCCCGGCCAGCGAACCGATCGCGAGGACGGAGCTCAGCAGCCCGTAGCCGTCGGCGCCTCGTCCGAATTCGATCGCCATCGTCGAGGCGAAGATCGGGAAGTTCATGCCGAACGCGCCGATGAGGAACACCATGATGAAGACGACCTTGAGGTCGCTGCGTCCCCACACGTAGCGGAAACCGTCGGCCAGGCCGTTGCGTCCGCGGCTCTTGACGCGGGGGAGCAGCTCGTTCCGACGGATGAGGAGCAGGGCGATGAGCATCGCGAGGAACGTGGCGGCGTTGAGGACGAACACCCACCCGCTGCCGACGGCGACGATGAGCACCCCGCCCACTGCCGGTCCGATGAGGCGCGCCATGTTGAACGACGCGGAGTTCAGGGCGACGGCGTTCGAGGCATCCTCGAGCGACACCATGTCGGAGACGAAGGCCTGGCGGGCAGGTGCGTCGAATGCGTTGGTGATGCCGAACCCGAGGGCGAACAGGAACATCAGCGGCAGCGTCATGATGCCGCTGAGGAGGAGAGCGGCGACGCCGAGCGCGAGGGCCATGAGGGCGGTCTGCGTCACCAGCAGGATCCTGCGGCGGTCGAACCGGTCAGCGACCCATCCGGTGAGGCTCACGAGCACGAGGGGCGGACCGAACTGCAGCGCCATGGTGATGCCCATCGCGGTCGCGTCGTTATCGGTGAGCTCGGTGAGGACGACCCAGTCCTGAGCCGTGGCCTGCATCCAGCCGCCGACGTTCGAGACGAGGGCGCCGAGGAACCAGATCCGGTAGTTGAACGTCGAGAAGGAGCGGAACATCGCCGTCATCGTTCGGCCACCTTCCGCATCAGGGCTGCAGCTTCCCGCAGCACGCGCAGCTCCTCGTCGGTGAAGTCGAGGTCGGCGAGGGCGTCGGCCAGGGCGGCATCGCGCTTGTGGACGGTCGCGGTGACGACGGACGTGCCCGCACCCGTGATCTCGATGTAGACCCGCCGGCGGTCCTCCTCGGACGGGACGCGCACCACGAGGCCGCTCTCGACCAGCGCGTCGACGGTGTTCGACATCGTCGGAGCGCTGACGCGCTCGCGCTGGGCGAGTTCGCCGATGGCGAGGCGCCCGTGCAGATTGAGGTTGCCGAGGACGGCGAAATGCGCATCGCTGAGGTTGTCACCGGCGCGCTCGCGACGCAGGCGCCTGGTGAGGCGGAAAGTGGCCATCCGGAGATCGACGGCCGTGTCGTGGAGGAGGTCGTCCAGATCAGTCATTACTTAGGTAGTCTAACTAAGTTTTCCTGGACGGAGGCCGAAAAGTCCGCTGACGTCGACGGCGCGGCGACCGTAGACTCATCCCATGTCCCAGACCTCGGAGTTCGTCGACGCGCACGGCGTGAGCATCGTCTACGACGTCCACGCCGCGGAGGGGACGGCACGCGGAGTCGTGCAGCTGCTGCACGGGGTGGGGGAGCACGCCGGACGATACGGCAAGCTCATCGCCGCCCTCACCGCGGCCGGATTCACCGTCTACGCCGACGATCACCGAGGGCACGGTCGCACCGGCATCCGCCAGCACGGGGATCCGGCGAAGCTGGGCCGGCTGGGCAAGGGCGGTCTGCGAGCGGCGAAGGAGGCGATCTGGCAGCTGACCGGGATCATCCGCGCCGCGCACCCCGACCTTCCTCTCGTGCTGCTCGGGCACTCCTGGGGATCCTTCCTCGCGCAGATGCTCGTCAACGACCACCCCGACGCATGGGATGCCGTCATCCTGTCCGGCTCTGCGCTGCGCACCATCCGCGATCTCAATGCCGCGCCGTTGAACGCGCGCTGGGAGGGCGCGGAGGCGACCGGTTACGAGTGGCTCAGCCGCGACGAGACCGTGTGGAGGGAGTTCGACGAGGACCCCCTCACCACCAATGTGCCGCTGCTGAAGCTGTTCGGCCCTGTCGAGGCGCTCAAACTCTACGGTCGCCCTGCGAAGAACCTCGGACGCGACATCCCCATGCTGCTCATGGTCGGGCGCGACGACCCGGTCGGCGGGCCGCACAGCGTGCACAAGCTCGCCGACGAGTACCGGCAGCGCTCCGGCCTCACCGATGTCACGACCCTCGTGTACCCGGACGCCCGTCACGAGATCTTCAACGAACGGCAGCAGCAGGAGGTCCGCGCCGACCTTCTCGCGTGGCTCGACACGCACATCCCGGCCCGCTGACCGCCGAGGTCGTTAGGCTGGGATCGTGCATGGTGAGTACAAGGTCCCCGGTGGAAAGCTCGTCGTCGTCGACGTCGAGGTCGCAGGCGGTCGTCTGAAGGATTTCCGCCTCGCCGGCGACTTCTTCCTCGAGCCCGATTCGGCGCTGGACGACATCAACGCGGCCGTGAACGGATTGCCGGCGGAGTCGGACGCCACGGTGATCGCGGATGCCGTGCGCGGGGCGCTCCCGGCCGGTGCGCAGCTGCTCGGCTTCACGCCGGAGTCCGTCGGCACCGCCGTGCGACGGGCTCTCGTCACCGCCCCGGGCTGGCGCGACTTCGACTGGGAGATCGTGCACGAGAAGGCGGTCTCCCCTCGGATGAACCTCGCGCTCGACGAGGTGCTCACGTCCCGCGTCGGCGAAGGGCGTCGCAGGCCGACGCTGCGCATCTGGGAATGGGAGCAGTCCGCCGTCGTCATCGGCTCCTTCCAGTCGTACCGGAACGAAGTCGACCCGGAGGGCGCCGCACGGCACGGGTTCGACGTGGTCCGCCGCATCTCCGGCGGTGGCGCCATGCTCATGGCCGCAGGGCAGATCATCACCTATTCGCTGTACGTTCCGGCATCCCTCGTGCAGGGTCTCACCTTCGCCGACTCGTACGCGTTCCTCGATGACTGGGTGCTGCAGGCGCTCCGCTCGGTCGGCGTCGACGCGACCTATCAGCCCCTCAACGACATCGCGAGCCCCACGGGCAAGATCGGCGGCGCCGCGCAGAAGCGGCTCGCCAACGGCGGAGTCCTCCACCACGCGACGATCTCGTACGACATCGACGGTCAGGTCATGACCGAGGTGCTGCGGATCGGGCGCGAGAAGCTCAGCGACAAGGGCACCACGTCCGCCGCCAAGCGCGTCGACCCGCTGCGCACCCAGACCGGGCTCAGCCGCGCGGAGATCATCGACAGCTTCAAGACCACGTTCCGCTCGCTCACCGGCGCGGAGGACGGTTCGATCACGCCGGACGAGTATGCCGATGCGGAGGCACTCGTCGAGTCGAAGTTCGCGACGGACGCCTGGCTGCATCGTGTGCCGTGACGTCCGTGCCCGTCGCTGACGCCGTGGAGGCGCACGAGTCGGCGGCCGGGACGGTGTCGATCCTTCAGGGCGACAACCTCGCGGTCGCGCGGACGCTGCCGTCGTCGTCCTTCACGCTCGTGTACCTCGATCCGCCGTTCAACACCGGCCGCGCGCAGGAGCGTCAGGTGGTCACCGCCCGCCGCATGCGCACAACTCCGGAGAATCCGGACGAATCCGCCGATTCGGCGCCGGAAACACGCGGATCCGGCGAAGATCTCCGGAGTCATGCTCCGGCGGACGGCCCACGCGAGGTCCGCTACGGATTCCACGGACACGAGTACGAGCGGGTACGGGGGATGCTGCGCACCTACGACGACCGGTTCGACGACTACGGAGCCTTCCTCATGCCCCGGCTGGAGGAGGCGTGGCGGCTGCTCGCGGACGACGGCACGCTGTACCTCCACCTCGACTACCGCGAGGCGCACTACGCCAAGGTCATGCTCGACGCCCTGTTCGGTCGCGACGCCTTCCTCAACGAACTCATCTGGGCGTACGACTACGGCGCGAAGTCCCGGCGGCGCTGGCCCACCAAGCACGACACGATCCTCGTGTACGTGAAGACGCCGGGCGGGCACGTCTTCAACGCCGACGACATCGATCGGGAGCCGTACATGGCCCCGGGGCTCGTGACGCCGGAGAAGGCCGCGCGCGGCAAGCTCCCGACCGACGTCTGGTGGCACACGATCGTCCCAACGACCGGCCGAGAGAAGACCGGATACCCGACCCAGAAGCCGGAGGGGATCCTGCGCCGCATCGTGCAGGCCTCCAGCCGTCCGGGAGACAAGGTGCTCGATCTCTTCGCCGGCTCAGGGACCACAGGGGCCGTCGCATCCGCGCTCGGACGGGACGCCGTCCTCGTCGACGACAACCCCGAGGCGATCAGAGTGATGCAGCAGCGGATGCCGCACGCACAGGTGAGCGTCGTCTGAGACCGTAGGAGCAATCGTGATCATCCACATGCCGGAAGTCCTGCCATGCGACCGCCTGCTCGACGGAACGGTCCAGGACTGGTGAACGCCGCACCGCTGGTCTGCGTCATGGGGGTGTCGGCCGTGGGGAAGTCCACGGTCGGCATCGCCCTCTCCGACGCGCTGGGTGTGCCGTTCGTCGATGCCGACAGCCTCCACTCCGAGGCCAACCGCAGCAAGATGAACGCGGGGATCCCGCTCGTCGACGATGACCGCTGGCCGTGGCTCGACGCGGTCGGCGCGGGGTTCGCCGCTGCTGCCGACACCGGGCTCGTCATGGCGTGCAGTGCGCTGCGGCGGGCGTACCGGGACCGCATCCGCGCTGCGGCACCCGACGTCGTCTTCGCACACCTGCACGGGCCGAGGGAGCTTCTGCTCGCCCGCGCCACGGCGCGCGTCGATCACTTCATGCCGCCGTCCCTGCTGGATTCCCAGCTCGACACCCTCGAGCCGCTGGGCGCCGATGAGACGGGCTTCGTGGTCACCGTGGATCGCACGCCGGACGTGCTCGTCGCGGAGATCGCCGAGCGGCTGGCCGCCCCGCAGGACTGAGCGCCCGGCTCAGAGCAGGGCGAGGGTGCTGTCGTAGGCGTCCACGGTGACATCAGGGCCGCTGCCGCCGAACACCCGCGCCGTGCCGGGCGTCGTGGACCATGCAGGCCACCCCGGTTCCCCTGAGGTGACCATCGCGACCGCTGCCGCATGCATCTGATCCGCCAGCGTCTGCGGCGGGTGGGGGCCGGCGAGGTTCGCGACCTTGTCCCGGTCGAGCCCGTCGAACCAGAAGGGCACATCGAGGCAGTGGCATGCCCACTTCTTCACCGGGGACACCCATGAGAACGCGTATGCCCACGTGTCCGCTCCGTCGCCGCGCCGTGCCTCGGCGACCCGGGGAACCAGCACACGGAAGACCTTGTCGCTGACATAGCGCCCCGCCGTGGCGACGCTGCCCTTGGCGCGCTGCGCCTTGTTCGCCCTCAGCCAGGCGCGTCGGACGCCACGGTCCCGGAGGAAGGGCCACAGCAGGAGCCCGGCCGGAACCCACCAGAACTTCGAGGCGTCGTCGTCGGCGACCATCGTGAACTCGTCATCCGTCGCTCCCAGCAGCAACGGCTTGTCGGCCCCGATGCCGCGGGCGAGCGAGTCGACGGTGGGGCGTTCGATGAGCTCGCCGTCGATGACCGGTCCCCAGGGGAGGCCGACGGTGAGGACGTCCTGCAGGAATCCGATGCCCTTGCGAGGCGTCGCCGCCTGTGGCTGCAGCTGTCGGATGCGCTTCTCGGTGAGCGAGCGGTACCCCTCGACGTCGGCGGAGACGCCTCCGAGGGCCGCGAGTCGCTCGGCCCTCTCGCGGGCGGTCTCTCGGGGCACGTCGCCGAGGGCGGCGGAGATCGCGATCGCCTGGTGGAACAGGTGCTGCACCGACGGCATCCCGAGCAGGGTGAGCACCGCCCCGCCGCCGGCGGACTGTCCGCCGATCGTGACACGTGACGGGTCGCCGCCGAAGGCGGCGATGTTCTGCTGCACCCACTCGAGGGCCGCGATCCAGTCGCGCACGCCGCGGTTCGTCGGCGCGCCGGCGATCTCCCCGAACCCGTCGAACCCGAGTCGGTACGAGATCGACACCGTCACGACGCCGTCCCGGTTGAACCGCGCCCCGTCGTACCAGTGACTCGCGGGGGACCCCTCGGTGAAGCCGCCGCCGTGGATCCAGACGAGCACCGGCCGCGACCCGTCGGGGTCGGGCGTGAACACGTTGACGTTCAGCGTGCTCTTGCCGGGGACGGCCGGCTCCGGGATCAGGTTGTCGTCACCGGAGATGCGCAGCGGCGTCGCGCCGTACTGCGTGGCGTCGAGCGGCTCGGTCCACGGTTCAGGGGGCACGGGTGCGGCGAATCGACGCTGTCCCGTCGGCGGCTTCGCGAAGGGGATGCCGAGGAACGCCGCTGAGACGTCCGGCGTGCCCGCGTCGCGCCAGAAGCCGCGCACGGGGCCGGAGGCGGTGGTGACGACGGGGGAATCGGTCATGGGCGGACCGTCATTCCGCGTTGCGGCGGGCTTCCCAGCCGGTCCGCACCATCTCGTCGACCGTGTAGCGCATCTTCCAGTCCAGGTCGCGCGCGGCGAGTTCTCCGGTGGCGACGATGCGGTCGGGATCTCCCGGTCGGCGGGGGCCGATCTCGGGGGTGAAGTCGATCCCGGTGACGCGAACCATGGCGTCCATGATCTGCTTCACGGAGAGGCCGTCGCCGGAGCCGAGGTTGTACGCCGGCTCGATGCTCTGCCCGCCGGCGAGACGCTGCGCCGCGGCGACATGCGCTGCGGCGATGTCGCCGACGTGCACGTAGTCGCGGACGTTCGTGCCATCGGGGGTGTCGTAGTCGTCGCCGAAGATGCGCGGCGTGCGGCCGGCGAGCAGCGCCTCGAACACGATCGGGAAGAGGTTGTGCGGGCTGACGTCGTAGACGGTGGGGTCCGCCGAACCGACGACGTTGAAGTAGCGCAGCGAGGTGTGGCGGAGAGGATGCTCCGAATCCGCCGTCGCGATCGCCTGGTCGCGCAGCATCCACTCGCCGATGAGCTTCGATTCGCCGTAGGGGCTCGCCGGTCGCTTGGGGGTGTCCTCGACGACGAGCGGCTCATCCGGCGTGCCGAAGACCGCGGCCGATGACGAGAACACGATGTTGTGGACGCCCGCCGCTTCCATGGCCTCGAGGATCACCCTGGTGCCCTCGACGTTCTGCGCATAGGTGTGCAGCGGCCGCTGCACCGAGACGCCGGCGTACTTGAATCCGGCGACGTGGATGACCCCGTTCGCGTCGTGCTCACGCAGGGCGCGCTCGACGAGCTCCCGATCCAGGATGCTGCCCTGCACGAACGGCACGCCCTCGGGGACGAACGACAGGGCGCCGCTGGAGAGATCGTCCAGGACGACCGGGCTCAGCCCGGCATCCGCGAGTGCACGGACGACGTGCGCCCCGATGTAGCCGGCGCCGCCGGTGACGATCCAGGACATGTGGTTCCTCTCGCTCACAAGGGTTCCATCCTCGCATCCCCTCTCACATGTCGCGGCGCGCTCCGGCCGACGGTGTGACCTCGAAGATGTGCGGTGCGGTGAAGCCCGACTGCGCGAACGCGGCCGTCACGGCATCCGACACGGCAGGAACGGCCGCGTGCGCGACCAGCGCGATCGCGGCGCCGCCGAATCCTCCGCCGGTCATGCGGGCGCCGATCGCCCCGGCATCCAGCGCCGTCTGCACCGCCGTGTCCAGCTCGGGGACGGAGATCTCGAAGTCGTCCCGCATCGATGCGTGCGAGGCGGTGAGGAGGTCACCGACCGCCTCGAGCGAGCTCGCGTGCACGGCCGCCACGGTGTCGAGCACACGCTGATTCTCGGTGACGACGTGGCGCACTCGGCGGAAGGTCACATCGTTCATGAGAGCGGACGCACGGCCGAGATCGCCGACGGAGACGTCGCGGAGCGCCGCGACCCCCATGAGACGCGCTCCCTCTTCGCACGACGCGCGTCGTTCGCGGTACCCGCCGCTCGAGTGCGCGTGGGTCACGCGGGTGTCGATGACGAGGATGGCGAGACCGGCATCGGCCATGCCGAGCGGGACGGCCCGCGCCTCGAGCGTGCGGCAGTCCAGGAAGAGCGCGGAGTCGGTCTCGCCGAGCATCGACGCCATCTGGTCCATGATGCCCGTCGGTGCGCCGACCGCCTCGTTCTCGGCGCGACGACCGATTCCGGCGAGCGCGGTGCCGTCCAGAGCCGCGCCCCAGAGGTCGTTCAGCGCGGATGCCGTCGCCCCCTCGATCGCCGCGGAGGAGGACAGGCCGGCGCCGACGGGGACGTCGGAGGAGATCGCGATGTCCACCCCTGTGGCCGCGGCGCCCGCGAGGTGCAGGGCCCAGGCGACCCCGATCGGGTAGGCGGCCCACTCGTCCGACGCCGCCCACGGGGTCGAGGCGGGGAAGAGGCCGGGGAGGTCGGCGACGGCGACCTCGACCGGCCGATCCGCGAACGTCGACGCGACGCGGATGCGGCCGTCATCGCGTCGCGCGACCGCGGCGTACGTGCGGTGCGGGATCGCGAAGGGCAGCACGTACCCGTCGTTGTAGTCGGTGTGCTCACCGATGAGGTTCACGCGCCCCGGCGCGGACCACACGCCCTCCGGTGCGCGGCCGGTCAGGTCGCGCAGCAGCGCGACGGCCGCATCCTCCGGCCGTCCGGACGCGTCGCCGTTCACTGTGTCACCGCCTCGGTGCGTGCGATGGCCTCTCGGAGCCGCTCGGCCCCCTGCTCGGGGGTGACCTCGGCCGCCCACGCCCACATGGCGGCCTCGGAGCCGGCCAGGAACTTGAGCTTGTCCGCTCCTCGGCGCGGGCTCGTCAGCTGCAGGTGCAGGCGCGCGGTGTCGCGCCCGATGTTCACCGGTGCCTGATGCCAGGCGGCGATGTACGGCGTCGGGGTGTCGTACATCGCATCCACGCCTCGGAGCAGCGTGAGGTACAGCGGGGCGAGCTCATCGCGCTCGGCCGCGGTCGTCTCGGCGAGGTCGGGCACGTGCCGATGCGGCATGAGGTGCACCTCGAGGGGCCAGCGTGCGGCGAAGGGGACGAACGCGGTCCAGTGCTCTCCTTGCAGCACGACGCGCTCGGACGTCTGCTCGTGGTCGAGGATGCGCTGGAAGAGGTCAGGGGCGGTGCGGTCGATGCTCTCCAGCGTGCGGGCCGTGCGCGGAGTGACGTACGGGTAGGCGTAGATCTGACCGTGCGGGTGGGGGAGCGTGACGCCGATCGCCTCACCGCGGTTCTCGAACGGGAACACCTGCTGGATGCCGGGGAGCTGCGACAGCGCGGCGGTGCGGTCGGCCAGGGCCTCGATCACGGTGCGGGCGCGGGTGACGGACTGGGTGCCGAAGGAGCCGGAGTGGTCGGGGCTGAAGCAGACGACCTCGCAGCGGCCGACCGCCGTGCGGGTGCGTCCGAGCCCGAGTGCGTCGAGGTCGTCCAGGCCACGCGGGCGGTTTGATGCGGCCGGTGCTCCGCCGGTGGCCTCGGTGAGTGCGGGGCCGAATGCGGGGGAGCGGTTCTCGAACACGGCGACGTCGTAGTTCGACGGGACCTCGGAGGGGTTGCCCGGCGTCTGCGGGGCGAGTGGATCGGCATCCGCGCCGGGCATCATGACGCGGTTCTGTCGGTTCGCGGCGACCGTGATCCAGTCACCGGTGAGCACATCGAGGCGCATGCTCGCGGTGTCGGGGCGCGGCCCGAGGGTGCGGGCGTCGACGGAGCGCTCGGGGCCGAGGGTGGTGCCCGGGTCGTCGTAGTAGATGAGGTCGCGCCCGTCGGCGAGAGTCGTGGCGCGCTTGACGACGCCGCCACCGAGTTCCGTCGTGCGCAACTCCGGAGAATGGTGCGTGTTCACGTCAACACGGTACCTGCGGCGCGATGATAACGTCAACACACCGGAGTTGTGACCGACGGAGAGGAACAGCCGATGACCGACGAACCGTTCGACGAGCTGCTCCGCTCCGAGCACCGTCGAGGATCCCGCCGCCCACCCACCGGACGGGTGTCGATGGCGATGGTCGCCAGTCGTGCCGGTGTTTCCGGCCAGACGGTGTCGCGCGTGGTGAACGCGAGCCCCCGCGTCGACCCCGCGACGCGCGCGCGTGTCGAACAGGCCATGGCCGAGCTCGGCTATCGCCCGCATCCTGCGGCCCGCGCGCTCCGGACCGGCCGTTCGCAGACACTCGGCCTCGTCGCCACGACTCTGGCGACCGTCGGCAACTCCCGGATGCTGCAGGCGACGGCGGAGGCCGCGGAACGACGGGGATACGCCCTCATGGTCGTCACCGCCGTCGGCGACATCGCAGAGGCCTTCGCGCGGTTGCAGGACCAGGGTGTGGACGGTGCCGTCGTACTCAACGAGGCATCGGCGCTCACCCGTGCCGCGGACCTGCCCGACGGTCTCCGGCTCGTCGTCGTCGACGCCCCGGCCGCGCACGGCTTCACGGCCGTGAGCAGCGATCACGCGGGCGGTGCCGCGGAGGCGACCCGCCATCTCCTCGCCCTCGGTCACGACACCGTGCACCACGTCGCGGGCCCGGGCGACTCGTTCGCCGCGTCCGAGCGGGAGCGCGGATGGCGAGAGGCTCTGCAGGATGCCGGCGCCCCGGTTCCCGAGCTCGTCCGGGGGGACTGGTCGGCGGACTCCGGGCACGCGGCGGCGGCGTCGCTCGCAGACGCGACGGCGGTCTTCAGCGCCAATGACCAGATGGCGCTCGGTCTGATCCGGGCTCTGACGGAGCAGGGGCGGCGAGTCCCGCAGGAGGTGAGCGTGATCGGGTTCGACGACGTGCCGGATGCCGCGAACTATCAGCCCCCGCTCACCACGATCCGACAGGACTTCACCGCGCTCGCCGAAGCGGCGGTGACGGCGCTGACCGCGGACGGCGGAGCGGCGCGGACACCGGAACGCGTCGTGATCGCGACGCGGCTCGTCGACAGGTCGAGCACGCGGTAGGTCACGCACATCGAGCACCCGGCGGGTCGATGCAGCGTGTGCCGGCGAGCGATGTTGCTACGGTGTCGGTGTCAGGCGATCGTGCCCGAGAATGCTCGCGGCAGGATTCGCGCCCGCGCGCACGGACGGAGAGGTCGTCGTCGATGCCCCAGGAGATCGCTCGTCTCAGCCCCGAGGACCACGCGCCGAGCGTCGCCCCCGGCTGGGAGCGCGCCGCATGAAGGTCGTCATCGCTCCCGACAGCTTCAAGGGGTCCATCACCGCGACGGACGCCGCCACGGCGATCGCCGAGGGCTGGGCGAGCGTCGACCCCGCGGCCGAGATCGTGCGGCGTCCCATGGCCGACGGCGGTGAGGGCACGGTCGACGCGTTCGCCGCTGCGGTCGCCGACGCGAAGCGGATGCCGATCACGGTGGACGGGCCGGCGGGAGCGTCGGTGCGGACCTCATGGTTGCTGCTCCCGCCGACCGAGGATGCCCCCGCCGGTACGGCCGTCATCGATCTCGCCTCGACGTCCGGGATCGAACTCATGGATCGGCTCCGGCCGTGGGAAGCCGACACGACCGGATTCGGACAGGCGATCGCCGCGGCGCTCGAGCACGGGGTCTCCCGTCTCGTGCTGGGGATCGGATCGAGCGCATCGACCGATGGCGGCACCGGACTGCTGCGCGCCCTCGGAGCGCGGTTCCTCGACGACGGCGGCGCGCCGGTCGCGGCCGGTGCGCGCGGTGTCCTCGCGATCGCCTCGGTCGACATGAGCGGCCTGCGGCCCCCGCCGGAGACGTTCGTGCTCACCGACGTGACGAACCCGCTGACCGGTCCGCGGGGCACGGCCGCGGTGTTCGGGCCGCAGAAGGGGCTGACAGAGCCCTCCGACATCGAGAGCGTCGACGACGCACTGCTCCGGCTCGCCGACCTGCTCGGGCTGGACGCGCAGCATCCCGGCACAGGAGCCGCCGGCGGTGTCGGCGGAGCCCTCGTCGCCTGGGGTGCCCGACTCACCCCCGGGGCGCAGGAGGTCGCCGAGCTCCTCGACCTCGCGGCGACGATCGAGGGCGCGGACGTCGTGGTGACCGGTGAGGGATCGTACGACGGCCAATCCGGAGACGGGAAGGTGCCGTCGTTCGTGGCCGGTCTCGCCGCCTCGGCCGGAGCCCGTGCGGCTCTGGTGGCTGGGCGGATCACCGCGGATGCGGACATCGGCCTCTTCGCGGGTGTGGCGTCGCTGACGGAGATCGCCGGTTCGGCGGAGGCCGCACTGGCGGAGCCGGCGCGTCATCTCCGGCAGGCGGGGGCCGCGCTCGCTCGGTCGTTGTCGGACTGATCGTCGGCGTCGCGGCGTGCGTCCGGGTACGCCGCGGATGCGCTGGGATAGCGTGGGACCGTCCCCACGCCCTCGATGAGGAGGCCGAACATCCGCCCGTCCGCCGTACTGATGATGTCGCCGGCGTCGCTCGCCGACGAACTGTTCACCGCTGCCATGCGCGAGGAGTTGCGCGCGCTCGCCGCCCTCGACGACGAGGTGATCACCGACCTCGGCGACGAACGAGGGCGTCGGGCCCTCCGCGGCGCCGACATCGTCATCGCCGGGTGGGGCGCACCGCGCATCGCACCGGCGGATGCGCCGGGTCTGCGCGCGCTCGTCTACCTCGGTGGTGTCGCCGCCCTGTGTCTGGAGGACGTCGGAGGATGGATCGACCGCGGTCTGGCGCTCGCGAACGCGCGCCGCGTGAACGCGTTCCCGGTCGCCGAGTACGCCCTGGCCATGATCCTTCTCGACGGCAAGGATGCCTTCGCCCTCTCGCGTTCCGGCAGGGGGAACCCGCAGACACCGCACGCGCACCCCGGCAACCTCCGCCGAAAGGTGGGCATCGTCGGCCTCTCGCAGACCGCCAGGGCGCTCATCGCTCTCCTGCGCCCCCACGAGCTCGACGTGCGCGTGTACAGCCCGGAGCTGACCCCGGAGGCGGCCGAGGAGCTCGGCGTGCGGGCGTGCACCCTCGAGGAAGTGATGGCGGGCAGTGACATCGTCTCGCTGCACCAGCCGTTGACGGCGGACACGCGCGGTCAGATCGACGGCGACCTGCTCGCGCTGATGCGCGACGGAGCGACGCTGCTCAACACCGCTCGTGGGGGCGTCGTCGATCAGGACACGCTGCTCGCCCGGCTGCGCGAGGGGCGCATCCGGGCGATCCTCGATGTGACCGAACCGGAGCCGCTTCCCGCCGATCATCCACTCCGCACGCTGCCGAACGTCGTCCTCACGCCGCACATCGCCGGTTCCCTGGGAACCGAGCTGCACCGCATGGGTCGCCACGCGGTCGATGAGGTTCGCCGGTTCGTCGAGGGCAAGCCCTTCCGCGACCAGGAGGTGCTCGCATGAACGCCGGAGCGTCCACCCGGACCGCGCTCGTCGTCCGAGGCGGCTGGAAGGGGCACGATCCGGTAGGGACGACGGAGCGATTCATCCCCGCACTGCGCTCCGCCGGATTCATCGTGTCCGTCGTCGAGGACCTCACCGTCTACGACGATGCGGAACGCATCGCTGCGATCGATCTCATCGTGCACTGCTGGTCGATGGGGTCTCTGACGGCGCCGCAGGAGGCGAACCTCGTCGCCGCCGTGCGTGCGGGCACGGGGTTCGCCGGGTGGCACGGCGGTGTCATCGGTACGAACGTCGCGAATCCTGCCTACCTCCGCATGGTCGGTGCCCGGTTCCTGCATCACCCGGATGGATCCGTCGACCACACCATCCGGATCGACCCTGCGCCGACAGCGGATGCCGAGATCACGGCGGGTCTGCAGGACTTCCGCGTGTGCACCGAGCAGTACTGGATCCTCTCGGACAGCCACAGCATCGAGCTGGCGCACTCGGTGTTCGAGCCCGCACCCGAGTCCGAGTGGGCGGAGCCGGTGCGGATGCCGGTGACCTGGACGCGGCGATGGGGCGCAGGGCGCGTGTTCGTGTGCACCCTCGGACATCAGGTGTCCGACTTCGACGTGCCGGAGACGGCGGAGATGATCCGCCGAGGGCTCCTGTGGGCCGCCCGACCCCGCTCCTGACGCCGCCCGATCAGGCCTCGAGGGCGGCCGTCACGACGGCGCGGGCCTCTTCCTGCACCTCGGCGAGGTGGTCGGGGCCCTTGAGGCTCTCGGCGTACAGCTTGTAGACGTCCTCGGTACCGGAGGGGCGCGCGGCGAACCACGCGTGCTCCGTCTGGACCTTGAGGCCGCCGATGGCTGCGCCGTTGCCCGGCGCGTGCGAGAGGCGGGCGGTGATCTCTTCGCCGGCGATCGACGTCGCCGTGACCGCATCGGGCGACAGCCGCGACAGCGTCGCCTTCTGCTCGGGGGTCGCCGGTGCATCGACGCGCTGGTAGGCCGAGGAGCCGAAGGCCTGCTCGAGCTCCGCGTAGCGCTCCGACGGCGACTTGCCCGTCACGGCGATGATCTCCGCGGCGAGCAGGCAGAGCAGGATGCCGTCCTTGTCCGTGGACCAGACGCTGCCGTCGCGGCGGAGGAACGACGCACCGGCGGACTCCTCGCCGCCGAAGGCGACGGAGCCGTCGAGCAGCCCGGGTACGAACCACTTGAAGCCGACGGGAACCTCCAACAGGCGCCGCCCGAGCGACTCGGCGACCCGGTCGATGATCATCGACGACACGAGCGTCTTGCCGATCGCGGCATCCCGCGGCCAGTCGGCGCGGTGCGAGAAGAGGTAGTCGATCGCCACGGCGAGGTAGTGGTTGGGGTTCATGAGGCCGGCGTCCGGGGTGACGATGCCGTGCCGGTCGGCGTCGGCATCGTTCCCGGTGAGGACGTCGAAGTCGCCGCGCTTGGCGACGAGCGATGCCATGGCGTTGGGGGAGGACGGGTCCATCCGGATCTTCTCGTCCCAGTCCAGGGTCATGAAGCGCCATGTCGGGTCGACCTCGGGGTTGACGACGGTGAGGTCGAGGCCATGCATCTCCTTGATGAGCTGCCAGTACTCCACCGAGGCCCCGCCGAGCGGATCGGCGCCGATGCGCACGCCCGCGCTCCTGATCGCGTCGATGTCGATGATCGAGAGGAGATCGCGCACGTAGGCGTCGCGGAAGTCGTAACTCGGCAGCGCGTCCCAGTCGATGTCGGCGAAGCTCTCACGGCGGACGTCGGCGAGCCCGCCCTCGATGAGTTCGTTCGCCCGCGCGGCGATCCAGCCGGTGGCGTCGGTGTCGGCCGGCCCGCCGTGCGGGGGGTTGTACTTGAACCCGCCGTCACGGGGCGGGTTGTGCGAGGGGGTCACCACGATGCCGTCCGCGCGCTCCGGCGCATCGGGCGCGAGCTCGCGGTTGTAGGTCAGGATCGCGTGGCTGAGGGCTGGCGTCGGCACCCAGGAGTCGCGGGAGTCGACGCGGATGTCGACGCCGTTGGAGACGAGGACCTCGATCGCGCTGCGCTCGGCGGGGAGCGAGAGCGCGTGGGTGTCGCGTCCGAGGAACAGCGGCCCGGTGATGCCCTGGGCGCGGCGGTAGTCGACGATCGCCTGCGTTGTGGCCAGGATGTGGTTCTCGTTGAAGCTGCCGGAGAGCGAGGAACCGCGGTGGCCGCTCGTGCCGAAGACGACGCGCTGCGCCGGGTCGGCGGGATCGGGGTGTCGATCGTAATAGGCGGCGATGAGTTCGTCGACGTCGATGAGGTCAATGTCCTCGGCAGGGAGGCCGGCGCGGCTGGTCATGGAACCAAGTCTGCCCCGATCCGGCCGCCCGCGCACGCATGGAGGCACAGGGCTAAGGTGAAACGCGTGACTGAACGGCGCACATACAGCTATCTGGGCCCTGCGGGCACCTTCACCGAAGCGGCACTGGATCAGGTGGCGGAGGCGCGAGGCCAGGACTGGCGCCCTGTCCACAACGTCGGCGAGGCGCTGGCCGAGGTCCTGGAGGGACGCAGCCACGCCGCGATGATCGCGATCGAGAACTCCATCGAGGGCGGGGTGTCGACGACGCAGGATGCGCTCGCCACGCTTCCCGGACTCCGGATCATCGGTGAATACCTGGTCAACGTGAACTTCGTGCTCGTCGCTCCGCGGGGGACCTCCCTCGAGGACGTCTCGGTGATCGCGGCGCACCCCGTCGCGTACGCCCAGTGCCACGGCTGGCTCGGCGAGCACCTTCCCGCGCACTCGCACGTGCCGGCGGCCAGCAACGTGGCATCCGCGATCGGCGTGCTCGACGGCTCGCTCCCCGCGCAGGCCGCGATCGCCCCGCCGGGGATCGTCCAGCATCACGACGTCGACGTGCTGGCATCCGAGATCGGTGACAACACCTCGGCGGTCACCCGGTTCGTGCTCGTGACGCGCACGACCATGCCGCCGGAGCCCACCGGTGCGGACAAGACCTCCCTGATCGTGGAACTCCCGCACGATCACCCCGGTGCACTGCTCGACATGCTCGAGCAGTTCTCCACCCGTGGCATCAACCTCTCGCTCATCGAGTCGCGCCCGATCGGCGACGCGCTGGGCCGGTACCGGTTCGTCATCGATGCGGACGGACACATCGCCGACGAGCGGATGGCGGACGCGCTGCTCGGCATCCGCCGGTTCAGCCCGCGGGTGGTGTTCCTGGGGTCCTACCCTCGGGCCGACCGGCGGATCGTGCAGTACCCCGACCGGTACGCCGACGAGGTGTTCGTCGAGGCGCGCGACTGGCTGCGCGCGCTCATCTCCGGTGAACCCGAGGTCTGAGACCCGCGCGACGATGATCGAACCCGGCGTACGGTCGGGTCGTCAGTGCTGGGCGTATCGCGGCCAGGAGCTCCCCGGTGGCATGTGCGAGTGCAGGGCGCCCTTGGCGACCTCGAGGCTCGGGTAGCGGCCCGTCTCGGCATCCGCTCCGGCCATCACGACGACGTAGTCGTCCTCATCGTGGCGGATGCTGCCCACCACGCCATTCGTCCCGTGCGCGACCCAGAGACCGCGCGTACGCGTGCTGCTCACCACTGAACTCCTCTCGATGCCGCCGATGGCACTCCGATGAGCCCGACCGTACTCGCCCCCGACGGATTCGGCCACCCTCGGGGACGGGACGGTCACATCGCGGCGGCGATGAGCTCGAGCGTCTGGGCTCGGCCGGTCGCGGCATCCATCGCCTCGGCGGCGTATGCGCCGGCGACAGGGGAGATCATGACCTCGTCCACGCCGTGCTTGGCGGCGAACTCTCGCAGTTCTGCCGCGACCGAGTCGCCTGTTCCGACGACCCACCGCGAGCGCGCCTCGGCGACGATCTGCTCCGTCGCGGGGTCGCGCTCCGCGCCCGACGCCTCCTCGACGGTCTCGAGCGCGATGAGCGGCTTGTTCAACCGGAGTCGCGACATCATCCGCAGCTGGGGGAGGGCGCGCGCCTCCGCCTCTTCCTGCGTGGGGGAGGCGACGGCATTGATCGTGAGGAACGTGCGCGGCTCCGGGTAGGCCTCGCTCGGCTGGAATCCGGAGCGGTAGAGGTCCAGGGCGCGCTCGAGCCCGTGGCCGGAGAAGTGGTTGGCGAACACGTAGGGCAGGCCCTGGGATGCGGCGAGCTGCGCGGAGTAGTCGCTCGATCCGAGCAGCCACACCTCCGGAGTGCTCACGGCGGACGGCGTCGCGCGGACGACGTACTCGCCGCCGGAGGTGAAGCGCACGGTGGCGCCCTCCCCGCCGAGGAGCAGTGAGATGTCCTGCACGTGACGGGGGAACTGCTCGACGTCGCTCGTCGTGCCGGATCCCCGGAGCAACTGGGTGATCACGGGGTCGCTGCCCGGTGCGCGACCGAGCCCGAGGTCGATGCGGCCGGGCGCGATGGCCTCGAGCGCGGCGAACTGCTCGGCGACGATCAGCGGGGCGTGGTTGGGGAGCATCACACCGCCCGACCCGAGCCGCATCGTCTTCGTCCGCGCGGTGGCGGCGGCGATGAGGACCGGTGGAGTGGTGGATGCCACGGCCGGCATGTTGTGGTGCTCGGCGAACCAGTATCGGCGGTATCCCAGCCGATCCGCGGTCTCGGCGAGTTCGAGGGAGGCCGATACGGCCTGGGGGCTGGTCTGACCGGTGCGCACGGGCACGAGGTCGAGGACGGAGAGCGCGACGTCGTTCATCGAACTCTGCAACCGAGCACGGGTGCGCGGCATTCCCCGTTCCGTCGATCCCGTGCCCGTCGCACCGGCGGTCAGGCTGCGACGGCGACCGTCAGCGTCTGCCCGACGGGGATTCGCTCACGTCGGCGGGGTGGGGCGCGGCGGCCCCACCCCGAACGGCTCAGGCGTTGATGGCCTGAGGCTGCTCGACGGACTCGACGGCGATCTTGCGCGGCTTGGCGCGCTCGCTCACCGGGATGATCACGGAGAGCACGCCGCTCTCGTAGGACGCGCTGATGCCATCGAGATCGACGCCTTCGCCGAGTGTGAACTGCCGGAGGAACGCGCCGGCGCCGCGCTCTCGCGCGAGCCAGCGCACGCCCTCCATGGAGTCGGCCGTGCGCTGCGCGCGGATCGACAGCTGCGTGCCGTCGAGGTCGACATCGATCGAGCCGGGATCGATGCCGGGCAGGTCGGCATGCAGGATGTACCGATCACCGTCGCGGTAGAGATCCACCGGCATCAGCCGCGGTGCGCGAACGGAATCGAGCACGCTCGCGGCGAAGCGGTCGAGCTGACTGAACGGATCGAAGGTGAGTGCCATGTGTTTCTCCTTTCTTGCGGCCCTGGACGGGCTGACGGTGATGCAGATAATCTGCATCGATTGCTGTAGATTTTTTATAGAACACGCGTGATCAGATTTCAAGTCGATCGAAGGATTTTCGTGACGAAGAGAGATTCCCGGACCCCCGTGTACGGCATCGCGGTCGCCGCCCAGCTCGTCGATCTGCCGGAGGCGACGCTGCGACTGTTCGAGAGCAAGGGGCTGCTCACACCGGCGCGCAGCGAAGGGGGGACGCGCCGATACAGCGACGATGACATCGACCGGCTCCGTCGAGCTGCTCGACTGCGCAGCGACGGGATCAACATCGTCGGGATCGCCCGCGTGCTCGAGCTGCAGGATGAGAATCAGAGCCTCCGCGACGCCGCCGACGGACGGTGACCGACCGGCCGGATATACGATTCCGGGATGGAAGCGATGCTCTTCTTCGTTCTCGTCGGCGCGGTCGTGGTGGCGGCGATCGCCCGATGGCGGGGGTGGCCCGCGCCGCTGCTGGTCACCGTCGTCGCGCTCGCCGCGTCGTTCCTGCCGTTCATCCCCGAGATGGAGATCGACGGGCATCTGCTGCTGAACATCGTGCTGCCTCCGCTGCTGTACTCGGCGGCGCTCGACGTCTCCTTCGTGGGATTCAAGCGCAGTCTGCCCCAGATCCGGCGGCTGGGGATCTGGCTGGTCCTGCTCACCGCGGTCGTCGTGGGCCTTGTCGCCTGGCTCATCCTGCCGTCGCTGACCCTGCCGGGTGCCCTGCTGCTCGGGGCGATCGTCGCGCCGCCCGACGCCGTCTCGGCGGCCGCCATCGGTCGGAAGCTCGGCCTGCCTCGGCGCATCATGACGGTGCTTTCCGGCGAGAGCCTCATCAACGACGCGACCTCGCTGACGCTCTACCGCGTGTTCGCTGCCGTCGTCGCGGGGGCGACGATCACCGTGTGGGACGGGGTCTGGCAGTTCGTGGTCGCGGTCGTGGTGGGCGTCGTGATCGGCCTCGTGTTCGGGCTCGTCCTGCATCAGCTGCGCATGCGCGTCGCCGACCCCGTCGTCATCGGCACCTTCGGGCTTCTCGTGCCGTTCGGCGCGTACGCGATCGCCGAGCATCTGGGCGGTTCCGGTGTGCTGGCCGTCGTCGCCATGGGGCTGTACGTCGGCTTCAATGCGCCGCGCACGGATTACACCACGCGACAGCAGGAGGCTCCGCTCTGGCTCTCGGCGGATCTGCTGCTGGAGAGCTTCGTGTTCGCCTACATCGGTCTGACGTTCCGCCGGGTGCTCAGCGACCTGGGGTCGGAGTCGGTGGAGCACATCCTCCTGCTCTCCGCGGCGGTCCTGGCGGTCGTGCTCGTGGTGCGGCCGGCCTTCATCTACCCCGTCCATGCCTGGGCCCGCGTGCGAGAACGGGCGCGCCTGCAGCGCTGGGAGAGGATGGTCGCATCCGGCCGGTTCGAGGTGCGCCGGTCGCGGCCGGGGCGCCGACCGCTCACGGCGGAGCAGATGCGCCGCCGGCTGACGGAACCGGCGCTGGTCTGGAAGGACAACGCGGTCATCTCCTGGGCGGGCATGCGCGGGGTGGTCACCCTGGCGACGGCGCTCGCCGCCTCGGATCTCGCCGCACTGGATTCGCAGTCCTCGCATGCGATCGTCGTCGTCGCCTTCATCGTCACCGTCGCGACCCTCCTGCTCCAGGGGCTCACCCTTCCGCTGCTCATCCGCGGTCTCGGCGTCGCCGCGGACGTCGACGAGAAGGAGGACGCGAAGGCGATCGCGTCGGTGCGGGCGCGAAGCCGCGAGGCCGGCGCGGCGTTCCTCTCCGAGCAGCGCGAGCTCTGGGCCGCGAAGTACGGCGAATCCGAGCTGAAGGCGTTCGACACGTTCCGGCAGCGGATGATGAGGGTCGAGAACGACACCGACCGTGCGCAGGAGGTCGAGGACTCGGTGCCGCGGCCCTCGTACGACGACCTCGTCGCACTGTCACGAGGGTGGTTGCACGTGCGCCGGGAGGTGCTGCTCGCCGAGCGCGACGCGGACAACCTCGACGAGGAGCTGATGCGTGAGCTCCTGGCCGCGATCGACGCGGAAGAGCTCGCGCTGGACACCCGGGGGGCCACGCGGCCGCAGTCGAGGGCATAGCGCCGACGGCGCGGGCGCTACACGTGCTGTCGTGCGGCCAGGGCCAACAGCCCGGCGGGGGAGAGTGCGTGATCGGCCGCCAGCGCCGTCGCACCCATCAGGCCCGCCCGCTCGCCTGAGCGGGCGGTGCGGATCTCCAGTCCCACCGTGGCGAGCGGCATGGCCCGGCGGTAGACGACCTCGCGCACGCCGGCGATGAGGTGTTCGCCGGCCCCGGCCATTCGTCCTCCGATCGCGATGACTGAGGGGTTGAGGAAGCTGATGCTCGCAGAGAGCACCTCGCCGAGATCCCGGCCTGCCTGGCGGACGGCCTGGATCGCGTTGACGTCGCCGGCGTCCACTCGCGCGACGACCTCGCGCGACGAGGTCACCTCGATGCCGGCCTCGCGCAGAGAGCGTGCGATCGCGGGGCCGGCGGCGAGCGCCTCGAGGCATCCCTCGTTGCCGCACGAGCAGAACACGCCTTCGCCCCTCGACACCCTCACGTGCCCGATGTCGCCCGCGATGCCCTGTGCGCCGCGCAGCAGCATCCCTCCGGAGATGATGCCGGCGCCGATGCCGGTCGCGACCTTGACGTAGAGGAAGTTGTCGACGCCGACTCCGAACCGGTCGTGCTCCCCGAGCGCGGCGAGATTCACGTCGTTGTCGACGAACGCCGGGATGCCATCGCGCGAATGCAGCCACCCGGGCACGTCGTAGCCGTCCCAGCCCGGCATGATCGGCGGGCGCACGGGGCGCCCGGTGGCCGCGTGGACGGGGCCGGGCAGGCCGACACCGGTCGCGAGGACGACCGATCGGTCGCGCCCGAGACCGTCCAGCAGGTCGTCCGCGACCTCGGTGACCTGGCCGAGAACGTGGTCGGGACCCGCGGCGATGTCGATCGCGATGCGGCGGTGCGCCAGGATCTCCCTGGTGATCGAGGCCACCCCGACGTGCGCGTGACTTGCGCCGATGTCGAACGCCAGCACGAGACGGGCATCGGCGAGCAGCGCGACGCGCTTGGGTGGGCGGCCTCCGGTCGAGGAACCGGGCTCGGCGCGGCTGATGAGACCGAGCGCTGAGAGCATGTCGAGTCGCTGGCTGACCGTCGAGCGGGCGACCCCCGTCGTCGCGGCCAACTCGGACACGGACCATTGGCGACCGTCGCGCAGGAGGCGGATCAGTCCGCTCGGGTCGCTCGACGCGGGTTCAGTCGGCGGCATCATGACGTCAGTCAACCATATTCGCGGCGCACCTGAAGAAGGGTGTCGACGACTTTGCGAACTTATGTTGACGGGCGACAGAAGTCATCCTAGTGTGAGTGGCGGTCAGCGGCGACACGACGAATGTGACGCAGCGACTCATCCCCTCTCGGCACATTTCGAAGGAGTCTTCCGTGGCAGCAGACGAACTGTCCGTCCAGCTCTACACCGTGAGAGATCACGTCGATCAGGACCTCGCCGGTACTCTGGCGCGGCTCGTGGACATCGGGTTCCGTCGAGTCGAACCGTGGGCGCTCGTGCGGCGAGCCGACCAGTACGCGGAGCTGCTTCCGGCGGCCGGTCTCGTCGCGCCGAGCGCGCACGAGCACCTCATCGGAGCTGATGCCGACGTGGATGCGGTGTTCGATGCCGCCGATCGCGTCGGCGTCACCACCGTGATCGACCCGCACGTGCCGGTCGAGCGGTGGGGCACGCGTGAGGACATCCGCCTGATCGCCCGCGAACTCGCCGACGTGTCGGCGCGCGCAGCGGACCGTGGGCTCACCGTGGGGTACCACAATCACGCCTTCGAGCTGGAGACGCGGATCGACGGTGTCTCCGCGCTCGAGGTCTTCGCCGAGGAGGCACCGGAGGACATCATCCTCGAGGTGGACACCTATTGGGCGGAGGTGGGGGGAGAGCCCGCCGCCGAGCTGTTGACGAGACTGGGCGACCGCGTCCGGTTCATCCATGTGAAGGACGGACCTCGCACGAAGGTCGATCGCGACCAGGTGGCCGTCGGGGCCGGAGTCCTCCCCATCGCCGACATCCTCGCCGCCTCGCCGCGGTCGATGCGCGTCATCGAGCTCGACGACCACGCCGGCGACGTGTTCGAGGCGCTGCGCGCCAGCTTCGACCACTTGAAGGAGCTCGAGGGATGACCGGGTCACGTGTGGGCGTCGGCATCGTCGGCGCCGGAACGATCAGCGACCAGTATCTGGAGAACCTCACGGCGTTCTCCGACCTCGAGGTGCGCTTCGTCGCCGATCTCGACACCGAACGTGCCGCAGCGCAGGCGGCCAAGTGGGGAGTCGGCGCATCGGGCTCGTACGAGCAGCTGCTCGCCGACGAGGACATCGAGATCGTCGTGAACCTGACGATTCCCGCCGTGCACGTCGACGTGGCGCTGCAGGCGGTCGCGGCGGGCAAGCACGTCTGGGGCGAGAAGCCGTACGCGCTCGACCTCGCCAGTGCTCGTGAGCTGTCGCAGGCGGCGGACGCCGCCGGCGTGCGGGTCGCCGTCGCCCCCGACACGATCCTCGGAGCAGGTCTGCAGACCGCGTTCCGCGCGATCCGCTCCGGTGAGATCGGCACCCCGTTGACGGCGATCGCGCTGCTGCAGTCGCCGGGGCCGGAGTCGTGGCATCCGAGCCCCGAGTTCCTGTTCGCCTTCGGCGCCGGGCCCCTGTTCGACGTCGGGCCGTACTACCTCACCACGCTCGTGCAGGTGTTCGGATCGGTCAGCCGGGTCTTCGCGACGGGTTCGCAGAGCCGGAAGACCCGCACGATCGGATCAGGGCCGAAGGCGGGCACGGAGTTCCCCGTCGAGGTGCCGACGCACATCGGCGCGCTGGTGGAGTTCCGCGACGGCGGGAGCGCCCAGCTCGTGCTGAGCTTCGACTCGCACCTCAAGCGCGCCGGCTTCGTGGAGATCGCCGGAGAGACCGGTACCGCCGTGCTCCCCGACCCCAACATGTTCGACGGCGACACCGTCATCCACTCCATCGAGGGTGAGCGCGTCATCCCGGCCGAGGGCTCCACCTACAGCCGTGGTACGGGTGTGGTCGAACTCGCCCAGGCGATCCGGTCGGGGCGCCAGGAGCGCGTGCCGGGAGAGCTGGCATTCCACGTCCTCGAAGTGATGATCGCGATCGCGGCCTCCGCGGAGAGCGGTCAGCCGGTGCAGGTCGACAGCACCGTCACGCTTCCCGAAACCCTCGACGCGGCATGGGACCCGGCCGCGCCGAGCCTGTGAGACACAGCGTCCCGCCCGTAGTCCGAAACCTCGAAGAAGAGCAAGGAAGAACATGGCATTGAACGCATCGCAGTGGAAGAGATGGATCGCCCTCGGCGCCGTCACCGTCCTCGGCGCAGGCCTGGCCGGCTGCTCCGCCTCATCGGACGGGGGAGGTGACGGCTCCGGCGGCACGATCACCTATTGGGCCAGCAACCAGGGCACGTCCGTTGAGAACGACGAGGAGGTGTTGGCCGAGTCGATCGCCCGCTTCACAGAGGAGACCGGCGTCGAAGTCGAACTCGAGGTCATCCCGTGGCCCGACCTGCAGAACCGCATCCTCGCGGCGATCTCCTCCGGAGACGCTCCTGATGTGCTGAACATCGGCAACACCTGGGCGGTCTCGATGCAGGCGACCGGCGCGTTCATGCCGTGGGAGGGTGAGGCGCTCGAGGCGCTCGGCGGCCAGGACCGTTTCGTCGAGGCCAGCTGGGCCACCGGTGGCGCGGAGGGCGAGGCACCCACATCCGTCCCGCTGTACGGCCTCACCTACTCCATGTACTACAACACCAAGTTGTTCGAGGAGGCCGGGATCACCGAGCCGCCCGCCACCTGGGACGAGTTCGTCGAGGACGCCAAGGCGCTGACGAAGGACGTCGACGGCGACGGCACGATCGACCAGTGGGGCTTCGGTCTTGCGGGTGCGCGAGTGGCGAACAACGTCCACCAGGCGTTCATCCGCGGCGCGCAGCACGGAGGAGAGCTCTACGACGAGGACGGCAACCCCGACTTCGCGAACGACGCCATCGTCGCCGGGGTCCAGGACTGGGTCGACCTGATGGCGGTGCACGAGGTCGTCGACCCGTCCAACGCCGAACTCACCGAGGGCAACATGGTCCCGCCGGACCTCGTCTCGGGCCGGGTGGCGATGCTGTTCGACCAGAGTGCCGAGAAGAACTTCATCGCCGAGGGCTTCGAGGACTGGGGCGTCGCGCCCATCCCGATGCTCACCGCCGACGCGACAGGGCTGGAGGCGACGCAGAGCCACGTGGCCGGCATCAACATCAGCGTCTTCGACGACTCCGACAACAAGGAGGCGGCGATCGACTTCGTCGCCCATCTCACCAGCGCGGAAGAGCAGGCGTACCTGAACAAGGAGTTCGCCGCCCTTCCCGTCGTCACCGACGGCTACGACGACCCCGCGTTCGACACGGAGTTGATCAAGAGCAAGCAGGAGACGCTTCTCGATCACGCCAAGCCGATGCCGCTGTACCCGAGTGAGGCGCAGATGGAGACCGTGGTCGGCCAGGCGGTCAGCGATCTGTTCGCGAAGGTCGCGCAGGGGCAGACCGTGGGCGAGGAGGAGATCCGGAAGGCCCTCGAGGCCGCGCAAGCCCAGATGTGACCGATCCGAGGAATTTCTCGGAGCCGGCCGGGCTCGCGCCCGGCCGGCTCTCTCAGAAGGGACGACAGGATGACCCTGTTCGCATCGAAGGAATCCCGGGAGTCGGCGCGCGACACCGAGCTCATCACGACCGGGCGCATCAACCGTCGCCGCAGCAAGGGATACGGGTTCCCCTTTGCGCTGATCACCCCGGCAGCGCTCATGGAGCTGCTCATCCACATCATCCCGATGGTGCTGGGTGTCTGGATCGCGTTCATCGCGCTGGACCAGTTCAACATCGCCAACTGGCTCAAGGCGCCGTTCATCGGCCTCGGGAACTTCATCGAGGGCCTCGACCCCGCGGGCCCCGTCGGGTCGCAGTTCTGGCCGGCGCTGCTGCGCACCGGGGTGTTCACCGTGATCGTCGTCGGCATCGCCTGGTCGATGGGCATGTTCGCCGCGGTGATGCTCGCGAACTCGTTCCGCGGCAACGGCTTCTTCCGCACCCTCTTCCTCGTGCCGTACGCGCTGCCCGGTTACATCACCACCATCGCGTGGATGTTCATGTTCAACCAGCGCGACGGTGTCATCAACCGCCTCCTCGTCGACGACCTCGGCATCCTCGACAGTCGGCCCTTCTGGCTGCTGGGCGGCAACGCGCTGTTCGTCGTGATCGTCGTGACGATCTGGCAGTTCTGGCCGTTCGCCTTCCTCATGCTCCTCGCCGCGGTGCAGTCCGTGCCGAAAGAGGTCTACGAGGCGGCGGCGCTGGACGGGGCGAGTCTGTGGCGGCAGTTCCGCACCATCACCCTGCCGATGATCAAGCACGCCAACGTCGTGCTGCTCCTCATGATCGGCCTGTGGGTGTTCAACCAGTTCGACGTGCCGTACCTGCTGTTCGGCCCCGTCTCGCCCGAGGAGGCGCAGCTGATCTCCCCGCTCATCTACCAGCAGTCCTTCAACATCTGGAACTTCGGCGTCGGAGGCGCCCTCAGCACTCTGCTGCTGATCGTGCTCCTCATCGCGTCGATCTTCTACATCCGCCTCGTGATGCCGAAGGGGAAGACCGTCGATGATTGAGACACGCGGATTCCGCATCCTCCGCGCGGTCGGGCTGACCTTCCTCAGCGCGCTCGTGATCCTCCCGCTGTATGTGATCCTCACGACCTCGATCAAGCCCAACACGGCCGTCCGAGGGCTGTTCGAATGGATCCCGACCGAGATCACGTTCCAGCCGTACATCGACATCTGGAACACCGTGCCGCTGGCGCACTACTTCATGAACAGCCTGATCGTGACGGTGAGCGCGACGGCGTGCTCCGTGGCGCTCGCGATCCTCGCCGCCTATGCGGTGGCGCGGTTCGACTTCCCCGGAGTCCGCCAGTTCCGCTTCGCGGTGCTGGCGACGCAGATGTTCCCCGGCATCCTGTTCCTCCTGCCGTTGTTCCTGATCTTCTCCCAGATCAAGCGCGGCGTCGGGCTGGAACTGGTCGGCACGCATCTCGGGCTGGTCATCACGTACATGACGTTCTCGTTGCCGTTCTCGATCTGGATGCTGGCCGGGTTCTTCGCCTCCATCCCGCGAGAGCTCGAGGAGGCGGCGATGATCGACGGCCTCGGCCGCTGGGGAGCGCTCTGGCGAGTGGTACTTCCCGTCGCGCGCCCCGGCATCGTCGCCGTCACGGTCTACTGCTTCATCACCGCGTGGAGTGAGGTCCTCTTCGCGAGCGTCATGACGAACAAGAGCACCAGGACGCTCTCGATCGGGCTCAGGGCGTACGCGTCGCAGACGGATGTGTACTGGAATCAGATGATGGCCGCCTCGGTCGTGATCTCGCTCCCGGTGCTCATCGCCTTCCTGATCGTGCAGCGGCATCTCATCTCCGGGCTCTCGGCGGGGGCGGTCAAGTGAGCGGTCTGCACCCTGGCGCCGGCCTCCGCGTCGGGATCATCGGAGGCGGATTCATGGCCCGCACGCACGCCCACGCGGCGCGCGTCGCAGGGGCTGAGGTCGTCTCCCTGCTGTCCTCCTCGCCGGAGAGCACGGCGCGCGCGGCGCACCATCTCGGCACCGCGCCGGCTCGTTCGCTCGAGGAACTGATCGACCGCGCGGACGTCGTGCACGTGTGCACACCCAACGCGCTGCACCTCCCGCAGTCGCTCGCGGCGCTGGATGCCGGACGGCACGTGGTCTGCGAGAAGCCGTTGGCGACGTCGTTGTCGGATGCCGACGCGCTCGCCGCCCGCGCCGGCGAGTCGAGGAGGGTGGCCACGGTCCCGTTCGTGTACCGCTTCCACCCGATGGTGCGCGAGGCGCGTGCACGCGTCCGCTCCGGCGGGATCGGTCGCCTCTTCACCCTCCGCGGCGAGTATCTGCAGGATTGGATGCTGGGAGCCGCAGAGCGCAACTGGCGGGTGGATGCCGCGGTCGGCGGCCGGTCCAGGGCCTTCGCCGACATCGGCTCGCACCTCGTCGACCTCCTCGAGTTCGTCATCGGCGAGCGGATCGTCCGGGTCGCTGCGCGGACGTCGACCGCGCACGAGGAGCGGGACGGGGAACGGGTGCACACCGAGGATGCCGCCGCGGTCGTCGTCGAAACAGCAGGGGGAGTGGTCGGCACGGTGCTCGTGTCGCAGGTCGCAGCAGGACGCAAGAACGCCCTGAGCTTCGAGGTGTCCGGAGCCGAGGGCGCCGTCGCGTTCGCCCAGGAGACGCCGAACGAGCTCTGGTGGGGCAGGGCTGACGGGTCGGTGACGATCGCGCGTGACGACGCCCTGCTCTCGCCGGATGCCGCCCGGCTCTCGGTCGTGCCCGCCGGGCATCCGATGGGGTATCTGGACGCCTTCTCGGCCTTCGCCCGCGACAGCTACGCGGCCATCCGAGGCGAGGCGCCCGACGGGCTGCCGCGATTCGCCGACGGCGCACGGGCGGCCGCGGTGACGGAGGCCGTGCTGGCCGCTGCGCGCTCCGACGGCTGGGAGTCGGTCGACTCGACGCCCGATTCCGTCTTGGAAGGCGCGATGGCCGGCTCGACGAGGTAGGACCGAGGAACGACGAGACCCCGTCGCATCCGAGCGGATGGGACGGGGGTCCGGTCGTGCGAGTGGTCGCGGCTCAGCGTGCGGTGGCGGGCTCGGGCGCCACGGCATCCGCCTCGTCGTCACCGGAGTCGTCGGCGAACGGCAGCCCTTCGCGCGGCGCGTTGTACAGCTCCTCGTCGAGGATGCCCTCGCGCTTGGCGACGATGGTCGGGACCAGGGCCTGACCGGCGACGTTGACGGCGGTGCGGCCCATGTCGAGGATCGGGTCGATCGCGAGCAGCAGACCGACGCCCTCGAGGGGCAGTCCGAGCGTGGAGAGCGTGAGTGTGAGCATCACGGTGGCGCCGGTCGTGCCGGCGGTGGCGGCCGATCCGACGACGGACACGAGCACGATCAGCAGGTACTGGATGAGGTTGAGCTCGATCCCGAAGAACTGCGCCACGAAGATGGCGGCGATGGCCGGGTAGATCGCGGCGCATCCGTCCATCTTCGTCGTCGAGCCGAACGGCACGGCGAACGACGCGTAGGAGCTCGGCACGCCGAGGTTGCGCTCGGTCACGCGCTCGGTGAGCGGGAGCGTCCCGATGGAGGATCGGCTGACGAAGCCGAGCTGGACGGCAGGCCAGACGCCGGTGAAGTACTGCGTGATCGACAGGCCGTGGGCGCGGACGAGGATCGGGTACACGACGAAGATGACCAGCGCGAGACCGATGTAGACGGCCGCGGCGAACCATGCCAGTGAGGCGAGCTTCTCCCAGCCGTACTTGATGACGGCGGATCCGATGAGGCCGAAGGTGCCCAGCGGCGCGATGCGGATGATCCACCACAGCACGCGCTGGATGACCTTGAGGAGGGACTCGGTGAAGGCGAGGAAGGGCTCCGCCTTCTTTCCGGCCTTGAGCGCCGCGATGCCGACGACGGCCGCGACGACGATGACCTGGAGGATGTTGAAGTTCACGGTGGATGCCACGGCGCCGGCCTCGGCGTCGAAGGAGCTGCTCACGCCGATCCCGAGGAAGTTCTGCGGGATCAGGCCGAGGAGGAAGTTCCACCAGGTGCCGACGGCGTACGGCTCTCCCGGCTCCAGTCCGTCGCCGGCGCGGGCGCCCGGCTGGATGACGAGGCCGAGGGCGATGCCGATGCTCACCGCGATGAATGCGGTGATTGCGAACCAGAGCAGCGTCTGCCCCGCGAGGCGCGCGGCGTTCTGCACGCGGCGGAGATTGGAGATGCTCGCGACGATCGCGGTGAAGATGAGGGGGACGACGGCGGCGCGCAGCAGCGTGACGTACGAGCTGCCGATGGTGTCCAGTGTCGCCGACAAGCCGTTCGGGTTCTCCGCGGTCGCGCCGAGCTGTCGACCGATGAGGCCGGCGGCGATCCCGAGGACGAGGGCGGCGAGGATCTGGAATCCGAACGAGGTCAACAGCTTGCGGACAGGGCCGCGGGTGTCCGGCGCCTTGGCGGCGCGTGCAGTGGTGCTCATGGGTCTCCAAGTCGAGGGGCGCTGGTGGGTGCGCCACGACAGGAAACGCTACGAGCCCTCATTCATTCCTTGGGCGGAGATGACGAACCATGACGGTGGCGGACCGACCTCCCGGACGGCGGAACTCAGTGCGGCTGCTCAGCGGGCGGAGCGAGCACCAGCAGCTCGCCCACCTCGCACTCCAGGGCATCGCAGATCGCCCGGAGCGTCGAGTAGCGGATGGCCCGCGCCCGATCGTTCTTCAGCACGGAGAGATTCACGATGCTCACCCCGACGATCGCGCTCAGCTGCGTGAGCGTCATACCGCGCTCGCTGAGCAGTTCATCGAGTCGGCAGTGGATGCCGGTCTCCTCCTCATCAGCGGCCGGGCTCATACGAGTCCCTCGGTTTCCTTCTGCAGTGCCGTGCCCCGGCGGAAGACGATCACGAGCACGCCGAGGGCGAGCGCGGCGAGAAGGAGCGGGATCTGCTCAGCGAACATCAGCCACTGGTCGTCGAACTCGCCGTCGAGTGCGGCGAAGACCCCGTTGAGGCCCATGATCGTGAAGGCCGACGCGATGAGGCCGGCCGCGAGCATCCCCATCGACATCGTGAAGATCAGATTCGTGTTGACCCGATCGAAGACGACGCCGCGCAGCAACCGGCGGCACACGAGCACCCCGATGACGGCGACGGCGATCAGGCACAGCGCCGGCAGCGCGACGGCGAGGACCAGAGAGATCACGCTGATCATGTTCACGTCGGCGACCGTGAGCGTCGCCGCATCCACCGTCGCCGGAGCGCCCGCTCCGACGGAGATGGTCACGTCCTGTGCGGGCACGGGCGTCGACACCGTCACGGCGCCGGGCGCGGCGAACAGGGCGGCGATGCGACGGATGCCGTCGTAGAGCAGCCAGCCCACGACCAGTGCACCCGTGACGATCGCGCTGTTCAGGTCGTTCCGTTCGGATTTAGCCTGCTTCGTGTCCATCAGATCAATCCTTCCGTCTCGCGCTGCAGCCGCTGGCCGACCTCGAACGCTGTCGCCACCAGCGCGAGGGCGATGCCCCACCCGATCGGGGAGAGATCCACCTGGAACAGGAACGACCAGAACTCGCCGGTATCCGCACCGCTCGCCGTCAGCTGCTCGACGGCCTGCGCGCGGGCGAAGCCGCCGAGGAGAGGGCCGATCATCCCGACCACGATGAGCCCGATCGCCGCGCCACCGATGATGTGGGGCATCGAGCGACGGAACGTCCGCTGTCGGATCAACGACAGGCCGAGCCACCAGAGCGCCATGCACACGATCACCGTGGCGAGGGCGGGAAGGGCCGTCTCCAGCAGCAGGAGCCAGCGGGTGCCCGGATCCACGGTCGCCAGCGACACTGCCGCCTCCGTGTACTCGGCCGAGTCCACGCCCGCAGCATCCTGCAGTGTCGTCATGTCGGCCCCGTGGACGGGGAGGGACACCGTCACGGGCGATCCGAAGATCTCCACCGCGTCGGCGACCGTGCTGACGATCGATGCGATCGCGATGCTCACCGCTCCGGTGGCCACCACCCCCAGGGTGACGGCCTCGATCATCCGCATCCGTCCGGTCCGATTGTTCATCTCACACTCCTTATCGACAGTCGTTGTTATCGATGATCGTTAACGTAACGACTATCGATAACAGCGTCAAGTGCGAGGTATGCCGACGGCGAACACGGCCTTGAGCGCGCATCTCGGTCGTTACTCTCGATGTACGAGCGCTTCATCCCTGTATTCGGGATCGTGCGATAAGGAGTCAACATGTTCGAGAGATTCACGGACCGAGCCCGTCGTGTGGTCGTCCTCGCCCAAGAAGAGGCGAAGATGCTCAACCACAACTACATCGGCACCGAGCACATCCTGCTCGGTCTCATCCACGAGGGTGAGGGCGTCGCCGCCAAGGCTCTCGAGAGTCTTGGTATCTCCCTCGACGCCGTGCGCGAGCAGGTGCAGGACATCATCGGTCAGGGGCAGCAGCAGCCGACCGGTCACATCCCGTTCACCCCTCGTGCCAAGAAGGTCCTCGAGCTGAGCCTGCGCGAAGCGCTGCAGCTCGGCCACAACTACATCGGCACCGAGCACATCCTGCTCGGCCTCATCCGTGAGGGCGAGGGCGTCGCCGCTCAGGTGCTCGTCAAGCTCGGCGCCGACCTCAACAAGGTGCGCCAGCAGGTCATCCAGCTGCTCTCGGGTGCCCCGGGCCGCGAGCCCGCAGCCGTCGGCGCCCAGGCGCACGACAACCCGCAGGCAGCCCAGGGTGGGTCGGCCGTGCTCGACCAGTTCGGACGCAACCTCACCCAGGCCGCGCGCGACAACAAGCTCGACCCCGTCATCGGCCGTGAGAAGGAGGCCGAGCGGGTCATGCAGATCCTCTCGCGCCGATCCAAGAACAACCCCGTCCTCATCGGTGAGCCCGGTGTCGGAAAGACCGCAGTGGTCGAGGGGCTCGCTCAGGCGATCGTCAAGGGCGATGTGCCCGAGACGCTGAAGGACAAGCAGCTGTACTCGCTCGACCTCGGCTCGCTCATCGCCGGTTCCCGCTACCGCGGTGACTTCGAGGAGCGCCTGAAGAAGGTCACCAAGGAGATCCGCACCCGCGGCGACATCATCGTCTTCATCGACGAGATCCACACCCTCGTCGGTGCGGGTGCCGCTGAGGGTGCGATCGATGCGGCGAGCATCCTCAAGCCGCTCCTCGCGCGCGGTGAGCTCCAGACGATCGGCGCGACCACCCTCGACGAGTACCGCAAGCACTTCGAGAAGGATGCCGCTCTCGAGCGCCGCTTCCAGCCCGTCCAGGTCAACGAGCCGAGCCTCCCGCACGCGATCAACATCCTCAAGGGACTGCGCGACCGCTACGAGGCGCACCACAAGGTGCAGATCACGGACGGCGCGATCGTCGCGGCGGCGAACCTCGCCGACCGCTACGTCTCTGACCGCTTCCTGCCGGACAAGGCCATCGACCTGATCGACGAGGCCGGTGCGCGACTGCGCCTGAGCATCCTGTCCAGCCCGCCGGAGCTGCGCGAGTTCGACGACAAGATCGCCAAGGTCCGCGAGCAGAAGGAAGCAGCGTCCGAGGAGCAGGACTTCGAGAAGGCCGCCGCTCTCCGCGACGAGGAGAAGAGTCTGCTCGCCGAGCGCCTGCGTCTCGAGAAGCAGTGGCGCAGCGGTGACGTCGCGACCCAGGCGGTCGTCGACGAGGGACTGATCGCCGAGGTCCTCGCCCAGGCGACCGGCATCCCGGTGTTCAAGCTCACCGAAGAGGAGTCCAGCCGACTCGTCTTCATGGAGAAGGCGCTGCACCAGCGCGTCGTCGGGCAGGAAGAGGCCATCGCGGCGCTCTCCCGCACGATCCGTCGCCAACGCGCCGGCCTCAAGGACCCGAAGCGTCCGTCCGGTTCGTTCATCTTCGCCGGCCCGACCGGTGTCGGAAAGACCGAGCTGGCCAAGGCGCTCGCGGAGTTCCTGTTCGACGACGAGGCTGCGCTCATCTCGCTCGACATGAGCGAGTTCGGTGAGAAGCACACCGTCTCGCGTCTGTTCGGTGCCCCTCCCGGGTTCGTCGGATTCGAAGAGGGCGGCCAGCTCACCGAGAAGGTGCGCCGCAAGCCGTTCTCCGTGGTGCTCTTCGACGAGATCGAGAAGGCCCACCCCGACATCTTCAACTCGCTGCTGCAGATCCTCGAAGAGGGTCGCCTCACCGACGGTCAGGGTCGGATCGTGGACTTCAAGAACACGGTCATCATCATGACGACGAACCTCGGCTCGTCCGCGATCGCCGGTGGCCCTGTCGGCTTCCAGATCGAGGGCAACGCGCAGACCAGCTACGAGCGGATGAAGGGCAAGGTCGACGAGGAGCTCAAGCGGCACTTCAAGCCCGAGTTCCTCAACCGTGTCGATGACGTCATCGTCTTCCCGCAGCTGTCGAAGGAAGAGCTCGTCCAGATCGTCGATCTGTTCGTCAAGCGCCTCGGCGAGCGTCTTCTCGACCGCGACATGACCGTCGAGCTGACCCAGGCCGCCAAGGAGCGTCTCATCGAGATCGGGTTCGACCCGGCTCTCGGTGCACGCCCGCTGCGGCGTGCGATGCAGCGCGAGATCGAGGACCAGCTGTCGGAGAAGATCCTGCACGGCGAGCTCAACCCCGGCGACCACATCAAGGTGGACGCCGAGGCCGGGAAGTTCCTCTTCGAGACCGGACCGCGTGGTGAGAAGGTCGCCGTCGGTGTCGTCTCCGGTGGCGAGATCACCGCGACGCCGGACCTGACGGCCGCGTCCGGCGACGCGTGACCTGATTGACCGGAAAAGGGGCGGATGCTGCGGCATCCGCCCCTTTCTGTATGTTCGCCCGGGCGCGGATGCGGCACGCCGGAGCGGGTCCCCAGGCTCCGAGTTCTAAGCTGGGACCCGTGAGCTACACCGTCCGCCCCGCGCGCAGCGCCGACATCGCCGGCATCCACCGCCTGCTGGCTCCACTGGTCGAGCGCCGCATCCTGCTGGGCAAGGACCTCGTCGTGCTCTACGGCGCCGTGCAGGAGTTCGTCGTCGCCGAACAGGACGGCGAACTCATCGGCTGCGGTGCGCTGCACGTGATGTGGGAGGACCTCGGCGAGATCCGCACACTGATTGTCCGCGATGACTGGCTGCGCAAGGGCGTCGGTCGCGCGATCGTCGGTCGTCTGGAGGAGCGGGCCCACGAGCTGGGCCTCTCACGCCTGTTCTGCCTCACCTTCGAGGTCGACTTCTTCACGCGCCGGGGCTTCGCCCCGATCGGGGAGCAGGTCGTCGACCCCGACGTGTACTCGCAACTCCTTCGCAGCCCGGACGAGGGCGTGGCGGAGTTCCTCGACCTCGCGCACGTGAAGCCGAACACCCTCGGCAACACGAGGATGCTGAAGAACCTGTGATGTCGCCGAGCAAGGCTGTCTACCGGCGCCGCCGGATCGTCTTCGTCCTCGGTCTTCTCCTCGTCGCCGGACTGATCGCGGGTGGCATCTGGCTGCTCATCGCCCAGCCATGGGCGGCTGCGCCCGCGGCGTCACCCACCTCCACGTCCTCTCCGGCGCCGACCGGCACGCCGTCGCCCGGCGCCACCACTGCGCCCGCCGATGATGAGGACGACGCTGACGACGCCGATGCCCCCGGCCCCTGCCGCCCGATCGACATCGTGGTGGAGGCGATCACCGACGCGGACACCTACCCCGAGGGTGCTCTCCCGCAGCTGTCGATCTCGCTGACGAACACCGGCTCGACCGCGTGCACGCTGGATGTCGGGTCGGCGACGCAGGTGTTCGTGGTGACGAGCGGTGACGACGTCTGGTGGCGCTCGACCGACTGCCAGGAGAACCCCAGCAGCATGGTCGTCACCCTCGAAGCCGGGCAGAACGTGACCAGCGCGGAACCCGTGACGTGGGATCGCACCCGGTCCGACATCTCCACCTGTGATCAGGAGAACCGCCCTCGGGCGCCCGGTGGAGGGGCCTCGTACCACGTCGATGTGTCGATCGGCGGCTTCGATGCGCTCAACAGCAGTCAGATCCTCCTCTACTAGCTGCCCGTCGATTCTTTGGGATACCATAGAAAGGCTCCCGGTATATCCCGGCGAAAGCCATCCCCAGTGGCGTCGTACACAGCGTCCCCAGCGCTTCGACGTTCGCCGGTCGGGAGCTCGAGGGCCCTTTCGAGTACTCCAGTCCCCAATGGACGACTCGAGAGGGCCCCACTTTATGCTGGAAGACATGGCAGCGAAGAAGTCGAAGTCCGCGGGTGCGCCCGCCGCCGAGGAGTTCCGTTCGGAAGCCCTCGCCCAGGCCCTTGAGAAGCAGGACGTCGCGGCCGTCGCCCTGGCGCTGCGCCACGGGAACACAGTGGTCCCGCTCCTGCGTGCGGGAGATCGCGACAACCCGCTCGACGGCGGTGAGGTGTGGACGTTCCGCGACCCGGGAACCGGGGACGTCGCCCTGCTGCTGTTCAGCGATGCGAAGAACAAGCCGGCGAATCTGCCCCCCGGCGTCGGCATCTACTCGCCGACGTGGCTGAAGAACTTCCTCACCACGCACCGGGAGACGATCACGACCGTGTTCCTCGACATCGCCGGTCCGCACCCGATGCAGGCCTCGCCGGAGGATCTCCTCGTCGCTCTCGAGGCCTAGGTACGACGCGGTCGGCGCCGTATCGGATCAGAACGGCGGGATGTCGTCCTCCCGGCGCCGCGCGGTGCTGCGTGCGCGCACGTCGCCGAGTGCTGCCTTCAGGGTGCCTGATCGCTCATCGATGACCTGCGCGTAACCGAGGCGGGCAGCCTCCGATCGCCGCTGTGCGGCCTGCGTCACCGCACGCACCTCGCCGGCCAGGCTCAATTCACCGACCGCCGCGACCGTGCGGGGGACGGAGACCTGACGGATCGAGCCGGCCACGGCGATCGCGATCGCCAGATCGGCCGCCGGCTCGGTGAACCTCACCCCGCCGACGGTGGAGACATAGACGTCGAGCTTGCCGGTGGGGATGCCGCCGCGCTTCTCCAGCACGGCCAGCACCATCGCCACGCGGGCGGAATCGAGCCCCGACACGACCCGGCGCGGGTTCGGCGCCGTCGACTCGACCGTCAGCGCCTGCACTTCGACCGGAAGGGCGCGGCGGCCCTCCATCGCGATCGCCACGCAGGTGCCGGGCTCGGTCGATCCGTGCCCGAGGAAGAGCCCCGACGGATCGGGCACCTCGGCGATGCCGTCGCCTGTCATCTCGAAACAGCCGACCTCGTCGGTCGGCCCGAACCTGTTCTTCAACGCGCGGATGAACCGCAGCGCGGTCTGCCGGTCGCCCTCGAAGTGGCAGACGACGTCGACGAGGTGTTCGAGGATGCGGGGGCCGGCGACCTGTCCGTCCTTCGTCACATGCCCGACGAGGATGATGGGCAGGTGCCGCTCCTTGGCGACGCGGATGAGCGTCGCTGCCACTTCCCGCACCTGGCTCGGCTGGCCCGCCGCGCCGTCGGAGAGTGAGGACGCCACAGTCTGCACGGAGTCGACGATGACGAGTTCGGGGGAGACCTCGTCGATGTGCCCGAGGATCGTCGCGAGGTCGGTCTCGCTCGCGAGGAACAGTTCTTCGTGGAGAGCGCCGGTGCGTTCGGCGCGCAATCGGACCTGCGCCTGCGACTCCTCGCCGCTGGCGTACAGCACCCGTCGCCCGCCGCGCGCCGCCTGGGCGGCGACCTCGAGCAGCAGCGTGGACTTGCCGACGCCCGGCTCGCCGCTGAGGAGGATCGCCGCCCCCGGCACGATCCCACCGCCGAGGACGCGGTCGAACTCCGCCACACCGCTCGTGCGGCGCGGGGTCTCCGTCGTGGTGATGTCGGTGATCCGGCGTGCCGCACGATCGGCGCCGGGTGCGATCGGGCTCACCTGTCGGAGGATGCCCGTCTTCGCCGCCTGCTCCTGAACCGTGCCCCACTGCTGGCACTCGCCGCAGCGGCCGACCCACTTCGACGTCGTCCACCCGCACTCGGTGCAGACGAACGCCGGGGGAGCAGGTTTACGGGTGGCCATGATGCAAGGCTAATCGCGGCATCCGACACCGGACGTCAGCGCCGCAGCAGCTCGATGTCGGCCGGCTATCGACCGGATCCGACATCCGTATCGCCGGGGATGATTATTCACGGCCCTGGAATCTCGGGCTGATCAGGATCTCGGGATAATTGAGTCATGTCCTCCGCCCGGCCCGCATGCGGCCCGATCTCGACCTACTCGCGGGTGCAGATCCTGCATCTCGTCCAGTCGCGATCCCCGCGGACGATCGGCGACCTGTGCGATGCCACCGGTCTGCACCAGAACACGATCCGCGAGCACCTGCAGCGTCTCATCGAGGGTGGGTACATCATCGCCTCGACCGAACGGCGGACGACCCGGGGCCGTCCCCGCACCCTGTACAGCGCCGCGACCGGGACGCCGGAGGCATCCAGCGACGTCGCCAGGGAGAAGATCAGCGCTGCCGCCCGCCGCGGAGACCTCATGCGGCGCGCTCTGCCGCAGACGGCATCCGACCTCGGCACCGAGGCAGCTCATCAACTCGACGCCCTCATCGAACACCTTGAGGAGAGTGGATTCGAGCCCGTCATCGACGACGACCAGCTCACCGTAGACCTCACGCCGTGCCCGCATGCCGCGGCACGGCCGGAGGACCGGCCGGTGCTGTGCCGGGTGCACCTCGGACTCATGCAGGGGGTGCTCACGCAGGCAGGCGGTCCGCTCGCGGCCGACTTCGTGCAGGAGCCAGCCGTGCCAGAGGAGTGCACCGTGCAGCTGCGGCTGGCTGGCGCGGCCTGAAGGCCGCCTGAGAGAGCGGCATCCGGCCGCTCGAGAGAGGGTGTCAACGGATGGAGTGGCTGGATCCTCTGATCCTGGCGCGATGGCAGTTCGGTCTCACGACCGTGTATCACTACCTCTTCGTGCCACTGACGATCGGAATGGCCCTGGCGGCGGCGATCTTCCAGACGGCGTGGGTGCGGACCGCGAAGGTCCACTACCTGCACCTGACCCGGTTCTTCGGGAAGATCTTCCTCATCAACTTCGCCATGGGCGTCGTGACGGGCATCGTGCAGGAGTTCCAGTTCGGCATGAACTGGTCGGACTACTCGCGCTTCGTCGGCGACGTCTTCGGAGCCCCGCTCGCGTTCGAAGGACTGCTGGCGTTCTTCTTCGAGGCGACCTTCATCGGGGTGTGGATCTTCGGGTGGGACAAGCTGCCCAAGAAGCTCCACCTCGCCTCCATCTGGTGCGTCGCGATCGGCAGCACCCTGTCGGCGTACTTCATCATCGCCGCCAACGCCTTCATGCAGAACCCGGTCGGGTACGAGTACAACCCCGTCGCGAACAGGGCGGAGCTCGTCGACTTCTGGGCGCTGCTGACGAACCCCGTCGCGCTCGCCGCGTTCCCGCACACGATCTTCGGTGCGTTCATGTTCGCCGCGGGAGTGATCATCTCGGTGTCGGCCTGGCACCTGTACCGCGGACAGCACATCGACACGATGCGCGTGTCGATGAAGTTCGGACTCTGGGCGATGCTCGTCTCCACGGCCGGTGTCGCCCTCACCGGTGACCAGCTCGGCCTGGCGATGTACGCGGCCCAGCCGATGAAGATGGCCGCCGCCGAGGCGACCTTCGACACCGTCTGCGGTGCGGACGCGTCGTTCAGCCTGTTCACGCTCGGCACCCCGGACGGCTCATCCGAGCTGTTCTCCATCCGGGTCCCATACCTGCTCTCGCTGCTGTCGACGCACTCGCTCGACGCGTGCGTGCACGGCATCAACGACCTCAACGCCGAGTACGCACTGCAGTACGCCGACCTCGGCATCGACAACTTCGCCCCCGTCCTGTGGATCACCTACTGGTCCTTCCGCTGGATGATCGGGCTCGGGATGCTGCACGCGTTCATCGCGCTCGTGGGCCTGTGGGTCACGCGCCGCAGCGCGAAGAACCCGCCGGCGCCGTGGATGTGGAAGGTCGCGATCTGGTCCTTCCCGCTCGCCCTGTTCGCGAACATCGTCGGCTGGGTGTTCACCGAGATGGGACGGCAGCCCTGGATTGTGTTCGGCCTGATGAGCACACGCGACGGTGTGTCTCCAGGGACATCGGGACTCGAGGTGCTGATCTCCCTCATCGCGTTCACCGCGATCTATGCGGCGCTCGCCGTGGTCGAGATCCGGCTCATCGTCGCGGCCGCCCAGAAGGGGCCGGACACCGATGAGCAACCCGAGGACGAGACGGCGCAACTGTCGTCGGTCGTGTACTGAGAGGCATGGACATGGATCTGGCAACTCTGTGGTTCGGCATCATCGCCTTCCTCTTCGTCGGCTACTTCGTGCTCGACGGCTTCGACTTCGGCGTCGGGATGTCCCTCCCCTTCCTGGGTAAGGACGACATCTCCCGTCGGCAGATCATCAACACCATCGGACCGGTCTGGGACCTCAACGAGACCTGGCTCATCGTGGCCGGTGCGTGCCTGTTCGCCTCGTTCCCCGAGTGGTACGCGTCGCTGTTCAGTGGGTTCTATCTTCCGCTGCTGCTCATCCTGCTGGCGCTCATCGCACGAGGGGTGTCGTTCGAATACCGCCACCAGGGCCGCAGTGAGCGGTGGAAGGCCGGCTTCGATCGCATGATCATCATCGGCTCCGCCGTCCCGGCGTTCCTGTGGGGTGTCGCCTTCGCGAACATCGTCCGCGGCGTCGCCCTCGACGAGCAGCACATCCACGTCGGCACCGTCTTCGATCTTCTGAACCCGTACGCGCTGGTGGGCGGCCTGACGACGCTGCTGCTGTTCTTCACGCACGGCGTGACGTTCGTCGCCCTCAAGACCGACGGGCCGTTGCGGGCAGAGGCGCGGCGCCTGGCGTTCCGGGCAGGACTGCTGACGCTGGTGGTGGCCGCCGTGTTCCTGGCATGGACTGTCCTCACGCACTTCTCGCTCATCGTGTTGGCGCTGGCCGCGCTCGCCGCGGTCTCCCTCGTGTTGTCGCTGGCGTCCAACCTGCGCGACCGGGAGGGCTGGGCCTTCACGTTCGGGGCGTCCACGGTGCTCTTCGCCGTCGTCGCACTGTTCGCCGCACTGTTCCCGAACGTGCTGCCGTCGACGATCGACCCCGCGTTCAGCCTGACGGTGGAGAACGCGTCGAGCACCGACTACACGCTGCAGATCATGACCTGGACGGCGCTGGTCGCTCTTCCGCTCGTGCTGCTGTATCAGGGGTGGACGTACTGGGTCTTCCGCAAGCGCGTCACCAGGGTGTCGATCGAGGGAGCTCCGGCGCACGCGTGAAACCCGTCGATCCGAGGCTGCTGAAGTACGCCGGCGCCGCACGGGGATTCTTCGTCCTCGCCGCGGCGATCGGCGTGCTCCAGACCGGGGTCGTCATCGCGTTCGCCTGGTTCCTCACCGACGCGCTCACCGGTGCCATCGCCGGTCGCCCGGTGGCGGCATCCGTCCTGTGGGTGCTCGTGCTCGCTCTCGTGCGCGGCATCCTCATCGCCGCATCGGACGCGGCGGCGATGAGCGCGGCAGCGCGGACGGGGGCACAACTGCGAGCGGCGCTCATCAGGGCGATCGGTGCGCTCGGCCCGGGCTGGCTGGCGGCGCGCAACAGGTCTGTACTCGCCGTCACCGCAGGGCGCGGTCTCGAGGCGCTCGACGCCTACTTCGCCCGGTATCTTCCGCAGCTGGTGCTCACCGTCGTCGCGACCCCCGTCATCGTCGCGGTGATGTGGTGGCAGGACTGGCCGAGCGGGCTGACCGCGGTCATCACCCTGCCACTGATCCCGATCTTCATGATCCTCATCGGCCTCGCCACGCGGACCGTGCAGCGCCGACAGTGGCAGACGCTGCAACGGCTGGCCGCGCGTTTCGCCGACACCGTGCAGGGGCTCGCGACTCTTCGGCTGTTCGGACGCGATGCGCGCGCGGCGCGTCAGATCGAGACCACCGCCGATCAGTACCGCCGAGAGACGATGACCGTGCTGCGGTTCTCGTTCCTCTCCGGCTTCGCGATGGAGCTGCTGTCGTCCCTCGCCGTCGCGCTGATCGCCGTGGCCGTCGGATTCCGGCTGCTCGCCGGTGATCTCTCGCTGGAGATCGGCCTGTTCGTCCTGCTCCTCGCCCCCGAGGCGTTCCTCCCCGTGCGCCAGGTGGGGGTGCAGTTCCATGCCGCCGCGGAGGGCGTCGCCGCCACTGAGGACGTCTTCCAGGTGCTCGACGCCGCGGCATCCCGCCCCGCCGCCGGGCACAACTCCGGAGGTTCCTCGCAGAACCCCGGATTCTCGGCGGCAGAGGGGCCGGAATCCGCAGAATCTCCGGAGTTGTGCGTCACGGACCTCCGCATCCGCGACCTCCCGGCCGTCACGTTCACGGCGTCGCCCGGGTCGATCACCCTCATCGAGGGGCCGAGCGGGTCGGGGAAGTCGAGCATCATCGCTGCGCTCACGGGCGCGGCCGAGTACGACGGCTCGGCGACCTGGTCCGGCGTCGAGGTCGCGACGCTCGCTGCGTCCGACTGGCTCGCCTGGGCCGGGCAGGCGCCGGGACTCATCCGCGGCACGATCGCGCAGAACGTGGCGCTCGGGGCGCAGCCGGACGAGGCGCGCGTCCGCGAGGCGCTCGCCGCGGCCTGCGCGGACGACGTGGACCCGGCGCAGGAGCTCGGAGTCCAGGGCAGCGGGCTGTCCGGCGGCCAGGCGCAGCGGGTGGGAGTCGCCCGCGCGCTGTACCGGCACGCCGCAGACCCCCGGCGGGTGCTCGTTCTCGATGAGCCGTCGAGCGCGCTGGATGCCGAGACAGAGGCCCGCCTGTGGGCGACCCTGCGGGCGAGGGCGGATGCCGGCGCCACCGTGCTGCTCGTGTCGCACCGTCGGTCGGCGCGGGAGATCGCGGACCGGATCGTCGGGCTGGGGGTGCCGGCATGAGCCGCGCGGAGACCGGATCGGCCTGGACCGCGGCGGACGTGCTGCGACTCGCGCAGCCGCCCGTGCGCCGGTTCCTTCCCGGACTTGTCTGGGGTGTGCTGTCGGCGGGTGCCGCGGTGTCGCTCCTTGCCGTCAGCGGCTGGCTGATCGTCAGCGCGTCGATCGTGGACTCGCTCGTCCCGCTGTCTGTCGCCGTCGTCGGTGTGCGGTTCTTCGCGGTCTCCCGCGCGGTGTTCCGCTACCTGGAACGGCTGAGTGGGCACGACGCGGCACTGCGCCAGCTCGCCGCCACGAGGTCGGAGATGGTGCGGAGGCTCGTGCCGCTGTCGCCGGCCGGCCTCGGGCGCACGGATCGAGGGCAACTGCTCTCCGCGCTCGTCGATGATGTGGACAACCTGCAGAACCTTCCTCTTCGTGTCGTGCAGCCGCTCGCCGTCGCCGGCGTCGTCGCCGTGGGGGCGGTGGGCTTCGTCGCGTTCGTCTCTCCGGCGGCGGCGCTCACGCTCGCGATCTGCCTCGTCGTCGCCGCGGGCGTCGCGGTCGGACTCGGGTGGCTGTTCGGGTCGCGTGCCGAGCAGCGTGTCTCGCGCGAGCGCGCGGAGCTCTCGGCCGCGCTCGTCGACTACCTCGGCAGTCTCGACGTCCTCCTCGCCTACGGAGCCGAGCCGCAGGCGCGCGAGCGCATCGAACGGGCGGATGCCGCGGTCCGCCGCACGGTCACCCGCGCCTCGTTCGCCTCGGCTGTCGCCGCCGGAGCGGTCTCGGTGCTCGCCGGAGTCGCGTCGGCGTGGGCGCTGGTGGCGGCGGCCCCCGGGCTCTCGACCGGCACGGTCGACGGGCCGTGGCTCGCGGTGGTCGTGCTCGTGCCGATGGTCGTCTTCGAGGTCTTCGGCGCGGTCCCGATCGCCGCCGCATCGTGGCGCAGCGTGGGTGCCAGCGCGCAGCGGGTGGTCGACGTGCTGCCGGCGTCGATGCCGCCGCAGCTGCGATCGGATGCCGGTTCGGACGAGGCCACTGAGGGAACCGCACTGCACCTGCGGGATGTCCGGGCATCGTGGCCGGGTGGCGCCGCCGCGCTGCGTGGGGTGTCGCTGGATGTCGCTCCGGGGGAGCGGGTGCTCGTCTCGGGCCCGAGCGGTGCAGGCAAGAGCGCACTGGCCGCTGTACTGGTCGGATTCCTCCGCGCCGAGGGGGAGCTCACCGTCGGCGGCGTGGACGCCGACGCGATCGGCGGGCCCGCGCTGCGGAGGACGATCGGGCTGTGCGAGCAGCATCCGCAGCTCTTCGACGAGGACATCAGGCAGAACCTCCTGTTCGCCCGCGACACGGCGACGGATGAGGAGCTCATCGAGGTGCTGGAGCGAGTGGGGCTCGGCGGGTGGCTGCGTGAGCGCGGCGGCCTGAGCGCGCGGGTGGGTGACAGAGGCGCCCTCGTGTCCGGTGGCCAGGCGCAGCGCATCGCGCTGGCGCGGGCACTGCTGCGCGGCTTCCCTGTCCTCGTGCTCGACGAGCCGACGGCGGGGGTCGACCCGGAGGCGTCCGACGCGCTGCTGCGCGACCTGCTCGGAGCGGCCGGCGAGCAGTCGGTCGTGCTCATCTCCCATGTCGTCCCGCCGCCCGGGACGATCGACCGCGTCGTGAGGATGGTGGCCGGGCGAACGAGTTGACGGCAGATTATCCCAGACCAGGAAGATTAGTTGCCATAAGCGGACAGTTGACGCGAAGCAACTAAAGGCGTATCGTTGCTCCAGATCAACTTTCTGACGCAGGAGCATCCATTTTGAATTCGACCACCCCACCCGCGGCCGGCGCCACGCGCTCGGCACGCGAGGTCTTCACGGCGATCTCCGGCCTCGTCGTCGGCATGTTCGTCGCCGTCCTCTCCGGTACCGTCGTGGCCACGTCGATGCCCGTCATCATCGCGGACCTCGGCGGCACGCAGTCCCAGTACACCTGGGTCATCACGGCGAGCCTCCTGGCGACCGCGGTGTCGACCCCGATCTGGGGAAAGCTCGCCGACCTCGTCGACCGCAAGATCCTCGTGCAGCTCTCCCTCATCCTGTTCACGGTGGGAACCGTGATCGCCGGATTCTCGACCGACACGAACATGCTCATCGCAGTCCGCGTCGTCCAGGGAATCGGGGTCGGCGGACTCATGTCGCTCGTCATGATCGCTGTCGCACTCATCATCTCGCCGCGTGAGCGCGGGAAGTACATGGGTGTCGTCGGAGGCATCATGGCGCTCGGAACCATCGGCGGTCCGCTGCTCGGTGGTCTGCTCACCGACGTGTGGGGCTGGCGCTCCAACTTCTTCATCGGTGTGCCGTTCGCGCTCGTCGCCCTCGTCCTCCTGCAGGTCACGCTGCACCTGCCCAAGCCCGCTCGCGCGAAGGTGTCGATCGACTACTTCGGGATCGTGCTGCTGGCCGTCGGCGTCTCGACGCTGCTCATCTGGGTGTCCATGGGTGGCAGCCAGTTCGAGTGGGACTCGGCGACGAGCTGGATCCTCGGTGCCATCGCCGTCGTCGCGATCCTCGGGTTCGTCGCGGTGGAGTTCTTCGTGAAGGAGCCCATCGTACCGATGTCGCTCTTCCGCAATCGCACCTTCACGCTGTCGGTCATCGCATCGATCGCGATCGGTGTGTCGATGTTCGCCACCTCGGTGTTCCTCGCGCAGTACTTCCAGCTCGCCCGAGGCGCGACGCCGACCGAGTCCGGGCTCATGACCATCCCGATGATCGTCGGTCAGATGGGTGCGTCGATCATCATCGGTCAGCTGGTGAGCCGTTTCGGCAAGTGGAAGGGCTGGATGATCACCGGAGCCGTGCTCGTCACGGTGGGCGTCTCCCTCATGGCGACCCTCCGATACGACACGCCCTTCCCGCTCGTCGCCGTGTACATGATCGTGCTCGGCGCCGGTCTCGGAATGGTGATGCAGAACCTCACGCTCATCGTCCAGAACGACACCCCGCCCACGCAGCTGGGTGCCGCATCCTCGAACGTCAACTTCTTCCGCACCATCGCGGGAACCATCGGCGTCACGGTCATGGGTGTGCTGCTGTCCTCGAACGTCTCGGGCTACATCAGCGACCGGCTCACGGGCTTCACCCCGACGACGCCGGAGGAGATCACCGCTCTGGAGAGTCTGGCCTCCGGCAACGTCCCGAAGGTCGCCGAACTGCCGGAGACGATCCGGAAGATCGTCGAGGCGGGTTACGGCATCGGCATCGCGGACTCGTTCATCATCGCGGTCCCGCTCGCCGTGCTCGGTCTCCTCGCGATCGCGTTCATCAAGAACAAGCCCCTCTCGACGAAGACCGCTGCCGAGCAGCTCCAGGAGCAGGCCGAGGAATCCGCGATCGACCTCGCCGAGGCCGAGGTCGGCGGTTCGACGGGCACCATCCGCGTCGTCGACGGGGAGGCCGCATCGCCGTCCACGGGATCCGTCAAGGTTCTCGAGCGCGATGAGTCGGAGCGCGAGAACTGACATGGCCATCGTGGAGGCGGAGCCCGCTGGAGAGATCGAGGAGGCGTTCGCTGAGTTCCAGGAGCAGCTGAACCTGATGTTCGTCAGGGCCCGTTCGCTCTGGAAGGACTCCGCTGCGCGCATCCATTCCGACCTGCAGCCCTCCGGATACAAGCTGCTGACGTTCATCGCCCACGCCGGTACCGCGAACGCGCACCATCTGGCGGAGCGTTTCGAGACGGACAAGTCCGTCGTCAGTCGCCAGGTGCGGATGCTGGAGGATCTCGGTCTCGTCGAGTCCCGCCCCGACGACCAGGATGGCCGCCAGCGAGTGCTGACGGTGACGCCGGCCGCGCGCACGGCGCTCGATGAGCTCAAGTGCGACAACGTCGCGCGGCTGCGCGGCATCCTCGCCGAACTGAGTGTCGACGAGGTGCAGGCGGCCTCGCGGGCGTTCCGCCTCCTCGCCGAGATGTGACGATGCGGCGTGCGCCCGGGGAAGTCTCCCGCAGGGCGCACGCCGTAAACTGACGAGCATGAGCGTGCCCTCCGTCGATCCCGCAGCCGAGTCCGTGGTGAGCGGCTCCGGCGATCCGGAGGAGGGGGCGTCCGAACTCGATCAGGCCGTGGCGCGGGTCGAGCACGAGCTCGGTCGTCTGTTCGCGCGGATCCGCGTCGGATGGCGTGAGGCGGCGGCCACGGTTCATCCGGACCTGCAGCCGCTCGGCTACCAGGTGCTGACATCGATCGCGAGCGGAAAGGCCACGTCTGCCGGAGCGATCATCGATCGCCTGCAGACAGACAAGTCGGGCGTGAGCCGCCAGGTGCGGCAGCTCGAGGAGCTCGGGCTGGTGGAGAGCCTGCCCGATCCGGAGGATCGCCGGGCGCGCGTGCTCGTCGCGACCGAACTCGCGCAGGAGCGCATCGCGATCGCCCGCGCCCAGTACGAGGGGCGGATCGGAGAGCGCCTGCGCGATTGGTCGCCTGCCGACCTCGACCACTTCGTGGAGCTTCTCGGGTCGCTCAGTCGCTGATCGGCAGGTCCACTGTTCCGCGGAGTCAGTAGAGGTCGACCGGTGGCTCCATCACGATGCCCTGCGCCTCGAACAGGCGACGTCGTTCCTCGATGCGTCGATGCATCTCGGTCTGCGCCTCCTCGACCAGTTGCTGATCGAGCTCGATGCTCGCGGCGTGCGGATCTCCGCCCTGCGCGGTGATGTAGGCGTCGAGTTCCGGGCCCGACGTCAATGACGTGATCAGCGAGTAGCGCGGCGCCTCACCGTTGTGCCAGACCGCGTGCCAGAACCTCTGCGTGTCGACGATCATGCGCGTCCCGGCGGCGAGCGGGAAGCGGATCTCGGTGGCGGGGTCGAACCTGTCCTCGCGCAGGATGAGGAGCGAATCCGGGTCGTCGGTGAGGTTCACCCACGCCCGCACGACCCATCCGGTGCCGTCGTCGTTGAGACGGTTGTTGTCGTCCTGGTGCAGGTTGTAGACCGCGTCGGCGTAGGTGTTCGGCTGCAGTTCGATGACCCGGCAGCGGCCGACGTTCGCACCGGGTTCCTGTGCAAGACGCGTGAGGGTCGGCGCCTTAGCGGTCTGGGATTCGATCCAGACGCCGTCCTTGTCGGTGCGGGGCGGGGTGTGGTTCCAGAAACCGTTGCACTCGATGTCGCCGGCGTAGCTTGCCAGCGGGGCGAAGCGCGTCACTCCCGAGGAACGCCAGCCGACGTACTTGAGGTCGTGCCACTCTGCGGGGTCGATCGGGTCTCCGTGCGGGGGAAGGACGACGTAACCCGTCTCCGCCAGCGCCGCCGACGTGATGAAGCTCATGGAACAACCTCCGTTTAGGCAATCCTAACCACGAGGGTGCGCGGATGACGCGACGTGACGCCGGGGATATTCAGATGGGTCGCCGGAGCCTACTCTGAGGGCATGTCAGAACCGCAGGGCGCCCTCCTCGTGGGCAGCGTGAACTACGACGACGCCGAGACGACTTTCCGCACCGCGGCATCCGTGCTCGGCGGGCGCCTCCGTCGCATCCCGGACGGCGAGGTGGGCAGGAGGTTCCACTGGATCATGTTCCAGCCGGATGTGCTCGGCCAGGCGGAGGGAATCGAGCGGGTCGGGGACGAGCCGATCCCGTTCGGCGCAGGGCTGGACGCGCGGCCGTTGCGGATCGCCGAACGAGTGGATGCCGCGACGATCACGCTTCCGCCCCTCGGGTACGCGGATGCCGCAGCCGACTCGTACCGTGTGTTCACGCGTCTCCGGGATGCCGGAGTGATCCCGGGCGGCGTGCGGTTCCAGGTGTCGTTGCCCACCCCCGTGGCCGTGGTCTCGTCCTTCTTCTCGGGCGAGGACCGCGCCGCGATCGAGCCGGTGTATGCGCGCGCCCTGCTCGCCGAGCTCGACGCCATCGTCGCCGTGATCCCGCCAGACGAGCTCGCGATCCAGTGGGACGTGGCCAGCGAACTGGGCATCATCGAGCGGGCGTCGGGATACGGGAAACTCATGGATGCCTGGTGGGCGGGCGACCCGTTCGACGGGCTCGTGTCCCGCCTCGCCGCGTTGGTCGACGCGGTTCCCACCGGCGTCGAGGTGGGTGTGCATCTCTGTTACGGCGACGCGGGGGAGCGGCACTTCATCGAACCGACGGATGCCGGAACACTCGTACGATTCGCGAACGCCGTCATCGCGGCATCCGCGCGCGACCTCGACTGGCTGCACCTGCCTGTGCCGCTCGACCGCGACGACGAGGCGTATTTTGCTCCGCTGGCCGGGCTCACGCCGGTGAGCGAGCTGTATCTCGGCCTCGTGCATCGAGAGGACGGCGTCGAGGGTGCGCGACGTCGCATCGCTGCGGCGGCGACGGTCGTGCCTGCGTTCGGAGTGGCGACGGAGTGCGGGATCGGTCGCGCGCCGGCGGGGTCGACGGAGGGGATCCTCCGCACCCACGCCGAGGTCGCGGCGGCCTGGTGATCGCTCCCATCCGGGGCGGCGGGCGCCGATTCGCGCGCATCGTCACGGTGTCGTAAACTTGTCCACGGTGACGTGTCCGAGCGGCCGAAGGTGCAACTCTCGAAAAGTTGTGTAGGGTAACCCCCTACCGTGGGTTCAAATCCCACCGTCACCGCCACAGAAAACCCCCGAGAAATCGGGGGTTTTTCCGTTTCCGGGGTGGGGGAGCGAGCGGGCGCTGCGGCGTCCCCTCGCCCCGACCGCTTCCGGAAGTGATCGAGCAGGTGTCCACCACCGGCGAGCACGACGATTGCTGCGGCCGTGGTGACCGCCGTCAGCGTGGATGAGTCAGCAGACCCGTCCCAGACGTAGGGACTGACGAACGCGATCACGATCGTCGACACGAGCCCCAGGGTGAAGAACATCCGGCCATGTTAGACGTGTGACGCGCGAGAATTCGTCCCCCGTTCGGGGGACCTGTCCTGGTCGCAGCGACGAATCTGTGACATTCGAGCTCGTCGTCACGTCTCATCCATGTGGTGCCACACCGCGAGCATCCGTTGGGGGGATCTCGCGGCACGGTGGGGCCGGCACCCTCCCCGTGACCGGCTCCACCGTGATTCGTCTCGATTCTCCGCGCCATGCACGGGCTGACCACCTCGGCCCCGTCGAGGCGGGAGCGTCACGGCGCGTGGCCCGCCTATGCGGTGAGGAGGTCGAACACGATCCTGTCGCCCTCGGCCTGCGGCGACAGCGAGCTGAGGGTGCCGTGCAACACGAGCTTCGCCCCGGTCTCGGTGTCCGTCAGATGCAGGTACTTCGATGCGCCGAGCGTCGACACCGACGCCTCCACGCTGTCGCGTAGGAACGACATGAACTCCTTCTGCATGTCCGGGCCGCCCTCATGATTCATGACGTGGATCATGGTCGGCGTCACCGCGACGAGCAGCATCCGTGTCATGCCCTGCGCCTGAGCGGTGACGTGCTTCGCGGTGAGCATGCCGACGATGGCGCCCAGCGAGCCGAACAGGATGCCGCCGCCGGCAGAGCCGAGGGTCGCCGCCTTCGTGAGGTCATGTGCGCCGAAGAACCCGGCCCCGAGCACCTCGTCGCCGTCGTCGAGCGTGGCGATCGCCTCGGCGATCATGGAGGCCTCGTCGTAACCGGTCATGATGAGTTCCTTCGTGTGCGGGGAGGGCGAGGTGGACCCGGGCCGGGACCGATCTCGGGTGGATCCGGTCACTCGAGCTGGATGTACCCGCCCCACCCGGAGCTGATGAGGCGGCCGGTCTGGAACTTTCCTGCCCCGGTGCCGGCGTACAGATACAGGTCACCGTTCGCGGCGCGTGCCACGAGGTCGGCCTTCTTGTCTCCCGTGTAGTCGACGCCTCCGGTGAGACCCGTGAACGTCTTCCACCCGCCACCGACGGTGACGCGCGCGCTGAACCGATTGCCCAGACCGCGGTAGTAGTACAGGTTTCCGTCGTTGGCGACCGCCATGATGTCGCCGATACCGTCACCGTTGAAGTCGCCGCCGACCATGTGGGTGATGGAGCTCCATCCACTGCCGAGGGTCGTATGCGGCCCAGGCAGAGCCCCGGTGCCGTTCCCGCGGTGGATGGTGAGCACGCCCGACGATGACACGGCGAGCACGTCCTGCAGCCCGTCGCCGGTGTAGTCGGCGCCGGAGGCCACGTGCAGCTTCGTGCCCCAACCGGTCTGCAGCCGCTGGTGCTGGTCGAACCCGCCGTTCGCACCGCCCGCGTAGAACTCGAGCAGTCCGTCGCTACGGACGGCCAGCATGTCTGCTCGTCCGTCGGCATTCAGATCGGCGTGCGTGAGGTGCCGGTACAGGCTCCAACCGCTCGTGATCGGCGAGGCCGCCCGGAAGCCGCCGTTACCGGTGCCCGCGAGGAAAGTCAGGTCACTCTTCGCTGAGATGCCCAGCAGATCGGCCTTGCCGTCGCGGTCGTAGTCCGCCGAGTTCACTGCGGAGGTCGGCGTGGTGCGAAGCCCGGGGAAGGTGTGCGGGAGCGGATTCCCTCGGCCGACGGTGCTCAGGCAGACGAACCCCTCGTTGATCGCCGAGTACACCGAGCCGTTCCGCCATACTTCGAAGTGCAGGTGGGCGCCGGTCGATGCTCCGGTGTTGCCGACGACGCCGATCTGCTGCCCGCGGACGACGGTCCCACCGGGGGCGACGAGGCCGGGCGAGACCATGTGGGCGTAGCGGGTGACGTACCCGCCGGGGTGCTCGATGTCGACGTAGTTGCCGTAGGAGTTGCTCCACGCACGCGCTCGGATGGTGCCGTCGTACGCGGCGAGCACCGGCGTCCCACCTTGCCCGGAGATGTCGATGCCGTCGTGCACGCGGTGGTTCGAGCGGCAGCCGTCGCCGACCTTGGACTGGATGATCCCGGATGCCGGGTAGACCATCTGCCCGTCCGTGGCGGCCACGGCGGACGGTGGAGTGGAGATCGACGGCGCGATGGCGCCGATGAGGGCGGCCACGACGAGGGCCACCATGACCCGCGCGAGACGCGGGCGTGATCGTCGCTTCATATGTCGAGTGCTCTCCACCTCGGCCGGCCCGAGGGCGCAGCACCTGTCGAGGTCACAGTATCAGCGGGAACACCCCACTCCCGTGAGGCCGGGGGCAACGGGCAGACGTGGCGGGGCGGCGACCCCTCCGTTGAAACTCCGCGACGGTCTTCTTATAATCACATCGACGCCTGATGGGTGAGCAGACCCCGTCACAGATGAGCCTTCGTCACGCTCGATCTTCCGCGTATGCGGGCGGGTCCATCGATCCTCTCGGGCGACGAGTTTGTTCCGTCTGATTGGAGTGTTGAGATGTCACTGATGCCCGGTCCTCGGTTCGAGCTGAAGAAGATCACCGACTCGGAGTGGCTGATCCTCGATCGCCGCTACGGGTCTGACGATGCGCGTCGCACCATTGCCTGCGTCTACCAGGTGGAGCCGCATCTCGTGGAGGTCGTGTGGCTGCGCGATCTGCCGCTGGCGGTGTCCTACATGGAGGCGGGCGACGTCCTCGAGGACGTCAAGCAGTTCTACGCCCGCGAGCGCTCCCGCCGGCCGGTTCCGATCCCGCACCTGCCTCCGCTGGCCGCCACGGCGTAAGCGATCGCCGGGGCTGCGACCCCGGCTGCAGACGACCCCTCGCGCCCGAAGGACGACGAGGCGTATCGTGCATGCCATGTCGGCGCACACATCGCCGCCCGCCAGGCCGTTCCCCGCGCACGGGCCGAAGACCTGCGATGCGAGCGGCATGATCGAGATCCACCGGATGCTGCTGCACGCCTTCACGGACGCGCTGCCGCTCGTCGAGTCCGTCGCCGAACGCGACGTGCGGCACGCGCGGTGGGTCGGCGTGCAGCTCGATCTCATCTCGGGCACCCTCCACGCGCATCACGAGGGTGAGGATGCGCGCCTGTGGACGATGCTCGAGACCAGGGCGCCCGCATGTGCGCTGCACGTGGAGCGCATGAAGCAGCAGCACGCGGAGATGGTGGTCCACCTGCGGGCGCTCGACGCGGCAGTGCCGCCCTGGGAGCTCACCGCCACCAGAGCCGCCGCCGTGCCGGTGCGCAAGGCTTTGGCCGGCATCATCGCCGCGCTCGCCGCGCACTTTCCCGACGAGGAGGACACGATCGTTCCGGTCGTCGAGCATGTGGTGAAGCGGTCGGAAGCCGCCTGGTTCGCCAAGCACGGCCGTGCAGCGACGCCGAAAGGCCAGACGTGGAACGTCATCGGGGCCATCCTCGTCGCGCAGCCGGACGGCGGCCGTGCATGGAAGAAGAAGAACCTGCCGTGGCCCGCGCGAGTGGCCTGGCGCCTGAAAGGGGAGCGTCGGTACCGACAGTTCCGGGCCGCGATCGAGGGCAGGTGACCGGATCAGCTCGGCGGGGCCGGCTCCGCGAAAGCGGTCTTGCGGATCCCGATCCACGAGACCACGCCGCCCGCGGCCATCAGAGCCGCCGTCACCCAGGCGGCGCTGTGGAATCCGTCGAGATTCAGGCTGCCGCCGACGATGGTCGACAGCATCGCGACCACGATGAGGCCGGCCACACGGGATATGGCGTTGTTCACCGCTGACGCGATGCCGGAGCGATCCTCGTCGATCGCACCGAGGACAGCGGACGTCAACGGTGCGACCGTGAGCGAGAGGCCAAGGCCGAGGACGATCATCGCGGGGAGGACCTGCCACCAGTAGTCGAACTCCTCCGCGACGGTGAGCAGGAGCAGAGCCCCGACCGCCATCAGCAGCGGACCCACTGTCATGAACAGGCGAGGACCGAGCCTGCCCGCCCACGCACCGGCCTGCGAGCTGAGCAGGATCATGAGGATCGTGATCGGGAGGCTGGCCAGGCCAGCGGCCGTCGCAGAGAGACCTGCCCCTTCCTGGAGGTAGACGCCGACGACGAACCCGTTCAAGGAGAGCGCGGCATAGATGAACAGGGTGGCGAGATTTCCCCACGCGAAGTTCCGGGCCGAGAACAGCGACAACGGCATCAGAGGTGTGGGGGAGTGCCGCTGCCGCACGAGGAACCCGATGAACAGGGCGACCCCGACGATCCCGGGTGTCCAGATCGCCGGCGATCCCCACCCGAGGTTCGGCTGCTCGATGAGCGCGAACACCAGCGCCCCGAGACCCACGGCGCACAGCACCCCGCTCCACCAGTCCACGCGGACGCCGCGGGGGCGGTCGGGAAGCCGGAGACGGGCGAGGAGGACCAGGGTGACACCGATCGGGACGACGTTGATGAGGAACACCCAGCGCCAGGAGAGCAGATCCACGAACAGGCCGCCGAGAAGCGGGCCGGCGATCTGCGCGCCGGTCGTGAACGCCGTCCACACACCGATCGCCCGCGACTGCAGCTCGCCGCGCATCGTCGCCATGATGAGGGCGAGGGAGCTCGGCACGAGCAGCGCTCCTGCCGCACCCTGGACAGCCCTGGCGATGATGAGGGTGACCGGCTCCGGTGCGGCGGCGACGGCCACGGATGCGATGCCGAACGCGATGAGCCCGATCCGCATGATCCGCACGCGGCCGTAGGCATCCGACAGGGAGCCGGCGAGGAGGATGAGCGCGCTGAGCGTGATGAGGTAGGCGTCGACCACCCACTGCTGGGTGGTGATGCCTCCACCCAGCTCGTCCCTGATCGCCGGAAGGGCGACCGTGACCACGGTGCCGTCGAGGAAGGTCACGAACGACGCGAGGACGGCGATGGCGATGACGAGCCGTTGCATGGCGGAGAAGGCGGTCACGGTGATGAGACTACGCCCGCCGAGCAGAGGCATCGACGTGCGCGCACGAGAGGTTTACTCTGGCCGAAGGCGGGCGCCTGCCCGCGGACACCGGCGCGATCCGTTCCCGGTTCGCGCCACGAGGAAGGGCGAGGCGAACCGATGGACTCGATGATGATGGGTGCGATGTCCGACGACATGAAGGCCATGGCCGGCATGGAGAACATGGACATGGCGGTCATGCAGGCGTGCATGGATGCCTGTTCCGCGTGCGAGCAGGCCTGCACGGTGTGTTCGATGCAGCTGATGGACTGCGCACCGGAGTGCATGAACTGCGCCGACATGTGCAACACGATGATGCGCTCGATGATGCGGATGCAGGGGATGACACCCGCGGTGATGATGGCGATGCTCGACGCGTGCATCGCGATGTGCCAGATGTGCATGGACGCATGCATGGAGCACGCCGATCACAGCGAGGTGTGCAGGATGTGCGCACAGTCCTGCAAGGCGTGCATGGACGCCTGCATGGACATGAAGAACATGATGATGGCGGCCGCCTGACCGCGGAGCCTCACGCCACGGCGACGTTGAACCGCACGCGTCCGACGACGAGGACGTGATACTTCGCGTGCAGCGCGACCGGTGCCCCCGGCGTCGCCTCCAGCGCGGCGCCCTGGGCGCTCCAGAGCGACCGCTCGACGCCCTCGAGCGTGCGCACGCGCAGTTCGCCCGACGCGCCATCGACGCTTTCGACGATCGCGTCGATCCACTCACTCGGCGTCGCAGCGGCCAGGCGCGCCTGGATCAGGTGCAGCGCGTGGCCCGGCGCGTAGGAGGAGCAGGCATCACCGTGGTCGCACATGCAGGCTGCACGCTCGCTCACCTCGAGGGGCGATGGGCGATGCAGCGGCGTGGACACGATGAGCTCCTGACTCTGGATGCGGTCACGCCAGAGTACGTCCGCCCCGTTCGAGGCGGGAATCTCCCCGTCACCGGGCGAAACATTCGGTCAGCAGACCGCGAAGACGTGCCCTGGTTCGCCGGCGGGGAGAAGATCGCGATCGCGCAGGACCATGGATGCCGGGGCGGAGGGGGCGGCGCACATCTCGGCGAATGATCGCGGCATCCAATCGGTGTACTCGATGTCGATGACGTGCTCGCCGTACACCGCGGTGAAGGCATCGCATTCCTCGTATGCGGCGCACTCCTCGACGAGCGCGAAGTCGAACCCTGCTCGTTCCCGCAGCACCGACGCGTCCTCTGCGGCGTTCTTCTGCCCTGCCGCGAGCCCGACACGGTGGGCGGCGTCGACCAGCGCCGCCGCCAGTGCCAGGTTGTCGTCGCCGGCGAGCAGGCCCTCCGAACGCGTGTACGAGTCGAGGTTGTCGAACTCCACGGCGTCGAAACCCGCCTCGGCGCACCCGACGATCCACGGCCTGACGATCCGAGCGATCCGCTCGCGCCGCGCATCCGTCGAGGTGTCCAGCAGGGCCTCGTCCGGCCACTCCGGATCGAACACGACGTCCCCGTCGATGCGGAGCAGCAGATCCTCCGGCCACTGGTCGAGTTCGCTCGGCTGCGTCTGGAACGCGTTGACGTAACAGATCGAGTAGGCGTCGGAGGCGGGTTCCGCGGTGCGATCCCGACCGACGATCCCCACCTGCTCGGCAGGCCCGTACGCCCCTCCGAGCTGATAATCCGGTGCGGCGCCCACCGGTGGCATCCGCACGGAGTCCGTCGGTCCGTCGCCCGGCGGCTCGGGCGTCACGGAGCATCCGCTCGCGAGGGCGACCAGCATGGCGCAGGCGAACGCCGCCGTCGGAAGTGATGCACGTCTCATCCGACCATCGTCCCGCACGGCGCGCGCGCCGTCAGCGCGGAACATGGGCCGAGAGTGCATCGGTGAGCGCGCCGAGCACGGCCTGCACGGCGGGGTTGTCACGCGATGACGTCCTCGTCGCGGCGAAGATCTCGCGCACAGGGTTCCCCGGCAGTTCGAGAAGACGCACCGAATCGCGCCCCCCTGTCCAGACCAGGTCCGGCAGCATGGCCGCCGCGTGGCCGGCTGCCACGAGCCGCGCGTGGGCGACGAGGTCGGTCGCGTCGAAGCGCACGTCGGGCTCGAAACCTGCTGCCCTGCACTGCTGCACGGCCCACTGACGGACGGCCGCTCCCTGCGGTTCCATCGCCCATGCCGCCTCGCGCAGGTCACCGAGCTGGGTCGCCCGGGAGGAGGGCGGCACGGCGAGGCGGATCGGGTCGTGGCCGAGCAGCGTGCGGTCGATTCCGTCGCGGAGCTCCCGCGTGTGCCCGGGATACTGTTCGGCGACGACGAGATCGAACCCGTGCGCCTGCAGCTCGAACAGGCCGTGCTCCGGCGCCAACTCCACCATCTCCACCCGCAGGCCGGGCATGTGCTCGCTCAGCAGTGTCAGCGCGCGGGGGACGAGGGCCTCGGCGGCTGTGGGCATCACGGCGAGGCGCACGTTCGCCGGCAGGTGCTGCGCGTGGGAGAGCTCGGCGCGCACAGCCTCATCGAGATCGATGGCGCGCGACGCGTGGGCGGCGAGCAATCGTCCCTCCGTCGTGAGGCGTACCCGGCGGCCATCCGGTTCCAACAGTGCGACCCCCGCCTCCCGCTCGAGGAGAGCGAGCTGCTGGGACACCGTCGACGGACTGTACGACAGCGCACGGGCCACCTCGACGATCGTGCCGCGCAGGGCGAGCTCGTGCAGCAACCGCAGGCGTCGCAGCTCGAACATCGCGTCCTCCAACAGATCGATCAAACCGAACGGTATTCATCGTAAACGCACGCTTTTCGTGAAGGATCACCAGGCCGCACACTGTGAGCAGACGTCGCGGCCACCGCCGCGCCCGAAGTGAGGATTCCGATGACTCAGACGACTCCCGTCTCCACCGGCCACGTCGAGATCGCCGCGCTCGCCGATGACGCGATCGCGCTCGTGGAGAAGTGGCTCATCGAGAGCCGTGACGTGCCGGCCGATGCTGCGGCGGCCCGGTTGGCGGGCGTCCTCAGCGACCCGCACGGCCTGGACTTCACGGTCGGCTTCGTCGACGGCGTCGTCCGCCCTGAGGACCTCGCGGTCGCAGCGCGCAACCTCCGCGACCTCGTCCCTCTGACGCCGCGCTTCCTCCCGGCTGCTCTGCGCGGACTCATCCGCGTCGGTGGCGCCCTCGCGCCGGCGTTCCCCTGGGCGGTCGTGCCGATCAGCCGGCGAGTGCTCCGCGGCATGGTGCGTCACCTGATCGTCGATGCCACCGACAGCAAGCTCGGCAATGCCATCCGACGCATCCGCTCCGACGAGGGCGTGCATCTGAACGTCAATCTTCTCGGCGAGGCGATCCTCGGAGAGGAGGAGGCCGCTCGTCGGCTCGCCGGCACGCGCCGGCTCCTCGAGAGGGACGACGTCGACTACGTCTCGATCAAGGTCTCGTCCACGGTCGCACCGCACAGTCCATGGGCGTTCGATGAGGCCGTCCGGCACGCCGCTGACGCGCTCGTGCCGCTGTTCCGCATCGCCGCCGCCGGCCGGAAGTTCATCAACCTCGACATGGAGGAGTACAAGGACCTCGATCTGACGATCGCGGTCTTCACCGACGTCCTCGACCGCGAGGAGTTCCGCGGGCTCGAGGCCGGCATCGTCCTGCAGGCGTATCTGCCGGACGCCCTGGCCGCCATGATCCGCCTCCAGGAGTGGTCCGCCGCGAGGGTGGCCGCCGGAGGCGCGCCGATCAAGGTGCGCGTCGTGAAGGGGGCCAACCTCCCGATGGAGCAGGTCGACGCGGAGACCCATGGCTGGCCGCTCGCCACGTGGCACAGCAAGCAGGCGTCGGATGCCTCGTACAAGGCGGTCCTCGACTACGCCCTGCGGCCCGAGCACGTGCGCAACGTCCGCATCGGCATCGCAGGGCACAACCTGTTCGACATCGCCCTCGCGTGGCTCCTCGCCGACCGCCGGGAGGTCACGGACGGCATCGAGTTCGAGATGCTGCTCGGCATGGCCTCCGCGCAGGCCACCGTCGTGCGCCGCACTGTCGGGTCCCTGCTGCTGTACACGCCGGTGGTGCACCCGGCCGAGTTCGATGTGGCCATCGCGTACCTGATCCGCCGGCTGGAGGAGGGGGCATCGAGCGACAACTTCATGTCGGCGGTGTTCGAGCTCGATGACGAACCGGCCCTGTTCACCCGAGAGCGCGACCGCTTCCTCGCCTCGATCGCGTCCATGCCGGACGAGGTCCCCGGCCCGAACCGCACTCAGGATCGCCGAGAGCCGCAGCCCGAGGCGCCGCGGGATGCGTTCGCGAACACGCCGGACACCGACCCGAGCCTGGCCGGCAACCGCGCGTGGGGTGACGCGATCCGCTCCCGCATGCTCACCTCGTCGCTCGGGGATGCGACGGTGCGCGAGAACACGCTCTCGGATGCCGCAGCACTGGATGCCGTGATCGCACGAGCCGTCGCGTCGGGCGAGGAGTGGCGTGCGCTCGGGGCCGCCGGTCGCGCCGAGGTCCTCCACCGCGCCGGCGACATCCTCGAAGCGCGGCGAGCGGATCTGCTCGAGGTGATGGGGTCCGAGGCGGGGAAGGTGCTCGAGCAGGGCGACCCCGAGGTCTCAGAGGCGATCGACTTCGCGCACTACTACGCCGAGAGCGCCAAGCGCGCCGAACAGATCGACGGGGCATCCCACGTTCCCGTCGGCCTCACCGTCGTCACGCCGCCGTGGAACTTCCCCGTCGCGATCCCGGCCGGCTCCACCCTCGCCGCGCTCGCCGCAGGGTCTCCCGTCATCATCAAGCCCGCCCGCCAGGCGCGCCGCTCCGGCGCCGTGATGGTCGAGGCGCTGTGGGAGGCGGGCGTCCCGCGCGAGGTTCTCCAGTACGTGCAACTGGACGGGCGCGAGCTCGGACAGCGCCTCGTCTCCGACCCCGCCGTGGAGCGCGTCATCCTCACCGGTGGATACGAGACGGCCGAACTGTTCCGGAGCTTCCGGCCCGATCTGCCCCTGCTCGCCGAGACGAGCGGCAAGAACGCCATCATCGTCACACCCAGCGCCGACCTCGACCTCGCTGCCAAGGACGTGGCGTACTCGGCGTTCGGCCACGCCGGTCAGAAGTGCTCGGCGGCCTCGCTGGTCATCCTCGTCGGCACCGTCGCGACGAGCGAACGCTTCCGCCGTCAGCTCCTCGACGCCGTCGGCTCGTACCGCGTCGGCGACCCCAGCGACGGAGCGAGCCGCATCGGCCCGCTCATCGGACCGGCAGAAGGCAAGCTGCGCCACGCGCTGACGACGCTCGAGCCGGGGGAGACGTGGGTCCTCGAGCCCGAGCAGCTCGACGAGGACGGTCGACTGTGGAACCCGGGCATCCGCGAGGGCGTAGCAGCAGGCAGCCCGTTCCATCTCACCGAGTACTTCGGCCCTGTTCTCGGCATCATGACGGCGCGCACGCTCGACGAAGCGGTCGCACTCGTGAACGCGATCGACTACGGCCTCACCAGCGGCCTGCATTCACTCGACGACGACGAGATCTCCCAGTGGCTGGCGACCGTCCAGGCCGGCAATCTCTACGTCAACCGCGGGACCACCGGCGCGATCGTGCAGCGGCAGCCGTTCGGCGGCTGGAAGAAGGCTGCGGTGGGCGCCGGAACCAAGGCAGGCGGCCCCAACTATCTCGTCGGGCTCTCCGACTGGACCGACGCCCCCGTCGCGGCGGATGCACCCAGCGATGCGCTGTCCGCAGCGGCGCTGGCGGCGGCATCCGACCTGGATCGCGCTGACATCGCCTGGCTCGGCGGCGCCCTCGCCACCGATGTCGCGGCCTGGCGGGAAGAGTTCGGAGCCGTACGTGACGTCACCGGGCTCACCACCGAGCAGAACGCGCTGCGCTACCAGAGCGTTCCGGTCACGATCCGCATCGAGGACGCGACCGTCGTGCAGGCGATCCGCATCCTCGCGGCGGGGCTGCGCACCGGTGCGCGCCTCATCGTCAGCTCGGCGACGGAACTGCCCGCCGCGGTGCGGTCCTGGCTCGGTGAGGCAGGCGTGATGCCGGTCATCGAGAATGCCGACGCGTGGCGTGCGAGAGCGAAGCGGCTCGCGGCGATCGGCGGCCGCATCCGTCTCGTCGGCGGCCGCATGTCCGACGTCGCCGAGGCGACCGGCGGGTCTCCCTCCGTGGCCGTGTACGCCGGCGACGTCGTCAGCGCGGGCCGGATCGAGTTGCTGCCGTACCTGCGCGAGCAGGCGGTGTCGATCTCCTCGCACCGGTTCGGCACGCCGCGCAGGCACGACATCGCCCCTCTCGCGGCCGGGTAGTCTCCGGGCCCGGTGTGCGGGAGCCGCGCATCATGCGTGACAGCGCGGCGTCGATGTGGGTAAACTCGCCGGGTGCTGTTCTCGAAGTGCGCCCTGCGGGCGCGGAAGGAGGTCGCAGGCGCCGTGCGCGCCGGCGGCAGAGGCTGAGCGTCAGCCGGAGGCGGAATTCCCGTCCCCGGCGGATCGTCATACCCGGCATCCCTCTGAGCGATGCCGTTCCTCATCCTTCAGCGAGACAGAAAGCACCGCATCATGCGTCCCATCGACGAGCGCGAGATCCGCGCCTCCTTCATCAACGCCTCCCGCAAGGAGGTCTCATCCCTGTCATTGCCGCCCGGCCTCGCCGACATCGACTTCGCCCGTCTCGATTACCTCGGTTGGTCGGATCAGAAGTTCGCGCGCCGCGCGTACGTCGTGACCGAGGTCGACGGCGTGCTCACCGGCGTACTGCTGCAGCGCGCCGAGCAGCGCGTGCTCGCCAGGGCGCAGTGCTCGTGGTGCGATGACGTGACCCTCCGCAACGACGTACAGTTCTTCTCCGCCCGCAAGGCCGGGGCCGCCGGTCGCAACGGCGACACGGTCGGGACACTGGCCTGCGCGGAGTTCGGATGCTCGCACAACGTGCGGCTGCTCCCGCCGCTGGCCTACGAGGGCTACGACCGCGAGGCGGCACGCGAACTGCGCATCGAGCGGCTCGGCGAGAACGTCAGGGCGTTCCTTCGCGCGGTCGCCGACTGACGGATCGCGCCGTGGCGGTTCAGCGTGCGGGGGCGCTCTCGGCGTATCGGTCGACGAGCTGGAACTTGCCGCCGAGCTCGATGGCCTCCTCGCGCGAGGAGCATCCGAGCTTGCGGTAGAGGGACTTCAACTGCGACTTGATCGTGTTCGGCGAGACGTGGAAGGCCCGTGCGATCTCCGCGACCGTCTCATACACCGGCAGAGCGTGCAGCACGCGGCTTTCGCTGTCGGTGAGGGAAGGGCGGGTGCGGAGGTCGCGGAAATGGATGCTGTCGATGGCGGCATCGAACGCAGGCCGTTCGTTCTCGTCCAACCGTTCGCGGACGGCGGTGATCACTCCGCTGGGGAGGGTGGAGAGCGAGCGGCGAAGGCTGCCGGCGATCGCGATCCGAGCGAACGCGGAGGCGGTGTCCGCCGTGACGTTGCCGCGTCTGGAGAACTCGAGCCATGCGGACAGGAGCTGGTGACGCCCGCGCGTCCCAGGGCCGTGTGCGAAGTCCGCCGCGACCTGGCGGAGCTCGCGGGTGGCCGCATCCAAACGCCCCTGGTGGAGTGCCAGGCCGGCACGGGCGATCGCCGTGCGCCCACCCGTGTGGCCGGAGCCGTCGGCGATGTCACGCGCGCGCGACTCCTCGCCCGCGGCGGCGAGTGCTTCGATGCGCATCGCCGTGATGATGTCCGTGGCCGTCGATCCGTGCTGCACCGGGTGCGCGTCCTCTGCGAGGTGAAGGGCCTCCAGCGCCTCGTGAGGACGTCGCTTGGCGAGCAGTGCCCGCGTGCGCGCGAGGAGTGCGAACGGCCAACTGAGGTCGTTGCTGTAGAAGGGCTCGAGTGCTGCGAGGTGCGCATCGACGTCGTCGCTGAGTCGTTCGACGGCGATGAGTGCGGCTGTGGCCGACTCCGTGCCACGGACCGACACCACATGTGCCGGGGTCGGCTCCGGCTCGCGGCGCGCGGCGGTCAGCGCGGCCTCCGCCTCGGACAGGGATCCGCGCAGCGTGTGAGCGAGGGCGGAGCGGGAGAGGACGAAACGGACCGCATCCGGAAGTGGCGACAGCTCCGCGAGCTGTTGCGCGACCGTGAACTTGCGCAGGGCGTACGCGGAATCCCCTGCGATCAGGTACGTCGTTCCGATCTGCGCGTGGAGGAACCACAGCGGGCCGTCGGTCCGGTAGCGCGACTCCGAGGCGACGGTGGCGATGCGCTCGTCCAGGCGCTGCGCGTACACGAGCGCGGCGGCGACGTCGCCGCTGAATCGGAACGCGATCATCTGGGCGAGAGTGAGGACGTCCAGTTGCTCGGGCGGCAGCTTGCGCGCATCGTCCTGATAGATGAGCGGCTTGTACGGCCGCCCGCTCTGGGCCATCACGCGCGTCATCGGATGCGTGGCGCGGAGCATCGGATAGCGATCCAGATCACGCGCGGGCAGTGACTGGATCGCGGCGATGAGCTCGTCGTAGTGCGAGCAGTAGAGCGGCCAGAAGTTGTTCATGGCCGCGGCGGCGATACCGTCCGGGTTCCCGGCCTTCCTGGCGCGGTCGAGCTCCAGCTTCGCAGCCGCCACATCATGGAAGTTCATGGCCACTCAGTCCTTACGGCGGCGGAACCAGGGGAACAACGAGCCGATCACGACTCCGGCGACGAGTACGGCGAGGAACCATGCCCATGCGGGCATGGTGAACTCGATGAACAGGAAGCGCAGCGTGGCGGGTGAGACGTTGGAGAAGACGAACGCCAACGCGGCGATCGTGATGACGATGGCGATCACCGCCCTCTTACTCACTCCGCGCGACTTCTGAGAGGGCTCCGAGGGGTGAGCTGGTGCGCCGGTCATGCTTTCCTCCACATTGGCTCATGCGCAGAACGCACAGATGTGGGGTCATAGTAACACCCTGTCGGGAAGGCATATTCACCCGTATGCGGGTGAGGCCCCAGGTGATACGACGGGTGAAACGAGGGTGAGAGATGATGTGAGCGTCGGGGGGAAATAGCATCGGCCGAGTCGGTCGGTGCGGCGGCCGCTGACTAATGTCCGAAGCATGAGCAACGGTCCCGAGGCGCCCTCGAGAATCATCATCCGCAACGTGCGCCTCTTCGACGGCGTCAGCGACGCGCCCCGAGACAACGTCGACGTCCTCATCGAGGGCGAGCACGTCGTGGCCGTCTCGACCTCCGCCCTCGCAGGCGGTGCGAGCGAGGGCGTGACCGAGATCGATGGTACGGGCAAGTTCCTCATGCCCGGCCTCAGCGACGCGCATGTCCACCTGATGGGCAACGCGAACAGCATGCTCGACTTCGTGCAGGGGCCGACCGGGACGCTCTACGGCAACACCATCGCCGAGGCCAAGCGCATGCTGATGCGCGGCTTCACCACCGTGCGAGACATGGGCGGCGACCTGGCGCCGATCAAGGCCCTCATCGACCGAGGGACGTTCGAGGGTCCGCGCATCTTCCCCAGCCAGGCGATGATCTCGCAGACCTCCGGCCATGCCGACTTCTCCTTCGTGTACGACGTGCCGGAGGAGTTCGGCGGCAAGCCCAGTCGCACGGAGGACATCCACTTCACCCGTGTGGCCGACGGCGTGCCTCGCGTCCTCGCCGCGGTCCGCGAGCAGCTGAGACAGGGGGCGACGCAGATCAAGCTCACCCTCGGCGGCGGGGCCACATCGATGTACGATCCGTTGAACACGCTGCAGTACACGCCGGATGAGATCGCCGCGGCGGTGCAGGCCGCCGGCGACTACGGCACGTACGTGGCCACCCACGTGTACACGTCGGCGGGTATCGCGAGGGCTGTCGCCGCCGGCGTGAAGTCGATCGAACACGGCCACCTCGCCGACGAGGCCACGGTGGCGCTGCTCGCCGAGAAGGGCGTATGGCTGTCGATGCAGCCCTTCGCCGAGGATGACCACCACTTCCCCGACCCGCTCCGCGCCGCCAAGAACGCGCAGATCGCCCGCGGAACCGATCAGGTGTACGCGTGGGCGAAGAAGCACGGTGTGAAGACCGCCTGGGGCACCGATCTGCTGCTCGAGCCGCAGTCCGCGCCCCGCCAGAGCGTGATGGCGGCCCGGCTCGGTGACCACTACACGAACGTCGAGGCGCTGAAGATGCTCACCTCCGGCAACGCCGAACTGTTCGAACTGGCCGGCGAGCGCAACAGCTACCGTGCGGGCAAGCTCGGCGTGATCGCCGAGGGCGCATGGGCCGACATGATCCTCGTGGACGGCGACCCGCTCGCCGACCTGTCCCTCATCGCCGATCCCGACACCAACTTCACGGTGATCATCAAGGACGGCGCGATCGTGAAGAACACGCTGTGACCATCATGCGGACATCGACGATGCCGATCGGTCGCCTCCTCCCACCCCTGGAGGTGTAGCTCGTCACACGTCGCGCCCGCCCCCGAAACGAACATGTCCTCTACCCAGGAGAGAAAATGACCAACACATCATCCGCCCGTCAGTCGACGAACATCGACCCCCAGCTCAGCGTCAACCCGGTCTTCGTGCGCCCGGGCGAGGCGACGGAGTTCGACAAGTTCACGCTTCCCGAGAACCCGAGCCTGCCCGAGACCGCGTACCAGATCGTGCACGACGAGGCGATCCTCGACGGCAACTCGCGTCTGAACCTCGCGACCTTCGTGTCGACGTGGATGGACGACGAGGCCAAGAAGCTCTACCTCGAAGCCGCCGACAAGAACATGATCGACAAGGACGAGTACCCGGCGACGGCCGCCATCGAAGAGCGCTGCTGGCGCATGCTCGCCGACCTGTGGCACGTCCCGGACGTCAATGACACCATCGGCACCTCGACCATCGGATCCTCCGAGGCGTGCATGCTCGGCGGTCTTGCGCTCAAGCGTCTGTGGCAGGAGAAGCGTCGCGCAGAGGGCAAGTCGACCGACAAGCCGAACCTCATCATGTCCGCGGCCGTGCAGGTCGTGTGGGAGAAGTTCTGCAACTACTGGGACGTCGAGCCCCGCTACATCCCCGTCAACAAGGACCACCTGATCCTCGACGGCTACAACCTCGAGGACTATGTCGACGAGAACACCATCGGTGTCGTGTCGATCCTCGGCCAGACCTTCACCGGTCTGTACGACGACGCGATCGCGATCTCGAAGAAGCTCGACGAGATCCAGGAGAAGACCGGTCTCGACGTGAAGATCCACATCGATGGCGCCTCCGGTGCCATGGTGGCGCCGTTCTGCCAGCCCGACCTCGTGTGGGACTTCCAGATCGACCGCGTGAACTCGATCTCCACCTCGGGCCACAAGTACGGCCTCGTCTACCCCGGCGTCGGCTGGGTCGTGTGGCGCAACAAGGCGGTGCTGCCGGAGAGCATGATCTTCCACGTCAGCTACCTCGGCGGCGACATGCCCACCCTGGCGCTGAACTTCTCCCGTCCCGGCGCCCAGGTGCTGCTGCAGTACTACCAGTTCCTCCGCCTCGGCCGCGAGGGCTACCGTGCGGTGCAGCAGAACTCGATCGACGTCGCCACGTACCTCTCGAGCGAGATCGAGAAGATCGGCCCGTTCGAGCTCGTCAGCCGCGGTGACACGATCCCCGTCTTCGCCTGGGTCCTCAAGGACGGCTACACCGACAAGTGGAGCCTGTACGACCTCGCCGACCGTCTGCGCATGAAGGGCTGGCTCGTGCCGGCGTACCCGATGGCGGACGACCTGTCCGACATGGTCCTCCAGCGCATCGTGGTGAAGGTCGGCCTCAGCCACGACCTCGCCAGCGCCCTGCTGTCGGACATCAAGGGTGAGGTGCAGTTCCTCGACTCGCTCGAGACCCCGCTTCCTCGCGAGGCCTCCAGCGGATCGCACTTCCACCACTGATCCGGACCAGGCAGGGGAGAGCGACCCGAACGCTCTCCCCTGCCGACTTCCTTTCCGCACCGACGAAGAACAGACGTGGAGACATCCGCATGAGCACCGCCGCCGCGAGCACCAGGCCCCGCCGGAGCCCGCTCCTCATCCCCACACTCACCAAGCAGTGCTGGGGCTTCATGATCGGCTCCGCGTTCTTCGCGCTCGCCACCACCCCAGGCCTCAGCGAGACCCTCGGCTCCACCGGCGCGAACCTGCTGTGCTTCATCGGGGCGTGGTTCTTCACCGCGGCCGGCCTCATCCAGCTGTTCCTCAGCGGGGCCATCTCGGTCGCCGTCGACTACGGGCCTGGTCGGATGGTGCGCGCCGAGTGGCTCGCCGCCGCGACCCAGTCCTTCGGCACCATCCTGTTCAACGTCAGCACGACGTCCGCGCTGTACGCGCGCTCGGTGGCCGCGCAGGACGAGTGGGTCTGGAACCCGGATGCCGGCGGTTCCGTCGCGTTCCTCGTGAGCGGCGTGTTCGTGCTCGTCGCCTACGCGCATGCCGCCAAGGGCTGGGATCCGCGTTCGCGCGGATGGTGGTCCGGTGTCATCAACTTCATCGGCTGCGTCGCCTTCGGCATCTCCGCCGTCGGCGCCTTCGTCCTGCCCAACGGCGACGCCGTCAACAGCACCATCGCCAGCGTCGGCACCTTCATCGGGGCGCTGTCCTTCCTGTTCGCATCCCTGATCGTCCTCCCTGCCTGGGACCGCAAGAGCAAGGCCGCTCCCTCGACGAGCAGCGCGGCATGAGCGCTCCGACCAGTGCCGGTGCGGTCGTCGTCCCAGGGCGCCCCTCCTCCTGGCGACGGATCGTCACGCCGGCCGCCGGTACCGAATCCTTCGCGATCGTCGTGGCCGCCGCCGCCTTCATCCTGTGCCTGCCCATCGCCGCCATCGTGTTCTGGGGGCGCGAGCTGCAGATCTCCGGGCATGCCTCCCTCGGTCAGTTCGTGGCCATCGCCGGCGGGGTGAGCGCTGCCGCGGCCTTCCTCATCTCCCGCTCCCTCAGCACGCGGTACCGCCGCGGCGGTGCCGCGCGACGTGAGCGCTTCCTCTGGTTCGACCTCACCGCCCTGGCGGTGGGGTACGCCGCGATCGCCCTCCTCGGTTGGCTCGGGGCGGCCACGGTCATGGAACACAGCTTCACGGGCGCCACGGTGTTCTCGGTGCCTGCCATGCTGCTGGCATCCGCCGCCGTCGCCGTGAGCGCGTACATCGCGTACATCAGCGGCTCCGACCTCTCGGCGTCGGGCCTGTCGCTCGTGCTCGCGCTCTTCCTCGTCGTCGGCATGGTGACCGCCATGCTCAGCGCGCAGAACCCGCAGTGGTGGCAGATGAACCTGTCAGCGCTCGGCATGACGCACGACATCTCGTCGCTGACGTTCAACCTCACGCTGATCGTCTCCGGGATCATGGTGACGACCATCGCCCGCATCGGTACGGCGGCGATCCCCACGCGCAGCGAGTCCGAGGCGCGGCGCAGGACCGCCGTCCGGGTGCTGTTCGTCCTGCTCGGAGTCCTCCTCGCATGCGTCGGCGTGTTCCCCGTCGACCGGTTCTTCCTCCTGCACAACACCGTGGCCACGGGGATGACGGTGGCCTTCGCCGCCCTCGTGTTCGGTCTGCCGTGGCTCGTGCCGACCATGCCGAAGTCCTTCGTCGTCCTCGGGTTCGTCTTCGTCGCCGTGATGGTGGTGCTCGTCGTGTTCTTCTTCACCGGCGTCTACAACCTCACCGCGGTCGAGCTCATCGCCGCGGTGATGATCTTCGCCTGGATCATCCTGTTCCTCCGCAACGTCCAATCCTCGGCCCCTGCCCGCCTCGAGGAACCCGCACCCACCGCATCGGTCGAGGCGTCATCGACCTCGGCCCCATAAGGCCCGTCGTTAAGGAGACCTCGTGGAACTCGACTCACTGCCTCTGATCGGCATCGCCCTCGCGATCGCGTCGGCGATCGCGCTGTCCGGCGGTAACCTCCTGCAGGCCAAGGGTGTGCGTCGGATGCAGCACTCCTCGGCGCCCGGGCTCATGGCCAAGGCCGCTCAGTTGCTGCGCAACCGGGTGTGGCTGATCGGCGCGGTTCTCCTCGGTGTCTCGATCATCCTGCAGATGGGCAGTCTGGGCTTCGCTCCACTGATCGTGGTGCAACCGGTCGGTGTGACCGCCCTGGTGTTCACGGTCGTCCTCACCGCGCTGATCGCCAAGCGCCGTCCGAGCGCTGCCGTCATCCGTGCGATCGCGACCTGCGTCCTCGGGGTCGCGGCCTTCGTCACCGTCGCCGCGCTGGTCAGCACGCAGACGGCGATCACCGACCAGCAGCTGATCGCCGTGCTCGTCGTCCTCGGCAGCGTGCTCCTCGTCACCGCCATCGTCATGGTCGTCGGTCGGCGGCGGACGACGCCGCCGGTGATGTGGGTGCTCCTCGGCGGGATCTACTCCGCGTTCGTCGCCACGCTCGGCAAGACCGTGATCCTGCGCGTGCAGACCGCGTGGAAACACCACGACCTGACGTTGGACGACAAGAACCTTCTCACGATCGGCTGCCTGATCGGCATCGGGGTCGCCGGTGGCCTCTCCATCTACTTCGTCCAGCGTGCGCACGCGTTCAACAAGCCGGAGGTCGTCGTCGCGGGGCTGACCGTCATCGACCCGGCCATCGCCGTGGTGCTCGGCATCACGATCCTCGGCGAGGCGAACAACGCGCCGGCGCTCTCGATCGTCGCCTTCATCGTCGCCGGTGCGGTGGCCGTCACCGGCGTCTTCCAGCTCTCGCGCGCAGAGCAGGCGGAACCCGCGCTGGACTGATCGACCTTCTTCCCTCCCTCATCCCTTCCCTCATTGGAGGCATTCGTGCTCGCCGTCCTTGCAGACCTCTTGACGATCGGGGTCGCCGTCGCGATCAGTCCGCTCGCGATCGTCGCCGTCATCCTGATGGCGACCTCCGGCAAGGGGCGCACGAACGGCACGGCGTTTGTCCTGGGGTGCTACGTGTTCGCCGTCGCGTTCGTGGGGGTCCTCGTCCTCATCGGGCGGGCCAGCGGGGCAGATGATCCGGACTCCGGTCCGCACCTGTTCATCGACGTCGTCGAGATCGTCCTCGGGCTGATCCTTCTCGCGCTCGCGGTCGTGCAGTGGCGTAAGCGCTCATCGACCGAGACCCCGAAGTGGATGTCCAGCCTCGACGACCTCAGCCTCGCCAAGGCCTTCCTCGTCGGCGTCCTGATCTCCGGCCCGCTCTCGCCCAAGGACCTCCCGCTGCTCGTGGCGGCCGGCGGTCGCATCTCGCAGGCCGCCCTGCCCACCGGCGAGATCGTCGCCGTCATCCTCATCTTCGGTCTGCTCGGCGTGTTCGCCGTCGCGATCCCCTGGGTGCTGAGCGTGCTCTCGCCGAGCCAGGTCGAGAAGAAGCTCGCGGGCCCGCGGACCTGGCTGGTCGCGAACCATGCGGTCATCATGACCGTGCTCTTCGTCATCCTCGGCGTGAAGCTCATGGGGTCCGGCATCGCCGACCTCGCCACCGCAGGAGGCGTCTGAGATGTCGGTGGAGATGATGCTCGCCGTCGTCGTGGCGGTGGTCGTCATCGTCGTCGCGAACGTCATCGCGCGCAAGGTCGGTGTCGCCGGCCCGCTGCTGCTGGTGGGCATCGGCGTGGTGATCGGCTTCCTGCCGATCGTGCCGGCCCTCTCCGTCCCGCCGGAACTGATCCTCGTCGGAGTCCTCCCGCCCCTGCTGTACTCGGCCGCCGTCTCGGCGCCCGCGATCGAGTTCCGTCGAGACTCGACGGCGATCGGCGGCATGGCGGTGCTCCTCGTGATCGTCAGCGCCGTGGTCCTCGGACTGTTCTTCGCGTGGGCGATCCCCGACCTCGGCCTCGCACTCGGCATCGCGCTCGGTGCGATCCTCAGCCCCACCGATGCGGTGGCCACGTCGATCATCAAGAAGCTCGGCGTGCCCCGGCGCGTGCTCACGGTGCTCGAGGGTGAGAGCCTTCTCAACGACGCCACCGCCCTGGTCACGCTGCGCACCGCGATCGCCGCCACGGCCACGGGCTTCTCGATGATCGGGACGCTCGGGTCCTTCGTCTGGGCGGTGCTGTCGGCGGTCATCGTCGGAGCCGTGATCGGCCTCGTCGCCCTGCGGGTGCGCGCGTGGACCGGCAGCTCGACCGCGAACACGGCCCTCGGGCTCACGGTGCCCTACTTCGCCTATCTGCCCACCGAGGCACTCGGCGGATCCGGATTGGTCGCCGCCGTGGTGGCCGGCATCGTCTGTGGACAGGGGGCGATGCGCTGGCTCACGCCGGAGCAGCGGATCTCGGACAAGCTCAACTGGCGCACCATCGAGTTCCTCCTCGAGGGCGCGGTGTTCCTCGTGATGGGTCTCGAACTGTACGGCATCACCGTCAACGGGCGAGCCGAGGCCGTTCTGCTGCCGGGGCTCGGCATCGCCGCGGGGGCGTTCGTCCTGCTGGTCGCGGTGCGTGCGGTGTACGTCTTCCCGATGCTCAACCTGCACAACGTGCGCGTGCGTCGCTCGGTCGAGAAGCGGATCGCGATGAGAGAGGGCGATCACCGTCCCCTGAGCGATCGCGCTCTCCAGGCTCTCGGGCGTGCTCCGCGCTCCGGGGCACGGGGGCAGATCGGTCGGATGCGCAACGACATCGACTACTTCGATTCCGCGCCGCTGACCTGGAAGGACAGCTCGGTCATCGTCTGGGCCGGAATGCGCGGCGTCGTCACGCTCGCCGCTGCGCAGACGCTGCCCGTGAACACCCCGGAGCGTGACCTCCTCGTGTTCGTCGCCTTCCTCGTGGCGGCCGGGAGTCTGCTCCTGCAGGGGCTCACCCTCCCCGTCCTCGTCCGCCTGCTGCGACTGTCGCCTGATGCGTCTGCCGCCAACGCGGGCGAGGGCGACACCGGCCTCATCGCCGCCGACCTCCGAGCCGCTGCGATGACGGCCATCGAGGAGCGCGCGGTCCGCCGCGCGGACGCCTCGCCGTTCCCCGAGGAGGCCTTCGAGATCCCGCGGTCGCGCTTCTTCGACGCGTTGGAACCCTCCGACGACGGGGTGACCCCGGACGCCCTGGAGTTCGAGCTCGCGCTGGTGAAGCTCATGCGCAGGCGACTGCGCGTCCTCAGCGCGTCGGGGCAGTACAGCACGAGTGCGGCGCAGTACATGCTCGACGAGCTGGACGCCTACGAGATCAGCCTCAAGCTGCACCTCGAGAGCGACGCATGACGCAGCCGGGGGCGCCCGACGGGGGATGGGTCCGTCAGCTGACGACGGTCAAGTCCTCCTCCGTGCCCGTCGACCGCATCGTGCTCGGCGCGGTGGGCATCACCGCTCCGGTCGGCATCGCCCTGACGATCGACGCCTCGAACACGACACTGGTCGGGGCAGGGTCCCTGGCATCCATGGGTGCGTTCGTCGGATCGATCATGGACCAGGGCGACGCGGGGATCGAGCGCATCCGCCGCATCTTCCTCGCCTCCGCCCTGGCCACTGTCGGGTTCGCCATCGGCACCCTCGTGCACGGTCACGGGGTGCTCACGCTCATCGCCGTCGTATTGGCGTCACTCGTCTCCGGCCTCGCCGGCACGTTCAGCGCGACCGCATCGCGGTCCGCGCTCTACTTCCTCGTCTACGTCGTCACCGCCGCGAACGCGTCGTTCGGGCTCGACTCGCCGTGGGCCGCCCCGCTGATCTTCGCCGCCGGGGCCGGGTGGCGTCTGCTGCTCACGATCGTGGCGGCCGCATTCATCGGTCGCTCGTTCTCCCCGGAGCGGCGCGCCGTCGCGGGGGCGTACCGCGCCATCGCGGATCAACTCGCCGCAGAGGACGGGCAGGCTGGCGCCGCAGCATCCGCCGCACTCACGCGTGCGTTGAACAACGCCTACGAGGTGCTCGCAGATGCGAGGACGTCGTACATCGCCAGGGCCGTGAAGTGGCAGGCGCTCGTGTCCCTGCTCAATGCCTCGGCTCCGGTCGTGGACGCCGCGATCGCCGCATCATCGGCCCATCCCGGTCGCGTCGACACGCGTGCGGTCGTCTTCCTCCGCGCCACGGCCGCGTGGATCGACGATCCGCGGCGATCGGTGCCGGCATCCTATGACGGCACCGACGAGACCACTCCGGCTGATCGCGCACTCGCCGGCGCCCTGCGCTACGTCTCCTCCGTCGTGGCGGAGAACGACCTGGCACGGCACGGCCGCGTGGCGCGAGGCAGGGACGCCGGGCTCTCCATGCCGACGGCCTCGGGGCGGGGCGAGCGGCCCCTCACCGCACTCGATGCGGGCACGCAGGCGTGGGGCGCCGTGGCGCGCCTCGTGCTGTGCATCGGGATCGCCCAGGCGTTGTCGCTGTGGCTCGGCCTGGCGATGCCGTATCTCGTGATGCTCACAGTGGCCCAGTCGATGAAGCCCGATCTCGGTTCTGTCTTCGCGCGCGCCGTGCAGCGCGGGAGTGGGACGGTCCTCGGCGTGTTCATCGGGTCGGTCGTCATGTTCGCGGTCCCGCGCGATGGGTGGCAACTGCTCATCCTCGCCGTGCTCGCCGGACTGCTGCCGGTGCTGATGCCGCGCAACTTCGCGCTCTTCTCGGCGACGTCGACGGCCGTGGCCGTCCTGCTCGTGGAGATCCACGCCGGGGCGAGCGTCGGGCTCGTCGAGACCCGTCTGCTCGACACCCTGCTCGGGTGTGCGGTGGCGCTGGTGTTCGGTTACCTGGTGTGGCCCTCCACGTGGCGTGCGCCGGCCCAGCTGGGCACATCCGTCGCGCGCGTCCTGCGCGAGGCGTCCGAGTACGCCGGGCTGGCGCTGTCGACGGACGACACCCGCCGGCGCGTGGACGCCAGGCGTGCGGTGAACCGCATGATCTCCGATCTTCGCGCACTGGTGACCCGTTCGCTGGCGGAACCGCGGCCCGTGAGCGCCGCGGCGGCGGCCTGGATGCCGGGGATCACCGCCCTCGAGCGCGTGGTCGACGCGGTCACGGCGGCCGCGACGATCGCGGCGCAGACCGGCACCCCCTGCGATCCGGCCGAGGTGGCGCTGATCCGTTCCGCTCTCGACGAGCTCTCCGCCGCCGCGGCGGCCGGACGCGCACCCGCCTCTCTGACCGTCCCCGACACGGGCCCGCTCGCCGACGTCGGTGACGAGATCACCACCGCCCGCAGTGCGCTGGCCGCCGGCATCCGTGCCGCACACACACGCGCGGCCGCCGCCGCAGACAGGGAGAGCTGATGCAGGAGTTCCTGGCATCCATACCCGCCGTCTTCCTGCTCCTCACCGTCGCGGGAATGGTGGGGATCGAGAGCATCGGGCTTCCGCTTCCCGGGGAGACCGTCCTCATCACGGCGACCATCATCGCGATGGACAACGAAACGCCCGTCTGGGCGATCGCGGCCGCAGCGGCGGTCGGCGCGATCGTCGGAGACAGCCTCGGGTACATCCTCGGCCGTGTGGCCGGTGTCCGACTGCTCGAGTTCGGACGGCGACGGGCACCGAAGGTCTTCCGCACGTCGGCGATCATCGGTGCGGCCCGTCTCATGCACCGTTACGGGGCGCTGGCGATCTTCTTCGCCCGTTTCGTCGCTCTGCTCCGCGTCCTGTCCGGCCCGCTCGCCGGAACGCTCCGATACCCCTACCTGCGCTTCTTCCTCGTCAACGCCGCCGGCGCGGTGGTGTGGTCAGGTGTGGTGACGGGGCTCGTCGTGGCGGCGGGGCGTGCGGTGCACGACATCCTGCACGGCACCGGCGGCATTCTCGCCGGGGTGTTCGCCGTGGTGATCGTCGGCATCGCCGTCGTCATCGTCCGCCGGCGACGCCGACGCCGGGTGGCAGCGGTCGTCGAGGAACCGATCGAGGACGACAGGCCCCTCGTCGAGCTCCTCGACGAGGTCGCTCATGAGCGCGGACGGAAAGAGACCACCCGCTGATGAACGGCGAAGGGGCGCCTCCCGGAGGGAGACGCCCCTGAAGTGGGCACCGTGACCGTCAGCCGGCGATGCGCTCACCGAGACGGTCGAGCTCCGCGGAGGTCAGCCCGCCGGAGAGCAGGTACGCGCCGGCGCCTCCCGCCGCATCCGTCCAGGAGAGCGCCTGCTCGATGGCCGCAGGCGGCGTCCCGGTGGCGAGCGTGCGCAGCTTCGGGGTCACCGGAACGCCGAACGACTCGATCATGTGGATCATGCCATCGGCCCAGGGGCCGGCGAGGTTGGCTTCGGACTGCGCATAGTCGCCGATCACAGCGTCGCGGTCCACGCCGGCGGCATCCAGCATCAGTGCGGTCGCCACGCCGGTGCGATCCTTCCCGGCCGTGCAGTGCACGATCACGCCGGTGGGAGCGTCGTCGTGGGATGCGGCGATGAGCTTCGCGACGCGGGCGAACGCCGCCGCCCCACCCCGGAGCATCTCGACGTACATGTCGCCGAGCTCCGGGATGCGGTCCATGGCCGCTTCGAGCTGCGCGGGTGTCGGTGCGGCACCGGGCGCGGTGAACGTCTTGATGAGATCGCCCGTCGCGCCCTGCAGGATGGACAGCTCCACGACGTCGAACGGACGGGAGTCCGGAAGGCGATCGGGCGCGGTCTCGCGTTCCGCCGGCGTCCGGAAGTCCACCACCGTCCCGATGAGGGTGTCGGCGAACTGGCCGACACCCTCATCGGTGAGGGCACCGAGCGCCTCGGAACGGTAGAGCACGCCGGCACGGCTCGAGCCGCCGCCGCGCAGCGGCAGCCCACCGGTGTCGCGGTAGTTGTACAGTCCGTCGATGCTCGGCACCGTCGGTCAGACCGTCTTGCCGAAGCGGAACGCGCGGACGACGTTCAGCACACCCAACACGACGAGCGAGATGCCGAGAACCCACCACAGCACCTCGGCGCCCCACACGGGCGACAGGAGCAGCACGATGCCGGCGATGATGCTCAGCAGCGCGAACAGCACCGACCACACCTTCGACGAGGAGTCGCCGAGCGTCGTGAACGCCACGACGCCTTCGACGATCCACAGGATTCCGACGAGCACACCGAGGAAGGCGGCCAGCCACACCGTGGTCCCCGAGAGGTTCGCGAAGGCGACGATGCCGGCGACGATGAAGAGGAGACCGAGCAGGATGTGGCCGAGACGGGCCCATCCGCCCTTGTTCTTGCTGAAGATGCCGAGGCCTGCGTAGACGAGCCCGGCGACGATCGTGTAGATCGCGATGATCGCGGTGGCGACCATGGCAGTGCGGCCCGGCCACACGAGGATGAGGATGCCGACGATCACGGCGAGCACGCCGCCGATGCCGATGGCGGTGCGGATGCCGTTGACGGCGGGGGTGACGGGTGAAGCGGTCACGAGTGAGAGTCCTCTCTGCAGTGGGCGCGCGCCGTCGTGGCGCGCGTGAGCGCCGTCCAGCCAGAGGCGCGACGGCTCCTCTCCGATACTGCCCAGAGATGCCGCGCCTCTGCGCGCGTCGGGGCGAAGATCACCCGCCGCATCACCTGAGTCCTCACCCCGGTTCGGGCCGGGTCCCGTGCGGGCGCCGTTCAGGCGAGCGCGTCGCGGACGGCGAAGACGCCCCGCAGCGCCTCGGCGTGCGACGTGCTGAGCGGTGACAGACCGAGACGGATCCCGTCGGGGTACCGAAAATCGGGGATCACGCCGTCGGCCCAGAGGGTGCGGGTGACCTCGGCGAAGTCCGGGTGGCCGATGGTCACGTGCCCGCCGCGGTCGGTCGCCTCCCGTGGACTGAGCAGCCGCACGCCGAGCGGGGCGAGCTCGAGATCGAACGCACGGACCACCAGGTCGGTGAGCGTCTTCGACTTCTCACGCACGGCGACGATCCCGGCCTGCTCGATGAGGTCGAGCATCCCCTGCATGGCGAGCATCCCGAGCACGGGAGGCGTCCCGCTGATGAACTGGCGGATGCCGGCGCCCGGTGTGTACGCGGACCCCATCGCGAAGACGTCGCCCGCCCCCATCCAGCCCTGGACGGGCTGGCGCAGCACGCCGTGATGGCGGGCGGCGACATAGGCGAACGCGGGAGAGCCCGGGCCCCCGTTGAGGTACTTGTACGTGCACCCGACAGCGAGATCGACCTCGCACGTGTCGAGTTCCGTTGGGATGACGCCGGCGGAGTGGCAGAGGTCCCACAGCATGAGCGCGCCGGCGTCGTGGACGGCATCCGTGATCGCGGACATGTCGGCCAGTGCGCCGGAGCGGTAGTCGACGTGGCTGAGGACGACGAGAGCCGTCCGGTCGGACACGGACGCTTCGATGTCCGTGACCTGCACACCGGCGACGGGATCGGGGCTGACCCAGCGCAGCGTGAGGCCGCGCTCGGTCGCGACGCCTTCGGCGATGAACCGGTCGGTGGGGAAGTTGCCCTCCTCCACGACGATTTCCGAGCGGTCGGGACGAGCATCGACGGCCGCGCGGATGAGCTTGTAGAGCAGCACGGTGGTGGAATCGGCGACCACGGTCTGGCCGGGGGCGGCACCGAGGCAGAGTGCGCCGATCCGGTCACCGAGAGCGGTCGGCAGATCCATCCACTGCTCGTCCCACGACCGGATGAGCCGCGTGCCCCAGTCGCCGGCGACGAAGGCGGCGAGCCGATCGGGGAGCTCCCGCAGCGGGCGGCCGAGGGAGTTGCCGTCCAGATACGCGCTGACCCCGGGGGCGTCGACGAACGCGTCGAGGTGCTCGGCGAGCGGGTCGCGGGCGTCGAGCTCGCGGGCTTCTGCGAACAGATCGGTCATTCAGGCCTCCAGATCGATCGGGGTGAGCGGTCGGGCGTCGAGGGGATCGATCGCATCACCGGCCGTGAGGTACCAGGGGGCGCCGGGCGCCGGGTCGAGGGTGCGCAGAAGCTCCCGCCCGTCGATGCCGGCCTCGCGGAGCGCGTCGAGCTCGCGGGGGTTCAGTCCCACCGGAGTCGGGCCGTTGCCCATGTCGGTGCCGTATCGCACGGTGCCGCCGGCCGCGTGGAACCGGCGGACGTTGTCGACGGCGATGGCATACGCCTCACCGGTGTGGATGGCGAGAGTGGAGATCCACACCGCGGACGTCGCCTGCGCCGCGATCTCGGCATCCGTCAGTCGTTCGCTGAAGGGGGCGTGAGCGAGCCGGGTGGCGCCGAGCCGCACGGCCCGCTGCGCTTCGCCGCGGCCCTCGGCGTGCGCGACGACCGGGAGGCCGTGCGCCGCCGCCTGTGCGACGAGGACGCGGAACAGATCGTCCGTGAAGACCGGGCCGGCGGTGCTGTTGCCGGCGATCTTGATGACTGCGGCGCCGGATGCCTTCATCTCGGCGACGGCTCGGGCGGCGTCCGCGGCGTCGGCGACCTCGCGCACCGCGCCCTCCGGCGCCCACGCCCGGTCGGACGGATACCCGCCCGGTGGAGTGAAAAACGCCCCGGCGAAGACGACTTCGACGTCGGCGGGCGGGCACAACTCCGGAGAATGTTCGCGGATCGGCGTGGTTTCGGCGGCAGAAGTCGGTGTTGGCGTCAACACTCCGGAGTTGTGCCCCGCGCGAGCGCGAGCGCGAGCGGCGGCTGCCAGGCGGGCCAACGTGTCCGGGTTGCCGCCGAGGTCGACGACCCGCGCCAGCGGAGAGCCGGAGAGTTGCGTGTGGTCGACGAGCTGCAGGTGCACATGTGCGTCGGTGAAGCCGCCCGTCAGGACGCCCTCGAGCCGCGGCATGTCGGGGGCAGGAGGCTCGTCGTGGACCCGCACCTGCCCGTCCACGACGGTGCCCACCCCTTCACGCCATGCGCCGTCGCGCGAATCGAGGTAGGTGACGGCGCGCATCACGCTCCGATCTCGGTGCGCACCGTGTACAACTCGGGGAAGAACGTCAGCTCCAGCGCGCGCTGGAGGAACCCGACACCGCTCGACCCGCCGGTGCCCGGCTTCATGCCGATCGTGCGCGTGACGGTCTTCAGGTGGCGGAACCGCCAGAACTGGAAGTTGTCCTCGAGGTCGACGAGGTCCTCGCATGCCTCGTACAGATCCCAGTGCGTCTGGGGGTGCTCATAGATCTCGCGGATCGCCGGCACGAGCGAGGGGTGCGGGCGATACGGCTCGCGCACGTCGCGATCGAGGATCTCGGCGGGGATCGGGATGCCACGGCGCGACGCGTAGCGCAGGAATTCGTCGTAGAGAGTGGGGCGCTCGAACTCCGTCGTCAGCAGCGCGAGGTTCGACGGATGATCGCGGAAGACGGAGAGCATCCGCTCGTTCTTGTTGCCGAGGGCGAACTCCACGGCACGGTACTGCACCGACTGGAAGCCGGACGAGTTGCCCAGCGCACCCCGGAACTGCGCGTACTCGGTCGGGGTGAGGGTGGCGAGCACCGACCACTGCTGCGTCATGACGTCCTGGATGCGCTTGACCCGCGCCACGCGCTTGAGCGCCTCGCGCAGGTCGTCGCTCGCCAGCAGGTCGCGTGCCGACGACAGCTCGTGCAGCATCTGCTTGAGCCACAGTTCCGTCGTCTGGTGCTGGATGATGAACAGCATCTCGTCGTGGTGCTGCGGAGAGCTGACCGGATGCTGCGCGGAGAGGAGCGCATCCAGCCCCAGATACGAGCCGTACGTCATCCGGCCGGTGAGGTCGGTGACGATCGTGTCTTCGAGTTCTCGCTCGTTCCCCGCGGCCTCTGCCGAATCGGTGCCCATGATGTCCGAGGATATCCCGAAGGGGCCCTCGATCGTCAGCCTCGGCCGTGGTCAGTCGGTGTGCGCGTCCAGGAAGTCAATGGTCTTCTGCAGGGCCGTTCGCGCATCCGGCATGTCGAGGTGGAACTGGTATTCGTGGGGGAGTGCCGGCTCGTGCGCGGCCGGCCAGAACTGCGTCGTGACGTCGACGCCGAGTTCGTCCAGGCGCTGGGCCATGGGAATCGACTGCAGCCATGTGAGTCCATCGCCGTTGCCCCCGGAGATGTAGGTGGTGGGGAAGTCCGCCGTCACCCAGTCGATCGTCGACATCGTCGCACCGGTGGCGTTCTCGGCCCAGGTCTTCGTCCCGGCGTACGCCCACATCGCCGACTTCAGGCCCCACCCGGCGATGCCGTCGAGCGCGGCGAGGGCGGACAGGTCGTAGACGCCGCAGTTGAGCACTGTCGCGACCACCTGGTCGGCGTCGAGCGCCGGGTCGACGGAGAGGATCTCCGCGTAGTCCGGACTGGTCATGATCGTCGCCATCTGGCTGGCGAGCTGGCCGCCGGCGGAGTCCCCGGCGAGCACGATCTGCGACGCATCGACGTTCAACTCATCGGCGTGGGCATCGATGTACGACAGGGCCTCGTTGAGCTGCCCGACCGCCGTGGGGTACACGCCCTCGGGGCCGAGCGTGTAGTTCACGCCGATGGTCGTGTAGCCCTCGGCGGCGAGGATGCGCAGGTACGGGTCGACGTTCTCCTTCGAACCGGAGATCCATGCGCCGCCGTGGATCCAGACGATCGTCGGCAGGGGGCCCGAAGCGGATGCCGGTGTGAACACGTCCATGGTCGTGTCGGCGCCGTCGTCGGCGTAGGCGACATCGAGGGTCTCGGTGAGCGGGGTGTCGGGGACGTGCTCGTCCATCTCGGCGACTGTGGCGTCGCCGCCGTGCGTGAACACCGCGCGGATCACCATCGCGGAGGGCCACGGCGTGATCGCCCCGATGATCGCGGCGATGAGGAGCACGACGATGATGATGCCGAGCGTGACCCGGGTCTTGAACCAGCGGTGGTGCGGTCGCTTCTGTCGCTCGTCGTCCTCGGTGGTGTGTGCGCGCGCGGATGTCGTCATGGGGTCCCCTCCACGCATCAGTGTGCCAGTACGGCGTCGACCGCGCGCGAGTGGTGCGTCACGCCCCCTGCGCGGACCCCCGCACGAGGCGCTCCAGCCCGAAGGCGAACGCCTCGTCGACGTCGCCGCCGAGACGGAAGGCGCCGGCGAGCTCCATCTGGAGGAAGCCGGTGGCCCACGCCGTGATGAGTCTGGCCATGTGCAGCGCATCGGCCTCGCCCACCAGGGCCGCGGATGCCGTGAGCACAGGGCGTGCGGCGCGCTCGAGGGCCTCCAGTGGTGCGGAGTCGGTGAACATCAATCGGAAGCCGGCCGGCTGCGCGTGGGCATGGGCGCGGTACGCCGCCGCGAGAGCCGCGATGTCGGTTCCGGCCGACTCCAAGCGGACGGCGAGGTCGTCGACGACGGACTCCGCGACCGCGCTGAGGAGGGCGTCGCGATCGCGGACGCGCTTGTACAGCGACGGTGCCCGCACTCCGACACGGGCAGCGACGGCCTGCATCGTGAGACCGTCCGGGCCCTCGGCCTCGAGGATCTCGCGCCCGGCGGTGATGATCTCGGCGTACGACGTACGCGCAGGTGTCGGCATCTGAACCTCCATGGTTATTGACATTAGCCATGATAGCTACGTAACATAGGCATCGCAACCTCCTGAAAGGGGTCCACCATGAAGCTCGCCCCGCACCTGCACCGCCTCGGCAACGACATCGTCGCCGCCTACCTCATCGACCTCCCAGAGGGGATCACGCTCGTCGACGCCGGTCTCCCCGGACACTGGAACGACCTCCAGCACGAGCTGTCGGCGCTCGGGAAGTCGGTCGCCGACATCCGCGGCCTCATCCTCACGCACGGCGACAGCGACCACATCGGCTTCGCCGAGCGACTGCGTCAGGCCGGAGTGCCGGTCTTCATCCACGCCGCCGACGCGCATCGGGTGCGCACGGGCGAGAAGCCCAAGACGGCGATGGGGCCGGCACGCATCTGGCCCCTGCTGGGATTCTTCGGCTACGGCCTTCGCAAGAACGCGCTCCGAACCCGCCATGTGCGGGAAGTGATCGAGGTGGCTGACGGCGATGTGCTCGACCTCCCCGGCGCACCCGTCATCGTCGGCATGCCGGGGCACTCGCCGGGGAGCGTGGCAGTGCATGTGCCGATCGCGGAGGCCGTCTTCGTCGGCGACGCGCTCACCACCAGGCACGTGCTCACGGGCAGGGAGGGTGCCCAGCCCGCGCCGTTCACCGACGACACCGACCAGGCGCTCTCCTCGTTGGACAGGTTGACGGGCCTCGAGGCGTCATGGGTGCTGCCGGGCCACGGCGCACCGTGGCGCGGCGCACCCGCCGACGTCGTCGCCGCTGTCCGCGGCGCGGACTGAGCTCAGCTCCCCTCGCGGATGAGCTGAGCGCACATCTCGCCCATCATCATCACGGTGATGTTGGGGTTCACGGTCGTGATCTCCGGCATCGCCGACGCATCGACGACCCGGAGGCGCGACACGCCCTTCACGCGCAGCTGCGGGTCGAGGGGCGACATGTCGTCATCCGCCGGGCCCATCCGCACGGTGCCCACCGGGTGGTAGACGGTGTTGTGCGTGGCACGGATGTATGCGGCGAGGTCCTCGTCGGTCGTCGCGTCCGCGCCGGGTGCGAGCTCGCGTCCGGCCCACTCGGCCATCGCCGGCTGGGCGACGATCTCACGTGCCTTGCGGATGCCGGCGATCATGACCCGCATGTCGTGGCCCTCGGGGTCGGTGAAGTACCGCGGATCGACCTTGGGCTTGTCCCGGTAGTCGATCGAACGCAGCCGCACCGTGCCGCGAGAACGGGCGTGCGTGACGTTGGGGGTGAGGCAGATCATCTCCTCGGCGGTCGGATATCCGGCACGGTACGTGTGCATGTCGAACGGCACGGAGCCGTAGTGCATCATGAGGTCAGGGCGGTCGAGCCCGTCCTCCGTCGGTGCGAAGATGCCGATCTCCCACCACTGCGTCGAGGTGCGCGGCATCGGCTTCTTCGCCTCCCACTGCACCACGCCCTCCGGATGGTCGGCGAGGTTCGAGCCGACGCCGGGGGAGTCGACGCGGACCTCGATACCGATCTCGCGCAGATGGTCGGCCGGCCCGATCCCGGAGAGCATGAGCAGCTGCGGGGTGTTGATGGCCCCCGCCGACAGGATCACCTCGCGGCGGGCGGCGATGTGGGCAGGGCGGCCGAACGGGTTGTCGTAGCTGACGACACCCGTGCATGCGCCCTCGTCGTCGAAGGTCAGCCTGCTGACGTGTGCACCCGTGAGGATCGTGAGGTTCTCACGCTCGAGGATCGGGTGCAGGTATGACACCGACGAGGAGGCCCGCGTGCCGTCCGCCTGACGGTTGATCTGGAAGAAGTTCGCGCCGTTGATGACGGTCTCGCCGCTGTTGAACCTCACGCGGGGGATGCCGGCCTGCTCGCACGCGTCGAGCAGGGCCACACCGCACGGGTCCTCCGGCGGGATGTTCATGAGATGAACAGGGCCGTCGTGGCCGTGGTGCTCGCCCTCGTCCTCGTTCGTCTCCAGCTTCCGGTACAGCGGGTACGTCCGCTCGGATTCCCAGCCGGCTGCTCCGTGGACCTGTGCCCAGTCGTCGAGGTCTTCACGCGGCGCCCAGAACGCGATGCAGGAGTTGTGCGACGAGCATCCGCCCAGCACCTTCGCGCGGGCGTGACGCATGAACGAGTTGCCGTTCTCCTGCGGCTCGATCGGGTAGTCCCAGTCGAAGCCGGACTCGAGCAGCTCCATCCAGCGGTCGAGCTGCAGCACGACCTCTTCTTCGGTGTCGGACGGGCCGGCCTCCAGCAGGCCGACCGTCACGGAGGGATCCTCGCTGAGGCGCGCCGCCACGGCTGCGCCGGCCGAGCCGCCGCCGACGATGACGTAGTCGAAGGTGTGAGTCGTCTCCATGGTCGTCTCCTGTCCTCAGTGCTCGGGGAACCAGCCGGTGACGGCCGGGGCGAGGTTCTGGTAGATGTGCTTGGCCTCCTGGTACTCCGCGAGTCCCGTGGGGCCGAGTTCTCGGCCGAAGCCGGACTGCTTGAACCCGCCCCATTCCGCCTGCGGGAGGTAGGGGTGGAAGTCGTTGATCCAGATCGTGCCGTGACGAAGCCGACGGGCGATGCGCTGCGTGCGTCCGGCATCCTGGGTCCAGACGGCACCGGCGAGACCGTAGATGGTGTCGTTGGCCGTCTCGACCGCCTCGTCCTCCGTGGTGAAGGTCTCCACTGTCACGACGGGACCGAACGCCTCGTCGCGCACGACGGACATCCCGCGCTCCACCTGGTCGAGCACGGTCGGCAGATAGTAGAACCCGTCGGCCAGATCGCCCTCCGGGGCGCGGCCACCCGTCCGCAGGCGCGCGCCCTCCGCGACGCCGGCCTGCACGTAGGCGTCGACCTTCTCCCGATGCTCCTTCGAGATGAGCGGGCCGGAGTCGGCGCTGTCGTCGAACGGGCCGCCGAGGCGGATCCCCTCTGCTCGGCGCACGAGTTCGTCGACGAAGCGCTCGGCGATGGATTCCTCGACGATCAGGCGTGCGCCGGCGGAGCAGACCTGACCGGAGTGCACGAACGCCGCGTTGAGGGCGTTGTCGACGGCGGCATCGAAGTCGGCGTCCGCGAAGATGACATTGGGGTTCTTGCCACCGAGCTCGAGGGCGACCTTCTTGACGGTCGCCGCCGCGTTGGCCGCCAGCAGACGACCGGTGACAAGGCCGCCGGTGAAGGAGATCATGTCGACGTCCTCATGCGTCGACAGTGGGTCACCGGCTGTCGCACCCGATCCGAGGACGAGGTTCGCGACTCCGGCCGGGAGTCCGAGCTCGTCGAGGACGTCCATCATGAGCATCGCGGTGTGCGGCGTGAGCTCCGCGGGCTTGAGGACGAAGGAGTTGCCTGCGGCGAGAGCAGGCGCGATCTTCCATGCTGCCTGGAGCAGGGGGTAGTTCCACGGTGTGATGAGCGCACACACACCCACCGGCTCGTACTCGATGCGGCTGAGGACGTTCGCGTCCCCGGCGTCGACGATGCGACCGGCATTCTCCGCGGCGAGCTTTCCGAAGTAGTCGAAGCATGCGGCGATGTCGTCCATGTCGATGCGCGACTCGACGATGCGCTTGCCCGTGTCGAGGGACTCCGCCCTGGCGAACTCCTCCTTGCGTTCACGCAGACGCGCGGCCACTCTCAGCAGGAAGTCTCCGCGCTGGGCGGCGGGCGTGGAGCTCCACACGCCACTGTCGAACGCCCGGCGGGCCGCCGCGATCGCCGCGATCGTGTCCGCCTCCGACGCCTCGTCGACGACGGCGACGAGCGCGCCGTCGGCCGGGCAGTGGATCTCACGGGTGCCGCCTTCGACCGCGGAGGTCCAGGCGCCGTCGATGAAGAGAGTCGAGGTCATGGGGTGTCCTTTTCGCTGGGAGCATCGGCGGCGGGTGCTTCCGCGATGCTGTCGGTGGTCGGTCCCTGGAAGTCGTCCTGCCAGTCGGTGATCACCGGGAGGGCCTCGGTGAACACCGGCTCCGGCACGTCGACGGTGATGCGCAGGTACTCGAGGTGCGATTCGTAGGCGCTGAGCACATCGGTGATGAGCTGCTCCCCGGTGTAGCCGTACACGTCGTATCCTCGCGACCCGGTCGCCGAGAAGATCTCGAGGCGGTAGTACTCCGCCGACTCGCTGACGCTGCGGTAGGCGAACGTCGGAAGGTCGTGGCAGACCGGGTACACCTGGTACGTGAAGTCCTCGGCGCCGTCGAAGTGGACCGTGAGGATGATCGACGGCATCTCGAGCTCGTCGATCTCGATACGGTCCACCGACGCCTGCGCACCGGAGGCGCGCAGTTCGTCCGCGACCTCCTGCAGCGCCGGAGTGGCGACCCTGTCCAGGTAGGCGATCGTCTGCGTGCGCTGCGGGAACGTCGTCGAGCGCTTGAGCCGCTGACGCCAGCTCGTCTGAGTCGCGCCGATCCGTCCGGGGAGTGTCGCGATGTATCCCGCACGGTGCTGCTTCTCCGAACCGAGGGCGCGGTAGAGCGAGATCATCACGAGATAGAGCAGCAACGAGACGGGCAGGCCGATGATCAGCGTGGCCGCCTGCAACGTCGGCACGCCGCCGACGAGCAGCATGCCCAGCGTCAGCAGACCGGTGGCGAGCGACCAGAAGATGCGCTGCAGCTTGCCGGCGTCCTGGCGCGGGTCCTCCATCTTCGATGTCAGGTTCGCCAGTACCAGGGCTCCGGAGTCGGCCGAGGTGACGTAGAAGAGCAGACCGGTCAGCAGTGCCACCCCGAGCACGACGGGGGCGGCCGGGTACTGCTGCAGCAGGTCGAAGAACGCGCGTTCCGGCGTGTTGACGGCGGCCTCTGCGAATGCCGTGTCGCCACCGAGGATCAGCTCGAGGGCGGAGTTGCCGAACACGGAGATGAAGATCGCGATGAAGGCGAACGGGATCACGAGGACGCCGACGATGAACTGGCGCAGCGTCCGTCCGCGGGAGATGCGCGCGAGGAACAAGCCGACGAAGGGCGCCCAGGCCACCCACCACGCCCAGAAGAACAGCGTCCACGCCTGCATCCAGTCGTCAGGGCGCGACCATGCGAACGTGTCCATCAGCATGCTCGGGAACGATGCGACGAAGTCGCCGACGTTCATCACGAGCCCGTCCATGATGCGACGGGTCTGCCCGGTGACGGTGATCCAGAGGAGGAGGGCGATCGCGAGGATGACGTTCGCCTCGGAGAGGCGGCGGATGCCCTTCTCGACGCCGGAGACCGTGGAGATCGTCGCCATCGCGACGGCCAGCACGATCAGGGCGATCTGCATCGAGACGCCGTCGGGAGTGCCGAAGAGCACGTGCATGCCGTAGCTGAGCTGCACGACACCGATGCCGAGGGTCGTGGCGATGCCGAAGACGGTGCCGAGCACGGTGAAGATGTCGACACTGTGACCGAGCCAGCCGGCGGAGCGCTTGCCGAGCACGGGGGCGAGGATCGAGCGGATGCTGAGGGGCTGGTTGCGGCGGTAGGCGAAGTAGGCGAATGCCGCGCCCATCAGCGCGTACATCGCCCAGCCGACGGGGCCGTAGTGGAAGAAGGTCCACACGATGGCCTGACGCGCGGCGGCGATCGTCTCGCCCTCGCCGGTCGGCGGGTTCATGTACTGGGCCGCGGGCTCGGACACGGAGAAGAACATCAGGTCGATGCCGATTCCGGCGGCGAACAGCATGGACGCCCACGTGAACATGCTGAACTGCGGCTTGGCATGATCGGGGCCGAGTTTGATGCGACCGGCTGCGGAGAACGCCACGATGAGGACGAACACGACCACGATCGTGGCGGTGAGGACGAAGTACCAGCCGAAGTTCGACGAGATCCAGACGACCATGACGCCGATCACGTCGCCGGCGTTCGCCGGGGCGACGATCGCCCAGATCGCGATGGCGAGGATCGCGATGGCGGAGCCGATGAGCACGGGCCAGCGAGGCGGCGGAGCGGAGTTTCGTCGCGTGCGGGCAGGGGAGGACGAATTGGCTTCAGTCATCACGTCGAGTCTCGTCAGGCGCCGGGGCGCAGTCATCGTCGGTTTCGGGTTGGCACCGACGATAGCAAAGGCCCCGTGCCGCTCAGGAAAATCGTTCGAGGACTTCCGCGCTCCCGCTGATCGTGATATGCGGCGGGTACAGACCCATCACCTGTATCGCTGCGGCGTGGTTCTCGGCGGTCGAGCCCGCGCACGCGTCCTCTGCGATCGTGACGTGTGCGCCGGCGTCGACGGCGGCGAGGGCCGTCGAGATGACGCAGCAGTCCGTGGAGACTCCGGCGAGCACGACATGTGCACCGCTGCCGACGATCTCCTCGATCTCCGCGCCCCATTTCCCGAACGTCGGCAGGTCAAGGGTCGGGTGCGGAGAGAGCCCGCGCACCTCCGGGACGAGATCGAACAGAGGGTCGGTCAGCGGACGGTCCGCGAACGGCCACGCGGCGAAGTACTCGCCCCACGACGTCGCGCGGTCGGCCGTCGGCATCCAACGCGTGACGAGCACGCGATCGCCGAACGCTGCAGCCAGGGCCTGCATCCTCGGCAGGGCATCGGCGAAGAACGGCGAGCCCCAGTCGGAGTCCGGTGCGGCGAAGATGTTCTGTGGGTCGATGACGACGAGCCAGCCGTCCTCGTTCGCGGTCACGACTCCTGCCGTCGGATCGTCGCCGCGCGCGCGAACCAGGTGACGAGGAACGACAGCACGAGCGCGAAGAACACGCCGAGGTTCGCGTACGCCCAGTCACCGTCCCGACCGCCGATGATCCCCAGCAGGTATCCCTGCCAGTTGTTCCAGGCGGCCTCTGCGGCGAAGTTGTTCACGACGAAACCCCAACCGATCACCGAGGCGACGACCATCGTGACGATGGACGTCCAGTCCCATGCGCCGTAGCGTCCGCTCGCGTCGAACAGGGCCTCGTCGTCGTAGTCCTTCCGGCGACGGAGGATGTCGGCGATGAGGATGCCGGCCCACGATGCCAGTGGGACGCCGAGAGTGATGAGGAAGGACTGGAAGGGGCCGAGGAAGTCGGTGGCGAAGAACACCACCCAGATCGTCCCGAGCGTGAGGATGGCACCGTCCACGGCGGCGGCCGACGGGCGAGGGATGCGGATGCCGAGGCTGATGAGCGTCAGCCCGGAGGAGTAGATCCCGAGGACGGCGCCGGAGACGAGTGCGAGCACGGCAGTGAGCAGGAACGGCACGAGCACCCAGATCGGCAGCAGGGTCGCGAGCGCGCCGATCGGATCGGCGCCGACCGCGGCCAGGAGGTCGTCGTCGGATCCGGCGAGCAGGAGTCCGAAGACCACCAGCAGCACCGGCGCGACGGCACCGCCGAAGGTGTTCCAGAACACGATCGCGCCGTCGGACGCCGTGCGCTTCTGGTAGCGGGACCAGTCGGCGGCGATGTTGATCCACCCGAGGCCGAACCCGGTCATGACCATCACCAGGGCGCCGATCACCGCGCCGATGTTTCCATCCGGACGGGCCATGACGGCGGCGAGATCGATGTGCGGGATCGTCAGGATGACGTAGAGGACGGTGACGAGCCCGGTGATCCACGTGAGCACCGACTGCATCTTCATGATCGTGTGGTAACCGAGGACGGACGCGCCGACGATGAGCGCCGCCACGACGACGGTCGCGACGATCTTCAGTGCGACATTGTCCCCTTCGCCGCCGAGTTGGGAGATGACGGTGGCGGTGGCGAGCACCGCCATGATCGCCAGGAACGTCTCCCAGCCGATCGAGGTGAGCCAGGACACGATCCCGGGGACCTTCTGGCCGTGTACGCCGAATGCCGCTCGCGAGAGCACCATCGTCGGCGCTGATCCGCGCTTGCCGGCGATGGCGATGAGCCCGCACAGCGCGAACGAGACGACGATCCCGATGACCGAGACGATCGTCGCCTGCCAGAACGAGATGCCGAATCCGAGGACGAACGACCCGTACGACATTCCGAACACGGAGACGTTCGCGGCGAACCACGGCCAGAACAGATCTCTCGGCCTCGCTGTGCGTTCCGCCTCGGGGATGATCTCGATGCCGGCGCGCTCGATCAGTGCTGGGGTCGCCGCGATCTTCTCAGACATGACCCCATATTGGCACTGCCGGCGCCCCTGTCGGCACTGCCGGCACGCCGACGCGCCGCACGCGTCCGCCGTGGCGGATCAGGCCGAGAAGAAGGCCTCGGCGACGCGGGTGAGATCGTGCAGATCGCTCACTCCGGCGAGTTCGCGAGCCGAGTGCATCGACAGGATCGGGATGCCGACGTCGACGGTGCGGATTCCCAGACGGGTCGCCGTGATCGGCCCGATCGTCGAGCCGCAGGGGACCGCGTTGTTCGAGACGAACTCCTGGGAGGCGACGCCGGCGGTCCGGCACCACTGCGCCCAGGATGCGGCGCCGACCGCGTCCGTCGCGTAGCGCTGATTGGCGTTGATCTTGAGGATGGGGCCGGAGCCGAGCAGCGGCTGGACGACCGGGTCGTGCTTGTAGGCGTAGTTCGGGTGCACGGAGTGGCCGACATCACTCGACAGGTGCCAGGATGCGGCGTACGCGCGGCGCAGCTCGCCGCCATCTGCGCCGAGGCCTTCATACACGCGAGCGAGGACGTCCTCGAGGAAGGGGCCCGCCGCGCCGGACCGCGACGCGGAGCCGAGTTCCTCATGGTCGAAGGCAGCGAGGACGGCGATGCGCTCGGTCGCCCGGGCGGACACCTCACCGAGGGCCACGACGCCGGCGTGCACGGAGGCGAGATCATCGAGCCGGCCGCTGGCGAAGAACGCGTCGTCCTTGCCGAACACGCTGCCGCGCGCGGAGTCGGCGATCACGGCGTCGAAGCCGCGGATGTCGGCGGCGTCGACGCCCGCCGAGGCGGCGAGCTCGCCGAGCAGATCCGCGGACGTCGGGTCTCCGAGCCCCCACACCGGCTGCGTCTGCGTCTGCTTGTCCAGGGCGAGACCGCTGTTCGCCTCCCGGTCGAGGTGCACGGCCAGTTGCGGCAGTCGCAGCAGGGCGCCGGTGTCGGCGAGCACCACGCGGCCGTCGGCGAGCGCCAGTCGTCCGGCGAGGCGCAGCTCCCGGTCAAGCCAGGAGTTCAGCAGCGGGCCGCCGTACACCTCGACTCCCGCCTGCAGCCAGCCGCGTGCACCGGTGGTCGGCCGGGGCTTCAGCTTGAAGCCGGGGGAGTCCGTGTGTGCGCCGAAGATCTGTGCGGGTGTCGTCGGCAGGGCGGCGGAGGGGACGACCCAGGCGATGACGGCGCCGTCCCGCACGACGAGGAATCGTCCGCCGGGTTGGGCGGGCCAGGCATCCTCTTCCGAGAGCCGGACGAAACCGGCCTCCTCAAGGCGTCGGGCGACCTCGGCGGCGGCGTGGTAGCTCGACGGGGATGCGGCGACGAAGTCGGCGAGATCCTCTGCGTGGGCGAGGGCTGCGGGAGTGACGACCATGGGTTCGATCGTATCCGCCGTCGCCGTGACGTCCGCGCGGGGCGGAGCGGCGCGATCGCTGTCAGCCGAAGTTCACCAGGCCCGCACGCGCGGCCGTGACGAGGATCTGCACCCGGTCGCGCACACCCCACTTCGACATGATCCGCCCGAGGTGGGCCTTGACGGTCCCCTCGGAGACGATGAGGGCATGTGCGATCTCCGCATTGGACATCCCCTGGGCGAGCCGGTCGAGCACCTCGGCCTCGCGTTCGGTGAGCGCTTCGAGGTCGGCCGTCGCCGCGGAGGGGGCGGAGTCGCGGACATGACGCACGAGCATCGACGCGATCCGTGGCGACAGCGAGCTCGCTCCGCTGTAGACCTCGCGGACGCCGGCGAGGATGCTCTCGGCGCTGGAGTCCTTGAGCATGTAACCGGAGGCGCCGGCGCTCAGCATCGGAAGGACGGTGTCGCTGCCGTCCAGGGTCGTCACGGCGAGGACCCGCACCTCCGGCCAGCGCTCGGTGATGGCCGCTGTCGCCTCGATGCCGTTCATCTCGGGCATCTGCACGTCCATCATCACGACGTCAGGACGGTCCTTCTCCAGGTAGGCGAGTGCTTCGAGGCCGGTCTCGGTTTCTCCGATGACGTCGATCTCCGGGTCCCGCGACACGAAGTGCGCCAACGCGGTGCGGACCAGGGGGTCGTCGTCGACGATGAGCACGCGGATGTTGGGCATGGAGGAAGCCTAACCGCGGAGACTGAGCGCTCCGCGAACCTGAACTTTTGGCCAAAAAACTCTGAACGTAAGGCCGATGTGCAGACGAGGCGATGTCGGGAGGATGGGGGAGTACCTCAGACAAACGCCCATATCGGGAGGTGAAACACCATGACCTTTTGGCAGATGCTTGCAAAGGCTCTCGGCCTTTGAGGCTAGCAGATCTAGCGAATAGGACATACTGATCCCATGGCTTTCGGTCGGTCGACGCGGGAAGAGCCCGGGATTCTCCGACTCACGCGAGGTGGAGCGCTCAGCACACTCGAGCGCGTCGCCATCCTCGTCATCATCGGCGGCCTCATCGCCGTCGACACATTCGGCATCGTTCTCGGCACCGGCGCAGACCTGCTCACCTCGTTGGTGAGCATCGCGACGACAGCGGTGTTCGCGCTCTATCTCTGGTCGCCCGTGGTGGCGACCCTCGCCCTCGGGATCATGTTCGGCGTCTCATTCCTCGCCGACTCCGCATCCGAGTTCCTTCTCGCCGCCGCCGTCGCGGCGGGCATGGTGATGCGACTCGGCCGCACCGCCCTGATTCTCTTCTATGCCGGAGGTTTCCTCCTCGCCGTCGCTCTCGTCGCCTATGGCGACGCGCGCGTTCCCGCCGGCGTCGGTATCTATCTGATCATCGCCACAGTCTCCGGGGTCATCGGCTTCGCGCTCCGCGTCGCCCTCGACCGCGGCCGTGTCCTCGAGGAGCAGCTCGCCGAGCGCGCCGAACGCGAGCGCGAAGCCGTCCTCGCCGAGCGGCGATGGATCGCCGGTGAACTGCACGACAGCATCGCGCACCATCTCACCGTCATCTCCCTGCACGTGCAGATGCTGGACGACGCCGAGATGAGTCGCCGTTCGCAGGAGGCGATCGGCGCCGCCGCCAAGAAGGCGATGGCCGACCTGCGCTTCGTCATCGAACTCGCCGCGGACGACGGCCCGCGCAGTGCCGGTGTCCAGACCGGCGACCTCGCCGCCGCCGTCGATGAGGCGAGCGGAGAGTTCGAGGCGGCAGGCCACGTGGTGCGCCGCGACGGGGACCTCCGCGACGGACGCCTTCCCCGCATCGCCGAGATCATCTTCGCCCGCATCGTCCGTGAGTCGGCCACGAACGTCCTCAAGTACGCCGGCGCCGGCGAGGTCGGCATCCGACTGGATGTGGACGATCAGGCCGCCGAACTCACCGTGAGCAGCCCGCTTCCGACGGAGCCGCGCCGCGAGCTGTCCTCGAGCCGGACGGGACTGAACAGGATGGCCGAACGCGTCGTCGGGGCCAGCGGTGAGTTCAGCGCAGGCGCGGTCGACGGCCGATGGACGGTGTCCGCACGGCTTCCGATCACCTGATCGCGCCGAGGTCGCGCGCATGGCGCTGCGCAGAGTCTGGACGAAAGTCCATGCTCGGATCGACTTTCGACGCTTCTGATGGGCGCTGCACCTCATTAGCGTTGGGACAACCCCAGAAAGCGTCCCCCAGCGCTTTAGACCGCGGGCGCGTGTTCGATTCTTCGAACAGATCGCGTCCGCGGTCCTTTCTGTTCTCGGGCTGTTCTCATGCCGATGTCGGCAGGGGGAACCGTCGGCGCAGGACGACGCGCTGCACCAGGGTCCACGACACCGTCACCGCGAGATACAGCGCCGCGGCGAGCGGGACGAACACGGCGAACACGGCGGTCAGATAGTGCAGGCCGCCCATCACGCGGACCATGCCGGGAGAGGACAGCGGCGAATCGTCCACGGCGACGGGTCGGAACGCTCGGCGTGACGTCTCGGCCACGGCGAGCATGATCGCGAGCAGACCACCGGACACGAGCAGCGTCGGCATCGAGAAGGGGCCGGCGAAGAGCATGTGCACGAGACCGGTGCCCAGCGTCGCACCCCACAGGTCCTCACTGAGCAGGGCGTTCGCGTGGCCGGCGATCTCCGTCCGGAGGAAGAGCGTGTAGAGGATCCCGACGATCGGCGCCTGCAGCAGGACGGGCATGCACCCGGCGAAGGGCGACGTGTTCTCCTCCCGGTACAGATTCATGGTCTCGCGCTGCAAGCGCTCGGGGTCCTTCCGGTGGCGTGTGTGCAGAGCGCGCAGTCTCGGGGCGAGTCGTGCCCGAGTCTGCTCCGCCCGTGCCTGCGAGATCCCCACCGGGATGAGTGCGACGCGGACGAGGATGGTGACGGCGACGACCGCAGCGGCTGCGGCGGCGGATCCGGTCAGTGGCTCGAGGGCTGCGGCGAGCCATGTCATGGCGCCGTATGCGGCGTCGAGAACGGCGGCGATGGGCCCGAAGGCATAGATGTCCAAGGAGAGTGTCCGTTTCTGAGTGAGGGAAGGTCGGCGGTGTGCCGCGCTCCCGTCACGAACGGACGGTCACACGGCGCGCACGACTCCCGGCGCTCGAGGACGGGGGTGCCCGTCGGCACGTGGATCGCTCTGCGACAGCAGAGCGGACGGGTCGATGGCGCGCCGCGGGTGCGGCGCGGAACCCTGCCCTGCGCGCACGATGCCCAGCGTGATGAGGACGGTGAGGGCGGCGACGGCGATGACGGCGATCGCCAGAGTGAGAGCGGCGAGGTCCAGCGCCGCGAGATCCGGCAGCGCGACCAGTCCGAGCGCGGACAGCAGAAGCTGCACCACCTGCCCGATTCCGTCCGTCATGTCACAGAGGGTACCAGCGGGCGCCGCAGGCGTAGCGTGAAGCGCATGAACGATCTGAGCGAGGTCCTGGGAGTTCGGCATCCGATCCTGCTCGGCGCCTTCGGTGGGCTGTCCTCTGTACGACTCACTGCCGCTGTGAGCGACGCGGGCGGTCTCGGCGCCTTCGGGCTGTACGGCTACGACGGTGCGCGGATCCGCTCCACTGCCGCTGCGCTGCGGGCGGCGACGGACGCGCCGTTCGCCTTCAACATCTGGCTGCCCACCGGTGACGAGGTCGAGCCAGGGCCGCAGCACACCGTCTTCGCACAGGCGCTCGAACCGTTCTATGCGGCCGTCGGCGTCGACCTGCCGGCGCGGCCGGAGCGTTACACGCCGCCGCTCGAGGAGCAGCTCGAGGCCATCTGGGATGCGGCGCCGGCGGCGCTCAGCGTCGTCTACGGCGTGCCCTCCGCCGAGATCGTCGACGAGGCGCACCGCCGCGGCATCCGCGTCATCGGCACGGCGACCACGGTCGCCGAAGCGAGGGCGCTCGACGAGGGAGGCGTCGACGTGGTCGTCGCCTCCGGAGCGGAGGCCGCAGGGCACCGTGTGTCGTTCCTCCGCGCGGCGGAGGATTCGCTGGTCGGGACCTTCGCGCTCGTCCCGCAGGTGGTGGATGCCGTCTCCGTCCCCGTCGTCGCAGCCGGCGGCATCGCCGATCGGCGCGGCGTGGCGGCCGCTCGTGCCCTCGGCGCCGCAGGCGTGCAGGTGGGCACGGCATTCCTCGCCACTCGGGAGTCGGCGGCGACCCAGGCCCACCGCGCCGCGATCCGCCGCACTGCGGCCGACGAGAGCGTCCTGACCAGGGCGATGAGCGGTCGGCTGGCCCGTGGCGCGCGCAACCGCGCCGTCAGGGCGATCGAGGCGAGCGGGACGATCGCGCCGTTCCCGATGCAGAACTGGCTCACCGGGCGCTTCCGGACGCCGGCAGGAGAGCAGAACCTCGGTGAGCTGCAGTCCCTGTGGATGGGGCAGGCCGCGCCGCTGGCGACGCGCGACACCGCCGCGGAGGTGTTCGCCGACCTCATCGCAGGGTGGTCGTCCGTCGAGCGGTGACGTCTGCGGCGGCGGGGGTACCGGAGGCGGCCCCGACACCGCGAGGTTAGGCTGGTTCACCGCGGCCGTCCGGTCGTGACAGCTCGATCCGAGGAGCATCCGTCGTGATCCGAAATCCCCGCTCACCGATCGTGCGCCTGCGCGCCGTCGCCCGTCGAGCCGCCGCGATGGCGCTCGCCGTGTTCGTCGCCGGCGCCGCGCTGCTGGCCGGTGCAGGGCCCGCCGTCGCCGATGACGGTGAGACCTACATCATCGGCACCGACACCACGTTCGCTCCGTTCGAGTTCACGAACTCCGACGGCGAACTGGTCGGCATCGACATGGACCTGCTGCGGGCCATCGCCGAGGACCAGGGTTTCCGGGTCGAGATCCGCCAACTCGGTTTCGACGCCGCACTCCAGGCGCTCCAGTCCAACCAGGTCGACGCCGTCATGGCGGGGATGTCGATCACGGAGGAACGTCAGCAGACCTTCGACTTCAGCGATCCGTACTTCACCAGCGGCATCCAGCTGGGGGTTCTCGAGTCGAGCGACATCCAGTCGCTGGACGATCTCGACGGCAAGACCGTCGCGGTCAAGACCGGAACGCAGGGACAGACCTTCGCCGAGGACAACAAGGACGAGTACGGCTTCCGCGTCACGCCGTACTCCGACACCACGGACATGGTCGACGCCGTCAAGGCGGGACAGGCCGTCGGCTACTTCGAGGACTTCCCCGTGCTCGCCTACGGGATCCAGCAGGGGTCGGGCTTCCGCCTGGTCGGAGAACCCGAACTCGGCGGTGAGTACGGCTTCGCCGTCAACAAGGGCATGAACTCCGAGCTGTTGGAGAAGTTCAACGCCGGGCTGGAGAACCTCCAGGCCTCCGGCGAGTACGACGAGATCGTCGACACGTACCTGAGCACGGAGGAGACCGCCGCCGAACCGACGGACATCATCTCCGTCGCGATCAAGTACTGGCCGGCGCTGATGAGCGGACTCTGGCTGACCGTCCTCGCGACGCTCGTCGCCATCGTGGCGGCCTTCATCCTCGGAATCGTCTTCGGCTTCGGACGACTGTCGTCGTTCTTCCTGTTCCGCTGGGTCGCCACCGCCTACGTGTACGCCTTCCGCGGGACGCCGATCCTCGTGCAGGCGTTCTTCGTGTTCTTCGCCATCCCGCAGCTGTTCCCCGGGCTGACGTTCAACCCGTTCGTCGCCGGAGCGATCACGCTCTCGCTCAACACCGGTGCGTACATGACCGAGATCATCCGCGGCGGAATCCAGGCCGTGGACCCGGGGCAGAACGAGGCTTCCCGCTCGCTCGGGCTCGGTCACTGGAAGACGATGCAGAAGGTCGTCCTGCCGCAGGCGTTCCGCATCATGATCCCCTCGTTCGTCAACCAGGGCATCATCACCCTGAAGGACACGTCGCTCATCAGCGTCATCGGGCTCGCAGAGCTCACGTTCCAGTCGCGGCAGATCATCGCCTCGACATATCTGTCGGCGCAGGTGCTCACGATCGTCGCCATCATCTACTTCGTCGTGATCACGCTGCTGACGCTGCTCGCGAACCGCCTGGAGAGGAGCTTCAACGCATGAGCAAGATCGATGTGCGCGACCTGCACAAATCATTCGGTTCCAACGAGGTGCTCAAGGGGATCGACCTCACCGTCGGCGACGGCGAGGTCGTCGCAGTGATCGGCCCGTCGGGCTCTGGCAAGTCGACCCTTCTGCGGTGCCTGAACAAGCTGGAGGAGCCGACCTCCGGCCAGGTGATCATCGACGGCATCGACCTCACCGACAAGAGCGTCAAGCTCGACGAGGTCCGTCAGCGCATCGGGATGGTCTTCCAGCACTTCAATCTCTTCCCGCACATGACCGTGCAGGAGAACATCACCCTCGCCCCGATCGAGCTCGGACGGATGTCGAAGGCCGAGGCGAAGGCGCGGGCGCTGGCCCTCCTGGATCGCGTCGGACTCGCCGAGAAGGCGGACGCCAAGCCCGCTTCGCTGTCCGGCGGCCAGAAGCAGCGGGTCGCGATCGCCCGCGCCCTGGCCATGGACCCCGAGATCATGCTCTTCGACGAGGCGACCAGCGCACTGGACCCCGAGATGGTCGGTGAGGTGCTGCAGGTCATCCGCGACCTCGCCGACGGCGGCATGACCATGGTGCTCGTGACCCATGAGATGGGATTCGCGCGCGAGGTGTCCGACCGCACGGTGTTCATGGACGGCGGGGTCGTCGTCGAGGAGGCGGCGCCGACGGATCTGTTCGGGGCGCCCAAGAGTGATCGGCTGAAGGACTTCCTCGCGAAGGTCCTCTGAAACCGGGCAGTCCGCCGCCCCTGCCGGCTCTCGCGAGGCGGGCAGGGGCCGGTGACCGTCTAGAGGATGACGGTGGAGCGGCCGTGCACGATGACGCGGTCCTCCGCGTGCCACTGCACAGCGCGCGCGAGGACGAGGCGCTCGACGTCGGCACCGCGGCTCTGGAGCTCGGCGGCGGATTCCGAGTGCGTGACACGGGTCACGTCCTGCTCGATGATCGGTCCCTCGTCGAGGTCGGCGGTGGCGTAATGCGCCGTCGCGCCGATGAGCTTCACGCCGCGCTCCTTGGCGCGCGCGTACGGGTTCGCTCCGATGAATGCGGGGAGGAACGAGTGGTGGATGTTGATGACCGGCGCACCGATCCGCTCGATGAAGTCGTCGGTGAGGATCTGCATGTACCGCGCGAGCACGACGAGGTCGACGTTGCCCTGGAGCAGCTCGAGCTGACGAGCCTCCATGGCGGCCTTGTCGCCGGCGGGGATGTGGATGAACGGCACTCCGAAGCCGCGCACGGCCTCCGCGAGGTCCGGATGGTTCGACACGACCATCGTGACGTCGATGTCGAGCTGCCCCCGCTGCTGGCGCCACAGCAGCTCCATGAGGCAGTGGTCGTACTTCGACACGAAGATCGCGACGCGCTTGCGGCGCGAGGTGTCGTGGAGAGACCATTCCATGCCGAACCGGTCGGCCACCTCGCGGATCGACGCCTCGAGCGCGGGGCGGGCAGCGGCGAGACCGTCGAGGTGGATCACCGTGCGCTGGAAGAAACGGCCGCCGGCGGCATCCGTCGAATGCTGATCGAGCGAGATGATGTTCGCGCCGTGCTGGGCGAGCACGCCGGCGACGGCGGCGACGATGCCGGGCTGGTCATCGCAGGCGATGAGCAGGCGTGCGGTATCGGGCTGAGACATGGGCTCTCCTTGCAGGGTATGCCTCGATTCTGCCCGGTCGACCACGGGGCTGGCGAATCCACGCCGTCTCACAGGAGGTGTTCGGGTGGATAGTCTGAGCGAATGGGAACAGGTGAAGCGGCGCTGGTACTGATACCGCTGCTGGCTGTGGCCGCGCCGCTGCTGGCACGCGGCGTGCGTCGTGCGGTCCGGGTGCCGATCATCGTCTTCGAGCTCATCCTCGGCATCCTCATCGGCCCCGCGGTCCTCGGCTGGGTCGAGCCCAACATCGTCATCGAGCGCCTCGGGGATCTCGGGCTCGCCATGTTGTTCTTCATGGCCGGATCCGAGATCGACTTCCGTGCGATCGCCGGTCGGCCGCTGGTGCGGGCGTCGCTCGGCTGGCTGACGAGCCTCGTCCTGGGAATCGGGGTGGGCCTGCTCGTCGCGCCGACCGAGAGCGTGGTGGTCATCGCGATCGCGCTGAGCTCCACCGCCCTCGGGACGCTCATGCCGATCCTGCGGGACGCCGGAGAGATGCACACCGCTTTCGGACGGGTGGTCACCGCCATCGGGTCGGTGGGCGAGTTCCTGCCGCTGATCGCGATCTCGGTACTGCTCAGCACGCGTCGCGCCCCCGCCGCTGCCGCCGTCCTGCTCGCCTTCGTCGTGCTCGCGGTGGTGATCATCTTCATCGCCCACCGTGCGCAGCACGGCAGGCTGCACGGGTTCGTGCGGGCCACTCTGCACACGTCCGATCAGTTCGGCGTGCGCTTCGTGATCCTGCTGATCGCCGGTCTGGTGGGACTGAGCCTCGTCTTCGACCTCGACATGCTGCTGGGTGCCTTCGTCGCCGGCGCGGTGTGGCGCATCATCATGGCGCGTGCGCCTGAGGAGGATGCGGAGGCGGTGAACAGCAAACTGGAGGCGATCGCGTTCGGCTTCCTCGTCCCGGTGTTCTTCATCTACACCGGCGTGACCTTCGACCTCGGCTCCCTCCTCGCCTCTCCCAAGGCTCTCGCGCTCGTGCCGCTGCTCCTGGTGGCACTGCTCGTCATCCGCGGCGTCGCTGCGCAGTTCTCGATGCCGAAGGGGAGCGGGGTGCGCGATCGCACAGCGGTGGGTCTGCTGGCAGCGACCGGTCTGCCCATCATCGTCGCCGTCACCGGCATCGGCGTGAACGAGGGCGTCCTCGATCCGGCGACCGCCGCGGCGCTCGTGGGCGCGGGCATGCTCTCGGTGCTGCTGTATCCCCTTCTCGCCATGACGCTGCGAGGCGATCGATCCAAGATCACCGCGGTGGAGAGCGGTCACCCACAGGGCGAACTGTGACCTGCGCCGAGCTCTTCGCCGCTGCGCGGACCGCACTGGCCGGCATCCCGCAGGAGGGGCTCGGAGAGGAGCGGTCGAGTCGCTGGCGCGGCGAGCGGATCGTGCGCGCAGGCTCCGCATGGCACGTCGGCGTGCTGCTGATCACCGACGACGCCGTGCTCGCCACCGGTGAGGTGCTGCGCGCCGCCGACCCCGGCCGGCGCGGGTATACGGCCGAGTCGGCACGCGCACGCGCGCAGCGCCGTCAGCTGGCGCTCCGGGGTGGATTCGCGGAGGGCGAGGTCGTCCACGTCGGATGGTCCGTGATCGATGTAGACGCGGTGGATGCCGGAGGCGAATCAGGGCCGCTCTCGATGCGTGACGGGGTGCCGTCCGTGCGCTGGTCGAAGGCCGACGCCCACGTTCCGCTCGCCGGCTACCTCCGAGAACGGATCGAGCTGCTGCGGTCCGGGCCCGGGATCTGACTCAGCCGAGTCGTTCCGAGAACCGGCGGAGCAGGTCGGTGCCGGTCACGGACGCGGCGAGGACGCGCTCCGCGGTCAGGTCGTACTGGTGTGGATCGAAGTACCCGGTCGTGCGGTAGTACGCCATGCGGTCCACGAAGTCCTGCGGCGTGACCTCGGGGTGGAACTGCGTCGCGTAGAGCCGATCGCCGACCCGGTACGCCTGCACGGGGCAGTCGTCGTTCGTCGCGAGCAGCGTCGCCCCTGGCGGCGGCTCCACCGACCCCTCCTTGTGTGCGGTGAGCACGGACATCTCCGGCGCGGACGGACCGAAGATCGGATCGGCGGCACCGGGACCCGTGATGCGGATCCTGGTCGGCCTGGTCGACTCAGGGGTCGCTGTGCCCACGGTTCCGCCGAGCATGCGGGTCACGACCCCGATGCTGTAGCACGTGAACAACGTCGACACCCGCCCGTCGACGGTCTCGCCGGCGAGGCGTTCGAGGTCGTCCTCGACGCGCCGCTGCACGTCGTCGCGGTCCTCGGAGACGACATTGAGCGGTGAGCCTCCGACGACGACGCCGTCGTAGCGGTCCGAGATCGACGGATCCAGCGGCGCGGTCAGCAGGTCCCACCGGTCGAGCACCGGCACGCCCAGAGCGCGCCGGAAGGACCGGTGCTCGGCATCCGCCGCGCCCTGCTCCGGCCGCACGCAGATGTACAGAATCGAGGCCACCCGAGAATTCTATTCGTGAACCGGGGAATACCTGTCGCCCGTCCGCGTTGGACTTGAGTGCAGTACACTCAACTTCATACTTGAGCGAAAGACGCTCAACTTTCACAGGAGGACGCAGTGCCCAACGACTTCAGCGACACCGGCGCCGGCTCGTTCGACGACTTCCTCGCCCGGTATCTCGCGGGCGAGCAGGCCCGGCAGGCCCGATCCATCGACCTCAGCCGGTTCCTCACCGCGCGCACCCAGAAGATCCTGCAGCAGGCAGGACGATTCGCGCTCGAGCGCGGCCAGACCGAGCTCGACGCGCTTCACGTGCTGCGCATGATCGTCGAGGACGACGCCGTCGCGCGCGCCATCGAGAACATCGGCGTCACGGCGAAGGAGATCGTCGACGCCGTCGAAGCGCGGTTGCCCATGCCGACGGATGCGGCAGGTGCCGCAGCCGCGACCATCACGCCCAGTGCGAGCCGGGCCCTCTTCCACGCGTACCAGGTGGCCCGCTCTTCCGGCGCGACGTACATCGAGCCGGAGCACCTGTTCTTCGCGCTCGTCCTCGGTCAGGACGTCCCCGCGGGGCAGATCCTCGCCCGCGCCGGCGTCACCGCCGAGGCGCTCACCCAGGGTGCCCGGGAACACCTCGGGTCCCCCGTCGGTGCCGAGGAGGCGGAGCCCAGCGCTGCGGCATCCGACTCCCCGATGCTCGACACCTACGGCTCCGACCTCACGGCGCGTGCGCGCGAGGGCGCGCTGGACCCGGTCATCGGACGCAGTGACGAGATCGAGCAGACGATCGAGATCCTCAGCCGCCGCACGAAGAACAATCCCGTGCTCATCGGCGAGGCCGGCGTCGGCAAGACCGCCATCGTCGACGGGATCGCCCAGGCGATCGTCGACGGCGCCGTCCCCGCGCAGCTCGCCGGGCGCCGCGTGATCGCCCTCGACCTGCCCGGCATGCTCGCCGGCACCCGCTACCGCGGAGACTTCGAGGAGCGGCTCACCAAGACGATGGACGAGATCGCCGCTCGCAAGGAGGAGGTGATCGTGTTCATCGACGAGGTGCACACCATCGTGGGCGCCGGAGGTGCGGGCGAAGGTGCGATGGATGCCGGGAACATCCTCAAGCCCCGCCTGGCCCGCGGCGACCTGCACATGATCGGCGCCACGACGCTCAAGGAGTACCGGCAGATCGAGAAGGATCCCGCACTCGAGCGCCGGTTCCAGCCGGTGCGGGTCGATGAGCCGTCGATCGACGACGCGATCCGCATCCTCGAGGGGCTCAAGGACGCGTACGAGGAGCACCACGCGGTCACCTACACGGATGCCGCGCTGCGTGCTGCCGTGACCATGGGGGCCCGCTACCTGCCCGATCGCGTCCTCCCCGACAAGGCGATCGACCTCATCGACCAGGCCGGAGCCCGACGGCGTCTCGCACTCGGCGTTCCGGAGGACACCACGGCGCTGATGGCCGAGCTCGCCGACCTCGAGGCGCGCAAGAACGCGGCGGTGAGCGCGGAGCAGTACGAGCAGGCGTCTCAGCTGCGCGATGAGATCATCGCCACGCAGACCCGTATCGACGCGGCTGCCGCCGGCCGAGGGGTCGAGCGGGGCGCGGTCGTCGACGAGAAGGAGATCGCCGAGGTCGTCGCCCGTGCCACCGGCATCCCCGCCAGCCGCCTCACGGAGGGCGAGCGGGAGCGCCTGGCCGGCCTGGAGGACGAGCTGCACGCCAGGGTGATCGGTCAGGACGATGCCGTGACCGCGGTCGCCCGTGCCGTCCGCCGCAATCGCACCGGCATGGGAGATGCGCGTCGCCCCGTCGGATCGTTCCTCTTCCTCGGGCCGACGGGTGTCGGCAAGACCGAGCTCGCCAAGGCGCTCGCCGACCGGCTGTTCGACGACGAGAACGCCGTGATCCGATTCGACATGAGCGAGTTCGGCGAGCGACACACCGTGTCGCGGCTCGTCGGAGCCCCTCCCGGATACGTCGGTTACGACGAGGCGGGCCAGCTCACCGAGCGTGTGCGGCGCAACCCGTACTCGATCGTGCTGTTCGACGAGATCGAGAAGGCGCACCCCGACGTGTTCAACCTGCTGCTGCAGGTGCTCGACGACGGACGCCTCACCGACGGTCAGGGGCGCACGGTCGACTTCCGCAACGCGGTCATCGTGATGACGTCGAACATCGGTTCCGAGTTCCTCGCCTCGCGTTCGGGCGCGCTGGGGTTCGTCTCGTCGCAGGATGCCGCAGCGAACGGCTTCGCGTCGTTGAAGGATCTGCGCGACCGGGTGATGGGCAAGCTCAGGGAGGCCATGCGTCCCGAGTTCCTCAACCGCATCGACGAGATCGTGCTGTTCCAGAAGCTGACCCGCGACGAGATCGGTCGCATCGTGCGACTGATGCTGCGCGCCACCACTGACCGCCTCGCGCCGCGGGACATCACTCTCGAGGTGACCGACGCCGCCGTCGACTGGATCGGCGAGCACGGTTACGAGCCGGAGTTCGGAGCACGACCGCTGCGCCGGCTCATCCAGCGCGAGGTCGACGACCGCATCGCAGACCTGCTCGTCGCCGGTCGTCTGATCGACGGCGGCGAGGTGCGGGTGGATGCCGGTGCCGACGGCCTGTCCGTCGAGGTCCCGGTGCTCGCGGGCTGAGCGGAGACCGTGAACTCCTCCCGCAATCTCAGCGGGAGGAGTTCGCTGTCCGTCCGCGGACGATCCCGATGAACGTCTCGACGTCCTCCGTCGTACGCTCGCGCAACCAGGCGAGCGCGACGGAGGACGTCGGTGCGTCGAGGAGCGGCCGGTAGCCGACATCCTTGCGCTGATGCAGCCGGGCGAGTGACATGGGGACCACGACGATCCCCGTGCCGGATGCGGCCGTGGCGATGGCGTCCTCGGTCGTGGCGAGGGGCGCGAAGCGCGGGGCGACGGTGGGGAGGGCTAGCGGTCCGAGCACGTCGTCGAGTGGCGTGATGAGGACCTCATCGGTGAGGTCCTCCGCTGTGAGTTCGTCGGCGGCCATGAGGTGGGACTCCGCCGAAGCCACGACCACCGGCACCTCGTCGTAGAGAGGGATCACGTGCAACGCGTCGGCGTCGTCGATCGGTCGACGCACGAGGGCCGCGTCCACCTCGTCGATGGCGGCACGCTGATCGGCGACCGCGACGGGGACGAGCTCGAGTGGCACCCGTGGCATCCGCTGCTTCCAGATGTCGATCCACTTGCCGGGTGTCGTCCCTGGAACGGCTCCCAGTCGGAACGTGCGCGATGCCATGCGTTCAGGCTACTCGTCCGCGACGGGGCCCCTCACGCCCGCGCGGCGTGTGAGCGGTGGTGAGAGTGAGGAAGCGCGATCAGGCCGCGAGCCAGAGTCCCCGGCGATCGGTGGCGATCCGAAGCCCGGCGGCGACCGTCTCATCGTCGCCGATGCGCGCACCACGCGCGATCCGTGCCCCGGCGCCGACGTCGGTGCGAACACCGATGTGCGCGCCGTCACCCACCTTCGCGCCCTCGCCGATGTGTGCGTGGGCATCGATGTAGGCGTTCTCGCCGATGACGGCATCCGGCTCGATCCACGCGCCGCGGACGACGGTCGCACCGGCGCCCACTCGGGCTCCGGGTTCGATATAGGCGCCGACCTCGACAACGGCCTTCGGATGCACCTTCGCGCCGTGCGCGACAAGGCCACGGCCGTTGACGTGCTTGCGGTAACGCAGCGTCGTGCCCTGGTCGTCCTCGATATCGATGTAGTTCTTACCCAAGATTCCTCCCAGCCCGGAATGCTTCCGGATATGAGTACAACCACGATGAGGGCTCATTCATTCCCGAAGCGCGATGATGGTCCACTCTGGCAGCGGGGGCACCAGTAGGTCACTCGTTCGCGGGTCGGGTCGGCACCCTGCTGCCCCCGAAGGATCGGCGTGCCGCAGCGCCGGCAGGGGCGGCGGAACCGCCCGTAGACCCAGGTCATCTGTCCTGGGCGGCTCATCCCCGTGAAGGTGCGCTCCGACCGATCGCGGTTGGCGCGGATCGTGCGCGCACCGAGGTCGAGGAGCGCCGCCGTGTCGACGTCGGGTGCCGGTGTGGTCGGGAGGACGCCGCGCAGGAAGAGGAGCTCAGAGGCGTACACATTGCCGAATCCCGCGACATTGCGCTGATCGAGCAGGGCGACGTGGATCGCGCGTTCATCTGCGGACAGGCGTCTGGCCGCCTCCGCCGGATCCCAGTCCGCGGAGAGGGGATCGGGGCCGAGGTGCCCGACGATCTGCGCCTCGTCCTTCGTGCGGACCAGCTCGATGTCGGCGATGTCGACTCCGACCGCCTCCCGCTCTGCGACGCCGACGATCGCGCGCACCTTGAACGCCGGGTGCCGCCACCGCTCACCCGGACGGTAGATGAACCACACGCCGTCCATGCGCAGATGAGAATGCAAAGTGTGATCGCCGATGCGCAGCAGAAGGTGCTTGCCGCGAGGGACGCATCCGAGCACCGTCGCGCCGGAGAGGTCGGCTGTCGCCGCCTGCGACACTCGCAGGTCGAATCGGGTCACCTCACGACCTGCGAGGGCCTCGTCGAGCTGCCGTGCCGTGCGGAAGACCGTATCGCCCTCAGGCATGAGGAGGAGGCGTCGTCGTCGGCGGCGGTGCGACCGGCGGTGGAGGCGCGGGCTGCGAGGAACCGGTGCCGGGGCTGACGGGCGCGGTGCGGCGCAGGAGGTCGTGCGCGAGGAGAGTCGAACCGGCGACGGCGGCGGGCATCGTGACGATCGCCCCGAACGGAATGAGGAAGAGCAGCTGGGTCGCGACGCCGAAGCCGATCACGCGCGCGCGGCCGGCCCGGAGCACGGCTGATCGCGAGTAGCCGTGCAGGCCGCGCGCATCGAACGCGCGCCCGGTGAGCTCCCTCGCGAGGAGACGGCCGTTGAGCAGCACGCCGATCACGGAAGCGGCGATCCCGCCGAGGATCGGCAGGAATCCGATCACGAGTGTGAGCAGGGCGACGAGGATGCCGAGCACCACGAGGCGCACGCCCTCGCCGAGTGTCGTCCAGAAGCCGGTCTCGCCGGTCGGCTCCTCACCCAGTGACCGCTCCACGCCTCGCCAGATCCGCTGGTAGAACGGGTCGCCGATCGTCAGTGTCAGCGCGGTGAACACGGCCGCGGACAGGGCGAGTCCGGCGATGACGACGACCGCACCGACGCCGAACCGCATCAGCCCCTGCCACGGCATCGACCAGCCGTCGGCGAACGGTGTCATCCATTCGGTGATCGGTACGAGCCACAGGACGAGCGGCACGAGTGCGGCGAGCAGCAGCAGCCACGCGATGAAGGCGGGGATGAGACCCAGCGCCATCAGGCGCGTGTGCGTCGTCCACATGCGGAAACCGCGCAGCAGGGTGGCTGCGCCCACCACGAACTCTCGGATCATCGGCAACAGTCAATCAGATGCATGTCAGATGACCTTCCGGAGCGTGTAGCCGCGCGGCGTGGCGACGAAGCCAGCCTCCTGCAGAGCCGTGGCGAATGCGGTGCCGTAGATCGGCTCGCCGTTCACCTTCTCCACCGTGAGGGTGTCGAGGCGGCGCGTGCGCGAGGTCGACACGAGATCGGCGGCCGCCGCCCGCAGCACGTCGGGGTCGTCGTCGAATGCGAGCACTGTCCGTCCGCCGCGCTCCAGGTACAGCACGAGTGAGCCGTCGACGAGCACGACGAGACCGCCGGCCTTCCTGCCAGGGCGATGGGTGACCCCGTCCCTGCGCGGCCAGGCGAGTGCGGCACCGTAGGGGTTGGCGGGGTCGGTCGCGGCGAGTGTGACCGCACGCAGCGGGACGGGGTCGGGGAGGTTCGCGAACGTGCGGAGCCGATCGACGGTGGAGGACGCGGCGAACTGCGCCGCCCCGAGCTTCTCGATGACGTACCCACGTCGACAGTGCCCTGCCTCCTCGAAACCCGCGAGGATGCGGTAGGCCTGCGCGAATCCTCCGGGTGTGCCCTCCGACTGCACGGCGCCCCGGGTGACCACGCCGTAGCGATCGAGCAGAAGACCCGCCGTCACGGTCGCCCTTCGTGACGCCTTCCCGGTGGTGTCCGCGGCATCGGGGGTCGGCAGCAGCGACCAGCGGCCGCCGCTCACGGTCGGTCGGGAGGGCTGGCCGGAGAAGGTGACGCCACGGAACGTGCGCGTCCGAGGGGCGCGGCGGACGGACTTGTGCGCCTGCGACCCGCCGGCGAGCAGGGTGCGCACCGGGGAGAAGGTGTCGTTGGTGACGCGGCCGGCCCAGGTGAGGTTCCAGAGCGCCTCGAGCACGGACAGCTCGTTCTCGGCGCCCGCCATCTCCTTGAGCTGACCTGCGAAGTACGCCCCGCCACGGCTGAGCGCGTCGATGAGGGCGTGTTCCAGTGAATCGTCTGCGACCTCGTCCTCGGCCTCCGGCAGCGTGAACGGCGCGAGCTCGGCCGGATGCAACGAGACCCACCCGTCGCGACCGGGAAGGGTGCCGTGCCCGGACCAGATCACCTCACCGCTCGAGGTGAGCTCATCCAGCATCGCGGGGGAGTAGTCGCGCACTCTTGACGGCAGGATGAGCGATTCCCAGGCACTGGCGGGAATCGGCACGCCGGCCAGCTGCTCGATGACCGCAAGGACGCCGTCGACGCCCTCCAACGGGCGGGTGAGGCGCTGCCAGTCCGGGAGGAACCGCGCGTAGGCCTCCGGTGCGACCGGCTCGACGCTGCCGCGGATCGCCGCGAGCGATCGCATGCGCAGCCGCCGCAGGACCTCGGTGTCGCACCATTCGTTCTCAGCCGAGCCGCCGCCCTCCGACGGTGCATCGGGCAGGAAGTACCCGCTGGTCACACGCCCCGACTGCTCCAGTCGCTGCAGCGTGTGCCGCGCGACGGCCGCCCCGATGCCGAATCGCGCGGCGACGGCATCCGTCGTGAACGGCCCGTGCGTGCGGGCGTAGCGCGAGACGAGGTCGCCGAGAGGATCGGCGAACGGTTCGAGGAAGGCGAGCGGGATGCCGGTGGGCAGCGCCGCGCCGAGTGCGTCCCGCAGGCGTCCGGCATCCTCGATCGCGGCGACGCGGGACACGCCGGCGATCGTCACCGGGATCGCGCGTCTGGCGGCGATGAGGTCGTCGAGATGCGCGGCGGCGTTCGCGGGCTCGTCCATACGCTCCGCGACATCGGCGGCATCGAGCGGCCCGAGCGTCCGGAGCAGATCGGCGACCCCTTCGAGCCCTCGCGCACGACGGTCGGGATCGAGTCGCTGCGCCTCGCGTTCGAACTGCGCGATCACATCGGGGTCGAGGAGCTCGCGCATCTCGACGGTGCCGAGCAGCTCGCCGAGGAGGGCGGGGTCGACCGACAGGGCGGCGGCCCTTCGTTCGGCGAGAGGCGAGTCGCCCTCGTACATGAAGGCGCCCACGTAGCCGAACAGCAGATCACGGGCGAAGGGCGACGGCTGCGACGGTTCGGTCTCGACGAGGCGCACGCGGCGCTCGGCGATCGCGTTGGTCAGGCGTCGAAGTGCGGGCAGGTCGTAGACGTCCTGGAGGACCTCGCGGAGCGTCTCGAGGATGACAGGGAACGTCGGGTGGCGGCGGGCGACCTCCAACAGCTGCGCCGACCTCTGCCGCTGCTGCCACAGCGGTGTGCGCTTGTTCGGGTTCATGCGCGGCATGAGCAGCGCGCGGGCGGCGCACTCCCGGAAGCGGGAGGCGAACAGCGCGGAACCGCCGACCTCCTCGGTGACGATGTGCTCCATCTCGTCGGCGTCGAACACGAACAGGTCCGCGCCGGGCGGCTGCGCGTCGGCATCCGGGATCCGCACGATGATGCCGTCGTCGCTCGCCACCGCAGAACCCTCGACGCCCAGTCGCTCCCGCACGCGGGCGTTGATCGCCAGGGCCCACGGCGCGTGGACCTTCATGCCGTAGGGCGAGTGGAGGATCACGCGCCAGTCGCCGACCTCGTCGCGCCCCCGCTCGACGGTGAGGTTGAGGTCGGTGGGCAGCGTCCCGGTGGCCTCGCGCTGCTCCTTGAGATGGGCGAGCAGATTTCCGCGGGCCTGCTCGTCCAGGCCCGCATCGATGAGCCGCTGGGTGGCCTTCTCCGGGGACGCGGCATCCACCTCCCGGGAGAACGCGCCAAGGGCCTCGCCGAGCTCATACGGCCTGCCGATGCCGTCGCCGTGCCAGAACGGCACTTTGCCCGGTTGGCCGTACGCGGGCAGCACGTTCACGCGATCGTGGGTGATCTCGGCGATCCGCCAGCTGGTCGTGCCGAGGGTGAAGACGTCGCCGACCCTGGACTCGTAGACCATCTCCTCGTCGAGTTCGCCGACACGTCGCCCTGCGCCCTCGCCCGCGACGAAGACGCCGAACAGTCCTCGATCCGGGATCGTCCCTCCGCTGGTGACCGCGATCCGCTGCGCACCGGGACGGCCGGTGAGGGTGCCGGCATCCCGATCCCACACCAGCCGCGGACGCAGCTCGGCGAACTCGTCCGAGGGGAAGCGGCCGGCGAGCAGGTCGAGCGTGGCCTCGAACGCCGAACGGGGAAGGGCCTGGAAGGGCGCGGAGCGCCGCACCGTCTCGAACCACTCCTCCACGCTGATGGCGTCCAGCGCACAGGCGGCGACCGTCTGCTGCGCGAGGATGTCGAGCGGATTGCGGGGAACCGTGATCGCCTCGATCTTGCCCGCGAGCATCCGCTCGGTGACGATCGCGGTGTGCAGCACGTCGCCGCGGTGCTTGGGGAAGAGTGCGGCGCGACTGACCTCGCCGACCTGGTGCCCCGCGCGGCCGACGCGCTGCAGCCCTGAGGCCGCCGACGGCGGCGCCTCGACCTGGATGACCAGGTCGACGGCACCCATGTCGATGCCCAACTCGAGGCTGCTGGTGGCGACGACGCAGCGCAGCAGCCCGGACTTGAGCTCCTCCTCGACGACCGCCCGCTGCTCCTTGGACACCGAACCGTGGTGCGCCTTCGCCAGGACAGGATCGGCGCCGGCGGTGGCCCCGGCCTGCGCCATCATCTGCGCGGGCGGCGCGGTCGTGTCAGGGACGGCGACGCCGATCCGTTCGGCGTAGATCTCGTTCAGACGGCCGGTGAGGCGCTCGGCCAGACGCCGAGAATTGGAGAAGACGATCGTCGAGCTGTTCTCGAGGATCCGGTCGACGATCGCCTCTTCGACGTGCGGCCACACCGAACCGGTCACCTCGGTGTACTCGGCGTCCGCGTCATCGGCCGCGGGAGCGCCGGGTGGCGGCGGTGGGTTGGTCATGTCGTCCATCGGCACGGACACCGACAGCTCGAAGGTCTTCGACGCCTTGGGGGCGACGATCTCGACCGGGGACGTTCCGCCGAGGAACCGGGCGACCTCATCGATCGGGCGAACCGTCGCCGACAGGCCGATGCGCTGCGCCGGCTCCTGCGCCCCACCCGCGCGCCGGAGGGTGTCGAGACGCTCGAGGCTCACGGCGAGATGCGCGCCGCGCTTGGTCGCCGCGACGGCATGGACCTCGTCGATGATGACGGTGTGGACGCCCTTCAGGGTCTCACCCGCACGGCTGGTGAGCATGAGGTACAGCGACTCCGGTGTCGTGATGAGGATGTCCGGAGGGTCGGCGACGAGCTTGCGCCGGTCGCTCGATGTCGTGTCGCCGGAGCGCACCCCCACCGTCACGCCGGGTGCGTCGACGCCGAGCCTCCTGGCGGACTGCCCGATGCCCACCAGCGGAGAGCGGAGGTTCCGTTCGACGTCGACGCCGAGTGCCTTGAGCGGAGAGATGTAGAGGACGCGGGTACCGGCGCCGTCCTTCGCGGCGGCATCCCGTTTCGACCGCGTGCTCTTCTTCGATGCGGACTCCGCCTTGGCTGACGCGCGGGTGCCTGCTGCCGCGGCGGCATCCGTCTTCTCGCGGAAGATGCTGTCGATGGCCCAGAGGAACGCCGACAGCGTCTTGCCCGAACCGGTCGGGGCGACGACCAGGGCGTGCTTGCCCGCCGAGATCGCCTCCCAGGCGCCGGCCTGCGCGTTCGTGGGCGCGGCGAACGCTCCCCGGAACCAGTCCTGCGTGGCCGGAGTGAAGCGGTCGAGTACGCTGCTCATCCTGTCCATCATCGTTCAGGCATCGGACAATGGGATGCTACGGCTGACCCCTTGACACGGTCACCGAATCACGCCCCGCTGCCGGGATCCTGCTCCGTCTGCGAATCGCTCAGCCGGCCGGTGGCATCGAGCTCGAGGGTGAGGTCGAGGTCGAGACGGGCGAGGAACGCGTCGTCGTGGCTGACGATGATGACGGCGCCCCGGTACGCCCGCAGAGCGTCGACGACCTGATCGACCGTGTCGAGATCGAGGTTGTTCGTCGGCTCGTCGAGCACGACGAGGTGCGGCGCGGGGTCGGCGAGCAACAGGGTCGCCAGTGCCGTGCGGAAGCGCTCGCCGCCGGAGAGCGTCCCGACCGGCCTGTCCGTGGTGTCGCCGCGGATGAGGAAGCGTGCCAGCCGGTTGCGCAGCTCCTTCTCGGGGATCTGCGGAGCCGCACGGGCGACGTTCGCGATGACGGATCGCGACTCGTCGAGCCCGTCGATCCGCTGCGGGAGGTAGCCGACGCGATCGGTGTGCGCCGTGGCGGTGAGAGTCGGCGCGGCCGCCGCTGTGCCCACGGCGGCGCTCGCCGCGGCATCCTGGCTCGCCGCGGCATCCGGGTCACAACTCCGGAGAATCTGCGCTTCTGAGGTCTCCGCGGCCGAATCGGCGCGGATCTGCGAAGAATCTCCGGAGTCGTGCCCGGCTGCGGAGGCCACCAGCCGCTGCAGCAGCGTCGTCTTGCCGACGCCGTTGCGGCCGATGAGTGCCACGCGCTCCGGTCCCTGAATGACGAAGCTGCGCTCGGCGTCCCCGATCGTCGCGATGCGGCGGCCGCGGGAGACGCCGGGGTCCGGCAGCTCGATACGCATGGAGGCGTCATCGCGGACGCGGTGCCCGGCCACGTCGAGGGCCGCGCGCGCCTCCGCTTCCTTCTCCGCGACCTCGCCGCGGAGTCTGCCGGCGGACACCTCGGCCGCCATCCGCCTGCCGTGGGCGATGATCTTCGGCACGCGCTTCTCGACCTCGGCCTTGTGCGCCATCCTGGCCCGCCCCGCGAGCTTCAGCTCGGCCTCGATGCGTTGACGCTTCTCCTTCTTGAACGCCTGCTTCGCGTCGCGCTCGGCCTGGCGGGCGGCGTTCTGCTCCGCCTCCAGCCAGGCCCGCCACTCGGAGTACGGCCCGCCGAACACGCTGAGGGTCTGACCGTAGAGCTCGGCGGTGTCGTCCATGAGGTCGAGCAGCGTCACGTCGTGACTGACCACGATGAGCGCGCCCCTCCACGCGGTGACCATCGCCGCGAGCTTCGCTCGGGCATCACGGTCGAGGTTGTTGGTCGGTTCATCGAGCAGCGTGACGGGAGCGCGCCGGAGGCGGATGCCGGCGATCGCCACCAGCACTGCTTCCCCGCCGGACAGTTCACCGACCCGGCGGTCGAGGAAGGACGGATCCAGCCCGGCCTCCGCGAGTGCGACCTCGGCGCGCGCCTCGATGTCCCAGTCGTCTCCGACGGCGTCGAAGTGGGCGGGGTCGGCGTCGCCGGCGGTGATGGCGCGCACGGCGTCCAGAGCGGTGGCGACGCCGAGGAGCTCTGCCACACGGCGGTCCGTCTCGAGTGTCAGACGTTGCGGCAGATACGCGACGTCTCCGCTCGTACTGATGTGACCGGAGGTGGGACACAGGTCTCCGGCGATCAGTCGCAGCAGCGTCGACTTGCCGGAGCCGTTGCGTCCGACAAGACCGGTGCGGCCGGTGCCGAAGGTGCCCGAGATGCCGTCGAGGGCCGTCGATCCGTTCGGCCAGGTGAAGGTGAGTCGGTCGAGGGTGACCGATGCATGGGTGGTCGGTGTTGACATGGTGTCTCCTGAGCGTGCGGGTGCACTGACACCGGTCGCCGAGGAAGCGCCGAGAACGGCGGCGGCGAGGCCGAGAGGAAGGGTCGTGTCAGCGCGCGGTCGGATGGGCGCGGAGGCGACGACTCAGATCAATGAACTTCCCAACACGGCGGACAGGACTCGACGATGCTACCCGGGCGTGTCGCGGTCCGCAAGGGGGGGATTCTGCTCGAGATCCGTCGCGCGACGGATGCTCCGCAGCCCGTCCGCCCGTACCGTGGAGGCATGGCGGACAGAGACATCAGCAGCAGTGAAGCGCGCCAGCGCGCCGGCTGGGGCATCGGCATCGCACTGGGGATGGGCGTCGGCGTCGCGATGGGGGCCGCGTTGGGCAACATGGGACTCGGCATCGGGATCGGCGTGGGGGTCGGCATCGCCTTCGCCGTCGCCTTCGGTGCCACCGGACGTGGTGGGCGCGAGGGGCAACCGGACGAAAGCGCTCTCGAGAGTGAGGCCTCGGACGCTCAGGGTCCGGAGAGCCCGCGCGCGGATGAGCAGCAGGGGGAGTCGGGGCCGGAAGACCCTGACGCCGCACGCTGAGGCGTCAGGCCGTTGCGTCGTCGCGCCACTTCTCCACGAAGACGTGGACGTCTCGCAGTTCCTCCTCGGAGACGCTGTGGGTCAGCCCCTGGTAGACCCGGCCGGTGAGTTCGGAGTGGTCGGGCAGCCACTGCGCCGTGTGGTCGATGAGCACCGGGGGGATGACGTCGTCGTGCGTTCCTCGCCCCCAGAAGACGCGAGGGCGCGAGGTGCGCAGTGCGTCGTCCCCTGGCAGGTCGCCGGGGGACGCGTAGCCGCTGAGAGCCACGATCGCGCCGAACCGCGCGGCATCCAGGCGCATCGCCTGCAGTGACACCGCCGCCCCCTGCGAGAAGCCCAGCAGGGCGACGGACGGCGCGTCGGCTGCCGCGTCGTCGAGCCAGCGCAGGAGCGCGCGTCCCGCGTCGGTGACGGCATCGGGATGCCGGCTCTCGTCTCCCTCGATGGGGTACCAGGAGCGGCCTGGTGCCGGCCACGGCGGCGTGAGCGGCGCGGCGACGGATGCCACGGCGATCCCGCTCGGCAGCGATGGGACGAGTCCGAACAGATCGTTCTCGTCGGATCCGTAGCCGTGCAGGAGCACCAGCAGCGGCAGCCCGGTGCGGTCTCCGCGGCTCCAGCGGGTCGCGTTCGCGTCGATCGTCAGGGAATCGGTCACACCGCCATCCTGCCAGCGGCGACCGACACTGGTAGAAATGGTGCATGGCGGTGCGCACACCAGACCCCGATCCCGACGGCGAGGACGACGACCTCTCCGCGTTCGGAGAGCTTCCGAACGACGCAGGCAACCCCGGGTGGCTCAGCGAGTTCGAACTCGCCGAGGCCAGGCGGCGCCTGCCGATGCTGTACGTGGAGGCCATCCCGGTCCGCACGGACGGGACGGGCCAGGTGACCGAGGTCGGTGTCCTCCTCCGATCCACGCCGCTGGGTGAGATGACCCGCACGATCGTGTCCGGACGCGTCCGGTTCGGCGAGACGGTCCGCGACGCGCTATTCCGGCACATCGAGAACGATCTCGGGCCCATGGCGTTCCCGCTGCTCCCGCTCCAGCCCCAGCCGTTCACGGTGGCCGAGTACTTCCCGCTGCCCGGCGTCAGCGCCTATCACGACGACCGGCAGCACGCGGTGTCCCTGGCGTTCATCGTGCCGGTGACCGGGACGTGCGAGCCGAGGCAGGACGCCCTGGAGGTCACGTGGTTCTCGCCGGAGGCCGCGGCATCCGATGCGGTCTCCGCCGAGATGGAGGGCGGTCGCGGCACGCTCATCCGCACCGCTCTGGCGACCCTCGGACTGCTCCGCTGACCTGCCCTTCCACCGCCGCCATGCCGACGGGCGGTGGAGAGCTCTCCGTACCCACGCTGTCGATTTGATCCCATTTCCTATAGGATCTCCGTGGGACGCAGTCGTGCCCCCCTGTCATTCCTGAGGAGACCGCAATGACGCGCTTGTTCAACGACCCGGACGACTTCGCGGAGGAGTCCGCCGCCGGCTTCGCCGCGGCATCCGCTCGATGGGTGCGCCCGGTCACCGGGGGCGTCGTGCGTTCGACACGCGGTGCTGAGCCGACGGTGTCCGTCGTGATCGGCGGGGGCAGCGGCCACTATCCCGCCTTCGCCGGACTCGTCGGTCCTGGGCTGGCGCACGGCGCGGCGATGGGGAATCTCTTCGCGTCACCGTCCGCGCACCAGGTGCACAGCGTCGCCGTCGCGGCGAACGAAGGACGCGGCGTGCTGCTGAGCTACGGCAACTACGCGGGCGACGTCCTGCACTTCACCCAGGCGCAGGAGCGCATGCGTGAGGCGGGCATCGACTGCCGCACCGTCCTGGTCACCGACGACATCTCCAGCGCCCCCAAGGCGGAGATCGAGAAGCGTCGGGGTATCGCGGGTGATCTCGTCGTCTTCAAGATCGCCGGTGCCGCGGCGGAAGCAGGGCTCGACCTCGATGACGTCGAGCGGCTGGCCCTCCTCGCCAACGCGCGCACCAGGACTCTCGGCGTGGCCTTCGGAGGGTGCACGCTCCCAGGAGCGGATGAGCCGCTGTTCACCGTGCCGGAAGGGCGGATGGCCGTCGGGCTCGGCATCCATGGCGAGCCGGGCATCGACGAGGTCGACGTGCCGACGGCGGCCGGGCTCGCCGAGTTGTTCGTCTCCTCGCTCCTCGCCGAGATCCCGGACGGCGTCGACGCGGACGGCGCACGCGTCGTCCCGATCCTCAACGGGCTCGGCAGCGTCAAGTACGAAGAGCTGTACGTCGTGTACGCGGAGATCGACCGGCTGCTCGCCGAGGCGGGGATCGTCGTCGTCTCGCCGGAGGTGGGGGAGTTCTGCACGAGCTTCGACATGGCCGGCGTCTCGCTCACGCTGCTGTGGCTCGACGACGAGATCGAGCCCCTGTGGCATGCCCCGTGCGACACTCCGGCCTTCCGGCGCGGAGCGGTCGAGGGCAGGATCGCGGTCGACGATGTGGAAGTCGTCGAGGAAGAGGTCGTCATCGGGCCGGCGAGCGACGCGTCCCGCGAGGCGGCGACGACGATCGACCGGGCGATGACCGCCATCGCCGCGATGCTCGACGCGCAGGCCGATGAGCTGGGCCGCATCGACCGCATCGCTGGCGACGGCGACCACGGGATCGGCATGCAGCGCGGCAGCAAGGCTGCTGCTGCTGCGGCATCCTCGTCGGCGGCTGCCGGTGCCGGCGCTCGCACCACGCTTCAGCAGGCGGGCGACGCCTGGGCCGACAAGGGCGGCGGCACGTCCGGCGCGATCTGGGGCGAGATGCTCGTCGCGCTCGGCGCGACGCTCGGTGACGATGCCGAGGTGGATGCGGCGCGGATCGCCGCGGGCGTCACCGCCATGAAGGACGCGGTGATGTCCTTCGGCAAGGCAAAGGTGGGTGACAAGACGATGATCGATGCGATCGTCCCGTTCGCCGACCGTCTCGCCGAACTCGTCGCGGCGGGGACCGAGCTCGTTCCCGCGTGGTCGGATGCTGCCGACACCGCCGATCGTGCGGCGAAGTCCACCGCCGACCTCACTGCCAAGCTCGGCCGTGCGCGCTCGCACGGTGACAAGAGCCTCGGCACCCCTGACCCCGGCGCGGTCTCCTTCGCGCTCATCGCTCACACCGTCCTCGACATCCTGGAAGGGAATGAATGACATGGCACTTCGACTGGTGATCGGCTCGGACGACGCGGGCTACGAATACAAGGAACGCATCAAGGCGGACCTGCTCGCCAACCCTCTCGTCGAGTCCGTGCTGGACGTCGGCGTGGATGCGGACAGCCACACGAACTACCCCGGCATCGCCACTGCGGCGGGGGAGAAGGTCGCAGCCGGCGAAGCGGATCGCGCGATCCTCATCTGCGGCACAGGGCTGGGCGTCGCGATCGCGGCGAACAAGGTCGCCGGCATTCGTGCCGTCACCGCTCATGACTCGTTCAGCGTCGAGCGCTCCGTGCTGTCGAACGACGCACAGGTGCTCTGCATGGGGCAGCGTGTCATCGGCATCGAGCTCGCTCGGCGTCTCGCATCCGAGTGGCTCACCTACACCTTCGACCCGAGCAGCGCCTCGGCCGAGAAGGTGCAGGAGATCTGCGCGTACGAAGGAGTCTGATCCCCTCATGCGGCCGCTGCTGATCGGCGCGAGCCTGAAGATGTACTTCAGTCACGCGCAGACGGTTGACTGGGTGCGCGCCGTCGCCCGGATCCTCGACGAGCATCCGGCAGCGCCCGCAGTGACCGCCTTCGTGATGCCGCAGTATCCGTCCATTCCCGCGGCCGTCGAGCACGGTGGGCGACTCGCGGTCGGGGCGCAGGACCTCGCGACGGAGGATGCCGGCGCGTTCACCGGTGAGGTCTCGGGTGCGGTTCTCGCGGAACTCGGGTGCGAGTTCGTGGAGGTCGGTCACGCGGAGCGCCGCCGGATGTTCGGTGAGACCGACGAGATCGTCGCCAGGAAGGTGCACGCCGCGTTGCGCAACGGACTCACTCCGTTGCTGTGCGTCGGAGAGGCGGAGCGGCAGGATGCGGCGGCTGCCGCAGAGGCCTGCATCGCGCAGGTCCGCTCCGGGCTGCGGGAGGCTGCCGCGGCAGGGGTGTCGGCCCCGGTGGTGGTGGCGTACGAGCCGCTGTGGGCGATCGGTGCCCCTGAGCCGGCCGGCGCCGATCACATCCGCGGCGTGTGCGCACTGCTCTCCGACCACCTCGAGCAGGAGGGCGTGTCCGCACGGGTGATCTACGGAGGCAGCGCCGGGCCTGGGCTGCTCACGCAGATCGCCGACAGTGTCGACGGCCTGTTCCTCGGTCGCTTCGCGCATGACCCGGAGGCCTTCCGTGAGATCCTCGATGAAGTGAGGCCACTGGCGGCCTGACCAGTGGGCGAGGGAGAGTGACCGACGTATGGGGACCGGTGGAGGCCTGAAGGGGCTCGACGACACGATCGAGCGCAGAGGACTGCGGGACCATGTGTACGAGCGCATTCTGCAGCTGCTGCTCAGCGGTGACGCTGCGCCGGGCGCTCGACTGTCCATCGACACGATCGCTCGTCAGCTGAGTGTGTCGCAGACCCCCGTGCGGGAAGCGATGGTGCAGCTCGAACGAACCGGGCTGGTCACGCGCGAGGCGCTGAAGGGATACCGCGTGGCGCCACCGCTCGGTGCGCAGCAGCTGCGCGAGTTGTTCGATGCGCGCCTCATGCTCGAGTCGCATGCCGCCAGGCTCGCGACCCCCGCGTCGCCGGAGATGCTGAGCGAACTGCGTGCGGCCGAGGACACCCATCGCCAGATCGGTGAGCAGGTGATCACTGCGCTGCGTGCGGGCTCGACGGATGTCGAATTGACCACCGCGTACTTCGCTGCCGACGCGGACTTCCACCGCGTCGTCTTCCACCATTGCGGCAATCGCTACCTGAACGAGATGTCGGAGTCGCTCGGTGCGCAGCTGCACCGCATGCGGCAGTCCGTGCTGCACGGTGTCACCGACGTCCGCGAGGCGATCGCCGAGCACGAGGCGATCGCCGAGGCGTTCGCCGGCGATGACCCTGATGCGCCGGAGGCCCTCATGCGCCACCACATCGAGCAGGTGCGTGCGCGCTCGCTCGACCTCGCGCGCGGCTGACCAGGAGGGGCTGGCAGGCCTCTTCGCACGAGCCTTGCGCATCACGTGATTTCCTATAGGATCTATGAAGATTCGTCGATCGGCGGATCTCCACGTCAATGGAGTCGTCATGGCTGCACCCGCACAACCTCACACCCGTGAGACCTGGCCCATCGCCGTCTGCATGCACGGATTCTCACCGGTGCTGCGGGACGGCACGCGCCTGCACGACGCCAGCCCCGACGTGTGGGACGGCATCTTCCGCCGGGTCGCGAGCGTGGGATTCGACGCCGTGGAGATCGCCGACAGCCACATCCGGCCGGCAGATCTGACCCCCGCGCGGCGCGGAGAGCTGACCGCTGTCGCGCGCCGCCACGGCATCGATCTGATCTCGGCGCACGTCCAGCGCCAGAGCGTGATCGAGCCGGGGAAGGGCGAGCAGAACCTCGCCTACGCGCACCGCGCGATCGACGCGGCCGCTGAGATGGGGATGAAGATCTTCTCGACGGGCCTGCACCAGCCGTTCACGGAGGCTCAGCGCAAGGCGCTGTGGTTCTGGACCGCACAGGGCCCTGTCGATCCCGACGACGCGGACACCCGGGCGCTCGCGGTGACGCGTCTGCGCGAACTCGGTGAGCACGCAGCATCCGTCGGTCTGCCGATGTCCCTGGAGATGTACGAGGACACGTACCTCGGCACGGCGGACAGCGCGGTTCGCCTGATCGAGGAGATCGGCCTCGACAACGTCGGCCTCAACCCCGACATCGCGAACCTCATCCGTCTGCACCGTCCGATCGAGGACTGGCTCGAGATGCACGAGAAGACGCTCCCGTATGCGAACTACTGGCATGTGAAGAACTACACCCGCGACGAGTCCGCCGACGGGTCGTGGCAGACCTCCGTGCCCACGAGCATGGAGCTCGGCCTCATCAACTACCGCGAGACGGTCTCGCGCGCCATCGAGCTGGGCTTCAACGGCCCGTTCCTGATGGAGCAGTACGGCGGAGACAGCCTCGGCGTCTGCGCGACCAACCGCGACTACCTGCGCACGCTTCTTCCAGAGTCCGCTCAGAACTGACCGCATCCGATCCAAGGAGACGAAAAATGACCACCCAGGAACGTCCCGTCTACGCCGTCATCGGCAGCGGCTACATGGGCGGGGGCATCGCTCAGTCCCTCGCTCTCTCCGGCGCCGACGTGCGCATCGCGGATGTCGACATCGAGGTCGCCCAGAAGAACCTCGCACGACTCATCGAGGAGGCAGGTCAGTTCGCCGCCGACGGCCTGTTCCCGGCTGATGCCGCGACGATCATCGCCGAGCGCGTCAGCGCGGCGACGATCGAGGATGCCGTCGCCGGGGCTTCCTTCATCGAGGAGGCCGTCCCGGAGAAGATCGAGATCAAGCACGCCACGCTTCGCCGCATCTCGGAGGCGGCAGCACCCGACGCGATCATCGGCAGCAACACCTCGACGATCCTCATCGGAAAGCTCGCCGAAGCCGTCGTCAACCCGGAGCGCTTCCTCGGTGTGCACTTCTCCAATCCGGCGCCGTTCATCCCCGGCGTCGAACTGATCCCGCACGCTGATACCGACGAGGCGATCCTTCCTGTCGTCGAGCAGCTGGTCGCCGCGACCGGCAAGGAGACCGCACGCATCAAGGACGCCACCGGGTTCGTGCTCAACCGTCTGCAGTACGCGCTGTTCCATGAGGCGACCCAGCTGGTCGAAGAGGGCGTCGCATCCCCCGAGGACATCGACACCATCGTCCGCACCACCTTCGGGTTCCGTCTTCCGGTGTTCGGCCCCTTCGCGATCGCCGACATGGCGGGCCTCGACGTCTACTCGTTCTGCTACGCCTCGCTGCAGACCGAGTTCCCCGAGCGCTTCGCGACGCCGAAGATCCTCGACGACCTCGTCTCCGCAGGCAAGCTCGGCACGAAGACCGGTGCCGGATTCCTCGACGTGCCGGCGGACCGCACTCCTGAGCTGATCGCGTACCGCAACAAGGCGTACGTGGCCATCAAGAAGCTCATGGATGAGCTCGGCCCCGCCCCCATCCACCCCGCCCACTGATCGGAGCATCGACGATGACCGTCACATTCCCCACCGAGCGCACCGTCATCCTCACGGGCGCCGCAAGCCCGCGCGGCATCGGCCGCGGCACGGCGTTCCACCTGGCTGAACAGGGCTGGAACGTCGGCATCATCGACGTCGACGCCGAAGCGGCCGCCGGCACCGCGGCCGAGGTCGCCGAGGCGCACGGCGTCCGGGCGGTCGGCGTCGGCGCCGATGTCGCCGACCGCGAGCAGGCCGTGGCCGCCGTGGACGCGATCGAGGCCGAGTTGCCGCAGACCGTCGCGCTGGTCAACTTCGCCGGCGTCTCCTCTCCCGTGCCGTACCTCGAGGTGACGCCGGAGGAATGGCACCGGGTGAACTCGATCAACCTCGAAGGCGTGCACTGGATCACCCAGCGCGTCGCTCGCACCCTGGCGGAGAACCGGGTCGGCCGTATCGTCGGCATCTCGTCCGTGTCGGCGCAACGCGGGGGAGGAACCTTCTCCAAGACGCCGTACTCGGCGTCGAAGGCCGGCGTCATCGGTCTCATGCGCTCCATCGCCCGTGAACTCGGTCCGCTCGGCATCACCGCCAACGTGATCTCACCGGGGCCCATCGACACCGACATCATGGGCGGGACGCTGACGGACGAGCGCAAGGCCGCGATGGCCGCAGACGGTGTTCTGCCTCGTATCGGAACCCCGACGGACATCGCCGCCGCGGTGGCCTACCTCATCAGCGAGAACGCCGGCTTCGTGACGGGTCAGACCCTGAACGTCGACGGCGGCCTCTACATGCACTGACGGTGACCGACATGACCCCCACCTGGTCCAAAGGCCGCATCGCCTTCCTCGTTCTCGGCGTGATCTGCGTGGGCGTCGGCCTCGCGCTCATCATTCCATCGCTGGTCGGCTGATCTGAACAGTCCCAAGAACCCCCACTCAAAGGAGAGTCACGTGTCCGATCACGTACCAGGCCCGACCACGCAGACGCTGCTGGCCAGTCCGCACCTGGCCAGCGGCATCCGCAAGGCGACGTTCCGCCTGATGCCGATGCTCATCATCCTGTACTTCGTCGCGTTCCTCGACCGCACCAACGTCGGCTTCGCGGAGCAGGCCCTCGAGATGGACCGCAATATCACCGCAGGAGCGTATGCGCTCGGTGCCGGCATCTTCTTCATCGGCTACGCGATCTTCGAGATCCCCTCGAACCTGCTGCTGGACAAGTTCGGCGCGCGATTCTGGCTCGCGCGCATCGCCATCACCTGGGGAATCGTCGCCACGGCGTTCGCCTTCGTGAACGGCGAGACGATGTTCATCGTCCTGCGCTTCCTGCTGGGTGTGACCGAGGCGGGGCTCTTCCCCGGGGTCATCATGTTCCTGTCGCAGTGGTTCCCGAACAAGCGACGCGTTCAGATGTTCGCGCTGTTCTACCTCGCCCAGCCCTTCTCGCAGATGCTCGGTGCGCCGCTGTCCGGCGGACTCATCAGCTTCGGAGACCAGGTGACCCCGTGGGCCGGATGGCAGGTGATGTTCTTCGTCGAGGGCATGATGGCGGTCGTCGCCGGTGTCGCCGCGTTCTTCTTCCTCGTCGATTCGCCGCAGAAGGCGAAGTTCCTCTCGGATGCCGAGAAGCTCGCCCTGCGACAGATCATGGAGCACGAGGACACGGTCAAGGGGTCGGACGGGCCGCGAGGCATCGGCGCCGCGCTGCTGAGCTGGAAGGTGTGGTACTTCACCGTCATCTACTTCTGCCTGCAGATCGCCGTCTACGGGACGACCTTCTACCTGCCGCAGCAGGTGTCCGCTCTCATCGGCCAGTCGGTCGGCTGGCAGGTCGGCCTCGTCTCCGCCATTCCGTGGGCGGTCGGCCTGTTCGCCTGCTACTACGTCGGCAAACACGCGACGAGCATCAAGCGCCGCCGCGTGTGGGGTGCCCTCTTCTTCCTGGTCACCGGTTCGGCGATCCTCGTGTCGGCATGGGCCGGGGCGAACGGGCAGAGCCTGCTCGGCATCGTGGCGATCACCGTCGCGGTGAGCGCATTCCTCTCGGTCGGCCCGATCACGTGGTCGTTCCCGACGTCGTTCCTCACCGGTGCCGCCGCGGCGACCGGTATCGGCCTGATCAACTCGCTCGGAAATCTCGGTGGGTTCGTCGCTCCGATCATGCGCACCGGAATCAACGAGTCGATTCCGACGGACAGCGGGGCATGGGGCGTCGTTTCGCTCGGAGCGTTCGCCTTCCTCGCCGCTGTGATGATGTGGGCGACGCGCTTCTTCAGCGCGAAGGCCGACGCACTGCTGGAGGAGAACGCTCCGGCACCGGGGCACTGAGCCCGCGAGGGGATGCACGGCACCGTCGGCATCCCCTCGCCTCGACATACCGATCGCATCGCGCGCTACCTGCGCCCGATGATCTTGCGGCGCGCATTCGCGCGCCTGCGAAACCCCTGATGAGCACGAAGGAGTGTCATGAATCAGACTGTGACGGAGAAACGTCCCGCAAAGCACGGGCGTGAGACGGCCGCCAGGCGCACGATCAAGAATCTGCGCTGGTGGATCCTGGGGTGGGCACTCGTCGCCGGCATCGTGAACTACATGGACCGCAGTGCGATCTCCATCGCGGCGCCGGCGCTGATCGAGGAGCTCGGCCTCACCCGCACCGACATCGGCCTGCTGGGCACCGTGTTCAGCTGGACGTACGCGTTCGCGCAGTTGCCGGCCGGTTGGTTGGTCGACAAACTCGGCGCGCGGAGGATGTACTTCCTGGCCATCGCGGGCTGGTCCATCGCGACGGCGCTCATGTCGATCGGAACGACGCTGTGGCACTTCGTCACATTCCGGTTCCTGCTCGGGGTGACCGAGGCTCCGAACGGCCCGGCGAGCGCGCGTCTGACCGCTGACTGGTTCCCGCGCTCCGAACGAGGACAGGCGACGGCCATCTGGGACTCCGGCTCGAAGTGGGGTCCGGCGATCGCGCCGCCCATCCTCACCGGCATCATGATCGCATTCGGTTGGCAGGCGATCTTCGTCTTCCTCGGCCTGCTCGGCATCATCCTCGCGGTCGCCTTCTACATCTTCTACCGCCGGCCGGAACTGCACCCCGCGATCTCGGATGAGGAACTCGCTCACATCACCTCTGAGGCGGAGAAGCAGGACGTCGGCGCCGCGAAGGTGCCGTGGCTGAAGCTGTTCGCGCACCGTCAGATCTGGGGAATGATGGCCGGATTCTTCTGCGTCATCTGGATCTGGAACATCTTCATCGTCTTCCTGCCGCTGTACCTGCAGGAGGAGCGCGGTGTCAGCATCGCCGGCTCAGGGTGGCTCGCTGCGATCCCGTACCTGGGCGCCGCCGTCCTCGGGATCACCGGCGGCTGGGTGATGACCAGGTACACCAAGGCATCGGGCCTCGATGCGCTCACGGCCAAGCGTCGCGTCATGTCGGTGGCCGCGGTGGCTGCGGGAGTCCTGATCTGCCTCATCCCTCTCGTGGGAGACCTCACCCTGGCGATGATCGTGATGACCGTCGCTCTCGGATTCGTCGCGACGATGCAGGCAGCCGCGTGGGCGATGCCCGGCGACATCGTCAACACCTCTCAGGTGGCCTCCGTCGGTGCGATCCAGAACTTCGGCGGATACTTCGGCGGAGCCTTCGCGCCGCTGCTGACCGGGATCATCGCCGACGCGACCGGTTCGTACGCGCCGTCGTTCATCATCGGTGGCGTCATCGCGGCGCTCGCCGCGGTCGCCTACATGGTGCTGGTCCGTCGGCCGATGGCCGCGCTGAAGGAGGATGCTCGATGACCTATCGCATCGGAATCACGAACGAGGCGATCGAGCCGGATGGGTCGAGCGTCCACGGCGATCTCGCGCTCGATCAGCTCGAGGCGGCGGGGATCGAGTGGGAGATCATCGACGCGCATCCGCATGACGACAGTGACCTCGCCGGCCTCGATGCCGTGTACGCGCTCGGGCACCGCACGTTCGACGCGAAGGTCCTCGCCGCGGCCCCCGGGCTCAGGCATGTGGCGCGCTTCGGCGCCGGGTACGACACCATCGACCTCGAGGCGTGCAGCGACGCCGGCGTGCTCGTCACCAACACGCCGGATGCCATCCGTCGACCGCTCGCGCTGGCCGCGGTGACGCTGGTGCTCGCCGTCACGCACAACCTCGTGCAGAAGCACCGGATCACCGTCGAGGACCGGTGGGAGGACCGGGGCCGTTGGCGCGGAGTCGACACGGACGGCGCGACGGTCGCGATCGTCGGTTTCGGCAGCGTCGGGGCGGAGGCGGCGCGGATGCTGCTCGCGATCGGCCACCGGGTCGTCGGAGTCAACCGGCGCGGGCGCAGCGACGAGGCCGACGTGCTCGGAGTGCCGATGCTGCCCATGGCCGATGCCCTGGCAGCGGCCGACGTCGTCGTGCTGTGCGCCTCGCTCAATCCGTCCACGCGCGGAATGATCGGGGCTGCAGAGCTGGCGCAGATGAAGTCCACCGCGGCTCTGGTGAACGTCGGGCGGGGAGGTCTGGTCGATCAGAAGGCGCTCACCGCCGCGCTCATGGACGGCACCATCCGCGCTGCCGGACTGGACGTCTTCGACCCGGAGCCCCCTGCGCCTGATGACCCGTTGCTGTCGCTGGACAACGTCACGCTCTCACCGCATGCGCTGTGCTGGACGGACGATTACACGCAGGCCGTCGTGACGCAGGCGAACGAGTCGCTCATCGCGGTCGCCGACGGACGTGTCCCGCCGCGGGTCCTCAACCCCCGTGCCCTCGAGCATGAGCGATGGGCGAAGGCGGCGGCAGCGGCCGGCTGAGCGGACCGCGCTGCTCCTCGCGCGAAAAATGACGATGCCCTGACTCCGGTCAGGGCATCGTCATCTGTGTTCGGGATCAGGAGGTGGTGAGTCGCCCGATGGCCTCGACGAACGCGTCGACGTCGGATTCCTGGGTGTCGAAGCTGCACATCCAGCGGACTTCGCGCCGCGCTGCATCCCAGTCGTAGAACCGGAACACCTCGCGCAGACGGTCGGCGACGCCGACGGGGAGCGTGGCGAACACGCCGTTGACCTGCGTCGGCTGGGTGAACTCGACGCCGCGGATGCTGCCGTCGGCGAGTCCTGCCTCGATGCCGGCGCGCAGGCGCTGCGCCATGGCGTTGGAGTGGGACGCGTTGCGCAGCCACAGGTCGCCCTCCAGCAGCGCGATCAGCTGCGCGGAGACGAAGCGCATCTTGGAGGACAGCTGCATGGAGTACTTGCGGCTGTAGATGAGACCGTCGGATGCCTCGGGCTCGAGCACGACGATCGCCTCGCCGACCATCGCACCGTTCTTCGTGCCGCCGAAGCTGAGCACGTCGACGCCCACGTCCCTGGTGAATGCGGCGAAGGGCAGATCGAGCGCTGCGGCGGCGTTGGAGATGCGCGAGCCGTCCATGTGCAGCCGCATGCCGTGACCGTGCGCGTGATCGGCGAGGGCGCGGATCTCGTCCGGCGTGTAGAGCGTGCCGAGCTCGGTCGACTGGGTGATGGAGACCACCAGCGGCTGTGCGCGGTGCTCGTCGCCCCAGCCCCATGCCTCACGGTCGACGAGCTCGGGGGTAAGCTTGCCGTCCTCGCTCGGGACGGTGAGCAGCTTCATGCCGCCCATCCGTTCAGGGGCCCCGCCCTCGTCCACGTTGATGTGGGCGGTGGATGCCGCGATGACGGCACCCCAGCGGGGGAGCATCGACTGCAGGCCGACGACGTTCGCCCCCGTGCCGTTGAACACGGGGAACGCCTCCACTCCTTCTCCGAAGTGGCTGCGGAAGACCTCCTGCAGCCGCTCGGTGTACTGGTCTTCGCCGTAGGCGATCTGGTGACCGTCGTTGGCCGCTGCGATGGCGGCGAGGACTTCGGGGTGGATGCCGGAGTAGTTGTCCGACGCGAATCCCCGGATCGCGGGGTCATGCAGGCTGTTCACCACAACAGCCTATGTCGGATGTCGGTGCCCGGGTCTACCCTCGTTCGCATGGAGCGCACTGCAGCGAAACGAGCATTCGCGAACGTCCTCATCAACACCCTCATCGCCAATGTGACGACGAGCTTCTTGTGGTTCGCCCTGACCTTCTGGGTCTACATCGAGACGCGGTCCGTTCTCGCGACCGGGATCATCGGCGGCGCCTACATGCTGTTCGTCGCGCTGTTCGCGATGGTGTTCGGCACGGTCGTCGACCGGCATCGCAAGCACGCCGTCATGGTGCTCTCGAGCGTCGTGTCCGCCGTGGCGTTCGGCGTCGCCGGCGTGCTGTATCTGTTCTTCAGCGAGAGTCAGCTGCTTGACCTCGGTGCGCCGTGGTTCTGGCTGTTCGCCGGCATCATCCTGTTCGGTGGCGTGATCGAGCAACTCCGCAACATCGCCCTGTCGACGACGGTCACACTGCTGATCGAAGAGGACAGGCGCGCCAACGCCAACGGGCTGGTCGGCACGGTGCAGGGCATCGCGTTCCTCGTCACGAGCGTGTTCTCCGGGCTGTCGATCGGCTTCCTCGGGATGGGGTGGACCCTGATCATCGCGATCGTGGCGATGGGGGTGACGTTCGTCCACCTGCTCCTCATCCGGATCCCCGAAGCCGAGCCGCAGCCCGATCCGAGCTCGTCGGGAGCCCTCGACTTCCGCGGGAGCGTGCAGGCGATCCGCCTCGCGCCCGGGCTGTTCGCGCTGATCATCTTCTCGACATTCAACAACCTCATCGGGGGCGTCTACATGGCGCTCATGGATCCGTACGGACTGACGCTGTTCAATGCGCAGCTGTGGGGGATCGCGCTGGCATTCGCCTCGACGGGGTTCCTCATCGGAGGGGCGCTGGTGGCGAAGTTCGGGCTCGGCAAGCGGCCGGTGCAGACGATGCTGCTCGTCGTGATCGCCATGGGGCTGCTGGGTGCGGTGTTCATGCTTCGCGAGTGGTGGCCGCTGTACGTGGCGGGCATGTGGCTCTACATGATGCTCGTGCCGCCGGTCGAAGCGGCGGAGCAGACGGTGATCCAGAAGGTGGTGCCCTTCGAGCGGCAGGGGCGCGTGTTCGGCACGGCCGCAGCCCTCGAGGCGAGCGCCGCGCCGATCACGGCGTTCCTCATCGCCCCGATCGCCGAGTTCCTCATCATCCCGTACATGGACAGCCCGGCCGGCCAGGACCGGTGGGGCTGGTTGCTGGGCGAGGGCGAGGCGCGCGGTATCGCGCTGGTCTGCCTGTTCGCCGGGATCATCATGGTGATCGCGACGACCCTGGCGTTCTTCACGCGTTCGTACCGCACACTCACCGCGCTGTACGAGAACGCGCCGCACCAGGCCATTCCCGGCAGTGAGGGCGAGGGTGACGACGGCGAGGGTGACGACGGCGAGGCTGCGGCGCCGCCGCTGCCCGGTCAGGCTGCGGCGCAGGACGCGCCACCGCCCGTACCGGGATTGCCGCCGACCGGGTCGCAGGGGTGAGATGCGGCAGCGGCCGGCGCGCGAGCGAGCAGGTTGAGTCGGTCCTGCTGGCCGCGGGATTCAGGCCAGGTCGAGCACCCGATCGTTGAGCTCGTCGGCACCCTGGTCCCACAAGCCGAGGACGGCCTCGGCCAGGGTCTCAGGATCCAGGGCCTTGGCTCTGAGGATCACGGATGCTGCGCGCAGAGGCTCCCCGGCATCCCGCGCGGTCTTGGTGAACCCGTGCGCCACCGCGCGTGCCCATGCCTCAGAGGCGGCCTTGACTGCGGCGTAGTTGGCGCCACCGGCGAGCGGGCGGGCGACCGCGGTCGACGACACGATCGCGAAGCGCCCGGCGGTCGACGCCTGCAGCAGGGGGGCGAAGGCCCGAGAGGTCGCGCGGACGGCCTCGAGAGCCGGGAGCAGGGCGGCGAAGTCCTCGTCGGACTGCCCCGCCAGGCCGCCGCCGCCGCGCCATCCGCCGACCAGCGGGATGACCCCATCTACGCTGTCGAGCGTGCCCGCCACCTGCTGCATGGCGGAGATCGAGGTCGCATCCGCCACCACGATCTCCGCACCGACGTCCCGCAGTGCCCCCAGACGCTGAGCGGACCGCCCCGTCGCGACCACACGGGCGCCGGCATCCACCAGCGCCCGCGCGACCGCGACCCCCGCGGCGCTCGTCGCGCCGGCGAGCACCACGGTGCGCGCGGTGAGATCAGCCATCCGACCCACCCGTCAGCAGCACCGAGCTCGCAGATGCGCACGCTCCTCGCAGGAATTCCGGCGAAACGTGCGAGAAGCGTGCTGTTCTGCGAGAAACGTGCTCACTCATCGCCGGCGCGGATGCCCGAGGTCGACTCGATGACGGGCCGCATCTTCTTCTCGAGCGCCTCGAAGAACATCGACAGCGGGAACTCGTCGTCCATGACCGCGTCGGTGTAGCCCTTCGGCAGCCCGGCCAGCACCTCGTCCGACAGGCCACGCGCCCAGACGGATGCCGGGTTGGGCGTGAGGACGCTCCGGACGAGCTCGTAGGCGGCGAGCCAGTGCGCCTTCTTCGGGCGGTCGATCGAGCGCCAGTAGAGGTCGTCGATCGCCTCGCCCAGCGCGATCACGGCATCCGGCACGGCGTCCCAGTCGAACGTGAGGCGGGTGTCGGTCCAGTGCAGCACGCCGCGCTGGTGCAGCCACGCGAACAGCAGCTGACCGCCCAGCCCGTCGTAGTTGCGCACGCGGCTGCCGGTGATGGCGAACCGGAAGATGCGGTCGAAGATCACCGCGTACTGCACGAGCCCGGCGTGCTCGAGCATCTCCTGCTCGACCGCGGAGATGCTGTCCTGCGCCGAGAGCCGCTTCTCGATCGCGACCGACTCGCGGAACGCGGTGAGGTCGCAGCGCAGCTCCTCCAGCGAATAGAGGAAGTACGGCATCCGCTGCTTGATCATGAACGGATCGAACGGAAGGTCGCCGCGCATGTGCGTGCGGTCGTGGATGATGTCCCACATCACGAACGTCTTCTCGGTGAGGTCCTGATCGTCCAGCATCCGCGCGGCCGCATCCGGCAGCTCGAGCTTGGTGATCTCGGACGCGGCACGGACGACGCGGCGGTACCGGGCGGCCTCGCGGTCCTGGAAGATCGCGCCCCACGTGAAGGTGGGGATCTCGCGCATCGCGACGGTCTCCGGGAACAGCACAGCCGAGTTCGTGTCGTACCCGGGGGTGAAGTCGACCAGACGCAGCGACACGAACAGCTTGTTGCCGTAGTCGCCGGCCTCGAGGGCGGCGATGAACTCCGGCCAGATGGCCTCGACGATGAGCGCCTCGATCAGGCGGTCGGACGATCCGTTCTGCGTATACATCGGGAACACGACGAGGTGACGGATGCCGTCGGTGCGGTGCTGCTGCGGCTGGAACGCCACGAGCGAGTCGAGGAAGTCGGGAACGCCGAAGCCCTCGGACGCCCAGCGCTCGAAGTCCGCGACGGAGGCGGCGAGGTACTCGGCGTCGTGCGGGAAGGCGGGGGCGAGAGCGCGGATGCCGGCGGTGATGGCGGCGACGTGCTCGGTCGCGGCGGCGTGCGTCTCCGGGTCTGCAGCGCCCGGGATCGAGCCGTCCTTCACCTGCAGCTCACGGATCGCGATGGCCGCGTCCTTCAGCATCCGCCATGCCGCGCTGTTCTCGGCGGTGGCGGCATCCTCGACGACCTCGGGTTCGCCGATGATGGCAGTGGTGTGAAGGGGAGTGGACATCGGGACCTCCGATCGCAAGGCATGCCGGAAAATTTCCGGCGATCAACTGAATATGCGGTTATTCTTCCATCTATGGAGGATGCTGTCGACCGCGGAATCATCGCCGAGATCTCCCGCGACGCCCGGGCGACGCTCGCGCAGCTGTCAGAGGCGGTGGGACTGTCGACGTCGGCGGTCCAGTCCCGGCTGCGCAGACTGGAGACGCGCGGGGTCATCACCGGTTATCGCCCTGTGCTGGACGCCGAGGCGCTCGGCAAACCCCTGTCGGCCTTCATCGAGATCACGCCTCTGGATCCGGGGCAGCCCGACAACGCCCCCGAGCTGCTCGAACACCTCGTGGAGATCGAGGCATGCCACTCGATCGCGGGTGATGCCAGTTACATGCTCTTCGTCCGCGTCACCTCACCGCGCGCGCTGGAGCAGCTCGTCGGTGACATCCGCGCCGTCGCCAACGTGCGCACGCGCACGACCGTCGTCCTGCAGACCTACTACGAGAACCGGCCCATCGCCGTGGAGACGCCGGAGGGCTGAGGCCCCCGCGCGACGCTCGCAGCCGTCGCTGTGACCACTGGACGGCCGAGGCCGCTCCGAGGAGACTGGACGCAGATCGCGGTCACCCGCCGCGCGACGAGACGGGAGCATCATGTCGTTCCAGGCGTACCTCGATGCGGTCGAGGACAAGACGGGACTCACGCCGCGGCAGCTCATCGAGCTGGCGAAGGAGAAGGGGTTCGGCGAAGGGACCAAGGCCGGCCCGATCCTGGAGTGGCTGAAGGACGACTACGACCTCGGTCGCGGCCACGGGATGGCGATCGTGCACGTGATCACGAAGGGGCCGCAGATCTCCGCCAAGCACGTCGGCTCCGAGGGAAGTCACGCCGATCCCAGCGACACCCTGTGGTTGGACGGCAAGGCGAGCAACCCGAACCCGTAGGGGCGCTTTCGCCGCGACTACACTTCTCTCCGTGGCAGCATCCTCGAAGCGCAAGTCCTCATCGACCAGGCGGAAGCCCGCCCGCACCAGCGGCAACCCGGCCAGGCGCCCCATCGTCGAAGCGCCGCCCATCACCGTGAAGGACTGGATCGGGGCCGCGCGACTGCGCACGCTGCCGCTCGCGGTCGCGCCTGTCGTCATCGGTACAGGGGCGGCACAGCTCGTCGACCGCGAGTTCCACTGGGCCATCGCCCTGGCCTGCCTCGCGGTCGCCGTGCTGCTGCAGATCGGCGTGAACTTCACCAACGACTACAGCGACGGCATCCGGGGAACCGACGCGCACCGGGTGGGGCCGGCGCGCCTGACGGCGTCGGGACGGGTCAACCCGCGTCACGTTCTGATCATCGGGCTGTCCCTGTTCGCGCTCGCCGCGCTGGTCGGGCTCGCGATCGTGATCCGTACAGGACAGTGGTGGATGTTGGCGGTCGGTGTCGCGTGCATCGCCGCGGCGTGGTTCTACACCGGCGGCAAGCGCCCGTACGGGTACGCGGGCCTCGGCGAGGTCTTCGTCTTCATCTTCTTCGGGCTCGTGTCGGTGCTCGGCACGACGTGGGTCCAGGCTTTCCGGCTGCCGCTGGAGGCGTGGCTCGGAGCGATCGCGGCCGGTCTGTTCGCATGCGCGGTGCTCCTGGCGAACAACCTGCGCGACATCGATCAGGACCGAGAGGTCGGCAAGCGCACGCTCACGGTGCTCATCGGTCGGACGGCGACGAAGTCCGTCTACACGGTCTTCATGCTCGTGCCGTTCGTCCTCGCGGGGTTCATGGCGCTGCTGTACCCGATCGCGTGGCTCAGCCTGCTCGGCCTGCTCGCCGGTCTCCCCGCGATCCTCATCGTGTGGACGTACCGACTGCCGCGCGAGCTGGTCGTCGCGCTGGGGCTGACATCCCTCACGGCGCTGCTGTACGCCGGTGCGCTCTACTGGGCGTTCGTCGCCTGAGTCAGTTCTCGTGAGTGGGCGTCGAGTCGGCGGCCGCGTCCAGCGCGGCATCCTCCGCTTCGGCATCCTCCGCTGCGGCGCTCTTGGCGGCCGAGCCGCGTGCGGCTCGCCGCTCGTAGATCTCGGCCGATGCACCGGAGAGCGGGCGGCGCAGGAACAGGATCGACAGGCTCATGCCGATCAGGGCGGCGAAGATCGCCGTCAGCCACCAGTACTCCCGCATGATCGGGAACAACCACATGATGCCGAGCGGGACGAGGAACGCCAGCAGCCGCAGCACGGAGTACACGAGAATGGGCGGCAACTTCATGCGGCCATTGTAGGCCGCGCGGCTGTGCGGATCCCGGGCCGGTCCTCGCGCCCACCGCGTCACACGTCGTCATCCGACGACTCGCGATGACATGTTCGCCCGGTCCGCTGGTCAGGCAGTCGGGTGGCCGGTAGCGTCGGGGCCATCGCGACGATCCGGGTGGTCCCGGGCTTCGGCTCATACCTGAAAGTGCTGCGGGTTCGACTCCCGCCGTCGCGTCGACACCGCACGGATGCAGGGCGCAGGCACGGATGCAGGACGAAACGCCGTCCGTGCGCCCTGCATCCGTGCGTCGGCCCTGCATGCGTGCGGCCGAACCAGCCCAACGGAGCCGCTCGACCGCCCGGGCGCGCGGGCGGTGTCGGAGTTCGCGCCGCAGGCTCTCAGGGCGGTCATCGAATATCCCGCCTACACTGGAAGGGTGGCGAGAGTACTGATCGTCGGGGGTTTCCTGGCCCTCGTCTTCTGGGTGTTCAGCATCGTCGACTGCGCAGTGCAGCCGGCGACGCGGCACCGCGGTGTGCCCAAGGGTGCGTGGATCGCGATCGTCGTCCTCATCCCGGTCCTCGGCGGCATCCTCTGGTTCGTGCTCGGCAGGCGCCGGCGCAGCGACCAGGAGGGCATGCGGCCCGTCGCGCCGGACGACGACCCCGAGTTCCTCCGGAGCATCGGCAAGTCGGAGCAGGACGAGCGGATCCGCCGTCTGGAAGAAGAGCTCGCTCGCCTCGACGACGAGACCGACGGACCGGCCGCGGACTCTCGTTCATGACGACAGCGCCCGCGGCGGATGCTGCGGCATCCCTCCTCGCGGAGCTCGTGAGCGCCGGGGTGCGCGACATCGTCATCTCGCCCGGCTCCCGGTCGCAGGCGCTCGCGCTCGCCGCCACGCACCTCGCACGGCAGGGAACGGTGCGCGTGCACGTCCGGATCGACGAACGCGTCGCCGGGTTCACGGCACTCGGGCTGTCCCGTGAGACGCGCGTGCCCACCGCGGTGATCTGCACATCAGGCACCGCGGCGGCGAATCTCCTCCCCGCCACCATGGAGGCCTTCCACTCCGGGGTCCCACTGCTGCTGCTCACCGCGGACCGCCCGCCGGAGCTGCGCGGCGTCGGCGCCAACCAGGCGACGGTGCAGCCGGGGCTGTTCGGCGCATTCGTGCGCTGGCAGCACGACGCACCGGTCCCGGGAGACGGCGATTGGGACGGGCTCGGAGCACGGGCGATCGCGGCGGCGATGGGGGCGAGCGACCAGGCATCGGGGCTCCCCGGCGTCGCCGGCCCCGTGCACCTGAACCTTCCCAGCCGCGAACCGCTCTCCAGTGCGCTGGCCGCCGACTACCGCGCCGAGCCGGGCGATGCCCCGCGGCCCGACGCCGAAGGCGCGTTCGTCCTCGAGCGCGGCCCTCGCACCGTCGTCGTCGCCGGAGCCGATGCGGGGCCGGCGGCAGAAGAGGTCTCCCACGCCGGGTCGTGGCCGCTCGTCGCCGAGATCGTCAGCGGGGCGCGCTTCGGCCGGTACATCGTCCACGGCTATCGCGGGCACCTCGGTGATCCGGAGCTCGGCGGACGCATCGAACGCGTCATCGTCCTCGGACACCCCACGCTCAGCCGAGAGGTCACCGCTCTCCTGCGACGCGACGACATCGACATCGTCGCGGTCCGCTCAGGAGGGGAGGCGCTCGATCTGAACGGACGCACGAGGTCTGCGGCATCCGTCGTCGTCGCGGACGGCGAAGCCGACCGGGCATGGCTCGGGGCGTGGATGCGCGCCTCCGCGGACTCGGTCGTCGACCTCTCCGAGACCGCGCCGGATCAGGAGGGTCTGCACTCCACCGATCTCGCCGCCCGCCGAGACGCGATGCGCGCCGAGTTGGCGGCGGTGCGTCGCCCCCTGGATCGCGAACTGCTGGTGGATGCCGTCTGGCGGGCGACCTGGCCGCACGACCGCCTGATGTTCGGCTCGTCACGCCTCGTCCGTGTGGCGGACGCCGTGCTCGGGGGCAAGAAGGTGCCGGTCCACTCCAACCGCGGGCTCGCCGGCATCGACGGCACGATCTCCACGGCGACGGGCATCGCGATCGCCAGCCAAGCCGAGGGTGCCGCCGGTGTGACCCGGGTCGTCCTCGGCGATCTCACGTTCCTGCACGACGTCGGCGCGCTGCTGCTCCCACCGGACGAGCCGAAGCGTCGCATCCAGGTCATCGTCGGCAACGACGGCGGCGGGACGATCTTCGACGGGCTGGAGGTCGCAGCATCCGCCCCCCGCGAGGACCTCGACCGCGCCTTCTACACGCCCCAGGCCGTGGCGATCGAACAGCTCGCGACCGCCTACGGGTGGGAGTACAGCCGGGTCACCACCCGTGCCGCCCTCGATCAGGCGCTCACCTCCCCGGTGCCAGGACCGCAGATCATCGAGGTCCCGCTCCCGCGCTGACCCTGTCGCCCACGCGATCCTGCGGCGTGTCGTACGCCGTGCTCGACCGCCGGGCTCGGGCACGATGGGGACATGAGCACCCGCGGATGGACAGGCCAGGCGACCGAACTCCTACGAGTGGGGGACGGGTTCCGTCTCAGTGACGTCGATCCTGGCAGCCGCCCAGGGTACGAGGGCGGCAAGAAGGACGGCGCGAAGGATCTCGCCACAGGCATCGAGGCGCTCGGCGAGCTGCAGGAGCGCCTGTTCGCGGCAAGTCAGGTGGGGGAGGCGCATGACGCCGTGCTGCTCGTGCTGCAGGCGATGGATTCGGCGGGCAAGGGTGGGATCGTACGCCACGTCGTCGGCGGCGTGGACCCGCAGGGGGTGTCGCTCGCGAGCTTCAAGGCACCGACGGACGAGGAGCGCAGGCACGACTTCCTCTGGCGCATCGAGAAGCAGCTGCCGGAGCACGGGCGCATCGGCGTCTTCGATCGCTCCCACTACGAGGACGTGCTCATCGGCAAGGTCCGTTCGCTCGCGCCGGACGCCGAGATCGAGCGACGGTACGACGCGATCAACGAGTTCGAGGAACGGGTGGCCGCATCGGGCACCCGCATCGTCAAGGTGATGCTGCACATCTCGCCGGAGGAGCAGAAGTCCCGCCTCATGGAACGGCTGGAGCGCCCGGACAAGCACTGGAAGTACAACCCGGGCGACGTCGACGAGCGGATGCTGTGGCCGCAGTACATGGACGCGTATCAGGCCGTGTTCGACCGCACCTCCCGCCCCGGCGCTCCCTGGCACGTGGTTCCGGCCGACAGCAAGTGGTACGCCAGGCTCGCGGTGCAGGAGCTGCTGCTCGCCGCGCTCGAGGACATCGACCCGCAGTGGCCGGCCGCCGACTACGACGTCGAGGCGGAGAAGGCCCGGCTCGCCGCGAGCTGAGCTCGCGCGCCCCGGGGCATAACTCCGGAGATTCTTCACCGATCCGCGATTCTTCGGTCGGCGGAGGCCCGGAATGCGGTGATTCTCCGGAGTTGTGGCCACGCAGCGGTCGTGCCGGATGCCGCGTGCCGGATGCCGCGTGCCGGATGCCCCGTGCCGGCCTCGGCCGCCGGGGCCTGTGCCTACGCGAGCGCGTCGACCAGCGGCCGGAACTTCACGCGCGTCTCGAGGAGCTCCGTCTCCGGGTCGCTCGCGGCGACGATGCCCGCTCCGGCATAGGCCGTCACAGCGATGTTCGCGCCGTCATCCCCCGCGACGAACTGCGCGCATCGGAGGGCGATCGCCCACTCGCCATTGCCGTTGCCGTCGATCCAGCCGACGGGGCCCGCATAGCGACCGCGATCGAACGGCTCGAGTTCCCGGATCGCCGCCACGGCCGCAGGGGTCGGTGTCCCCGCGACAGCCGCGGTGGGATGCAGGGCGCCGACGAGGTCGAGAGCAGACCCGCCGTCGGACAGCTCCGCCTCCACATCGGTGGCGAGGTGGAAGAGATTGGGGAGCTTGAGCAGGAAGGGCTGTTCGCTGGAGGCCATCGCGCGCACATGCGGGCGCAGCGACTCGAGCAGGCTCTGCACAGCGTACTCGTGCTCGTCGATGTCCTTCGTGCTGGATGCCAGGTGCGCGGAGGCCGCGGCATCCTCGTCGGCATCCGCGCCGCGGCCGATCGTGCCGGCGAGAACACGTGCGGTGACGCCGCCGTTCTGCACCGTCACCAGGGTCTCGGGGCTCGCGCCGATCAGTCCGTCGACGGCGAACGTCCACGTGTCGGGGTAGCCGCCGGACAGGGCGCGCACGAGACGTCGCAGGTCGGAGCCGGCGGGGATGGTCCCGGCGAGGTCCCGCGCGAGCACGACCTTGCCGATCTCGCCGCTGCCGATCCGCTGGAGCGCGGCGCGCACCGACGACTGGTAGCCCTCGGGGGACTGGGCGCCGGGGCCGACCGTGCCAGCCCAGTGCGCCCCGTACGGATTCGGCTCGAGCGTGGCATCCGGCTGATCCTGGGGGAGGTCCTCGCCCACCGGAGCGATGCGGGTGATCCACCCGCGTCCCTGATGCTTGCCGAGGATGACCGAGGGCACGATGAGGACGCTGTCCGCCCCTGAGCCCTCGTCGAAGGTGAGCGCGCCGAATCCCACCAGGCCCGTCCCTGGGAGCCCCACCGGGTCGTCGACGTCGGCGTGGGCGGTCAGTTCGCGCCAGGCATCCGCCATGATCGCGCTGCGGAGCGGGCCTTCACCGGCCGCGACGCGGATGATCGCCGGCATCCCGTCGCCGACCGCGACGATTCCGTCGCCGCGGCGGAGCCACGCCAGGGGGCGATCGGGGGCGGCGTATGCGAGGAGGTCCTCGACCGGATCGAACTCTCGGGTCTGCACGATCAGGCGGGTGGTCACCCTCCCAGGATAGTTCTCCCCCCGATGCGTCCGGATGCCCGCACTAGGCTGACGAGGTGGAAACGCGCCCTGCACCCGGCACCCCGATGATCTTCCAGTGGCGCAAGTGGGACGGCTCGCCGCACTGGCGTCACGAGTGCGTCTACCTCGGCGCTGACGAGTGGGGCGACTGGGTCGGTCAGCCCGTCGGATGGCACAGCGTCCGCCCTGGTGCCGAGTTCCACGCCGAGGCGCCGAACGTCACGCTCGTACCGCCGTCCGCCGACCACGCCCTCACCGTCAACCGCGCGCATCCGATCGGCATGCGGATCTACATCGATCTCGGCTGGGACGTCCGCTGGTCTCCGAACGACCCGCTCCTGGCCACCGGCATCGACATGGACCTCGACGTCATCCGCCTGGAGAAGGAGCGGGACCCGGCGGAAGGACCCAACGGCACGTGGGTCGACGACCGGGACGAGTGGGCGGAGCACAGCGTCCGATACGGGTATCCGGCCGATGTCATGACGCATCTCGAGGCGCTCACCCTCGACCTCGAGGAGAGGGTGCGCGATCTGGTCGCGCCGTTCGACGACGCGACGGCCGACGCCTGGCTCGACCGCCTGGAAACGCTCAGGCTGGACCGACCTAGACTGGACGGATGACCGAGCCCAACCGCGCAGACCTCGATCGGGATCCGTCGCGCGTCAGCGGGATGTTCGACCAGGTCGCCCCCGGCTACGACCGCACGAACACCGTGATGACGTTCGGCAACGACGCGATCTGGCGGGCCGCGACGACACGGGCCGTCGCGCCGCAGCGCGGAGAGCGGATCCTCGACCTCGCAGCGGGCACGGCATCCTCCTCGGCATCTCTCGCCGCCAGTGGCGCTGACGTCGTCGCCGCCGATTTCTCGCCCGGCATGCTCGCAGAGGGAAAGCGCAGGCACGGCCACCTGTCGAACCTCACTTTCGCCCTCGCTGACGCGATGGACCTGCCGTTCGCGGACGACGAGTTCGACGCCGTCACGATGTCGTACGGGCTGCGGAACGTCCAGCAGCCCAAGGTGGCACTGGCTGAGCTCTTCCGCGTCACGAAGCCCGGTGGGCGCCTCGTCATCAACGAGTTCTCGACCCCGCCCGACCCCGTGTTCCGCGGTCTCTACCGGTTCTACAACGCGCAGGTCCTGCCCCGCGTGGCACGACTTGCCGGCACCAACGGCGACGCGTACGACTACCTCAACGAGTCCATCCGTGACTGGCCGGACCAGAAGAAGCTCGCGGCGTGGATCCGCGAGGCCGGGTGGACCGACGTCGCCTACCGCAACCTGACCTTCGGGATCGTCGCCCTGCACAGGGCGACCAAGCCCGCGGGTGCGACCGAGCACCCATGAGCCACCGGTAGGCTGAGACTGTGACTTCGAGCCCCGCCGCCCCGGGCTCGCGCCTCGCGAGCCGGCTCGGCTTCAGCGACCGCGTGTTCGTCGGTCCGGCCGCGCGTCGCATCGCCCTGCAGATCGAAGACGGCCTGGATCTCGTCGAGACCGGCCTTGCCGAGGAGCTGCACGTCGCCGACTCGATCGCCGACGCATCCGCCCGCTACCTCTATGAGGCCGGCGGCAAGCGGATCCGGCCGGTGCTGACCCTGCTCACGGCTCAGCTCGGCGACGGAAACATCCCCGCTGTGATCGACATCGCCAAGGCGCTGGAGATGACGCACCTCGGCTCGCTCTACCACGACGACGTCATGGACGGCGCCGACCGGAGGCGCGGTGTCCCCGCGGCGCACGCGGTGTGGGGCAACAACGTCGCCATCCTCACCGGAGACATCCTGTTCTCCCGTGCCAGCCAGCTCATGGCGAAGTACGGCGATCGTGCCATCCGACTCCAGGCCGACACGTTCGAGCGCCTGGTCATGGGGCAGTTCCACGAGACGGTGGGCGCACAGGACGGCGACGACCCGATCGAGTTCTACCTCCAGGTCCTCGCCGACAAGACGGGCTCACTGATCGCCGCGGCGACGCAGGGCGGCGCGATCTTCTCGAACGCCCCGGCCGACTACGAGGAGCCGCTGCGCGTGTATGGCGAGAAGATCGGCGTCGCGTTCCAGCTGCTCGACGACGTCATCGATCTCTCCGCCGACCCCGCCGAGACCGGCAAGGTGCCCGGTACCGATCTGCGTGCCGGTGTACCGACCATGCCGTACCTGCTGCTCAAGGCCCGGACGGATGCTGCGTCCGTCGCACTCGCCGAGCGCATCGACGACGGAGTGGCGAAGATCGCCGACGGCGCGGAGGCCGACATCCTCGACGGACCGCTCGCCGAGCTGCGCGACCATGTCGTCACGCAGCAGACGCTCGAGCTGGCCGGCTCCTGGACGCGCGACGCGGTCGACGCGCTCGCACCGCTGCCGAAGGGCACCGTGCGGCAGGCCCTCGTGCGCTTCGCTGAAACTCTTGCAGACCGCAGCAGATGATCGCGCGTCGATCACTGCAGCATCCGAAAGGACACCCATGACCAAGCTCAGGCTGGCCATCGTCGGCGCAGGGCCGGCGGGCATCTACGCCGCAGACATCCTGCTCAAGACGGAGCGCTCCTTCGACGTCTCGATCGACCTGTTCGAGCAGCTCCCGGCGCCGTACGGGCTGGTGCGCTACGGCGTCGCCCCCGACCACCCGCGCATCAAGGGCGTCATCAACGCGCTCAGGGACGTGCTCGACCGTGGTGACATCCGCATCTTCGGCAACGTGCGCTTCGGCGAGGACATCACGCTGGCCGACCTGAAGGAGCACTACAACGCGGTCATCTTCGCCACCGGTGCGATCCGCGATGCCGCCCTCGACATCCCGGGGATCGACGCCGACGGGTCTTTCGGAGCAGCGGACTTCGTCAGCTGGTTCGACGGTCACCCCGACGTCCCGCGCGACTGGACGCTGGATGCCGAATCCGTCGCCGTCCTCGGCAACGGCAACGTGGCACTCGACGTCGCGCGCATCCTCGCCAAGCACGCCGAGGACCTGCTGCCGACGGAGATCCCCGACAACGTGCACGCGGGTCTCGAGGCCTCGAAGGTCACCGACGTCCACGTGTTCGGTCGCCGCGGCCCCGCGCAGGTGAAGTTCACCCCACTGGAGCTCCGCGAGCTCGGTGAGCTGCGCGACGTCGACATGGTCGTCTACGACGAGGACTTCGACTACGACCAGGCGTCGCTGGATGCCATCGCCAGCAACAAGCAGGTCAAGGTCATCGACCGTGTGCTGCAGCAGTGGCGGACCCGCCCCTCCGTCAACAACGCCGGTGGCGAGGCGAGCCGCCGCCTTCACCTGCACTTCTGGGCGAAGCCCGTCGAGATCAAGACGGATGCCGACGGCAAGGTCGCCGCGATCGTCTACGAGCGGACGGAGCCCGACGGCTCCGGCGGCCTCCGCGGCACCGGCGAGATGCGCGAGCTCGCGATCGGGCAGCTCTACCGGGCCGTCGGATACTTCGGTTCTCCGCTGAAGGACGTCCCGTTCGACAAGCGCCACGGCGTGATCCCCAACCGCGAGGGTCAGGTGATCGCCAAGAGTTCCAACGAGCGCGTCCCCGGCGTCTACGCCACCGGGTGGATCAAGCGCGGTCCGGTCGGTCTCATCGGGCACACCAAGTCCGACGCGATGGAAACCGTGCAGCACCTGGTGAACGACCAGGGCTCGTGGTGGCAGCCCGAGCACCCTGAAGAGGAGGCGATCCCTGCGCTGCTGGAATCGCGCGGGGTCGCGTGGACGGATCTCGACGGATGGCATCGCCTGGACGCGCACGAGATCGACCTCGGCGCCCCGCACGAGCGGGCGCGCATCAAGGTGGTCCCCCGCGACGAGATGGTGCGGATCTCCCGCGGGGAGTGAGCGTCAGTCCTTCGCGGTCACTTCGACCGTGAAGGTGACGGTGTCGCCGCTGGCGGAGTTGTCGAGGGCGACCTCGCTCTCGCCGGGGCTCAGAGCCGTGAGGCCGGGGTTGAACTGTGCGCTGCCGTCATCCTTGCCAGGGGTGAACTCGACGACCGAGGTGTCGGCGATGTCGGCGGTCCAGTCCAGGTAGGTGTCGTCGTCGCCGGTCAGGTCGATGACGTTCCCCTCGACGACCTGGATCGTGGTGCCGTCGATCTCGTTGATGTCGACGATCACCGGGGTGATCGTGCCGGTGCTGCCAGCGTCTGCGGCGTCGTCCGATGCGGCGCATCCGACGAGCGCGATCATGGTGCCTGCAGCCAGGGCGAGTGCGCCGGTGCGAAGCAGGGGGCGGCGAAGTGGCGACATGGATTCGGGTCCTTCCGGTGGTCGTGGCCTCAGCATAGGGTGCCCGGCGGTGGTCGATAGTGTGTATGACATGACGACCTGGATGCCCGACGTCCTCGGCGACGAGTTCGAGCAGCGGACGCTGCGCCTCGGCCCGGATGATCAGGGGGACGTCGAGGCGACGCTGGTGCGGGCCTTGCCTGAGCCGTCGGCACCACGACCGAACGGGTGGGAGCGATTCTCGAGGCGCGTGCGCGGCGTGGCGGTGGAGGATGCTCGACCGATGCTCGACGGCGTGGATGTGCTGTACGTGCACGGCTGGTCGGATTACTTCTTCCAGAAGCGCCTTGCGCGGTTCTGGACCGCGAAGGGCGCCCGGTTCTTCGCGCTGGACCTTCGCCGGTACGGCAGAAGTCTGCGCGAGGGACAGACGCCCGGTTACGTGTCGCACCTGGAGACCTACGACGAGGACATCCGCGCGGCGCTCGATGTCATGACAGCGGATGCTCCGGCCACCGGCGGTCGCCGTCGACTCATCCTCGTCGGGCACTCCACGGGCGGGCTCGTGCTGAGCCTGTGGGCTGCACGGCACCCCGACCTGGTGGATGCCGTGATCCTGAACTCGCCGTGGCTGGAGTTCCAGATCGCGCCGCTGCGCGCGGCGATCACGCCGGTGGTCGATCTGCAGGCGCGACTGCGGCCGCTCGACTCCGCGCCGCAGATCGACCTCGGTTTCTATGCTCGCGCGCAGGCGGCCGTGGCCGACTCCGACGACCTCATGGAGACCGATCCGAAGTGGCGCCCTGTTCCTGCCATGCCTGTGCACGCAGGCTGGCTCAGCGCGATCCTCCGTGGGCACAGGGCGGTGGCCGAGGGCCTCGGCATCCCCGTTCCGGTGTGCGTGCTGCTGTCTGCACGATCCGCGGTGCCGACGCGGTGGTCGGACGAGCTCACCTCCGCTGACACCGTGCTGGTCGTCGAGGACATCGCCCACCGCTCCCTCAAGCTCGGCGCGTCGGTCACGGTCGAGCGCATCGACGGCGCACTGCACGACGTCTTCCTCTCGCGCAAGAAGGCCCGCGATGACGCCTACGCACGGCTGGACCGATGGGTCACGGGGTGGGCGGCCGCGAACAGGGTCGAGGTCGCTCCGGCTGAGCCCGCTCATCGTCGGTGGTGGCGGAGCCTTCGCGTTCGGCGCGCTGCTCAGGCGACTCCAGTTCCTGGAAGAACGTCACCTGCCAGCCCGCAGGGCCCTGAACCCGGGCGTTGAGACTCTGGAACGGTGTGCGCACGGGCGGGGCGATCACCTCGACACCTTCGTCGCGCACGGTGGCCACGGCATCCTCGGTGTCGGTCACTTCGAGCGCGAGCCGCAGGGTGCCCGGCGCATGCGGCGCTCCCTCGATGTCGTCGATGCTCCTGGCGTGATTCCGCGTCGCGAGTTCGATCGTCGCGACGCCTGCGTGGAGGATGGCGACCCTGTTGTCGTCTTCCTTCGAGTAGGCGAGCTGCTCGGGCATGCCGAGGACGTCTCGATAGAAGCGCAGCGTGCTGTCGAAGTCGTCGGTCTCGATGACCAGGCGCAGCTGGCGGGGTGCGTTACTGTCCGTCATGCAACCCATTCTGCTGACGCGGACGCCGACGGCAAGGGTGGCTTATGGGGCAGAGACGATTCCGCCGGTCAGGACCATTCGCAGCCGATGCCGTGGTTGTCGCGGTCGGGGTGCGACGCGGAGTCGCTCAGGCAGAGCCGTGGTGGCTTGTCTCAGCGGTAGTTGATGAACTGCAGGTCGATGTCGAGGTCAGAGCCCTTGAGCAGGGCGATGACGGACTGCAGGTCGTCGCGGCTCTTGGACTGCACGCGCAGTTCGTCGCCCTGGATCTGGCTCTTCACGCCCTTGGGGCCCTCGTCGCGGATGATCTTGGAGATCTTCTTGGCGTTCTCCGAGGAGATGCCGTCCTTCAGCGTGGAGACGATGCGGAACTCCTTGCCGCTGGCGAAGGGCTCGCCGGACTCGAGGCTCTTCAGCGAGATCCCGCGCTTGATGAGCTTCGACTGGAAGACGTCGAGGACGGCCTTGGCCCGTTCCTCGGTGTTCGCCTTGATCAGGATGGACTCGCCACTCCACTCCACCGATGCACCGGTGCCCTTGAAGTCGTAGCGCTGCTCGACCTCCTTGCGCGCCTGGTTGAGGGCGTTCTCCGCCTCTTGGTGGTCGACCTTGCTGACGATGTCAAAACTGGAGTCCGAAGCCATGTTGCAAATCTACCCGAGCATGTCCGTTTGCGCCGGGCGGTGCGGGGGCATGCGTACGGTGCCCCGTCGGCCCGACCCGCCTTGGAAGCGCTTCCACGGCATCATCCCCGCACACCGTTCGGTCACAGCTTGATATCAGCGGCGAAAGACATTGCCATGTGTAAGCGCGACCATGCATACTGTAAGCGCTTGCAGTACATGCGAGCAGCCACCAGCACTAAGAGAGGCAACACCAATGAGGGTGAACAAGAAGAGCATCGTCGCCTTCGGCGCGATCGCGGCCGTGTCCACGCTGACGCTCGCAGGATGCGCGGGCAACAGCGGAGAGTCCGACTCCGGCGACGCCGGTTTCTCGGGCGAGATCACGGTGTGGGTCGACGCCGACCGTGCGGGCGTGCTCGAGGATGCCGCCGAGGCCTTCACCGAGGACACCGGCGTCAAGGTGTCCCTCGTCCAGAAGGAGTTCGGCGAGATCCGCGACCAGTTCGTCCAGCAGGTCCCCACCGGAGAAGGACCCGACGTCGCCGTCGGCGCGCACGACTGGCTGGGCGTGCTGTCCACCAACGGTGTGGTCGCTCCCGTGGAGCTGGGCGACAAGGCCGCAGAGTTCGAGCAGGTCGCGATCGACGCGTGGAGCTACGAGGGTCAGACCTACGGCGTCCCCTACGCGATCGAGAACATCGCGCTGCTGCGCAACACCGAGCTCGTGCCGGAGGCGCCCACCGACTTCGCCGACATGATCGCCAAGGGCGAGGCTGCGGGCACCGAGTACCCGTTCCTCGTCGGCCTCGACCCCGAAGCGGCCGATCCCTACCACCTGTACCCGTTCCAGACGTCCTTCGGCGCACCGGTCTTCGGAACAGCATCCGACGGCAGCTATGACCCGGCCGACCTGCAGATCGGCAACGAGGGCGGCACCGCCTTCGCCACCTGGCTGGGCGAGCAGGGCGCCGCCGGCGTCCTCAACACGAACATCACCGGTGACCTCGCCAAGGAGAACTTCAACTCCGGCAAGTCGCCGTTCTTCCTCACCGGTCCGTGGAACGCTCCGGATGCCATCGACGCCGGCCTGGACATCGCCGTCGACCCGATCCCGTCCGCCGGTGGTGAGGACGCCCAGCCGTTCGCCGGCGTGCAGGGCTTCTTCCTCAGCGCCGAGAGCGAGAACCGCCTCGCGGCCAACGAGTTCCTCGTGAACTACATCGGCAGCGAAGACGTGCAGACCGCTCTGTATGAGGTCGGTGGCCGCGCGCCCGCCCTGACTTCGGCATTCGAGGCCGCTGTGGCCGGCGACCCGATCACCGCCGGATTCGGTGAGGTCGGCGCCAACGCCGTCCCGATGCCGAGCATCCCCGAGATGGGAGCCGTGTGGGAGTTCTGGGGTGTGACCGAGACCGCGATCATCAACGGCGGAGACCCGGCATCCCTGTGGGCCAAGATGGCAGCCGACATCCAGGCTGCGATCGGCTGATCAGTTCGCAGAGGGCGGCATCCGTCTCGGATGCCGCCCTCGTCCGCCCGCTCGCAGACCAGCAGAGGTAATCGATGACGACGCCAACGACAGAAGATCGCGACACGGAGCTGTCCGCCGACCGACGCCGCAACCGCAAGCGCGCGGCGAACATCGCCGATCACGCGGGCATCGGCTGGAAGCTGATGCTGTTCAAGGTGATCGCCCTCGGTCTCATCGATGCCCTCGCGGTCTACGCGATCTTCGTGCTCTGGCGCAGCGACCAACTCGTCCCTGCAGCGATCGTGCTGCTCGTGACCGGCTTCGCCAACTGGGTGTACTTCAGCCGAGGCAACCTGCCGGCGAAGTACCTCGTCCCCGGGCTCATCTTCCTGTTCGTCTTCCAGGTGTTCGCGGCGCTGTACACCGGGTACGTCGCCTTCACGAACTACGGCACGGGCCACAACAGCGACAAGGGCAGTGCGGTCAACGCGCTCATGCTGTCCGCGCAGGAGCGCGTCCCTGATTCCCCTGCCTACGCCCTGACGATCGTCGAGCAGCTCGGCGAATACTCCTTCCTCGTCACCGAACCCGACGGCGACGTCCTGCTCGGCGGCGAGGAGCGTCCGCTCGAGCCCGTCGACGGCGCGGACATCGACGGCGGCAAAGCCGTCGGCCTCGCCGGGTACAACACGCTCGGGTTCGCGGACATCGTCGCCAACCAGAAGGCCATCGGCGACATGTCGGTGCCGATCAGCGACGACCCGAACGATGGTGCTCTGCGCACCCCGGACGGCTCGATGGCGTACGTGTACGTCTCCAACCTCGTGTACGACGAGGCGGCGGGGACGATGACGGACACGAGGACCGGCGTGGTCTACTCCGACATCGGCACCGGGGCATTCACCGCCGAGGACGGGGCGGAGCTGCGGCCCGGCTGGCAGATCAACGTCGGCTTCGACAACTTCGTCAGGGCCTTCGCGGAGGATTCCATCCGCGGTCCCTTCTTCTCTGTTCTCGTCTGGACGTTCGCCTTCGCGATCCTGTCGGTGCTCACCTGTTTCGCGCTCGGGCTCTTCGTGGCGATCGTGTTCAACGACCCGCGGATGAAGTCGAAGAAGTACTACCGGATCGTGATGATCCTGCCCTACGCGTTCCCCGGCTTCCTCTCCGCTCTCGTCTGGGCGGGCATGATGAACCAGGAGTTCGGCTTCCTCAACGTCGTGCTCTTCGGCGGAGCGGACATCCCGTGGTTGACGAACGAGTGGCTGGCGAAGATCAGCATCCTCATCGTCAATCTGTGGCTCGGCTTCCCCTACATGTTCCTCATCTGCACCGGAGCGCTCCAGGCCATCCCTGAGGACGTCCAGGAGGCGGCCAGGGTGGACGGCGCCGGTGCATGGCAGGTGTTCCGCTCGATCAAGCTGCCGCTCCTGTTCGTCTCGGTCGCCCCGCTGCTGATCTCGTCGTTCGCCTTCAACTTCAACAACTTCAGCCTCATCTACATGCTCACCGGCGGCGGGCCTCGCGACGCATCCGCGAACGTGAACGTCGGCGCCACCGACATCCTGATCACGATGGTCTACAAGGTCGCCTTCGTCGGCTCGAGCTCCGACTACGGGCTCGCCAGCGCCTTCTCGATCATCATCTTCATCCTCGTCGCGACGATCTCGGTCATCGCGTTCCGGCGGACCAAGGCACTCGAGGAGCTGAACTGACATGACCTCCGTCAAGGACGAATCCACCACCGCGATCGTGACGCGCGGATCCCGACGTGGCGAGGCAGCGCCCGCTCCGCGTCGCCCGTTCAAGAAGTACTTCCGCGAGACCGGCTGGCGCCACATCGTCGGCGTCGTCATCGGCGTGTTCGCGATCTTCCCTCTTCTGTATGTCTTCTCGGCATCGTTGAACCCCGGCGGAACCCTGCTCACCGCGAACGCGCTGTTCAGCAACTTCGACTTCTCCAGCTACGCCTCCCTGTTCGGTTCCAGCAGGCACCCCTATGGCGCCTGGTTCATGAACACCCTGCTCATCGGACTGATCACGGCGTTCTTCACAGTGATCCTCGGCGCTCTGGCGGCGTACTCCTTCTCGCGCATGCGGTTCACCGGACGGCGATTCAGCCTCACGGCACTGCTGGTGGTGCAGATGTTCCCGCAGATGCTCGCGATGGTCGCGATCTTCCTGCTGATGGTCCGCATCGGCGACATCTTCCCTGCGATCGGACTGAACTCGCAGATCGGCCTGATCATGGTCTACCTCGGTGGTGCGCTCGGTGCGAACACGTACCTCATGTACGGCTTCTTCAACACCGTCCCCGCATCGATCGACGAGGCCGCCAAGATCGACGGGGCAGGTCACGCCCGCATCTTCTTCACGATCATCCTGCGTCTGGTGGCTCCGATCCTCGCGGTCGTGGGCCTGCTGAGCTTCATCGGGACCTGCAGCGAGTTCGTCCTCGCCAGCGTCATCCTCATCGACCCGGACAAGCAGACCCTCGCCGTCGGCCTGTACAAGTTCGTCGCGGACGAGTTCTCGAAGAACTGGAGCGTGTTCGCCGCCGGCGCCGTGCTCGCCGCCATCCTCCCCGTGGCGCTCTTCCTCGCATTGCAGAAGTACATCGTCGGCGGCCTCACCGCCGGAAGCGTCAAGTAGCGGATGCCGCACAGAACGAAGGAGCACGACATGACCCCCCTCCTCCCGCACCACGACGGTTCCGCCCTCCACGTCTCGGACTCCGCGCCGGAGCTCGGCGACGTCGTGACCGTTCGCCTGCGCGTGCCGAGCGGGTACGGACCGCTCGCGGCCGTCCGCACCCGCTCGAACCCGGACCATGAGCCGGAGTGGACGACCGCGCACAGGATCGGCGAGGCCGACGGCTGGGAGTGGTGGGAAGCGCCCGTCACGGTGCGCAACCGCCGCCACGGATACCGCTTCGTGCTCCTGCACGAGGACGGGACGGTCGAGTGGCTCAACCAGTCGGGGCTCCACCGCGGAGAGACCCTCGATGCGGAGGACTTCGCCCTCGTGGCGCACCCCGCACCGCCCGCCTGGTTGAACGAGAGCGTCATGTACCAGGTGTTCCCCGACCGGTTCGCGCGGTCCGCGCAGGCGGACGAGCACGAGACGCCCGAATGGGCCATCCCCGCACAGTGGGACGACCCCGTCGATCCGGTGCTCCCCGGGAGGTCCCAGCAGTTCTACGGCGGCGACCTTCCAGGAATCATCGAGCACCTCGATCACCTCGTCTCGCTCGGCGTGAACGTCCTGTACCTCACGCCGATCTTCCCCGCCGCGTCCAACCACCGCTACGACGCGTCGAGCTTCGACCGCGTCGACCCGCTGCTCGGGGGCGATGAGGCGTACGTCCGCCTCATCGAGGAGGCGCACGCGCGCGGCATCCGCGTCATCGGCGATCTCACGAGCAATCACTCCGGGGACCGCCACGAATGGTTCCGTAGCGCGCGGGGAAACCCCGGCGCCCAGACGGAGAGCTACTACTACTTCACCGACGATGCGAACACCGCCTACGAATCATGGTTGGGGACCCCGACCCTGCCGAAGTTCGACTGGTCGTCCGCGGCGCTGCGCGAGCGGTTCATCACGGGTGACGACTCGATCGTCGCGAAGTGGCTCCAGCCGCCCTACAACGCCGACGGATGGCGCATCGACGTGGCGAACATGACCGGTCGCCTCGGCGACGTCGACCTCAACGCCGAGGTGCGCGGCCTCCTGCGCGAGACCATGCTGCGGATCAACCCGGACGCCGTGCTGCTCGGTGAATCCACCAACGACGCGATCAGCGACCTGCAGGGCGACGGATGGCACGGCGCCATGACCTACCCCTCCTTCACCCGGCCGGTGTGGGGCTGGCTGCGCGGTGACGAGGTGGAACCCTGGCTGACCGCCGAGGGGGAGACCCGCACCGAGCCGTGGTTCTTCGGGCAGCCGATCGGCGGCATCCCCGCATACACGGCGGAAGACGTCGCCGCAGCCATCACGCGCTTCACCGCCGGCATCCCGTGGCGGGTGCGACTGGGGAACATGCAGCCGCTGGACACGCATGACACCGGACGCTTCGCGACCTACGCCGCTGAGGGCACTGTTCCCGTCGCGGCGGGGCTGTCGATGACCCTGCCCGGTCTGCCGGTGGTCTTCGCCGGGGACGAGTTCGGCATGGTCGGTGCCGACGGTGAGGCCTCGCGCACCCCGATGCCGTGGGGGAGCGAGTCCCACGAATCCGTCGCCCCGTTCCTCGCGCTGTACCGCGACCTCGTGCACCTGCGCCGCGAGCACCCGGTGCTCGGCACCGGCGGAATGCGCTGGATGCACGTCGACGAGGAGACGCTGATCTTCGTCCGCGAATCCGTGGAGGAGACGATGCTCGTCGTCGCGACCCGTGGAGGTGCGGATGCCGCGATCCCGGCCGGCGCCCTGCCGGGCGCCGGGGATGCCACCCCGGTGTACGGCGACGCGGTCCTGGCAACGGCGGCAGACGGATCGATCGTCATCAGCGCCGATGGTCCCTCCTTCGCCGCGTGGTCGCTCCCCGGGGTGAGGGTGCCGGTCGTCGGCTGAGCATCGGGTGACGCGGACGCCGTCCGCGGGTACAGTCGTGCGCATGGCGAAACCCGGTGAGAGAAGCGCCGTGACCGCGGAGATGCCTTCCGAGGCGGCCGCGTCGACCCGCACGAGGCCTCCTCTCGCCGAGTCGCGTGGATTCGCGATCGCCGCAGCGCTCGCGCTGGCGTTCGGGGGCATCGTGGTGCCGGTGCTCGGCTGGTGCGCTGGCGTGATCATGGTGCTCATGAGCGGATTGTGGCGGCGCGCGGAGAAGCTCATCGCCCTCACCCTTCCGTTCGTCGTCGCCGCGCTGGCGGCCGTGTGCATCTCGCTCATCACGCAGGCTTCCGCCGATGGTGCGCAGGCACGCAACCCGCTCATCCCGGCGTCGTACGACCTCTGGAACTCGCTCGTTCTTTTCGAGGTCGTGCTCATCCCCGCATCCGGACTCTGGCTGCTGTGGCGACTCCGCCGGAGATGATGATCTCGTGACCTGCATCACGCGTGTCCCGTCACGACAGACGCACCCCCCGGTCGTAGCGTTGAGACATGGCACGTGCTGACGGGCGGAACCTCGCGATGAGCTGGATCGTCGGCGTGATGTGCGCAGCTGTCGTGGCTGCGCTGCTGTGGCTCGCGCTGCCGATGGGCCCCGTGATGATCCAGTTCGTCGGCGACACGCTGCGCACCGTCGCTCCCGGCGGCTCCGGCGCTCCCTGACGGGTCGCACGACACGACGGCACGCCTCCCGTTTCCGGTGCCCTGCCGGAGATATCCTCGCACTGCACATATCGAGGAGAGGCGCCCACATGAGTGACCCCGAGGTCCCCCAGAACGAGCCCAAGTCCGACGTCGACGACGTCGTCGACAGCGCCAACGCAGGGCTCGCTGAGGCCGAGGCAGCCCGCGCCGAGGTGCCCGACCGCTCGGCGGCCGCCGCAGAGCACGCCCCCGTCGATCATTACGCGGTCGACCCCGACCTCGCCGCCTTCGAAGCGGCCGAGCGCGACCACCCCGGCACCTTCGGTGCTTCGGAGCCCGTCGATGCGACGCCCACCTCCCGGTTCGACGCGGAGGTCCGCGACGCCAAGGCCTCGGCCCTCCCGGTCGACGACGAGTTCCGCTTCGACCGCACGTCGGAGGCGAGCATCGCCGACTCCGCCTACGCGCCTCCGGCAGCAGGCGACGCCGAGACGAAGGTCGTCCCCTCCGAGCCTCTCGTCGCGGAGACGGTCGTCGCCGCACCCGTCCAGCAGCAGCCCATCTTCGTGCAGGCACCGGAGCCGCCCCGTGAGCGCGGCAACCGCGGCACCGCCGGTGCGATCGGCCTGCTCGCCACACTGTCGTTCGCGATCCTCTACCTCGCCGTCGGGCTCGGGTGGAGCGCACTGCGTGGCGAAGTGCAAGCAGACGGCATCGTCGACCGCGTCCTCGAGACCCTGACGACGTGGGGCTTCTGGGTCCCTGTCGTGGTGTTCTTCCTCGCCTTCTGGCTGCTGGGCGCTGTCATCAACCGTGGGCGTTGGGGCCTGTGGGTGGTCTTCGGCCTCCTCGTCGGCGTCGCCTCCTACGGTGGATACATCCTCGGTCAGCTCTTCGAGGCGCCGTTCTGGCTGATCTCGGCCCGGCAGGCGACCGAGTTGATCGGAGAGCAGCTCTTCGCGCCGCTGGCCATCGCGGCGTTCGTCCTCGGGCGCGAGCTGACCATCTGGTTCGGCGCATGGGTCGCCCGCAGCGGCGCACGCAAGACCGAACTGAACGAAGAGGCCCAGCGCGAGTACGAGCGCACGCTCGAGGCCGGGCCCTCCCTCTCCAGGTAGTCCGTACCGATGTCCTCCCGAGACCCCCGCAGCCCACGGCCGGCGGGGGTCTCGGCCGTCCTGGCGACGGTGATGACGGCTGTCGGCTTCTTCGCGTTGTCGTTGTTCGGCCTCGGCGCACTCAGCGTCGCGACTGATTCGGACATCATCTCCACGCCGGGTCTCGGGCAGGCGCCCGGCATCGCCGGGATGATCGTGGCGGTCGCGGTGTACGCCGGCATCCTCTCACTGGCCCTCCGCGTCGCGGAGCCCCGGTTCCGATCGGTCTGGACGATCGCCGTCGGTACGGCGCTCGCGCACCTGCTCGCCGTCGGGATCACCGTCCTCTTCGAGACAGGGGAGGTCGTCACGCCGCTGGCGGTGATGGGCGGGCTCATCACCGGGGGAGCGGAGGTCGTCATCCTCGTCGCCGCCGCGATCGCGGGATGGGCCGGAGTCGCCCTCAGGCGAACGCGGGCATCCCAGCCGCGCTGGCCGTGGGAACGGGACGAACCCGACGCGGAGTGAGCCCGATCCCGCGAAATCTCCACCCGGCGCGTCGATCGCCGTACGCTTGACCTGTGGAGCGCTCACTGGAGACTCAGGTCGACCAGGCCGTCGAGGCCTGGTTGCGCTGGGTGCCGCGCTGGGAGCCCGCCACGCATCGCGGCCGCGTCGCTCCGTGTCGCCGCTGCCTCGGTTCCCCGGTGCTCTCCGCCGTGGGGATCGGCGCGAACGTCCCGCATGGCGTCCAGCACGGGCTGTCCACGCGGATCAAGACCGTCGTCGACCATGCTGTGGCCGAGTACACGGCGAGGAATCTGCCGATGCTGCAGGCGGAGCTCGACCAGCAGGCCGCGCGCAACAGGGCCAGGAGTTATCGTCCGACCGAGGACCTCGACCCGGAGTACGAGGGCATGCCCCTCGACCCGGACCCCGTCCCCGGTGCGCCCTTCCTCTTCACCATCGCCGGACTCGCCGACGACGCGGCCGTGGAGCTGCCACCTCTGCCGCCGCTGTCCGACGAGGCGAAGGCCGCCCTCCGCCAGGAGGTGGCCCTCGCCGACGAGTACGCCAACATGGTCGGACGCGAGATCTGCGGGATGCTGCTGAGCCACCGCCTCGCTGTCCAGGCGGCGATCTCGCAATACGTCGAGCCGCAGATCGAAGCGATGCTGGCCGAACTCACCCAGGCGCTGGACTCCCCGTTCGACCCGGAGGCACCCTGAGCCGGAGCGATCGGCGCCGATCATTTGACCACTCGGGTCGCGCAGGCCTACACTTGGTCAGGTGTGTGCACGTCTCGGCGTGCCTGCGCACGGGCTCCGGTCCATACCGGTCAGCCCCCACGGCATACCCATCACACCAAAAGCCCGCCTGATCAGGCGTGCCGGTGGGTCATGATGTGAAACCCATCACGCTGTCACCGTGCAGCATTATGAGGAGAGAACGTGCCAACCATTCAGCAGTTGGTTCGCAAGGGTCGCTCGCCCAAGGTCACCAAGACCAAGGCGCCCGCCCTGAAGTCGAACCCCCAGCAGGCCGGGGTCTGCACCCGCGTCTACACCACCACCCCGAAGAAGCCGAACTCGGCGATGCGCAAGGTCGCTCGTGTGAAGCTCCGCAACGGCACCGAGGTCACCGCCTACATCCCCGGCGAGGGCCACAACCTGCAGGAGCACTCGCTGGTGCTCGTGCGCGGTGGTCGTGTGAAGGACCTCCCCGGTGTGCGTTACAAGATCGTCCGCGGCGCCCTGGACACCCAGGCAGTCAAGAACCGTAAGCAGGCTCGTTCCCGCTACGGTGCGAAGAAGGGTTGAGTTAGATGCCTCGTAAGGGTCCCGCCCCCAAGCGCCCCGTCGTCAACGACCCCGTATACGGCGCGCCGATCGTCACCTCGCTGGTGAACAAGATCCTCGTCGACGGCAAGAAGTCGCTGGCCGAGTCGATCGTCTACGGCGCCCTCCGCGGCGTCGAGGCGAAGAACGGCCAGGATGCCGTCGCCACCCTCAAGAAGGCGCTCGACAACGTGCGCCCCACCCTTGAGGTCCGCAGCCGCCGCGTCGGTGGCTCGACCTACCAGGTGCCGGTCGAGGTCAAGCCTCACCGCGCCAACACGCTGGCCCTGCGCTGGCTCGTCAGCTACGCCAAGGGTCGTCGTGAGAAGACCATGACCGAGCGCCTCCAGAACGAGATCCTGGATGCCTCGAACGGCCTGGGCGCTGCAGTCAAGCGTCGTGAGGACACTCACAAGATGGCCGAGTCGAACCGCGCGTTCGCACACTACCGCTGGTAAACAGCCTCGCCCGCCCCGGCGTCGCGCCGGGGCGGGCACCCCACTCTCTTCGCAGTCTCACTGCTAGACAGAAAAGGACACTCCTGTGGCACAAGACGTGCTCACCGACCTGAGCAAGGTCCGCAACATCGGCATCATGGCGCACATCGATGCCGGCAAGACCACCACCACCGAGCGCATCCTGTTCTACACGGGCGTGAACCACAAGCTGGGTGAGACGCACGATGGCGCCTCGACCACCGACTGGATGGAGCAGGAGAAGGAGCGCGGCATCACGATCACGTCTGCCGCCGTGACCTGCTTCTGGAACAACAACCAGATCAACATCATCGACACCCCCGGTCACGTGGACTTCACGGTCGAGGTGGAGCGCTCGCTCCGCGTCCTCGACGGTGCTGTCGCCGTCTTCGACGGCAAGGAGGGCGTCGAGCCCCAGTCCGAGACCGTGTGGCGTCAGGCTGACAAGTACGGCGTTCCGCGCATCTGCTTCGTCAACAAGATGGACAAGCTCGGTGCGGACTTCTACTTCACCGTCGACACGATCATCAACCGCCTCGGAGCCAAGCCGCTCGTGCTGCAGCTCCCGATCGGTGCCGAGAACGACTTCGTCGGCGTCGTCGACCTCATCGAGATGCGCGCGCTGGTGTGGCCCGGTGACTCCAAGGGTGACGTGACGATGGGCGCCTCCTACGAGGTGCAGGAGATCCCCGCCGACCTCAAGGACAAGGCCGAGCAGTACCGCCAGCAGCTGCTGGAGACCGTCGCCGAGACCGACGACGCGCTGCTCGAGAAGTTCTTCGGCGGCGAAGAGCTCACGATCGCCGAGATCAAGGGCGCCATCCGCAAGATGGTCGTCGCGAACGAGATCTACCCGGTCCTCTGCGGCTCCGCGTTCAAGAACCGCGGCGTTCAGCCGATGCTGGATGCAGTCGTCGACTACCTCCCCAACCCCCTCGACGTCGGTGCCATCGAGGCGCACGACCCGAAGGACGAAGAGAAGATCATCGAGCGTCGTCCCGACGCCAACGACCCGTTCTCGGCTCTCGCGTTCAAGGTCGCCGTGCACCCGTTCTTCGGTCGTCTGACCTACGTTCGCGTGTACTCGGGCCACCTCGACTCGGGCTCTGCCGTGGTCAACTCGACCAAGGGCAAGAAGGAGCGCATCGGAAAGATCTTCCAGATGCACGCCAACAAGGAGAACCCGGTCGACTCGCTCACCGCGGGCAACATCTACGCCGTCATCGGACTGAAGGACACCACCACCGGTGACACCCTCGCCGACCCGGCCGCCCCGGTCGTCCTCGAGTCGATGACGTTCCCGGAGCCGGTGATCGAGGTCGCCATCGAGCCGAAGACCAAGGCCGACCAGGAGAAGCTGGGTCTCGCGATCCAGAAGCTCGCTGAGGAGGACCCGACCTTCCGCACGGAGCTCAACCCCGAGACCGGTCAGACGACCATCAAGGGCATGGGCGAGCTGCACCTCGACATCCTCGTCGACCGCATGAAGCGCGAATTCCGCGTCGAGGCGAACGTCGGAAAGCCCCAGGTGGCCTACCGCGAGACGATCAAGAAGGCCGTCGAGAAGCACGACTACACCCACAAGAAGCAGACCGGTGGTTCTGGACAGTTCGCGAAGATCCAGTTCAACATCGAGCCGCTCGAGGTCACGGCCGACAAGACGTACGAATTCGTCAACTCGGTCACCGGTGGTCGTATCCCGCGTGAGTACATCGGCTCCATCGATGCTGGTTTCCAGGATGCGATGAACGTCGGCGTGCTCGCCGGCTACCCGATGGTGGGCGTCAAGGCGACCATCGTCGACGGTGCCGCGCACGACGTCGACTCCTCGGAGATGGCGTTCAAGATCGCAGGATCCATGGGCTTCAAGGAGGCCGCGCGCCGCGCGAACCCCGTGCTGCTCGAGCCGCTGATGGCTGTCGAGGTGCGTACGCCCGAGGAGTACATGGGCGACGTCATCGGCGACCTGAACTCGCGTCGTGGACAGATCCAGTCGATGGAGGATGCCACCGGCATCAAGATCGTCCGGGCATCGGTTCCGCTGTCCGAGATGTTCGGCTACATCGGCGACCTGCGCTCGAAGACCTCTGGTCGCGCGGTGTACTCGATGGAGTTCGACTCGTACTCCGAGGTCCCCAAGGCCGTCGCAGACGAGATCATCCAGAAGACCAAGGGCGAGTAAGCCCTGAGCCCGGCCGGATGCCCCGCTCCCTGAGCCTGTCGAAGGGCAGGGGCGTCCGGTCGGACAACACACAACTTCACAAAGCACTCTCTACTAAACTGAGAATCAAACCCCGTAGCGAACCGGTCACAATCCAGTGCCCGGCAATCTCTACACGAACGTCCTGAGGAGGACCCAGTGGCCAAGGCCAAGTTCGAGCGGACCAAGCCGCACGTTAACATCGGAACCATCGGTCACGTTGACCACGGCAAGACGACGCTGTCCGCAGCCATCTCCAAGGTGCTCGCTGACAAGTACCCGTCTGACACCAACGTGCAGCGCGACTTCGCGACCATCGACTCCGCTCCTGAAGAGCGTCAGCGTGGTATCACGATCAACATCTCGCACATCGAGTACGAGACCCCCAAGCGCCACTACGCGCACGTTGACGCCCCGGGTCACGCTGACTACGTCAAGAACATGATCACCGGTGCTGCTCAGATGGACGGCGCCATCCTCGTGGTCGCCGCCACCGACGGCCCGATGGCTCAGACCCGTGAGCACGTTCTGCTCGCCAAGCAGGTCGGCGTTCCGTACCTGCTCGTCGCGCTGAACAAGTCCGACATGGTCGACGACGAGGAGATCCTGGAGCTCGTCGAGCTCGAGGTCCGCGAGCTGCTCGCAGGCCAGGGCTTCGACGAGGACGCTCCTGTCGTCAAGGTCTCGGCGCTGAAGGCGCTCGAGGGCGAAGAGAAGTGGGTCGACGCGATCCTCGAGCTCATGCAGGCTGTCGACGACAGCGTTCCGGACCCGGAGCGTGACCGCGACAAGCCGTTCCTCATGCCGATCGAGGACGTCTTCACGATCACCGGTCGTGGAACGGTCGTCACCGGCCGCGCCGAGCGTGGCACCCTCGCCATCAACTCCGAGGTCGAGATCGTCGGCATCCGCCCGACGCAGAAGACCACGGTCACCGGTATCGAGATGTTCCACAAGCAGCTCGACGAGGCATGGGCCGGCGAGAACTGTGGTCTGCTGCTTCGCGGTCTCAAGCGTGAGGACGTCGAGCGCGGCCAGGTCGTCGTGAAGCCGGGTTCGGTTACCCCGCACACGAACTTCGAGGGCACCGCGTACATCCTGTCCAAGGACGAGGGTGGCCGTCACAACCCGTTCTACACGAACTACCGCCCGCAGTTCTACTTCCGCACCACCGACGTCACCGGCGTCATCTCGCTGCCCGAGGGCACCGAGATGGTCATGCCCGGCGACACCACCGACATGTCGGTCGAGCTGATCCAGCCGATCGCCATGGAGGAGGGCCTCGGCTTCGCCATCCGTGAGGGTGGACGCACCGTCGGCGCCGGTACGGTCACGAAGATCGTCAAGTAAGTTCTCTTACTCCTCAGCGGGGTCGGGCCTTCGGGCCCGGCCCCGCTGTCGTATGCCCCGGCCTCTTCCATGGCGCGGTATCCGCATGCACAATGAGAGGGCCGCGGGGGAGTCCCGCCGGCATCGGCCTTCGAAGGGATTCTCATGGGTGTCGACGACGTGGTGAACAAGGGCAAGGACCTGTACGAGCAGAACAAGGACAAGATCGCCGAGGCAGTCAAGAGCGAGCAGGCCGAGGACATCAGCGACAAGGTCCTCGACGGTGTCGCGGACTTCGCGAAGAAGATCGCACCAGGAGCCTCCGAGAAGATCGATCAGATCCGCGACGAGGCCGACAAATCGATCGGAAACGAGTAGTCGTTTCGGCACTCAGGCGGCGCATCTCGGGATGCGCCGCCTTCGCTGTGTTCGCTCGGGATCGCGGCGCGACACGCCCGGGTTTGCGTAAGTGAAAACCGGCATGGCAGAATAGACAAGTTCAACATTCCTGCGGTGCGCTCGGCGCGCCGCAGGATCACTGTCAGGGCAGTGCATAGACGGCGTCCGTTCGCGTGAACAGGATGCAGGGTTCTAGGCCGCGGGCAGCAGAACGAATCCCACACCTCCACCAGGAGGTACTGCCGTGCGCTGAAAGGCGCGCGGGATGACAGAAGAACAGTGGTGCGCAGCTCTTCGGTCGGCTCACGAGCCGGACGGAGGGGGAGTGCCTGGCGTGAACAGCGCCGACGTGCGTCCAATGCCCCTGGATCACCCGATCCAGGCCGGTAAGACGCTTTATAGAGAGTGAGCAGACAATGGCGGGACAGAAGATCCGCATTCGCCTGAAGTCGTATGACCATGAGGTCATCGACACGTCGGCGCGCAAGATCGTCGACACCGTGACCCGTGCGGGCGCGACTGTCGTCGGCCCCGTGCCGCTTCCGACGGAGAAGAACGTGGTCGCAGTGATCCGTTCGCCCCACAAGTACAAGGACAGCCGCGAGCACTTCGAGATGCGCACCCACAAGCGTCTGATCGACATCGTCGACCCGACGCCCAAGGCCGTCGACTCGCTGATGCGTCTCGACCTCCCGGCCGACGTCAACATCGAGATCAAGCTGTAAGGATCGACATGGCTGACATCAACGCAAAGATTTCCAAGGGAATGCTGGGCACCAAGCTCGGCATGACCCAGGTGTGGAACGCGGACGGCAAGCTCGTCCCCGTCACCGTCATCGAGCTGGCACCCAACGTGGTCACTCAGGTCCGTACCCCCGAGAAGGACGGCTACAACGCCGTGCAGATCGCGGCCGGCCAGATCGACCCCCGCAAGGTCAACAAGCCCCTCACCGCCCACTTCGAGGCAGCCGGCGTCACGCCGCGCCGCCACGTCACCGAGATCCGCACTGCGGATGCTGCTGACTACTCACTCGGTCAGGAGATCACGGTGGACGGCCTCTTCGAGGCAGGGCAGCTGGTCGACGTCGTCGGCACCAGCAAGGGCAAGGGCACCGCGGGTGTCATGAAGCGCCACAACTTCAAGGGCGTCTCGGCATCGCACGGTGCACACCGCAACCACCGCAAGCCCGGTTCGATCGGCGCATCGTCGACCCCGAGCCGCGTATTCAAGGGCATGCGCATGGCCGGCCGTATGGGTGGCGAGCGCGTGACCGTCCTCAACCTGACGGTGCACGGCATCGACGCCGAGAAGGGTCTGCTGCTCGTCAAGGGCGCCGTCCCCGGTGCTCGTGGCCGCGTCGTCTACGTCCGCAACGCAGTGAAGGGGGCCTAGTCCATGGCTGACTCGACTCTCGCGCTCGACGTCCTCAAGGCCGACGGCAAGAAGGCTGGCTCCATCGAGCTGCCTGCCGCGCTCTTCGACGTCAAGACGAACATTCCGCTCATCCACCAGGTCGTCGTCGCGCAGCTCGCGGCGGCTCGCCAGGGCACGCACTCGACCAAGCGTCGTGGCGAGGTCTCCGGTGCCGGCCGCAAGCCCTTCAAGCAGAAGGGCACGGGTAACGCCCGTCAGGGCTCGATCCGCGCGCCGCACATGACCGGCGGTGGCATCGTCCACGGCCCGAAGCCGCGTGACTACTCGCAGCGCACCCCCAAGAAGATGATCGCCGCGGCCCTCCTCGGAGCCCTCAGCGACCGCTTCCGCGGTGACCGCCTGCACGCCATCGAGTCGTTCGGCATCGACGGCACGCCTTCGACCAAGACCGCCGCGAAGTTCCTCGCGACCGTCGCTTCGTCGAAGAACGTCCTCGTCGTCACCGAGCGCAACGATGAACTGACCACGAAGAGCATTCGTAACCTCTCGAACCTCCACGTGATCAGCTTCGACCAGCTCAACGCGTACGACGTTCTCGTCTCCGACGACATCGTCTTCACCAAGGCCGCACTCGAGGGCTTCATCGCCTCGAAGACCGGCGCAACCGAGGAGGTCTCGGCATGACCGAGCAGAAGGGCGCCCTTCAGACGGCGTTCAACAAGGACCCCCGCGACATCATCCTGAAGCCGGTCGTCTCTGAGAAGAGCTACTCGCTGATCGATGAGGGCAAGTACACCTTCCTCGTGGACCCGCGTGCATCGAAGACCGAGATCAAGCTCGCCATCGAGAAGATCTTCGACGTCAAGGTCGCATCGGTCAACACGATCAACCGCGTCGGCAAGGCCCGTCGCACCCGCTTCGGCACCGGTAAGCGCAAGGACACCAAGCGCGCCATCGTGAGCCTGAAGTCGGGCACCATCGACATCTTCACGGCAATCGGCTGATCCGGGGGATAAAGGACAATCATGGCTATTCGCAAGTACAAGCCCACGACCCCCGGTCGCCGTGGCTCGTCAGTGGCTGACTTCGCCGAGATCACTCGATCGACGCCCGAGAAGTCGCTGCTGCGCCCGCTCTCCAAGACCGGTGGTCGCAACAACCAGGGCCGCATCACGACCCGTCACATCGGTGGTGGCCACAAGCGCCAGTACCGCGTCATCGACTTCCGTCGCAATGACAAGGACGGCGTCAACGCCAAGGTCGCTCACATCGAGTACGACCCCAACCGCACCGCACGCATCGCACTGCTGCACTACTTCGACGGCGAGAAGCGCTACATCCTCGCGCCGAACAAGCTGAGCCAGGGCGACATCATCGAGTCGGGTGCATCGGCTGACATCAAGCCGGGCAACAACCTGCCGCTGAAGAACATCCCCACCGGTACCGTGATCCACGCGATCGAGCTCCGCCCCGGCGGCGGCGCGAAGCTGGCTCGTTCGGCCGGTACGTCCGTGCGTCTCGTCGCCAAGGACGGCCCCTACGCGCAGCTTCGTCTGCCCTCGGGCGAGATCCGCAACGTCGACGCACGCTGCCGCGCCACGATCGGCGAGGTCGGCAACGCCGAGCAGTCGAACATCAACTGGGGCAAGGCCGGCCGTAACCGCTGGAAGGGCATCCGCCCGACCGTCCGTGGTGTCGCGATGAACCCGGTCGACCACCCCCACGGTGGTGGTGAGGGTAAGACCTCCGGTGGCCGCCACCCTGTCACCCCTTGGGGTCAGGCAGAGGGTCGTACCCGTCACGCCAACAAGGAAAGCGACAAGTACATCGTGCGTCGTCGCACCGCCGGCAAGAAGCGCAAGTAGGAGTAGAAGAAGATGCCACGGAGTCTCAAGAAGGGCCCCTTCGTCGACGAGCACCTGCTTCGCAAGGTCGTCGTGCAGAACGAAGCCGGTACCAAGAACGTCATCAAGACCTGGTCTCGCCGGTCCATGATCATCCCGGCCATGCTGGGCCACACGATCGCGGTCCACGACGGTCGCAAGCACATTCCTGTGTTTGTCACCGAGACCATGGTCGGTCACAAGCTGGGCGAGTTCGCGCCCACCCGCACCTTCCGCGGCCACGAGAAGGACGACAAGAAGGGCCGTCGCCGCTGACGCGGGGACGATAGAGGAGAGAGAAATGGTGGAGTCCATCGCACGCGTGCGACACATCCGCGTGACCCCTCAGAAGGCTCGTCGTGTCGTCGCGCTCATCAAGGGCAAGCAGGCCCAGGAAGCTCTGGCGATCCTGAAGTTCGCCCCGCAGAGCGCCAGTGAGCCGATCTACAAGCTTGTCGCGTCGGCCATGGCCAACGCGCAGGTGAAGGCAGATCGCGACGGCGAGTACCTCGACGAGCAGGACCTGTACGTGGCAAACGCGTACGTCGACGAGGGCACGACGCTCAAGCGTTTCCGCCCCCGCGCTCAGGGTCGCGCTTTCCAGATCAAGAAGCGCACGAGCCACATCACGGTCGTGCTCTCGACGCCCGAGGTCGCCGCTGCGACCGACGGTGACAGCAAGAAGAAGGCGAGCAAGTAATGGGCCAGAAAGTAAACCCGTACGGCTTCCGCCTCGGAATCACCACGGACCACGTGTCCCGCTGGTTCTCGGACTCGACGAAGCCGGGACAGCGTTACGCCGACTACGTGGCCGAGGACGTCAAGATCCGTAACCTGCTGAAGACGCAGCTGGACCGCGCCGGTGTCTCGAGCATCGAGATCGAGCGCACCCGCGACCGCGTCCGCGTCGACATCCACACCGCCCGTCCGGGCATCGTGATCGGTCGTCGTGGCGCCGAGGCCGAGCGCATCCGCGGCGACCTCGAGAAGCTCACCGGCAAGCAGATCCAGCTGAACATCCTCGAGGTCAAGAACCCCGAGGCCGACGCTCAGCTCGTCGCCCAGGGCATCGCCGAGCAGCTCTCTGCTCGTGTGGCGTTCCGTCGCGCGATGCGCAAGGGTCTGCAGGGCGCTCAGCGCGCCGGCGCCAAGGGCATCCGCATCCAGGTCTCCGGTCGCCTCGGCGGCGCGGAGATGAGCCGCTCCGAGTTCTACCGCGAGGGTCGTGTGCCGCTGCACACGCTGCGCGCGAACATCGACTACGGCTTCTACGAGGCGCGCACCACGTTCGGTCGCATCGGCGTGAAGGTGTGGATCTACAAGGGCGACCTCACCAACAAGGAGCTCGCTCGCGAGCAGGCCAACCAGAAGCCTTCGCGCGACCGTGGCGGCGACCGTCGTCGTGGCCCGCGCAACGAGGCACCTGTTGCAGAAGGAGCGTCGGCATAATGCTCATCCCCCGTAAGGTCAAGTTCCGCAAGCAGCACCACCCGGGTCGCTCGGGTCAGGCTACCGGCGGCACGAAGGTCTCCTTCGGCGAGTACGGCATCCAGGCCCTCACGCCCGCTTACGTGACCAACCGTCAGATCGAGGCAGCTCGTATCGCGATGACGCGTCACATCAAGCGTGGCGGAAAGGTGTGGATCAACATCTACCCCGACCGTCCGCTCACCAAGAAGCCTGCCGAGACCCGCATGGGTTCCGGTAAGGGTTCCCCCGAGTGGTGGGTCGCCAACGTCAAGCCGGGTCGCGTCCTCTTCGAGGTCGCCGGCGTCAGCGAAGAGCTCGCACGCGAGGCTCTGACCCGAGCAATTCACAAGCTGCCTCTCAAGGCACGCATCATCAAGCGCGAGGAGGGCGACGCGTAATGGCGATCGGCACCAAGGAGCTCGCTCCGGCAGAGCTCGACACGTTCGAAGACCAGCGCCTCGTCGAGGAGCTGCGCAAGGCCAAGGAGGAGCTGTTCAACCTCCGCTTCCAGTCGGCCACCGGCCAGCTGGACAGCCACGGCCGCATCCGCGCCGTCAAGCGCGACATCGCACGCCTCTACACGGTGATCCGCGAGCGCGAGCTCGGCATCCGCGCGACGCCGGCTCCGGTCGAGGCGCCGGCGAAGAAGGCGTCCAAGTCGAAGGCGAAGAAGACCGAGGATGCCTCGGACGACGCCGAAGGGAAGGCTGAGTAATGGCCACCAAGAAGGAAGCGGAAGCTCCCGTCTCGCACGACGTGCGTGACGAGAACGCTCGCGGTTACCGCAAGACGCAGCGTGGATACGTCGTCAGCGACAAGATGGATAAGACCATCGTCGTCGAGGTCGAGGACCGCGTGAAGCACCCTCTCTACGGCAAGGTCATCCGCCGTACCGAGAAGCGCAAGGTGCACGACGAGACCAACTCGGCGGGCATCGGCGACCTGGTTGTCATCAGCGAGACCCGTCCGCTCAGCGCCACCAAGCGGTGGCGTCTGGTCGAGATCGTCGAAAAGGCCAAGTAAGCCTTCGGCTTGCTTAAGGAGTAATTGTGATTCAGCAGGAATCCCGCCTCAAGGTCGCCGACAACACCGGCGCGAAGGAGCTGCTCACGATCCGCGTCCTCGGTGGCTCACGCCGTCGTTACGCAGGTCTGGGTGACACCATCGTCGCCACCGTCAAGGACGCGATCCCCGGCGGCAACGTGAAGAAGGGCGATGTCGTCAAGGCGGTCATCGTCCGCACCAAGAAGGAGGTCCGTCGTCCGGACGGCTCCTACATCAAGTTCGACGAGAACGCCGCCGTCATCCTGAAGACCGACGGGGAGCCCCGCGGCACCCGTATCTTCGGACCGGTCGGTCGCGAGCTTCGTGACAAGAAGTTCATGAAGATCGTCTCGCTGGCGCCGGAGGTTATCTGATCATGGCGAAAATCAAGAAGGGTGACCTGGTTCAGGTCATCTCGGGCGCAAAGCCCGAGCGCGGCGGCGATCGCGGCAAGCAGGGTAAGGTCCTCGAGGTCCTCACCGAGCAGAACCGCGTGATCGTCGAGGGCGTCAACTACATGACCAAGCACACGCGCGTCGGCCAGACGCAGCGTGGCACCAAGACCGGCGGCATCGAGACCATCGAAGCCCCGATCCACATCTCGAACGTCGCACTCGTTGACCCCGAGACCAAGAAGCCGACCCGTGTCGGCCACCGGGTCGAGGAGAAGACCAAGGACGGCGTCACCCGCACCGTCCGCGTGCGCTACGCGAAGAAGTCAGGTAAGGACCTCTGATGAGCACCGACACTGCCGCGCCGGCTGGCAAGATCCAGCCGCGCCTGAAGCAGAAGTACAAGGCCGAGATCCAGCAGAAGCTGCAGGACGAGTTCGGCTACAAGAACGTGATGCAGATCCCCGGCCTCGTCAAGGTCGTCGTCAACACCGGTGTCGGTGAGGCGGCTCGCGACAGCAAGGTGATCGATGGCGCGGTCGAGGATCTCACCAAGATCACCGGTCAGAAGCCGATCGTCACGAAGGCCCGCAAGTCCATCGCGCAGTTCAAGCTGCGTGAGGGTCAGGCCATCGGTGCGCACGTCACCCTCCGTGGTGACCGTGCGTGGGAGTTCGTGGACCGCCTGGTCTCGCTCGCACTGCCCCGCATCCGCGACTTCCGCGGTCTGTCGGCCAAGCAGTTCGACGGTCACGGCAACTACACCTTCGGTCTCCAGGAGCAGAGCGTGTTCCACGAGATCGACCAGGACAAGATCGACCGCGTCCGCGGTTTCGACATCACCGTCGTCACCTCGGCGAAGACGGACGACGAGGGTCGGGCACTGCTCCGCCACCTCGGCTTCCCGTTCAAGTCGGAGGACGCACAGGCGTGACGCTTCGAACCCCCGCCCGTCGGGCGGGGGTTCCGCGTGCGCTTACAATTGAAGATTGCGACTCATCGAAGGTCGTCTGTCGTGTAACGGCAGCCGAAACCTCATGACCAAAGGAAAACACCCATGACAATGACAGACCCGGTCGCAGACATGCTGACCCGTCTGCGCAACGCGAACTCGGCGCACCACGACACTGTGTCGCTGCCGTCGAGCAAGCTCAAGACGCACATCGCCGACATCCTCAAGCAGGAGGGTTACATCTCCGGCTACGAGGTCACCGACGCACGCGTCGGCCAGAACCTCACCCTCACGCTGAAGTACGGCCCCAACCGTGAGCGTTCGATCGCGGGCATCAAGCGCGTTTCGAAGCCGGGTCTTCGTGTCTACGCGAAGTCCACGGAGCTCCCCAAGGTCCTCGGTGGCCTCGGCGTGGCCATCCTGTCCACCTCCTCCGGTCTCCTCACGGACCGTCAGGCCGAGCAGAAGGGCGTGGGCGGAGAAGTTCTCGCCTACGTGTGGTAATCCCAAATGTCGCGTATTGGACGACTTCCCATCGAGATCCCCGCGGGTGTGACCGTCTCGGTCGACAACCGCGTGGTCACGGTGAAGGGCCCCAAGGGTGAGCTCACCCTGAACGTGGCCAAGCCCATCGAGGTCGCGGTCGAGGACAACCAGGTGGTTGTCACCCGTCCCGACGACGAGCGCGAGTCGCGGTCGCTTCACGGCCTGACCCGCACGCTCATCAACAACAACATCATCGGCGTCACCCAGGGCTACACCAAGGGCCTCGAGGTCGTCGGTACCGGTTACCGCGTGCAGCAGAAGGGGAGCTCGGTCGAGTTCGCCCTCGGCTTCTCGCACCCGGTCCTGATCGACGCTCCCGAGGGCATCACCCTGACGGTCGAGGGCACCAACAAGCTCACCGTGAGTGGCATCGACAAGCAGGCTGTCGGTGAGGCAGCTGCCAACATCCGCAAGATCCGCAAGCCCGAGCCGTACAAGGGCAAGGGCGTGCGCTACGCCGGCGAGAACGTGCGTCGCAAGGCCGGAAAGAGTGGTAAGTAACCATGGCTCTCAAGTCAAAGTCTGACGCCCGCGCGCGTCGTCACACCCGCCTTCGCAAGAAGGTCGTCGGCACCGAGGTGCGCCCGCGCCTCGTCGTCAACCGTTCGGCTCGCCACGTCTTCGTCCAGGTGGTCGACGACAGCAAGGGCCACACCGTCGCCTCCGCGTCCACGCTCGAGACCGAGCTGCGCTCGTTCGACGGTGACAAGACGGCCAAGGCCCGCAAGGTCGGCGAACTCGTCGCCGAGCGCGCGAAGGCCGCCGGTGTCACCGAGGTCGTGTTCGACCGCGGTGGCAACCGCTACGCCGGTCGCGTCGCGGCCATCGCCGACGGCGCCCGCGAAGGGGGGCTGGCACTGTGAGTGACAACAAGGAGAACGAAGTGACCGAAACGGCTGCTGCCGCTCCGGAGACGGCTACTGCCTCGACCACCGAGGCAGCAGAGCCCGCTCGCGAGCAGCGCGAAGGCCGCCGCGGCGGCCGTGACCGAGGCCAGGGTGGCCGCGACCGCAACTCGCGCGACCGTGGCGACAACCAGTTCCTGGAGCGCGTCGTCACCATCAACCGCGTCTCGAAGGTCGTGAAGGGTGGACGTCGCTTCAGCTTCACCGCCCTCGTGGTCGTCGGTGACGGCAACGGTACGGTCGGCGTCGGCTACGGCAAGGCCCGCGAGGTCCCTCTGGCGATCTCGAAGGGTGTCGAAGAGGCCAAGCGCAACTTCTTCCGCGTCCCGCGCGTCGGAACCACCATCCCGCACCCCGTCCAGGGTGAGGCCGCTGCCGGCGTCGTGCTGCTGCGTCCGGCTGCTGCCGGTACCGGTGTCATCGCCGGTGGTCCCGTCCGCGCCGTGCTCGAGTGCGCCGGTGTCCACGACGTCCTGTCCAAGTCGCTCGGTTCGTCGAACACGATCAACATCGTGCACGCGACCGTCGAGGCCCTCAAGAGCCTCGAGGAGCCTCGTGCCGTCGCTGCCCGTCGTGGCCTCGACTACGACGCTGTCGTTCCGGGCATCATCATCCGCAACGAGGCCAAGGCCGCTGCTGCGGCTGCGGCAAAGGTAGGTGCCTGATGGCCGCCCGTCTGAAGGTGACCCAGATCAAGTCCAAGGTGAGCGAGAAGCAGAACCAGCGTGACACGCTGCGCAGCCTCGGTCTGAAGCGAATCGGTGACAGCACCGTTCGCCCTGACGACGCGCAGACGCGCGGCTACGTCAAGACCGTCGCACACCTCGTCAAGGTTGAGGAGATCGACTAATGGCTGAGAAGAACACTTCGGCGAAGCTCAGCGCAGGCGACGCTTCGGTCGAGGCCGAGAAGGCCCCGAAGAAGGCTGCCGCTCCCAAGGCTGCTGCCGAGAAGAAGCCCGCGGCCAAGAAGGCTCCCGCCAAGGCATCGGATGCCAAGGCAGCCGACGCCAAGGGTGAGACCGCCGCGAAGAAGCCTGCTGCGAAGAAGGCTGCTCCGAAGGCGGATGCCCCGGCATCCCGCCCCGGTGTGCTCAAGGTCCACCACCTGCGTCCGGTCCCCGGCGCCAACACCGCCAAGACCCGTGTCGGTCGCGGTGAGGGCTCCAAGGGCAAGACGGCAGGTCGCGGAACCAAGGGAACCAAGGCCCGCAACACCGTTCGCGTCGGGTTCGAGGGTGGGCAGATGCCTCTGCACATGCGCACCCCGAAGCTGCGCGGGTTCAAGAACCCGTTCCGCGTCGAGTACCAGGTCGTGAACCTGGACAAGCTCGCGGAGCTGTACCCCCAGGGTGGCGACGTCACCGTCAGCGACCTGGTCGCCAAGGGTGCCGTTCGCAAGAACGAGAAGGTCAAGGTCCTCGGAAACGGGGACATCGACGTGAAGCTCACCGTCGCGGTCGACAAGGTCTCCGGCTCCGCCGAGCAGAAGATCGTCGCGGCAGGCGGATCCGTCAAGTAGTCGCGTGAGAGAGGGGTCGGAGATTCTCCGGCCCCTCTCTGCGTTACGCTGGTCTTTCGGCCGTCCGTCGCGGGTCGGCATCCCTTTTCTGGAGGAACGCCCTTGTTTAGCGCTATCGCGCGGATCTTCCGCACGCCCGACTTGCGTCGGAAGATCGGTTTCACTCTGGCGATCATCGCCATCTACCGACTCGGATCCCACGTCCCTGCTCCGTTCGTGAACTTCCCGAACGTCGAGGAGTGCCTGCGCATCAACGCCGGCACCGAGGGGCTGCTGAGCCTGGTCAACCTCTTCTCCGGCGGCGCGCTGCTCCAGCTGTCGATCTTCGCCCTCGGCGTCATGCCGTACATCACGGCGACGATCATCACCCAGCTGCTGCGCGTCGTCATCCCTCACTTCGAGGCGCTGCACAAGGAAGGTCAGGCCGGCCAGGCCCGCCTGACCCAGTACACCCGCTACCTCACGATCGCACTCGCACTGCTGCAGTCGACCACTCTCGTGACGGTCGCGCGCAGCGGACAGCTGTTCGGAGCCACTGACATCGCGGCATGTCAGCAGCTCCTCACAAACGACGTGTGGTGGGCGCAGCTGCTCATCATCATCACGATGACCGCCGGTACCGGTCTGATCATGTGGTTCGCTGAGCTCGTCACCGAGCGCGGCATCGGCAACGGTATGTCGCTGCTCATCTTCACGTCGATCGCTGCGACCTTCCCGGCCGCGATGTGGGCGATCTTCGAGGCGAACGGCTTCGAGACGTTCCTGCTCGTGCTCGCGGTCGGAATCGTCGTGACGGGGCTCGTGGTGTTCGTCGAACAGTCCCAGCGGCGGATCCCCGTGCAGTACGCCAAGCGCATGGTCGGGCGCCGCACCTACGGCGGCACGAACACCTACATCCCGATCAAGGTCAACATGGCCGGTGTTATCCCGATCATCTTCGCCTCGTCGTTGCTGTACATCCCGATGCTCATCGCGCAGTTCAACACCCCGCAGGACGGCTCGGAGCCCGCAGCCTGGGTCGTGTGGATCTCGCAGAACTTCACCACAGGTGACCAGCCGCTCTACATGGCGGCGTACTTCCTGCTCATCATCGGGTTCACGTACTTCTACGTCGCGATCACGTTCAACCCCGTCGAGGTCGCCGACAACATGAAGAAGTACGGCGGGTTCATCCCCGGCATCCGTGCCGGACGTCCGACCGCCGACTACCTCGACTTCGTCCTCACCCGCATCACTTTCCCCGGCTCGATCTACCTGGGTCTGATCGCGCTGATCCCGTTGATCGCTCTGGCCACCGTCGGCGCCAACCAGAACTTCCCGTTCGGCGGCGCCTCGATCCTCATCATCGTCGGTGTCGGTCTCGAGACGGTCAAGCAGATCGATGCGCAGCTCCAGCAGCGCCACTACGAAGGGCTCCTCCGTTGAACGCAGCATCCGCTCGACTCCTCATCGTCGGCCCGCAGGGCTCCGGCAAGGGCACGCAGGGCGTGCGCATCGCCGAGGCACTGGGCATCCCTGTCGTCTCGACGGGGGACATCTTCCGCGCGAACATCAAGGGCGGAACGGAACTCGGCCAGCAGGTCACGGCGATCCTCGACCGCGGCGACCTCGTGCCGGACGAGCTGACCGGTGACATCGTGCGCGACCGCCTGTCGCAGGAGGACGCCGCCGGCGGCTTCATCCTCGACGGCTACCCGCGCAACACGGCGCAGGTCGGGCACCTCGAGGAGTTCCTGGCGTCGCGCGGTGAGGCGCTGGACGCCGTCATCCTGCTCGACGTCCCCCGCGAGGAGAGCATCGAGCGGTTGACCCTGCGTGCGCAGGAGCAGGGCCGGTCGGATGACACGGAAGAGGCCATCGCGCACCGCCTCGACATCTACGAGAAGGAGACCGCTCCGATCCTCGCCGTGTACGGCGACCGGGGCATCGTCGACCGCATCGACGGCGTCGGCTCTCTCGACGAGATCACCGAGCGCATCACCGCGGCGCTGCGCGCACGCGGTCTGACGCTCGCGGCCTGACGTGTTCCGACGCTCGATCTACAAGACACCCGCCCAGCTGCGGGCGATGATCGAACCGGGACTCATCACTGCGGCGTCGTTGGATGCCGCCGCAGCGGCGATCCGCGCGGGTCGGACCACGGCTGACGTGGACGCGGCCGCGTCGGCGGCGATCACCTCGCGCGGGGCCGAATCGAACTTCCGGCTCGTCCGCGGATACCACCACACCACGTGCATCTCGGTGAACGAGCAGGTCGTGCACGGTATCCCCGGCGCGCGTGTGCTGGAGCCGGGGGACATCGTCTCGGTCGACAGCGGTGCGCAGTTCCATGGTTGGAACGGCGACAGCGCCCGCACCTTCGTCATCCCCGACCCCTCGCGCCCGGAACTCGTCGCTCGGCGCGAGGAGCTCTCCCGAGTCACGGAGGGGTCGATGTGGGCCGGCATCGCCGCGATGGCGACCGCTCGTCACCTCGGCGACATCGGTGCGTCGATCCAGGAGTACATCGAGGCGCAGGGCCCGTCAGAGGTGTCCGGTGAGACGTACGGCATCCTGCGGGAGTACGTCGGGCACGGTATCGGTCGCAAGATGCACGAGGCTCCGAGCGTCTTCAACTACCGAACCCCGGATCCCGGGGCCGAGGTCAAGCCAGGGCTCGTCCTCGCGATCGAGCCGATGGTCACCGCCGGAGGCGAGGAGACCCTCGTCGAGGACGACGACTGGACTGTGTCGACGGTCGACGGCAGCGACGGCTCGCACTGGGAGCACAGCGTCGCCCTTCATGCCGACGGCATCTGGGTCCTGACGGCTGCCGACGGCGGTGCCGCCGGCCTCGCGCCGTTCGGCATCACGCCGGTCCGCCCCGCCTGACTCCCCGCGAAACACCACTTCGTCGTCGAGACACCACGCGTCGGGCGATGTCTCGCCACCTCCGTGGTGTCTCACCGTCGTGAGCGGAGAGTGGAGAGGAGCTGCAGCTGCGGGGGCGCCACCCGTTCGACGCCAGCGGCGAGGAGCGCATGCTGCAGAGGGCGGACCTTCCACGCGTCGGCGAACTCCCAACGGGCGAACGGGTGTCCGTTCCTGCGAAGGCGATCCTCCCGGCGCTTCTCCGCGGCGAGTGACTGCGCGGCGGCAGCAGGATTTCCCAAGCCGTACTTCTCCCACCCGTCGACCTCGCCGATCGACCCTGTGGAGGGGAAGTGGAAGTCGACTCGGTCGACGGCTCCTTCGTAGGTGAACGAGCGCTGGAGTTCCGGCGTCTCGAATCCCGACCACAGGATCACCGCGCGGCTGACGCTCTCCGCCGGCGACTCCGCCGTGCCGTCGACGTGCGCCCACAGCCAACGCAGGCGGGCGCGGCCACGGCGGTTCACCTGCGCATCGGAGCGGAGCCGGAGACCGTCGAGTGACAGAGGACCGCCCTGTGCTGGAGATGTCGCGCTGTCCATCACGGCAAGTGCCTGGGCCGGCGGCAGGGCGCGACCGAGGTCGACGACGGTGTCGAGGAGACCGGTGACACGCACGCCGCTGACAAGCTCGACAGCGCGCGGGTCGCTGCTGGTGTGGACGAGTACGTCGCCGAAGCGTCGGGACCTGGCGCGTTCGGCCGAGTGGACGTGGATGTCGCGCGTCTCGCCGAAGCTCGGCAGGCCGTGGAGGACGGCGGCGGATTCGAGACAGAGCGTCGCCTCCGGATGCTTCATGGCGAAGGCGTGCACGCGCACGGCATACTTCGACCACGGCGGCAATCGCTCGTATGCACCGCGCTCCACGTACAGACCGTGGCGCACCCGGCGCAGGACCTCCGGGGAGACGGGGATTCCCTGCATCCTGCACGCGGCCGCCGTCAGGAGGGGGACGGGTGAGACGGCGACCGCGCGGTCGGTGAGGAGCAGCGGCATCCCCGCATCCTGACCCTCCGCGCCCTGCCCCTGTTTGCGCAGACCCTGTCCTCGTGCACGACCGCCCTGTCTCCCCGCCCTGTGCAGAACAACTCGCGGCGGGCTCGAGACACCACGCGCGGCACGAGGCATCACGCGGTGCATGGTGTCTCGCGTCGCGGATGGTGTCTCGCCGGCGGGAGGCAAGGGAAGGGCAAGGGAGGGGGAGAGGGGGAGCGGAGGGGGTTCACAAGAGGGGCATAGGATTGCTCGGCAGGATGAAAGCGCACCTCCCGCCTCCAGCGCGGGCCCTGAGAGATCGGAAAGTCATGGCCGCTGCCGCCAAGAGCAACACCAACTGGTTCGCGATCGGGATCTCGATCGCCGTCGTCGTGGTCCTCGTGGTCCTCGGTGGGCTGGTGGTGTTCCTGAACAACCAGGCGAGCTCGCCCGGCACCGCTCCCAGCAGTGCGATCGTCAACGAGGAGACCGGCGCGATCAGCTTCGGCGAGGGCGAGACGGAGATCGACACCTACGTCGACTTCATGTGCCCGATCTGCGGTGACTTCGAGGACGCATACGGCGGGCAGCTGCAGGAGGCGGCGGCAGCCGACGAGATCACCCTGAACCTGCACCCCATCTCGATCCTCGACCGGTACTCCCAGAACACGGAGTTCTCCACCAGGGCCGCGGCGTCCGTCTACTGCGTGGCCGCCGAGGCGCCCGAGGCGACGCTGGAGTACTTCAACGTACTGTTCGAGAACCAGCCTGCGGAGAACACGCCGGGACTCAGCGACGACGAACTCGCCGCCTTCGCGGCCCAGGTCGGCGCCGAGGGGGCTGCGGACTGCATCGCCGACGGCACGTACAAGCGCTACATCACCTCGCAGACGAACTCGCACGAGATCCAGGGAACGCCCACCGTCGAGATCGACGGAGAGCGTATCGAGAACTCGCAGATCGCCACTCGGTTCGCCGAGATCCTCGGCTGATCGACACCTCGCAGAGAGCGAGTCGCCCACGGGCGGCCCGCTCTCGAGTTGCCGAGGGCGCCCGGAGCGGATAACATAGAGCGTTGGTGCCCTGTGCCCGGTTTCGGCGTGTCCGTCCGCGAGGTCACCACAATCACCCATCCACCGCAGATCGACCGATCTGCAGAAGCGTCAGCGAGGCTATGGCTAAGAAAGACGGTGTCATCGAGATCGAGGGCGTCATTTCCGAGGCGTTGCCCAACGCGATGTTCCGCGTTGAGCTCACCAACGGACACAAGGTGCTCGCCACGATCTCCGGAAAGATGCGGCAGAACTACATCCGTATCATCCCCGAGGACCGCGTGGTCGTGGAGCTCAGCCCCTACGACCTCACCCGTGGTCGCATCGTCTACCGCTACCGCTGATCGGTCGAGAAGTAACACCCCAGGCGCCTGCGCCTGCCCGGTGAAGACAGCGAACAGGAAACACAATGAAGGTCAAGCCCAGCGTCAAGCCCATCTGCGATCACTGCAAGGTGATCCGCCGTCACGGGCGCGTCATGGTGATCTGCAAGAGCAACCCGCGCCACAAGCAGCGCCAGGGTTGATCCGTCGCGGATCATGGCGGCGCAGCCGCCCTGATGCGCGATCGGTTCAGGATCGAGCGAGCACGCGCGAAGCGCGAGCGAGTCGAGATCCAGCTCGAACAGCGAACAACTGAACACATACAGGCAGGATCAAGAACCCGCATCGCGGGGGACACCTCGGGACAGAGGCCCGGGTCCACATTCTGCTCCACACCTCTACTCATCCCAGGAGATACCGCATGGCACGTCTTGCCGGCGTTGACATCCCGCGCGACAAGCGCGTGGTGATCGCCCTTACCTACATCTACGGCGTCGGCCGTACCCGCTCGGTCGAGATCCTCAAGGCCACCGAGATCGACGAGTCGATCCGCGTCAAGGACCTGAGCGACGACCAGCTCATCGCACTCCGCGACTACATCGAAGGCAACTACAAGGTGGAGGGTGACCTGCGCCGCGAGGTCGCCGCAGACATCCGCCGCAAGGTCGAGATCGGCTCCTACGAGGGCATCCGCCACCGTCGTGGCCTTCCGGTCCGCGGTCAGCGCACCAAGACCAACGCCCGTACCCGCAAGGGCCCGAAGCGCACCGTCGCCGGCAAGAAGAAGGCCCGCTAAGCAGCGGCCAGGGACTAGGAGAAAACTTTCATGGCTGCACCTAAGGCCGCCGCGCGCAAGCCGCGCCGCAAGGAGAAGAAGAACATCGCGCTGGGCCAGGCCCACATCAAGTCGACGTTCAACAACACCATCGTCTCGATCACCGACCCGTCCGGCGCTGTCATCAGCTGGGCATCGTCGGGTGGCGTGGGCTTCAAGGGCTCGCGCAAGTCGACCCCGTACGCCGCTGGTATGGCTGCCGAGTCGGCTGCCCGCCAGGCTCAGGAGCACGGCGTCAAGAAGGTCGACGTCTTCGTCAAGGGTCCGGGCTCCGGTCGTGAGACCGCGATCCGCTCGCTGACCGCTGCCGGTCTCGAGGTCGGTTCGATCCAGGACGTCACCCCGCAGGCGCACAACGGCTGCCGCCCGCCGAAGCGTCGCCGCGTCTGATCCGGCTCGTGTGTCGCTCGGCCCCGCGCATGGCGAAGGGTCCGAGCGGCACACGCCCGATCGCGGGCACTGACTTCCACAACTCAAGACCTCACCCACCACATGTCATATAGCGGGCATGTGATCGAAAGGAACACAGAGTGCTCATTGCACAGCGTCCCACACTGACCGAGGAAAAGATCGCCGAGGACCGCAGCCGGTTTATCGTCGAGCCGCTCGAGCCCGGCTTCGGATACACCATCGGAAATGCGCTGCGCCGCAGCCTGCTCTCGTCGATCCCCGGCGCTGCTGTCACCAGCATCCGCATCGACGGTGTCCTGCACGAGTTCAGCACCATCCCCGGCGTGAAGGAGGATGTCACCGAGATCATCCTCAACATCAAGCAGCTGGTCGTCTCGTCGGAGCGCGACGAGCCCATCACCGCTTACCTTCGCAAGACCGGTGCCGGTGAAGTGACCGCCGCTGACATCTCGGCTCCCGCCGGTGTCGAGGTGCACAACCCGGAGCTCGTCATCGCGACGCTCAACGACACCGCGAAGTTCGAGCTGGAGCTGACCATCGAGCGCGGCCGTGGCTACGTCTCGGCGACCCAGAACCGCAACGAGTACGCCGAGGCCGGGCAGATCCCCGTCGACTCGATCTACTCGCCGGTCCTCAAGGTCAGCTACCGCGTCGAGGCGACTCGTGCCGGTGAGCGCACCGACTTCGACAAGCTCATCCTCGACGTCGAGACGAAGAACAGCATCGCCCCGCGCGACGCCGTCGCCTCGGCTGCCAAGACCCTCACCGAGCTGTTCGGTCTCGCCCGCGAGCTGAACGTCGAGGCCGAGGGCATCGAGATCGGCCCCGCGCCCGTCGAGCCCGTGCTCTCCAGCGAGCTGTCGATGCCGATCGAGGACCTCGACCTGTCGGTCCGCTCCTACAACTGCCTCAAGCGCGAGGGCATCAACACGGTGTCCGAGCTCGTGGCGCTGTCGGAGACGCAGCTCATGAACATCCGCAACTTCGGCCAGAAGTCGGTCGACGAGGTGCGCGACAAGCTCATCTCGCTCGGTCTGTCGCTCAAGGATTCGGTGCCCGGCTTCGACGGCGCCCACTTCTACGGCGCAGGCGAAGACGAATCCTTCTGACCTTCTCGAATATCTGACCAGGAGTTAGACGATTATGCCCAAGCCCAACAAGGGACCCCGCCTCGGAGGCGGCCCCGCCCACGAGCGCCTGCTGCTTGCGAACCTCGCCGCGGCGCTGTTCACGCACAAGTCGATCAAGACGACCGAGACGAAGGCCAAGCGCCTGCGTCCGATCGCCGAGCGTCTGATCACCTTCGCCAAGCGCGGCGACCTGCACGCGCGTCGTCGCGTGCTGTCGATCATCGGAGACAAGGAAGTCGTTCACACGCTCTTCTCCGAGATCGCGCCGCTGGTCGCTGACCGTGAGGGCGGCTACACCCGCATCACGAAGGTCGGCAACCGCAAGGGTGACAACGCGCCCATGGCCGTGATCGAGCTCGTCCTCGAGCCCGTCACCCCGAAGGCGAAGAAGACCGCGCCGAAGGCTGCCAAGCCCGCCGACGAGGCTCCCGTCGAGGAGGCCCCCGCTGAGGAGGCTCCCGTCGAGGATGCCGCCGCCGGTGCCGAGTCGCCGGAGGAGGGCGCTGCCGCTGAGGCCGCTGCCGCCGACGCCGTCGAGGCGCCCACCGACGAGAAGTAAGTCTCTCGAGAAGAAGCCCGTCCATCCCCTCGCGGGGTGGGTGGGCTTCTTCCGTTTCCCGAGTAGGGTGGATGCCGTGCTGAGGTCGATCCGTTCATGATGACCGACGCCTCGCGTACCCTCCGCACGCCGCGCGCCTACATCTCGTTCATCGTCATCGGGCTCCTCGCCGGTCTCCTCTCCGGCCTGTTCGGCGTGGGTGGCGGCACCGTCATCGTGCCGCTCCTCGTGCTGATGCTCCAGGTCGATCAGCGGCGTGCCGCCGGCACATCGCTGGCCGCGATCGTGCCCACCGCGAGTGTCGGGGTGATCTCCTATGCCGTGAGCGGCAACGTCGCGTGGATTCCGGCCCTCATCCTTGCCGCCGGCGCGGTCGTGGGGGCGCAGATCGGTACGCGGCTGCTGCCGCGGATCTCGCAGAGCGCGCTGCGGTGGGGCTTCGTCGGATTCCTCGTCGTCGTGATCATCAGCCTGTTCGTCGTGATCCCGTCACGGGATGCCGTGTTCGAGCTCGGGTGGATCAACGGTGCGGCGCTCCTCCTCGTCGGCGTCGGCACCGGCATCCTCGCCGGACTCATCGGCGTCGGTGGTGGGGTCATCGTCGTGCCCGTGCTCATGCTGGCCTTCGGGACCAGCGATCTCGAGGCCAAGGGCACGTCGCTGTTGATGATGATCCCCACGGCGATCTCGGGGACCATCGGCAACCTCCGAAACGGCAACGTCGACATCGTCGCCGCAGCGATCATCGGTGTGTCCGCGTGTTCCACGACCGCTCTCGGCGCGTGGCTCGCGACCCTCATCGATCCGTTCCTCGGCAACGTTTTGTTCGCCGCCTATCTCGCCTTCATCGCGGTGCAGATGGCCGTCAAGGCGCTCCGCAGCCGTCGACGCTAGCCGGCTCGGTAGACTGATCAAGTGTCTGTGAATTCCGAACTCATCGGCCGGGAGTTCCCGCCGACCCCGCCGTATCTCGTCGGACGTGAGAAGGTGCGCGAGTTCGCCCGTGCCGTCTTCGCCGATGCCCCGCTCCACACGGACGTCGATGCCGCACGGGCGCTCGGCTACGCAGATGTCGTCGCTCCGCCCACCTTCGCGATGGTCATCCAGGACCTCACGTTGCAGCAGCTGCTCAGCGAGCCCGACTCCGGCATCGAACTGTCGCGCACCATCCACGCAGAGCAGCGGTTCTCCTACTCGAAGCCCATCGTCGCCGGCGACGAACTCACCGGACGGCTGAAGGTCACCGGCATCCGCATGATGGCCGGCAACGCCATGATCACCAGCGAGGCCGAGATCACCGACGCAGACGGCGCCCACGTGGTGACGGCCACCAGTGTGCTCCTTGTCGGATCTGAAGAGAACGAGGACGCCGCATGAGCTTCACCGTCGGAGAGATCATCGCCGAGCGCACCGTTCACCTCACGCGGGAGTCGCTCGTCCGCTACGCCGGAGCCTCGGGCGACTTCAACCCCATCCACTACCGGGACGACGTCGCGGCATCCGTCGGTCTTCCCGGGGTCCTCGCGCACGGGATGCTGACCATGGGCATCGCGTCCTCCGTCGTCGTCGCCGCACTCGGCGACACCGCAGACATCATCGACTACGGCGTGCGCTTCACGCGTCCCGTCGTGGTCGATCCGCACGACGGCGCCGACGTCTCCGTCGTCGCGAAGGTCGGCGCGGTCGACGACACCTCGGCGCGGATCGATCTCACCGTCACGCACGCCGGTGCGACCGTGCTCGTCAAGGCGCAGTTGCGCGTCGCCGTCCGATGACCCAGGTCACCCCGATCCCGCTCGCGGAGCTCACGACCCTCCGCACCGGCGCGGCTCCAGAGCGGATGATCGAAGCGCGGACCACCGATGAGCTCATCGACGCGTTGCGCGAGGTCTGGGCCGGCATGGAGGAGTGGTTCGTCCTCGGCGGAGGGTCGAACCTCTTCGTCGGTGATGAGCCGTTCGACGGCACGGTCGTGCGGATCCTCACGAAGGGCATCGAGCGCCTCCCGTCCCCGCACGAGGGACGAGCGCGGCTGAAGGTGCAAGCTGGGCAGGACTGGGACGACCTCGTCGCCTACACCGTGGAGCATGGCCTCGCGGGCATCGAGGCCATGAGCGGCATCCCCGGCACGGTCGGCGCCGCCCCGGTGCAGAACGTCGGCGCCTATGGACAGGAGATCCAGGAGACGCTCGTCGAGGTCGAGCTCATCGACGAGTCGACCGGTGACGTCTCGGTGGTGCCGGCATCCGAGCTGGCGCTCGGGTTCCGCACGTCGGTCCTCAAGCACCATTACGGCGGAGCGCCGGACCGCCGTGCCGTGATCCTCTCCGTGACGCTCGACCTCGCCGAAGTCGGCGAGGAGGGTCGTGCGATCGGCGGCGAACAGCTGCGCCGAGCGCTCGGCCTCACCGACGATGCGCCCGTCCCGCTCGCCAGGGTGCGCGAGCAGATCCTCGCCATCCGCGCGGCGAAGGGGATGCTGCTGGACGCCGACGATCCCGACACGTGCAGCGCCGGGTCGTTCTTCCAGAACCTCATCGTCCCGGAGACGGTGGCGGCGCAGCTGCCGCCGGAATGTCCTCGATGGCCAGTCGAGCCCGACCTCGATGCGGCGACGGTCATCCCGCTCGAGGTCTTCGACGGATACGTGCCCGCCGCATCGCCGGTGCGACGGGACGTCAAGGTCAGCGCCGCGTGGCTGATCGAGAACGCCGGGATCACGAAGGGCTTCCGTCTCCCGCGTTCGCGTGCCGGCATCTCGACCAAGCATGCGCTGGCCCTCACCAACCGCGGCCAGGCCACCGCCGCGGAGCTCGCAGAGCTCGCGCGCTACATCCAGGTGCGTGTGCACGCGGAGTTCGGGCTCCTGCTCCAGCCGGAGCCCGTCCTCGTGGGCGTGGAGCTGTAGCAGGCTACACTCGCGGGATGAGCGGACTCGTCCCCTACCTGTCCTTCCCCGGCAACGCGGCCGAGGCCCTGACCTTCTACCGTGACGTCTTCGGCGGCACGCTCGAGCTGTTCTCGTACGAGCAGTTCGGCCGCACGGACGGACCGGCCGACGCGATCGCCCACGGTGCGCTGAGCGGTCCGGTGCAGCTGTTCGCCTCCGACGCCGCAGGAGATGAGGATGCCGTCCACATGGTGGGCGTCTCGTTCTCCCTGCTGGGCGCCGCCGACCCGCAGACGCTGCAGGCGTGGTTCGCCGCACTGGCGGAGGGCGGCATGATCATCGATCCGCTGCAGGAGCGGCCGTGGGGCGACACCGACGGGCAGGTCGCAGACCGCTACGGCATCCGTTGGCTGATCGGCCACTCGCAGAGCTGATCGGCGCGCCCGCTGCGGGCGGTCCGCGTCAGTTCGACGAGAACAGTCTCTGCAGGCGCTGCACACCCTCGAGCAGCTGGTCATCGCCCAGCGCGTAGGAGAGGCGCAGGTAGCCCGAGGGACCGAACGCCTCACCGGGTACGACAGCGACCTCGGCCTGTTCGAGGATGAGATCGGCGAGCTCGAGCGACGTCGTCGGGGTCACTCCTCCCCACGAGCGGTTCAACAGTCCCTGCACGTCGGGGTACACGTAGAACGCCCCGAGCGGGTTGGGGACGCGCACGCCGTCGATCTTCGACAGCTCGGCGACGATCGTCCGCCGGCGGCGGTCGAACGCCTCGCGGAACTGCTCGGCCTCCGTCTGCGGACCGTTCAGGGCGGCGATCGCACCGCGCTGCGCGATGTTGTTGACGTTGCTCGTCAGGTGCGACTGCAGGTTGGCGGCGACCTTGATGGCGTCCGTCGGGCCCACCATCCAGCCGACGCGCCAGCCCGTCATGGCGTAGGTCTTCGCGACGCCGTTGACGAGGATGGTCTGCCCTGCGGCCTCGGGGACGGCCTCGACGATCGATGTGGCCTTCAGGCCCTCGTACGTGAGGTTCTGGTAGATCTCGTCCGAGACGATCCAGATGCCATGCTCGACGGCCCACTCGCCGATCGCCCTGGTCTCCTCTGCCGTGTAGACGGACCCGGTCGGGTTCGACGGCGACACGAACACGAGGACGGTCGTCCGCTCGGTGCGGGCCGCCTCGAGCTGCTCGACGGTGACCTTGTAGTCCTGGTCGGCGCCGGCGAAGACCTCGACGGGCATGCCGTCGGCGAGGCGGATCGCCTCGGGATAGGTCGTCCAATACGGAGCGGGCAGCAGCACCTCGTCACCGGGGTTCACGACAGCCTGGAACGCCTGATACACCGACTGCTTGCCGCCGTTGGTCACGATCACCTGCGACGGGGCGACTTCGAGCCCGGAGTCGCGCAGCGTCTTGGCGGCGATCGCCTCCCGGAGGGCGGGAAGGCCGGGCGCAGGGGTGTAGCGGAAGTTCGCCGGGTCCTTCATCGCCTCGGCTGCCGCGTCGACGATGAACTGCGGCGTGGCGAAGTCGGGCTCGCCGGCAGCGTAGGAGATGACGGGCTTGCCCTCGGCCTTCAATGCCTTGGCCTTGGCGTCGACCTTGAGGGTCGCCGACTCGGCGATGGCGGACAGCTTGCGAGAGAGAGGAGCGCGATCGGTCACACCTCAGATGGTACCCGGGTGCGCAGACCGTCGTAAGCGGGAGGCGCCGGTCACCAGAAGTCCATGAGGGGCCAGAGCACGCCGCCGAGAAGGAGGTGCGAGATCGCCGTCACTGCGAACATCGCCACCGCGATCGTCGTCCAGATGATCTGCCACCTGCTCCATGCCCGCCCCAGGTGGAGTGCGATGCCGATGAGGATCATCGCGGCCACCACCCACCATCCGACGGCGAAGGCGAGCGTCACGAATCCGGCCATCAGGATGACGGTGCCTTCGCTGATGCGGTGAGTGAAGAGAGCGCCGACGGCGACGGCCGCCGTCACCGGAGCCAGCGCGATCGCGGAGACGGCGGCCAGCGTCGTCGCGGCCTCCTCGCGGGCGGAGGGCGGACGCTCTGTGCGGGGCGCGGCATCCTTCATGCCTGGGCACGTTACCGATCTCGGTCAGGCCGCGCGCCCGTTGTCCACAGGCGCTCTGGTTGTGATACTCAGTTTCAGTTACACTGGCTCTCAGTCTCACAGGTCAGGAGTGCCGCATGTCAGCTGGAACCCCCTTCGTGCCGCCCGTCGCGGATTACGCCTTCCTCTACCGGGAGGCGTTCGGCCGCGACATCGTCGCATCCGCCTCCGGGGGCGCGCTCAGCGCGGACGATGCGGTCGAGATCATCGCCGGCGCCGGCGAGTTCGCCGCGGAGGTGCTCGCGCCGCTGGACCAGGCCGGGGACCGGGTCGGGGCGCGGCTCGAGGACGGTGTCGTCCGCCTTCCGGACGGTTTCGCCGACGCGTACCGCGCGCTGGTGGACGCCGGGTGGGTGTCGGCGACCGCTCCGGAGTCCGCAGGTGGCGACGGCCTGCCGCAGTCCGTCGGCGCAGGGCTCGGCGAGATCTGGAACGCCTCGAACGCGGCGTTCGCGCTGTGCTGGATGCTCGGCGCCGGTGCGATCCACGCGCTCGACGCCGCCGCCTCCGACGAGCTTCGCGAGACGTATCTCACGAAGCTCGTCAGTGGCGAGTGGACGGGGACGATGAACCTCACCGAGCCCGAGGCGGGGACCGACCTCGGCGCGATCCGCACGACGGCCACGCCGCGCGACGACGGGTCGTGGTCGATCAGCGGTCAGAAGATCTTCATCACCTGGGGCGACCACGACGTCGCCGACAACATCGTCCACCTCGTCCTCGCCAGGACACCGGATGCGCCGGAAGGGGCGAGGGGGCTGTCGCTGTTCGTCGCCCCCCGCACGCTCGTGAACGCCGACGGGACGCTGGGGGATCGCAACCGGATCGAGACGGTCGCGATCGAGCACAAGCTCGGCATCCACGGCAGCCCGACCTGTGTGCTGTCGTACGAGGACGCCACCGGCTACCTCGTCGGCGAACTGCACGGAGGCCTGGCCGGGATGTTCGTCATGATGAACTCCGCACGCGTGGGGATGGGGCACCAGGCCGCGGGCATCTCCGAGCGCGCCTACCAGGGGGCGGCGGCCTACGCGGCCGACCGTCTGCAGGGGCGGGTGCTGGACCGGCCGGCGGGCGCGACGATCGCCGAGCACCCCGACGTCCGACGGATCCTGCGCTCGATGTCCAGCAGGATCTTCGCGATGCGCGCGCTCTCCGTGTTCGTCGGCGACCTCTTCGACCGCGCCGAGGGGGACGCGGACGTCCTGCGGATGGCGGAACTGTTCGTGCCGATCCTCAAGGGGTGGGCGAGCGAGGAGGCGCTGGGCGTCACGAGCGACGGCATCCAGGTCTTCGGCGGGATGGGTTTCATCGAGGAGACCGGAGCGGCGCAGCACTACCGCGACGCGCGGATCGTGCCGATCTACGAGGGCACGACGGCGATCCAGTCCAACGACCTCGTCGGACGCAAGGTCCTTCGCGACGGGGGAGTGACGGTCTCCCGGCTCTTCGACGACATCGATGAGACCGTGCGCGCCCTGCAGGACAGCGAGGGCGAGGTCGCCGCCCGCACGGCGGAGCGACTCGGACGTGCCGTCGGTGCCGCACGCCGCGCGACCGATGCCCTGCAGGGATTCGCCGACGCGCCGCGGGACGCATACGCCGTCAGTGTGCCGTACCTCATGCTCCTCGGCATCCTCGCCGGCGGCTGGATGCACGCGCTCGCCGTCGTCGCGGTCAGTGCCCACGCAGCGGCAGCCGATGAGGACGCCGCACGCCTCACCGACGCGGACTTCTACGGAGCGCACCACCTCTCCCGCGTGCACGCGCTCGCCGAGACGGTGGCAGCGGGCGAGATCGTCTGATCCGTCGGTCGCGTCACGCATGGAGGAAGGGGGCGGATGCCGCAGCATCCGCCCCCTTCCTCGGTGTCACGCCTCCTCGACGAGGAACCTCGAGTACGCCGACAGGGTGAGGAATGCGGGGAACTCCGTACCGAGAGCGACCTCGCGGAAGACGTCGGCCGCGTCGTCGAAGCGGTCGTCCGCACTGCGCGTCGCCCCGGCCAGCACGTCCGAGATCAACCCTTCGATGTACTCGGGGGTGATGCGCGTGCCGTCCTCGGTCGTGCGGTCCTGGTGGATCCACTGCCACACCTGCGATCGGCTGATCTCGGCTGTCGCGGCATCCTCCATGAGGTTGTCGATCGCGACGGCGCCGAGCCCCCGAAGCCATGCCTCGATGTACCGGATCGCCACCGAGACGTTGTCCCGCACGCCCTGCGCGGTGATCGGTCGACCGATGCGCAGATCGAGCAGGTCCTCGGCGCGGACGTCCACGTCGTCGCGCTGCCGGTCGACCTGGTTCGGACGGTCGCCGAGCACGGCCTCGAACTCGGCGCGCGCCGCGGGGATGAGGTCGGGGTGCGCGACCCACGTGCCGTCGAAGCCGTCGTTCGCCTCACGCTTCTTGTCCGCCGAGACCTTCTCGATGGCCGCGGCCGTCACCTCGGGGTCCCGACGGTTCGGGATGAAGGCGCTCATGCCGCCGATCGCGAAGGCGTCGCGCTTGTGGCACGTCTGCACGAGAAGCTCGGTGTACGCCCGCATGAACGGCACGGTCATGGTTATCTCGCTGCGGTCGGGGAGGACGAACCGTGCACCGCGGCCGCGGTAGTTCTTGATGATCGAGAAGATGTAGTCCCAGCGGCCGGCGTTGAGGCCGGCACAGTGGTCGCGCAGCTCGTAGAGGATCTCATCCATCTCGAAGGCGGCGGGCAGCGTCTCGATGAGCACCGTCGCCCGGATGGTGCCGTGCGGGATGCCGAGGTACTCCTCCGCGAACGTGAAGACGTCGTCCCACAACTTCGCCTCCTCGCTGGACTCCAGCTTGGCGATGTAGAAGTAGGGACCGCGGCCGCCGTCGATCAGCTCCTGAGCGTTGTGGAAGAAGTACAGGCCGAAGTCGACGAGGGAGCCGGAGGCCGCCATGCTTCGCCCGGTCCGGTCGACGAACGTCACGTGCTTCTCCACCAGGTGCCAGCCGCGGGGTCGCATGACGATGGTCGGAGTGCGCTCCGCGGTCACCTCGTAGGTCTTGCCCTCCGGGGAGGTGAAGCGCAGCTCGCCGCGGATCGCGTCGCGCAGCGAGAGCTGTCCGCCGATGACGTTGCCCCAGGTGGGGCTCGTCGCGTCCTCCTGGTCGGCGAGCCAGACCCTCGCGCCCGAGTTCAGTGCGTTGATCGTCATCTTCCGGTCGGTCGGACCGGTGATCTCCACCCGCCGATCCTCGAGGCCGGGGCCGGCTCCGGCGACCCGCCAGTCGACGTCCTCGCGGATGTGCCTCGTGTCGTCTCGGAACTGCGGATCACGCCCGCTGCCGATCTCGAAGCGTCGCCGCATCCGGTCGGCGAGCCGGTCGTGCCGGCGGTTGGCGAAGCGGTGGTGCAGCTCGGTGAGGAACGCGAGCGCGTCCGGGGTGAGGATCTCGTCGAATCGGGGGCGCATCGGCCCGGTGACGGCGAGGGACGGTCCCTGCTGGATCGTCTGCGTCGGGGCGGTGGTCGGCGGAGCGATGGGGGTGGTCATGATCGGAATCCTTTGTGATGGTGGCCTAGTGGAACTGGGCGGCCTCTGTGGAGCCGGCGAGTGCGAGCGTGGCGCTGTCGGGGTTGAGCGCGGTGGAGATGACGTCGAAGTAGCCGGTACCCGCCTCGCGCTGGTGCTTGGTGGCGGTGTAGCCGTCGGCCTCGGCGGCGAACTCGGCTTCCTGCAGCTCGACGTAGGCGCTCATGGCGCGCTCGGCGTAACCGCGGGCGAGGTCGAACATGGAGTGGTTGAGGGCGTGGAACCCGGCGAGGGTGATGAACTGGAACTTGTAACCGAGGTCGGCGAGCTCCTGCTGGAACGTGGCGATCTCGGCGTCCGAGAGGTGCCGCTTCCAGTTGAAGCTGGGCGAGCAGTTGTAGGCGAGCAGCTTGCCGGGGAACTGCGCGTGGATCGCCGTGGCGAACTCCCGCGCGAGCTCGATGTCCGGTTCGCCTGTCTCCACCCACAGCAGATCGGCGTACGGCGCGAATGCGAGTCCTCGGCTGATGACCGACTCGATGCCGGGGCGGATGCGATAGAAACCCTCGGTGGTGCGCTCGCCGGTCGTGAACGCCTGGTCGCGCTCGTCGACGTCGCTGGTGAGCAGGTCGGCGGCGAGGGCGTCCGTCCTGGCGATGATCACCGTCGGGACGCCTGCGACGTCGGCGGCCAGCCGCGCGGCGTTCAAGGTGCGGATGTGCTGCTGGGTGGGGACGAGCACCTTGCCGCCGAGATGTCCGCACTTCTTCTCGCTGGCGAGCTGGTCCTCCCAGTGGATTCCGGCGGCACCGGACTGGATCAGCGAAGAGGCGAGCTCATAGGCGTTCAGTGGCCCGCCGAATCCCGCCTCGGCGTCGGCGACGATCGGTGCGAGCCAGTCCTGCGTCGTCTCGCCCTCCGCGTGCTCGAGCTGATCCTGCCGGATGAGGGCGTTGTTGATCCGCCGGACGACGGCGGGTACGGAGTTGGCCGGGTACAGCGACTGGTCGGGGTAGGTCTGCCCCGCGAGGTTGCCGTCGGCGGCGACCTGCCAGCCGGAGAGGTAGATGGCCTTGAGGCCGGCGCGCACCTGCTGCACGGCCTGTCCGCCGGTGTAGGCGCCGAGCGCGCGGACGTACTCCTCGGTGTGCAGGAGGTTCCACAGGTTCTCGGCGCCGCGGAGGGCGAGCGTGGACTCCTCGCGGACGGAACCGCGGATCCGGATGACGTCCTCTGCGGTGTAGGTGCGCTCGATGCCGTCCCAGCGGGGGTCGGTGTCCCAGATCTCCTGCAGTTCGGCGGCGGTCTGCGTCTGGTCCCCGGCGCGGAGGGGCGGCTGACCGGGCGTGGCGTGAATCGTCATGGTGTCTCCTCGGTGAGTCTGGCTGAGTGGGCGTGACACCACTCTGCGTGAAGTTCAACCGAGGATCTGACCATTTCAGGGGTGAAGAACGGCAAAACTTCTGCTTTCGTGACAGAATCGGCCCATGGCCACCGTCGATCAGACAGAAGACACCGACGCCCTCACGATCGGGCGGCGCATCCGGCAGCTGCGCACAGCGCGCGGGCTGACCCTCGACGCGCTCGCCGCCGCCGTCGATCGCGCGCCGAGTCAGCTCTCGATGATCGAGACGGGCAAGCGCGAGCCGAAGCTGTCGCAGCTGCAGGCGATCGCCAGGGCACTCGGGGTCAGCATCGACGCGCTGCTCGAGGGGGAGCCCCTCGATGAACGCAGCGCGCTGGAGATCGCGCTGGAGCGCGCGATGAAGGGCCAGACCTTCCAGGCGCTCGGCATCGATCCGTTCCGAATCGCGAAGACCGTTCCCACCGAGGCGCTGCGGGCCCTTCTCGCCCTCCACGGCGAGATCGAACGGCTGGAGGACGAGCGCGCGGCCACGCCCGAGGAGGCGCGCAGGGCCAACGTGGAGCTGCGGCACCTCATGCGCAGCCAGGACAATCACTTCCCCGACCTCGAGGCACGCGCCGCAGAGATCCTGGCCGCCGTGAGGCACCCCGGTGGACCGCTCACTCAGCGCACGGCATCCGAGATCGCGGCATATCTCGGGTTCACGCTGCACTACGCCCCCGACCTGCCGCAGACCACGCGCAGCGTCGCCGATCTCGCCAACGGGCGCCTGTACCTCTCCAGCAGCATCCCCGCCAAGGGGGATGCGCGCACGGCCGTGCTGCAGGCGCTCTCCAGCCGCATCCTCGGACACTCCGAGCCCCGCAGCTACGCGGAGTTCCTCCGGCAGCGCGTCGAGACGAACTACCTCACCGGCGCTCTGCTGATCCCCGAGGCGCACGTGGTGCCCGCCCTGAGGGACGCGAAGTCCCGCAGGGCGGTGTCGATCGAGGATCTGCGCGACACGTACTCCGTGTCGTACGAGACAGCCGCGCACCGGTTCACCAATCTCGCCACCCGCCACCTCGACATCCCCGTGCACTTCCTCAAGGTCCATGAGTCGGGCACCATCACGAAGGCCTACGAGAACGATGACGTGAACTTCCCCACCGACCGGCTCGGCGCGATCGAGGGCCAGATGTGCTGCCGGCGCTGGACGAGTCGGGTGGTGTTCGAGGAGGACGACCGGTTCAACCCGTACTTCCAGTACACCGACACCGGCAACGGCACGTACTGGTGCACCGCCAGGGTCGAGGCATCCAGCGAAGGGCTGCACTCGGTGAGCGTCGGGGTGCGGTTCGACGACACGAAGTGGTTCGTCGGTCGGGACACCCCGCACCGCGGTGTGTCCAAGCACTCCGTCGAGGTGTGCTGCCGTCGGGCGCCCGCCGAGCTCGAGGAGCGCTGGCGGGAGAACTCCTGGCCGAACGTGAAGACTCCACGGACGCTGCTGGCCACGTTGCCGACGGGGTCGTTCCCCGGAGTGGACACCACCGACGTGTACGAGTTCCTCGACGCCCACGCGCCGCGCTGACCGCGGCCGGCGAACCCGCCACGCTATCCTTGGCCGGGTCGCGAGGGGGAGGGTCGAGGATGATCGACGAGAGTGCTGCCGCGAAAGAGGACATCCGGCTGTGGCGGGAGGAGATCCGCTCGCTGCCGCGCGGGGGGAACCTCGTCATCGCGCTCGTGTGCGTCGCCCTCGGTGTGTGGGGTGTCTTCGACTCGTTGTCCGATGCCGACGGTGACCGGTTCTGGGGGACTCTCCCCATCATCGTGCCCGGCGTGTTCGCCGGCTGGTGCATCCTGCAGATGACCTGGCGACGGCTGGACTCGCTGATCCCGCTGCTGCTGCGGTTCGTCTCGGCCTGTCTCATCGCCCCCCTCTTCGTCGCGGTGCCCATCGGCATCGTGCAGGCCGTCGCCGTCGCCTTCCCCGGCGTCCGTGACGAGATCGCGCGGTCGCAGGCGGCCAACAACGACTTCCACTACTGGTGGGATGAGGGGATCGGGTCGCAGCTGGGGCTCGTGCCGTTCGCGGGCTACATGCTCGGCGGGTGCATCGCCCTCGGTGTGTCGCTCGTCATCGTCTTTCCCGTCATCTCGTTGCGTGCGCCCGCCGTCGTCGCGTCCGGCTCGCATCTGGAGAAGGTTCCGGTCGGTCAGAGGGACTACACCGCCGCGTTCGTGTTCGTCGGTCTCGGTGCCACGGTGCTGGGGATCGCCCTGTGGAACTTCGGCCGTGGTGGCAGCATCGCGGAGTTCCCGGATGGCGTCGCGCGTCTGCTGGAGGATGTGTCGTACGGGTACTTCTTCTGGGAGGACACGGTATGGCTCTTCGGCGTCGTGTTCGTCGTGATCGGCGTCGCGCTCATGGCGGCTGGGTGCCTCCGAGTGATGTTCGCGCGGTCGAGCGCTGCTGCCGACACGGATGAATCGGCGACACGGCAGAACTGACCGAGCCCCGGTCTGTGCTCAATCGCTCAGCGTCGACAGGGCGACCCAGAGTTCGGCGCGTGCCGTGAACGTCGACAGGTCGAGACCGAGCAGCGCGGATGCCTGGGCCACACGGCTGCGCACCGTGTGGCGATGGACGCCGAGGACCGCAGCGGCCGCGTCGAGTGTTGCATCGTGTTCCAGCCACACGCGCAACGAACGCTCGAGGTCGGTGCCGTTCGCCTCGTCGTGACGACGTACCGGCGCGAGGCGCGATTCGGCGACCAGACGCGCTTCGTCGGTGGCCAGCGCGCCGATCATGCTCGCGCTCGCCGCGTCGCCGTATCGGGAGACGGGAGAGGTCCCTCGGGCGAGCGCACGCCGGGCCTGATCGTGCAACCGGGAGAACGTCGAATACCCGTCGGCCTCCGAGACGCCCCAGCGGACCGCGAAACGCACCGCGGCGTCCGCGACGAGGTCCTCGTGCTTCGCCGAGACGCACAGGGTGAGACCCGCGCGGTGCTCGGCGGCGAAGAATGCGATCGCGTCGTTCGTGCGGCGTCGTTCGCACCACTCGATGATGGCTTCGGCCGGTGCATCGGCCTCCGCGACCGCCACGACGATCGGGGCCGCCGGCACGGCACCGAGCACGCGACGGGCGAGGGTCGGATCGTCGAGCAGGAGTGATTCGAGCACCTGTCGGTTCAGGCGCGCCGTACGGCGTCCGAGTTGCTCGCTCTGCTCGCGGGCGAGCCCCGCCATCGCGATGACCGATGTGACCACCGCGCGGGACTCCGCATCGAGAGTGCCGGTGGCCAGGGCGATCACCCCGCGCAGGCTCCCGCCTCGTCCGAGTGTGAAGAGCAGGAACGGCTGCGTCCCCACGGTGAACGACTGCGTGGCCTGGGCGCCGCGGGCGACGAGGTCACCGGCGTGCGCGGCGAGCTCGCCACGCGCCTCATCGTCGAGTGCCGCCTGGGGATGCTGGTGTGCGAGGGCGCCGGTCGCATCGAAGAGCCCGACCCAGACGTCGAGCCTGCGGGCCAGTTCGCTGAGGATCGACTCCAGACCGCGCGGCCGGAGAGCGGCGATCGCGATCGCTCGTTGGGCATCGAGAGCCCAGGTGCGCCGCGCGTACGCCTGTGCGGCGATCGCCTCCGCGTGCGCCCGGGCGATCGCGATGAACGGGGTGCGGTACGGCACCTCGAACAGGGGCATCCTCGCATCGGCGCAGGCCGCGACGAGCTCCGCCGGGATGCCGGCGCGGTACACCTCGGTGCCGAAACCCAGGCCGGCGACGCCCCGTTCGGAGAGCCGTCGGACGTACGCGCGCGCGGCGACCGGATCCTCATCGCGGAACTGCGTGCCCGTCGTGAGCAGGACGAGATCCTCCGTGAGGAACGGTGTGGGATCGGCGAGGTCGGAGCTGTGCACCCAGCGCAGCGGGCGATCGAGAAGGTCGGGGTCCTCCGGTGTCACCAGCGACAGCGCGAGGTCGGATCGGCGCAACAGGGTGCGCAGCGTGGGAGCGTCGATCATGAAGGGCTCGATCCGTGGGTTTCGCCATGTTGGCGAAAAGTTTCTTTGAATTGTACGCTCCGGCGAATGCATCCGGGTCTGGAGCCTCGTACGCTCGCCCACATGACCCTCCTCGATGCCACCACAGACGCAACCCCCCTCGGCGGACCCTCGCTCCCGCAGGAGCGGCGCCTGGTCACCGCGCTCCCCGGCCCCCGTTCGGCCGAGATCCTCGCTCGTAAGGCGGAGGCCGTTCCCGCCGGCGTCGGGCACACGGTCCCGGTGGCCGCCGTCGCCGCCGGTGGTGGTGTCGTCGTCGACGCCGACGGCAATTCGCTCATCGACCTCGGCTCTGGTATCGCCGTGACGAGCGTCGGCAATGCGCACCCCAAGGTGGTCGAGGCCGTCGCCGCCCAGACGGCGCAGTTCACCCACACCTGCTTCATGATCTCGCCCTACTCCTCGTACATCGAGGTCGCGGAGGCGCTCAACCGCCTCACACCGGGCTCGTTCGCGAAGAAGAGCGCCCTGTTCAACTCCGGCGCCGAGGCCGTCGAGAACGCGATCAAGATCGCGCGCAAGCACACCGGCAGGCAGGCCGTCGTCGCCTTCGACCACGGCTACCACGGCCGCACGAACCTCACGATGGCGCTCACCGCGAAGTCGATGCCGTACAAGAGCGGCTTCGGCCCCTTCGCCCCCGAGGTGTACCGCGCACCGATGTCCTACCCCTTCCGCGACGGACTCAGCGGCGCGGAGGCTGCCGCCCGCACGATCCTCCAGCTCGAGAAGCAGGTCGGTGCGGACAACCTCGCCGCGGTCATCGTCGAGCCGATCCAGGGCGAGGGCGGGTTCATCGTGCCGGCGGACGGATACCTCAACGCGATCGTCGACTGGTGCCGCGAGAACGGCGTCGTCTTCATCGCCGACGAGGTGCAGACCGGCTTCGCCCGCACCGGTGCGATGTTCGCGAGCGAGATCTTCGGCATCGAGCCGGACCTCATCACCACCGCGAAGGGCATCGCCGCCGGGCTTCCGCTCGCCGCCGTCACCGGCCGCGCCGAGATCATGGACGCCTCGCACGCCGGCGGCCTCGGCGGCACGTACGGCGGGAACCCCGTCGCCTGCGCGGCCGCGCTCGCGGCGATCGACGTCTTCGAGAACGAAGGCCTCGTCGAGCGCGCACAGCAGATCGGCGAGATCCTCACGAGCCGTCTGTCCGCCATGCAGGCGTCGGACCCGCGCATCGGGGACATCCGCGGTCACGGTGCCATGATCGCCGCCGAGTTCGTCGACCCGGAGACGAACGCCCCGGATGCCGCGCTGACGGCGGCCGTCGCCAAGGCGTGCATCGCGGAGGGCGTCATCGTCCTCACCTGCGGCACCTACGGCAACGTCATCCGCTTCCTGCCGCCGCTGTCGATCGGCGACGACCTGCTGGGCGAGGGCCTGGACGTCGTCGCCGCCGCGCTGGCGGCAGCCTGAGACGTCGGTCGCGCCTCGTGTCGGGGGATGTCGGGGCGCGACCGGTGCTGTACGAGAACCCCGCAGAGTTCATGGACGAAGGAGTTGTGTGAATGGTTGAGATCACCCGCGACGTAGTGATCGTCGGCGCAGGAGCCGCCGGACTCACCGCCGCCAACGAACTGCGCAAGGCCGGCCTCTCCGTGGCCGTGCTGGAAGCACGCGACCGCGTCGGCGGTCGCCTGTGGACCGACGTCATCGACGGGGCGATGCTGGAGATCGGCGGCCAGTGGGTGTCGCCCGACCAGGACGCGCTCATCGACACCGTCGCGGAACTGGGTCTCGAGACCTTCAGCCGCTACCGCGAGGGCGACAACGTCTACGTCGGCCCTGACGGCGTCGCGCACCGCTTCACCGGCGAGATGTTCCCGGTGTCGCCGGAGACCGAGCGCGTGATCGCCGAGGTGACGGAGCGTCTCGACCGGATGGTGTCCGAGATCGACCCCGACCGGCCGTGGGAGCACCCCGACGCCGCGGAGTGGGACGCCATCACGTGGGACGCATGGCTTCGCGAGCAGACCGACGACGACGAGGCCGTCCGCAATCTCGCGTTCGCGACGGGCTCTGCGATGCTGACGAAGCCCACGCACACGTTCTCGCTGCTGCAGTCGCTGCTGATGGCCGCATCGGCCGGCTCGTACTCGAACCTCGTCGATGCCGACTTCATCCTCGACAAGCGCGTCGTCGGCGGCCTGCAGCAGGTTCCGCTGCTCCTCGCGGAGCGCCTCGGAGACGACGTGCACCTGAACCAGCCGGTGCGCACGATCGAATGGGGCGACGGGGGAGTGACGGCGACGACCGACGACCTGACCGTCCGCGCGCGCTTCGCGATCCTCGCCCACGCCCCGGTGCTCTACAACCGGATCAGTTTCGTCCCGGCGCTCCCGCGCAGACAGCACCAGTTGCACCAGCACCTGTCGATGGGCTTCGTCATCAAGGTGCACGCCGTGTACGAGACGCCGTTCTGGCGGGACAAGGGACTCTCGGGCACCGCGTTCAGCCCGTACGAGCTCTCGCACGAGGCCTACGACAACAGCAACCACGGCGACGAACGGGGCACACTCGTCGGATTCGTCTCGGATGCCAACGCGGACGGCGTGTTCGAGCTCAGCGCCGACGAGCGCAAGGAGCGCATCCTCGAATCGCTCTCGCACTACTACGGCGAAGAGGCGAAGAACCCGATCGTCTACTACGAGAGCGACTGGGGCAGTGAGGAGTGGACCCGCGGCGCCTACGCCGCGAGCTTCGACATGGGCGGTCTGCACCGCTACGGGCCCGATCTGCGCGCCGCGGTCGGACCGATCCACTTCGCCTGCAGCGACATGGCAGGAGCCGGCTACCAGCACGTCGACGGCGCGATCCGGATGGGGCGGCTCGCCGCGGCGTCCATCGTCGAAGCGAGCCGGTCATGATCGGCTCGATCGTCGTCGGCTACACGGCGACGCAGGCCGGGGCGGACGCGCTCGCCCTCGGCGCGCGCCTCGCCCGCGGGCTCGGCATGAGCCTGCACCTGGTCATCGTGCTCCCCTCGGAGGGCACGCGCAACGCCGCCGTCCCGCCGGAGCGGGCCTACGAGGACCACATCCGCTCGCAGGCGAAGGCGTGGCTGCGCGACGCACTCTCGCAGGTGCCCCAGGACATCACCCGAAGCGGACATGTCCGCTTCGAGGAGTCCTTCGCCGCCGGCCTCATCGCCGCGGGCGAGGAGTTCGGCGCCCGCCTCATCGTCGTCGGCGCGGCGAACGGCTCGACCTTCGGCCGCCATCGGCTCGGCTCCGTGGCATCCGAACTCCTGCACTCGTCGACCATCCCGGTGGCGCTCGCGCCGGCCGGTTCCGCGACGCACACCCGGATCGACACCCCGATCTCGCGCGTGACGGCGGCCGTCGGCACTCGACCGGGTGCCGACGTGCTCCTCGAGGAGGCGGCGAGCCTCGCCGCCGCGAGCGGAGGGGCGCTGCGGCTCATCTCGCTCGTCCCCTTCGACGTCCCGCCCGGCCTCGACACCGGGGCGATCACGCTCGTGCGCAACGTGCACGGTGATGATGTGCTCTCTCAGGCGAAGGCATCCCTGCCGGCGGGTGTCACGGCGGAGGTCGAGCGCGCCTCCGGAGACAGTGTGGAGGACGCCGTCGCGCACCTCCCCTGGCAGGACGGCGAGATCGTCCTCGTCGGATCCAGCCGTCTCGCACAGCCTCGTCGGCTGTTCTTGGGATCGACGGCAGCGAAGATGCTGCACGAGCTCCCCGTCCCCATGATCGTCGTTCCGCGCACCCGCGCCACCGACATCTCCACAGAAGGAGACCAGGCATGAGCAGCACACCTCGGGCAACGGGGCCCGACGCAGGAGCGGCGGGCACCCCCGATGCCGCCGTCACCGGCGGCATCTCGCGCAAGGGCCTGAGCGCGGGCACCGTCGGACTCGTCGGTGCGGTCGTCATCGGCATCTCGTGCATCGCCCCGGCCTACACCTTCACGGCGGCCGTCGGCCCCGTGGCATCCGTCGTCGGATCGCAGATCCCCGCGATCATCCTCGTCGGCTTCCTGCCGATGCTGCTGGTGGCGTTCGGCTACCGCGAGCTCAACAACCGGATGCCGGACTCCGGCACCTCCTTCACCTGGGCGACCCGCGCCTTCGGTCCGTGGATCGGGTGGATGGCGGGGTGGGGGCTCGTCGTGGCCACGATCCTCGTGCTGTCCAATCTCGCCGGTGTCGCCGTCGATTTCCTGTTCCTGTTGATCTCGCAGGTCACCGGCAACACCGAGATCGCCTCACTCGCCGCCAACACGGGCATCAACATCGTCGTCTGCCTGCTGTTCATGCTCGCGGCGACGTGGATCTCCTACCGCGACATGAAGACGACCCAGAAGCTGCAGTACTGGCTCGTGGGCTTCCAGGTGCTCGTGCTCGTCGGTTTCGCCGTCGCCGCGATCGCGCAGGCGGTGTCCGGTGGGGGCTTCGACCCGCAGCCCTTCGACCTGAACTGGTTCAACCCGTTCGCCGTGCCGACCTTCAGCGCCTTCGCGGCCGGTCTGTCGCTGTCGATCTTCATCTTCTGGGGCTGGGACGTCACCTTGACGATGAACGAGGAGACCAAGGACCCTGAGCGCACACCGGGTCGCGCCGCGACCGTCACGGTGCTCACGATCGTCTCGCTGTACCTGCTGCTCGCGATCGCGATGATCATGTTCGCCGGCGTCGGAACCGGTGAGCTGGGCCTGGGCAACGAGGACATCCAGGAGAACGTCTTCTTCCACCTCTCTGGGCCGATCCTCGGACCGCTCGCGTTCCTCGTCTCGCTCGCGGTGCTCACCAGCTCGGCGTCGTCGCTGCAGTCGACGTTCGTCGGTCCCGCCCGCACGCTTCTCGCGATGGGGCACTACGGCGCCCTCCCGCCGGCATACGGCAAGGTCAACCCTCGCTTCTTCACGCCCGGGTACGCGACGATCGTGTCCGCGATCGTCGCCTCCGCCTTCTACGCCGTGATGCGCGTGGTCAGCGAGAACACGCTGTGGGACACGATCCTCACGCTCGGCATGATGATCTGCTTCTACTACGGCATCACGGCGTTCGCCTGCGTCTGGTACTTCCGCAAGCAGTGGTTCGCCTCGACCCGCAACGTGTTCTTCACGTTCCTGTTCCCGCTGGTGGGCGGCATCATCCTGGCGATCCTGTTCGTCACGACGCTGATCGACTCGATGGACCCGGCATACGGGAGCGGAGCGCAGATCGGCGGCCTGGGAATCGTGTTCATCCTCGGCATGGTGATCATCGTCCTCGGCATCATCGTGATGATCTGGCAGGCGATGAGGCGCCCTGCGTTCTTCCGCGGCGAGACCCTCGGCACAGAGGCCCCCGCGCGCGGAGCCTGACACCTCCCACGACAGACCCCACAGAAGGAGCACCATGAGCATCACCGCATCCGACGAGAAGACCCTGCTCGACGCGATCCCCACCGGTCTGTACATCGGCGGCGAATGGGTCGAGGCCACCGGAGGACGCACCTTCGACGTGCACGACCCCGCCACGAACGCCGTGCTCCGCACCATCGCGGACGCGACGCCGGAGGACGGTGTCAGGGCGCTCGACGCCGCCGTGGCCGCCCAGGACGAGTGGGCCGCGACGCCGGCACGCACCCGCAGCGAGATCCTGCGGCGCGCGTTCGACCTCGTGCAGGAGCACAAGGAGGACCTCGCGCTGCTGATGACGCTCGAGATGGGCAAGCCCCTCGCCGAGGCACGCGGCGAGGTCGTCTACGGCGGGGAGTTCCTCCGGTGGTTCAGCGAGGAGGCCGTGCGGATCTCCGGTCGCTACGGCAGCAATCCGGAAGGCACGGGGCGCATGATCGTCTCGCAGCGCCCCGTCGGCCCGTCGTTCTTCATCACCCCGTGGAACTTCCCGTTCGCGATGGCGACGCGCAAGATCGCCCCCGCGCTCGCGGCCGGTTGCACCGTGGTGATCAAGCCCCCGGCACTCACGCCCCTGACGACGATCTTCTTCACGACGCTGCTCGAGCGGGCGGGTCTGCCGGCCGGAGTGGTCAACGTCGTGCAGACGACCTCGTCGTCGAAGCTCTCGGCGCCGATCATCGCCGACTCGCGCCTTCGCAAGCTGTCGTTCACCGGGTCGACCGAGGTCGGGCGCAAGCTCATCGCGCAGGCTGCTGACGGCGTGCTGCGCGTGTCGATGGAGCTGGGCGGGAACGCCCCGTTCGTCGTGTTCGACGACGCCGATCTCGACAAGGCGGTCGAGGGCGCGATGGCGGCGAAGTTCCGCAACATCGGCCAGGCCTGCACCGCGGCGAACCGCTTCATCGTGCACGCATCGGTCGCCGAGGAGTTCGCCGACCGCGTCACCGAGCGCGTCACGGCGATGAAGATCGGGCGCGGCACCGAGGACGGCGTCGCCATCGGCCCGCTGATCGACTCGGATGCCGTCGACAAGGCCGCCGAGCTCGTCAAGGACGCCGTCGACCGCGGTGCGCGGCTGCGGACCGGTGGCAGCGCGATCGACGGTGATGGCACGTTCTTCGAGCCCACCGTGATCTCCGACGTCGCGAAGGGCAGCGACATCCTCCGCGAGGAGATCTTCGGCCCCGTGCTGGCGATCGCGACCTTCGAAACCGAGGAGGAGGCCGTGCGGCTGGCCAACGACACCGAGTACGGACTCGTCTCCTACGTCTTCACAGAGGACCTCGCGCGCGGCCACCGCATGATCGACGCGCTCGAAACGGGGATGATGGGTCTGAACGTCGGGGTCGTCTCGAACGCCGCAGCGCCCTTCGGAGGCGTGAAGCAGTCCGGCGTCGGCCGAGAGGGCGGACTCGAGGGGATCCACGAATACCTCTCCACCAAGTACACCCTCATCCCCAACTGACCGCCAGCACGAAGACAAGGACTGACATGACCGAGTACGCCGTGACCAATCCCGCCACTGGCGAGACGAGTGCCACCTACGACCTCTTCACCGACGGGCAGATCGAGGATGCCGTGACGAGGGCGGATGCCGCAGCATCCGTCTGGGCGGCGACACCGGTGAGCGAGCGAGCCAAGGTGGTGCACCGCATCGCGGAGCTCCACCGCGAGCGTCGCGACGAGCTCGCCGCGGTGATGGTGAAGGAGATGGGCAAGCCCATCGCCGCCGCTGTCGGGGAGGTCGACTTCGCCGCGGACATCATCGACTACTACGCCGACAACATCGAGCTCATCACGGGCGACACGCCCCTGACGATCCTCGGCGACGGCTCCGCCGTCGTCCGCCGTGCGCCGCTCGGCGCCCTGCTGGGGATCATGCCGTGGAACTTCCCCGCCTACCAGGTGGCCCGCTTCGCCGCGCCCAACCTCGCGATCGGCAACACGATCATCCTCAAGCACGCCCCGCAGTGCCCGGAGTCCTCCGCGATGCTCGAGGCCATCTACAGCGACGCGGGACTCCCCGACGGCGCATACGTCAACGTGTACGCCAGCAACGACCAGGCCGCGACGATCATCGCCGACCCTCGCGTCCGCGGAGTCTCGGTGACGGGGTCCGAGCGCGCCGGTGCGGCCGTGGCCGAGCTCGCAGGCCGGCACCTGAAGAAGGTCGCGCTGGAACTGGGCGGCTCGGACCCGTTCCTGGTGTTCTCGGCAGACGATCTGGGTGCCGTCGTGCAGTCGGCCGTCGATGCGCGTCTGGACAACAACGGGCAGTCCTGCAACGGCGCGAAGCGATTCATCATCATCGACGACCTGTACGAGGAGTTCGTCGAGCGGTTCGTCGCCGCGATGGCGGAGGTGACGGCTGAGGATCCGACACAGGAGGAGACCGTGCTCGGCCCGCTGTCATCGCTCGCCGCGGCCGAACGTCTGCAGGAGCAGATCGATCGCGCAGTGGAGCAGGGGGCGACGCTCCTCACCGGCGGCACGCGCGATGGTGCCTTCTTCGCGCCCACCGTCCTCGCGGACGTCACGGAGGACATGGACGTGTACCGCGAGGAGCTGTTCGGCCCCGCCGCCGTCGTCTACCGCGCCTCCGATGAGGACGATGCGCTGCGCATCGCGAACGGTACTCCGTTCGGTCTCGGCTCGTACGTCTTCACGACCGACGATGCCCAGGCGGAGCGGGTCGCGGACCGGATCGAGGCGGGGATGGTCTACGTCAACCTCGTTCTCGCCGACAGCCCCGAGTTGCCCTTCGGCGGCGTCAAGCGCAGCGGCACCTCTCGCGAGCTGGGTCTGCTCGCGGCGGATGAGTTCGTCAACAAGAAGCTCATCCGCATCGCCTGAGTGAGGAGACAGGAACGCTAGCGTTGGAGGCATGAAGTCCGAGCGAGTGACCCGTACACAATCCGTGGTGGACGGGCTTCTCGATGAGATCATCGCCGGGCGCGTCGTCGCGGGGGAGCCCCTCCCCGCAGAAGCCGACCTCGCCGCCCTCCTCGGGGTGTCCCGACTGACACTCCGGGAGGGCGTGCGGCTGCTCCAGGCGCAGGGGGTCATCGTCCCGGTGCCCGGCAGCAGGCATCGGGTCGCCCCGGTCGATGAGTGGACCGGGCTCGAGGCCGTCGTGCGGTACTCCCGCAGCGGCGGTGCCCGGCGCCGGTCCTCCCTCGAATTGCTCGACATGCGCGTCATGTTCGAGACGGGTGCGGCCGAGCTTGCGGCTCCGCGCTGCACCGACGAGCACATCGCGAGGCTCGCCGAGCTCCTCGAGCAGATGCGCACGGCGCACGCGAACGGGGATGTGCCGGGGTTCGTCGACGCCGATCTCGCCTTCCACGACGTGATCTTCGCCGCCGCCGACAACCGGATCCTCGTCGCGTCCGTCCGCCCGCTCACGACCATGCTGCAGGCGTCTCGCAGTGAGACCAGCGCCGTGCTCGAGATCCGCGAACATGCCCTGGTCGAGCACGCCGCCGTGCTCGAGGCGATGCGCTCCCGTTCTCCCGAGGCCGCGCGCGAGGCGATGGCGGGTCACATGCGGCAGACCCGCGACGATCTGCTGCACTACGTCCTCGGCGAATAGCGGGGTCACGACAGAGAGCCTGGGCCGTTTTGCCAGAGCGCGGATCTCGGCGTACGCTCGTTATCTGATATCGGATAACAATGCCGATCCCGTCCGAAAGCCCCTCTGAACGAAGGAGTTCGCATGCACGTCGACGCGCTTCTCGCCGGCATCCCGGCCCCCGTCGATCTCGCCGCCGCCGAGGTCCGCGCATCGCTCGACCCGCAGGGGGTGCTCGTCGTCCTCGACGACGACCCGACCGGCACCCAGTCCGTCGCGAATCTCCCTGTTCTCACCCGTTGGGAGAAGGAGGACCTCGCCGGTGCGTTCGCCACCGGGGCCGCCGCCGTCTACGTGCTCACCAACACACGCTCGCTCGACGAGAGGACTGCGGCGGAGCGCAACCGCGAGGTCGTCGCCGTCGCGCTCGCCGCTGCGGCAGAGGCAGGCCGCCACGTGACCTTCGTCTCGCGCGGGGATTCCACCCTGCGCGGGCACTTCCCGCTCGAGACGGACGTGCTCTCTGCCGAGATCGTCGCGCACGGCGGTGCCGCCCCTGAGCTCACGCTCCTCGTCCCCGCCTTCCCCGACGCCGGCCGCATCACGGTCGACTCCGTGCACTACTGGGTGACCGACGGTGAGGCGACCCCGGTCGGGGACACCCCGTTCGCGAAGGACGCCACCTTCGGCTTCGCCTCGTCCGACCTGCGCGATTGGGTCGCCGAGAAGACCGAGGGGCGCATCCCGGCCGATGCCGTCGCCGCCCTCACCGTCGACATCATCCGCTCCGGCGTCACCACCGTCGCCGATTTCCTCGCCGGCCTCCCGACCGGCACGGTCGTCGCCGTCGACGTCGTCGACGAGAGCGACATGCGCGTGGTCGCTCTTGCGCTGCACCGTCTTCGCGAGCGCCCCGTCCTGCTGCGCGTCGGCCCGCCGTACGTGCGTGCGCACATCGGACAGGAGATCGCACGGCCGGTCTCGGGCGCCGACATCCCGTTCGCCCACGACCGCGGCGGTCTCGTCGTGGTCGGCAGCCACGTGCCCCTGACCACGGCTCAGCTCGAGGAACTGCGGCGCCGGCGTCCCGACACCGCGACGATCGAGCTCGACGTCCGTCAGCTCATCGATGAGCGTCGTGAGACGCACCTGGACGATCAGGCGAACGCCGTGGCCGAGATGCTCGCCTCCGGATCGGTCATCGTGCACACCACGCGTGAGCTCGTCACCGGTGCCGACGGCGACGAAAGCCTCGAGATCGCGCGCAAGGTCTCCAGCGGCGTCGTCGAGCTCGTGCGTCGTGTGCTGGCGATCTCGCCGCCTCGATTCGTGATCGCCAAGGGGGGCATCACCTCCAGCGACGTCGCCAGCGAGGCGCTGGAGATCCGCCGCGCGACCGTTCTCGGGCCGATGCTGCCCGGGATCGTGTCCCTGTGGCAGCCGCAGACCGGACCTGCCGTCGGCATTCCCTACATCGTCTTCGCCGGCAACGTCGGCGACACCGATTCGCTGGCCAGGGTCGTGTCGACCCTCGCAGACGCCAACTGAGATTCGAAAGGACCATCATGACCTCCACTGTCGCCGTGATCGGATTGGGAGCCATGGGCCTGCCCATGGCCACCCGCCTCGCCGAGCGCTTCGAGACGCGCGGCTTCGACATCGCCGCTGAGCGCGTCGCCCTCGCCGCCGACAAGGGCGTCCAGGGCGCCGACTCCGCCGCTGCTGCCGTCGCCGGTGCGCAGGCGATCCTCGTCGCGGTGCGCACCGGAAGCCAGCTGAACGACTTGCTGTTCGGCGAGAACGGGCTCGCCTCGCACCTCGAGGACGGCGCGGTGGTCATCCTCACCAGCACCGTGGGAACCGACGGCATCGGTGACATCGCCGCCCGGCTCGGCGAGCACGGTGTGCAGTTGGTGGATGCCCCACTCTCCGGCGGACCCGTCCGTGCCGGCGAGGGCGACCTCCTGATCGTCGTCGGCGCCGCCCCGGCGGCGCTCGACGTCGCGCGGCCCGTGCTGGAGCACCTCGCCTCGACGCTGTCCATCGTCGGCGACAAGCCCGGCGACGGACAGGCGTTGAAGACTGTCAACCAGCTGCTGTGCGGCGTGCACATCGCCGCCGCCGCCGAGGCGCTGGCGCTCGCCGACGCTCTCGGCCTCGACCGGGAGAAGACCCTCGAGGCGCTCACCGCGGGAGCGGCCAACTCGTTCATGCTCGGCAACCGCGGCCCGCGTTCTCTGCAGGCCTACGACGAGGACGGCGCCGAGGTGCTCAGCCGCCTCGACATCTTCGTCAAGGACATGGGCATCGTCGGAGACGCCGCCCGCGCCGCCCACCTGTCGACTCCGGTCGCGAATGCCGCCGAGCAGCTGTTCCTGCTCGGCGAGGCCCAGGGCCTGGGTGCGCACGACGACTCCGCCGTCATCCGCGTCATCGCCCCCGAACGTCTTTCCTGAACCCGACGACAACCAGGACGTACCCGCGTCCTCGAACCTGAAAGAAGAGATCCAGAGATGCTTCCTCTTCCCGCGCTGATCGCGATCGGAGTGGCCGGCCTCGCGCTGCTGCTTCTGCTGATCATCCGCTTCAAGATGCAGGCGTTCTACGCCCTCATCCTCGTGTCGATCATCGTCGGCCTCGCCGCCGGTCTGCCGATGACAACCATCCCGGCCAGTGGCGACGTCCCGGAACAGCTCGGCATCATCCAGGCGATCATCGCCGGTGTCGGCGGAACTCTCGGGTCCGTCGCGGTGCTGGTGGCACTCGGATCGATGCTCGGAAAGATCATCGAGCTCTCAGGCGGTGCGGAGTCGCTCGCCGGGACGTTCACCAAGTGGCTCGGCCCCAAGCGCGTGGGGATCGCTCTCGTCATCGCCGCGGCGATCCTCGCGATCCCGGTGTTCTTCGACGCGGGCTTCATCATCCTCGTACCCATCATCTTCGCGTTCTCGAAGATCGCCGGGCTCAACCCCATCAAGTTCGGACTCCCCGTGGCCGGCATCATGCTCGCAGTGCACGTCGCGGTCCCGCCGCACCCCGGAATCGTCGGCGGTGCCACGATCCTCGGCGCCGACATGGGCTGGGTGCTGATCTTCTCGCTCATCATCTCGATCCCGCTCGCCGCACTGTCGTTCTGGACGGGCAAGCTCATCAACCGTCGCGAGTTCGCGATGATCGAGGCGACCAAGGAGATGTTCGACGGCTTCGGCACGGAGAAGAGTTCGGTCAACGCCGGTCTCCGCGACGGCGAGAAGGCGCCGAGCGCCTTCACCGTGCTCGCGCTCATCCTGCTGCCGCTCCTGCTGATCATGCTCGGCACGACCGTCGCCCCGGCGTTCGAGGCGGGCACCTTCTGGAACGGCTTCCTCGCGATGATCGGCCAGCCGATCTTCGCGCTCATGGTCGCCATCGCCGCCGCGATGTTCTTCCTGGGCGTGCGTCGCGGCTGGTCCGCCGCCAAGCTCGGGGAGGTCATGGAATCGGCGCTGCCCGCAGCCGCCGTCATCATCCTCGTCACCGGTGCCGGTGGCGCGTTCGGCAAGATCCTCACCGAGACCGGAATCGGCGGCGCTGTCGCCGAGCTGCTCGCAGGCAGCGGCATGCCGCTGCTGCTCGCCGCCTTCCTCATCGCGCTCATCATGCGTGCGGCCCAGGGGTCGGCGACCGTCGCGATCACCACGACCGCAGGTCTCCTGCTCCCGTCCGTCTCGGTCCTGGGGCTCGATCCGATCCACGTTGCGCTCGTCGCCGTCGCGATCGGCTACGGCGCGCTCGGGCTCAGCCATGTGAACGACTCGGGCTTCTGGGTCGTCACCCGCTACCTCGGCCTCTCGGTCAAGGACGGTCTGCGAACCTGGACGCCACTGACCACCGTCCTCGGCGTCGTCGGGTTCCTCCTCACCTGGCTCACGTACGCCGTCATCCCGATGGGCTGACCAGGCGAGCACGCACAGGCCCCTGTCATCCGCGCGAGCGGACGACAGGGCCTGTGCGATCTGCCGTCGGCGCCGGCGGAAAGCCCGCTCCGATCCTGGCCCTGTTCCCACCACACAGGGCTAGGGTCGGACCATGGCCACCGTCGCAGAGAACATCGTCCGCACCCTCCGCACGAACGGGATCGACCGGGTCTACGGCATCCCGGGGGACTCCCTCAACGGCTTCACCGACGCGCTGCGCAAGGACGGCACCATCCGATGGGTGCATGTCCGGCACGAGGAGTCGGCAGCCTTCGCCGCGGCGGCCGACGCGGCCGTCACCGGAGACCTCGCCGTGGTCGCCGGGTCGTGCGGACCCGGCAACCTGCATCTCATCAACGGTCTGTTCGACGCGAATCGCTCGCGCGTACCCGTGCTCGCGATCGCGGCGCACATCCCGACGAACGAGATCGGAACGGGGTACTTCCAGGAGACGCACCCGCAGGAGCTGTTCCGGGAGTGCAGCGTGTACGTCGAATACGTCGCCGATCCGGTGCAGATGCCGCGTCTGCTGGAGATCGCGATGCGTACGGCGATCGAGGAGCGAGGGGTCGCCGTGCTCGTCATCCCCGGCGAAGTCGCGCTCGCCGAGATCGAGCGGGATCGTGCGACGCGCATCGAGCGCACTCAACCCGTGGTCGTGCCGAGCCCCGCTGAGCTCGAGAAGACCGCAGAGCTGCTGAATGCGGCCAAGAAGGTGACGATCCTCGCCGGCGCCGGCGTCGAGGGGGCCCACGACGAGGTCGTGGCGCTCGCAGACCGACTCGGCGCTCCGATCGTGCACGCGCTGCGTGGCAAGGAGTTCATCGAGTACGACAACCCGTTCGATGTGGGGATGACGGGTCTGCTCGGATTCGCGTCGGGTTACCGGGCGATGGAGTCCGCCGACACCCTGCTGGTCCTCGGCTCCGACTTCCCGTACGAGCAGTTCTATCCGGAGGGCGCGACGACCATCCAGGTCGACATCCGCGGGTCGCAGCTCGGCAAGCGGCATCCGCTGGATCTCGGTCTCGTGGGAGATGTTCGGGCCACGGTCGATGCGCTGCTGCCGCGGCTCGCCGAGCAGACCGATCGGTCGCACCTCGACGACGCGGTCGCGCACTATCGCAAGACGCGGGCGAAACTCGACGAGCTCGCCGTGCCGGCCAAGGGTGGCAAGCCGATCCACCCGCAGTACCTCGCGCGTCTGCTCGACGAGCACGCGAGCGCTGACGCGGTCTTCACAGCCGATGTCGGTTCGCCCACCGTGTGGGCGGCGCGCTACCTCACGATGAACGGCCGCCGGCGCCTGATCGGCTCCTTCACACACGGGTCCATGGCCAACGCGCTGCTGCACGGGATCGGCGCCCAGACCGCGCAACCCGATCGCCAGGTCGTCGCGCTCGCCGGAGACGGGGGACTGGCGATGATGCTCGGTGAGTTGATCACGCTCACCCAGAACCGGCTGCCGGTCAAGACGATCGTGGTGAACAACTCCTCGCTGAACTTCGTCGAGCTGGAGATGAAGGCGGCCGGGTTCGTCACGTACGCGACCGACCTCGACAACCCGAACTTCGCCGCAGTCGCGGAGGCCCTCGGCATCTTCGCGCGTCGCGTCGAGCGCAGTGAGGACCTTCCGCAGGCTGTCGCCGAGGTCCTCGCGCACGACGGCCCCGCGCTTCTGGACGTGGTCACCGAGCGTCAGGAACTGTCCATGCCGCCGGCGGTGACCGCCGAACAGGTCAAGGGCTTCGCGCTGTACGCGATCCGCACCGTGATGTCGGGTCGGGGAGACGAGCTGCTCGATCTCGCGCGGGCGAACTGGCGTCAGCTGTTCTGACCTCGGCTGCGTGCTCACCCGGATTCCGGGGCGGGTGTCGCGGCTGTCCGGCGCGCCGCATCGGCGGGTTCGGAGGCGCCGCGTGCGGCCTCGGTTCGCCGGGCCCCGCGGCATGCCGTACACTGGTCAGGCAGTTGTCTGCATTCTTTTTCCGTGCCTCCGGGTGAGGGAGGAGTGCAGACCCAGGGCCCGCAAGGGCTCTAGGGCGGTAGCTCAATTGGCAGAGCAGCGGTCTCCAAAACCGCAGGTTGCAGGTTCGATTCCTGTCCGCCCTGCGCGTCAGCGCCACGCTGGCACACGAAAGGTACATTCAGGATGGATCAGGACGAACCGCGCGGCGAGATCGTCGCGGCAGGCGGTGCCGCCGGTGTGAAGAGGCTCGGCTTCTTCGGGCGCATCGCACTGTTCTTCCGTCAGGTGATCGGCGAGCTGCGCAAGGTCGTGACGCCGACCCGCAAGGAGCTGTTCAAGTTCACCGCGGTCGTGCTGGTCTTCGTGATCATCGTGATGGCCTTCGTGTACGGTCTGGACACCGTCTTCTCGTGGCTGACTGCGCAGGTCTTCGGAGTGCCGCAGTAAGCGGCGCCCCCGCGGCTCCGGCCGCTCTGAATGGAAAGAAACAACGTGTCTGAACGATATTCCGACGACGCCGACTGGGCGACCGCCGCGGAGCAGTCCAGCGAGGACGACGAGGCGCAGGAGGGCAACGTCCTCTCCGCCGAGGAGAAGGCGTCCGCTGCTGCCGAGCACGAGGCGGTCCACATCGAGGGCGGCGACGACGAAGCGGACAGTGAAGGCGCGGAAGACATCGACATCGACGACCCGGAGGCGGACGCGATCGTGAACGACGCTCTCAATTTGAACGAAGCGGCGGAGTCTGAGGCTGCCGCCGAGGTCCTCAACGACGCGACGGCCGAGGAGGCCGCCGAGGTCGAGGCTGCGGCGGCCGAGGAGGTCACCCCCTACGACGGCCCCGAGGTCGACGACGAGGACGAAGAGGCGGAGTCCGCCTCGGACGCTGCGGAGCAGGACCCGTACGAGGCCTTCCGCATGGACCTTCGGATGCTTCCGGGCAAGTGGTACGTCATCCACTCCTACGCGGGCTTCGAGCGCAAGGTGAAGGCCAACATCGAGCAGCGCAAGTCGACGCTTGAGGTCGAGGACGACATCTACCAGGTCGAGGTCCCGATGGAGGACGTCGTCGAGATCAAGAACGGCCAGCGCAAGATGGTCACGCGCGTCCGCATCCCCGGCTACGTGCTCGTGCGCATGGAGCTCAACGAGGACACCTGGTCCGTCGTCCGCCACACCCCCGGTGTCACCGGCTTCGTCGGCAACGCGCACAACCCGACTCCGCTCCGGTTCGAGGAGGCCTTCAACATGCTGAAGGCGCTCGTCGAGGTCAAGGACGTCTCGACCGCGAAGAACGTGCAGTCCAAGGGCGGCGTCGCCGTGGCACGCTCCGTTCCTGCCGAGGTCGACTTCGAGATCGGCGAGACGATCACCATCAAGGAAGGCTCGTTCGCCGGCCTCCCCGGATCGATCAGCGAGATCAAGCCGGAGAGCGGCAAGCTCACCGTGCTGGTGTCCCTGTTCGAGCGCGAGACCCCGGTCGAGCTGTCGTTCGACCAGGTCACCAAGATGTCCTGACGGCTCGAACCGCATTCGCTGTCACGAACGCCCCGCTCGGCTCCGGCCGGCGGGGCGTTCTGCATCCGGTACACTTGGATGGTTTGTGCGTACGTTCTGCGTGCGCATCGACAGCACCGCGGTACGGAGATTCCGTCTCCGCGGGAGAGGGATGCCGTCGGCATCCGCTCGATGAAAGGAAGAGAAATGGCACCCAAGAAGAAGGTGACCGGCCTGATCAAGCTCCAGATCAACGCCGGTGCAGCCAACCCGGCGCCGCCGATCGGGCCCGCGCTCGGTCAGCACGGCGTGAACATCATGGAGTTCTGCAAGGCGTACAACGCCGCGACCGAGTCGCAGCGCGGAAACGTCATCCCGGTCGAGATCACCGTCTACGAGGACCGCAGCTTCACGTTCGTCCTCAAGACGCCGCCGGCAGCAGAGCTGATCAAGAAGGCCGCAGGCGTGCAGAAGGCTTCGGCCACGCCGCACACCGTCAAGGTCGGAAAGATCACCAAGGACCAGGTCCGTCAGATCGCAGAGACCAAGCAGGCCGACCTGAACGCGAACGACATCGAGGCCGCCTCGAAGATCATCGCCGGAACCGCCCGTTCCATGGGCATCACGGTCGAGGGCTGAGGGGAATAATCATGGCAAAGTCCAAGGCATATCAGGCTGCCGCCGCGAAGATCGAGGCAGACCGTTTCTACACCCCGACCGAGGCTGTCGCCCTCGCGAAGGAGACCGGCTCGGCGAAGTTCGACTCGACCGTCGAGGTCGCGCTGAAGCTCGCCGTCGACCCGCGCAAGGCGGACCAGATGGTGCGTGGCACCGTCATCCTCCCGCACGGGACCGGTAAGACCGCCCGCGTCATCGTGTTCGCCACCGGCCCCGCGGCCGAGGCGGCCATCGCCGCAGGTGCTGACGAGGTCGGCGGCGCCGAGCTCATCGAGAAGGTCGCCGCTGGGTGGACCGGATTCGACTCCGCAGTCTCCACCCCCGAGCTCATGGGTCAGGTCGGTCGACTGGGTAAGGTGCTCGGTCCCCGCGGCCTCATGCCGAACCCGAAGACCGGCACCGTGACTCCGAACCCGGCCAAGGCCGTCGAGGAGATCAAGGGCGGCAAGATCGAGTTCCGCGTCGACAAGCACGCCAACGTGCACTTCGTCGTCGGCAAGGCCTCGTTCTCGGCTGAGCAGCTGGACGAGAACATCGGTGCGGCGCTCGAGGAGATCGTTCGCCTCAAGCCGTCGAGCGCGAAGGGCCGCTACATCCAGAAGGGCGCGGTGTCGACGACGTTCGGCCCCGGCATCCCGCTGGATGTCAACGCCATCTGAGTGTGACGAGTGAAGGGCCCCTGCCGATCCGGCGGGGGCCCTTCTGCGTGTCCGGCAGCTGCTGAGGCGTCCCCACGGGGGATCCGTGGCCGAGAGCGGCTCAGACGGACCCAGCCGGCTCTGTACGGGCCCCACGGGCGCCCGGTGCCGTTTTCGCGGGAACATGCGGGAAACGAGCGCGACACGCCAGGGAAACGGGCCGGATTTGCCCGATGTCGGGATCCCGCGTAAGTTATTACTTGTTCGCCCCACAGGGAAGCGGAAAGGCCGAGAGCCTCACCCCCCTCAAGCGGAGAACCACCTCCCACTTCTTTCACTTGAGAGACCTGGACGCCTGCGTCTAGAATGGGAGGTCCACCCCTTCTGCGGTTCATCTCGACCGCGCAGCGGATCTCAGATCCGGTCAGCGCGTCGATTTGACAAGCTGAGCGGGGCGGATAAGATAGAGAAGTTGCCCTGCGGGCCTGGTTGTGAGACTGGGTCGTGGGTGCGTCCGATCCTTGAGAACTCAACAGCGTGCACTTGTCAAATGCCAAATAACCTCGATTCAGCTTCGGCTGGATGAGATTCCTTTGGATCAAAAGTCCAACGTCCCTTTTGGGGGGTGTTGGCGACGGATAAGTCAGTAATGACATCCATTTTGGTCAGTTCAAACTCGCTGTCCCGACCTTATTCCGGTTGGTTCAGTTTTTTTCTTTTACGGAGAGTTTGATCCTGGCTCAGGATGAACGCTGGCGGCGTGCTTAACACATGCAAGTCGAACGGTGAACACGGAGCTTGCTCTGTGGGATCAGTGGCGAACGGGTGAGTAACACGTGAGCAACCTGCCCCTGACTCTGGGATAAGCGCTGGAAACGGCGTCTAATACTGGATACGAACAAGAATCGCATGGTTACTTGTTGGAAAGATTTTTCGGTTGGGGATGGGCTCGCGGCCTATCAGCTTGTTGGTGAGGTAATGGCTCACCAAGGCGTCGACGGGTAGCCGGCCTGAGAGGGTGACCGGCCACACTGGGACTGAGACACGGCCCAGACTCCTACGGGAGGCAGCAGTGGGGAATATTGCACAATGGGCGAAAGCCTGATGCAGCAACGCCGCGTGAGGGATGACGGCCTTCGGGTTGTAAACCTCTTTTAGCAGGGAAGAAGCGAAAGTGACGGTACCTGCAGAAAAAGCGCCGGCTAACTACGTGCCAGCAGCCGCGGTAATACGTAGGGCGCAAGCGTTATCCGGAATTATTGGGCGTAAAGAGCTCGTAGGCGGTTTGTCGCGTCTGCTGTGAAATCCCGAGGCTCAACCTCGGGCCTGCAGTGGGTACGGGCAGACTAGAGTGCGGTAGGGGAGATTGGAATTCCTGGTGTAGCGGTGGAATGCGCAGATATCAGGAGGAACACCGATGGCGAAGGCAGATCTCTGGGCCGTAACTGACGCTGAGGAGCGAAAGGGTGGGGAGCAAACAGGCTTAGATACCCTGGTAGTCCACCCCGTAAACGTTGGGAACTAGTTGTGGGGTCCATTCCACGGATTCCGTGACGCAGCTAACGCATTAAGTTCCCCGCCTGGGGAGTACGGCCGCAAGGCTAAAACTCAAAGGAATTGACGGGGACCCGCACAAGCGGCGGAGCATGCGGATTAATTCGATGCAACGCGAAGAACCTTACCAAGGCTTGACATATACGAGAACGGGCCAGAAATGGTCAACTCTTTGGACACTCGTAAACAGGTGGTGCATGGTTGTCGTCAGCTCGTGTCGTGAGATGTTGGGTTAAGTCCCGCAACGAGCGCAACCCTCGTTCTATGTTGCCAGCACGTAATGGTGGGAACTCATGGGATACTGCCGGGGTCAACTCGGAGGAAGGTGGGGATGACGTCAAATCATCATGCCCCTTATGTCTTGGGCTTCACGCATGCTACAATGGCCGGTACAATGGGCAGCAATACCGTGAGGTGGAGCGAATCCCAAAAAGCCGGTCCCAGTTCGGATTGAGGTCTGCAACTCGACCTCATGAAGTCGGAGTCGCTAGTAATCGCAGATCAGCAACGCTGCGGTGAATACGTTCCCGGGTCTTGTACACACCGCCCGTCAAGTCATGAAAGTCGGTAACACCTGAAGCCGGTGGCCTAACCCCTTGTGGGAGGGAGCTGTCGAAGGTGGGATCGGTAATTAGGACTAAGTCGTAACAAGGTAGCCGTACCGGAAGGTGCGGCTGGATCACCTCCTTTCTAAGGAGCATCTGGCAGCTTCGGCTGTCCAGGCCCCAGATCAGAGCGAATGTCTCTGCTGGGAGCTCATGGGTGGAACATTTGACATGGTGTCAGCGCAGCTGACTTCTGCTAGTACGCCGGCCTTCGGGTTGGTTGGAACGTGGGGTTGGTGAGCGAGTCACCTGCACGCTGTTGGGTCCTGAGGGACCGGATGCGCTTTGACCTCTTTGGGGGTTGGAAGCATTTGGTTACTCTGGGCCTTTTGTTGTCTGTCCTTTTGGGCAGGCGCGGAAGGTACCGCCCGTACTTTGAGAACTACACAGTGGACGCGAGCATCTTCAACATGACCTTTCGGGGTTGTGTTGTGTAGATGATCTTAAAGATCATTAGTCAATTTCAATTTTGACGATTCGAACTCATGTTGTTTCAAGTCTTTAAGAGCAAACGGTGGATGCCTTGGCATCTGGAGCCGAAGAAGGACGTAGCAATCTGCGATAAGCCTCGGGGAGTGGATAAGCACACTGTGATCCGAGGGTGTCCGAATGGGGAAACCCCGCTGGGCGGCGTGCCGACCTAGTGACTCCCGCCTGAATATATAGGGCGGGTAGAGGGAACGTGGGGAAGTGAAACATCTCAGTACCCACAGGAAGAGAAAGCAACCGCGATTCCGTTAGTAGTGGCGAGCGAAACCGGATCAGGCTAAACCGAGTGTGTGTGATATCCGGCAGGAGTTGCATATTCGGGGTTGTGGGACTTTTCAGTCAGTTCTGCCGAGCTGGCGGCGTTACAAGCTGGTATAGACGAACGGTCTTGAAAGGCCGGTCATAGAGGGTGCCAACCCCGTAGTCGAAATGCCATCCTTGGCGCGAAGAGTATCCCAAGTAGCACGGGGCCCGAGAAATCCCGTGTGAATCTGTCAGGACCACCTGATAAGCCTAAATACTCCCAGATGACCGATAGCGGACAAGTACCGTGAGGGAAAGGTGAAAAGTACCCCGGGAGGGGAGTGAAATAGTACCTGAAACCGTTTGCTTACAAACCGTTGGAGCCTCCTTAGTAGGGGTGACAGCGTGCCTTTTGAAGAATGAGCCTGCGAGTTAGCGATATGTGGCGAGGTTAACCCGTGTGGGGTAGCCGTAGCGAAAGCGAGTCTGAATAGGGCGATTCAGTCGCATGTCCTAGACCCGAAGCGAAGTGATCTATCCATGGCCAGGTTGAAGCGCGTGTAAGAGCGCGTGGAGGACCGAACCCACTTAGGTTGAAAACTGAGGGGATGAGCTGTGGATAGGGGTGAAAGGCCAATCAAACTTCGTGATAGCTGGTTCTCTCCGAAATGCATTTAGGTGCAGCGTTGCGTGTTTCTTGCCGGAGGTAGAGCTACTGGATGGCCGATGGGCCCTACAAGGTTACTGACGTCAGCCAAACTCCGAATGCCGGTAAGTGAGAGCGCAGCAGTGAGACTGTGGGGGATAAGCTTCATAGTCGAGAGGGAAACAACCCAGACCACCATCTAAGGTCCCTAAGCGCGTGCTAAGTGGAAAAGGATGTGGAGTTGCTTAGACAACCAGGAGGTTGGCTTAGAAGCAGCCACCCTTGAAAGAGTGCGTAATAGCTCACTGGTCAAGTGATTCCGCGCCGACAATGTAACGGGGCTCAAGCACGCCACCGAAGTTGTGGCATTGACATTATTGGTAGGCCTTCGTGGTCCAGCCGTGTTGATGGGTAGGAGAGCGTCGTGTGGCCAGCGAAGCGGCGGTGTGAACCAGCCGTGGAGGCTACACGAGTGAGAATGCAGGCATGAGTAGCGAAAGACGTGTGAGAAACATGTCCTCCGAAAGACCAAGGGTTCCAGGGTCAAGCTAATCTTCCCTGGGTAAGTCGGGACCTAAGGCGAGGCCGACAGGCGTAGTCGATGGACAACGGGTTGATATTCCCGTACCGGCGAAGAACCGCCCAAGCTAATCCAGTGGTGCTAAGTATCTGAATCCCACGTGACCGGATCCTTCGGGTGATGGCGTGTGGGCCTAGCGTACGACCCCATGCTGGTGCGGTTAGCGTATTAACAGGTGTGACGCAGGAAGGTAGTCCAAGCCAGGCGATGGTTGTCCTGGTGCAAGTGCGTAGGCCGAGTCGTAGGCAAATCCGCGACTCACATAGGCTGAGACACGATGCGGATAAAAAGTGGATGATCCTATGCTGCCAAGAAAAGCATCGACGCGAGGTTCTAGCCGCCCGTACCCCAAACCGACTCAGGTGGTCAGGTAGAGAATACCAAGGAGATCGAGAGAATCGTGGTTAAGGAACTCGGCAAAATGCCCCCGTAACTTCGGGAGAAGGGGGGCCACCCGCTTATTAGGATTTACTCCGAAAGGGTGTGGTGGCCGCAGAGACTAGTGGGTAGCGACTGTTTATTAAAAACACAGGTCCGTGCCAAGTCGCAAGACGATGTATACGGACTGACGCCTGCCCGGTGCTGGAAGGTTAAGAGGACCGGTTAGCCGCAAGGCGAAGCTGAGAATTTAAGCCCCAGTAAACGGCGGTGGTAACTATAACCATCCTAAGGTAGCGAAATTCCTTGTCGGGTAAGTTCCGACCTGCACGAATGGCGTAACGACTTCCCAACTGTCTCAACCGCGAACTCGGCGAAATTGCATTACGAGTAAAGATGCTCGTTACGCGCAGCAGGACGGAAAGACCCCGTGACCTTTACTACAGCTTGGTATTGGTGTTCGGTGTGGCTTGTGTAGGATAGGTGGGAGACTGTGAAGCGGATACGCCAGTATTCGTGGAGTCAATGTTGAAATACCACTCTGGTCACTCTGGATATCTAACTTCGAACCGTGATCCGGTTCAGGGACAGTGCCTGGTGGGTAGTTTAACTGGGGCGGTTGCCTCCCAAAAAGTAACGGAGGCGCCCAAAGGTTCCCTCAACCTGGTTGGCAATCAGGTGGCGAGTGTAAGTGCACAAGGGAGCTTGACTGTGAGACTGACAGGTCGAGCAGGGACGAAAGTCGGGACTAGTGATCCGGCAGTGGCTTGTGGAAGCGCTGTCGCTCAACGGATAAAAGGTACCTCGGGGATAACAGGCTGATCTTGCCCAAGAGTCCATATCGACGGCATGGTTTGGCACCTCGATGTCGGCTCGTCGCATCCTGGGGCTGGAGTAGGTCCCAAGGGTTGGGCTGTTCGCCCATTAAAGCGGTACGCGAGCTGGGTTTAGAACGTCGTGAGACAGTTCGGTCCCTATCCGCTGCGCGCGTAGGAAGTTTGAGAGGATCTGACCCTAGTACGAGAGGACCGGGTTGGACGAACCTCTGGTGTGTCAGTTGTTCCGCCAGGAGCACCGCTGATTAGCTACGTTCGGGATGGATAACCGCTGAAAGCATCTAAGCGGGAAGCCGGCCTCAAGATGAGACTTCCATGCCCCTTGTGGGTGAGAGGCTCCCAGTAGACGACTGGGTTGATAGGCCAGATGTGGAAGCACGGCAACGTGTGGAGCTGACTGGTACTAATAAGCCGACGACTTGATAACACTTTTCATCAGTTCGAAACTACTGATGCTCCGCGTCCACTGAGTGGTTCTCGATGTACGGTCGAGAACCGCATAACAACAATTTCTTGTTATGTGTTTGATTGAAACATCAATAGTGTTTCGGCGGCCATAGCGTGAGGGAAACGCCCGGTCACATTCCGAACCCGGAAGCTAAGCCTCACAGCGCCGATGGTACTGCAGGGGGGACCCTGTGGGAGAGTAGGACACCGCCGGACTCCTTTTAGTCAAAATGGCCACCCAACGCAGGGTGGCCATTTTGCGTTAACAAGCGAAACCATGAACACCGACCAGAAAGCTCCTCATGTCGCGTCGCATGATCGCCATCGCCTCCTTCGCCATCGCAGGCCTTGCTCTGACTGCCTGCAGCTCGGGAGGCGGGGAGACCTCCGGCGACGCGGGTTCCGAGTACGGTCTGGTCAACGGTGGCACGCTCACCGTCGCCACCGAGGGCACGTACCGTCCCTTCAGCTTCCATGAGGGCGACGGAACCGGCGATCTCGTCGGTTACGACGTCGAGATCATCGAAGCGGTCGCGGACAAGCTCGATCTCGAGGTGAAGTTCGAGGAGACGCAGTGGGACGCGATCTTCGCGGGGCTCGACGCCGGCCGCTTCGACCTCATCGCGAATCAGGTGACGATCAACGACGAGCGTGAGGCCGCGTACCTCTTCAGCGCGCCATACACCGCATCCCCCGGCGTCATCGTCGTGAACGCCGATGACGACTCGATCACTTCGTTCGACGACCTCGCAGGCAAGACGACCGCCCAGTCCCTCACGAGCAACTGGTACCAGCTGGCCACCGACAGCGGCGCGAACGTCGAAGCGGTCGAAGGGTGGGCCCAGGCGGTCTCGCTGCTGAAGCAGGGACGCGTGGATGCCACGATCAACGACAAGCTGACCTTCCTCGACTACGAGACGACCGAGGGGGACACGAGCCTGAAGATCGCCGCCGAGACGGACGACGCCGGGCTCTCCGCCTTCGTGTTCACCAAGGACAAGGAAGCGCTCGTCGAAGCGATCGACGAGGCTCTCGCCGAACTCCGCGCCGACGGCACTCTCGCGGAGATCAGCGAGAAGTACTTCGGCGCAGACGTCACCGAGTAGCCCATGGAAGCCTGGGACGTCTTCCTCAGTTCGGTCGGGCCCATCGCTCTGGCCGGGCTGATCGGGACGATCCCGCTCGCCCTCATCTCCTTCGCCCTCGGGCTCGCTCTGGCGCTCGGGCTGGCGCTGATGCGCATCTCGGAGCACCGCATCCTCTCCGTCATCGCACGGGTCTACATCTCGATCATCCGCGGGACGCCGCTGCTCGTGCAGCTGTTCGTCATCTTCTACGGGCTGCCCTCCATCGGGCTCGTCGTCGACCCGTGGCCGAGCGCGGTCGTCGCCCTGTCGCTCAACGTCGGCGGTTACGCCGCCGAGGTCATCCGTGCGGCCATCCTGTCCGTGCCCAAGGGGCAGTGGGAAGCAGCGTACACGGTCGGGATGGGACGCTCACGGACGCTGACGAGGATCATCCTTCCGCAGGCGGCGCGGGTGTCGGTGCCGCCGTTGTCGAACACGTTCATCTCGCTCGTGAAGGACACCTCCCTCACCTCCCTGATCCTCGTGACCGAGCTCTTCCGCGTCGCTCAGCAGATCGCCGCGTTCAACTACAAGTTCATGATCGTGTACCTCACCGCGGCGCTGGTGTACTGGGTGTTCTGCCTGGTGCTCTCCGCCGGCCAGAATCTGCTCGAGAGGAGGCTGGACCGCCATGTCGCTCGATGACCGCCCCGTACGCGGTGACCACGAGGCGCTGCTCACCGCACGCGGGCTGCACAAGAGCTTCGGTGAGAACGAGGTGCTCAGGGGCATCGACCTGACCGTGCACCGGGGTGAGGTCGTCGTGCTGATCGGTCCCAGCGGATCGGGCAAGACGACGGTCCTCCGTTCGCTCAACGGTCTCGAGACGCCCGACGCCGGCACACTCACGGTCGAGGGCGGGCCGAAGATCGACTTCGCCGACCGTGTGACCAAGAGCACGCGATTCGCCCTGCGCGACCGGTCGGCCATGGTGTTCCAGCACCACAATCTCTTCCCGCATCTCACGGTCCTGCAGAACGTGATCGAGGGGCCGTGGCGCGTGCAGGGACGCCCCAAGGCAGAGGCGGTGGATGCCGCACGCGGCCTGCTCGCGCGGGTCGGCCTGTCGGACAAGGAGAACGCGTTCCCCCACGAGCTCTCCGGCGGTCAGCAGCAGCGGGTAGGCATCGTCCGCGCGCTGGCGCTCCGTCCTGACCTGCTGCTCTTCGACGAGCCCACCAGCGCGCTCGACCCCGAGCTCGTCGGCGAAGTGCTGCTGGTGATCAAAGAACTCGCCGACGAGGGCTGGACGATGGTCGTCGTCACCCACGAGCTCGCTTTCGCTCGAGAGGCGGCCGACCACGTCCTGTTCCTCGATCACGGGGTGGTCGTGGAGGAGGGCCCGCCCGAGCGGCTGTTCACCGCGCCCGCTCACGAGCGCACGCGCCGTTTCCTCGCGCGGATCATGCGTCCGCTCGACAGCGCGGACGACGAGGGATCCGGTCCCGCCGCCTGATCCGGGTCAGACCTGGAGCGCCTGCACGACCAGGGTCGCCGCGAGGCCGATCATGATCACCGCGATCACTCCGTCCAGGATCTGCCACGCCCGCGGGGTGCTCAGTCTGCCGCTCAGTCGACGCGCGCCGTACCCCAGCGCCGTGAACCACAGGATGCTCGCGGTGATGGCCCCGGCCGCGAACACCCAGCGCGCGCTGCCATGCGTCGCAGCGATCGACCCGAGCATCAGCACGGTGTCGAGGTACACGTGCGGGTTGAGCCAGGTGAGAGCGAGCGTGGTGAGCGCAACGGCAGGGAGGCGACCGTTGCCGGAAGGACGGGCATCCGGCGCATCCGGCGTGAGCCCTTCTGCGGACCCGCGCAACGCCCTGACCCCGGCGAGGACGCCGTACACCAGCAAGAACGCAGCCCCCAGCCACTGTGCCGCGACCACGAGCCACGGCACACGCTCGATGAGATAGCCGAGCCCCGCGACGCCGGCGAGGATCAGCACGGCATCCGAGACGGTGCAGATCACCACGACGGTGAGCACATGCTCACGGCGGATCCCCTGACGCAGCAGATAGGCGTTCTGCGCGCCGATCGCGATGATGAGGGAGAGTCCGAGCCCGAGGCCGGAGAAGAAGGAGAGCACTCGTCCACGCTACGGAGCGGGAAGCATAAGCGCCAGCGAGGGACGCTTATGTTCCATTAGCATCACTTCATGGCTGCCATCCCTCCCGATCTCGCATCGACCGTCTCGGCGATCGTCGACGGGGGGAGTCTGGAAGCGGCGGCGCGTGCGCTGCGGATCACGCCATCCGCTGTCAGCCAGCGACTGAAGACGCTCGAGCAGCAGGTCGGACGGGTCCTCGTCGTCCGTGGCCGACCGGCGACCGCGACAGCGGCAGGCGAAGCCGTCGTCCGCATGGCCCGACAGGTGCAGCTTCTCGAGCACGACGCTCTTGCCGAACTGGGGCTGGCCGATGAGGGGGATCGGGTGAGCGTGCCGTTGGCAGTGAACGCCGACTCCATGGCGACGTGGTTCCTCTCCCCGCTCGCGCGCCTGAGCGCGGAGCATGACATCGACTTCGACCTGCACCGCGACGACCAGGACTTCACGGCTCGGCTGCTCGAATCCGGGGAGGTCATGGCCGCCGTCACGTCCGAGGCCGTCCCCGTCACCGGGTGCACCGTCACCGCCCTTGGTGTGCTGTCGTACGAGGCCGTGGCGACGTCCTCATTCGTCGAGCGGTGGTTCCCCGAGGGCGTCACCGCCGAGGCGCTCCGGCATGCTCCGTTCGTCGACTTCGACCGTCGAGACGGCCTGCAGCACCGGTGGCTCGACTCCCGTGGCGTGGACGCCGACGGCGTTCCGCGCCACTATGTGCCGGCATCCCACGACTACGCCATGGCGGTTCGGCTGGGCCTCGGCTGGGGCATGCTCCCCGGCCCCCAACTGGTGGAGGCCACGGCATCCGGCGCCGTCCGCCGACTCGGCGGCCCGCCCATCCGGGTCCCCTTGTACTGGCAGCAGTGGAATCTGCGGTCTCGGCTGCTCGACGCGATCGCCGCCGAGGTCGCCGCGGAGGCCATACGAGTGCTCGAACGCTGAGCTCGCCGACGGCCGGGAGTCGCGGATCAGTCAGCGAGGGCGAGCGCTCGGAAGGCGTCGCGCTCGCGAAGCGCATCCCGACGGCTCGGCACGACGCGGGCGTCGAGCCCGGGCGGACGCTGCCCGGTGGTGCGGTGGTACAGCTCGTCGATCAGTCGGGTGGCGAGGTGCACGAGCTGGCCGATCTCGCGGTCGTCGCGGTCGATCCACACGCAGCGCGGCTCATCGTCCACAGGGCGGAAGTCGTTGTGCTCCTCCCAGACGAACAGCGTGCGCTCGGCACCGAGGACATGCTGCTGCCACCACACCTGACGAAGGTAGGTGCGCGGGATGGTGCGCCAGTTCTTGTTCGTGGTCTTGATCTCCGCCAGCAGGATGCGCCCCGCGGCATCCTGCACGATGCCGTCCGGCGTGGCGAGATGGCGCTGTTCGACCTCGGCGCGGAACAGCGCGGACGACGGGCGGATGCCGTGGGTCGCCGCCACCCACGCCGCGATCTCCGGCTCGCGCCGCCGACCGTGGTCGGTGTAGGCGTTGCCGCCGAAGCGGGCTCCGCCGCCCAGTTTGGCGTCCGCAGCCCTGGCGATCGACTTCTCGCCGGAGAGCCCGGCGACATCGGTGGCGGTGATGCCCCTGGCGCGCGCTCGAAGCCAGGCGACCCGATCGCGGGAGTCCGCGACGATTCGAGCCTGAAGTTCCGGAGTCACCCTTCGAGGCTACCTCGCACGGGAGACGCCCGGTGCCCTGCCGCGCCGTGATGGGGGCGGATGGTCAGCCGAGGAACGGCCAGTGCTCAGGCCCTCGGGATCCTGCGACGTACTCGTCCAACGGAACCTCGTCGTTCGCCCACGCATCCAGGATCGGCTGGACGATCGCCCAGCAGCGTTCCGCGGCATCGCCGCGCACCGACAGCATCGCGTCGGCGTCGAGGATGCAGGAGAGCACCTCGGCGTAGGCCATGAGCTGGCCGGGGCCGAGATCCGCGGACAGCGTCGCCCGCTCGAGCACCAGCGGGTCGCCGGCACCGTTGAGGTTGAGGTCGAGCGACATCCGATCCGGACCGAGCGAGAACCGGACGACGGCCCCATCGGCCGAGCCGCGCAGCCCGTCAGGCACGTGCCGCACCGCCTTGAACCGGACCACGACCTCACGGGCGGGATCGCCGATGGCCTTGCCGGAGCGCAGCGTGAACGGGACACCGGTCCAGCGGGCGTTGCGCACCTCGAACGTCGCGGCGGCGAGCGTCTCGGTGCGGCGCTCGGGCTCGACTCCCGGCTCGTCGACGTACGAGGGCTTGTCGACACCGTCGATGCTGCCCGCCGTGTAGCGCGCCCGGCGGGAGGATGACGTGGGATCGTCGCCCCACACCCGTGTGGCGCGCAGCACCGCCGAGGTCGCCTCGCGCAGATCCGCCTCGCCGATCGTCGCCGGCTGCTCCATGGCGACGACCGCGAGTACCTGCAGAAGGTGGCTCTGCAGCATGTCGACGAGGGCGCCCGCCCCGTCGTAGTAGCCGGCCCGACCTTCGAGCCCGAGCTTCTCGTCGTAGACGATGCTGACCGACTCGATGCTCTCGGCGGACCACAGCGGTTCGAGCAGTCTGTTCGCGAACCGGGCCCCGAGCAGGTTCAGAGTGGTCGACTTGCCGAGGAAGTGGTCGACCCGGAAGACCTGCTTCTCGTCGACGAGGGCCGTCAGTCTTCTGTTGAGCGCGGCCGCGCTCTCCTCGTCCGTGCCGAACGGCTTCTCGAGAGCGAGCATGACCCCGTCCGGGAGCATCTCCGGCGTCATCGCCTCGCAGGCGGCAGCGGCGACGGCGGGCGGCACGGCGAAGTACAGGGCGACCTGGCCGTCGAGGTCCTTGAGGAGCTTCTTCAGCTCGGCGGCAACGGTTATGTCGGCGCGGCGATACTCGACCTCGACGCACTCGAGGGCCGCCTCCGCGTCTGCCGCGGCGAAGGAGTCCCGGACGACCTTCTGCTGCTGCTCGGCGGTCCAGTCGGCCGTCCCCACCCCGATCACCCTGATGCGGCGCTCCGGTGCCACCGTGAGGAGCTGGCCGAGCGCCGGCAGCAGGAGGCGCGACGTGAGGTCGCCGGTCGATCCGAAGATCACGAGGGTGGTCGCAGCATCCATCCGCCCACCGTAACCCGCACGAGTGCGCCGCGGCCAGGGCCGTGGGACAATCGGGCGATGCCGGCTCCTATCGAGGATTACGCACTTCTCAGCGACTGTCGGACCTCCGCGCTCGTCTCCAGGGACGGGGCGATCGACTGGCTCTGCCTCCCGCGCTTCGACGCCGCGTCGATCTTCGGCGCGCTGCTGGGGGAGCCGGCCCACGGCAACTGGACGCTGCGGCCCACCGACCCGTCGGCGACCGCCCGCCGCTGGTATCTCTCGGACACGTTCATCCTCGTCACGCGGTGGGAATGCGCCGACGGCATCGCGGAGGTGCAGGAGTTCATGCCGATGACGGAGGACAGGACGGACGTCGTCCGCCGCGTCATCGGGATCGAAGGCGACGTCGCTTTCCGGACGGAACTGCGCCTGCGCTTCGACTACTCGCGTGCTCTGCCCTGGGTGAGACAGGTGGGGACACCCGGCGATCCCGCCCTGAGCGCGATCGCCGGGCCGGACGCCGTCGTCGTCCGCGGCGTCCCCCTGACGCCGGTCGACCATGCGCACGCCGCGGATTTCCGTGTGACCGCCGGTGGGAGCAGGGAACTCGTCCTCACCTGGTACCCGTCGCATCAGGAGGAACCGCCGCCGCTCGACATCGAGGACGCCGTCGCCAGGACCCGCGCGTGGTGGCAGGGGTGGGCGAGCTCCATCGACTGCCCTGGTCCCTACAAGCAGGCTGCCGTGCGGTCGCTGCTGGTGCTGCGTGCGCTCACCCACCGCGACACCGGCGGGATCGTCGCTGCCCCGACGACGTCTCTGCCGGAGCAGTTCGGCGGGTCGCGCAACTGGGACTACCGCTTCGTCTGGCTGAGGGATGCGGCCCTCACCCTCGAGGCACTGATCGCGCACGGGTTCCTCGAGGAGGTCCACCACTGGCGGCGCTGGCTGCTGCGCGCGGTGGCGGGGGAGCCGTCCGAGGTGCAGATCATGTACGGCATCGCCGGTGAACGTGACCTCCCCGAGCGGGAACTCGACTGCCTGCCCGGATATCTCGGTGCCGCCCCCGTCCGCGTCGGCAACGGCGCCGTCGAGCAGTATCAGGGCGATGTGCTCGGCGAAGTGCTCGTCGCCCTCGAGGCGGCGCGGCTCGCGGGGCTCACCGAGAGCGCGTTCTCCTGGTCGCTGCAACGGGCTCTGATCGAGCGCGTGCTCGACGGGATCGATCGTCCGGACAACGGGATCTGGGAGATCCGCGGCCCGCTCCGGTGGTTCACGCACTCCCGCGTGATGATGTGGGCAGCGCTCGACCGAGGGGTGCGCGCCGTGCGCGAACACGGACTCGAGGGCGACGCCGACCGGTGGGAGCGGGGGCGCGACCGGCTGGAGGCCGAGATCGACGAGCGCGGCGTGCACCCTGACGGCTACTTCCGACAGCATTACGACACCGACGAGGTGGATGCATCGCTGCTGACGCTGGCGCAGGTGGGCTTCTGCGCGGCCGACGACCCGAGGATGCTGCGCACAGTGGAGCAGATGGAGCAGACCTTGATGCGCGACGGCCTGCTGATGCGGTACCGCACCTCGTCCGGAGTGGACGGGCTCGCCGGCGGCGAGCATCCCTTCCTCGCCTGCAGCTTCTGGCTCGTCGAGCAGTATGCGACCAGCGGGCGGGAGGAGGAGGCGCGAGAACTGATGGACCGGCTCGTCGGATTCGTCAACGACGTCGGCCTGCTCTCCGAGGAGTACGACATCGACGAAGGGCGTCAGGCCGGGAACATGCCCCAGGCCTTCTCGCACCTCACGCTCGTGCGGGCGGCGGATGCGGTGATCGGCCACAGCGGGCGGGCGGCCCACCGGCTCTGACCTGCCGGACGCCGGGGGCTGGCGCGGATTTGGGGAGCGGGGTCCGTTCCGGTAGAGTTGCGGTAACCGAAGACCGCTGGTCATCGTGGCGTGCGCAAGCACAAGACGATTGAAGCACTGCAATGCAGGGGCCCGCGCAGGGACATGATCGTCATCCAGGATTCTGGATCCACGCTCCGTCGCTTGCGCCGGAGCGTTTTTGTTTGTGGGCGGTTCAGGTCGATGCCTCACGCACGTGCGGCATCCCGTACACACCAAGGAGTGACCATGGCGCAGAAGGATGCATCGGTTGCCGAGCTCACGAAGAACTTCGAGAACTCGAACGCCGTCCTGCTGACCGAGTACCGCGGTCTGACGGTTGCCCAGCTCAAGGAGCTGCGCAACAGCATCCGTCAGGACGCTGAGTACGCCGTGGTGAAGAACACGCTGACCAAGATCGCGGCCAACAACGCCGGGATCTCTGCGCTGGACGACGACCTCAAGGGTCCGTCGGCTGTCGCATTCGTGCACGGCGACTTCGTCGCCACCGCGAAGGCTCTTCGTGATTTCGCCAAGGCCAACCCGCTTCTCGTGATCAAGGGCGGCGTGTTCGAGGGCAACTCGCTCACCGCCGACGAGGTCAACAAGTACGCCTCGCTCGAGAGCCGTGAGGTTCTGCTTGCGAAGGCTGCGGGCATGATGAAGGCGACGATGGGCAAGGCTGCCGCCACCATCGACGCGCTTCGCGAAAAGCTGGAGACCGCAGAGGCCGCGTGAGCGACCGCGATCTCGTTCCACAAACCCCATCAATCTAGGAGATACATCATGGCTAAGCTCACCACTGAGGAGCTGCTCGAGCAGTTCGCCGACCTGACCCTCGTCGAGCTCAGCGAGTTCGTCAAGGCGTTCGAGGAGAAGTTCGACGTCACCGCTGCTGCTCCCGTCGCCGTTGCCGGCGCCGGTGGCGCAGGCGCTGCAGAAGAGGTTGAGGAGAAGGACTCCTTCGACGTCATCCTCGAGGCTGCCGGCGACAAGAAGATCCAGGTCATCAAGGCTGTCCGCGAGCTCACCTCGCTCGGCCTCGGCGAGGCCAAGGCTGTCGTCGACGGTGCTCCGAAGGCTGTCCTTGAGGGCGCCAACAAGGAGACCGCCGAGAAGGCGAAGGAGGCCCTGGAGGGCGCCGGCGCCACGGTTACGCTCAAGTAATCACGTCTGCATCACGAATGCCCCGGGGTCGCCCCCGGGGCATTCGTGCGTCCTGGGTCGATGAGTCGCGCCGTCACCGAGGGGCGGTGGAGGAGTTGCGCACCACGAGGGCGGATGCCGCGACCGCATGCTGCCGCGCGGAGTCGGGGTCATCGAGTCGTCGCATGAGCATCCGAACGGCCTCGCGGCCCTGCTCGCGCGGCTGCTGACGGATCGTCGTCAGCGCGAACATCTCCGCGTACTCGTGGTCGTCGACGCCGACGACGCTCAACTCGGTCGGCACGGCGATGCCGAGCCGGCGCGCCGCGATGATCGTGCCGATCGCGACCTCGTCGCACACGCCAACGACGGCGGTCGGCCGCGTGCGCCGGTTGCCGAGCAGGTCGACGGCGGCCTCGTAGCCGCTCGGCATGCCGCCGGACGCCAGGCTCACCCTCGTCCGTGTCCTCAGGCCTGCTGCCGTCATCGCCGCGCGGTGACCTTCGAGGCGGAGGCGATCACTGACGCTGAACCCGGCCGCGCTCGCGGCGCCGCCGATGAAGGCGATCTCGGTGTGCCCGAGGTCGATGAGGTGTTCAGTGGCGATGGCGGCGGCTGCGGCGTCGTCGATCGAGATGTTGTCGACGACGTCGTTGTGCGGGCCGACGCAGACGACCGGACGATCGGCTCTGATCAACTGATCCATCTCGCCGGCCTCCGGCTGGACGCCAGCGGCGATCAGTCCGTCATACCGGCGCCGGGGGAGGACGTCGTCGAACACGCGACGGCGGGCGGCGGAGTGCTCCGGAAGGCAGAACAGAGTGAGGTCGTATCCCGCGTCGATCAACGCCTCCTGCGCGCCGGCGAGCAGTTCGGAGAAGAACCATCGTTCGATCGAGGGGACGATGACCCCCACCGTCATGGTGCGTCCGGTGGCGAGGCTCGTCGCCGAGGAATGGGCGACGTAGGACAGCGCCTCTGCGGCGCGTTCGACCCTGGCCCTGGTCTCGGGGGACACATAGCCACGACCGCTCAGCGCGCGACTGGCGGTGGCCTTGGAGACGCCGGCACGGGCGGCGACGTCCGCGATCGTGCTCATGGCATCCTCCTCGATGAGGGCGCGCGGGGCGCCAGGGCACAGCGTAGCCGCGGTGCCCGAGAAAGGGAACCGGTTCCAGTGGAGACGGCGTGGTAGCGCTCTCAGGCGACAGGGCATCCCCGTCCGAAAGGTTGCGAGCTTGTGATCTGCCGCCATTGTGTCGCGTCTGGCTGGCCAGTATGTTGGGCCTGGAAGCGGTTCCCGATCCGTCGCCGCACGCGTCGGCATGCTCGGGGACGTGAACTCGAAGAGGAGAAGTCACATGGCACAGTCACAGCGATATCGGCGTCTTGCGCCGCTCGCCCTGCTCGGGGCCGCGGGCATCGCCCTTGCCGGTTGCGGTGCACCCGGTGCGCCGGAAGGCGGCGGTGGTGACGGCGGAGACGGCGGCAGCAGCACCGTCACCATCTACGGAACGATCGTCGACAGCGAGGCCGAACTCCTGCAGGAGTCCTGGGCCGACTGGGCGGCGGAGAACGACATCGAGATCAAGTACGAAGGAAGTCAGGACTTCGAGACCCAGCTGGGGACGCGCGCGCAGGGTGGCAACCCGCCCGACATCGCGATCTTCCCGCAGCCCGGTCTGTTCGCCGACTTCGCATCGCGCGACTTCCTCAAGCCCGCGCCCGAAGAGGTCGAGAAGAACGCCAACGAGTACTGGACCGAGGACTGGGTCAACTACGGCACCTATGACGGCACGTTCTACGGCGCGCCGCTGATGGCCAACGTCAAGGGCTGGATCTGGTACTCCCCGACGCAGTTCGAGGAGTGGGGTGTCGAGGTCCCCGAGACCCTCGATGACCTGAAGACCCTCACGGACACCATCCAGTCGACCACCGGCACCCCGGCATGGTGCGCCGGCTTCGAGTCGGGCACGGCGACCGGCTGGCCGGGCACGGACTGGATCGAGGACTACGTCCTCCGCCAGGCGGGCCCCGACGTCTACGACCAGTGGGTGACCAACGAGGTGAAGTTCACCGACCCGCAGATCAAGGAGGCGTTCGACTCGGTCGGTGAGATCCTGCTGAACCCGGCGAACGTCAACGCCGGTTTCGGTGACGTCCGCTCCATCAACTCGACGGCGTTCGGTGACGTCGCCCCCGCGCTGGCGGACGGCAAGTGCGCGCTGACGCACCAGGCGTCGTTCCTGTCCGGGTTCTTCCCCGAGGGCACCACCATCGCCGAGGACGGCGATGTCTGGGCCTTCATGCTCCCCGGTGAGAGCGCGGGCGACAGCGCGGTGACCGGTGCCGGTGAGATCGTCGGCGCGTTCAGCGACTCCGAGGCCACGCAGAAGGTGCTCGCGTACCTGTCGAGCCCCGAGTGGGCCAACAGCCGCGTGAGCCTGGGTGGCGTGACCTCCGCGAACAACGGTCTCGACCCCGCCAACGCGCAGGACCCCATCCTGCAGGAGACCATCAAGATCCTGCAGGACCCCGACACCACGTTCCGCTTCGACGCCAGCGACCTGATGCCGGGTGCTGTCGGGGCCGGCACGTTCTGGAAGGGAATGGTCGCCTGGGTCAACGGCGACGCGACGGACAAGGTCCTCGAGCAGATCGAGTCGGGCTGGCCGGCAGGCTGATCCGACAACAGGTGGGCCGCCTTCGGGCGGCCCACCTGCACTCGTCCGTGTTCGCTGCACGGACTTTCGATGACCTTGCAAAGGGGACTCTGTGACCGCGCTCGATTTCTTCCAATGGATTGGTTCGCTGCCTGCAGTGCTGCAGGCGGTGGTCGTGGTCATCGCCTTCGGTGTGGTGGTGGCCGCCATCCTCTTCCTCGTCGACATCGCTCCGCGCACCGGCAAGTGGTACACGGTGGCGCGTCTGGCGATGTGTCTTCTCATCCCGCTCGCGGTGATGTGGTTCTTCCGGTCGTACTACTGGGCCATCGGCGTCGCCGTGGTCGTCGGGGCGATCTTCTTCCTGCTCGACTACCGGTCCCGTGCCGGCAAGGGGTATCTGATCCAGCTCGTCGCCTTCCTGGCGCCGGCATTCCTCCTCCTGCTCGTCGGGCTCATCCTGCCCTCGTTGCAGACGTTCGTGTCGTCGTTCATGAACTCCTCGGGGAAGTCCTTCGTCGGGTTCGACAACTATCTGTGGATCTTCGGGCAGCCCGACGGCGTCCGTGTCGTGATCAACACGATCGTGTGGGTGCTCATCGTTCCGACGGTGTCGACGATCGTCGGACTGGCGTATGCGGTGTTCATCGACAAGACCCGCGGCGAGAAGATCTACAAGGTCCTCGTGTTCATGCCGATGGCGATCTCGTTCGTCGGAGCCGGAATCATCTGGCGGTTCATGTACGAGTACCGCGGCCCGCAGTACGACCAGATCGGTCTGCTCAACCAGATCCTCGTCTGGTTCGGCGCCGAGCCGCAGCAGTTCCTCCTCAATGCGCCGTGGAACACGCTGTTCCTCATCGTCGTGCTCATCTGGGTGCAGACCGGTTTCGCGATGGTGATCCTCTCGGCATCCATCAAGGGTGTGCCGACGGAGCTGCTCGAGGCCGCCGAGCTCGACGGCGCGAACGCCTGGCAGCGATTCATCTCGGTGACCGTTCCGGCCATCCGCCCCGCCCTCATCGTCGTGCTGACGACGATCTCGATCGCCTCGCTGAAGGTCTTCGACATCGTGCGCACGATGACGGCAGGCAACTACGAGACCAGCGTGCTCGCGAATGAGATGTACACGCAGTTCACGAAGTTCGAGGCGGGACGCAGCGCTGCGCTCGCCGTCATCCTGTTCATCCTCGTGCTGCCGATCGTCATCTACAACGCACGTCAGATTCAGAAGCAGCGGGAGATCCGATGAGCGACACACTGCGCAGCGCCACCCTCGAGACGGCGGCTGTGACCACCGGAGGGAAGCTCAACGCGTCGGCGGGCAGGACGCGGCAGCGGCTCTCGAAGCCCTGGGCCTCTGTCGCGTCGATCGTGATCGCCGTGTTGTGGACCATCCCCACGCTCGGTCTGTTCATCTCGTCGTTCCGACCCCGGGACCAGATCCTCACGAGCGGCTGGTGGGAGTTCTTCCTCAACCCGCAGGTCACGGGTGAGAACTACGTCGACGTGCTCGCGTCCGGTACGACCCAGCTGACCATGCTGGAGTCGTTCGTGAACTCGATCGCGATCACGATCCCGGCGACCCTCGTGCCGCTCATGATCGCGTCCATGGCGGCGTACGCGTTCGCCTGGATCGACTTCAAGGGCCGCAACTTCCTGTTCATCTTCATCTTCGCGCTGCAGATCGTGCCTATCCAGATGGCGCTGGTGCCGCTGCTGAGCACGTTCTCGCGCGGACTGAGCATCTTCGGGCTCCAGGTGACGCTGCCGCTGGGGGCATCCGACGGATACGCACAGGTCTGGCTCGCGCACTCGATGTTCGCGCTTCCGCTCGCGATCTACCTGCTGCACAACTTCATGTCGCAGATCCCTGGCGAGATCATCGAGGCGGCGCGAGTGGACGGCGCGTCGCGCGGGCAGATCTTCTTCCGCATCGTGCTGCCGTTGACGATGCCGGCGATCGCCTCCGTCGCGATCTTCCAGTTCCTGTGGGTCTGGAACGACCTGCTCGTGGCATTGGTGTTCGCCGACGGCGGCGCAGCGCCGATCACGAAGCTGCTGGCGGAGATCACCGGCACGAGAGGCAACGACTGGCACCTGCTCACGGCGGGGGCGTTCGTGTCGATCATCGTGCCGCTGATCGTGTTCTTCGCTCTGCAGCGGTACTTCGTGCGAGGCCTGCTCGCCGGCTCGACCAAGGGCTGACGGACGCAGCGGGCGCCGCCGTAACGTGGCGCCCGCTGCCCCGTACGCTTGGTCGTATGGACTACGCCGAGCACATCGTCGACCTCGTCGGCAACACCCCTCTGGTCAAGCTGCAGCACGTGACCGAGGGCGTCGCCTGCACGGTGCTCGTCAAGCTCGAATACCTCAACCCCGGCGGATCGGCGAAGGATCGTATCGCCACACGCATCATCGATGCGGCAGAGGCCGAAGGGCTCCTCGCCCCCGGCGGGACGATCGTGGAGCCGACGAGCGGCAACACCGGAGTCGGACTCGCGCTCGTCGCCCAGCAGCGCGGATACCGCTGCGTGTTCGTGCTGCCGGACAAGGTCGGCGAGGACAAGATCGACGTGCTGCGTGCGTACGGCGCGGAGATCGTGATGACGCCGACGAGTGTCCCCGCGGACAGCCCCGAGTCTTACTACAGCGTGAGCGACCGGCTCGCCGCCGAGATCCCGGGGGCGTTCAAGCCCAACCAGTACGAGAACCAGAACGGCCCCCGCAGCCACTACGAGACGACGGGCCCCGAGATCTGGCGTGACACCGACGGGAAGGTCACCCACTTCGTCGCGGGTGTCGGCACCGGCGGCACCATCACGGGGACGGGGCGGTACCTCCGCGACGTCTCCGACGATCGGGTGCGCATCATCGGCATCGACCCGGAGGGCAGCGTCTACTCCGGGGGCACCGGTCGCCCCTATCTCGTCGAGGGGGTTGGCGAGGACATCTGGCCCGGCACCTACGACCCGAGCGTCCCCCACGAGATCGTGCCCGTCGATGACGCGGAATCCTTCGCGATGACCCGACGGCTCGCCAGGGAGGAGGGGATCCTCGTCGGCGGGTCCAGCGGCATGGCCGTCGCCGGCGCGTTGCGCGTGGCGAAGACCCTTCCGGCGAATGCCGTCATGGTGGTGCTGCTGCCGGACGGCGGCCGCGGCTACCTCTCGAAGATCTTCAACGACTCGTGGATGCGCTCCTACGGCTTCAACGACGTCAGCGAGGGGGAGACGGTCGCCGATGTGCTGCAGGCCCGTACTGCCGGCCGCGGCGGGCAGGGCGCGATCCCCGACCTCGTCCACGCGCACCCGAGTGACACCGTGCACGACGCGATCGAGATGATGACCGAGTTCGCGGTGTCGCAGCTGGTCGTGCTGAGCGCGGAGCCACCGGTCATGATGGGAGAGGTCGTCGGCACCGTCGACGAGCGCGGCCTGCTGGACCTGCTCTTCCGGGACGGCGCGAAACCGACCGATGCGGTGGGCGACCACGTCGGCGAGCGGCTTCCGCTCATCGGCATCCATGCGACCGTCGCACAGGCCCGCGCTGCGCTCGCCGAGGCCGACGCACTCCTGGTGACAATGGACGGGCGTCCGCACACGGTGCTCACCCGCCAGGACCTCGTCGCCTACCTCGCACGATGACGCCGCAGGCGTAACAGGCGGCCGGGATCGGGCGGGCGGACGTAGGCTGAGACCATGTCCGATCACGCATTCGCCACCCGCGCCATCCACGCCGGTCAGGACCCCGACCCGCTCACCGGCGCAATCATCCCGCCCATCTACCAGGCCTCCACGCACGTGCAGGACGGCATCGGCGGGTTCCGATCGGGTTACGAGTACAACAGGGCGGGGAACCCGACCCGCAACTCCCTGGAGACGCAGCTCGCCGCGCTCGAGGGCGGACACGGCGCCCTGTCGTTCGCCTCGGGGCTGGCCGCCGAGGATGCTCTGCTGCGCGGCATCCTGCGCCCCGGCGACCACGTGCTCATGGGCAACGACGTCTACGGCGGCACGCACCGCCTGCTCACGAAGGTGCATGCCGCGTGGGGCATCGAGACATCGACCGTCGAGCTCGGCGACGTCGACGCGGCGCGCGCCGCCCTCCGCCCCGAGACGAAGATCGTGTGGCTCGAGACACCGAGCAACCCGCTGCTGAAGGTCGTGGACATCGCCAAGACCGTCGAGCTGGCGCACGCCGCCGGCGCACTCGTCGTCGTCGACAACACGTTCGCGTCACCCGCGCTGCAGAATCCCCTCGCGCTCGGTGCCGACATCGTCGTGCATTCCACCACCAAGTACCTCGGCGGGCACTCCGATGTGCTCGGCGGCGCCGTGATCTTCGGCGACGACCGTTTCATCGACCAGGTCCGGTTCCAGCAGTTCGCCGTCGGAGCGGTGTCGGCGCCCATGGACGGCTGGCTCACCACCCGTGGGATCAAGACCCTCGCCGTACGGATGCGTCAGCACAGCGTGAACGCGCAGGCCATCGCGGAATGGGCCGCCGCGCGCCCGGAGTTCGAGACGGTGTACTACCCCGGGCTCGCCTCCCACCCCGGCCACGAGGTGGCCGCAGCGCAGATGAGCGGCTTCGGAGGGATGCTGTCGCTCGGGCTCGCCTCGGGTGCCGACGCGGCCAAGGCGTTCGCCGAGTCGACCGAGCTCTTCCAGCTCGCCGAGTCGCTCGGAGGGGTCGAGTCCCTCATCGGCTACCCGCCGGACATGACCCACGCCTCGGTGCGCGGCACGGAGCTCGCCGTCCCGGAGAACGTCGTGCGCCTGTCCGTTGGCATCGAGGACGTCGCCGACCTGCTCGCCGACCTCGAACAGGGGCTGGATCGCATCGCGCACTGACGGATGGTCGCCCCTTCCTCCGACATGGGCGAGAATGGGCGGATGATGCGACCGGTGCTGCTGTGGTGGGGGACAGGGGCGATCCTCATCGCCGTCATGATCGGGATCCTGGTGCGCGGAGACGTCGCGCCAGGCCTCGACACCGGGTGGAACACCTGGATGGCGGAGATCCGCACGCCCTTCCTCATCGGGGCGGCGAGCGTGCTGGACCGGGTGGGCGGAGGGTGGATCGCCACCTACCTGATCCCGATCGCCATCCTCGTCGCACTGCTCGTCGCGCGCCGATGGCGCGGGGCGGTCTTCGTCGCGGTGACGCTGCTCGTGAGCGCGGGGGTCGTCCAACTGCTCAAGACGCTGTTCGGTCGGGCGCGCCCGGAGGACATGCTGGTCACCTCCGATTTCGGTTCATTCCCGAGCGGGCATGCGGCGAACGCCGCGACGCTCGCGACGCTGGCGGTCGTCCTGTTCCCGCGGCTGTGGGTGTGGATCGTGGCCGCCGTGTGGGCGCTGGCGATGGCGTTCTCGCGGACCCTCGTGTCCGTGCACTGGTTGAGTGACACGGCGGGAGGCATACTCGTCGGCGTCGGTGTCACGCTGCTGATGGCCGGGTTCCTTCTCACCTGGACGCGATGGCGGACGGTGGACGGCGAACCGGTGCGCGCGGAGGCCGAGACCTCGCAGGACGACGGAGTCGCGCGGTGACCGGCATCCGCCCGTTCCGCGATGAGGACCGTGCAGGTCTGCTCGATGTGTGCGTGCGGACGGCGGACTCCGGGAAGGACGCGACGGGAGTCCTCGGCGATGACGAGCTGTGGGGCCTGATCTTCGCCGTGCCGTACGCGGTGCGGGACCCCCGCCTGACCTGGGTCGTCGAGGCCGACGACGGGCGGGTCATCGGCTACGTGGTCGGCACGGACGACACCGAGGCGTTCGAGCAGTGGTTCCGCGACGAGTGGTGGCCGCAGTTCACCGACCGCTTCCCGCGGCCGGCTGAACCACGCACCCGCGAGGAGAAGCTGGTCGAGTACGCGTACGCCCGCGCGCCCGGGCGCGAGCCGAACGTCGGCGATTACCCCGCGCACCTGCACATCGATCTTCTCCCCGAGACTCAGGGGCAGGGTGTCGGTCGGATGCTCATCGAGACCCTCTTCGCGGCTCTGCGTGGGCGGGGAGTGCCGGGACTCCACCTCGGGATGAACCCGGACAACGTCAACGCGGCACGCTTCTACGAGCGGATCGGGATGCATCGGCTGCCGACGGCGGACGACGGGATGTCGTACGGCGTGCGCTTCGAGCCCTGACCGGGCGCCTTCGGCGGGAATCCGGTACTCGCTCCGCTCGTGCCTCCCCGAATCCCCAGTGTCCGATAAACGACTGAAGGCCCCGCTTTCGCGAGGCCTTCAGTCATTTGGCGGTGACGGCGGGATTCGAACCCGCGGTTGCTTGCACAACACACGCTTTCCAAGCGTGCTCCTTCGGCCGCTCGGACACGTCACCAAGGAACAACCTGAACAGTCTATCCGATCGTCGACGCGCGACGTGCCAGGTGCGTCGATCCCCCTAAAGTGGAGGCATCCGGGTGGGACTCGTACGTACAGGAGAGCGCGTGACCGAGCCGTCGCATCGCCGCAAGTGGATGCTGCAGATGCAGCAGCCCGTCCCTCGGGCGACGGTGTTCGACCGTGTCGCCTTCCTCATCGGAGCCGCGGCGGCCGTGTGGCTGGCCGTCATCATCGCCATCCAGGGCGTGCGCACGCCCTGGGCGTTGGCGTGGCTGATCCCGATCTGGGCCATCACCGCCTACCTCGTCCTTCCCCGTCTGCACCGGTTGCTGTCGGACCTCTACGTCCCCGACTACTTCTTCGGCCGAACGCGCACGGCCGACGGACTGCTGGGCGACCCGGTGAACCTCGGGATCGACGGCACCGCGGCGCAGCTCGATGAGGCCATGTCCGCGGCGGGCTGGCATCACGCGGACGAGATCACGGCGGCATCCACATGGCGGATCATCACCTCGACGATCACAAGGCGCAGCTATCCGACCGCGCCCGTCTCATCACTCATGCTGTTCGGCCGCCGTCATGACGTCGCGTACCAGCAGGAGGTGGAGGGAAACCCCAAGCAGAGACACCATGTGCGGTTCTGGCACTCGCCGCCGGGGTGGCTGCTCCCCGGTGGTGCCCACGCTGACTGGCTGGGGGCGGCGACGTACGACACCGACGTCGGGATCTCGTTCTTCACCCTGCAGATCACCCACCGCATCGACGAGAACACCGACATCGAGCGCGACCACGTCGTCTCGAGCGTCACGGAGGCGAATCCGGGTGCGAAGGTGCGCGTGCTCCGCGACTTCACGACCGGTTATCACTCCCGCAACGGCGGCGGCGATCGATTCGAGACCGACGGCGACCTGCCGATCATCGACGTGAACGGGATCACCCCTCGTGCCCCGCTCGACATCAGCGCGCCCGTTCCCGCCATCGCCCGCGTTCCCCTGACCGTCGCGGTCGCGGTGGCGCTCGTGGTCCTCGTCGCGGTCGTGCAGTTGATCGAGGTGCTCACGGATGATGACCTCTGGCGGACTCTCGCCGAGGCGGACGCCGCTGAGATGAGTCTGCTTCTCGGAGTGCTCGCAGTGTTCGGGCTGTTCGCGATCGGTGAGTTGATCATGGCGGGCATGGTGCTCGCCCGCGGACGCCGCTCCAGGGCGGTACTGATCCTCCTGCTCACCGTCTCGATCGTGTTCATGGCGGTCGACTACATGGACGGCACCACGGTGCTCGGGCTGGACTCCGCCCTCCTGGGGGCGTCCGTGCAGTGCATCACCCTGCTCTGCCTGTCCAGCGACTCGGCCGGTGCCTGGGCTCGTCGCGCCGCTCGCACGGCGGACCCCGAGGTCGGCGCGCCTAAGATCTCAGGGTGAGCACCCCCAAGATCGTCCTGTTCTACGTCTTCGCCCCGCTGCCCGATCCCGAGGCGATCCGGGTGTGGCAGCGCGACATCGGCGAGGCGCTGGGGCTGCGCGGGCGATTGATCATCTCTGCGCACGGCATCAACGGCACGCTCGGCGGAGAGCTGCGCGCGCTGAAGAAGTGGGCGCGATCGTTCCGCTCCTATGCCCCGTTCGCGAAGGCCGACATCAAGTGGAGCGAGGGGAGCGGACTGGACGCAGAAGGCCGCAGCCTCGACTTCCCGAAGCTCAGCGTGAAGGTGCGCGACGAGATCGTCTCTTTCGGAGCGCCCGGAGAACTGCGTGTCGACGAGGACGGCGTCGTCGGCGGTGGCACACGTCTGTCGCCCGGCGCACTGCACGAACTCGTGGAGCAGCGCGAGGACGTGGTCTTCTTCGACGGACGCAACGCCCTCGAAGCCGAGATCGGCCGGTTCAAGGACGCGATCGTCCCCGACACCGAGACGACGAGGGACTTCGTGCGGCTGCTCGATTCCGGCGCGTACGACCATCTGAAGGACAAGCCCGTCGTCACCTACTGCACCGGCGGCATCCGATGCGAGGTGCTCTCGAGCCTCATGGTCTCGCGCGGTTTCGGCGAGGTGTATCAGCTCGATGGCGGAATCGTCCGCTACGGCGAGGAGTTCGGTGACAGGGGCCTGTGGGAGGGATCCCTGTACGTGTTCGACCGCCGCGGATCCATCGACTTCAGTGACGACGCAGCGGTCATCGGCACCTGCGTCGGATGCGGCGCTGCCACCAACCGCACGGCCAACTGCCCCGATCCGTCGTGCCGCGCCCAGTTCGTGGTGTGCGCGTCCTGCGGGGCCGTTCCGTGCGAGGAGCACGCTGCGGCGAACGCCGGCTGACAGCACGGTCGGCGTACGCTCACTCCACGAGGTCGCGAGAGCGCTCCGACACGAACAGCGATCGCGGCAGCAGAAGAGCGGCGAGCCTGCCGCGCACGTCGACGGCGCGCGGCAGCGCCGCGGTGACGTGGGCGAGCTCCCGTGCGAGGTCGCCGATGCCGTCATCCGAGCGCGCGAAACTGACCCGCTCCACGGCATCCACCAGCCGTCGCACCTCGTCGGGAGGCGCGCCGCGCTCGACGAGGTGCGCGCCGCGCAACCGCGGTGTGTCGGCATCGGACACCGGCAGGTGCAGATCCGTCAGTGTCGCCCGGATCTCCCGCCATGCGGCCGCAGCATCGCCTCGCCGTGCGCGCATCATCCGCCCGGCGCGCACGCCCTGCCGGATGAGCATCGGCAGCAGCAGGACGACCAGCACGCCCGCCCCCACGAGGACGACCGGGGTCGGATCGAGGCGGCGCAGCGTCTCGTCCGGTGCCGTCGTACCGCCCAGCTGCTCCTCCTCGAGCCCAGGGTCCCGCGTCGGTGCGGTCGACGGCGCGGCGGAGGGCTCCGGGGCGTTCGGATCCGTCGTCGTGCCGCCCTCGGTCGTGGCGGGAAGGTAGTCGGTGGGCACCCCGAGAGAGGCGGTCGGTTCGAACCGCACCCAGCCGATGCCGTCGAAGTGCACCTCGGGCCACGCGTGCATCTGGTCGCTGCTGACGGTGTAGATCGACTCGTCGCCGCGACGCTCGTCGGTGAGGGACCCTGGCAGGTAGCCGACGACGATGCGGACCTGCATGTCGAGGGACTGCGCCATGAGGGCGAAGGCGCCGGCGAAGTGGATGCAGTAGCCCGACCGGACCTGCAGGAACTCCTCGACGGCTTCGATGCCGGTGCCGTCGAAGTCGCCGGCCACCGGTGCGTCCAGCGAGTACTCGAACTGCGATCGGAACCAGTCCTGCATCGCGATGAGGCGGTCGTAGTCGGAGGTCGCCTCCGCGGTGACATCGAGCGCGGTCTCGGTCACCAGGTCCGAGACGTTCGGACTGATGCCGGGTGTCGCGGTGGTCGCCTGCACCTGTTCGCGTGTGGGCTGTACGACCTCGAAGGTCACCGTGTAGTCCTCGTCCGCGGCATCCAGGTCGTCGGAGGTCACCGTGCGGTTGAACGGCATCGCCTCCCAGCCGGACGAGACGCCGACGACACGGGTCGCCGCATAGGGGACCGGGAGCCATGAGCCCGAGATCCCGTTGATCCGGATCGAGGTGCGCATCTCGTCGGTGTCGATGTCGCCCCAGTCCGGGTCTCCGAAGCCGTCTGCGATCGGCTGGAGACTGCTCGTGTCGGGGGACCACGTCTCTCCGTCGAAGGAGGACAGCGTGGCGATGCGCAGATAGGGAGCGGTGGGGGCGTCGGTGGCGAGGGTGATCACGGTGAACGGTGTCGGACGCCGCAGATCCTCGCCCAGTCGCAGCGAGGGATCCAACTGCGTGCTGGCGCCGGGTCCGAGCCAGGTCGTCGACAGCGGCAGCACGGGCGTGAGGGCGAGAGCCGCGGCGATGGCTGCGGCGCCGACGCCGACCGACAGGCCGGTCGATGCCCGCTGCGGCAGCCGATCGCCGTGGCGGATGCTGTGTCGCAGCAGGAACAGCGAGAGCAGAGCGAGCAGCACGAACCACGGCACGTTCGCATCGCCGAGGGTGATGATCATCGGCAGTGCGCCGACCACCGCGACCACGACGATCGCCGGGAGCGCGAGACGGGCGGTGATGAGTTGGTCGAGGAGGATCGCCACGGCCGCGAACCCGATGCTGAGAACCGTGCGCAGGGCGGGGGTGTCGACCAGTGGCGCGGTGCCGAACTGCACCTGCTGCACGGCGTCGGCGGCGAGCCGGCTGAGCAGGTCGACGGTCGTGCCGGTCGGGACCACGCCGAGCAGCGCCCCCTGCGGGAGGAGCAGCACCGTGATCGCGAGGACGGCGACGACGAGCTGGACGAAGAAGGGCAGCACTCCGTCCGCGTGTCGACCTCGACGGACCAGACGGGCCAGCATCCCCGAGAGCACGACCACCACGATCAGCGTGATGCTCAGCAGCGACCACGGCCCGGCGGCGATCACCGATGTGAACGGCCAGAGCATGACGAGCCCGGCGCACAGGGACAGCAGCGCGGCCGCCAGCGTGCGGTCGCGGCGTCTGAGCCGCTGCGCGTATGCGACCGCCGGGGGGATCGCGGCCTTCGGCTCAGCGCGGAACATGGCCGCCTCCCGGTGCCACGTGCCCCGCCAGTGCGTCGTCCCATGCCGACGAGACGTCGTCGAGTTCTGCCGTCGACCAGCCGAGCGCGCCGGCTGCCGCGAGGGCACCGGCTCCTGGACCCGTCGTCAGGAGGATCGGCGCGGCGGCGCCGCCGTGGCGCAACCCGGCCGCGTCGGGCTCGTCGATCCGGCCGGTGATCATCACGAGAGGTCCGGGCGGAGTGCCGTCAAGCAGTGTCACGACGTCCCGCCCTTCGCCCTGCGGTTGCACCATCGCGAGGACGACGAGCAGCGAGTCGCGATCATCCTCCTGACCGCGCAGGACGCCGAGCACGGTGCCCGCTGAGTCGCGGACGTCGACGTTGTAGCCCTCCTGGACGAGGTGCAGGGCGATCGACGCGCACGCGGCGACGGCCGTCTCGAAGGCGGGATCCACGGCGCCGGTGTGCGGGGACCACCGGCGGGCCGCGCGGTCGAGGATCACGACGGCATCGGGGCTCGCCTCCTCTTCTTCCTGGCGCACCATGAGGTCGCCGCGATGAGCCGTCGCCCTCCAGTGGATGCGCCGCATCGAGTCGCCGGAGACGTAACGGCGGGGCGAGAGGTTGTCGCTGCCCTGGCCGAGTCGCGACGTCGCCGTGTGCGCCGTCCCCCCGGCGGCACCGGCCGCTCGGCTCATGGGAGCGAGCGGCACGACCTCCGGCACGACGGTGACGGTGCGGGTGTCGCCGAACTCCTGCACCCGCTGTGCGAGACCGAAGGGATCGATCGTGTGCAGGGACAGCGGTCCGATCGGCCACACCCCTCGTCGTGCACCGGTGATGCGATAGCGGATGCTCGTGCCGTTGTCGGTCGGGAAGTCGCCCTCCGCGTCACCGGTCACGGCGGAGGGGAGCGCGTCGCGCCATGTGCCCAGCGGTATGCGCAGCGCGCGCAGATCGAAGCGGACGGCGACCTGCGACTCCTCACCGACCGTGAGCAGATCGGTCGAGATGCGGCGCGTGACGGCACCGCCGCGCCGCGGGGCTCTGACCGCGACCACCGCGACGATGACGAGCGCGAACAGCAGGACGGCGACGTAGAGCAGGATCGGGGCGGCGAGGACGTTCGCTGCGATCGCGCAGCCGACCCCGGTCAGCAGCGCGGCGACGCCGCGGCCGGTCAGGGGTCGTCCTGGTCGCATGATCTCAAGAGCGAGCGGTCAGTGGCACGCGGACGCGTTCGACGATCTGTCGCAGCGCCGTCTCGACCGGCTGCGCGCCCGCTCGGTGCACACCGCGAGCGGGGAGCAGCCGGTGGGCGAAGACCGGGACGATGAGGGCGGTGAGATCGTCGGGTATGACGAACTCGCGCCCTTCCAGAGCCGCCCACACCTTCGCGGCGCGCACGAGCTGGAGCGTGGCGCGGGGACTGGCGCCGAGGTGCAGGCTGGGGTCGTTGCGGGTCGCGTGCGCCAGTGCGACGGCGTACTCCTCCACGGCGGGAGACACGTGCACGGAGCGCGCCCATCCGATCATGCGGCTGATCGCGGCGGCGTCGACGACGGGACGGATCGCCGTGAGGGGATTGACGCTGTCGCGCTGGCGGAGCATGAGCGCCTCGGCGGCGGCGTCGGGGTAGCCCATCGAGATCCGCATCATGAAGCGGTCGCGCTGCGCCTCCGGCAGCGCGTAGGTGCCCTCCATCTCGAGAGGGTTCTGGGTCGCCACGACGAGGAAGGGGTCGGGGAGCGGGTGCGTCCGCCCGTCGACGGTGACCTGTCCCTCCTCCATCGCCTCGAGGAGCGCGGACTGCGTCTTGGGGGAGGAGCGGTTGATCTCATCGGCGAGGACGATCTGGGCGAAGACCGCGCCCGGCTTGAACTCGAACTCCCGATCCACCGGGTTGTAGACCGAGACGCCGGTGACGTCGCCCGGCAGCAGGTCGGGGGTGAACTGGATGCGGCGGACGCTGGCGTCGACGCTGGCGGCGAGTGCACGCGCGAGCATCGTCTTCCCGACCCCCGGCACGTCCTCGATGAGGAGATGCCCCTCGGCGAGCAGGCACACCAGTGCGCTGCGGACGGCTTCCTCCTTGCCGTCGATCACCTCGCCGACGGACTCCAGGATCGACGACGTCTGCGTCGCGAACTGCTCGGCCGTGATCCGGGTGTCGTCCATGCGCTCCCTCTCGCCCGCCGTCGGGTATGCCTTGATCGTAACGCGCCCCGGCGGTGCGAGGGGCGGGCGGTTCTGCAGCAGTCTCAGGAACAGGTAGACTGTCCGAGGCTCTCCGCGTGGCAGCATCCAGGCCAATTCCCCCAGGACGGAAACGTAGCAAGGGTAACCGGGCTCTGCTGGGTGCGCGGAGAGTCTTTTCTTTTGCCCTGCGCGAAGCCCCCGGCTTCACCTGCGAGGATCTTGGTGTGACAGCTCCCGTCGCCTCCGAACGCCCCAGCGCCGTCGCCCGCTTCGCGTCGCCGCTCGCGCTGGTCGCGCTGATGTGGGCGATCCAGATCGCCGATGCGATCCTGCCCGGTTCCTTCACCGGGTTCGGCCTGCGCTCCTGGGACCTCGCCAGCGCCCCCGGGCTCATCCTCGGCCCCCTGCTGCACGCGAGCTGGCCGCATCTGGTCGGCAACACGCTGCCGCTGCTCGTGCTCGGCTGCCTCGTCGCCGTGGAGGGCACCGGCCGCTTCTGGCTCGTCACGGGCGCGTCGGCGCTCGTCGGCGGAGCGGGCACCTGGGTCTTCAACGCACCGGGCACGCTGACCGTCGGCGCCAGTGTGCTCGTCTTCGGCTACTTCGCGTATGTCGTCGTCCGGGTGCTCTCCCCGCGGCCGATCGCCCATCGCCTCGTGTACGCGCTCATCGCGCTGGTCGTCATCGTCCTCTACGGCGGATCGATGCTCGCCGGGATCATCGGTGTCGGACCCGGCGTGTCCTGGCAGGCGCATCTGTTCGGCGCGGTCGGCGGTGCCGCCGCCGCGTTGCTCGGTGCGCGCGGCGCGGGAGCGCGCCGGGCGTGAGAGGCCGCATGACGAAGCGGCGACGCCGCGCACGGCGCGACCTCCTCATCGGGCTGCTGATCGGAGGGCTCACGTTCGGCGGGCTCCTGGCGGTCCTCATCCCCGTCGCGGCCTCGCGTGCTCCGCTGGAGCTGTGCGCGACGGAACCGTCGACCTTCCCCGACGTCGGTGTGGAGGGGTGGCACGGCGAGCAGCTGGAGAACGCCGCGCTCATCGTCAGCGTCGCGCAGGAGCGCGGGTTCGGCCGGAACGGGCAGATCATCGGCGTGATGGCGGCGATGGGGGAGAGCAGTCTGCGCAACATCGACTACGGCGACTGGGAGACCTCAGGGGTGACGAACCCCGATGGCACGCGGACCAGCAGCATCGGACTCTTCCAGCAGCAGGACTGGTGGGGCAGCGTCGAGCAGCGGATGGACCCGGCGACGGCGGCAGGGCTCTTCTACGCGAGGCTCGTCCGTGTGAGCGGCTGGGCCGAGATGGAGCCGACCCTGGCGATCCACCGCGTGCAGATCAACGCGGACCCCGACCACTACGCGCGATTCGAGCAGGATGCGACGGCCGTGGTCGATGCGCTCTCCGGGCCCTGTCCGGCGTGACGGACACGACATAAGCTGGCAGGGTGGCGCAGAGCATCTACATCACCTCGGCCGAAGGTCATTCGGGAAAGTCCACGATCGCGCTGGGAGTTCTCGACGCGCTGATGCGCGCCATCCCGAGAGTCGGCGTGTTCCGGCCCATCGCGCGATCATCCGCGGAGCGTGACTACGTCCTCGAGCTCATGCTCGCCCACGACGGGGTGAACCTCGACTACGACGACTGCGTCGGTGTGACGTACGACGAGGTGCGCGACGACCCCGACCGTGCCCTGGCGACGATCGTCGCGCGCTTCAAGGCGGTCGAGGCGCAGTGCGACGCCGTCGTCATCGTCGGCAGCGACTACACCGACGTCGCCAGCCCCGCCGAGCTCGGCTTCAACGCCCGCATCGCGGCGAACCTCGGCGCTCCCGTCCTCCTCGTACTCGGCGGGCGCGATCAGCAGGCGAGAGCAGAGCAGCTGGGCACCTCCACGGCTCGTACCCCCGCGGCGATCGGGCAGATCGCCTCTCTCGCGCTCGCAGAGCTGCAGGCCGAACGGGCCGAGCTGTTCGCCGTCATCGTCAACCGCGCGGATCCGGACGCCCTCGCGGCGACGACGGATGCCGTCCGCGCCGAGCAGGAGCGCCGGACGCCGGTGTGGGCGATCCCGGAGGACCGGACTCTGGTCGCGCCGTCCATCCGAGGCATCCTCGCCGCCGTGGACGGCCGGCTCGTCAAGGGCGACCCCGATCTGCTGACCCGCGAAGCCCTCAGTGTCGTCGTTGCGGGCATGTCCATGGTCAACGTCCTCCCCCGCCTCACCGACGATGCGGTCGTCGTGGTGCCGGCGGATCGGACCGAGGTGCTGCTGGCCCTCCTGCTCGCGGACGCCTCGGGGACGTTCCCCTCCATCGCCGGCATCATCCTCAACGGGCCGTTCCCGCTGCCGGAGTCCATCGAGCGTCTCCTGGACGGGTTGGCCTCTCGCGTCCCGATCCTCGCCACGGACCACGGCACCTACGACACGGCGGTGCGGGTCATGGGAGCGAGGGGGCGGCTGGCGGCCGATTCGCGCCACCGCTACGACCGCGCACTCGGCCTCTTCCAGACCCACGTCGACATCACCGAGCTCGTGACGCAACTGGGGCTCGTCGAATCCACCGTCGTCACACCCCTCATGTTCGAGTACGGGCTCATCGAGCGCGCACGCGCGGATCGCCGGCGCATCGTCCTCCCGGAAGGCGGTGACGACCGCATCCTGCGCGCTGCGGCGACGCTGCTGGCCAGGGACGTCGCCGACCTCACCATCCTGGGCGACGCGGACGAGATCCACGCGAGGGCCGTCGAGCTCGGTATCGACCTCTCGGCCGCGCAGCTGATCAGCCCGACCGACCCGGAGTACGTCGAGCGCTTCGCCGCCGAGTACGCGCGGCTGCGGGCGCATAAGGGCGTCACGCTCGGACAAGCCGCCGACACCGTCACCGACGTGTCGTACTTCGGCACGATGATGGTGCATCTCGGCCTCGCAGACGGCATGGTCTCCGGCGCCGCCCACACGACCGCGCACACCATCCGGCCGTCGTTCGAGATCATCAAGACCCGCCCCGGTGTCGACGTCGTCTCCAGCGTCTTCCTCATGGCACTCGCCGACCGTGTGCTCGTCTACGGGGACTGCGCGGTGATCCCCGACCCCACGGCGGCCCAGCTCGCCGACATCGCCGTCTCCTCCGCGGAGACGGCGCAGCAGTTCGGCATCGACCCCCGGGTGGCGATGCTGTCGTACTCGACGGGGGAGTCCGGATCGGGCGCCGACGTCGACAAGGTCCGCGAGGCCACAGCCCTCGTCCGCGAACGAGCGCCGGAGCTGCTCGTCGAGGGGCCCATCCAGTACGACGCGGCCGCTGACGCCGCCGTCGCCGCCGCGAAGCTCCCCGAGTCCGCGGTCGCCGGGCGTGCGACGGTCTTCGTCTTCCCCGACCTCAACACGGGCAACAACACCTACAAGGCAGTCCAGCGCTCGGCCGGCGCCGTCGCCATCGGACCGGTCCTGCAGGGGCTGAACCGGCCGATCAACGACCTCTCGCGCGGTGCGACCGTCGACGACATCGTCAACACGGTGGCCATCACCGCGATCCAGGCGCAGGGAGGAGTGGCATGAGCGTCGTGCTCGTCATCAACAGCGGCTCCTCGTCGCTGAAGTACAGCCTCATCGACATGGACCGCGAGGTGCCGGTCGGCGAGGGCCTCATTGAACGGATCGGCCAGGACTCCAGCGAGGTGACCCACACCGTCCGCCGCACCGCGGACGACGGTGAGCCGACCCCGGCCGTGCTCGACAGCACGCACGGAAGCAGCCGGAGGATCAGCGATCATGACGAGGCGATGTCCGTGATGCTCGCGCAGTTCGAGGAACACGGACCGCACCTGTCGGAGATGCCTCCGGTCGCGGTCGGCCATCGCGTCGTGCACGGCGGTGCGCGGTTCTTCGCCCCGACGCTCATCGACGACCTCATCGAGATCAACATCGAGGATCTCTCGGTGCTCGCGCCGCTGCACAACCCGGGCGCTGTCGCCGGCATCCGCGCCGCGCGGCGGACGTTCTCCGACGTGCCGCACGTCGCGGTCTTCGACACGGCCTTCCACCAGACGCTCCCGCCCGCCGCGCACACGTACGCCATCGAGCGACGCGTGGCCAAGCGGCACCGCATCCGTCGATACGGGTTCCACGGCACCAGTCACAAGTACGTCTCCGAGCAGGCGGCGAAGTTCCTCGACCGCCCGCTGACGGAGCTCAAGCAGCTCGTCTTCCACCTCGGCAACGGCGCGTCGGTCACCGCGGTCGACGGCGGACGCTCCGTGGAGACCTCGATGGGGATGACGCCGCTGGAGGGACTCGTCATGGGCACGCGCTCGGGCGACATCGACCCCGCCGTCGTGCTCCATCTGTCCAGGGTGGCCCAGCTCACCACCAAGGAGATCGACGAGCTGCTGAACAAGAAGAGCGGCCTGCTCGGTCTGGCCGGTCGGGTCGACATGCGCGACATCCTCGCCGGCGTCGAGGCAGGGGAGAAGGCCGCCACGCTCGCGTTCGACGTCTACATCCACCGGCTCCGCGCCTACGCCGGCGCGTACATCGCCCAGCTCGGCGGGGTCGATGTGATCTCGTTCACGGCCGGTGTCGGCGAGAACGCCGCGCGCGTGCGTGCGGAGGCGCTCGCCACACTGGGCTTCTTCGGGGTGCGGATCGATGCCGATCGCAACGCGGCCCCGGCGTCGGGCATCCGGAGGATCTCCTCCGACGACTCCGCTGTCGAGATCCTCGTGGTCCCCACCGACGAGGAGCTCGAGATCGCGCGTCAGGCGTACGGCCTGGCCTGAGCGCCGCCGATGCCGCATCGCGCGGTGCCCGCCGGGGTTTCTGCCACCCGTATCGCCGGACTACGCTGGAAACGAGGCACACGAGGTGCCGGCCCAGTCCCCGTCCCGTCCTCTTTGGAGTGCTGAGTGCCCGAGAACCTGCCAGACCTGCGTCGCGCCGATGGCGTGCTGTTCGACCTCGACGGAGTGCTCACCCCGACCGCGGAAGTGCACATGCGAGCCTGGAAGGCCGTCTTCGACGGCGTCTTCGCCCAGTGGGACATCACCCCGGCGTACACGGATGCCGACTACTACGCGTACGTCGACGGAAAGAAGCGCTACGACGGGGTGGCCAGCCTGCTGCGCAGCCGCAACGTCGAGATCCCGTGGGGTGACGTGAGCGACGGCCCGGAGGTCGAGTCGGTGTGCGGCATCGGCAACCGGAAGAACGCGGCGTTCGCCGCCGCGCTGCGCCGCGACGGCATCGCGCCGTACCCCGGTTCGCTCGCCCTGATCACACGGCTGCGCGCCGAGGGCATCCCTCAGGGCGTCGTGTCCAGCTCCAAGAACGCCGAGGAGGTGCTGGCCGCCGCGGGCATCAGGGACTTCTTCACCGTGGTCGTCGACGGCCGCGTCGCGGAGCGCGACGCGCTGGCGTCGAAGCCGGCACCCGACATGTTCCGTGCCGGTGCCGTCGCGCTCGGGGTGAATCCCGACGCGAGCGTCGCCGTCGAGGATGCCCTCGCCGGTGTCGGCTCCGCGGTGGCTGCCGGATTCGCCACCGTCGTCGGCGTGGACCGCGGCGCCGGTCCCGAGGCGCTGCGTCAGGCAGGCGCGACCTGCATCGTCGACGACCTCATCCGCCTCCTCCCGAGCACGAACACCGACGAAAGCATGGAGAACGCATGATCGACCGCGACCGCTTCCCCGTCGACCCGTGGCGTCTCACCGAGACCCGCTACAGCGAGGACGGCGTCTCGGAGACGCTCTTCGCGGTCGGCAACGGCTATCTCGGTCTGCGCGGCAACCACATCGAGGGCCGAGGCGCGTACGAGCACGGCACGTTCATCAACGGGCTGCACGAGACCTGGCCGATCCGGCACGCCGAGCAGGCGTACGGCTTCGCCGAGGTGGGGCAGACGATCGTCAACGCCCCCGATGCGAAGATCATGCGCGTCTACGTCGACGACGAACCGATCTCGTTCGACGAGGCGGAGGTGCGCGAGTACGCCCGCACGCTCGACATGCGCACCGGCGTGCTCGAGCGCAGCTTCGTGTGGGAGACGCCGTCGGGCAAGCACATCCGCATCCGCGACGAGCGCCTGGTGAGCTTCGAGGAACGCCATCTGGCGGTGCTCCGCCTCGAGGTGACGGTGGAGAACTCCGACGCCCCGGTGACCATCAGTTGTCAGCTGCTCAACCGTCAGGACGGCGGAGACGTGTACGCCGGCACGCCGACGGCCGCGCAGAAGGCCGGCTTCGACCCTCGTAAGACCGAGACGATCACCGACCGCGTCCTCGAGCCGGTCGAGTTCTGGCAGGAAGGGCTGCGCTCCGCGCTCTCCTACCGCGTCGCCGATTCGGGGATGACCGTCGCGGTGGTCGCCGACCACGTCATCGAGACGGACAACGACTACAGCGCACGGACGCTCATCGAATCGGACATCGCCAAGAACGTCTTCCGGATCCAGGCGAAGGCCGGCGTCCCCATCACGGTCACGAAGCTCGTCAGCTATCACACCTCCCGCGGGGTGCCTGCGCGTGAGCTCGTCGACCGCTGCCGTCGTTCGCTCGATCGTGCGGAGGTCGAGGGGGTCGCGTCGCAGTTCGATCGTCAGCGGCGCTGGCTGGATGCGTTCTGGGAGCGCTCCGACGTCGTGATCGAAGGACACGACGACCTGCAGCAGGCGACGCGGTGGTGCCTGTTCCAGCTCGCCCAGGCGGCGGCGCGCGCCGACGGAACAGGCGTGCCGGCGAAGGGCGTCTCCGGATCCGGGTACAGCGGTCACTACTTCTGGGACACCGAGATCTACGTCCTGCCGTTCCTCACGTACACGAGCCCGCAGTGGGCGCGCAACGCCCTGCGCGCCCGCGTGCTCATGCTCCCCGCCGCCCGCCGCAGGGCCGCGCAGCTCAACGAGGCCGGCGCTCTCTTCCCGTGGCGCACGATCAACGGTGAGGAGGCATCGGCGTACTACGCGGCCGGTACCGCGCAGTACCACATCAACGCCGACATCAGCTTCGCGCTGGGCAAGTACGTGCGAGCCACGGGTGATGAGGACTTCCTGCGTCGCGAGGCCGTCGACATCGCCGTGGAGTCGGCTCGGCTGTGGGCGACGCTGGGGTTCTGGCGCGGTGCGAACGGCGATGCGACATTCCACATCCACGGCGTCACGGGACCGGACGAGTACACGACCGTCGTCAACGACAACCTGTTCACCAACGTCATGGCCAGGTACAACCTGCGCTACGCCGCGCGCGTCGTACGGGAGATCGAGCAGGACGATCCCCAGGCGTATGCCGGCATCGTCGAACGCACCGGCCTGGACGCCGGCGAGCCCGACGCGTGGGACCGGGCCGCAGAAGCGATGTTCATCCCGTTCAGCGAGTCGCTCGGCATCCACCCGCAGGACTCGCTGTTCCTCGAGCGCGAGGTGTGGGACCTCGAGCACACCCCGGACGACCAGCGTCCGCTCCTGCTGCACTTCCACCCGTTGGTGATCTACCGGTTCCAGGTCCTCAAGCAGGCGGACGTCGTGCTCGCCCTCTTCCTGCAGGGCAACCACTTCACCCCGGAGGAGAAGCGGGCGGACTTCGACTACTACGACCCCCTGACCACCGGTGACTCCACGCTCTCGGCCGTCGTCCAGTCGGTGCTCGCTGCGGAGGTCGGATACCAGGACCTCGCGCGGACATACTTCGAGCAGTCCCTGTTCGTCGACCTCGGCGACCTGCACCACAACGCCTCAGACGGCGTGCACGTGGCCTCGGCGGGCGGGGTGTGGACCGCCCTCGTGTCCGGCTTCGGCGGGATGCGCGACCACGCGGGGGAGCTCAGCTTCGACCCGCGGCTGCCCGCTGACTGGCCGTCGCTGTCGTTCCCGCTGCAGTGGCAGGGGTCGGCGCTGCAGGTGACGATCACGCGCGATCAGCTCCGCGTGCACGTGCGCAGCGGGGAACCGGTCACCTTCACGGTCCGAGGCGGAGAGTACAGGGCGTCGACGGACACCGACGCGGTCGTGCCGCTCGCCGACCAGGGCCCCGTGCTGCCCGGCCGCCCGCGACTCGGGCAGTTCGAGGGTGCGCGACGCGACGACGGGACGCGGATCTCGGCATCCGTTCCCGTGATCACGACCGCCATCCCGGTGATCTCGTCGTTCGAGGACTGATGCGCCGCTCCCAGCCTCACGAAGTGTCCGTGGCACGCCGTAGGCTGGAGCGGTGACCACAGCCCTCTACCGCCGCTACCGGCCCGAGAACTTCGGGGAGATGATCGGTCAGTCCCAGGTGACCGATCCGCTGATGACGGCCCTGCGCAGTGACCGCGTCGGTCACGCCTACCTGTTCTCCGGGCCCCGCGGCTGCGGGAAGACGACATCGGCGCGCATCCTCGCCCGTTGCCTGAACTGCGCGGAGGGCCCGACCGACACCCCGTGCGGCACGTGCCCGAGCTGCGTCGAGCTGTCGCGCTCCGGCGGCGGATCGCTCGACGTCGTCGAGATCGACGCGGCCAGCCACAACGGCGTCGACGACGCACGCGATCTGCGCGAGCGTGCGACGTTCGCCCCCAGCCGCGACCGGTTCAAGATCTTCATCCTCGATGAGGCGCACATGGTCACCCCGCAGGGGTTCAACGCGCTGCTGAAACTCGTCGAAGAGCCGCCGGAGCACGTGAAGTTCATCTTCGCGACGACCGAGCCCGACAAGGTGCTCGGCACGATCCGCTCGCGCACGCACCACTACCCGTTCCGGCTCGTACCTCCGGCCGCGATGCTCGACTACGTCGAGAAGCTGTGCGTCGAAGAGGGCGTGAATGTCGCACAGGGTGTGCTGCCGCTCGTCGTCCGGGCCGGCGGCGGGTCGCCGCGCGACACCCTGTCGCTGCTCGACCAGCTCATCGCCGGGTCCGATGACGACGCCGTGACGTACGAGCGCGCGGTGTCGCTGCTCGGGTACACCCACGGTGCGCTGCTCGACGAGATCGTCGACGCGCTCGCCGCGGGCGACGCCGCTGCTGCCTTCCCCGCCATCGACCGTGTCGTCCAGACCGGCCAGGATCCGCGCCGTTTCGTCGACGACCTGCTCGAGCGACTTCGCGATCTCATCGTGATCGCCGCGGTCGGTGACGGCGCGTCCGCCGTGCTGCGGGGCCTCGCCGAAGACGAGCTGGCCCGCATGCGGGCGCAGGCCGGGGCCTTCGGCTCCGCGCGCCTGTCGCGTACCGCCGATGTCGTGAGCGCGGCGCTCGATGAGATGACGGGGGCGACGTCGCCGCGCCTGCACCTCGAGCTCATGATCGCCCGCGTCCTCAGCGCGGCCGGTGCGTCCGCCTCCGCAGCGCCGGTCGCGACTGCGGCGCCCGCTCCGGTCTCGGCCCCGTCTGCCGTGACGGCTCCGCCTGCGACGGCGACCCCGCCCGCGGCGCGACAGGATGCACCTGCTGCACCGCCGGCGACGGTCGAGCAGCCTGCTGTCCGGCCCGCCGCCGGCGCACCGGCACCCGAGGCGACGCCCCCCGCGCAGGCGGCACCGGCACCCGAGGTCGCACGGTCCGATGCGCCCGCGGCTGCCCCCGCGGCGCCCTCGGTCTCATCCTCGGTGTCGGAGACGTCCTCGCCGGTGGCCGAGACCGCTACGGCCTCCGCAGCCTCGTCGGTACCAGAGGCGGCACCGTCGGGCCCCGTCGACATCGACCGCATCCGTGCGGCGTGGCCGGCTGTCCTCCGACGCCTCGAGACGGTCAGCCGCGCATCCTGGCTGCTCGTGACCGCCGTGCAGCCGTTGGACTTCGCGACCGACACCGACATCCTCACCGTCGGTTTCACCAGCGAGCACGACCTGAAGAAGTTCAAGGGCGTCACGCCGGGCGACGGGCCCTCCGACCATCTGCGCTCCGCGATCGAGCAGGAGCTCGGCGTGAAGGTCAAGTACCGACCCGCTCAACTGCCTCCTACCGCGCTGGCGGACGCCGCAGCCCCTGCACCGGTGCGCACGGCCCCTCGTCCGAGCGCTCAGGGCGGCGGCGCGGCGCCGGCGCGTACCCCGCGCGACGGGAGTGCGCAGGCCACGGAGGCCTCGGCTTCCGCATCTGCCGCACCGGTGACGGACTGGGCCGTCGCGTCCATCCCGACCGACAGCCCCGCCGTCGCGTCCCCGCCGGTCCCGCCGGTCGGTGGTGCCCCGCAGCCGCAGTTCCCCGTCGACGACGAGCCCGCCGAGGTCGAGGCGACGGCACCGACCCCTCCCCACGACGGGCTGGTCGACCGCGACGAGCCGCCTCTGCCGGACGACGATGACGCTCCACCCCCCGACGAAGAGCCTCCCTACCGTCCGGACGAGTACCGGGCTCCGGCGGAGACGACGATGCCCGCTGCAGACGCACCCTCGGCATCACCGCGCACGGCGCCGACGCGCACGGCTCCCGCCGTGTCGGAGCGATCGCCCGGTGGTGTGCAGCGCTACGGCGAGGCCGTGATCCGCCAGGTGCTCGGCGCGACGTTCGTCCGTGAAGAGCCCTACGAGCCTCCGGCGAGGTTCGCCTGATGTACGACGGCATCGTTCAGGAACTCATCGACGAATTCGGTCGGCTCCCCGGCATCGGACCCAAGTCGGCCCAGCGGATCACTTTCCACATCCTGCAGACCCCGTCGTTCGATGTCGCCCGGTTGGCTGAGCTGCTCACCGAGGTGCGCGCGCGCGTGCGATTCTGCGAGATCTGCGGCAACGTGTCGGAGCAGGACCGGTGCGCGATCTGCCGAGACCCGCGCCGCAATCCCGCTCTCATCTGCGTCGTCGAGGACGCCAAGGACGTCTCGGCGATCGAACGCACCCGTGAGTTCCGTGGGCTCTATCACGTGCTCGGCGGAGCGATCAGCCCGATCGCCGGGGTCGGCCCCGATGATCTGCGCATCACGCAGCTCATGTCCCGGCTCGCGGACGGCACCGTGCAGGAAGTCATCATCGCGACCAACCCGAACCTCGAGGGCGAAGCGACGGCGAGCTACCTGAGCCGGCTCCTCACGACCATGCAGATCACCGTCTCGCGGCTGGCATCCGGACTGCCGGTCGGCGGCGACCTCGAGTACGCGGACGAGGTCACGCTCGGCCGCGCGTTCGAAGGAAGGCGCACGCTGTGAGCACCCGCATCGGTCTCACCCCGGTCGTGGACGAGTGAACGCGCAGGGCGGCTTCACCCGGAAAGGGTGGTTGCTGTTCGCGGTGATGGCGGTCGTGTGGGGGATCACCTACCTGTTCATCAAAGAGGCCGTCCAGTCCTTCACGCCCCCTGCTGTCGTCGCAGGACGGACGCTGCTCGGCGCCGTCATCCTCCTGCCGTTCGCTCTGCGCAGCGGAGCGCTGAAGGCGGCGTGGAGGCACTGGCCGTGGGTGCTCGCGTTCGGGTTGGTCGAGATGGCAGGGCCGTTCCTGCTCCTCAGCCACGCCGAGACCCAGCTGCCCTCCGGTCTCACCGGGCTGCTCGTGGCGACGGTCCCACTGTTCGCGGTCATGATCGGCCTCATCCGCGGCGACCGATCCGCGCTGGCTCCGCTGCGACTCGGCGGCCTCCTCCTGGGGTTCGTCGGTGTGATCGTGATCGTCGCCGGTCCAGGACTCTTCCCGTCCGGACAGGCGAGTGCCGTGGCCATCGGCGAGATCATGCTCACCGCGCTGCTGTACGCGATCGCGCCGTTCATCATCGCCCATCGGCTCTCCGACGTGCCGTCGATCGGCACGATCACCCTGTCCCTGGCCGCGATCGGCATCGGCTACCTCCCTGCGGCGCTGCTCACCACGCATGAGGTTCCGACGGTCCGCTCGACCGTCGCGCTGCTGCTGCTCGGAGTCATATGCACGGCCGTCGCCTTCGTGGCGTTCTTCGCACTGATCCGCGAGGTCGGGCCGGTGCGGGCGCCGCTTTTCACCTACGTCAATCCGGTGGTCGCGATCCTCCTGGGCACCCTCTTCCTCGCCGAGCCGATCACTCTCGGACTGCTGATCGGGTTCCCCCTCGTCCTCGCCGGATGCTGGCTGGCCGCGACCGGCGGGCGTCTGCGGGCGCGGGCCGAGGTCCTCCCGCCGCCGCCCGCTCCCTGACGCGAACACTCGCGGCGACCCTGAGAGGCGGGGCAGCCGCCGGTCGTCACATGCGGGGGGCGACATGCGCGACGAACGTAGAATGGCCCGTGGGCGAAACCGCCCGTCTTTCCCCGGGAGTGAATGTGGCCCTCATTGTGCAGAAGTACGGCGGCTCGTCCGTCGCCGACGCCGAGAGCATCAAGCGCGTCGCCAAGCGCATCGTCGACACCCGTCGCGCCGGTCACGATGTCGTCGTGGCGGTGAGCGCGATGGGCGACACCACGGATGAGCTGCTCGACCTCGCCAACGAGGTCGCCCCCATCCCCGCCCCGCGTGAGATGGACATGCTGCTGAGCAGCGGAGAGCGCATCTCCATGGCCCTGCTGGCGATGGCGATCCATTCCATGGGCTTCGACGCCCGCTCGTTCACCGGCAGCCAGGCCGGGATGATCACCGATGACCACCACGGTTCCGCACGCATCGTCGATGTCACGCCGGTGCGCCTGCGGGAGGCCCTCGACGAGGGAGCGATCGTCATCGTGGCGGGCTTCCAAGGATTCAACCGCGACACCCGCGACATCACGACGCTCGGACGCGGCGGTTCCGACACGACGGCCGTCGCGCTCGCTGCGGCCCTCAATGCCGACGTCTGCGAGATCTACAGCGACGTCGACGGCATCTACACCGCCGACCCCCGCGTCATCCCGCGGGCGCAGAAACTGGACCACGTCTCCAGCGAGGAGATGCTCGAGCTCGCCGCCAACGGGGCGAAGGTGCTGTACATCCGCGCGGTCGAGTTCGCTCGCCGCCACGGCGTGCTCATCCATGCCCGGTCGACGTTCTCATCCGGCGAGGGCACATACGTTCTGGGCGAGGGGATGAACGACCCGCGCGAAGTTGAGGGAGAAGTCATGGAAGAACCGATCGTCGCCGGCGTCGCCACCGACAAGGGTCAGGCCAAGATCACCGTGGTCGGGGTCCCCGATGTGCCGGGCAAGGCCGCCGAGATCTTCAAGATCGTCGCGAAGTCTGGCGCGAACGTCGACATGATCGTCCAGAACGTCTCGGCCGCCGCGACCGGTCGTGCGGACATCTCGTTCACGCTTCCGAAGGCGGACGCATCGGCCGCGCTCAAGGCTCTCGCGGCCGAGCAGGCAGAGGTGGGCTTCGACAGCCTGGTCCACGACGACCAGATCGGCAAGCTCTCGGTCGTCGGCGCCGGCATGCGCGTGCACTCCGGTGTGTCGGCGACGCTGTTCGAGGCGCTGTCGACCGCGGGCATCAACATCGAGATGATCTCGACGTCCGAGATCCGCATCTCGGTCGTCCTGCGCGACACCGACCTCGCCGATGCCGCCCGCATCGTGCACACCGCATACGGCCTCGATGCCGAGGTCGAGGCCGTCGTCCACGCCGGCACCGGCCGCTGAGCACTTCCCACCAACCGCAGGCGGCGGCTGTCGCCGCCGGCCTCCGACCGTTCGGACAGGCTCACTAGACTCGCTCTCACCCCCTTCAGGAAGGCGTTCCGCATGACCCGCATCTCCGACTCAGGACACTCCGTCGCCATCGTGGGCGCCACCGGTCAGGTGGGCTCCGTCATGCGCGAGATTCTCGCGGAGCGTGCGTTCCCGATCCGGGAGCTGCGTCTGTTCTCCTCGGCGCGCTCGGCGGGGACGGCGATCGACTTCGGCGGTGTGTCCGTAGTCGTCGAGGATGTCGAGACCGCTGATCCGTCCGGCATCGAGATCGCGCTGTTCTCCGCAGGGGCCACGGCGAGCCGTGCGTACGCCGAGCGTTTCGCCGCGGCCGGTGCCGTCGTGATCGACAACTCGAGCGCATGGCGCAACGACCCTGAGGTGCCGCTCGTCGTCAGCGAGGTGAACCCGCATGCCATCGATGAGCGCCCCCGCGGCATCATCGCGAACCCGAACTGCACGACGATGGCGGTCATGCCGGTCCTCAAGCCCCTCGCTGAGGCCGCAGGCCTCGAGCGCCTGATCGTGTCCACCTACCAGGCGGTCTCCGGGTCCGGTCTCGCCGGTGCGCAGGAGCTGCTGGGTCAGGTCGAGGGCGTCCTCGCGCAGGGCGACACGCTCCGCCTCGTGCACGACGGTTCCGCGGTCGACTTCCCGCAGCCGGAGAAGTACGTCGCACCCATCGCGTTCGACGTCGTGCCGCTCGCCGGCTCCATCGTCGACGACGGCCTGAACGAGACCGACGAAGAGAAGAAGCTCCGCAACGAGAGCCGCAAGATCCTCGAGCTTCCCGACCTCCGCGTGGCGGGGACCTGCGTGCGCGTTCCGGTGTTCACCGGGCACTCGCTGTCGATCCACGCCGAGTTCACCGACGACATCACGCCGGATCGCGCGCGCGAGATCCTCGCCGACGCCCCCGGTGTGGTGCTCGAAGAGGTGCCGACGCCGCTGTACGCGGCAGGTAAGGACCCGAGCTTCGTCGGACGCATCCGCGCCGACCAGTCCGCTCCGGAGAACAAGGGGCTCGTGCTCTTCGTCAGCAACGACAACCTGCGCAAGGGTGCGGCCCTCAACGCCGTGCAGATCGCCGAGATCGTCGCGGAGCGTCTGTCCGCCTGATCCGGTCGCCCCGGTTCGTCGCGGCGCGCACGTCGCACCGGACTCCGGTTCACGGTCGGTCTTCGCGCACGGATGCAGGGCCCGCGCACGCCTGCAGGGCGCCGCGGCGGCGTGTCGCCCTGCATCCGTGCTTCGGCCCTGCAAGCGTGCGGGCCGGATGCCGGATGCCGGATGCCGGATGCCGGATGCCGGATGCCGGATGCCGGATGCCGATGCTCCGGTCGGGGCATGCCCGCAAGCGAACTAGGATGGACGGGTGACTGAATCCGTCGACGTCGTCCTCATCGGTGGTGGCATCATGAGCGCCACCCTGGGCACTCTGCTGCGCGAACTGCAGCCGGACTGGAAGATCGTCGCCTTCGAGCGGCTGTCCGATGTGGCCCAGGAAAGCTCGAACCCGTGGAACAACGCGGGCACCGGCCATGCGGCCCTCTGCGAGCTGAACTACATGCCGCAGACCGGCGGTCCGCTGGACCCGGCCAAGGCGATCGCCATCAACGAGCAGTTCCAGCAGAGCCGCCAGTTCTGGTCGTCGCTCGTCGACAAGGGTGTCCTCGATGCCCCGTCGACCTTCATCAACTCGACGCCGCACATGACCTTCGTCCGTGGCGAGAAGGATGTCGCGTACCTCAAGGAGCGCTACGAGGTGCTCAAGGAGCAGCCGCTGTTCGAGGGCATCGAGTACAGCGAGGACTCCCGCGTCATCAACCAGTGGGCACCGCTGCTCATGCAGAAGCGCCGCAAGGGGGAGCCCTTCGCGGCGACGCGTGTGCCCGCGGGCACCGACGTCGACTTCGGCGCCCTCACCCACCAGCTCTTCGACCACCTGCAGGGTGACGGCTTCCAGTTGCTCACCAACCACGAGGTGCGCTCGCTCAAGAAGCAGAAGGACGGCAGCTGGCAGGTCACCTTCCGCAACAGCCTCGGCCGTACGCCAGACCGGGTCAACGCGAAGTTCGTCTTCGTCGGTGCCGGAGGCTGGGCGCTGAAGCTGCTCCAGCGCTCCGGGATCCCCGAGATCAAGGGCTACGGCGTCTTCCCGATCGGCGGTCAGTTCCTGAAGACCACGAATCCCGCCGTCGTCGCCCAGCACAAGGCGAAGGTGTACTCGCAGGCCTCCGTGGGTGCGCCGCCGATGTCGGTGCCGCACCTGGACACCCGTGTCGTCGACGGTGAGGCGTCGCTGATGTTCGGTCCGTTCGCGACCTTCAGCCCGAAGTTCCTCAAGAACGGGTCGATGCTCGACATCGTCTCCCAGGTGCGTGCCCACAACCTGTGGCCCATGCTCCGGGTGGCGTTCGCGAACCCGGACCTGATCACCTACCTGCTCGGCGAGCTGGTCAAGACGCACGCCAAGAAGGTCGACAGCCTCCGCACATTCATGCCGACCGCGAAGGACGAGGACTGGACTCTGATCCAGGCCGGTCAGCGCGCGCAGGTGATGAAGAAGGATGCGAAGAAGGGCGGCGTCCTGCAGTTCGGCACGGAGGTCGTCTCCGCGGCCGACGGCTCGATCGCCGGTCTCCTCGGCGCATCTCCCGGCGCATCGACGGCTGTGCCGATCATGCTCGGCCTGCTGAAGAAGTGCTTCCCCGAGCAGTACGCCGGCTGGGAGCCGACGCTGCGCGAGCTCATCCCGACGTACGGTCAGTCGTTGAACGGCGATCCCGACGCTGCGGAGAAGGCGATGACCGCCACGGCTGCCGCACTGAACATCTCGAGGTGACCCGTCGCCGTGGCGAAGCTCTACTTCCGCTACGGGGCGATGAACTCCGGCAAGTCCACGGCACTGCTGCAGGCCGCGTACAACTACGAGGAGCGCGGCCAGCACGTGCTGCTGGCCAAGCCTGAGATCGACACCAAGGGTGCGACTCAGATCGAGAGCCGCCTTGGTGTCACCCGCGAGGTCGACTTCCTCATCCCGCAGGACGGGGATGCGCGCGCGCTGTTCGGCGCGGAACGCGAGCGGATGCGACGGCGCAGTGCCGAAGGGCTGATCCCCGCGGACCCGATCGATGTGGCTTGCCTCCTCGTCGACGAGGCGCAGTTCCTCACCCCTGCCCAGATCGACGATCTGTTCCGCATCGCGGTGGTCGACGGCATCCCGGTGATGGCCTACGGCATCCGCAACGACTTCTTGACCCATGCCTTCCCGGGCTCTGCTCGCCTGCTCGCCATCGCGCACTCGCTTGAGGAGCTCAAGACGATCTGCCGGTGCGGACGCAAGGCGGTCTTCAACGGCCGCGTGATCAACGGCCGGTTCGTGTTCGACGGCGATCAGGTCGCGATCGATGAAGGGGCGTTGAGCGTGGCCCCCGCTGACGTCGTCACGTACGAGTCGCTGTGCGGTCACTGCTACCTCGAGGAGTCCGGCGGGCGCCTGGGCTGATCGGCTGCCGTCTTGCGTGGTCAGACCACAGGGGATACTCTGTGGTCAGACCACAGGAGGACGCATGGCGGAACGCGCTTGGCAGCTCGTGCTCGATCACATCGAACGCGACCTTCTCGACGCGCGCCTCGGCCCGGGAGACCGGCTCCCCTCAGAACGTGATCTCGCGTCAGAGCTCGGCGTCGGCCGCTCCAGCGTCCGTGAGGCGTTCCGTGTCCTCGAGGTCCTCGGTCTCATCCGCACGTCGACGGGGTCAGGACCGTCCGCCGGAGCGATCGTCATCGCCACACCCTCCGGGGGCCTTTCGGCCCTGATGCGGCTCCAGGTGGCCGCGCAGGGCTTTCCCCTCGGCGACGTCGTTCGCACCAGGCTCGTCCTGGAGGAGGCCGTGGCGGCGTCGCTCGCCGAGCAGCCCGGCCGCGACCTGACTGACGCCCACCGCATCCTCGACGCCATGGACACTCCCGGCCTCACGGCGGGGGAGTTCCTCGCACTGGACGCACGCCTGCACCTCGCGCTGGCCGAATCCAGCGGCAACACCGTCATCACTGCGACGATGGCCGGTCTGCGAACAGCCATCGAGTCGTACGTGTTCGCAGGCTCCGCGCAGATCGACGACTGGGACGCCATGGCGGCGCGCCTGCGCGCCGAGCACCGCGAGATCGTCGCAGCGATCGATGAGGGCGATGCGGATGCCGCGCGCACACTCGTCCACGATCACATCACCGGCTATTACACCGCCGCCGGGCTCACGCCCGGCGACCACGACTGAGAGGAACGCCATGGTCACGCGTCAGCTGCCCAAGCCCGCGGAGCTGTTCGAACTGATGAAGTTCAAAAAGCCAGAGCTGAACGGACGAAAGCGGCGTCTGGAGAGTGCGCTCACGATCGCCGACCTGCGGATGATCGCCAAGCGCCGCACGCCCAAGGCCGCCTTCGACTACACCGACGGATCGGCGGAGGGGGAGGTTTCGCTCGCCCGCGCGCGGCAGGCGTTCGAGGACGTGGAGTTCCACCCCGGCATCCTCAAGCCCGCCCCTGACGTCGACACGTCCGTCGAGATCCTCGGCGGCCCGAGCGCGCTGCCGTTCGGCATCGCGCCGACCGGGTTCACCCGGCTCATGCAGACGGAGGGTGAGGTCGCCGGTGCCGGCGCGGCAGCAGCCGCCGGCATCCCCTTCACGCTGTCGACGCTCGGCACGACCTCGATCGAGGGTGTCAAGGCGGCGAACCCGCACGGGCGCAACTGGTTCCAGCTGTACGTCATGCGCGACCGCGAGATCTCGTACGAACTGACCCGTCGGGCCGCGGCCGCCGGGTTCGACACGCTGCACTTCACGGTGGACACCCCGGTCGCGGGGGCTCGCCTGCGCGACAAGCGCAACGGCTTCAGCATCCCTCCGCAGCTGACGCTGGGAACGATCATCAACGCGATCCCCAGGCCGTGGTGGTGGTTCGACTTCCTCACGACTCCGAAGCTCGAGTTCGCGTCGCTGAGCTCGACCGGCGGCACGGTCGGCGAACTGCTGGATGCGGCGATGGATCCTACGATCAGCTACGACGACCTCGCGGTGATCCGCGACCTGTGGCCGGGCAAGATCGTCATCAAGGGCGTGCAGAACGTCGAGGACGCGGTGCGCCTGAAGGACGAGGGCGTGGACGGCATCGTCCTGTCGAACCACGGCGGGCGCCAGCTCGACCGCGCGCCGATCCCGTTCCACCTGCTGCCCTCCGTCCGCGAGGCCGTCGGCGACGACTTCACGGTCATGGTCGACACCGGCATCATGAACGGTGCCGACATCGTCGCCTCGGTGGCGCTCGGCGCCGACTTCACCCTGATCGGCCGGGCGTACCTGTACGGGCTCATGGCGGGAGGCCGCCAGGGTGTCGACAGGACGATCGCGATCCTCCGCACGGAGATCGAGCGGACCATGCGCCTGCTCGGGGTCGCTTCGTTGGCCGAGCTGGAGCCCGGACACGTCACGCAGCTGCAGCGCCTCGTCCCTGTGGCGCGCTGATCCGTCCGCGCGTCGCGGCCGGACCGGCTGCGGCGCGCGGGAGGAGGGTCACGAGGTGCGTGCGCCCAACTGCGGCTGCAACGTCGGCAGCAGCAGGTCGAGCTGATCGGCGGTGTCCTCCCAGCTCGTCACGGCGATCGAGCGCACGCCGAGAGCGAGGACGGGATAGTCGTTGCCCCCCTCGTCCAGACGATCGCCGAAGAACAGCATGTCCGCAAGAGGGATGCCGGTGTGCTCCGCGAGGGACGTCATGCCGTAGGCCTTGTCGATGCCTGCGCGGGTGATGTCGATGGACGTCGAACCGCCCGCTCGCACCTCGAGCCCGGGGAGACGGGCGGCGACGGCGTCGCGGAGGGTCAGGCGCTTGGCGCCGTCCGGGTCCCAGGCGTGCTTGGCTGTGCCGGGGGCCTGCTGTCCCAGAGCGGAGAAGGTGATCTGCGAACCGCGGTCCTCGAGGATCTCGCCCCACGGGTCCGCCTCCCAGAGGCCGAGGCGCTCGGCCTCCTCGCGCAGCGCACGAAGCGCCGACGTCTTCTCCTCCTCGGAGAGATCGTGGGCGTAGATCGCGACGAAGTCGGACCCGTCGTGACGGAGATAGCGCGTGCCGCACGTGGGCAGCAGGTGCAGGCGGGACAGCTCCGCGGCATCCGCATCGCCGAGCCTGTCGACCACCTGCGAGCGGAACTGGTCCTCGTTGCCTCCGGAGATGATCGCGACGTCGACCAGGCGCAGCAGGCTGCGCAGCTGCGACGCGATGCGCGGGTCGATGGCACTCTTGGAAGGGGCGAGCGTGTCGTCGAGGTCGAAGGCGACCAGGCGAGGTGCAGTCATGATCTCTCCAGGATATGAAGAAGGCCGCCCCGGAGGGCGACCTTCTTGCAAACGTCGGGGTGACAGGATTTGAACCTGCGGCCTCTTCGTCCCGAACGAAGCGCGCTACCAAGCTGCGCCACACCCCGTTTGCAACCGTTCGAGTCTACCTCGAAACGCGGGCGGCGCCGAATCGGGACCCGGTCGCACTCATGCGGGCGTGTCGCGAGCGGTCAGAGTCAGCAGTGTCGCCTCCGGGCGGCAGGCGAATCTCACCGGCGCGTAGATGGAATGGCCGCAGCCGGCGCTGACGTTGAGCGGGACGCTGCGCCCGCCGTGCGTCCACGTGCTCAGTCCCTTCGCCTGCGACAGCGGGATGTCGCAGTTGGCCACCAGCGTGCCGAAGAACGGCAGACACACCTGGCCGCCATGCGTGTGCCCGCCGAAGAGGGCGTCGGCACCGAGGTCGGTGAACCTGTTCAGCACGCGCTGGTAGGGGGCGTGCGTGACACCGAGCAGCGGACGGGAGGCTTCTCTCGTGCCGAGGCCGGCGATGGCCTCAGGGAGCACGTCGAGGTCGTCCCAGTCGCGGTGCGCGTCGCTCACTCCGAAGAAGTCCACGTCGCGGTCTCCGACGCGGACGGTGGCGGCGCGGTTGTTGAGATCGGCCCATCCGAGATCCTCGCCGAGGAACCGGTCGAGTGCGTCGGTGTCGAGCTTCTCAACTGTGATCTTCCGTTTCGACGGTCCGGCGAAGTAGCGCAGCGGGTTGCGCGGGGTCGGGCCATGGACGTCGTTCGAGCCGTGGACGAACACCCCGGGAGTCCCCGCGAAGGGTTCGAACGCGCGGCGGATGCCGACGAGTCCGTCGCGGTGGCCGAGGTTGTCACCGGTGTTGACGACGAGGTCGGGCTGCAGGTCGGCGAGCGAGGCGAGCCAGTCCTGCTTCCTGCGCTGCCACGGTGCCATGTGCGCGTCGGAGACGTGCAGCACGCGCAGCGGTGCGGTGCCGGGCGGGAGTGCCGCTGCGGACACCTCGCGCACGGTGTACAGGTGCCGCTCGATCCCGACGCCCCACACGGCGCATGCCACACCGACGGCCCCCACCGCGCCGAGCGCGATGAGGGCCGGGTGTGCAGTGCTGCGCCTGCTCAATCTTCGCCGCCGCCGACGCAGTTGACCGTGACCTTCGAGCCGGCCTTGGCCTCACGAGGTCCAGGGTTCTGCGCCGCCACGATGGAGTCGTCCGAGCACTCCTTGCCGTCGATGGAGAATCCGGCGCCCTCGATCGCCTGCGTGGCCTCCGCGTACGTGGAGCCGACGACGTTGGGGATCTTCACCGTCGGAGGCTTGCCCGAACTCGGCGAGATCGTGACGGTCGTACCGCCGCTGACCTGGCCGGCACCCGGGTCCTGGGTGGCGACAGTGCCCTCGGGCAGGTCGCTGTCGACCGGTGAGCCCACGCTCACACCGAAGCCGCGGCTCTCGAGGGTGCTCGTCGCGTCACCCACCGACATCCCGACAACGCTCGGCAGGTCCACGTACACGGGACGGGTCAGCTTCTGGTCCGGCTCCGGGAAGGGATCGCCGCCACCGAGCAGAGCGTTCGCGGCAGCCTGCATGTCGCGGGCGATGCCGTAGCGGATGTTCTGCAGTTCCGTGCCGTTGTACCACTGCCCCCAGATGTCCGCCGTACCCTGCCAGCGGCCGACGTAGACGGCGGTCGTCGCCTTGGTGCTCGACTCGATCATCATCGTGCCGTACTCGTTGTGCGAACCGGTCTTGCCGAGAAGCGGCGTGCCGTCCCAGGTGTTCGCCTGCGCACCGGTGCCGCCCTGCGCCATGACGCCCTGCAGCGCGTACGCGGCCGTCGACGCGACCTCGGGCGTGATCACCTGGGTGCACTTCGTGTCGGGGATGGGAAGTTCCTCACCCTTCTGGTTCACGATCTTGTCGATCGCCTTGGGCTCGCAGTAGACGCCCTTGTTTGCGACCGTGGCGTAGGCCCCGGCCATGTCCAACGGTGCGATGTACTTCGAACCCAGCACGTCGAACGGAACGTTCTCCTCCGTGGTCTTCTTGCCGTTGCCGAGGGTCACGCCCATCCGGTCTGCGACGCCGTTGATGTCGCAGAGGTCGAGGCGGGACGCCATGGCGAAGTATCCGGAGTTCAGCGAGTCACGGGTGAAGGACATGGGCGTCCCGGTGTATCCGCCGACTCGACCGAAGTTGCCGACGTCGCTCGTGTCGAAATCCCAGGAGGACCCGGTGCACGACGCGGTCATCTTCAAGGTCTGGTTGCGACCGTTGATGCTCTCGTTCACGGAGTGACCCGTCTCGAGCCAGTTCACGAGGGTGAAGAGCTTGTATGCCGAGCCCACCGGCATCCCGGAGGAGCCGCCATGATCCCGGTCCGACGCGAAGACGAGGCTCGTGTACGCCTGATCGTCGCTGGCGGTCTCGCGGAACTTCGTGTTCTGCGTCATCGCCAGGATCCGACCGCTGCCGGGCTCGATGGTGACGCCGGCGCCGCCGAAGTACTGGTTGTCGTAGTTCGGCGGGATGCGGCTGTTCATCGCGTCGATGGCAGGACGCTGAAGACGCATGTCGAGCGTCGTGTAGATCTTCAGGCCGTCGCGGTACAGCGCCTTGGTGCGCTCCTGCGGCGTCTCGCCGAACGCGGGATCGCTGAGGATGACCGTCTTCGCGTACTGGCAGAAGTAGGCGTTGTCGCCCGAGGCGGTGCAACCCTGAGACGGCTGGTGGATGTCCGGTGCGATGGGCGATTCGTTCGCCTCGTCGAACTGCTCCTGCGTGATCTTGCCGTCGGTGAGCATGCGGCCCAGCACGTAGTCTCGGCGCTTCAGCGTGAGGCTGTACCCGTCATCCGCCGAGTTGACGGCCTCGCCGTCGTTGCCGGTCATCGTCCCGCCCGGCAGGTCGATGCGGTACGTGTTCGGGTTCTGCACGATGCCGGCGAGCGTCGCCGCCTGTGCGACCGAGAGATCGGCGGCCTTGACGCCGAAGTAGTAGTTCGCCGCGGCCTCGATGCCGTAGACGGTCCCACCGAAGCTCGCGATGTTCAGATATCCGAGGAGGATCTCGTTCTTCGAGTAGTCCTTCTCGATCTGGATCGCGTAGCGCATCTCCTGCAGCTTGCGCTCGATGCCGTCGGCGCCGGTGGCGTTCGTGGCATCGAGCCAGCACTGGGTGATCTTGTCGCTGTAGTCCTCTTCGCCCGGCAGGACGCCCTGCTCGCACTGCTGCACGAGCACGTTCTTCACGTACTGCTGGCTGATCGTCGAGGCGCCGCGGGAGGACGTCCCCTGGAGGTTGTCGATCAGCGCCTTGGCAGTGGCGCCGATGTTGACACCACCGTGCTCGTAGAAGTCCTTGTCCTCGCTGGACAGGATCGCGTCGTACATCGCAGGGTTGATCTGGTCGAACGAGACCGGGATGCGATTCTGATCGTAGAACGCCGCCATCTTGGTCGGCTTGCCGTCTTTCCCGGTGACGTAGAGCGTGCTCGGCTCCATCGGAGCGTCGATCTTCAGGTAGGACGGCAGCTTCTCGAACAGGTCGAGAGCCTGCGAGCCGGCGGCGCCCGCGACGGCGAGCGCCGGGGTGACGGTGGCAGTCACGAGGATCCCCGCGACCACGCTGAGCCCGACCAGACCGAGGAGTCCGCCGAGCACGCCTGTCGCCGTGCGATTCTTCTGAGGCATACGCTAGATCGTAGGGGAGTTCCCTGAATACCGGCTTTGACGCTCGGCGTGCCGATCGTCGCCGCCGTCCGCAATGACGACCAGGAGTGCCATGACGACGTGGGAGTATCTGACCACCCCGCTGCTGATCCACAACACCGCCGCGATCCTCAACAACTGGGGCAAGCAGGGCTGGGAGCTGGTGCAGGTGGTGCAGGGTCCGGAGGGTGGCCTCGTGGCCTACTTCAAGCGCCCCGTCTCGAGCGACGGCTCCAACAGCGCAGGGCTCGCCGCCGCGGAACAGGCTGCCCGCCAGTTCGAGAACGGCGGTGCGGCATGAGCATCGCCACCCGCCTGCAGGAGCTCGGCATCGAGCTTCCCGACGTCGCAGCCCCCGTGGCCGCGTACGTGCCCGCCGTCGTCCACGGCGGTCTCGTGTACACCTCCGGCCAGCTTCCGTTCGCCTCCGGCGCCCTTCCCGCGACGGGCAAGGTCGGCGCGGAGGTCACACCGGAGGATGCCGCGACGTACGCCAGGACCTGCGCACTGAACGCGCTCGCCGCGGCAGCCGCTGCCGCGGGCGGCCTCGACCGCATCGCGGGTGTGCTGCGCGTGGGGGGCTTCGTGGCATGCGCCCCGTCCTTCACCGGCCAGCCGGCCGTCATCAACGGCGCGAGCGAAGTGCTCGGCGAGATCTTCGGCGACGCAGGCCGCCACGCGCGTGCCGCCGTCGGCGTCGCTTCCCTGCCGTTGGACAGCCCGGTCGAGGTCGAGGTCACCTTCCTCCTCGCCTGACCCGCCGTTCATCGACGAGGCCCCGTCCCATCCTCTCGGATGCGGCGGGGCCTCGTCGTGCAGCGGGTGCCTACTTCACCTGCGAGGAGATGATGCTCATGACGGCGGTGTCGGCGAGTGTCGTCGTGTCGCCGACCTCTCGGCCTTCGGCCACATCGCGCAGGAGGCGGCGCATGATCTTCCCGGAACGGGTCTTGGGCAGTTCTCCGACGATGTAGACGTCCCTGGGACGCGCGATCGCGCCGATCTGCTCACCGACCCAGCTGCGCAGCTGGGCGGCGAGTCCGGCCGGTTCGTGCGCGGCGAGGTAGCTCTCCTTGATGATGACGAAGGCGACGACCGCCTGGCCGGTGGTCTCGTCGGATGCTCCGACGACGGCGGCCTCGGCGGTGGATTCGTGCGCGACCAGGGAGGACTCGATCTCCGCGGTGGACAGCCGGTGCCCCGAGACGTTCATGACGTCGTCGACCCGTCCCAGCAGCCAGAGGTCGCCATCCGCGTCGAGACGCGCGCCGTCGCCGGCGAAGTAGTAGCCCTGCTCCTCGAACTTCTCCCAGTAGGTCTCCTTGTACCGCTCAGGGTCGCCCCAGATGCCGCGCAGCATGCTGGGCCACGGCTCGGTGATCACGAGGAGGCCGCCGTTGCCGTTGCCGACCTCGACGCCGGCGTCATCCACGACGTCGATGGAGATGCCGGGGAGCGGGACCTGCGCGGAACCCGGCTTCGTGGCGGTGACACCGGGGAGCGCGGAGACCATGATCGCGCCCGTCTCGGTCTGCCACCAGGTGTCGACGATCGGCGCTGTGTTCCCGCCGATGACCTCGCGGTACCACATCCATGCCTCGGGGTTGATGGGCTCGCCCACCGAACCGAGCAGCCTGATCGACGACAGGTCGAACTTCTGCGGGATGGCGCGACCGGTCTTCATGAACGAACGGATCGCCGTCGGCGCCGTATAGAAGATGCTCACACCGTACTTCTGGATGATCTCCCACCAGCGGCCGGGATGCGGGGCATCCGGCGTCCCCTCGTACATCACCTGCGTTGCGCCGTTCGCGAGAGGCCCGTAGGTGACGTAGGTGTGACCGGTGATCCAGCCGATGTCTGCCGTGCACCAGAAGACGTCGGTATCGGGCTTGAGGTCGAAGACGTTCCGGTGGGTGTACGCGGCCTGGGTGAGGTACCCGCCCGAGGTGTGCAGGATGCCCTTCGGCTTGCCGGTCGTCCCGGATGTGTAGAGGATGAACAGCGGGTTCTCCGCCGGGAACGCCTGCGCCTCGTGATCGGATGAGGCCGACGGCACGACATCGTGCCACCACAGGTCGCGTCCTTCGACCCAGTCGACGTCGTTCTCGCCGCGGCGGACCACGAGGACGTGCTCGACGGTCTGCTGCTCGCCGTCGCCGCGATCGGCGAGAGCCTGGTCGACGGCCGGCTTGAGCGGGGAGACCCGGCCCTTGCGGTAGCCGCCGTCGGCGGTGATGACCACCTTGGCGCCGGCGTCGTCGATGCGGGAGCGCAGACTGTCGGCGCTGAACCCGCCGAACACGACGGAGTGGATCGCGCCGAGGCGGGCGACCGCGAGCATCGAGGCGACGGCCTCGGGGATCATGGGCAGGTAGATGGCCACTCGGTCGCCCGTGCCGACGCCGAGGCCCTCGAGGACGTTCGCGACCCGCTTCACCTCATCGGTGAGTTCGGCGTAGGTGATGCGCCGCTCATCGCCAGGCTCGCCCTCCCACAGCAGTGCCACGCGGTCGCCGTTGCCTGCTTCGACGTGCCGGTCGAGACAGTTGTACGCGACGTTGAGCTCGCCGTCGTCGAACCATTTCGCGAAAGGCGGTGCCGACCAGTCCAGAACCCGGGTGAAGGGCTTGTGCCAGTGCAGCTCACGCGCCTGCTCCGCCCAGAAGCCCTCGCGATCAGCCGAGGCCCGCTCATACAGCTCGGGGCTGGCGAGAGCGGCATCGGCGAATTCCGCGGAGGGCGGGAACTGCCGGGTCTCGTCGAGGAGGTGGTCGATCTGGCTGCTCATGGCACGCGCTCCTTTGCGGCGGGACGGTCGTGCACGCGGCACGATGCTGACATTGCGAACCTAGCCTTCCCCCATTGTCGTCAGTACCGTCGAAAGTGGGTAGCGTGGCGGGTTTTGTACGGGCTCTTCAGAGACGTACACTCGACGACAGCCGAATCCCATTCCGGCCCTGACGCGCCCGATCTCCCCGATTCCGGCGCGTCTTCGGGCGGCACCTCATTCCCCCCGTGAGGTGCCGCCCTTCTCCGTTCTGCACGCGGGATGCAGCGCCCTCTGCACTGGTCGCGAATCCGCGGTTGTTGCGCACAGGGTGCGCCTGCGCCCCTCGCCCCGCATGCCCTCGTCCCTAGCGTCGTGGCATGCCGCAGCCGTTCGTCATCCAGCCACGCGCGGACTCCGCCGTGCACGGGGGAGCGACGCTTCCGTCGGAGGTGGACGCCGCCCTCGGACCGCTGGCCGCCCACTGCACCGACCCGCTCGTCACCGACCTGTTCGTCAACGGCGCGGACGGGCTCTTCATCGACCGCGGCGAGGGCGCGGAGCGTGTCCAGGGGTGGTCGGCATCCGAGAAGGAGGTGCGCGATCTCGCCGTCGCCCTGATCGGGGCAGGCGGGCGCCATCTTGATGACCAGGCGCCGTGTGTGGACGTCCGGCTGGCCTCCGGGATCCGCGTGCACGCCGTGCTGTCGCCGGTGTCGGCGTCCGGGACTGCCGTCTCGGTGCGCATCCCGCGCGCAGGGGTCGCCGACCTGGATGCTCTGGCCGCGCTGGCGGCGTTCGACGCGCGGCGACGAGCGTGGTTGCAACAACTCGTCACCGCCCGCGCGAACATCCTCATCACCGGCGGCACCGGCACCGGCAAGACGACACTCCTGGCGGCGCTCCTGCACGCGGTCCCCGCCACCGAACGGATCGTGACGATCGAGGATGTCGCGGAGCTCCACCCCGATCACCCGCATCATGTCGCGCTGGAGTCGCGTCAGTCGAACCTGGAGGGCGCCGGTTCCATCACGCTCGCGAGACTGGTGAGGGAATCGTTGCGGATGCGGCCGGACCGACTGATCGTCGGGGAGTGCAGGGGCGAGGAGGTCAGGGAACTGCTGTCTGCGCTGAACACCGGGCACGACGGTGGCGCAGGCACCCTGCACGCCAGCAGCCTCGCCGACGTCCCCGCGCGTCTCGAGGCGCTCGGCGCGCTCGCCGGGATGGATGCCGTCGCCCTCGCGCGGCAGGCCGTCAGCGCCTTCACGGTCGTCCTCCACCTCGAGCGCGGCACCGACGGCGTCCGCCGCCTCGCGCACGCCGGACGCTTTCGGCTGCGCGGAGATCGTCTCGACATCGAGGAGTACGAACCGTGGTGAGTCTTCTCCGTCGCTCGCACGACAGCCCAGGAGCTGCGTCCGCTGCGGCCTCGGTGCGCACGCTCGCCGTGCTGCTGCAGGCAGGAGCCGCGCCGCTTCGTGCCTGGCGGCACCTCGCCGACTCCGGTGACCTCATCGCGCAGTCCGTCGTCGCGCGATGCGACGGCGGACTGCCGCTCACGGAGGCGATCGAGGCCGAGGGCGGGGCATGGGGCGACGTCGCAGCCGCGTGGGACGTCGCCTCCACCGTCGGTGCGCCCCTGGCCGAGATGCTGCGCTCCCTCGCTGAGACGATGCAGGATGCCGCGTCGGCGGCTGACGACGTGCGCATCGCCCTCGCCGAGCCGGCGGGCACCGCGCGCCTCCTGCTGTGGATGCCGTTGGCAGGCCTCCTGCTCGGGTTCGCGCTGGGATTCGACACGGTCGGCGTGCTCCTGGGCAATCCGATCGGCATCGGGTGCCTGATCGCCGGACTCCTGCTGGTGCTCGGCGCGCGCGTGTGGACGCGGCGGCTGCTGAGACGCGCACAGCCCGACCCGGGCAGCCCGGGGATGCACGCCGACCTCATGGCCGTCGCCCTGAGCGGCGGGGCGTCCATCTCGCGCTCGCTCCGCATCGTGGAGGACGCCTCGTCGCACGACCGCCTGCACAGCGGGCGCACCGCACAGGTGCTCGAGCTGTCCAGGGCGGCGGGAGTGCCGGCCGGAGAGCTGCTCAGGGCCGCAGCGGCGCAGGAGCGTCACGACGCCAGGGTGACCGGGCGGATGCGCGCGGCGAAGCTGTCGTCCCAACTGCTCGTCCCGCTCGGCGTGTGCACGCTTCCGGCGTTCCTGCTGCTGGGCGTCGCGCCGTTGATCCTCTCCGTACTCACCTCGACCCCGCTGCCGATCTGACGCAGCACTTAAGAAAGAAGGAACAGATGGACACCATTCCCACACTCACGACAAGACGTGCGGCCTCGCTGTTCGCCGACGAGTCCGGGGCGGCGACGGCAGAATACGCCATCACGACCATGGCTGCGGTCGCATTCGCCGGGCTTCTCGTCGTCATCATGCGGTCGGATGAGGTGCGCGGCATCCTCACCGACCTCGTGCGCCGCGCGTTGACGGTCTCGTGACGGCGTGATCTCGACGATGCGCGGCGACCAACGCGGCTCGGTGGCCGCGGAACTCGCGCTCGCGCTCCCCGCAGTGGCGTTGACGCTGCTGCTGGGAGCCGGGGCGCTCGGGGCGGCGGCGCGGCTGGTGTCCCTGCAGGATGCCGTCGCCGACGCCGCCAGGCTCCTCGGCCGCGGCGAGAGCGAGGCGAGGGCACATGCGGCCGTCGCGGCGGCCGCCGCCGATGCACGTGTCGAGCGGGGGAGCCGTGGCGATCTCGTCTGCGTGACCGGGCGGATCGACGCGCAGATCGGGCGGTTGATCAGCATCCCGCTGACCGCGACGAGCTGCGCGCTCGACGGAGGCCTGTGATGGCGGGCACGGCGCTCTCGGCGGCTGTCCTCTCGGTGGCGGGTGCCCTCGCCATCGGTCTGGCCGCCGTGGGCGGGGCGGCGGTCACGGCTCAGCGAGCCGCCGGTGCTGCCGACGCCGCAGCGCTCGCCGCAGCCGACGCCGCATCGGGAGCGATCGTGACGGACGACGAGCCCTGTGCGCTCGCCGCCAGGGTCGCGGCGGCCTCTCGGGCGACCCTCGTCGAATGCGCGGTCGACGGACTCATGGTGACCGTGCAGGTGCAGGCGGCGTACTCTGGTCTTGCTGCCGCGTCCCGCGCCCGAGCAGGGCCACCCGAGGGATCATGACGGCAGCGCTCCCGAATCACTCACGGCTCCGCTGTGAACACGCCATGAGAGTGGTGTGTATGGTGTGCTTCGAAGAAAGGACGCACCCTTGGCTGAAGGCAAGAAGCTCGTCATCGTCGAGTCCCCGACGAAGATGCGGTCGATCCAGGGGTACCTCGGCGACGACTACGAGGTGCTCAGCTCCGTCGGTCACATCCGCGACCTCGCGGACAAGAAGGACATCCCTGCCGCCGACAAGGAGGCATACGGGAAGTACTCGATCGACATCGACAACGGCTTCGACCCGTACTACGTGGTGTCGGATCGCAAGACGAAGACCGTCGCCGAGCTCAAGCGCGCCCTCAAGAACGCCGACGAAGTCCTCCTCGCCACTGATGAGGACCGCGAGGGTGAGGCCATCGCATGGCACCTCCTCGAGACGCTCAAGCCCAAGGTGCCCGTCAAGCGGATGGTGTTCCACGAGATCACCAAGGACGCCATCCAGGCCGCCGTCGGCAACACCCGCGAACTCGACCTCGCGCTCGTCGACGCGCAGGAGACCCGTCGCATCCTCGACCGTCTGTACGGCTGGGACGTCTCACCCGTGCTCTGGTACAAGGTCAAGACCGGCCTGTCCGCAGGACGCGTGCAGTCCGCCGCCACCCGCATGATCGTCGAGCGGGAGCGCGAGCGAATGGCGTTCGTCTCCGCCGACTACTGGGATGTCGAGGCATCCGCCGCCAGCGGATCCTCCTTCCGCGTGCGCCTCGTGCGCGTCGACGGAGGGCAGCTCGCCCGCGGCACGGACTTCGACGACACCGGAAAGCTCAAGAAGGCCGTCGTCGTCCTCTCCGAGGAGGATGCCACCGCCCTCGCCCACGCCGTGGACGCCGCGGCGGCGGGAGCCGTCACGAAGGTCGAAGCGAAGCCGGGAACACGCAGCCCGTACGCCCCGTTCACCACCTCCACCCTCCAGCAGGAGGCAGGACGCAAGCTCTCGATGAGTGCGAAGCAGGCGATGAGCGTTGCACAGCGCCTGTACGAGAAGGGTTTCATCACCTATATGCGTACGGACTCGGTCGCGCTGAGCACGCAGGCCGTGCAGGCCGCGCGCAGCCAGGCCGTCGCCCTGTACGGCGACAGCGCGGTGCCGCTGAAGCCCCGCGTCTACAAGTCCAAGAGCAAGAACGCCCAGGAGGCGCACGAGGCGATCCGCCCGTCGGGGGAGAACTTCCGCAAGCCCGCCTCCGTCGCCGGTGAGCTCGACAAGGAAGAGCTCCGGCTGTACGACCTCATCTGGAAGCGCACCGTCGCCAGCCAGATGGCCGACGCCAAGTACGAGACCACCACCGTGACCATCTCGGTCGACGCGGACGGCCGGAATGCGGAGTTCACCGCATCGGGCACGGTCTACACGTTCAAGGGCTTCCTCGACGCCTACGAAGAGGGCAAGGACGAGAAGCGCGACGCCGACGCCGACTCGAACCAGTCGCTTCCGGCCGTCGCCGTCGGCGACCGACTCACGATGTCGGATGCCGAGGCCAAGGGGCACAAGACCAACCCGAAGCCCCGCTACACCGAGGCATCGCTGGTGAAGGCCCTCGAAGAGCACGGCATCGGCCGCCCGTCGACCTTCGCCAGCATCATCGGCACCGTGATCGACCGCGGCTACGCGACCAAGCGCGGCCAGGCGCTCGTACCGACCTGGATGGCCTTCAGCGTGGTGCGGCTGCTCGAGGAGCACTTCTCCGACCTCATCGACTACGACTTCACCGCTGCGCTCGAGGACGACCTCGACGCGATCGCCCGCGGCGAGCAGAAGCGCGTCGAATGGCTGCACTCGTTCTACTTCGGCTCCGAGGATCACGTCGGACTGCGTCAGGTCGTCGACAACCTCGGCGAGATCGACGCGCGGGCTCTGAACTCGACCCGCATCACCGACAACGCCGTCCTCCGCTTCGGCAAGTACGGTCCGTACCTCGAGGTCATCGACCCGAGCAAGCCCGATGAGCGGGGCCGGATCGTCAACGTGCCGGAAGACCTCGCCCCCGACGAACTGACGCCCGAGAAGGCACAGGAACTCATCGATGCGCCCGTCGCCGGCGATCGTGTGCTGGGCGAGAACCCGGAGAACGGCCGCATCATCGTCGTCAAGGACGGCCGCTACGGTCCTTACGTGCAGGAGAACCTGCCGGAGGACGACGCCGTCGTCGACGGTGCGACCGGCGAGGTCGTCGAGGCACCGAAGAAGAAGACGGCGAAGAAGGACGCACCCAAGCCCCGCACCGGCTCGCTGTTCCGCTCGATGTCGGTCGACACGATCGACCTCGACACCGCCCTGGCACTGCTGAGCCTTCCGCGAGTCGTCGGTACCGACCCGGAGACCGGCGACGAGATCACGGCGCAGAACGGTCGATACGGTCCGTACCTGAAGAAGGGCACGGACTCGCGGTCGCTCGAGAGCGAGCAGCAGATCTTCGACGTGACGCTGGAACAGGCGCTCGAGATCTACAAGCAGCCCAAGTACGGCGCCGGTTCGCGCCGAGCCTCCAGCGCGCTCGCCGAGTTCGACGCCGACCCGGTCAGCGGCAAGCCGATCCGGGTGCGCGACGGCCGCTTCGGCCCCTACGTCACCGATGGCGAGACCAACGTCACCATCCCGCGCGGTCAGAAGCCGGAGGACATCACCTTCGAGATCGCCGTCCAGATGCTCGCCGACAAGCGCGCGAAGGGACCGGCTCCCAAGCGTGGAGCCAAGAAGGCTCCGGCCAAGAAGGCCGCTGCGACGAAGGCACCTGCCAAGAAGACGGCCGCGGCGAAGCCGAAGACCGATGCCGAGAAGGCGGCGGCACGATCGGCAGCAGCCAAGAAGGCCGCCGCGACGCGCGCTGCCAAGAAGAAGCAGGCGGAGGCGTGACCTCACGCTCCGGTGTCTGGATCACCCTCGAGGGTGGCGACGGCTCGGGGAAGACGACGCAGGCGGAGCTCCTCGAGCGCTGGTTGATCGACCAGGGGCATACGGTGCTGCGTACGCGCGAACCCGGCGGCAGCGAGGTGGGGCAACTCATCCGCGACATCGTCCTGCACCACCGAGGAGACATCGCCCCTCGTGCGGAAGCGCTGCTGTACGCGGCCGATCGCGCGCATCACGTGGCGACGGTGGTCCGACCGGCGCTCGAGCGTGGCGAGGTCGTCCTGCAGGATCGTTACCTCGACTCCTCCGTCGCCTACCAGGGGGCGGGGCGCGTCCTCGACGCGACGGAGATCCGCGACCTCTCCCTGTGGGCGACCGACGGCGCGCTGCCGGATCTGACGCTGCTGCTCGATCTCGACCCCTCCGTCGCCCGCGCACGGCTCGACTCGGCGGACAAGCCGTTCGACCGCCTGGAGGCGGAGAAACTCGACTTCCACACGCGTGTGCGGCGGGCCTACCTCGCCCTTGCCGATGGCGCGCCTGAGCGATTCCTCATCCTGGACGCCGCAGCGCCGGCGGAGGAGATCGCCGCGGCGGCAAGGGACCGCGTCGCCTCGCTCCTGTGACCTCGCCGCCGCTCTGCGGTCGTGTCGGCTGCGACGATTAGGCTGAGATCATGACCGCGACTCTCGCCCCGTTCCCGTGGACGGACGTATGGGGGCAGGATGCCGCGGTCGAGGCGCTGCGTTCGGCCGCCTCCGACCCTGCGTCGCTCTCGCACGCATGGCTCATCACGGGCCCACCAGGATCTGGACGTTCCACGCTCGCCTACGCCTTCGCTGCAGCGCTGATCGCCGAGGGGCCGGAAGACGAGCAGACCATGCGGCAGGTGCTGGCCGGGACGCATCCCGACGTGACGGCCCTGCGCACCGACAAGGTGATCATCACCATCAAAGAGGCCCGCGCCCTCGTCGAGCGCTCGTACTTCTCCCCGTCGGCGGGGAGATACCGGGTCATCGTGGTGGAGGACGCCGATCGGATGGTGGAGCGCACCTCCAACGTCCTGCTCAAGGCTCTCGAGGAACCACCGGAGAAGACGGTCTGGGTCCTGTGTGCCCCGAGCGAGGCCGATCTGCTCCCCACCATCCGCTCCAGGGTCCGACCGCTGCGCCTGAGGGAACCGGACGTCCACGACGTCGCGCGGCTGATCGTCGAACGCACCGGCGCCGACCCGGCGGTCGCGGAGCAGGCGGCACGCCATGCGCAACGACACATCGGCATGGCGCAGCGCCTGGCGACGGATGAATCGGCCAGGCGCCGCAGGGACGCCACGCTCCGCTCGGTACTGTCCGTACGCGGAGTGGGCTCCGCCGTGGAGGTCGCCGGCGAGATCATCCAGGCCGCCACCGACGATGCGAAGTCGCTCACGGCGGAACGCGATGCCGCCGAACGCGCCTCGCTGCTGCGCACCGTCGGCATCGCGGAGGGGCAGGCGGTGCCGCCCGCGCTGCGTGCGCAGATCTCCGCTCTGGAAGACGATCAGAAGAAGCGCGCGACGCGGAGCCTCCGGGACGGCATCGACCGGGTGCTCACCGACCTGCAGTCGATGTTCCGCGATGTGATGATGCTGCAGTACGGTCGGGGCGACGATCTCATCAACCGCGAACTGCGCGCCGAACTCGACGGGCTCGCCGCCGCCTGGCCCGTGGAACGTACGCTGGTCGTGCTCGATCATCTTGCCGAGACCAGAGAGGCACTGGAGCGCAACGTCGCACCGACGCTGGCTCTGGAGAGTTTGCTCGTGACCGTCGCGAGCGGGAGGAAACCGTGAACACTCGACAGACGTCCCGCCTGCGCCGGATCACGACCATCGCCGCAGGGCTGGCCGCTGCGGCCATGATGCTCAGCGGATGCCTGTACGCCGTCATCCCCGAGGGGCAGGAGCCCCGCCCCTCATCGACCAACGCGCCCGACACCGACGGCGTCTCCGCCGATCTCCTGCCGTTCTACGATCAGACGCTCGAGTGGACTTCCTGCGAGCGTGGTGGAGCGAGCTTCGACTGCACGTACGTCACAGCGCCGCTGGACTGGGAGAACCCCGCCGACGGTGAGATCGAGCTCTCGGTCGTCCGTCACCAGGCTCCTGGTGCGCCGATGGGCTCGTTGCTGACGAACCCCGGCGGCCCAGGCGGCAGCGGGCGCGACTTCATCCTCGACAGCATGACCTACGCCGTCGGCGACGACCTGCTCCAGAACTACGACGTGATCGGCTTCGACCCCCGTGGCGTCGGCGACTCCACTGCGGTGCGGTGCTTCGACGCCGCCGGTATGGACGCCTATCTCTACGACATCCCGGCCGCGCCCCGAGGGACGACGGAGTGGGAGGACGAGCTCACCCAGCGGAACCAGGAGTTCGCCGACGCCTGCGAGGCGAACAGTGACGGCATCCTGCCGTTCATCACCACCGTGAACTCAGCGAGGGACATGGACCTCATCCGCGCCGTCCTCGGCGACTCGCAACTGAACTACCTCGGCTACTCGTACGGCACGTTCCTCGGCGCCACCTACGCGGAGCTGTACCCCGAGAAGGCCGGCCGTCTCGTGCTCGACGGTGCCATCGACCCGGCAGTCTCCGGGCTTGAGGTCGGGACCACGCAGGCGCTCGGCTTCGAGTCAGCGCTGCGCGCATACATGCAGAACTGCCTCGACTCCGGCTCCTGCCCCTTCAACGGCACGGTCGACGAGGCGATGGCCGATCTCGGTGCGCTGCTGGCCGCCGTCGACCGCACGCCGCTGGAGAACGGCGACGGTCGGATGCTGGGCGCCGACTCGCTGATGACGGCGATCATCGTCACGCTGTACTCCCAGGACACCTGGTCCGTGCTCACCCAGGGCCTCGACGCGGCGCTGCAGGGCGACCCGAGCGTGGCGTTCTACCTCGCCGACGCGTACAACGCGCGCGAGGATGGCGTGTACCTCGACAACTCCAGTGAGGCGTTCCGCGCATACAACTGCATGGACTACCCCGTGGAGGACGACGAGGCAGCCGAGGACGCCGCCGAGGCGAAGATCGCCGACGGCGCCCCGACGGTCGCGCCGTACTGGAGCGGACCCGATTCCTGCGAGGTGTGGCCATACCCGCCCACCGGTGCGCGTGGTGAGATCCACGCCGAGGGGGCAGGACCGATCCTCGTCGTCGGGACGACCAACGACCCGGCGACACCGTACGAGTGGTCGGTCTCGCTGGCCGAGCAGCTCGACGAGGGCGTCCTCATCACCCGCGTCGGCGAGGGGCACACGGGATACAACAAGGGCAACCTCTGTGTGGACGACGCCGTGGTGGCCTTCTTCCTCGACGGCGCGGTCCCCGAGGCGGACGTGACCTGCGAGTGATTTCGCAGTGACGGCACGGACAGGGTAATATCGACTCTCGTGCCCGACACCTCGGGTCACGCCCCGATAGCTCAGTGGTAGAGCATCCCACTCGTAATGGGAAGGCCGTCAGTTCAATCCTGACTCGGGGCTCAGCCGGCCCCGCGATGACGTCGACATCGCGGGGCCGTTCCTGTTCCGTTCGGCCCGTATCCTCGAACCCATGAGCAGTGCACCATCCCGCCGCAGCGCCCTGCTCCTGCGCGCAGTGAACGTCAGCGGACGCAACCGCGTGCCGATGGCGCGGCTGCGCGAGGTGCTCGAGTCCGAGACCGACCTCGAGGACGTGTCGACGTACATCGCCAGCGGGAACATCCTGTGTCGGTCGCCGCGCGATCACGCCGCCGCATGCGCCCGTGTTCGCGCCGTGGTCGCCGAGGAGTTCGGCGTGGACACATCCGTGATCGCGCGGACGCATGACGAACTCGTCGCGGGGCTGGCATCGCTTCCGTTCCCATCGGGGGAGGAGAAGCTCGTGCACGCGATGTTCCTCGAGGCGGTGCCTTCAAAGGGCGCCCTCGAGACGCTCGAGTCCCGACTGGTCCCGGGGGAGGCGCTCGCGCTCGTCGGCCGCGACCTGTGGATCCGGTACAGCAGCGAGGGCGTCCATGCGACGAAGCTCACCAAAGCTGTGCTGGACCGCGCGCTCGGCGTCCCGGGGACCGCGCGGAACCTTCGGACGACGCGACGACTCGCGGACCTCACCGCCTCGTAGACTCGCAGTGATGACCGCGCCCCGACGAGCCACGATCGCGCACGCCGTCGACCACGAGATCGTGATCAAGAGATCGCGGTTCATCGCACACGTCGCCCCTGTCTCCTCCGCGGAGGAGGCGGATGCCGTGATCGCCGCCGTTCGTCGTCGCGCGTGGGATGCCCGGCACAACTGCTCGGCGCAGGTCACGGGGCCCTGGGGTGAGCGGGCCCGCTCCTCCGACGACGGAGAACCCTCAGGGACGGCCGGGGTGCCGATGCTCGAGGTCATCAAGCGACGTGAGCTCACCGACCTCGTCGCGGTCGTGACGCGGTACTTCGGGGGCGTCAAGCTCGGTGCCGGTGGTCTGGTGCGGGCATACTCGTCCGCCGTGTCCGAGGCGCTGGATCATGCGGCGCTCGTCGACCGGCGGCTGCTCTCCGGTGTCGAGATGGCGTGCGCGCACGCCGAGGCGGGGCGGTTCGAGAATCTGCTGAGGGACTGGGTGCGCGGGCGGGATGCCGTGCTCGATGCGCCGGCATACGGCAGCCGCGTCGTCTTCACGCTGTGGGTCTCGCCCGAGGACGTGTCGCAGCTCACCGCGGAACTCGCGGCCGCGTCCGCCGGCGCCGTCCGTGCGGAGCCGACCGGTGTGGAGCGCGTCCTCGCCGTGCCGCGCGGCTGATCGACCCCTATAGGGAATATGCCGTGCTCTGGGTGGGCCCCGTGGGGCTCGAACCCACGACCCGCGGATTAAAAGTCCGATGCTCTGCCAACTGAGCTAGAGGCCCTCGACACCAGTCTAGAACGAACGAGCGTGGCCGCCGGCGTCACAACCTTCGCCGACGGCCACGCCGCCTCCCACTCGGCGCCGAGCTCCCCCTCTCGGCACCGGAACCGGCTTACTCAGCCGGGGGCATGAGGACCGAGTCGATCAGGTACACGGTCGCGTTGGCCGTCTGCACGCCACCGCAGATCACGTTGGCGTCGTTGACCATCCACATGTCGCCCTCGCCGGTGACCTCGACCTCGCCGCCCTGCACGGTCATGTGCATACCGGCGATGTCGGCCGGCTCGATCTGACCGGGGACGACGTGGTAGGTGAGGATCGACGTGAGCAGGTCGGAATCCGTCTTCAGCGTCTCGATCGTGTCGACGTCGATCATCGCGAAAGCCTCGTCGACCGGGGCGAACACGGTGAACTCATCGCCGTTGAGAGTGTCGACGAGGTCGACATCGGGGTTCAGCTGGCCGCTCACAGCCGAGACGAGCGTCGTCAGCAGCGGGTTGTTGGACGCCGCGACGGCCACGGGGTCCTGAGACATGCCCATGATCGAGCCGGCGCCGTCCGGGACCTCTTCTGCATAGGCCTCACAACCGGGGCCGACGAGGTTGGCCGCGGGGTCCATGGTGTCGGGGGCCGCCTCCGAGGTCTCCGGCATCGCCGGCTCCTCCATGGGCTCGTCGGCCGTGTCATCGCTCATCGAGCAACCCGCCAGCACGAGAACGCTGGCGAATCCGAGCGACAGTGCTGCGGTCATCTTCTTCTTGGTGCTGAACATGTCTACCTCCAGGTGCAAGACCCGCGATATTCCCGCGGCGTCGAGGATTCTTCGGAGCCCCCCGCGCATCGGATGGGAATTGATCTGCCCCAATCCGATCGACGTGTCGGGAACGAAGGACCCCCGACGGAAGGCGAGGACATGGACCTCATCATCATCGGGCTGCTCGGCGGCCTCATCACCGGCATCTCGCCGTGCATCCTGCCGGTCCTGCCGGTCATATTCCTGACCGGAGGTGCCGGCTCCGCCCGGTTCGACGGGGAGGCGCTGCCAGCACGGCGCAGCCGCCCCTATCTCGTCATCGCCGGACTCGTCCTGAGCTTCAGCCTCGTGACGTTGGTCGGCTCGCTCCTGCTCGGCCTGCTGGGTCTTCCGCAGGACATCATCCGGTGGGCGGGGATCATCGTGCTCATCGTCATCGGTGTGGGCCTGCTCATCCCGCGGTTCGAGCAGCTCTTGGAGAAACCCTTCCAGTGGCTGCCGCGTAGAGAAGTGAACAACCGCGGCAGCGGGTTCGGGGTCGGTCTCGCGCTGGGAGCGGTGTTCGTGCCGTGCGCCGGCCCCGTCCTCGCCGCGATCATCGTTGCGGGGTCGACCGGGCAGATCGGACCGGGCACGATCGTACTCACCCTCTCCTTCGCCATCGGCGTCGCGGTGCCCCTTCTCGTCTTCGCCCTCGCGGGGCGCGGCCTCGTGGAGCGCATCCGCGCCTTCCGCAAGCGCGAGCGCGGGCTGCGTATCACCGCCGGCGTGGCGATGATCGCCCTCGCCGTCGGGCTGGTGTTCAACGTGCCTCAGCTTCTCCAACGCCTTCTTCCCGACTACACCGCCGGCCTCCAGCAGGACCTGGCGGAGGAGCAGGCCGACGCGCTCGACCTCGGCGGACTCGTGACCGACGAGAACCGCGAACTGGACAACTGCACCAACGGGGCGGAGGAACTCGAATCGTGCGGAACGGCCCCGAGCATCCGCGGCATCGAACAGTGGCTCAACACCCCTGACGGAGAGGAGCTCGACCTCGCCGCACTGCGTGGCCAGGTCGTCCTCGTCGACTTCTGGGCGTACTCCTGCATCAACTGCCAGCGTTCGATCCCGCACGTCGTCGCGTGGGATGAGACATATGCGGATGCCGGGCTGCAGGTCATCGGCATCCACTCGCCGGAGTATGCGTTCGAGAAGGATGCCGCGAACGTCGCCGCAGGGATTCGCGACTTCGGCATCGGCTATCCCGTCGCGCTCGACAACGACCTGTCGACCTGGACGAACTACCGCAACAGGTACTGGCCTGCCCACTATCTGATCGACGCGGAGGGCACGGTCCGGCACATCTCGTTCGGGGAGGGCAACTACGCCGCGACCGAGAAGATGATCCGCGAGCTACTGCAGGACGCCGACCCCGACGCGACGCTGCCCGCCGCGACCGACGTGGCGGACGTCACGCCAGAGGCCGGTGCCACGACCCGCGAGACCTTCCTCGGTTCCGCCAAGGACGTCAACTACGGCGGCGAGGGGGCGTATCGGGCGGGCGCCGGATCGTTCGAGTTCCCCACGGATCAGGCCGACGACACTTTCGCCCTGCAGGGCGAATGGCAGATCGAGACGCAGTTCGCCGCTCCGGCAGGAGAGGGTGCGGCCGTGCGGCTCGACTATCGGGCCTCGGAGGTGCGGATGGTGCTCGCCGGCAGCGGCGACATCGTCGTCCGCACGACGGACGGGGACCGCCGGACGATCACCGTGGACGGCACGCCACGGTCGTACCGGCTCGTGCAGCAGGCGGCGGGAGCGGGCGTGCTGACGGTGGAGATCCCGCCAGGGATCCAGGCCTACTCGTTCACCTTCGGGTGATCCCTGTCGGCGCGTGGTCAGGCTGAGGGGAGCGGATGCGGCATGCTTGGGGAGATGGTCATCGACGGTGTGGACGTACCGGAGGACGGTTCGGCGGGAGACCTCGCCGCCGATCTCCTCGTCCGCGTCGCCCGCGGCGACCAGCGGGCGTTCGCCGAACTCTACGACCTGCTGTCCTCGCGCGTGTTCGGTCTCATCCTCCGCGTCCTCGTCAACCGCTCGCAGAGCGAAGAGGTCCTGCAGGAGGTCTTCCTGGAGATCTGGCAATCCGCCGGGCGGTTCGTTCCGAACAGAGGTCAAGGACGCACCTGGATCCTCACGATCGCCCACCGCCGCGCGGTCGATCGTGTGAGGGCGTCGCAGTCCAGCACGGATCGGGATGTCCGAGCGGGCATACGCGACATCGGCGTCGCACACGACAGCGTCGCCGAGCAGGTGGAGCTGAGCATCGAGGGCGACCGCGTCGTCTCGGCGCTGGGTACCCTCCCTGAGCCGCAACGCGAGGCGCTCGTCCTGTCGTATTACGGCGGTTACTCTCAAAGCGAGATCGCCGTCCTCGTGAAGGCACCACTGGGAACCGTGAAGACGAGAATGCGGGACGGACTGTCCCGACTGAGGAACGAGATGGGGGTGAACGTATGAACGAGAGTGAGTTCGCCGAACTGGCGGCCGGCCGCGCACTGCACGCGCTGTCCGACGCCGACGAGCGACGTTTCACCGACGCCCTTCTCGCACACCCCGAGTGGGCCGCGATCGCGGAGGACGATGAGGCGACCGCTGCGGCTCTCGCCGGTGTCGTCACCGCCGAGGCGCCCCCTGTACGCATCAGGGCCGCGCTGCTCGAGCAGATCGCATCGATCCCGCAGGGCGAGTCGTCGCCGCCGACCGAGAAGCCCGTTGCGCGGGTCGATCCGGCGCCTCGAGCCGAACCGGCACCGGCACCGCAGGAGCAACCCGCCCCTGCGCCGCGTCGCCGTGGCCGCCGCCTGTTCGCGCTCGCCGCATCCGTCGCCCTGATCGCCGGTCTCGGGATCGGCGCTGCCGTCCTCATCCCGCAACTGACGCCACCGGCATCCGTCGTCGCGCTCGAGCAGATCGAGTCGGCTCCCGACGCCGAGCAGGCCACCGTCGACCTCGGCGCCGGCGCGCAGGCCACGGCGCACTGGTCAGCATCGGTCGGACGCGCCGTGCTCGTCACCGAGGGGCTCGACCCGCTCGAGGGCGATCAGACGTACCAGCTGTGGTTCGTGCGTGGAGAGGATGCGCTGCCCGCCGGCATCTTCGACACGGATGCGGGAGCGGCCACCGCGTTGTTGGACGGTGCGATGCGCGCCGGCGACGTGATCGCGGTGACCGTCGAACCCGCGGGCGGCTCGCCGACCGGTACGCCGTCCTCGGCGCCGATCCTCGCCATCCCCACCGCCTGAGCGCGAGTACCCTGGACGGATGCCCGAGCAGTTCCACCGCCCCGTCCGCCGCCCGTCCTCCGCGTTCGACAACATCGCGGGCTCCGGCGACTCGGCAGAGGCCGTGCGCGTCGCGCACGCCACGGCGTCCGCACTCCTCACCCGTGCCCGTGCGGATGAGAGCGGGGAGAGCACCGATCGCCTCATCGCCTTCACCGCAGAGCACGGGATCGACGACATCGCAGAACTCTGGGCGGTCGCTCCGGCCGTGTCGTTGCCGGGGTCGCTCTGGCGCCTCTACCTCCTGCAGCTCGCGATCCACCATGACCCGCGGACGGCCGCCCTGCTGTACGAGCGCGGGCGCGTGGAGCTCGCCTCGGCGGATGCCGCGGTCGCCGGCGCGCCGGCGCCGGCGGGCCCCGAAGAGCTCGTGGCACTGATCGACACCATCCTGCGCGGCGTGTTCCGCGGTGACTTCTCCGTCGCGCTCGACCGCGCGGCGGCCTTCTGCCGCGTGCAGGTGTCCGGCGCCACCCACATCGCCGACGACTACGAGGCGACCGAGCCGGGCCGCGCGTCGGAGCTCACGGCGCGCGCACGACGTCTGCACACGTATGCCAACGATCTGTCGGCCGCCGCAGGCCTCTGGCGTGCCGACGGATTGCTCTGACCGGCGCCCTGCGCCCTGACATGAGAAGACCGGGCCGCAAGAACGCCTCTCGGCGGAAGGCCGCTCGCAGCGGCAGAATTTGGAGCCCGGGGTTATGCGGCCCGGCCACTCCATTGTAACGTCCTCGCGCGCCGAGTATTCCTGACCGTCGTAGAGTCATCTCATGCCGCACCGATTCGCCCTGATCATCGATCCCGTCGCCGCCGACGACGCCCGCGACGACTTCGCGGACACGTTCACCGAGGTGGATGCTGCAGCGCCGGCGCTCAGCGTCGGCGAGCTCAGCACGCAGCGAGGTGACGGCGTGTTCGAGTCGATCGGCGTGATCGACGGACACGCGCAGGAGGTCGTTCCGCACCTCGAGCGCCTCGCGAACTCCGCGCGGATCTGCGACCTCCCTGTTCCGCACCAGGAGCAGTGGCGCCAGGCCGTCGCGGTCGCCGCCGCCCAGTGCCCGCCTGGCGAGGCCGTGATCAAGCTGATCCTCAGCAGGGGAGTGGAGCACGGACCCACGCCGACCGCCTGGGTCACGGCGGCACCGGCGCCGGACTTCTCCGCCGTGCGCGCCCGTGGCGTCTCGGTCGCCACGCTCGACCGCGGATACGACCTGGCCGCTGCCGAACGGGCGCCGTGGCTGCTGCTCGGAGCGAAGACCCTGTCATACGCGGTGAACATGGCGGCGCTGCGCGAAGCGCGACGGCGCGGGGCGGACGATGCGATCTTCCTCTCCAGCGACGGGTTCGTGCTGGAGGCCCCGACCGCATCGCTCATCCTCCGAATCGGCGACCGGTTCACGACTCCTGAACCCACGGGCGGCATCCTGCACGGGACGACCCAGCTCAGCGTGTACGACCATCTGGCATCGCGCGGTCTCGACGCGGGGTACGACCGCATCCCGGCATCCGACCTCGCCAGGGCGGATGCCGCATGGTTGGTCTCGAGCGTACGGCTGGCGGTGGCGGTCACCGCCGTCGACGGCGCCGCGCTCCCGGTCGACCACGCGCTGACGGCAGAACTGAACGAGTACCTCCTGTCGCCGCGGCACTGACAGTCCCCGCCATTCGCGGCAAGATGGGAATATGCCCGTCACCCCATACGACTCACGCCCGTGGCTCTCCTCGTATGCGGAGGGGGTGCCGCACCGGATCGACGCGCCGAGCCAGACGCTGCCCGAGATGCTCACGGCGAGTGTGCGGGCATTCGGCGGGCGACCGGCGCTGGAGTTCTTCGGTGCGGTGACGACGTATCGTCAGCTCGGTGAACAGGTCGACCGGGCGGCGGAGGGCCTTCGTCGACTCGGAGTGCAGAAGGGCGACCGTGTGGCCCTCGTGCTTCCGAACTGCCCTCAGCACGTCGTCGCCTTCTACGCCGTGCTCCGCCTCGGCGCGATCGTCGTCGAACACAACCCGCTCTACACGGCCCGCGAACTGCGGCATCAGTTCGAAGACCACGGCGCACGCTTCGCGATCGTGTGGGACAAGACGGTCGACACCGTCGCCGGGTTCCCGTCCGACCTCGACCTCGAACGAATCATCAGCGTCGACCTCACCGAGGCGCTGCCGTTCTCGAAGCGCGTGGCGCTGCGTCTCCCCGTGAAGAAGGCCCGCGAATCGAGGGCGAAGCTCACCGCGACGCCGAAGGCGAAGAACGCGCTGCCGTGGAAGAAGCTCGTCGATCAGCGCCGGATCTCGCGCCGCGTCGCCGGGCCTGTGCTGGAGGACACCGCGCTGCTGCAGTACACGAGCGGCACGACGGGCAGCCCGAAGGGTGCCATCCTCACGCACGCGAACCTCCGGGCGAACGCGATGCAGGGTCGCGCATGGGTGCCGGGCCTCGTCGACGGGAAGGAGACGTTCTACGGCGTCCTCCCGCTCTTCCACGCCTACGGCATGACGCTGTGCCTGACGTTCGCCATGAGCATCGGCGCCAAGCTCGTGCTGTTCCCCACCTTCGATCTCGAGCTGGTCACGCAGGCCGCACGCACGAGCCCTGCGACCTTCCTGCCGGCGGTGCCGCCGATCTACGATCAACTCGCGCGTGCCGCATCGCGAGGGACCATCGACCTCTCCAGCATCCGGTTCGCCATCTCCGGCGCGATGAGCCTCCCGGTGTCGACGGTGCGGGCGTGGGAGGACGCCACCGGCGGCATCCTCGTCGAGGGATACGGCATGACCGAGAGCTCCCCCGTCGCGGTCGGCAACCCGATGGGGCGCACGCGTCGCCCCGGCACCGTCGGCGTCCCCTTCCCGAGCACGGAGATCCGCGTCGTCGACCCCGCGGATCCGTCCGTCGACGTGCCGCTGGGGGAGAGGGGAGAACTGCTCATCCGCGGACCGCAGGTCTTCCAGGGCTACTGGGGACGCCCCGGCGACACCGCGGCGTCGCTGCTCGAGGGCGACTGGTTGCGCACCGGCGACATCGTCGAGGTCTCATCCGACGGTTTCGTGACCATCGTCGACCGGCTGAAGGAACTGATCATCACCGGCGGATTCAACGTCTCGCCCAGTGAGGTGGAGCAGGTCCTCGAGGCGCATCCCGATGTCGACGCGGCCGCGGTCGTCGGGCTGCCCCGCTTGAGCGGCGGCGAGGAGGTCGCTGCGGCCGTCGTGCTCCGCGACGGTGCGGTGTTCGACGCCGGCGCGCTGCGCGACTTCTGTCGGACCAGACTCGGGGCCTACAAGGTCCCCCGGCGCATCACCGCGGTGGACGATCTGCCGCGTTCGCTCATCGGCAAGGTGCTGCGGCGAGAGGTGCGCGAGAGCCTGCTCTCCGAGTAGCGAGCCGGGCGCCGCTCAGCCGAAGCGTCCGGAGACGTAGTCCTCGGTGGCCTGCACCGACGGGGTCGTGAAGATCGTGGCGGTGTCGTCGTACTCGATGAGCCGGCCCGGCTTGCCGGTCCCCGCGATGTTGAAGAACGCGGTGCGGTCGCTGACGCGGCTCGCCTGCTGCATGTTGTGCGTGACGATCACGACCGTGTAGCGGGTCTTGATCTCGGCGATGAGCTCCTCGATCGCGAAGGTGGAGATCGGATCGAGCGCGGAGCACGGCTCGTCCATGAGGATCACGTCGGGCGACACCGCGATCGCACGGGCGATGCACAGACGCTGCTGTTGGCCGCCGGACAGACCCGACCCCGGCTTGTCCAGGCGATCCTTGACCTCGTTCCAGAGGTTCGCCCCTCGCAGGGACTTCTCGACGAGCGCCTCCTGATCGGACTTCGGCATGCGCGAGTTGTTCAGGGTGACGCCCGCGAGGACGTTCTCCTTGATCGACATGGTCGGGAAGGGGTTCGGACGCTGGAACACCATGCCCACCTGGCGGCGTACGACGACCGGATCCACGCCGGGGCCGTACAGGTTCTTGCCGTCGATGAGCACCTCGCCTTCGACGCGGGCGCCGGGGATCACCTCGTGCATGCGGTTGAGCGTGCGCAGGAACGTCGACTTCCCGCACCCGGACGGGCCGATGAACGCGGTCACCGTGTTGGGCTTGATGTCGATGTTCACGCCCTCCACGGCGAGGAAGTCGCCGTAGTAGACGTTCAGGTCGTTGACTTCGATGCTCTTGGACACTGTGGAATCCTTCTTTTCGATCGGGGGCCCGCTCAGCGGCCGGTCTTGGGTGCGAAGACCTTCGCGATCACGCGGGCGAGGAGGTTGAGGATCATGACGATGAGGATGAGAGCGAGCGCGGACGCCCACGCGCGGTCGATGAACGCCTCAGCGGGGATGCCGGGGTACTTCGCCTGCATGTAGGTGAACACCGGCAGCGTCGCCATCTGTCCGCTGAACATGTTGAGGTTCATGCTCTGGACCATGCCGACGGTGAGCAGCAGCGGTGCGGTCTCGCCGATGACGCGGGCGATCGCGAGCATGATGCTCGTGGTGATCCCGGCGATGGCCGTCGGCATCACGACCTTGAGGATCGTCAGCCATTTCGGCACGCCGAGGGCGTAGGCCGCTTCGCGCAGCTCATTGGGCACGATGCGCAGCAACTCCTCGGAGCCGCGGACCACCACGGGGATCATCAGTACGGACAGGGCCAGCGATCCCATGATCCCCAGACGCGTGCCCGGCCCCATGATGAGCGCGAACACCGAGTAGATGAACAGGCCGGCGACGATCGAGGGGATGCCGGTCATGACGTCGACGAGGAAGGTGATGCCGCGGGCGAGCTTCTTGCCCTGACCGTACTCGACGAGGTAGATCGAGGTCATCAGCCCGATCGGCACCGAGATGACGGTGGCGCCGAGGGTGATCAGCAGTGTCCCCCAGAGGGCGTGCACGGCGCCGCCGCCCTCGCCGACGACGTTGCGCATCGACGAGCTGAAGAACTCGGCGTCGAAGCGAGCGAGGCCGGCGACGACGACGGTGTACAGGAGCGAGACGAGCGGCAGCAGTGCGATGACGAACGCCGTGCACACCAACGCCGTCATCAGCCGGTCCATGGCATGACGGCGGCTCTCGGCGATCGAGGAGACGACGTAGATGAGGACGAGGAAGAGCACCATCCCCACCACGCAGGTCAGAGCGATGTTGAAGTCGGCGGGATCGCCGCCGACATTCGCGAACGCGAAGACCACCGCGGCGACGGCGAAGGATGCCACGAGCAGCGCCCACAGTGCCCACTTGGGCAGGCGGCCCATGCTGCGCGACGAGGTGGCGGGGGCGACGGCGGTGACGGTCATGTCAGTTGGCTCCCGAGAACTCGGCACGGCGCGAGACGATCCAGCGGGCGATGAAGTTCACCGCGAACGTCACGATGAACAGGATGAGGCCGGCGGCGATGAGCGTGTTGACGCCCTCGTCATGAGCCTCGGGGAAGCGCAGAGCGATGATCGCCGGGATCGTCGTCGGGTTCTCCGGGTTGAGGAGGTTGAAGGTGACGATGCCGAGCGGTGACAGGACGAGGGTCACCGCCATCGTCTCCCCGAGCGCCCTGCCGAGGCCCAGCATGGCTCCCGAGACGATCCCGCTGCGGGCGAAGGGCAGTACCGCCATGCGCACCATCTCCCAGCGGGTGGCGCCGAGCGCGAGGGCCGCCTCCTCGTGCAGCTTCGGCGTCTGCAGGAACACCTCGCGGCAGATCGCGGTCATGATCGGCAGGATCATGACCGCGAGCACGAGGGAAGCGGTCAGGATCGTCTTTCCCGTCCCCGATGCGGTCCCGCCGAAGATCGGGATCCACCCGAGGTTCGTGTTCAGCCACTTGTAGAACGGCACGAGCATCGGCGCGAAGGTCAGCGCACCCCACAGGCCGAAGACGACGGACGGTACGGCGGCGAGCAGGTCGATGATGTAGCCGAGCACACCTGCGATCCTGCGTGGCGCGTAGTGCGAGATGAACAGGGCGATGCCGATCGCCAGCGGGGCGGCGACGATCAACGCGATGGCGCTCGCATACACCGTTCCGAAGACGAACGGCCATACCCAGGCGAGGAACGACTGCCCGCGGAGGATGTGGTTGCCGCTCGTGTCGGGGGAGAACGCCGGGATCGACTGCACGATGAGGAAGACGGCCACGGCGGCGAGCGTGACGAGGATGATGATGCCTGCCCCGAGCGCGGTGCCGGAGAAGATGCGATCCCCCGGACGGAGGACGGCTTTGGGCGCCTCGGGCTGACGGGTGAGATCGGGTCCCGTCGTGGGTGTTGTCATCTGAGCGGCTCCACGGATGCTGCGGGTGATGTTCGGGTTTCGGGCTGATGCCCTCGTGGCGCCGAGCCGATCTGTGCGACCGGCGCCACGAGGGCGGGGTATGCGCGCTCGGCCGGAGCCGAGCGCCGTGTCACTCCGTGACGATCGCGCCGATGGCGGCGTTGACCTTCTCTCGCAGGTCATCCGAGATCGGCGCGCTGCCCGCGGCGGAGGCGGCCACGTCCTGACCCGCCGCGGAGGCGACGAACTCGAAGTACGCCTTCACCAGAGAGGCGATCTCGGGGTCCTCGTACTCGACACAGCCGATGAGGTACGACACGAGAGCGATCGGGTACGAGCCGGCCGGTGCGGACGCGGGGTCGACGGCGAAGGCGAGGTCGTGATCGGAACGCCCCTCCTCGAGGGGCGACGCGGCGACCAGGGCGGAGGCGGCCTCTGCGGAGTACGGCACGTACTCGCCCTCGACCTCGATGGCGACCTGGCCGAGCCCCTGGGCCTGCGACGCATCGGCGAAACCGATGTAGCCGACACCGTTCGTGATGGCGTTCACGACTCCGGACGTGCCGTCGCCGGCCTCACCCGTCGAGAGCGGCCACTCGTCGCTCGGCTCGTCGGTCCACACGTCAGGAGCGACCGCGGCGAGGTAACTGGTGAACGTCTCCTGCGTACCGGAGGCGTCGGCCCGGTGGACGGGGACGATCGCCTGATCGGGGAGGTCAACGTCAGGGTTCTGCTCGGCGATGGCCGGGTCGTCCCACTCGGTGATGTCGCCCGCGAAGATGCCGGCGAGCGTCGCGCCGTCGAGGTTCAGCTCGTCGATGCCCTCGAGGTTGAAGGCGACGGCGACGGGGGAGATGTAGACCGGTACCTCGACGATCTCGTCGGTCGCGCAGGACCCGAAGCCGCCCGCGGCGACCTCGTCGGCGTTGAACGCGCGGTCGGAGCCGACGAAGTTCGAGGAGCCGGAGAGGAAGTTCTCGCGCCCCGTGCCGGAGCCGGTCGAGGTGTAGTTGATCGTCGCGTCGGGGTTCGCCGTCTGGAAGGCGGCGACCCAGGACTGCTGGGCGGCTTCCTGGGAGGAGGCGCCGGTGGCCTCGAGCATGCCGGCGATCGAGGACGTCGGCGTGCTGTCGCCGGTGCCTGCGCCTGCTTCGTTCGTGGCGCAACCGGTGAGGGTGAGTGCGGCGATGGCGCCGACGGCGCCGAGCGACATGATTCGGGAGATCTTCACTGTGGGTGTCCGTTCGATCGTGAATGGTGAGGCCCGGTGCAGGGCACACAGTGACGCTAAGCGCGGCGGTTAACGACACTGCCCCACGACGGTGAACGGCAGGTGAACGGCAGGCGACCGGTCGGCATCACACGGCTGCGCGTGGTGCCGGCCGGTGACGATCAGATCTTGGGAATGTGCGTCTCGATCGAGATGATCCCGGAGCCGGGGTTGGTGGCCGACATGTGGGCGACGGAGAACGCCCCCACCTCCAGCGACGATGCGCTGCCGAGGTATGACCCGTGCATGGTCCCGGTGGCCAGGGCGAGTTCGGACAGGATGTCGGGGAGGACAGGGCCGTGACTGCAGATGACGGCGGGCTTGCGTGCGCGCACGCGTTTGCCGATCACGGTGCGCACATCCGAGACGCCCTCCTCCCAGGCGTCCTGACTGACGCGCTCGGTGAGCACCGGCTCGCGCCCGAGCGCGTTCGCGAACGGCGTGACCGTCTGCACGCAGCGGACGGCGTCGCTGGTGATGATCCTGCGGATGCCGAACGCGCGCAGCGGCTCGACCAGCGCCTCGGCCTGTCGGAGCCCGCGATCGGTGAGCGGGCGCCCGGCGTCGGGGCCGTCCCAGGCGGACCGGGGCACCGCCTTGGCGTGCCGGAGCGCCACGATGGGGAAGGTGCGAAGCACGCCGTCCGAGAGCAGCCGGTCGAACTCATCGAGGATCTCGAGGTCGACGGGGTAGCTCAGCGCCTTCCTCGCCTTCTTGACGCTGACCCACTCGAGTGCCGCGATCTCGCTGTTGGGGACGAACGTGGATTGACGGATCGCCTTCTCGGTCGCCTCCGCGGCCCAGTAGTGGACGACCTTCTGGCGGCCGGGGCGCATGAAATAACGGCTCACCCCGACCGGGACCCCGAGATGCACGCGGATGCCGGTCTCCTCGGCCACCTCGCGCACAGCGGTCTGAGCGAGCATCTCGCCGGGATCGACCTTGCCCTTGGGGAGGGTCACATCCCGATACTTGGTGCGATGGATGAGCAGGATGCGGAGCTTGCCTTTCGCGGTCAGACGCCAGACCACCGCGCCGGCGGCGTACACCGCCTTGTCGTCCTTCACGACCGTGACCGCCTGCGTCATCGCGCCGTGCGGGACCGGCGCCGGCGGCGGATCTGACTCATCGTCTTGTCCTGCAGATCGACAAGGGGTGCACCTTCGGTGTCGACGGAGTGCCGCTCCCACACTCCGTCCGGTCCGAGATGCCAGGAGGCGATGCCGTCGTCCTGGGAGAGATCGAAGAACGACAGCAGCTCGGTGATGTGCCCTTCGTCGGTGACGCGCACGAGCGCCTCGACCCGCCGGTCGAGGTTGCGGTGCATCATGTCGGCGCTGCCGATGTACACCTGCGGGTCGCCGTCGTTGTCGAACGCGAAGATCCGGGAGTGCTCAAGGTATCGCCCGAGGATGCTCCGCACGGTGATGTTGTCACTGATGCCGGGAAGGTCGACTCTGATGCTGCAGATGCCTCGTACCCAGATGTCGACCTTCACGCCGGCCTGACTCGCGCGGTACAGGGCGTCGATGATCTCCTCATCGACCATGGAGTTGACCTTGATGCGGATGTGCGCCGGCTTGCCCGCATCGGCATGCGCGCGCTCCTGATCGATGAGACGCAGCAGGCCCTTGCGCAGGTGGAGCGGGGCGACGAGGAGGCGCTTGAACTTCTTCTCGATCGCGTAGCCGCTGAGCTCGTTGAACAGTCGCGTGAGGTCCTTGCCGACCTGCGCGTCCGACGTGAACAGGCCGAAGTCCTCGTAGATGCGGCTCGTCTTCGGGTTGTAGTTGCCCGTGCCGACGTGCGAGTAGTGGCGCAGCTGGCCCTCCTCCTCGCGGATGACGAGCGTGAGCTTGCAGTGCGTCTTGAGTCCGACGAGGCCGTACACGACATGCACGCCGGCCTTCTCGAGCTTGCGCGCCCAGACGATGTTGTTCGCCTCGTCGAAACGAGCCTTGACCTCGACGAGTGCGAGGACCTGCTTGCCGGCCTCCGCGGCGTCGATCAGGGCCTGCACGACAGGGCTGTCGCCGGAGGTGCGGTACAGGGTCTGCTTGATCGCGAGCACGTGCGGATCGCGGGCGGCCTGCTCGAGGAACGCCTGAACGCTCGTCGAGAACGACTCGTACGGGTGGTGGACGAGGACGTCGTTCTTCCGGACGGCGGCGAAGATGTCGGCGCGGTTGCTCGAGCCCGTCGGCTGGAACGCGACGGCCGTCGTCGGCAGGTGCGGGGGATAGCGCAGGTCGGGGCGATTGACCCGCGAGAGCGAGAAGAGGCCGCGCAGATCAAGAGGGCTCGGGAGCCGGTAGACCTCCTGGTCGGTGATGGCGAGTTCCTCGACCAGCAGGTTGAGGGTGACGTCATCCATGTCGTCGGCGATCTCGAGACGGATCGGCGGGCCGAACCGGCGGCGGAGCAGCTCGGCCTCCAGTGCCTGGATGAGATTCTCGCTCTCGTCCTCCTCGATCTCGACGTCCTCGTTCCTCGTGAGGCGGAACGCGTGGTGGTCGAGCACCTCCATGCCGGGGAACAGGTCACCGAGGTGGTTGGAGATGAGGTCCTCCAACGGGAGGTAGCGCGCGATCTCGCCCGTGCCCGGCACCTCGACGAGGCGCGGCAGCATCGGCGGCACCTTCAGGCGCGCGAACTCCTGGCGACCGGTCCGCGCGTTGCGGATGCGGATGGCGAGGTTCAGCGAGAGGCCGGAGATGTACGGGAACGGGTGAGCGGGATCCACCGCGAGCGGCATCAGGACGGGGAACACGTGGAGCTGGAAGTACTCCGTCAGGGCCGACCGCTCCGAGTCGCTGAGTCGGTCCCACTCCGTGATCTCGATGCCGGCGTCCGCCAGCGCGGGGCGGACGAGCTCCGTCCAGGCCCTGGCATGGCGCAACTGCAGCGCGTGCGCCTCCTGCGAGATGTCGCCGAGGACGTCCGCCGGTGAGCGCCCCACGTTCGTCGGGACGGCCAGACCGGTGACGATCCGGCGCTTGAGCCCCGCGACGCGGACCATGAAGAACTCGTCGAGGTTGCTGGCGAAGATCGCCAGGAAGTTCGCCCGCTCGAGTTCGGGGAGCGACGGATCCTCTGCGAGCTCGAGCACGCGCTGGTTGAACGCCAGCCAGCTGATCTCGCGGTCGTGGTAGCGATGATCGGGCAGCAGGGCGTCTGGCGCCTCGATGGCGTCGTCGAAGTCGTCGTCCTCGGCGTCACCAAGGCCGGCATCGGTGATTGCGGCGTCGATCATGGGTACATCTTCGCACCGTGACGTGTCGTGCGCGTGAACTCGTTTCCGTCGGTGTCAGCCGGCGGCGGCATCCGCTTCGTCGTCGTAGACGTTGAACCGGTATCCGACGTTGCGCACGGTGCCGATGATCTGCTCCTGATCGCCCAGCTTGGCGCGCAGGCGACGCACGTGCACGTCGACCGTCCGCGTCCCGCCGAAGTAGTCGTACCCCCACACCTCACTGAGCAGCTGCTCCCTGGTGAAAACGCGGGAGGGGTGGGTGGCGAGGAAGTGCAGGAGCTGGAACTCCTTGTAGGTCAGATCCAGCGGTTTGCCGTGCAGCTTCGCCGAGTACGACTGCTCGTCGATGGAGATGCCCGATGCCTGCACGCGACTCGGCTCGGCCGACGCCTCGTAACGGGCGATGGCCAGGCGGATCCTGGCGTCCGCCTCGGCGGGGCCGGCCTCGGCGAGGAGCACGTCGTCGATGCCCCAGTCGCCGGACACCGCACTCATGCCGCCCTCGGTGACCACCAGCAGCAGCGGGGTCTCCTGGCCGGTGGTGCGCAGCAGTCGGCACAGGGACTTCGCGCCGGCGAGGTCGACGCGTCCGTCGATGACCAGCACATCGCTCTCCGGAGCCCCGATCAACTGGGTCGCCTCCGCGGGGATCCGCCGGACCTGGTGGCTGAGCAGCTCGAGCGCGGGCAGCACCTGCGTCGAGGGGGCCGAAGACAGAACCAGGATCGATGCCACGTGCTATTCCTTCCGGGCGACGCGGCGGCCACCCTGACCAGGGCGAGCGCGCCCCCGAGCGCCAATGATAGCGATGGGTGAGAATGGAAGCATGTCAGAACCCGCCCTCGCGCCGCGCAACGCCCTCGCCGGCGTCGTCATCGTCTGGGCGGCGGCGTTGATCGCCGCCGTCTCGATCGGCATCTTCGTCCCGGAGGAATGGCGCGTGCAGTGGCTCATGGTCGGCTTCGGCGCGGCCGTGCTGCTGTCGTTCGGCGTGCAGCTCTGGTACGGGCAGGCCAAGGGGTTCATCTTCCGCGTCGCCGCCAGTGCGATCGGCGCGCTGGTGCTGCTCGGGGTCGTCTCCGCCGCCTTCGGCCTCGCCGCCCTGATCCCGTCCTGAACCCACCCTCCGGGCGGAGGGGTAGAGTATTCGCATGGACCTCGTCGCCCTCGAACTCTTCTTCATCGGCCTGCTGGGCCTTGCGAGTCTCGCGATCGTCTTCGTCGCGGGTGTCGTGCTGCGGAATCTCTTCCGTGGACAGCGCTGACCCCCGGCTGATCCGATCCCATCATGCTCGAGCTGCCCACTGACCTGCCTGCCGACCTCGCGCCCCTGAGCTGGCTCATCGGCGTCTGGGAAGGCACCGGCGTGATCGAATACACCGCGGGTGACCACCGCTTCGAGGGTGAGTTCACGCATCGCGTGAGCTTCAGCCACGACGGCACCGGCCACCTGAACTACTCGGCGACGGGGTGGATGGCCGCCGAGGGCGACCGGGAGTCGACCCCTCTCGTGGCCGAGACCGGGTACTGGCGCCTTTCGCGCCCGGCGACGGCGGCGGATGCCGGCCCTGCACTGCTCCCTCCGATGGAGGAGTCCGCGCCCCGCACGGTCGATGACGTCGAGAAGCTGCGCGCCGAATCCGGCGGATTCCCCATCGAGGTCTCGCTCGCGCACTCCGACGGCGCGCTCGAGCTCTACCTCGGCGAGATCAACGGCCCTCGCGTCGACATCGCCACGGATGCGATCGTCCGCAGCGCCGGCGGCAAGGAGTACGGCGCGGCGAGCCGCATGTACGGCCTCGTCGACGGGCACCTGCTGTGGGCGTGGGACATCGCGGCCCTCGGCGGGAAGATGGCCTCGCACGCATCCGCCCGTCTGGCTCGGGTCTGACCGTGTCCGCCCTCGCCGACGCGTTCGCGTCCCGGCCGGGTGCCGTGGCCGACGACGGCATCATCTCGCACTACGGCGAGCCGATGCGCGAGCAGCGCCGTCTCGCGGACGGCTCCGCCGCGGTGCTGCTGGGAGACCGCACCGTCATCGAGGTGGCCGGCGAGGATCGGCTGACCTGGCTCGACTCGATCACGTCGCAGGCGCTGACCGGGCTTCGTCCGGGTGAGAGCACCGAACTGCTGATCCTCGATCCGCAGGGGCGCGTCGAGCACGCCGCCGGAGTGCTGGAAGACGGCGCATCGGTCTGGCTCATCGCCGATTCCGGAGACGTCGACGCGCTCGCGACGTGGCTCACGCGGATGGTGTTCCGCTCCCGCGTGACGGTGCGCGTGCGCGATGATCTCGCTCTCGTCGGTGCGTTCGCCGGAGGGGCGGCGGAGTCCGCTGTCACCGCAGCCGCCCTCGCTCCGAACGGGACACCGCTGGTGTGGGCCGATCCGTGGAACGCCGTGCAGATCGGCGGCCACCAGTACTCCGTGATCGACGAGCATCCGGCCGAGGGCTATCGCTGGCGCATCGCGATCCTCGACGCCGAGGCATCCGTTCCTGCCCTGGAGGACATCGCGGCGGCCGGCGTGCTCGCCGCCGAAGCGCTCCGAGTCGCCGCGTGGCGGCCACGCTGGGCCGCAGAGGTCGACGAGCGCTCCCTCCCGCATGAATCCGACTGGATCCGCAGCGCCGTGCACCTCAACAAGGGCTGCTACCGCGGTCAGGAGACGGTCGCGAAGGTGCACAACCTCGGCCACCCGCCGCGTCGGCTGGCCGCGTTGCAGCTCGACGGAAGCGCCGACGTCCTTCCCGCAGCCGGTGCTCCGGTGTTCGCCGGTGAGGACGAGGTCGGCGCCATCACCTCTGTCGCCCGCCATCACGAGGACGGGCCGATCGCCCTGGCGATCCTCTCGCGTCGCGCGCCGACCGGCGACCTCGTCGTGCGCGCCGACGGCGTCGACATCGCCGCCGCACAGCAGGTGATCGTCCCGGCGGATGCCGGTGCCACCGCCGACGTGCCCCGGCTGACCCGTCTCTCACGTCGTCCGGAGGGCCAGGACCCGCGACGCGCTCAGGGCTGAGGTGCCACGGCATCCCACGGAACGGTGAGTTCCCCCAGACGCCACCGCGAACGACTGCCCTGCACCGGCCAGCCCTGAGCCTTCAGACCGGAGACCGCGGCGACGAAGCGCTGCGTCGCACCGAACGTCGACAGGGGAGCGGCACGCTCCCACTCCCGATCGAGGGCCACGAGCAGATCATGGACCCGCTCGCCGGGGATGTTCCGGTGGATCAGCGCCTTGGGCAGGCGCTCCGCCACCACCCCTGGACGCTCCAGCTCCGCCAGACGCAGTGAGATCGTGAAGCGCACCGGTGATCCGCCTGGTTCGACGTCGACCCAGCTGCCGATGCGTCCGATCTCGTCGCACGTGCCTTCGCAGAGCATGCCGCCCTTCGCCAGACGCGACGTCAAGGATCGCCACGCCTCCGCGACGTCGCCCTCGTCGTACTGGCGCAGCACGTTCATGGCGCGGATCACGGAGGCACTCCGCCCGTCGGGCAACGGCACCTCGAAACCGCCCCTGGCGAAGGACACCGGTAGGTCAGGAGCGAACGGCGTGGTGCCTGCGCGCACCTGTTCCAACTGCGCGCGCGCCGTCGCGACTCGTTCCGGCGCGAGCTCGACGCCGAGGACCTCCGCGTCCGCGCGAACCTTCGTCAGGCGGGTCGCGAGCTCGAAAGCGGTCACACCGCTCGCGCCGTATCCGAGGTCGACCACGAGAGGATCGGCGGCCGATCGGAACGCCGCGCTCGCGGCGATCCAGCGGTCGTTGCGCCGGAGCCTGTTCGTCCCGGTGGTGCCCCTCGTGGGACGCCCGACGTGCGTGGAGGCCATGGGATCATTCTCCCACCGGCATAGACTGGTGCCATGACCCGCACTCTCATCCTGCTCCGCCACGGCCAGAGCGAGTGGAACGAATTGAACCTGTTCACCGGATGGGTGGACGTCCGTCTCACCGACCAGGGCAAGAACGAAGCCCGCCGGGGCGGCGAGCTCCTCGCCGAGTCCGGGCTTCTGCCCGACGTCCTGCACACGTCGATGCTCAGCCGCGCGATCCAGACGGCGAACATCGCGCTGGATGCCGCCGACCGACTGTGGATCCCGGTCAAGCGCTCCTGGCGCCTCAACGAGCGTCACTACGGTGCGCTCCAGGGCAAGGACAAGGCGCAGACGCTCGAGGAGTTCGGCCCTGAGCAGTTCCAGCTGTGGCGCCGCTCGTTCGACGTGCCGCCGCCCCTCCTGGACGATGACAGCGAGTTCAGCCAGGTGAACGACCCGCGCTACGTCGGCATGGACGGCGAGGTGCCCCGCACCGAGTCCCTGAAGATCGTCATCGACCGCATGCTGCCCTACTGGGAGAGCGCGATCGTCCCCGACCTCGAGGCCGGCAAGACCGTGCTCGTCGCCGCCCACGGCAACTCGCTGCGCGGTCTGGTCAAGCACCTCGACGGCATCAGCGACGAGGACATCGCCGAACTGAACATCCCCACCGGCATCCCGCTGGTCTACGAGCTCGACGACGACAACGTCCCGACCGGCCCCGCACGGTACCTCGACCCCGAGGCCGCCGCCGCCGGCGCCGCGGCCGTCGCAGCGCAGGGCAAGAAGTAAGAGCCTCAGCGCGAAACACCGGAACCCCGTCATCTCGAAAGAGGCGACGGGGTTCCGGCGTCTTCGGACGGATCAGTCGAGGCCGGCCCGGCGGGCAGCAGCCTCGTGCGCCTCGGCGGCGATGGCGATGTCCTCCTCGGCGACGGCCCAGTCGCCCGTGGCGAGGTACACGACCTTCTTGGCCACTGCCACCGCGTGGTCGGCGAACCGCTCGTGGTAGCGACTGGCGAGTGTCGCATCCACCGTCGCCGTCGGCTCGCCCTTCCAGTTGTCGCTGAGAACCTTCTCGAACACGAGCGCGTGCAGCTCATCGACGTCGTCGTCCGCGTTGCGGATCTCATCGGCCAGGCGCAGGTCCTGGGTGCGCAACAGCTCGGACAGCGTGCGGGAGATCTCGACATCCCGCTCGCCCATCTTCTTGAAGGTGCCCTTGAGGCCCTTCGGGATCGCACGTTCGGGGAAGCGCAGACGCGCGAGCTGTGCGATGTGCTCGGCCATGTCGCCCATCCGTTCGAGCGATGCACTCACACGCAGGGCGAACACGACGATCCGCAGGTCTCGGGCGACGGGCTGCTGGCGGGCGAGCACCTCGATCGCGAGCTCGTCGAGACTCACGGTCAGCTCGTCGATGCGGGCGTCGTCGGCGATGACCTCCTCGGCCATGGCGACGTCGCTCTTCGCGAAGGCGCGCGTCGCCTTGTCGATGGCGACGGTGACGAGGTCGGTGATCTCCACGAGGCGGGACTGGATGTCCTCGAGGGACTGGTGGAAGACTTCGCGCATGATCGTCGCTACCTTTCGTTCGGATCTCGGACGGGTGTCGCCGGCCGGTGGACACCGAGAGTGCGGGCGTCCGCAGTGATTGTGGTCGCCGAAGGTTAACGAACGGTGCCCAATGGATGAACACTACGTCGGAAGGGGGCTCGATCATGCGGAAACATGCGGGACGGAGGGCGAACCGGGCCTACGCTTGAGGCATGAACCCGGGGTCGATCGCGCTCATCGCACTCGCCGTCGGGCTGGTGATCGGCGTGGGATTGTCCGCCATCATCGCCTGGGCGCGGCGCTCGCGGGTCACGAACAGCGAAGCCACGTCCGCCGAGGTCCCGCACGGTGCAGCGGAGGTCCTGGACGGCATGGACGACGCCGCCTGCGTGGTCGATGCGTCGGGTCTCGTCCTGGCTACGTCGCCCGCGGCTGCCCGGTACGGGATCGCGGTCGGAGCGGGCCTCGAGAACGGCGAGTTCCGGGAGCTGGTCCGCGTCGTTCGCGCCTCGGGAATCGCCACGACCGAGACGGTGCGACTGAGCAGATCCGCCGTCAGCCTCGACCCTCGGCTCGTCTCCGCGCGCGCGAGCGTGCTCGGGGGGAGACTCGTCCTGCTCATCCTCCGCGACATCACGGAGCAGGAGCGCCTCGAACAGGTGCGGCGCGACTTCGTGGCCAACACCAGCCATGAGTTGAAGACGCCGGTGGGCGCTGTGATCCTGCTGGCGGAGGCGATCGAGTCGGCGGCGGACGATCCGGATCAGGTGCGCGACTTCGCCGCCCGCATCTCCGCGGAGGCCATCAGGCTCGGCCAGCTCACCCGACGCATCATGAGTCTGTCGCGGCTGCAGGCGTCCGACGGGGTCACGGAGACCGAACCGGTGTCGATCGACGAGGTCGTCGCCGCGTCGATCGAGGCGCATGCGGTGCAGGCGGAATCCGCCGGGGTGGAGTTGATCCGAGGCGGCGACCGTCGCGCCTTCGTGCGCGGGGACGCGCAGACCCTCATCGAGGCCGTCGGGAACCTCATCGCCAACGCGATCGCGTACTCGCCGGCGGGGTCCCGCGTGGGGGCGGGGGTCAAGATCGACGGTGAGACGGTGGAGATCGCGATCTCCGACCAGGGGATCGGCATCGACGAAGCGGACAGGGAGCGCATCTTCGAGCGCTTCTACCGCGCGGACGATGCGAGGTCGCGACGCACAGGGGGAACCGGCCTGGGGCTTTCGATCGTCAAGCACGCGACGCAGCGCCACGGCGGTGAGGTGCGCCTGTGGTCGAGGCCGGGTCGTGGGTCGACGTTCACGATCGTCCTTCCTCGGATCGACGGCCCGGCGGGCCAGGACGAGAAGAAGGCCAAGAAGAAGAACAAGAAGAAGAAGCACGCGCGAAAGGGCTCGGCGACAGCCGAGGACGCGCGTGTCGGGAACGGAGAGAACGCATGACCCGCATCCTTCTCGTCGAGGACGAACCGGACCTTGCGGATCCGCTCGCCTACCTGCTCCGACGCGAGGGGTACGACGTCGAGATCGCAGAGGATGGGCCGGGGGCCGTGTCCGCCTTCCGGGAAGGCGGCGCGGACATCATCCTGCTGGACCTCATGCTCCCCGGCATCCCGGGCACCGAGGTGTGCCGGCAGATCCGCGCGACATCCGCGGTGCCGATCATCATGCTCACCGCGAAGGACTCCGAGGTCGACATCGTCGTGGGTCTCGAGCTCGGCGCGGACGACTACATCACGAAGCCGTATTCGTCGCGAGAGCTCCTCGCCAGGATGCGCGCTGTCCTGCGCCGTGCGGTGCCGGACGAGGGTGATCTGGAGGAGCGCGTGCTGGAGGGCGGCCGGGTCTCGCTCGACATCGATCGCCACACGGTCACCGTCGCCGGGGAGGAGATCAGCATGCCGCTCAAGGAGTTCGAACTCCTGGAGATGCTCATGCGCAACTCGGGGCGCGTCCTCACCAGGGGCCAGCTCATCGATCGTGTGTGGGGAAGTGACTACTTCGGCGACACGAAGACGCTGGACGTGCACATCAAGCGGATCCGGTCGCGCATTGAGGAGAACCCGGGGGAGCCGGTCATGCTCGTGACCGTCCGCGGGTTGGGGTACCGCTTCGAAGGGTGATGGGGAATGCGAGAGGCCGGCACCCGTCGGGTGCCGGCCTCTCGCATGTCTCGAGTTTGCTCAGTCCTCTTCAGGGACGAGGTCGGCGTAGTAGGACAGGGTGCCGTCGAGCACGGGGACGTCGGCCGTCGCGCCGATCGCATCTCCGGACTGGAAGTACATCGTCACGGTCGCTCCGGGCTTGGCGTCGAGTCCGTCGATGCGCAGCGGCTCGGCGTTGGCGCCGAGGCTCAGCTGGTCGCCGGCGCCGACGCGCAGCGTGAGCGGCTCGACGCCCTCGATCTCGACCGTGAGGGTCTCACTGCGGTCGGTCGGGTTGACGATCGCGGCGACGAGGTTGCCGGTCGAGCCGTCTTCCGTGGCGATGACCACCGCGTTGCGGATCTCGAGCGGACCGTCGGAGTCGGGGATGTTCACCCCGTCAGCAGCCGAGTACTTGATGTTCGTCGACTGAGGCGTGATGAACGTGCATCCGGTTGCGCCGAGCAGAACGAGGGCGCTGAGGGCAGCGGATGCTACAAGGCGCGATTTCACGGATCCTCCTGGAGCTGTGGGAATTCAGTCCATTCTATGGGTAACGCCCGCCCTCCGTCGGACCCTGCGGGGGCAAACCTTAGCGCATGTCGCCTGTGGTATTCTGGAGGTTGCCGAAAGGACACGATTTTATGCTTTTTGAGGTTGGCGAAACGGTCGTCTATCCGCACCATGGGGCCGCGACGATCATCGAGGTCAAGGATCGCGTCATCAAGGGCGAGACGAAGAAGTATCTGAAGCTCAACGTCACCCAGGGCGATCTGATCATCGAAGTGCCGGCAGAGAACGTCGACCTCGTCGGCGTCCGCGATGTCATCGGCCAGGAGGGTCTCGACCACGTGTTCGAGGTCCTGCGCGCGCCGTTCACGGAAGAGCCCACAAACTGGTCCCGCCGGTACAAGGCGAACCTTGAGAAGCTCGCCTCCGGCGATGTGATCAAGGTCAGCGAGGTCGTTCGCGACCTGTGGCGTCGTGACCAGGACCGCGGTCTGTCCGCGGGGGAGAAGCGCATGCTGGCGAAGGCTCGCCAGATCCTCATCTCCGAGCTCGCGCTCGCGGAGAAGTGCGACGAGGACAAGGCGGGCTCGCTGCTCGACGAGGTCCTCGCGTCCTGACATCCGGGGTCATCGGCGCCTCGGTAGGCTGACAGGGTGACTCTGCTTCCTGTGCCGGCGACGGCGATCATCGTCGTCGCAGCCGGCTCCGGTACTCGTCTGGGGGCCGATGCGCCGAAGGCGCTCGTCGGCATCGATGAGCACTCGGTGCTCCGGCATGCTCTCGACCAGGTGTTCCAGGCGGCCCCCGCACAGGTGATCGTCGTCGCGCCGGCCGGACACGAAGGCGATGCCGAGAGTGAGCTGCGCGCCGCCGCAGGCGACCGCGTCGAACTCGGACGTGTCGTCACCGGCGGAGCGACCAGGCAACAGTCCGTCGCGGCCGGTCTGCGCGCGCTGTGGGGCGACGTCGAGACGGTGCTCGTGCACGATGCGGCGCGCCCCCTCACTCCGGCAGCGCAGATCGACGCCGTGGCGCAGGCGGTGACGGACGATCGCGGTGTCCTCCCCGCTCTTCCCGTGGTGAACACGCTCAAGCGCGTCTCCGGTTCCGCGGTCGTCGAGGCCGTCGATCGCTCGGAGCTCGTCGCGGCGCAGACCCCGCAGGGGTTCCCGCGCGCCCTTCTCGAGAAGGCATACGCCCTCGCGCTCGACTCCGGGGCCGAGTACACCGACGACGCGGCCCTGTACGCGGCAGCCGGGCACCCCGTCGTCCACATCCCCGGCTCGCCGGTGGCGTTCAAGATCACGGTGCCCGCCGATCTCGAAAGAGCCCGCCGACTGCTCTCTCCCGAGCGGGGCTCGACGACCGTCGGTCGGGTCGGGATCGGGACCGACGTGCACGCCTTCGGCGGCGAGGGCGACCTCTGGCTGGCGGGGCTGCAGTGGCCGGGGGAGACCGCGTTGTCCGGGCACTCGGACGGCGATGCCGTCGCTCACGCGATCGTCGACGCACTGTTGGGTGCGGCCGGTCTCGGAGACATCGGGGAGCACTTCGGCACGGCGCACCCGGAGTACGCCGGCGCGCACGGTGACGTCTTCCTCGCCCGCACGAGGGAACTCCTCGCGGACGCCGGGTTCGGCATCGGCAACGTGTCCGTGCAGTTCCAGGGCAACCGCCCGCGGTTCAGCGGTCGGCGTGCCGAAGCAGAGCGCGTGTTGTCGGCGGCGCTCGGCGGTGCCCCCGTGTCGGTGACGGCCACCACCACGGACGGCCTGGGGTTCTCCGGGCGCGGCGATGGCATCTCCGCCATGGCCGTCGCCATGGTCGTGCCGCTGGTCTGAATCCACCGGATGACGCGACACGAGACGGAAACGTCCGCGTGCGAGCATGTGGACATGTGGCAGTTCCGCGACGACGATCTGACCGACCCGAGAAGCCGCGCGTTCGTGCTCGAGCATCTCGCGGACATGTACCGCCAGTCCCCGGACGAGAGCGTCCACGCGCTCGACGTCGACGCACTGCGGGCACCCGAGGTCCGCTTCGTGACCGTCTGGCGCGATGAGGAGATCCTCGCGGTGGGCGGATACCGGCGCACAGGACCGCAGGATGCCGAGCTGAAGTCCATGCGCACCGCACCGTCCGTTCGCGGACAGGGGCTGGGCAGGCTGCTGCTGCGCCACCTCACGGATCTCGCACGTGCGGAGGGCATCACGACGCTCTGGCTCGAGACCGGTTCGACGGCGGACTTCCGGGCAGCGCGTGGCCTCTACCTCTCCGAGGGGTACACGCCGTGCGGTCCGTTCGGCGACTACCGGGAGGATCCGGAGTCGGTGTTCTACCGCCGCGACCTCACACAGGGGTCCATGCAGGCGGTCCCCGGTACGCTGGAGCAGTGACTCTCCGCCTCTACGACACCCGCGCTCAGCAACTGCGCGACTTCGTGCCTCTCGACCCCGAGAACATCACGATGTACGTCTGCGGGCCCACGGTGCAGTCCGGTCCGCACATCGGTCACGTCCGTGCGGCACTGAGCTTCGACATCCTGCGACGCTGGCTCACCCACCGCTACGGCCGCGTGACGTTCGTGCGCAACGTCACCGACATCGACGACAAGGTGATCGCCAACGCCTCGGACGCCGAGCCGTGGTGGGCTCTGGCCTATCGCATGGAGCAGGAGTTCACGGCGGCGTACGCCGGCATCGGCATCCTGCCGCCCACGTACGAGCCGCGCGCCACGGCATCCATCCCGCAGATGCAGGAACTCATCGCGACTCTGATCGAGCGCGGACACGCCTACCCTGCGCCCGACGATTCGGGCGACGTGTACTTCGATGTGCGGTCCTGGCCGGAATACGGCGCGCTGACGCACCAGTCCGTCGATGCGATGGAGGCGGCCGAGGACGCCGACCCGCGTGGCAAGCGCAACTCGCAGGACTTCGCGCTCTGGAAAGGCGCCAAGAGCGACGAACCGGGAGACGCCCACTGGTCCTCGCCGTGGGGAGCGGGACGTCCTGGCTGGCACATCGAGTGCTCCGCGATGTCCAAGCGCTATCTCGGCGGCGAATTCGACATCCACGGCGGCGGTCTCGACCTGCGTTTCCCGCACCACGAGAACGAGCTGGCGCAGTCGACGGCAGCGGGCGACGCCTTCGCGCGCTACTGGGTGCACAACGGCCTGGTGACCGTCGATGGTCAGAAGATGTCCAAGTCGCTCGGGAACTTCACCCTCGCCGCCGACGTGCTGGGCGCGCACGACCCGCTGGTCGTCCGCTATGCGCTCGCCGCCGCACACTATCGGTCGAGCCTCGACCTCAGCGAGTCCACCTGGGCGGAGGCCGACGCCGCACTCGGACGCATCCGCACCTTCCTCGAGCGCGGTCAGCGACTGGCCGGGCCCGGCTGGGCCGAGTACAAGGAAGGCCTGCCGACGGAGTTCTGGGAGGCCATGAACGATGACCTCGCGGTACCGCGTGCGCTCGCCGCGATCCACAGCAGCATCCGTTCGGGTAACGCACTGTTGGATGCGGGCAAGCACGAAGAGGCCAAGCAGGACGTGATGGACGTCATGCGGATGACGGACATCCTCGGGATCAATCCCCTCTCGACGCAGTGGGCGAAGACGGACGCGAACGCCGAGAGCTCGGCGCTGGATGCGCTCGTCCGCACCATGATCGAACAGCGCGCGACCGCGCGCGCCGAAAAGGACTGGGCGGCAGCGGATCGTATCCGCGACGCGATCGCGGCCGCAGGAATCACGCTGGAGGACACTCCGGCCGGAACTCATTGGAGTATCAATGGCTAAGCCGTCACGCCCCGGAGCGGGCAACAGCAAGAAGAAGGGTGCCACCAAGGGCACCGGTGGACTCGGACGCAAGTCGCTCGAGGGCCGCGGGCCGACGCCGAAGGCGGAGGACCGCGCCTGGCACGTCGCAGGCAAGCGCAAGGCCGCGAACGAGCGGTACGCGGCCGCGGGCGGCAAAGGACGCCCCGGCGGACGTTCCAGCACGCCGAGCAACCCCAACCGGTCGCCCAAGGCGAAGGCCGGCGACGACACCGAGAACGTCACCGGGCGCAACTCGGTGCTCGAGGCGTTGCGCGCGAAGATCCCCGCCACGGCGTTCTACATCGCCCAGCGGGTCGAGATGGACGACCGCGTGAAGGAGATGCTCTCGATCGCGACGCATCGCGGCATCCCCGTCCTCGAGGTGACCAGGCAGGAACTCGACCGCATGGCCGGATTCGACGGGGTGCACCAGGGCGTGGCGCTCAAGGTGCCGCCGTACGAGTACGCGCACCCGCAGGATCTGCTGGAGAAGGTGATCGACAGTGGCGAGGTGCCGCTGTTCGTCGCCCTCGACGGCATCACCGACCCGCGCAACCTCGGAGCCATCATCCGCTCGACCGCGGCGTTCGGCGGTCACGGCATCATCCTTCCGCAGCGTCGTTCGGCCGGAGTGAACTCCGCCGCGTGGAAGACCAGTGCCGGTGCGGCCGCGCGCATCCCCGTGGCGATGGCGACGAACCTCACCACGCAGCTCAAGGAGTTCAAGAAGCAGGGCGTGTTCGTGATCGGCCTCGACGGCGGCGGAGACGTCTCCCTGCCGGACCTCGCCCTCGCCGATCGACCGGTCGTCATCGTCGTGGGATCCGAGGGCAAGGGTCTCTCGCGCCTCGTCACCGAGAACTGCGACCAGATCGTCTCGATCCCGATCTCGGCGGCCACGGAGTCGCTCAACGCCGGAATCGCCGCATCCGTCGCGCTCTACCAGGTCGCAACGGTGCGCGCGGCCGACGCGCGCGCCTGAGTCCGGCGCCGGCCCGGAATATCCGACGGGCCAGACGGTTCGAACTCACAGACACCTGCTCCTCGGAAGGAATCACATGACCCGCATCGCCGTCATCGGAGGCACCGGCTACGCCGGCTCGCACATCGTCGCAGAGGCGGTGGCACGCGGACACTCGGTGATCTCGGTCGCCCGGTCCGTCCCCGCCACACGGGTCGACGGTGCCGTGTACGTCGAGGGGACCATCCTCGACGTGCCGAGCCTTCTCGAGCAGATCGAGGAGGCCGAGGTCGTCATCCAGGCGGTCTCGCCGCGCGGCGACATGGTCGGCAAGGTCCGCGCCGCGACGGCGGAGCTGTTCGCGGCGCTCGGCGAGAACGTGCGGCTCGGTGTCGTCGGCGGGGCCGGCGGGAGCCTCGTCGCCCCCGGTGGACCCCGACTGATCGACTCCGGCTTCCCGGAGGAGTTCAAGGCGGAGGCGCAGGAGGCGATCGGCGTGCTCGAGGACCTGCAGGCCGACGACAGCGGCAAGGACTGGTTCTTCATCCACCCGGCCGGTGGCTTCGGCATGTTCGCACCGGGAGAGCGCACCGGAGAGTACCGGGATGGCGGCCAGGTCCTCGTCACGGATGATGCCGGTGAGTCCTACATCTCCGGCGCGGACTTCGGCATCGCCGTGGTCGACGAGATCGAGAACCCGAAGCACCACCGCGAGAACTTCACCGTCGGGTACTGACGGGCCTAGACGAGGTCCCGCCAGTCGACCTCGTCCTCGTCGGCTGCGGGCATCGCGCCCGTCACCACGGGGAGGGACATCGTCTCGGTCGGCGGCCCCATGATCGTCGCCTCGTCGCGGCGGTGACGGAGCACGTCGTTGATGTACGACGTGAGCACCTCGGCGAGCGGGATGGACCGCCCGTTGGCCTGAGAGAGGTACCAGCGGTGCTCGAGCACCTGGTGGTACACCTCGGCGGGCTCGAGCTTCGCGCGCAGCTCGTAGGGGATGGCCCGGACGACGGGCTCGAAGACCCGCGTGAGCCACTCGTGCGCGTACATCTCCTCGTCCGTCCAGTCCTTCGTGGACCGCGCGCGGAACTCGTCGAGGTCGTTGAGGAGCCGTCGCGCCTGGTTCTCCTCGACGTCGAGCCCGGTCAGTCGGATGAGGCGGCGCTGATGGTGTCCGGCGTCGACGACCTTGGGCTGGATGTGGACCACCGTGCCGTCGGTGGTCGTGGACATCGACATCTCATCGATGTCGAAGCCCAGGGCGTTCAGGCGTTCGACCCGCTCGGTGATCCGCCAGGTCTCGTTGGCGGAGAACGACTCCTCCGCCGTGAGGGCCGCCCACAGCGAGTGATACGACGAGACGATGCCGTCGGCGATGGCCACGGCATCGACGCCGTGCTCGAGCCGTCCGCCGGCGGCGAGGTCCATGATCTCTCCGGCGATGTTCGTCCGGGCGAGATCCAGGTCGTACAGCCGTTGCCCCTCGGTCAGCCCTTCTTCGTGGAGCTCACCGGTCTCGGCATCCACCAGATACGCAGCGAACGCGCCGGCGTCGCGGCGGAACAGGGTGTTCGACAGTGAGACGTCGCCCCAGTAGAAGCCGACGTTGTGCAGCCGCACGAGGAGCAGGGCGAGCGCGTCGACCAGGCGCGTCGCGGTGTCGGGGCGCAGCACGCGCGTGAACAGTGCGCGGTACGGCATGGAGAACCGCAGGTGAGAGGTGACGAGGACGGCGGGCAGCGGTGCCCCGGAACTGTCCGTTCGGCCGGCGATGACCGCCACGCGATCCACGCACGGAACGTCGAGGCGCCCGAGGTTGCCGAGCATGTCGTATTCGCGCTGCGCCATCTCCGCCGTCGTCTCCTTGACGGCGACGACGCGGCCGGAGAGATCCGCGAATCGGACGAGATGGCGGGAGAGGCCCTTGGGGAGGGAGACGATCCGTTCGGACGGCCACTTGGCCAGCGGCGTCGACCACGGCAGCGCCAGCAGCTCGGGATTGATCTTGCTGGCGGTGATCCGAAGCGCGTCCTGCATGCTGCCTCTCCCTGCGATGCGGGTGGAGAAACGACGCGGCGCGGGTGACCCTGAGGTCAGCCCGCGCCGCGTCGGTGATCGATCAGGCCGAGACGACCGGCTTGTCGTTGAGACGCTGTCCGGACTCGATGTCGAACGCGTGCACGTGGCCGGGGTTGGCCGCGAGGGTGACGGTGTCGCCCGCGTTGGCGTGGCTGCGTCCGTCGACGCGCGCGACGATGTCGGTGCGCTTGCCGCTGATGTCGGTGTGACCGTAGAGGTAGCCGTCAGCGCCGAGCTCCTCGACGAGGTCGACGACGACCGAGAGGCCCTTGCCGTCGGCGGGGCCGACGGTGATGTCCTCGGGGCGGACGCCGACGGTCACCTGCGAACCGTTCGCGCGGCCGACGGTGTCGCGGTCGAGCGGGACGACCTCGCTGCCGAACTGGACGCCGCCCTCGGCGAGGTCCGCGGCGAAGAGGTTCATCGCGGGGGAGCCGATGAAGCCAGCGACGAAGACATTGTTCGGCTTCTCGTACAGGTCACGCGGGGAGCCGACCTGCTGGAGGAGGCCGTCCTTGAGGACTGCGATGCGGTCACCCATGGTGAGAGCCTCGGTCTGGTCGTGGGTCACGTAGACGGTGGTGACGCCCAGGCGGCGCTGCAGCGACGCGATCTGCGTACGGGTCTGGACGCGGAGTTTCGCGTCGAGGTTCGACAGCGGCTCGTCCATGAGGAACACCTGCGGCTGACGGACGATGGCACGGCCCATCGCGACGCGCTGACGCTGGCCACCCGAGAGGGCCTTCGGCTTGCGGGTCAGGTACTCCTCGAGGTCGAGGAGCTTGGCGGCCTCGAGGACGCGGGCTGCGCGCTCCTCCTTGCCGACGCCGGCGATCTTGAGGGCGAAGCCCATGTTCTCGGCGACGGTCATGTGCGGGTACAGCGCGTAGTTCTGGAAGACCATCGCGATGTCGCGGTCCTTCGGCGGAACGTCGGTGACGTCGCGGTCGCCGATGAGGATGCGTCCCTCGTTGACCTCTTCGAGGCCGGCGAGCATGCGCAGCGAGGTGGACTTTCCGCAACCGGAAGGCCCGACGAGGACGAGGAATTCGCCGTCTGCGACCTCGAGGTCGAGCTTGTCGACTGCCGGGCGGGTTCCGCCGGGGTACAGACGCGTTGCGGCGTCGAACGTGACAGATGCCATTGTTTTCTCCTTCACCGGCAGGTACGTGCCGGACGATCCGTTGTGATGGATGCGGTGAGGCCGGGCCTCGCCGTGGCCCGCCATCGGGCCGGTATCAGTATGGCACGTGCGGCCGCACCTGGGTATTTCCCAGCCTGTCTGGATAGCATCGAAGACGGTCCTGATCGATCCGGTGCATACGATCGGCGGGCGAATCAGGGGATCGAACCCCATCCCGAACTCTCAAGAGGAACGATGTCGAGCGACGAAACGCCGAACGTCCCCACCCCTCGCAATTCCCGTGAGGCGGTGCGGGAGAAGGCTCAGCAGATCCAGACCAAGCAGTCGCGAGCGCGTGTCATGCGGGGGATCATCATCGGCGCGGTCGCGATCATCGCCGTCGGGGCCGTGGGTACCGCGGTCACCATGGCGGTGACGTCGACGGTCTCGAAGCCGATGATGAACCCCGACGGGCTCGAGGGCGACGGCATCGTCGTCCGCAGCCTGGCCGACACGACCGCGGAGGCCGTCCCTGCGACGCCGACCCCCGAGGAGTCGGAAGCAGGCGAGGAGACCGCCGAGCCCACCGCGGAGCCGACCAACGCCGCCGTCGACGTGCACATCTACGTCGATTACCTCTCTCCCGGAGCGGGTGAGTTCGAACGTGCCAACAGCCGTCAGCTCGCCAGCTGGATCGGCGAGGGAGCGGTCACCGCCACCTATCATCCGGTGGCCATGCTCACCGCCAGCTCCAGCGGCACCAAGTACTCGTTGCGCGCCGCCGCCGCTGCAGCATGCGTCGCAAGCCATTCGCCCGACCAGTTCTACGCGTACAACCACGAGCTGCTCATCGACCAGCCCGAGGTGGACAGCAGCGGCCGCTCGGATGTCGAGCTGGCCGACCTCGCCGTGGCCGTCGGGGTGGACACTCCCAAGGTCGTGCGCTCGTGCATCGAGGACGCGGACTATGTCGGCTGGGCGAAGGAGGCGACCTCTCGCGCGCTGGCCGGTCCCCTCGATGGCTCGGACGACCTCGTCCTCACCAGCGCGCCCATGGTCGTGGTGAACGGCTCCGCGTATGTGGGGGCCCTTGACGATCCGGCGGAGTTCTCGCAGTTCGTCCTCACGGTGGCGAGCGAGACCGACCCCACTCCCTCTCCGACTCCGACCCCGTCGTCGTAGTTTCCGACCCGCCTCTCCGGCTCGCTAAGCTGGACGGCGTTCGCCGACTTAGCTCAGCTGGTAGAGCACCTGTCTTGTAAACAGGATGTCACGGGTTCGAATCCCGTAGTCGGCTCCATCCTTGTCGTTCAGCACTCGTCATCGAGCGCTGTCGGGTCGCCGTCCTCTTCGTGGACGGTTGTGCCACGCCTCGATCGCCTCCGGAGTCAGGTCGTCGCGATCCCAGAGGTAACCGGACACATTGCCGATCGGGTCGATGAACGCGTCGCTCGCCGCTGAGGCCTCGCCCGCGTCGCGCCGGCGCATCGTCTGGCGGAGGGAGACCGGAGTGACTCCGAGCAGCTCCGCCACCTCGTCGATCGTCGCGTAGCGCGCGGCGAAGCGTGCCTCCTTCGTGCCGTCGCGCAGCGCCCGAGGGCGGGATTTCTCGTCGTCGGATCCCATGGTCGCTCCTGAGGTTCGGTGGGCATCCACGATAGCCGGATACGGCCGCCGGCCATCGTCACGTCGCCGTGAGGTCCTTCACCGAACTGCGGAGACGGAGGGGCATCGGGAGGCGGCGCACTTCCGCGCCGCCTCCCGACAGCAGCATCTCGACCGCGTGGATGCCGAGCTCCCGGTGGGGCAGCGCGAACGTCGTGAGGTGCGGATGCAGCCAGGACGCGAGCTGGTGGTCGTCGAAGGAGACCACGGAGAAGTCCTCGGGAACTGAGGCGCCGCTCTCACTGATGGCCTGATAGGCGCCGAACGCGAGGCGATCGTTGAAGGTGATGAGCGCGCCTCGGCGCACACCGGATGCGAGGAGCGCATTGGTGAGCTCCCATCCGTCGGGTGGCAACCAGATCGTGCGCTGCCAGCCGCTGGCCGGTGCGAGTCCTTCGGTGTCGAGCTCGTCGAGGATGCCGGCCAGACGTTCGCGACCTGCGACACTGTCCGGCGCCACGTCGCTCCGGGTCGGGCCGCCGCCGATTAGGTGGATCTCGCGGTGGCCGGCATCGAGGAGGATGCGGGCCGCCTGCCTGCCCGCAGCGTACTCGTCCGGGATCACCGCGCGCACCGCAGGCTCGCCCTGCGGGGTCATCATGTTCAACAGGACCACGTTCCGGCCCTGCACGGCGCGGGGGAGGGGGCGCTCGCGGGTGAACATCGAGGCGATGATGAGTCCGTCGACCTGGCGATCGAGCATCGCCTCGATGAGCCGGTTCTGCTCGTCCTCGTCGCCCTCGGATTCGCCGATGAACAGCATGTGCCCGTTGCGGCGGGCGCCTTCGAGCGCGCCCTTGATCATGTCGCCCGCGAGCAGCGAGGTCGCGACGGTGTCCGAGACGAAGCCGAGCGTCCCGCTGGTGCCCTTGCGCAGGCTCGCGGAGAGCATGTTGGGGCGATAGCCGAGCTCGGCCGCCACACGTCGAACCCGATCCTGGGCGGCCTCAGAGATGCGCAGTTCGTCGCCCCGGTCCGAGAGGACGAGGGATGCCGTGGATCGGGAGACGCCCGCCCCGCGGGCGACGTCAGCGAGGGTGACCCTCTTCCCCGTCATCGGGCTCCTCTCCGTTCGGGCTGATCCTATCCAGCCATCTGCTCCCGGGCAGCGTGCGTCGCGGGTTGACAGTGGTCGATCGCATGCTTCATCATGAAGGTGCTAACCCGATTTAGCAACCGCAATGCACCACCTGCGGCTCGATGAACGGCTTTGTAGAAAGGGGACACAGGTGTCTCACAGCAGAACACGCGCGCTCCGTCCACTCGCGACGGGAGCACTGGCCACGCTGGCACTCGGACTGGTGGCGTGTGCGCCGCCAGGAGGATCGACCTCGACCGACGGTGCGGAGGGCGACGAGACCGCGGAGATCGCCCTCACCTGCGGCGAGGACGACGTCGTACTCAGCGCCTACCTGGAGACGGGCTTCCCGCTCCCGGCCGCACTGGCCGAGGAGTTCACGCGCCAGTACCCGAACGTGACGTTCGACATCCGTGAGGACCAGTTCGCCGTCATCACGCAGAATGCGCCGCGCGTGCTGCAGGACTCGCCGCCGGACCTCATGCGTCTGCCGCAGATGTCGGAGCTCGCCACCGACGGACTCCTGCTGAACCTCGACCCGTACGCCGAGGCGTACGGGTGGACGGACTGGCCCGAGTCGCAGCTGCAGCAGCTCCGCGTCGACGACGAAGGACGCCGCGGCGACGGACCGCTGTACGCGATGGGTCTGAGCTACTCGATGACCGGCGTCTACTACAACAAGGCGCTCGCCGAGCAGATCGGACTCACGGAGGAGCCGACCACGCTCGACGAACTCGACGCAGCCATGCAGAAGGCCAAGGACGCCGGGATCGTCCCCATCGCGCAGTTCAACGGCGGCGCGACCGGCGGACTCGCCTTCCCGCTCCAGGCGCTGATGGCCTCCTACGGCGACCCTGCCGCCATCAACGACTGGGTCTTCCAGAAGCCGGGGGCCTCGATCGACACCCCGGAGAACCTCGCCGCCGCCGAGCACCTGCAGGGGTGGATCGACTCCGGTTACTTCTCTTCGGACGTCAACTCGCTCGACTACGCACAGATGATGAGCCGCTTCATGGGCGGCGACGCTCTGTTCAGCTTCAACGGCGACTGGGAGGCGGGCAACTTCGACTCGCAGGCACCGGGCGAGTTCGGCTTCTTCCTCATGCCTCCGCTCGAGGAGGGCGGTCAGATCGGTGCGATGTCCGCCCCGAACACCTTCGGCGTCTCCGCCTTCGCGGAGAACCCGGACTGCGCGGCGTTCTTCCTGGACTGGACGGCGACGAACGACGAGGCCCGCGCCCTGACCGTCGAGGTCGGCGGATCCAGCCCCATGGGTGCGGTCGGCGCCTTCATGCCCCCGGTCGAGGAGGGCACGACCACGGCCGCCACGCTCGCCGCGGGTGACATCATCGGCGAGGCCGACGGCGCGATGGACTTCATCGCGAACGCCACCGGTGCCATCTACGCGCAGAGCTGGACGCCCAACCTGCAGAAGATGGTCGCCGGCGAGCAGACGCCCGAGGGCCTGCTCAGCTCGGTCCAGGCCGACTACGAGAGCCAGGTCGGAAACTGATCCATGAGTGGAATCCGCTCCGCTGCTGCGCCGACGAACACCGTCGGCGCAGCAGCGCCCTCTCCTGAACGCGATCGTCGTCGTCGCACGCGTCGACTCGTTCGAAACCTCTCCGCGTACGCGCTGGTCGTCCCGGCGGCGGCCTTCTACGTCTTCTTCGTGCTGCGCCCGATCTTCGCCTCCGCGCAGTACTCGTTCTACGACTGGAACGGTGTCGGCCCCTCGACGTGGGTCGGCGGCGCCAACTACATCGAGGTCTTCACCAACCCGAAGCTCGTCGGGGCGATCCTCAACGCCTTCGAGCTCATCATCTACTTCTCGATCATCCCCGTCGCCATCGCGCTGATCGCCGCGAACATCATCCGCGCCGTCGCAGAGAGCCGGCTGGCGGGTGTTGCGAGGACCGTGCTGTTCCTCCCGCAGGTCATCCCGCTCGTCGCCGCCGGAATCATGTGGAGCTGGCAGCTTTCGACGGACGGCGTCGTCAACCAGTTCCTGCGCCTCATCGGCCTCGATGCGGTGACCACCGCCTGGCTCGGGGACTTCAACACCGCCCTGCCCGCGGTCGGCGTCATCGGCGCATGGGTCCAGGTCGGCCTCTGTCTCGTCCTCATCCTCGCCGGCATGACGAAGATCGACCCGTCACTCTACGAGGCGGCCCGCATCGACGGCGCCGGTCCCGTGCGCGAGTTCTTCGCCATCACCCTCCCCGGGGTACGCCAGGAGATCGCCGTCTGCGTGACCGTCACCGTGATCTCGGCGCTCGCCGCGTTCGACATCATCTACATCAGCACCCAGGGAGGTCCGGGCGACAGCACACTCGTGCCCGGCCTGCAGATCTTCTACCTGGCGTTCTACCAGCGCGACATCGGCACCGCCTCGGCGTTCTCGATCGTGCTCATGGCGCTCGTGCTCATCGTCGTCCTGCCGCTTCAGCGGATCCTCCGAGGGAGAGAATCGTGATCATCCGCGCCAGAGAGAAGTGGATGGGGCGCGTCATCCTCGTCGTCCTGATGATCGTCACCCTCGTGCCGTTCGTCAGCCTCTTCGTGACCGCCCTTCACGAGCCTGGCACCTACCCGAAGGGCCTCGAGCTGCCGGAGACTCCGCACTGGGGCAACTTCGCGCTCGCGTTCACCTCGGCGGATGTCGGCGCCCTGCTGTGGTCCAGCGTCCTCATCGAGCTCGGCGTCGTCCCGATCAGCGTGCTCATCGCGACGCTCGCGGGCTTCGCACTCGGGCACCTGAAGCCCAAGGCGAGCGGTGCGGTGCTCATCGTGTTCCTGCTGGGGCTCACGCTGCCCTTCGAGGGCATCATCACGCCGCTGTACTTCCAGGTCCGCGAGCTCGGCATCCTCAACACGAGATGGGCGATCATCCTTCCGCTGATCGGTCTGTTCATGCCGTTCGCCGTGATGTGGATGCGGGCGCACTTCGTCACGATGCCGCAGGACCTGTCGGAGGCGGCGCGCATGGACGGAGCCACGACCTGGCAGCTGTTCTGGCGCATCCACATGCCGTTGTCGGTCCCGGCGCTGTCCTCGCTGTCGATCCTGCTGTTCCTGTGGACGTGGAACCAGTTCCTGCTGGCGATCGTCCTCGTCAACGATCCGACCAAGCGCACCATGGCCGGAGCGCTCGGCGCCTTCCAGGGGCAGTACGGCACGGACATCCCCCTGCTGTGCGCCGGATCGCTGCTCATCCTCACTCCGACCCTGATCGTGTTCCTGATCTTCCAGCGCCAGTTCGTCTCGGCGCTGATGCAGGGCTCGCTCAAGGGCTGACGACCGAACCGCCTCGGCCGACGCCGGGGCCGCGATGGGAGAACTCATGGCTTTCCGCCTGGACGCGCACTGGGTGTGGGACTTCTGGGTCGCCGACGACGGTGACCGGTACCACCTCTTCTACCTGCACGCGCCGAAGGCTCTCGGCGACCCCGACCTCCGGCACCGCAACGCCCGCATCGGGCATGCCACGTCCGAGGACCTCACGCACTGGACCGATCACGGCGAGGTCCTCGCGCCCGGGGAGCCGGGAAGCTTCGACGAGACGGCGACCTGGACGGGTTGCGTCGTGCGGGACGAGGCGGGGCTGTGGCGGATGTTCTACACGGGCGCCTCGTTCACCGCTGACGGTTCGCCGGAGAACATCGAGACGATCGGATGCGCGGTGTCCGAGGACCTGCACGCGTGGCGGAAGCTCCCCGACCTCGTGCTGCGCGCCGACCCCGCGCATTACGAGACGCTCGGGGACACGTCCTGGCCGGAGGAGGCGTGGCGCGACCCCTGGGTCTACCGTGACGAGGCGGGCGACGGCTGGCACATGCTGATCACGGCACGCGGGCACGGTGCCGGGATGACCAGCGGCGGTGTCGTCGGCCATGCCCGATCCGCTGATCTGACGACATGGACGGCCGGCCCGCCCCTCGGGCCGTCGTCTGCCGAGTTCCCGCACCTGGAGGTGCTGCAGCGCATCGACCACGGCGGACGGACGTTCCTCACGTTCTCCGCGGCGCGCCACCCCGCCGGCGGCGGGATGGTCAGCGGTGTGTGGGCCGTGGAGGCGCCGGCTGACCTGGAGGGCGTCGATGTCGACACGGCACGCCTGATCGCCCCCGACCCCTACTACGCGGGGCGCATCGTCCGAGACCGCTCCGACGACCTGGTGCTCCTGGCCTTCAGCGGCGGAGGGCCGGGGAGCACAGAGGCGCCGCAGGGCGTCTCCGACCCCCTGCCGGTGTCGCTCTGACAGGGAGCATCGACAGCCGCGGTTAGCATGGCGCCATGGACGACGCCGTCACCCGTCTCGACATCCCGGGAACGTACAACTTCCGGGAGGCCGCTCGCGGCGCGCTCACCCCGGGCATGCTCTACCGGTCGGACGCACTGCACCGACTCTCCCCGGCCGGTCGGCGACGGATCGCGGAGCTCGGCATCGGAACCGTCATCGACCTCCGCTCCCCGTTCGACCGCCGCGTCGGCGGTCGTGACCGCCTCCGGGGCACGGGGGCGGTGCGCACCAGCATCCCGATCGACGGCGCGTCTCGGCGCGTGGATCTGAAGACGATCACTCTCGGCGAGGTCTACCGGCTCATCCTCGACGAGCATCAGCATGCGCTGGGGCGGATCATCCGTGCGATCGCCGATGCGGACGACCCGGTCCTCGTCCACTGCACAGCGGGCAAGGATCGCACCGGTCTGGCGATCGCCCTGGTGCTCGAGGCGCTCGAGGTCGACCGCAGGATCATCCTCGCCGACTACGCGGCATCCGCCCCCAATCTCGCGGGGGAGTGGACGCACAGGATGGTGGGGACGGCGCGTCGGTTCCGTGTGCACCTCACGGACGATCTGCTCGTGATCCTCGGATCCTCGCCGCCCGAAGTCCTCGACGCCGCGCTCTGCCGGCTCGATCGCCTGCCCGGTGGCATCGACGCGTACCTGGACGGCGCCGGAGTGGATGCCGCCGTGCGGGGTCGGCTGAGGGCGAAGCTCCTCGCGTGATCAGAGTCGGGCCGCGCCGACCCGTCGCATGATGAGAGGGGCAGCCACGCCGTGGAGCAGGATGCTCCCCACCACGGTCACGACCATGACGGTCAGCACCGCCGTCCCCTCGTCCTCCGGGAGGCCGTTGTAGGCGAGGAGGCCGAAGACGATCGTCGCGGTGCCTCGGGGACCGAGGGCGCCGATGAGCAGTCGATCGGCGCGGGCCACCGTGCTGCCCATCAGCGACACGTAGACGGGCAGCATGCGCACCAGCGTGAGCGCGAGGAGAGCGAGGGCGACGATGCGCCAGTCGAATCCGGCGACGACGACGATGACGGCCGCGCCGCCGAGCATGAACCAGACGAAGTTCGCCGCGAGAGCACCCACCTCTTCGACGAGCAGCAGCTCTGAATGATCGATGCCCGCCGCCTCCGCGGAGCGGACGCGCGTCAGCCGGTATCCGACGCCGGCCACGAACGCCGCGACGAAACCGTTCGCGTCGAACAGCGGGATGCTCGCGACCCCGTAGGCGATGAGGGGGAGCAGCAGCATGACGTATCGCGCACCGACGGCACTGGCGACGTCGTGCCTCCGCGCGACCCGCACGGCGAAGCCGATACCGGGGCCGAGCGCCATGCCGATGACGATCGCGAACAGTGTCGCCGGCACGGCACCGGCGAAGGCGTGCAGGAAGTCCAACACGGGCTTCTCGAGCACCTCCTCCGTCAGCTCGGATTCCGGAGTGCGCGAGATCGTCGTCCAGAACACGGCGAGGGCGAGGGACATGCCGAACACGGGCGAGACCACGCCGTCGTTGTATCCGCTCTCGACGTTGAGGATCTGCCGGGCCCTGGTCGTGACACCGCCGCTGCGCAGCAGCCGTGCGGCGGGGGAGAAGTCGGTGGGCATGATGACGCACGCGATCACGGCGAGAACGAGCAGGCCCGTGGTCGGCAGCAGCAGCACGCCGCTGAGGACGGCCAGCGCGAGGGAGAGCGGGAGGGCGATGAGGACCAGACGCGCGATGACCTTCCCCTCCTTGCCGAAGACGCCGCCCTCCACCTCGGTGGCGTCGACGAACAGCAGGATCGCGAGGATCACCTCGACGACCTTCTCGGCGAGTTCCGAGTCGATCACCGTGCTGAACGCCTCGACGTCCCACGCGACGGTGGCGGCGCCGAGGAGGAGGAGGGCTGCGGGGCCGGCCACACCCCAGCGCTCGAACCGGTGCGAGATCAGTGACCACGCGAGGATCGCGGCGAGGCTGATGAGCACCATGGAGGTCATGGCGAAAGACTATCGAGCGCGGCGGGCCTGTTCTGTCACGGGCGGGAGGCGGTGGGTGTGACGGAGATCCGCTCCGCCATCGCGGCCGAGGCTGCCAGTGCCTCGTCGATCAGATCGCGATCCGGCGCGGCGGTGAGCCACGCGCTGCTCATGGACGCGGGGATGAGTACCGGCATCCGCTCATGGACCTCGGCGAGGTGCGCCGGAGCCGGGGCCATCACGATGGAGTAGCAGGTGACCCAGTCGCCGTCGGGCGTGCGACCGCGCTGCGTGACGGCCGCCATGCCGAACAGCGTGTCGGGGCCGAGCGTGAACTCGTGCCAGACGCGTTCGGGCTTGCGCATCTCGAACCACCCGGTGGTCGGGACGATCGCCCGTGTCCGCAGTTTCGCCGGCTGGTCCTGCAGGCGCTCGGAGCGCGTGTTGATCGAGGGGAACTTCGACGGCTGGCCGTCGATGAGATACCCCCACCATGCCTTCTCGAGCGCCGCGTGCTCGTCCTGCGGAACGATGAGCGGATTGAGATTGCGCAGGTTCTTGCCGGTGGGGCGGAGGGTCTCGCCGTCGTTGTCGCGTGCCCAACCGCGCAGGTCGTCGAGGAGTTCGGCGTCGGCCTCCGCCAGGAGGTCGGTGTCGGAGAATCGAGGATCGAGTCCGTAGCTCGCGCACATGTCCACAGGCTACCGCCGGGCGCGGACATCGGGCGGGTCGTCGCTCAGGTAGGGTCAACGGGTGTCCGAGGTCCGCCGCATCCCCGTCCCCCTCGCCCTCGGTGGGGCGGTGGCGATCGGTGCGATGACGGCCGTGCAGGCACGCGTCAACGGTGTGCTGGGGGTGCGCATCGACGACGGTATCGTCGCCGGCCTCATCTCGTTCAGCGTCGGTCTCGCCCTGCTGGTCGCCGTGACCCTCGTGCTGCCGACGGCCAGAGCGGGGGCTGGCCGCCTCTGGCGCGGTGTGCGCTCAGGGCACGTTCCCCCGTGGATGCTGCTGGGCGGGGCGTGCGGTGCGCTCACGGTCTCGACGCAGGGACTCACCGCGGGACTGCTCGGGGTGTCCCTGTTCACGGTGGGCGTCGTCGCCGGCCAGACCGTGAACGGCCTCGTGCTGGACAGGCTCGGCGTCGGACCGTCCGGTGTCGTCGCCGTGACGGGAGGCCGAGTGCTCGGCGGGGTGTTCGCCCTCCTCGCCGTCGCGATCTCCCTCAGCGGGGACGTGCTGGCCCGTGCACCGTGGTGGCTGCTCCTGCTGCCGTTCGCGGCCGGAGTCGGCATCGCGTGGCAGTCCGCGGCCAACGGACGTCTCGCTCAGCGAGTGCAGTCGCCGCTCACGGCGACGCTGATGAGCTTCACCGCCGGAACCGTGGTGCTGCTGCTCGCCTCAGTGGTGAGCGTCGCGGTGAAGGGGATGCCGTCCGCGCTGCCGACGGAGCCGTGGCTGTACCTCGGCGGGGCGCTCGGGTTCCTCTACATCCTGCTCAGCGCGACGATCGTCGCGCACACCGGCGTCCTGCTCCTGGGGCTCGGTGCCGTGCTCGGACAGCTGACGGCGTCGGTCACGATCGACCTGCTGTGGCCTGCTGCCGCCGGCCCCGCCCTGTGGCAGCTGCTGGCCATGGTGGTCGTCGCTGCACTGTCCGTGCTCGTCGCCCTTCCATGGCGACGCAGGCGCTGAACTCAGGCGCTGAACTCAGCCCGCTATGCCCTCTGCGGACGGCAACCGGGTCAGCAGGCTCTCGGCGTCCACGGGTTTCCGCCTGCCGGGGCGCTTGCCATCCGGCTTGCCGCCCACGTACAACCACCCGAGCAGCTCCTCGTTCTCCGTCAGCCCATGCGCCGCGGCGACGGCAGCCGTGCGGGTGTGACCGCCGGTGCGCCAGATGACGCCCCACCCCGCCTCGTCCAGCAGGAGGCTCAGCACATGCGCGACGCCAGAAGCGACGGCCTCCTGCTCCCAGCGGGGCACCTTCTCGCTCGGGCGGAAGCTGACCACGACGGCGATCAGCAGGGAGGCGCGCAGCGGCTTCGATGAGGGCTTGAGATCGCCGTTGGCCTCCGCGATCGCCGCGCCGAGCCGCAGGCGGTCGTCGCCTCGCAGCTCGATGAGCCGCCATGGCTGCAGGGACGAGTGGTCGGCGACCCGGCCCGCTGCGGCCACCAGCGGCAGCAGCTCCTCGCGGGTCGGAGCCTCCTGGGTGAGCTTGGACCACGACTGCCGCGCGAGCACGGCGTCGTAGGCGCTCACGCCTCCGGGGCCTCGGGGGTGAAGTTCAGTGCCAGCGAGTTCATGCAGTAGCGGTCGCCGGTCGGGGTGCCGAAGCCGTCGGGGAAGACGTGGCCCAGGTGCGATCCGCAGTTCGCGCAGCGGACCTCGGTGCGCTGCATTCCCAGAGTGTTGTCCTCGAGCAGCTGGACGGCGTCGGGGCGGATCGACTCGTAGAAGCTCGGCCAGCCGCAGCCGGAGTCGAACTTCGTGCCGCTCTTGAACAGCTCTGCACCGCAGGCGCCGCAGGTGTACAGGCCCGCGCGCTCCTCATCGAGCAGTTCGCCGGTCCAGGCGCGCTCGGTCGCAGCCTCCCGCAGCACCGCGAACTGCTCGTCGCCGAGCTCCTCGCGCCACTCGGCGTCGGTCTTCTTCACGCTGTAGTCCATCAGGCCTCCTGGGTTCTCGGGCGACGTCTCCTCCATTGTCTCTCGCCCTGAGGCGGCGAGGGCCATGATGACGGGAGGTGACAATGGACGCATGACGGATGCTGTGCGCGAGCGCTACGAGCGATTCGCCCTGGAGGAGGCGCCGGGGCGGTCGGCGCTGTATGCCGACTGGGCCGCGGGTGTCGCCGCGGATCCCGACGTCCGGGCCGTGCTCGCACGCATCCCTGCGAACCGCAGGCAGCCGCCGCTCGTGTTCGCGGTGACCCGGATGCTCGGTGCCCCATCGGCGGGCTTCACGCAGTGGCGGGAGTTCCTGCTCGCGCACGCGGACGCGATCGTCGCGGAATGCGAGACGCGCAGCATCCAGACGAACGAGCCGCTGCGTCTTGCGCCGCTGCTTCCGGTGCTCTCGGAGATCGACGGACCGATCGCGCTGCTCGAGATCGGAGCGTCGGCCGGCCTGTGCCTGTATCCCGACCGGTACTCCTACCGTTTCGTCGACGGGGACGGGCGGCTGCGCCGCGCGCTCGATCCGTCGGACGGCGCGTCCCCGGTCGTGCTCACCAGCGAGGTGCGCGGTGCGGTGCCAGACATGCGGATGCCGGAGGTGGCGTGGCGGGCCGGCATCGACCTGTCGCCGCTGGACGCGCGCGATGGCGAGGACCGGGCATGGCTGCGCGCGCTCGTCTGGCCGGGGGAGGAGGGGCGCGAGGAACGAATCGCGGCAGCCCTGGACATCGCTGCAGCGGATCCGCCCTCGATGACGCGAGGCGACGCGATCGACGAGATTGACGCGGTCGCGGCCTCCGCGCCGCAGGATGCGACGCTCGTGATCACGACGCCCGGTGTGCTCGCGCACATCCCGTGGGCACCGCGGCACGCGCTGATCGAACGCATCCGGACCCTGCCCGCGCGCTGGGTGACGATCGACGCCCCCGGACTGCATGACGCCTGGCGTCCGCCGGTGGACGCCGCGGACTGGCCCGGGTTCGTGGTGGCCCTGGACGGAGAGGTGCGGGCGGCCGCGGACCCATTGGGCCGATGGTGGGAGTGGCGCGCGCCGAGACGGCCGCCTCGACCGTAATCTGAGGGCATGCTCGGAGACCTCACCGATCGCGACCGCGCGATCCTCGCCCTGGAGGCGGCATGGCCGCGCCACGGGGGAGCGAAGGAAGAGGCGATCCGGCGCACGCTGGGAATGAGCCCCGCACGGTACTACCAGCTGCTGGGGCGCCTGATCGAGACGGAGCAGGCACTCGAACACGATCCCCTCCTCGTGCGGCGTCTCCGTCGCCTGCGTGAGCGTCGGGTCGACCAGCGCGTTGCGCGGATGCGCGGGTTCGCCGGGTAACATCGACGCGTGCCCCAGCCCGTGAGAGACCGCTTCGACGACGTCCCCCGCACCTCCGGACGAGTGGGCGCCCACCGCGCCGAGGCGCCGGGCATGAACGGCTGGATCGTGTTGCTGTGGTCGTTCGTCGCCGCCCTCGTCCTCATCGTCGCCGGCATCTTCGTCGCCCTGCTGATGATGGGGCGGATCACGCTCTTCCCCGCGGCCGAGGACGCTGTCGTGCCCACACCCGAGCCGACGGGTGTCGTCGACACGACCTACTCGGTCCTCATCCTCAATGCCACCCCCGAGGAGGGGCTCGACGTGCAGCTGCGCGAGAGTCTCATCAACGCGCAGTGGCCGGACGACCTCATCACCTACGGCGCCGCCGGTCAGCAGGACTTCCCCGACACGACGGTGTACTACGTCTCGGAGGCGGACGAACTCGCCGCGATCGGACTGGCCGGTCTCATCGGCGGAGCGCAGGTCGAGCAGAGCGACTTCTACGCGGATCCGAACAACCCTGACCAGCGCCAGCTCGTCGTCGTCATCGGACTGGACCGCTCGACCACCGCGCCGGACGCCGAGGAGACCCCCGCGGAGTGACCACCCTCTCGGCGGCTTGCACTCGATGGGGTCGAGTGCCAGAATGGGCGTTAGCACTCGCATCCCCTGAGTGCTAATCAGAACGTCTACGTCCAGGAGGGACGACAAAACTCATGGCAAAGATCATCGCTTTCGATGAGGAGGCCCGCCGCGGCCTCGAGCGTGGCCTGAACATCCTCGCCGACGCTGTCAAGGTGACCCTCGGCCCGCGCGGTCGCAACGTCGTGCTCGAGAAGAAGTGGGGCGCCCCCACGATCACGAACGACGGTGTCTCGATCGCCAAGGAGATCGAGCTGGACGACCCGTACGAGAAGATCGGCGCGGAGCTCGTCAAGGAGGTCGCCAAGAAGACCGACGACGTCGCCGGTGACGGCACGACCACCGCGACCGTCCTCGCCCAGGCTCTGGTCCGCGAGGGTCTGCGCAACGTCGCAGCCGGCGCCGACCCGATCTCGCTCAAGCGCGGCATCGAGAAGGCCGTCGCGGCGATCACCGCCGAGCTCCTCTCCAGCGCGAAGGAGATCGACTCCAAGGAGCAGATCGCGGCCACCGCATCCATCTCCGCCGCTGACAGCGAGATCGGCGAGCTCATCGCCGAGGCGATCGACAAGGTCGGCAAGGAGGGCGTCGTCACGGTCGAGGAGTCCCAGACCTTCGGCACCGAGCTCGAGCTCACCGAGGGTATGCGTTTCGACAAGGGCTACCTGAACCCGTACTTCGTCACGGACGCAGATCGCCAGGAGGCCGTGTTCGAGGAGCCCTACATCCTCATCGCGAACTCGAAGATCTCGAACATCAAGGACCTGCTCCCGGTCGTCGACAAGGTGATCCAGGACGGCAAGGAACTCGTCATCATCGCCGAGGACGTCGAAGGCGAGGCTCTCGCGACGCTCGTGCTGAACAAGATCCGCGGCATCTTCAAGTCGGCTGCCGTCAAGGCTCCCGGCTTCGGTGACCGTCGCAAGGCGCAGCTGCAGGACATCGCGATCCTCACCGGCGGCCAGGTCATCACCGAAGAGGTCGGCCTCAAGCTCGAGAACACCACGCTCGACCTGCTCGGCCGTGCACGCAAGGTCATCATCACCAAGGACGAGACCACCATCGTTGAGGGTGCGGGCGAGACCGACCAGATCGAGGGTCGCGTGACCCAGATCCGTCGCGAGATCGAGAACACCGACAGCGACTACGACCGCGAGAAGCTCCAGGAGCGCCTCGCCAAGCTCGCCGGCGGCGTGGCCGTCATCAAGGCGGGTGCGGCGACCGAGGTCGAGCTCAAGGAGCGCAAGCACCGCATCGAGGACGCCGTCCGCAACGCGAAGGCCGCTGTGGAAGAGGGCATCGTCGCCGGTGGTGGCGTCGCGCTCATCCAGTCGGGCACGAAGGCGCTCGACGGTCTCGAGCTCTCCGGTGACGAGGCGACCGGTGCGAACATCGTCCGCGTCGCGATCTCGGCTCCGCTGAAGCAGATCGCCCTGAACGCCGGCCTCGAGCCTGGCGTCGTCGCGAACAAGGTCGCCGGTCTCCCCGGTGGCGAGGGTCTGAACGCGGCATCCGGCGAGTACGTCGACATGTTCAACGCCGGCATCATCGACCCCGCCAAGGTGACGCGTTCCGCGCTGCAGAACGCCGCGTCGATCGCCGGTCTGTTCCTCACCACGGAGGCCGTCGTCGCCGACAAGCCCGAGAAGAACCCGGCTCCGGCCGGCGACCCCACGGGTGGCATGGACTTCTGAGAAGTCTCTCCTCAGGAGGGCCCTCGAACCGTTCGGTTCGAGGGCCTTCTTCGTGTCCTCAGCGGAACAGACCTGCGGAGTAGCGGTCGGCGTCGGCATACTGATGGGCGGCGGCCCCGAGGGCATTGCCGATCGAGTCCAACACCTGTTCCACGTGCATCTGCGCTGCGGCCCACTGGTCACTGCATCCCTGGAACGCCGCGGAGGCTGCGCCGGTCCAGGAGGACTGCAGTTGCGTGAGCTGCGCCCTGAGCGCCTGCGACTCGCTGCGCAGGCGTTCCATGGTCGCTCGTGCCGCGCCGTTGGCGGCGAGGACCGCGTCGGTGTCGACGGTGTAGACGGACATGAGAGCTCCTCTCGTCGGGGGTACACACGCTAGAGGGCGGCATGCAGCCCGCAGGCGAGTGGTTCCGGCATCCGTGGGTCTCCGGCTCGTCGCCCGCGCTGTGGAGGGCGGGTCAGAGCTCGTCGAGGTCCAGTCGCTGCATCGGCTGGGTGTCCTCGAGCAGGTGCGCAGGAGTCGACTGGGCGGGTGCCAGTGGCAACGTCACGATGAACGTGGCTCCGCCGCCGGGGGTCTCGTCCACTCGTACCTGACCGTGCAGGGCCGTGACGATCGACGAGACGATGGCGAGTCCCAGGCCCGAGCCGCCGGTCTCCCTGGCGCGCGAGGTGTCCGCTCGCCAGAAGCGCTCGAAGATCTGCTCGCGGATCTGAGGCGGGATACCCTCGCCATGGTCCACGATGGCGATGCTCCCCGTGCCGGCGGCCCTGTCCGCGTCGACCACGAGCTCGATCGGCACATCCTCGGGGGAGAAGCGCCGCGCGTTGCCGAGCAGGTTGGCGACGACCTGGCGGACCTTGTTCTCCTCACCGAGGACGATCGGAGGGGTGCGCACGGGGACGTCCGTGACCTCACTGAAGTCGATCTGCGGCATGGACTGGGTGGTCTGCCGCGGTCGACGGCGCAGCCGCGCCAGAGGTCCGGTACGGGACTTCACCGTCGGAGGGTCGAGTTTTGGCAAGGGCGGCAGGGATTGCGCCGGCACGGTCTGCACGGCATCCGTCGTCCTGTCGATGACCGTGATCGTGCGCCCTGGGGCGGCCGCTCGGACATCGAGCGCGGCGTCCCGTGCGATGGGCCGAAGGTCCAGCGGCTGGATGTGCAGCTCCGGTTCCTCGTCGAGTCTTGCGAGATCGAGCAGGTCCTCGACGAGGACACCCATGCGGATCGCTTCCTTCTCGATGCGCTCCATGGCGCGGGCGGTGTCCTCCTCGCCGCGGATGGCCCCCATGCGGTACAGCTCGGCGTACCCGCGGACGCTCACCAGTGGTGTGCGCAGCTCATGGCTCGCGTCGCCGATGAAGCGGCGCATGTGCTGCACGGTGCGGTCGCGCTGGGCGAGCGACTGGTCGATGCGCTCGAGCATGGTGTTGATGGCGAAGTTCAGCCGGCCGACCTCGGTGGTGGGTTCGAGATCCGTGAGGCGTTGGCTGAAGTCCCCTGAGGCGATGAGCATGGCGGCCGACTCCACCTGACCGAGGCGCCGGAAGGTGAGGGTGACGAGTCCGCGGATGAGCAGCGCGGCGATGAGGATCGTGACCAGGGCGACGGTCGTGTAGACGCCGAAGTACTGGCGGATGATGCTGTCCGCCTCGGCGAGGGGGAGTGCGACGAACTGCACGTAGAGCGTGCCGTCGTCGCCGGGGACGACGGCGACCGCTCCACGGAACTCCTCCCCGTCCTCGCTGCGCAGGGGGATCGCCTGGTCCTCGAGCGCGTGAGCTCGATCCAGCGGCATCGATGCGGCGAAGCTGGGCGCCGCGGAGCCGGAGGCGCCGCCGGCCTGGGCGAGGAATGTGCCGTCGGCGGCATATACCGCGAAGCTGTAGTCCGCAGACCGCGGCGCCGTCTCCGACATGACCAGGCGCTGCGTTCCGTCGGTCGTCTCGACGTCGAACCAGCGGCTGACCAGGTCGCTGACGGCGAGCGACGGAAGCTGACCTTCGATGTTGAGGACGAGGGAGTTGCGGAGCAGAGGAACGGTGCCGACGCCAGCGGCGAAGAGCCCGAGGGCGAGGACGGCGACGGTGACTCCGGTGACCTTGGCGCGCAGGCTGATCCGGCGCCACCAACTGGTGACCGCGTCAGGCTTGTCCGCCATGCCCGCTCCCTTCGCGGACTACTTTCCCACCTTGAGCATGTATCCGAACCCGCGCTTGGTCTGGATGACGGAGTCCTCGGTGTGCGGATCGATCTTGCGTCGCAGGTAGGAGATGTAGCTCTCGACGATGCCCGCGTCACCGTTGAAGTCGTACTCCCACACGTGGTCGAGGATCTGCGCCTTCGACAGCACGCGGTTGGGGTTGAGCATGAGGTAGCGCAGGAGCTTGAACTCCGTGGGGCTGAGTTCGATGGGCTCCTTGCCGACGAACACGTCGTGCGTGTCCTGATCCATTGACAGCTCGCCTGCCCGGATGATCGACTCCTCGTCGGCCTGCATGGTGCGCCGCAGGATCGCCTGCACGCGCGCGACGATCTCATCGAGCGCGAACGGCTTGGTGACGTAGTCGTCACCGCCGGCGTTGAGGCCCTCGATCTTGTCCTGCGTGTCGTCCTTCGCCGTGAGGAACAGGATGGGTGCGGTGAACCCTGCGCCGCGCAGGCGCTTGGTGACGCTGAATCCGTTCATGTCGGGCAGCATGACATCGAGGATGATGAGGTCGGGTTCCTCCTCGAGGACAGCGGAGATCGTCGCTGCGCCGTTCCCGACGGTCTTCACCTGGTAACCGGCGAAGCTCAGACCGGTGGACAGCAGGTCGCGGATGTTCGGCTCGTCGTCGACGACCAGGATGCGTGCATCACTCATGTCCCCATTATGGTGAATCCGGCCATGTGCGCGCTGACCATTCGCCCGTTCGGCGCGTTCATTCCTCCAGCGCGGCGTCCACCGCACGGGCGATGATGTCGCCGATCAGGCGGCCTGAAGCGCGTCGGCGTCGAGGATCGTGTAGCTGTAGCCCTGCTCGGCGAGGAAACGCTGACGGTTCTGCGCGTAGTCCTGGTCGACCGTGTCACGCGCGATGAGCGTGTAGAAGCTCGCGGTGTGCCCGGACTGCTTCGGGCGGAGCAGACGCCCGAGGCGCTGCGCCTCCTCCTGACGGGAACCGAACGATCCAGACACCTGGATCGCGACGGACGCCTCCGGGAGGTCGATCGAGAAGTTCGCGACCTTCGAGACCACGAGCAGTTCGATCTCGCCCTCACGGAACTGGCGGTACAGCTCTTCGCGCTCGTCGACGGGGGTCGCTCCGGTGATCTGCGGTGCGTTCAGCGCCTCGGAGAGCGTCTCGAGCTGGTCGAGGTACTGGCCGATCACGAGGATGCGCTCGCCGGGGTGCTTGGCGATCAGCTCACGCACCGCGTCGATCTTCGCGGGTGCGGATGCGGCAAGACGGTACCGTTCGTCGTCGGTCGCGGCGGCGTACTCGAGCCGGTCGTCGGCGGGCAGGTCGACGCGCACCTCGTAGCAGGCCGCCGGTGAGATGAAGCCCTGGGCTTCGATCTGCTTCCACGGGGCATCGAACCGCTTGGGGCCGATGAGGCTGAACACGTCGCCCTCCCTGCCGTCCTCGCGCACGAGCGTCGCCGTCAGCCCGATCCGCCGCCGCGCCTGCAGATCGGCGGTGAGCTTGAAGACGGGCGCCGGCAGCAGGTGCACCTCGTCGTAGACGATGAGGCCCCAGTCGAGGGCGTCGAGCAGCGCGAGGTGGGCGTACTCGCCCTTCCGCTTGGCGGTGAGGATCTGATAGGTCGCGATGGTGACCGGCTTGACCTCCTTCGACTGCCCGGAGTACTCGCCGATCTCCTCGGGTGTGAGGGACGTGCGCTTGAGCAGCTCATCGCGCCACTGCCGTGCCGAGACGGTGTTGGTGACGAGGATGAGGGTCGTCGTCTTCGTCGCCGCCATCGCACCGGCGCCGACGATGGTCTTCCCCGCGCCACAGGGCAGCACGACCACGCCCGATCCGTCCTTGGAGAACGCGTCGACGGCGTCCTGCTGGTACGGGCGGATGTGCCAGCCGTCCTCCGCCAGCTCGATCTCGTGCGGCGTGCCCGGGGTGTAGCCGGCGAGGTCTTCGGCCGGCCAGCCGATCTTCAGCAGTTCCTGCTTGATCTGACCGCGCGCCCACGCGTCGACGACGAAGCTGTCGTCGGACGGGCGTCCGATCAGCAGTGGCTGGATGCGCTTGTTGTTCGCGACCTGGGCGAGGACGGCGGGATCCGTGGAGCGCAGGATGAGGGTTCCCTCGTCATCGCGTTCGATCACGAGGCGGCCGTAGCGGTCGACGGTCTCTCGCAGATCGACGGACACGGACGGCGGAACGGGGAATCGCGACCAGCGATTCAACACCTCGAGCATGTCGTCGGCGGTGTGCCCGGCGGCACGGGCGTTCCACAGGCCGAGCCGGGTGATCCGGTAGGTGTGGATGTGCTCCGGAGCGCGCTCGAGTTCTGCGAAGATCGCCAGCTCGTGGCGGGCGGTCTCGGCGTCGGCGTGCGCGACTTCGAGCAGGACGGTGCGGTCGCTCTGGACGATCAGGGGGCCATCAGACATAGCGGACCAGTCTACCGGCGTCAGGCGGTCGACGGGTCGATCACGCGTGCGGATCGGATGCTCTTGACCGGGAGCGTCCGCTCGACGTCCGCGGATCGGTCGCGCCCGCGCAGTCGGCCGCCGCCCATGCCGCTCGCCTCGAGCTGCAGCTCGCGGATCGAACCGTCCGGCATGGCGATCTCGACGAGCAGCACAGCCCTGGCACGTACTGCCGCCTCGAGCTCGCGGTCGAGCCAGGCGGCATCCGCATCCGGGCCCTGCTGCGCGCGCAGACGAGCGATCAGCGCGCGATGATCCGTCGCGGTTTCCGGTGCCGGCGGCGGAGCCGGATTGCGATCGACGACGAGCGGGGCGCCGTCCGGACCCACGATCATCGCCGGGTAGCGGGCATCGGTCAGAGTCCAGAACACGCTGTCGCGTCCGACCCGGGAGGTGAGGCCGTCGGCGTCGCGCGCGAGCGCGAGCGGACGAAGGGACTGATCCACGCCCATGGCGTCGAGCAGGGTGCCGTCGGTGCTCGTCACCCTGGTGCGCCCTGAGCCTGGGTCCGTGAACACGCGGACGAGTCCGTGCCGCTGCGATGTCTGCATCACCAGGTACTCGAGCGGCTGCGGGATGCCGGTCAAGGAGATCTCGCCGAGGAAGTCGAGGATGGAGGATGCCGTCTCGCCGGTCGTGAGGGCGTGTGCGATGGAATCGGCGGTGAAGCGGTACGACGACGCCTGTGCCGCCGACTCGCGGTCGGCGATGCTGCGCAGTCGCACATCAAGGGCCGGTTCGAGCGTGCCGGGGGCGATCGCGGTGAGGTCGTTCTGCAGGAAGATGCGGTCGACCTCGGCGGGGAGCATGCGCGTCAACGCCGTCGCGTCCGCCGGCGCGCCCTGCCGCAGCGGCACGGCCCACTCCGGTTCAGCGCCGTTCTGCGTGATGAGCCCGAGCAGCTCGGCTCGTGCGGTCAGCGCCGCACTGCGCTGCGCCCAGTTCGGGTCCCACGGGTGCTGGCGCGGCCACCGCGGCGTCGGAAGCCAACCGCCGGCGTCCGTCCGGATGCCGCGGGGCAGGGCGTCTCGGAACGCCTCGGCAAGTGCGGTCCAGCGTGCGGAGGCGGACAGCCGCAGCCAGGCGGTGCCGACATCCGTCACGCGCAGGCGCCGATCGGTCGCCTGAAGCAGGCCGGCGTCGGTGGCGATCGCGGCGAGGTCGTCGATGATCCCGGGTGCCGTGCCGGTCTCGGAGATCCGCCGGCGCTCTCCGGCGCCCAGCGCGCCGTTCGCGAGCAGGGTCAGGGGTGAGTCGGCCGCGAGGAGCACGATGTCCGCGATCGCCGCGACACTGGTGAACGCCCGCTCCGCCGCACGGGCAGCCTGCTGCTCCGTCGCGGCGGGCTGCGCATCGGCGGTGGACGGCGCCGGTACGGTGCGGTCGCCGACGGTCTCCGCCACCGGTGGCGCCGGGGTGCCGTCCGGGCGCAGCAGAGCGAGAGCCACCAGCGCATCGGTCTCAGTGCCCGCATCCCCGCCGTCGACGGCGCGGCGCAGCGCCGTCGCCTCGGCGAGTGTCAGCCGCGGCAGGACCCGTTCGATGGAGGCCGGATCCAGCAGTGCTTCGGCGGCGTCGAAGAAGTCGGTCCACGCGACGTCGGCACGCACGCTGCGCGCGGCGAAGAGTGCGGCGAGCTGCGCGTCCGAGGCAGCAGCCAGCCACACGGCGAGCGGGCGGGCATGCGTGCTCATGTCAGGAGCGCTTGGCTGCGCGTCCCTTCCGCACGAAGCTCAGCACCAGCAGGGCGATGATCATGAAGAACGCGATCGGCAGGCCCCACATCGGGATGGCGGCGACGACGGGCCACAGCCCCTCGGCGAAGTCGTTATGGTTCATGCCGGTGGCGCTGCCGATGATGATGGCGAAGAAGCAGATCACGGACAGCGCGGCGAGTGTCAGGGCCGTGAATGCGAGGATGCGATCCACTCGGCCGACAGGAGTCTCGGGTCCGGAGTTCTGCGTGCTCATCCGTCTCAGCCTAGCCCTTCGAACACCGGTAGGCTGGGGGAGAAGGCGCATCAGCGCGCCGTCATTCCGGCATCATCACACAGCGAGGTTTCCATGCCCACCGGCAAGGTCAGGTTCTACGACGACGAGAAGGGTTTCGGCTTCATCGCGAGCGATGACGGCCAGGACGTCTTCCTGCACGCCTCTGCCCTGCCCACAGGCACCGTGGTCAAGCCCGGTGCCAGGGTGGAGTTCGGCGTCGCCGACGGAAAGCGCGGACTTCAGGCGCTCTCCGTCCGCGTGCTCGAAGCGCCGGTCAGCCTCTCGAAGGCCAAGCGCAAGCCGGCCGACGACATGGCGATCATCATTGAAGATCTCGTGAAGCTCCTCGATGGCATCGGCGGCGATCTGCGCCGCGGTCGTTACCCCTCCAACAGCCATGGTCGCAAGATCGCGGCGGTTCTGCGCAAGGTCGCCGATGACCTCGACGCCTGATCCCGACGATCGCCTCATCGGCGCGCACGACCTCGCGCTCGCCGCTCTGCAGGAGATCACACCGTCCTCGTCGATCGGACCCGCTGCCGGGTATGTCGTCGAGGACGACGGATCCGTCTCGCTGCGGTTCGAGAACCGGCTGCCCGGCTACCCGGGGTGGTACTGGACGGTGACGGTGGCGCGCGTCGACGATGCGGAGCCGACCGTTCTCGAAGTGGAACTGTTGCCCAACGAGGGCGCACTCCTCGCACCCGAATGGGTGCCGTGGGCGGAGCGTCTGGCGGAGTACCGTGCGCACCAGGCCGAGCTCGCCGAACAGGCGGCGGCTGCCGAGCAGGGCGACGAGGACGAGCTCGAAGGCGACGACGCCGACGACCTCGATGAGGATGCCGATGACGAGGACGACGTCGACGAGGACGAGGACCCGTCCGAGGCGCGTGTGCTCCATGCGGGCGATCTCGACGGCGTGGACATCGACGAGCTGGACGACTCCGTCGTCGAAGACATCGCTGACGCCGCTGATGACGACGAGGACGAATCCGAAGAGGACGAGTCCGAAGACGAGTCTGATGAGGACAGCTCCGAAGAGGAGTGACGGCGGCGACGCGTTCGCGTCACTGCTCTCTGTCCGCGCCTTTCGCGAGCGCTCTGTCTGACGGGAACGGCGCGGCAGGTGTCTCCCGCCGCGCCGCCCGTGTCACCGCGTGGACCTCAGGAGGCGGAGTTCTCCAGCACGTGGTCGATCGAGCGGATGAGCTGACGCACGTCGTCCGGCTCGATCGATACGAAGGTGGCGATGCGCAGCTGATTGCGTCCGAGCTTGCGGTACGGCTCGGTGTCGACGATCCCGTTGGCTCGGAGGGTCTTCGCGATCGCCGCGGCGTCGATGTTCTCGTCGAAGTCGATCGTGACGACGACGGGGGAGCGGTGCGCCGGATCGGTGACGAACGGCGTCGCGACGGAAGACGCTTCCGCCCACGAGTAGAGCGCCTGCGAGGACTCCGCCGTTCGGGAGGCCGCCCAGGTCAGGCCGCCGTTGCCGTTGATCCACTGCAGCTGGCTGTCCAGCAGGTGCAGGGTCGTCAGGGCCGGCGTGTTGAGGGTCTGGTTCAGCCGCGAGTTGTCGACGGCGTTCTTCAGGCTGAGGAACTCGGGGATGTAGCGGTCGGATGCCGCGATGCGCTCGATGCGCTCGATCGCGGCGGGCGACATCGCCGCGAACCACAGGCCGCCGTCCGAACCGAGGTTCTTCTGCGGCGCGAAGTAGTAGACGTCCGCCTGAGTGACGTCGAAGTCGATGCCGCCCGCGGCGCTGGTCGCGTCGATCACGGTGAGGGCGCCGTCCGCGGCGACCCGCTCGATCGGAGCGGCCACACCCGTCGAGGTCTCATTGTGCGGCCAGGCGTAGACGTCGACACCGTCGACCACCTCGGCCGCGACCCGGGATCCGGGCTGGGCGGTGCGGACGTCGGGCGCCTCGAGCCACGGAGCACCGGCGGCCTTGGCGAACTTGCCGCCGAACTCGCCGAACGTGAGGTTCTGGCTGCGGCGCTCGATGAGGCCGAATGCGGCGGCATCCCAGAACGCGGTCGAACCGCCGTTGCCGAGGACGATCTCGTACCCCTCCGGAAGGCGGAACAGCGCGGCGAGCTGCTCCCGCACGCTGCCGACGAGGTTCTTCACCGGAGCCTGGCGGTGCGAGGTGCCGAGGATGCTCGCGCCGGCGGTCACGAGGGCCTCCAGTTGCGCGGGGCGCACCTTCGAGGGACCGCAGCCGAAGCGGCCGTCGACGGGCAGGAGGTCACGGGGAATCTCGATCGCCATGCGTCGATTCTAAAGCCGCGCGCGCCGCGCAGAATCCTCTGTGTCCACGTCTGACGTCCCACCGGGAATGTAGGCTTGCCTAAGAAGACCCGGAGGGCCAGATGACGGACTTGATCGACACGACGGAGATGTATCTCCGCACCATCCTCGAACTCGAAGAGGAGAACATCGTTCCGCTGCGCGCGCGTATCTCCGAGCGCCTCGGGCACTCCGGCCCCACCGTTTCGCAGACCGTCGGCCGCATGGAGCGCGACGGCCTCGTCGTCGTGTCGGAGGACCGCCGGCTCGAGCTGACCGACGCGGGCCGCCGCAAGGCTGTCGACGTCATGCGCAAGCACCGTCTCGCCGAGCGACTGCTCTCCGACGTCATCGGGCTCGACTGGGCGTTCGTCCACGAAGAGGCCTGCCGCTGGGAGCACGTCATGAGCGAGCAGGTCGAGCGCCGTCTTGTCGAACTGCTCGGCCATCCCACCGAGTCCCCGTACGGCAACCCCATTCCCGGGCTCGACCAGCTCGGCGACACCCCCGCCAGGACGTTCGACGAGGGGGTCATCGGCCTCGTTCAGAAGCTCAACGCCGCCGGCGAGCCGATCGATGGGACGGTCCGCCGCCTCGCCGAGCCGGCGCAGGTCGATCCGGAGCTCCTGCAGCAGTTGCGCGAGGCCGGGGTCGTCCCCGGAGCGCGCGGCAACTACCGCTACAGCGAGGGCTACGTCCTCATCGAGATGGACGGCAGTGAAGAGGGGCTCGAGCTCCCGGTCGAGCTCGCCTCGCACATCTTCCTCGTCGGTGAGCCCGCCTGAGTGATTCCTCTGTCGGGGAATTGCCAGCGTCTCAGAGTGACATGATCGTTATCTTCCGGTAACCTCGGTCAGGTCGTCGGCGAAGAAGCCCGCTGGCGGCACACCGTGAAGATTGCCTCTCCGGCTCGTCGTCTTCACGGCCCGATCGCATGAAGTGCCCCGAGCTAGTGCAACGAGAAGCAGAGTGCCGACGAGCAAGCGCACCCGAGCGCTGAGGCGCTGGAGGATCACCTTTTGGCCGCAGACATCGAACCGACGACGACACCTGAACAGACCCTGAAGCGCCGACGGACCCCCTCGGCGCGCAGCGCGGCGAAGAAGATGATCGCTCCTATGCGTTCGATCGCGATCTTCGGTGCTGTGGGAGCCCTGGTGGCCGCAGTCGCCCTTCCGGCCTACGCGGCATCCTCGACCCCGGTCGACGCCACCGCCACGTTGCAGCAGGTGGCCGCAGACGATGCGCAGTCACTCGTCGTGGCATCGCAGGCCACGTCTGCTCCGCTCGACCGCTCCACCTACTCCGCGACGACGCCGGAGGAGATCGAGCAGAAGAAGGCGGAAGAGGCGGCAGAGGCTGCCGCCGCAGCGGCCGCCGCGGCGGCGAGCAGCAGCGCGGCATCCGCCGGTGTGGACATGAGCGGCTACGCCATGACCGCACCCGGGTCCGGCGAGGTCCGCTATCCGCTTCCCCCCGGCTCGTACACCGAGGGCCGCACGGTCGGCGGCGGACACGACGGTGCCGACATGCTGGCTCCGGCCGGCACCCCGATCTACGCGGCGACCTCCGGTGTCGTGCGCGTCTCCAGCGAGAGCTACTACGGCTACGGCGTCGGCGTCGTCATCGACGGCGTAGTCGGCGGGCAGAGCGTGAGCACCGTCTACGGTCACATGACCAACGGAACCCGGCAGGTCTCCGCCGGTCAGACCGTCCAGGCCGGCCAGCTCATCGGGCTCGTCGGGAGCACCGGCCGCTCCACGGCCAACCACCTGCACTTCGAGGTGCAGATCGGCGGCGGTCTCTACGAGCCGTACGCCTGGCTCGCCGCGAACGCCGGCTGATCGAGCACTCCGAACGGCGACACGGAGCGGAACACCACCGGCCGTGTCGTCATCGCCCAGCATCATGGGCTAACCTGTTCCCGTCGTCACGAGGACGGGAGAAGCTGATGGAGGCAACACCGGGCATCCGCACCATGGATGCACTCGGTCGTTACGTCCTTCGGCATTGCCCGCAGGGATGCACGGAGCTTGTCGTGTGTGAAAGGCGCTGTCCATAGGACGGCGCCTTTTGTCGTTTCTGCGCACCGTCTGCCGTTCGAGTGACGCCGTGTGATCGAGAGCGCCGGGAAGCCGTCCCGGCGGATCGAGAGGATGACGATGCGCACACTGGTCCTGAACGCCGGGTACGAACCCCTCGCGGTGGTGTCCTTCAAACGAGCACTGGTGCTCGTGATGAACGACAAGGCCACGGTCATCGAGCGTGTGGAGGGCGATCCGGTCTGGGCCGCCTCCGGCGCCTACGATCGCCCGGCCGTCATCGTCCTGTCGAGATACGTCCGCGTGCCGATGAGCAGACTCGTCCCCGTCACCAGACGCGGCGTACTGCGCCGTGACGATCACCGATGCGGCTACTGCGGGAACGCGGCATCCACGATCGATCACGTGCTTCCACGCTCACGCGGGGGAGCGGGGTCATGGGAGAACCTCGTGGCCTGCTGCCTTCGGTGCAACAACATCAAGGGCGACCGCACCCCGCAGGAGATGAACTGGCGACTGCGCATCACGCCGCAACCGCCCAGGGGCGGTCGATGGACGGTGCGCGGCACCGAGCGCAGTGATCCGAGTTGGGAGCCGTACCTCGCGCTCGCGGCATGAGACGGGGTGGCGGGCGCCGCGCAGGCACTCACTGACAGACGGTGCCCCTGGAGGGACTCGAACCCCCAACCGTTTGCTTAGGACGCAACTGCTCTTCCATTGAGCTACAGAGGCTGGCGCGATCCAGTCTACTGGTTGCGCCAGGACGGACTCACGCCGGGGAGTCCTCCGACGGGGCGCCCTCGGCCTCGGGTTCGACCTGAGGCCGTCCGATCACTCCGATGCCGACGGCCTCGTGGCTGGGCTCCGGCCGGCCCGGCTCGGGAGCCTTCGGTGCCTCCGCGGGTTCCTTCTCCGTGCTGGGCTCCTCCATCTCCTCGGCATCCGGCATCTGGTCGGCATCCGGGGTGTCCGGCTCTTCCGGATCCTGGCCGGTGGTGGGGGCGTTGTCGCTCATGACTGTCTCCTCTCGGGTGTGGACGATCAGGGGTTCAGGACGACTTTGATGCAGCCGTCCTCCTTGCGCTGGAACGTCGAGTACAGCGCGGGGGCGTCCTCGAGTGGGGCGTGGTGCGTGGCGAGGTCCATCACGCCGAGCGGGTCGGCGGGGTCCTCGACGAGGGGGACGAGATCTTCCATCCAGCGCTTGACGTTGCACTGTCCCATGCGCAGGTTCATCTGCTTGTCGAACATGGTCTTCATCGGCATGATGTCGGCGTCGCCGGCGTAGACGCCGCTGAGGGAGACGGTCCCTCCGCGACGCACGATGTCGATCGCGGCGTGCAGGGCCGTCAGACGGTCGAGGCCCGCTTTGTCGAGGGCGACGCGCGCCACGGCATCCGGGAGCAGACCGACCGCGTGCTGGGCGAACTTCACGCCCGGAGCGCCGTGCGCCTCCATGCCGACGGCGTCGACGACGGAGTCCGCTCCGCGTCCTTCCGTCTGGTCGCGCAACTCGTCGACGATCGTGTCCGAGAGGTCGAAGGTCTCGACGCCGTGGCGCTCGGCCATCGCCCGTCGCTCGGGAACCGGGTCCACAGCGAGAACCCGAAGACCGCGCTGCGCGCCGATCCGCGTGGCGAACTGGCCGACCGGACCGAGGCCGAGCACCGCAAGGGTCCCGCCCTCCGGCACGTTCGCGTACTCCACTCCCTGCCACGCGGTCGGAAGGATGTCGCTGAGATACAGGTAGCGATCGTCCGGAAGCTCGGAGCCGACGCGCACATGGTTGTAGTCCGCGAGCGGCACACGGAGGTACTCGGCCTGCCCGCCAGGCACCTGCCCGTAGAGCTTGGTGTATCCGAACAGGGCGGCGCCGCTGCCGTACTCGCGCACCTGGGTCGTCTCGCACTGCGACTGGAGCCCGCGGCGACACATGAAGCACTCGCCGCAGGCGATGTTGAACGGGATGACCACCCGATCTCCGACGGAGAGATTCGTCACTGCCGCCCCGACCTCGACAACGACGCCCATCGGTTCATGCCCGAGGATGTCGCCGCGGTCGAGGAACGGTCCGAGAAGCTCGTAGAGGTGGAGGTCCGATCCGCAGATCGCGGACGAGGTGATGCGGATGATCGCATCCGTCGGTTTCTGGATCACCGGATCGGGGACTTCGGTGACCTGTACATCGCGTTTTCCCTGCCAGGTGAGTGCTCTCATGTCTTCACCATCGACCATCGGCGCAAGCGCACGTACCCGGTTGACAAACCGGCTGCTCTGACCCAGTGCCCACTGTCAAGGCCGTGACGCGGACCCGGTGGAGCGGGCAGGCTGAGCGTGTGAGCGATGAACGAACGGCCGATGCCGAACACCCCGATGCGGAACGTGACGATGCGCCCGAGACGCCCCTCGAGGTCGAGGGGCGGTCGTGGTGGTACGCCGCGCGCCGATCGATCAGGGCGTTCGCCACCGACGGGTGCATCGACATCGCCGCGAGCCTGACCTTCTTCAGCGTGCTCGCGCTCGTCCCGGCGATCATGGTTGCGTTCTCCATCGTGAGCCTGCTCGGTCGCGGTGATGAGACGGCACGCATCGTCGTGGACGTCGTGCGCGCCCTCGTGCCGGATGCGGATGCCTCTTCCGTCCGCGATGCCGTCTCCCAGATCGCTGAGACCCGCCCTTCGGGGATCGTGCTCGTCATCGCCGTCGGCCTGACGGTGTGGTCGGTGGCGCGCTACGTCGCAGCGCTCGGACGGGGGATGAACACGATCTTCGGAGTGCCAGAGGGGCGCGTCCTCTGGCGGTTGAAGATCGCGCACGTACTCGTCGCGATCGTCGTCATCATCTGCATCGCACTCGCCGTCTCCGTGCTCGTCCTCACCGCGGGCGTCGCGGAGGCGATCGGCGAAGCGCTCGGTTGGGGAGAGACGGTCCTCGTCGTCTGGCGCATCGTGCGCTGGCCGCTTCTGGCCGCGGTGGTCATCTTCCTGCTCGCGTTCCTCTACTACTTCGCCCCCAACGTGCGCCCGGAGCACTTCCGCTGGATGAGCATCGGCGGTGCCGTCGCGCTCGTCGTGCTCGTCATCGCCTCGTTCGGCTTCTGGCTGTACGTGTCGAACATCGCCGACTACGACCGGGTCTACGGCGCGCTCGCCGGGGTGATCGTGTTCGCGCTGTGGCTGTGGATCGCGAACATGGCTCTGCTCGTCGGCGCCGAGTTCGACGCGGAACTCGAGCGCGTCCGGCAGCTGGAGGCCGGCATCCCGGCGGAGAAGCAGCTACAGGTCCCGCTGCGTGATGCGCGTCGAATCGTGAAGGCCGTACGGCTGGATCGCAAGGAGGAGGCCGAGGCGCGTCGCATCCGGCGGTGATCCACCGGATGCGTTGTCAAGCCCTGTGTCCGCCCGGACGGCTCGACGCTATCTTCGTGGGATGACCACCGAACATAAGGATCCGTCTCGCCTGCGCCGCGCCATCACCGGGCCGCTGCTGTTCGCGTTCATCCTCGGCGACGTCCTCGGAGCCGGCATCTACGCGCTGATGGGCGTCCTGTCCGCCGAGGTCGGTGGGATGCTGTGGGCACCGCTGCTGGTGGCGCTGCTGCTCGCGCTCCTCACGGCCGGGTCCTACGCGGAACTCGTGACGAAGTATCCCCGCGCCGGTGGCGCATCGGTGTTCGCCGAGCGAGCGTTCCACAGCAGGATCGTGTCGTTCCTCGTCGGATTCAGCATGATGGCCGCGGGCGTCGTGAGTGCCGCCGGCCTCGCGCTGGCATTCGCGGGCGAGTACCTGCAGACGTTCTTCGAACTCCCCGCGATCCCCGTCGCAATGATCTTCCTCGTGATCGTCGGCGCACTCAACGCGCGCGGCATCCGTGAGTCGATGGGCGCCAACCTCGTCATGACCGCGATCGAGCTCAGCGGTCTGGTCATCGTGATCGTCGTGGTCAGTGTCTTCGTGGCCGGGGGAGGGGGCGACATCTCGCGCGTCACCGAGGTCCCTGAGGACACGGCTGTCGGGTTCGCCGTGCTCGGCGGTGCGATCATCGCGTACTACTCGTTCGTGGGTTTCGAGACTTCGGCGAACATCATCGAGGAGGTCAAGGAGCCGTCGAAGGTGTATCCGAAGGCGCTGTTCGCCTCGTTGATCACCGCCGGAGTCGTGTACGTGCTGGTGGGTCTCGCCAGCTCCATCGCTCTCCCCGCGGAGGAGTTGCAGGAGTCGAGCGGGCCACTGCTGGCCGTCGTCGAGGCGACGGGTGTCGCGATCCCTTCCTGGCTGTTCAGCCTGATCGCCCTCATCGCCGTGGCGAACGGCGCCCTGCTCACGATGATCATGGCGAGCCGTCTCGCCTACGGCATGGCGGAGCAGCAGCTGCTCCCCGGCGCGCTGTCGCGGGTGCTCCCTCGGCGGAAGACCCCATGGGTCGCGATCCTCACGACGACGCTCGTGGCGATGCTGCTCACGCTCGTCGGAGACCTCGCCACACTCGCTGAGACCGTCGTGCTCCTGCTGCTGTTCGTCTTCATGAGCGCGAACGTCTCCGTCCTCGTGCTGCGTCGTGACCGCGTGGACCACGATCACTTCCGCGTGTGGACGTTCGTGCCCGTCCTCGGGATCGCCTCCTGCATCCTGCTGCTCACGCAGCAGCGGCCGCTGGTCTGGCTGTTCGGAGCCATCCTGCTCGCCGTCGGCGTGGCCCTCTACCTGCTCGCGCAGTGGGGCCGTCGCCACGAGAAGGATTCGGATGCCGTGAGCGAGCCTCATGCGGCGGAAGAGGACCAGCCGACCCGTTGAGTCGCGCCGCCGAGACGGCGGATGCGGAATTCTCAGGTGGCTCGGGTTAGATTCGTCATAGGGCATGTCCCGCTCGGTGTGCAGCCCCGCACCCCGGTGTATTTTCAGGAGAGCATGTCATGGGAAGCCTGTACTACGGCGATTCCGCAGAAGCGATAAACATCGAGGACCGTGCGCTGGCACACCTCAAGATCGTCATCGCCACGAAACTACGTCGCAACGAGAGCTTCACGCTGTCGTGGCGTCACCCGGAACTCGAGGAGAGCGGGCGCAGCACCATCTGGCTGCACCCGTCCATCCCGCTGCGCTTCGTGTTCGAGTCGCCGGACGTGCCGGAGATCAGTCGTCAGTGGGTCGAAGACCTCGCGGACTCGGCGAGTTCGAGCGGCGGGATCACGCTGGTCGACGAACACGTCGAACCGGTGCTGTCCGCCTGAGACCCGTCAGTCGTCGTCAGCCCCGGAGGCCACCTGATCGGCCGTCGCGCTTTCGATGAGGTCCGGATCCATGTCGGGGTCGACGCCGCGCTCGCCGTCTCGTTCCACGGTCAGTGGATCCGTGACGTCGGGGCCGTGCTCCTCCGGCGTGCGGTCGTCGTCGGGGAGGGGAAGCGGGGGAACGAGGGGGTTCGACATCGTGTGTCCTTTCGTCGGTTCACCGCAGGCTACGACGCGGGGCGGCCCCTCCTGGACCCGGTTGACGGCGCCCATCACGCGGGCTATGGGGGCGTACTCCTAGACTGAGCGCGTGGAGCCCCTCGACACCCTCGCCGCCGTGGGGGAGGTCATGTCGTGGGTCGGCCTCGGAGCAGGCATCCCGCTCCTCGTCATCACCGGGATGATCGCGATCGCCGAGGGGCGCTGGGAAGCCGTGGAGATCGCCGTGGTCGATCGGGCGGGCATCGCCACCGCCCGATGGTTCTGCGCGGGGGACTTCCACGAACGGCCGCTGTCAGCGAGGGAGCATGCCGCCGAGGGCTGGCACGACGGCTTCGTGAGTGTGCGGGATCCCAGCCATGTGCGGCTGAGCCCGCCTGTGGCGCGTCGGCTCTTCGCGACCCTCGGAGCGGTCTTCATCGCCGTGGGGATCGTCGGGTTCATCCTCTCGATGATCCCGGCGTTCCTCTGACGCAGTCTCCCGCGCCAGAGGAACGCGTCGGATCACTTCTCGCCGCGACCCAGCTTGGAGGGCCACCACACGGCCCGTCCGATGTCGTACGTCAGCGCGGGCACGAGCAGCGTCCGCACCACGAACGTGTCCAGCAGCACACCGAACGCGACGATGAAGGCGAGCTGGGCGAGGAAGAGGATCGGGATCACTGACAGCGCGGCGAAGGTCGCCGCCAGCACGAGCCCTGCCGAGGTGATGACGCCACCCGTGACCGCCAGGCCCCGGAGCACACCCTCCCGCGTCCCGTGCTTGAGGGACTCCTCACGCACGCGTGTCATCAGGAAGATGTTGTAGTCGATACCGAGCGCCACGAGGAAGACGAAGCCGTACAGCGGCACGGCGGGGTCGGCCCCGGGGAAGTCGAAGATCCCGTTGAACACCAGCGCCGAGACGCCCATCGCCGTTCCGAAGGACAGCACGGTGGTGAGGATCAGCAGGACCGGCGCGAGGATCGAGCGCAGCAGCAGCATGAGGATGAACAGGATCACCACGAGCACGATCGGGATGATGAGGTTGCGGTCGTGCACGGACGCGTCATTCGTGTCGACAGCGGTGGCCGTGACACCGCCGACGCGGGCGTCGAGATCCGTCAGGTCGACGCGCAGATCGCGGACAGTGGAGGCGGCCGCATCGGAGTCCGCGGCATCCGTGAGGGTGCCCTGGAGCAGGACCTCACCGTCCACGACGGTCGGCTCGGGAGCGGGGGTCCCCGGAGGGCCGAACGCGGCGATCCCGTCCTCGGTGACACCTGCCGAGCCGCTGGGCGAGTCGGACGCGGTGACCGCCACGGAGTCGATGCCGTCGTTCGCGAGCATCACGTCGGCCGCGTCCTGGAGCTTGCTCTCGTCGACCACGACGTACACCGGGCTCCCGGAGCCGCCGGGGAAGTGCTCGCCCAGCGCGACCTGACCGTCGCGCGCCTCGGACGATCCGAGCACGAGGTCCGACTGCGGGACGCCGTTGGCGTTCAGCTGAGTGACGCCGAGGGCGCCGACGGCCAGGACGAGGGTGGTGACGATCCAGATGACGCGGGGGCGCCGCTGCACGAGACGGGCGACCTTGGCCCACAGGCCGGTCGTGGCCATGCCGTCCTCGGCGCGGACGACCTCGGGCTCGAACTTCGGGCGACGGGGCCAGAACGCCGCGCGACCGAAGGCGAACAGCAGTGCGGGCAGCAGCGTGAGGGCGGAGAGCATCGCGAAGACGATGCCGATGGATGCCACGGGCCCGAGGGTGCTGTTGGACTTCAGGTCGCTGAGCAGCAGGCACATGAGGCCGGCGATGACCGTGCCTCCGGAGGCGAGGATCGGCTCGAACGAGCCCTTCCAGGCCGCGATGACGGCAGCGCCCTTGTCCTTCGTGCTGCGCAGCTCTTCACGGAAGCGCGCGACGTAGAGGAGGGAGTAGTCCGTCGCGGCACCGATGACGAGGATGAACAGGATGCCCTGGGTCTGACCGCTCAGCAGCAGGATCTCCCACTTCGCCAGCCACCAGACGACGAGCAGGGCGACGCACAGGGCGAACAGGCTCGTCGAGAGGACGACGATCGGAAGGAGCAGGGAACGGTAGACGAGGATGAGGATGACGAGCACTGCCAGCAGGGCGACTCCCAGCAGGAGCCCGTCGATGCCGGCGAATCCGGCGACGAGGTCGGCGGAGAAGCCCGCGGGGCCGGTGACGTAGACGGTCACACCGTCCGGCACGGCAGCGCGCAGTTCGTCTTCGAGCGCGGACACGGCGTCGCCGAGATCCGCGTCGCTCGAGATCGGGATGAACGCCTGGACGGCCATGCCGTCCTCCGAGGGGATGGCCGGCGACACTTCGTCGGCGACACCTTCGACATCGGTGGCACCGCTGACCGCGTCGTCGATGGCGGAGAGCTGCGATTCGGTGAGCTCTTCGTCCCCGACGAACACGACGATCGCCGGGATCGCCTCGGAGTCGTTGAACTCGCCGAGAAGCTGCTGGACCTCGGTGGCGTCAGAGGATGACGGGAGGTAGCTGGTCTGGTCGTTGGACGAGACCTCGCTGACCTTGCCGAAGAGCGGGCCGCCGAGTCCGGCACCCGCAAGCCATACGAGGATCAGCAGTGCCGGTACGAGCATGCGGATCCAGGACCGACGTCGCACCCGCGCGCGGGGCGCGGGCTCAGTGCTCTCGGGCATGTCATCCTCATTTCACTAGCTTGGCTAGATGAAAACTTAGCATGAAATGCATCTTGGAGTAGCATCATCAGATGGCCCTTGACAAGACCTCTCCCCAGTCCCCACGCGAGGGCCGCAACTCGCTCGCGTCGCGATCCGACATCTACGACGTGAACATCAGTGACCCTCGGAGCGAACTGGTCGATCGGGGAGACATGTCGGCCGAGGATGTGCAGCAGATCAGTGCGCTCATGCGCGCGCTCGGAGAGTTGCGCGACGCAGAGCAGAAGCTCTCCGATGCGTCGCTGCGCTTCATGAAGCTCAATCAGACGGACATGCGCGCGCTGCACTATCTCATCACCTGCGAGAACAGCGACGTGGTCGTGACCCCCGGTGCGATCGCCACCCACCTCGACATCTCCACCGCCTCCACGACGAAGCTGCTCGATCGTCTGGAGCGCGGGGGACACATCACCAGAGCCCCGCATCCGTCGGACCGTCGAGCGCTGGCGATCGCGATATCACCGGCGACGCGGAAGTCCGCGATGGAGACCGTCGGGCGTCAGCACGCGCGACGATTCACTGCGGCCGCGCGGCTGTCACCCACGGAGCGCGAGACCGTCACGCGTTTCCTCCGCGACATGACGGCGGAGATCGCCATCACCGACCAGGCGTGGGCGATCTCAGACCACGACTGAACGGTCAGTGCGCGGCGCGGTAGGCCTCGACGATCGATGCCGGAACACGACCGCGCTCGGAGACCTGGTGTCCGTTCTCCTGCGCCCACTCGCGGATCGCCGCGGTGTCGTTCGACGATGTCGACCGCTTCCTCGGGGATCCGGCCCTGCCGGCGGAGGATGATGCACGACGAGCGCCGGCGATGTACGGCTCGAGCGCATTCCGCAATGCGTCGGCATTCTCGGTGGTCAGATCGATCTCATATGCGATGTTGTTGAGAGAGAAATGAACAGTCTCTCCTTCACCGACCCCGAGGATCGTTCCATCGAGATCGTCGACAAGCTGGTGCACAATACGTCGGGCCATTTCCTCAGCATACGCATTGCGCATATGCGTGGACAATGCGCCGCCGCACTTTCTCTTCGGCGAATCGCCAGAGGGAGGAATTGTCCCGCGAATTCGACCTCAGGGAAGTATTCCCATTCGCCGCGCACGCGCGACGGCGGCGTGACGCGTCGAGGCATCCAATTTCGACATGGCTGTTCCGAGATAGGCCTTCACAGTGCCCTCCCGCAGTCCGAGCCGTGCCGCGATCTCGGAGTTCGTGCATCCGAGCGCCGCGCACGCGAGGACGTCGGTCTCGCGTGGGGACAGGCGCACGGTGGGGATCGGGCGCGTGATCGGCCCGGTCGTCGGAGACGGTTCGGCACCGGCGAACGCGAGCAGCCGCTGCTCGAGGCGATCCAGGCGGCTGCGGAGCTGGGCATCGGCGACCTCGGCGGAGATGCCGCGCAGCTCGGCGAAACTCTCGCGCAGCTCTTCGCGATCCGCTCCGGTGACGGTCTGCGGTCGGGCGGACAGAGCGTGCACGCGTCGCTCGACCTCGTCGCGGATGCGCAGTTCGGATGCCACGGCCTCCGCGACGCTCATCGCCGGGGCGGTCGTCACGCCTCCGACGGGGGCTTCCCGCCAGGCGCCGGTGTAGAGGACGCCGCGGGAGCGTCCGTCCACGATGATCGGGATCGCGAGGAGAGTGCGCAGGCCCTCGCCCAGGATGAAGCTGTCGTAGTCGTGCGTGATCTGCCTGGACGATCCGTAGTCACTGGTGAGCCGTGGGCGCAGCTCCATCATCGCGCGCCCGCCGAGTCCTCGCTCCGGGCGGACGGTGAGCCCCTCCAGGCTGCGCGTCCTGGTGCCGACGATGGCCGTGACGGGAACGGAACCCTCGGCCATGAGACCGCCGAAGGCGACGGGGAAGCGGGTGCGCTGAGCCAACTCGCGCACAGCCTGTGCGACGAGATCGGCTTCCGGATCGAAGATGATCGCTGGGCTCCTCGGTACCGACTTTCGGGGGTGACGGCGACGCCGCGCTTTTCGTAGCGTCGACCCTACCACTCGCGCGGTCACCACCGCGTGATGATCCGACATGAGGCAAGGAGGCCCCATGACTGACCGACCCATCGACGAATCGGCCGGCGGAATCGACTACATCGCCGTGGAGGAATCGACACGATTCCAGAAACTGAAGAGAACACAGCGATCCTTCATATTCCCGTTGGCAGCGCTCTTTCTCATCTGGTATTTCGTCTACGTGCTCCTCGGTGCTTATGCGACGGAATTCATGGGGCAGAGAGTGTGGGGTGACATCACCGTCGGGCTGCTTCTCGGCCTCGGACAATTCGTCACGACATTCGCCATCACGATGGCGTACGTCTCATTCGCCAATCGAAAGCTCGATCCGAAGGCACAGGAGATCCGAGAGGAACTCGAGAACGCGGAGGTGCGGTCGTGAACATCGTCCATATGGCGGCTCCCGCCGGCGAGAACAACCCGGTCCTCAACGTCGGGATATTCGCGGCCTTCGTCGCGGTGACACTGTTCATCGTCATCCGCGCCAGTCGCAACAACAAGACGGCGGCCGACTACTACGCCGCCGGTCGCTCGTTCACGGGACCGCAGAACGGCTTCGCGATCGCCGGTGACTATCTGTCGGCGGCGTCGTTCCTCGGCATCTGCGGCGCGATCGCCGTCAACGGCTACGACGGGTTCCTTTACTCGATCGGCTTCCTCGTGGCGTGGCTGGTCGCGCTGCTGCTGGTCGCGGAGCTCATGCGCAACACCGGCAAGTTCACGATGGCCGATGTGCTCTCGTTCCGTCTGAAGCAGCGCCCCGTGCGCATGGCCGCGGCGATCACGACCCTCGCGGTGTGCTTCTTCTACCTGCTGGCGCAGATGGCCGGTGCCGGTGGGCTCGTGTCCCTGCTGATGGGGATCGACGGCCGGCTCGGACAGTCGATCGTCATCGCCGTCGTCGGCGTGCTCATGATCGTCTATGTGCTCATCGGCGGTATGAAGGGCACGACCTGGGTGCAGATCGTCAAGGCGTTCCTGCTCATCGGCGGTGCGATCGTGATGACGATCTGGGTCCTCGCGATCAACGGGTTCAACCTCAACACCCTGTTGGAGGCGGCGGTGGACGCCTCGCCTCAGGGTGACGCGATCCTCGCTCCCGGGCTGCAGTACGGCGCGAACCCGCTGGACTTCGTCTCGCTCGGTCTCGCCCTCGTCCTGGGCACCGCCGGTCTGCCGCACGTGCTGATGCGGTTCTACACGGTTCCGACGGCCAAGGAGGCGCGGCGTTCGGTCGTGTGGGCGATCTGGCTCATCGGTGGCTTCTACCTCCTCACGCTCGTGCTGGGTTACGGTGCCGGCGCGCTCGTCGGACCAGAGGTGATCACCGCTGCTCCCGGCGGTGTGAACTCTGCGGCACCGCTGCTCGCGCAGTACCTCGGTGGCCCCCTGCTGCTCGGGTTCATCTCGGCGGTCGCGTTCGCGACGATCCTCGCGGTCGTCGCAGGTCTCACCATCACGGCGGCGGCCTCCTTCGCTCATGACATCTATGCGAACGTCATCCAGAAGGGGCGGAAGAAGGCGGACGGGATGCCCGTGGACGCGGATCCGAACGCCGAGGTCAAGGTGGCTCGGCGCACGGTGGTCGTCATCGGCATCCTGGCGATCATCGGCGGGATCGGCGCGCAGGGTCAGAACATCGCGTTCCTCGTGGCGCTGGCGTTCGCCGTCGCCGCGTCGGCCAACCTGCCGACGATCCTCTATTCGCTCTTCTGGCGACGCTTCAACACCAGAGGTGCCGTGTGGAGCATGTACGGCGGGCTCGCCTCGGCGATCATCCTCATCGTGCTCTCCCCGGTGTTCTCCGGTTCCGAGACGGCGATGATCCCCTCCATCGACATCGCCATCTGGCCGTTGAACAACCCCGGCATCGTCTCGATCCCGCTCGGCTTCCTCCTCGGATGGCTGGGAACGATCACGAGCAGGACGGCCGAGTCCCGCGAGCTCGCCGCGGAGATGGAGGTCCGTTCGCTCACCGGGTTCGGGGCGGAGAAGGCCGTCGACCACTGACGACCCAATCCGTCTCGTGCACGAGGCGGGACCCCCTGGCGGCCCACTCGCCAGGGGGTCCTGTCGTCTAGCCCCTCTCGAGGTCGAGCAGGTAGCGCTTGTGCTCCGGATGCGCTCCGTACTGCCCCGGCGTGCCGTCGGAGCGCACGACGCGATGCACGGGGACGATGATCGAGAACGGTGTCAGGCGGCACGCGGTCCCGACCGCACGCGCCGCACCTGGGCTGCCTGCTGCCGCGGCGACCTCGCCGTAGCTCATCGTCTCACCCCAGGGGATGGTCGTGATCTGCTGCAGCGCGGTGCGATGGAACCCCTCGACCAACCGCCAGTCGAGACGCACCGTCTCGTCGAAGCGCACCGGGGACCCGGCGAAATAGTCGTCGAGCAGATGGGCCAGCTCGTCGGCGGCGCCGGGGTCGGGGACGGGGACGTCTCCCAACCGCGCGGAGACGTCTTCGAGCAGCCATGGCACGGAGGGATCGACGGACTCCGAGAGATCGAACCGGACGATGCCCTCGTCGGAGAAGACCACCAGGGCATCACCGAACGGAGTGGGCGCGAAGTCGTAGCGGAATGTCATGTTCTCATCGTGGTTCGTGCGCAGTCGCCGTGCCCGCGAAAATCCGTGAATGGGGGAGGAGGGCGAAAACCGCCTCCGATGTGGAGGAAAAGTGGGCCAATCCCGTGAAACCCGCCCAGGATACAGGGTGCACCGTCCTGCGGAGCCTAGTCTGTCGTATGTGTGGCGACGTGAAGACAAGGCCGCGGCAGACGCGGCAGTGGCTGCCGCGATGACGATCGGCGACCAGCAGGGCGACCCCGGATCCGTCGCGGTCGCACACATCGCCGACGCCGAGCGCACCCGCCTCCGTGCAGAGGCCGCCGATCTCGGCGGACGCTCGCCCCTGTTCACCTATCGGGACACGGTCGAGGGCGGCATCGACATCTCCAAGGCCCACCCGGGGAGCCTCCCGCAGTTCATCACCGGGAAGTCGACGCTGCTGTCGAATCTCTTCCGCGACGAAGTAGGACTGCGCACCGCGCGGATGGCGGCCGAACGGATCACGGCGAAGAACACCGAGCTGCGCACCGTGCGCGGGATCGACGCCGTCCACCTCGCCGTCGGCATCGCCGGCTGGCGCATCGGCGGCGCGGACTTCGCCGCCCCCGTCCTGCTGCGCCCTCTCGCGATCCGCCGCCACCACACGGACTACGAACTGAAGCTGCAGGGCGCCTTCATCGTCAACCCCGAGCTCGTGCGCGTCGCACGCGAGCACTTCGGGATCTCCATCGACGCGGAGGCTCTGGCGGCCCTCGCCTATGACGGCGGGATCTTCAAGCCGCAGCCCGTCATCGACAGGCTCCGCGCCGCGACCGCCTCGATCGACACGTTCACGGTGCTTCCGCGGCTCGTCGTGTCGACGTTCGCGGACGTCGGCGCCTCCATGTCGCGCGACAGTCGCACGCTCGACCATCAGCTGCTCAACGCGCTCGCCGGTCACGCGGACGACCGGGAGCGGGTCACCGCATCCCGGCCCCTGCCTCAGGTCGTCGGACCGGACGAGCGCGCTCCCGCATCCGACACGCTTCTGCTGGACGCCGATGCGGAGCAGGAGTCGGTGCTCGCGCGGATCTCCGCCGGCCACTCCCTCGTCGTCTCGACTCTCCCGGGCACCGGTGGCACGCAGACCGTCATCAACGCGCTCGGTGAGCTCGTGCGCGCGGGCAAGCGCGTCCTCGTCGTCTCGGCGCGCCGCTCGACGCTCGACGGCGTCCGTCACCGTCTGAGTGGGATCGGCCTCGACAGCCTCGCCGTCTCGCCGGGGAGCATCCGTCGCGATCTCGTACGCGCGATCGGCCGCAACGAGAAAGCGGTCGCGCCGAAGATCAGTGAGGTCGACGATGCGCTCGTGCGCCTCCGCAACGTGCTGCTCGACTACCGCCGAGCCCTGACCGCTCCGGTCGACGGACTCGGCGTGACCATCCTGGATGCCACGCGACAGCTCACCCGGCTCGCGTCCCTCCCCACGCCGCCGTCCACCACCGCGCGACTGAGCACCGAGACGCTGCGCCGGCTGGCAGGCGACCGCACCGCCGCGGCTGCGGCACTCGTGCAGGCCGCGAAGCTCGGCGAGTTCCGTTTCGGTCCAGACGATTCCCCCTGGTACGGGGTGAACTTCCGCAGCACGCAGGATGCCCGATCCGCGCACGACCTTGCCGGACGCCTGCACGGCGAGAGCGTCCCCGAGTTGCTCGAGCGCGGCTACGCGCTGATCTCGCAGACCCGGATGCGCCCGTTCGCGACGATCGATGAGCTGGGGGAGTACCTGCGGCTGCTCGAGGGCATCCGCGACTCTCTCGACAGGTTCAGCCCCACGGTGTTCGAGCGGCCGCTCGGTGAACTCATCAAGGCGCACGGTTCTCGCCGCGACTCCCCGGAGATGTCCGGAGCCAACCGCCGCCGGCTGCGCCGGCTGGCCAAGGAGTACGTGCGCCCCGGCGTGCACATCACCGAGATGCACGAGGCGCTGCTGCGCATCCAGCAGCAGCGCACGCAGTGGCAGCGGTTCGTCGACGCGGGCGTCGCCCCGGAGGTTCCCCTCGGGCTCGGCGAGGTGTACGCATCCTGGGAGCGGGTGACGGCCGAGCTCGCGGAGCTGGACGCCGCGCTCGGGCGCCGCGAGCCGCTGGCGACCCTCCCGGTGGAGCGTCTCGTCCGCACTCTCGCCGGCCTCGCCGCCACCTCCGATGTCTTCGACAACCTCGTCGAGCGCGCCACGATCCGCGACGAGCTCGCCACTCTCGGCCTCGAGCCGCTGCTCGCGGAGCTCTCCGTGCGCCACGTCCCGGAGGACCGCGTGGCCGACGAGCTCGAGTTCGCCTGGTGGCAGTCCCTGCTCGAGCGGTCGCTGCAGGACGAGCGCGCCCTCCTCGGCGCGAACACGGCGGTCGTCGACCGCCTCGAACGCGACTATCGCCTCGTCGACGAGGCGCACGCGTCGATGGCGGGACCTCTGCTCGCCTGGCAGCTGGCGAACCAATGGCGCATCGCGATCGTCGATGAGCCGACCGAGTCGCAGAACCTCCGCAGGGCGCTCACCCAGGGCACGCCGACGACGGCGGAGATCGTCTCGGCCGCTCCCACGCTGATGAACGTGCTCGCACCCGCCTGGATCGCCTCGCCCTACCTCGTGCCGGAGATCCCCGACTCCGTCGAGTTCGACACGGTCCTGCTCGTGGATGCCGCGGCCATCAACCTCGCGGAGGCGGCCCCTGCCATCCGCCGGGCCCGCCAGGTCGTCGCATTCGGCGACCCTGTGACGCAGCGGCCCACCCCGTTCGAGATGGCGGTCGACCCCGGCGACGACTGGGAGCCGGAGGTGCCGTTCGACGAGACCTCGGTGTTCGAACGCCTGGCCGAGTTGCTCCCGGTGATGACCCTCACCCGCAGCTACCGCGCCGGCGGCGAGGACCTCGCCGAACTCATCAACGACGCCTTCTACGGCGGCGAGATCGTGTCCCTGCCGTGGGCTGGCTCCTACCTCGGCCGTGGAAGCCTGACGGTCGACTACGTCGAGGGCGGCGTCGGAGCACCCGATCCGATCACGGGCGCCGTCGAGAGTCCCGATGCCGAAGTCGCTCGCGTCGTGACACTCGTCGTCGAGCACGCGGTGCACCGCCCGTCGGAGTCGCTCATGGTCATCACCGCGAGTGCCCGTCACGCCGAGCGGGTGCGCGCCGCCGTCACGACGGCCTTCGCCGGTCGATCGGACGTCGCCGATTTCGTGGGCAGGGACACCGCCGAGCCGTTCGCGGTGCTCACCCTCGAGGAATCGGTGGCGGAGAGCCGCGACCGCGTCATCTTCTCCCTCGGCTACGGACTCACCAAGCACGGCCGCGTCCTCAGCGACTTCGGCGACCTGTCCACCCCCGACGGTGAGCGACTGCTCACGGTCGGGATGACCAGGGCGCGGCGGTCGATGGTGCTCGTGTCCTCGATCCGTCCCTCCGCGTTCGACGACGGACGCCTCGAGCACGGTGCGTCCACACTCATGTCGATCCTCGGCGGACTCGCCACCCGAGGGCGCGAGTCCCGCTTGGAGGATCTCGCCGACCCGCTCACGCTCGCTCTGGCCCGTGAGCTGCGCCGCATGGGCGCCTCCGTGGACGTCGACTACCGGGGGCTTTTGCCCCTGGTGGCCCAGCACGGCGGCAAGGCGGTCGTCATCGAGTCCGACCCCGAGACCCGCGGGGAGTCGCTGCGCGAGACGCTCCGGCTGCGGCCGCACGTGCTGCGTCGCCTGGGATGGCATTACGTGCGCGTGCACGCCTTCGACCTCTACAGCGACCCGATCACCGTGGCCTCCCGTATCGCGGCCGTCCTCGGGATCGCACCGGACGCGGTGCGGGCCGACACCGACACGCAGCCGATCGACCTGCCGGGCGATGTCTGACCGGGAACAGGACGAGGAGGATGTCGCGGGTGCTGCGCGCCAGCGGATCGTCCGCCTACCCGGCAGCCGCCGCGCCCGCCTGACCCCTGCTCCGGGAACGGATCCGTCGCCGGACGTCGCCGAGAAGCCCCCGCGTCCTCGGCCCTCAGGGCCGAACGATGAGCGACTGCTCGGCGACGTCCCGCCGCACTACTGAACGTCGGCGCTGAGGGAACCCCGGCCCGCGCCGGTGTCCTTGCGCAGCAGGTCGCGGATCTCGATGAGCAGCTCCTGCTCGCTGGGAAGCGTCGGCTCCTCGACGGCGGGGTTCTTCGCCGCCTGGCGTTCCTTCCACTTGTTCATCGGCATGACGAACACGAAGTAGACGACCAGCGCGACGGCGAGGAAGCTGATGATCGCCGTGATGAGACTGCCCAGCGGGAAGGTGACCGACTGCCCGTAGATGCCGGTCAGCGTCGGACCGAAGTTGCCCGAGTCATCGGGCTGGTAGAACAACGCGACCAGCGGCGTGATGATGCTGTCGACGACTGCGGTCACGATCGCCGTGAACGCACCGCCGATGACCACCGCGACGGCGAGGTCGATGACGTTGCCCTGGGCGATGAACTCCTTGAACCCCTTGAACATGGGAACCCCCGTAGGTGTGATCGGACCTCAGTTCGAGGCCGGTGCCGACGCGGGGGCCGGTGTGGCACTCGTCGACGACTCCGTCTTCGATGATGCCGAGGAGCGGCTCTTTTCGCCACCGCCACTCCGGGAGTCGGTGCGATAGAAGCCTGAGCCGTTGAAGGTCACGCCGATGGACCCGTACTGCTTGCGCAGGGATCCACCGCACTCGGGGCAGAGCGTGAGGGCGTCGTCCGTGAAGCTCTGGACGGCGTCGAAAGCGTGGTCGCACGAGGTGCAGGCGTAGGCGTAGGTGGGCATGTTCGTATCCCGCGGGTCAGGGTCGCGACTGCGACAGGTCGAGGGTCCGGGTGGGCGTGACGACGCCGGTGACCGGCTGATCGTGCAGCTCGCGCGGAAGGGAATCGAGTACTTCGGAATCATAAGTCACCGCGTACACGGGAGGGCAGTTCTCCATCGACCCGATCGTCTTGTCGAAGTAGCCACGCCCCCAGCCGAGCCGTGTGCCGTCGGCGTCGACGGCCGCGGCGGGGATGATCATGAGATCCACGTCGTTGACGGCGATGGGTCCGAGCACTTCACCTGTCGGCTCTGGCAGGCCGAACATGCCCTCTGCGACATCGTCGGAATCATTCGCGACGGCCCAGTCGAGCAGTCCGTCCGCGCGCGTGATCGGCAGCAGGACCCGGATGCCGCGCTGCACCGCAGCAGTGATGAACGCGCGGGTGTCCGGCTCCGTGGTCGTCGAGAGGAAGCAGGAGATCGACTTCGCTCCATGCGCGGCCACGAGTTCCTCGAGCTGTGCGGTCAGACCGGATGCCGCATCCTCGCGCTGCTGATCGGACAGCAGCTGACGACGCTCGCGGAGATCGGCACGGAGTGCGCGCTTGGCTTGTTCGACGTCGGGCGACATGCTGCGATTCTACGTGGCGGGGCTTCCCGTCAGCCCCACTAAGCTGGGCGGATGGGTAAGCACAAGATGAAGGCAGTCATTCCGGCGGCGGGCTTGGGAACGCGCTTCCTTCCCGCGACCAAGGCGATGCCGAAGGAGATGCTTCCTGTCGTCGACAAGCCGGCCATCCAGTACGTGGTCGAAGAGGCGGCGTCCGCGGGCATCGACGACATCCTCGTCATCATCGGCCGCAACAAGAACATGATCTCGAACCACTTCGACTCCGTGCCGGAGCTCGAGGTGAAGCTCACCGAGAAGGGCGACATGCAGCGCCTGGAGCGCGTCATGAAGTCCAGCGATCTTGCTGACATCCACTACCTGCGTCAGGGTGAGCCCAAGGGTCTCGGGCACGCGGTGCTCCGTGCGAAGACCCACGTCGGTGACAGCCCGTTCGTCGTGATGCTCGGTGACGACCTCATCGACGACCGCGACGAACTCATCACGACGATGATCGCCGAGCACGAGCGCACCGGCGCGACCGTCGTCGCGCTCATGGAGGTCGCCCCGGAGCACATCCACATGTACGGCGCCGCGGCCGTGGAGTCCACCGGCGACGACGACATCGTGCGCGTGACGGGACTCGTGGAGAAGCCCGCACGTGAGGACGCACCCTCGAACCTCGCGATCATCGGCCGCTACGTGCTGCCGGCGTCGGTGTTCCCGATCCTCGAGCGCACCGAGCCGGGCAAGGGCGGCGAGATCCAGCTCACCGACGCGCTCCAGGAGCTCGCGGCGGACCCCGACGGTCCCGGCGTGGTCGGCGTGATCTTCCGCGGACGCCGCTACGACACCGGTGACCGCGTCGACTACATCAAGGCCATCGTCCAGCTCGCCAGCGACCGTGAAGACCTCGGCGCCGACCTGCGTCCGTGGCTGAAGGAGTTCGCCGAGAGCCTGTGAGTGCTCGGGCTGCGAGGATCGCATGGACTTCCTGCAGGGGCTTCGTCACGGATCGGTCGAACTGAGGCTGGTCAGGGCGCGTGATGCGCGCACCCTTCAGCGGGAGCTCATGGAGAACCGCTCCTGGCTGCAGCGCTGGGAGGCGACCGTCCCGAACGGGGCGGTCGGGTTCGACATGCGACTGAGCATCCGGCGTCTGCTGCAGCAGTACCGCGACGGCGGGGGATACCCGTTCGTGATGCTCCACGACGGGGAGATCGCCGGTCAGCTGAACGTCTGGGGCGTCGCCCGTGGTTCCCTGAACTCGGCGACGATCGGCTACTGGGTCAGCGAGCGCTTCGCCGGTCGAGGGATCACGCCGACCGCCGTCGCGCTCGCGACGGACGCATGTTTCCGGGACTACGGACTCCACCGCATGGAGATCTGCATCCGCCCGGAGAACGAGGCGAGTCTGCGGGTCGTGCAGAAGCTCGGGTTCCGGTACGAAGGCCTCCGACGTCGGTACATCCACATCGACGGCGACTGGCGGGATCACTACGCGTTCGCGTTGACGACGGAGGATGTCCCTGAGGGCGTCCTCGCGCGCTGGGTCAGCGGCAGGGCGCCGCAGGATGCCGCCAGCATCCCGCCGTCGGACCGTCTCTCCATCTGAACTCGGGCGTGTCCGTCCCCGATCGGGAAAGAGGCGTGCGACACGCGCCGGGAGTGGAGCTCGCAGCGACCGCTGTCGCATACCGTTGAGCCTATGAACGGGCCAGTGCTGAGTGGGGGCGTCATCGTCCTTGTCGCGGTGCTGCTCTGGATGCTCTATCTGCTGCCGTCCTGGCGCGGGCGTTACCAGTACAACGCCGCAGAACGCAACGCCGTCCGTCTGAATCAGGCGTTGCGCGTGCTCGCTGAGACGAGCGAGGCGCCCGAAGAGATCCGTCTCGAACTCAATGCCCGCACGGCTCTCGCGCAGCAGCGTCTCGCCAAGCGCGTCCAGGCGGAGCGGGAAGCGGCGGAGCTCGAGAAGCTGCGCGCTGAACTCGCCGCCACGCGGGCCGATCCCGTCATCCGACAGGCGCGTGCGCGCCGTCGCGTGCGTCTGACCGCCACCGCCGCGCTGCTGATCGGTCTCGCGCTCGCGGGCCTCGGCGCGTGGCAGGTCGTCGTCGGCGGGGGACAGATCCTGATCTGGGCAGGCGGCGCACTCGCGGTCGTGGCGACGATCGCACTGCAGAAGATGGCATCCGTCGCGCGACGGGCGGCGCGTCGTCCCGTTGCGGAACCCGTCGTCGAGTCGTCTGCACCGCGCGTCTCCCCGCCGCTGCACGACCAGGGCCGTGCGTCGTGGACGCCACGTCCGCTGCCCGCACCGATGGCCTCTGTCGCCGGTTCGCTGGCACAGACCGCGCGGGCCGAGATCGACGCCACGGAGGAGATGCGCCGCGCCGAACGCGTCGCAGAACTCCGCCGCCGCGCGGCCCAGATGGCTCCGGCCGCTCCCGTCGCCCTGCCCACCCCCGCGGCTCCCGCCGCGGAGGCCTCGCCGTACAGCCGGATGGGCTTCGTCGACGACGAGGAGATCGAACAGCACGTGCGACAGATGCTGCAGCGTCGCGCCGCCGGCTGATGGTGGCCACGGTGCGTCGCGGCTCTCGGTCGTGATAATCTAACTGAGGTTCACGGGCCTATGGCGCAGTTGGTAGCGCGCCTCGTTCGCATCGAGGAGGTCAGGGGTTCGAATCCCCTTAGGTCCACTGACAAGACGCTCGATCGGACATGCGAAAGTGTTTCTGATCGGGTATTTATTGTCGATCATCGGTGCCCGGTTGCGACGCGCCGCGGGCATCGGTCCTGGTGGCTTCGTGGCGGTCGTCGCATCCGCCGCCTTGTTCGTTGCCGCTCACGTGTTTGCCGCTCCTGTCCGACAAACGTTGTCGTGATTCTGTCGCTCGTGGGTCTCGTGTGCGGGCTGCTCGTCGTCTTCACCGGAGGGATCTGGCACGTCATTCTCGTGAACAACGTGGTCGACGGCACCGGCGTGATGCTCATCGTGGCGGGGGCTCTGCTGGGTAGACGTGCGGTGTGGAAGGCTCACGTCCGCGGGGGGCCAACCGAATCGCGCAGAATGATCGTGGCGGGAAGGGTCAGCGAATCGGGGCGATCGTGCTCACCGCGCATCTGAACGATGAGCTTCTCCACGGCGGCTGCGCCAAGGTCGTAGACGGGGCGAGCCACTACGGAGAGCGACGGCGTGAGCAAACGCGCCCAGCTTGGATCGTCGAAAGCGACGATCGATACATCCGTTCCGACTTCAAGACCCAGTTCGTTGCAGGCATCCATGATTGCGAGTGCGGTCTCAGCGTTCGCGGCTAGCACCGCGGTGGGACGTTCCTCGCCAGAGAGTAACCGGATCGCGTTCGTCTTCGCCTCGTTGTGATCGGGATCTGTATAGACGAGGTGGTTGTCAGCGAGCTGCAGCCCCGCGTCAGCGATTCCTTCCAGCAGGCCGCTGACCCGATCATGCATCGTCGAGACCGCCTGCTTAGAGTCGTATGGCAATAGCTTGCCACCGAGCTTGGAAGTGGTCGTCAGCATCCCGATTCGCGTATGCCCGAGTTCGGAGAAGAGCTTCGCCGCCTCGCGTGCTGTTTCGCGGTCCTCAGTGGACACCACGCAGGCCGGAACATCCTCAGTTCGCCGGTCAAGAAACACAAGGGGCGCGACGAGATCACCACCATTCACCAGATGGTCGTGGCCGGTACGTGAAGACGTGACGACGATGAGGCCGTCCACCCGCTTATCGAGCAGAACACGCACCGCGTCTGCCTCGGCCGTAAGGTCCTCATCAGTATTGAGAACGAGAGTGTGATACCCGCGTTGTGCCGCAGTTCGCACGATGGCAAGCGTGGTTTGCTCGAAGAACGATCCGCTGATATCGGCAATGACAAGGCCGATCGTTGAGGTGCGGCCGCTTCTCATCGAGCGAGCAACCTCATTCGAGTGGTAGCCGAGTTCTTGCGCTGCGGCGCGGACACTGGCCGCTGACTTCTTCCCGACCTGGCCGTAGCCACCAAGCGCTCGGCCGGCGGTGGCCGTGGAAACACCGGCAAGTCTCGCGACGTCGACGATCGTCGCACGATTAGCTCTCATGCCACTCGAAACGGTCTCGTCTTGCATCGTTGCTCCTCCGGAGTTGACACGTTACCTGACTCTATGCAGAATAAAGACTCAGAACTGAGAACGTTCTCAGTCTGCCAAAGCACACGATCACTCAAAGGAGAGCCATGAAAACTACACGATTCGCCGGCATGATCGCTCTGTCCGGCATCGCGATCGCTTCTCTCGCCCTGACGGGCTGCAGTAGCAGCGGGGCAGCGCAGAGTGGCGATTCGGATGCCGATGGCGATATACGAGTCGCCTTCATCGCGGGCATCACTTCGGATCCGTTTTTCCGTGCTATGCAACTCGGCGCGGAAGAAGAAGCAGAAAAGCTCGGTATCGAACTGAGCTGGCAGGGTAGCCCCTCCGAGTACTCCGCTGAGTCACAGATCCCCTTCGTGGATGCGGCCCTGGCCGATGACGTCGACGCTCTCATCATGGTTCCGACTGACCCCGACTCTTTGCAGGCCAGCGTCACGAAGGCAGAGGCGCTGGGCATCCCGGTCATCACCGTCGACACGACCGTTACGGACCAGTCTTATCTGACCTCGTACATCACAGGTGACAACGTTCAGGGTGGTGCGGCCGCAGCCGCAACTCTGGCTGAACTTATAGGCGGATCCGGTGAAGTCTTCATCATGTCTGGTTCGCCGACAGCCACCACGAACACACTGCGCGAAGAAGGGTTCCGTGCCGAACTCGAGGAGAACTGGCCCGACATCGAGGTTGTCGGACGTGAGTATGCGCAGAGCCAGCCGGCCAAGGCGACCTCAGCAGTGAACACGGCGCTCCTCAACTACCCGGACCTCAAAGGCATCTTCGCCATCGACGGCACTTCCGGGACGGGCACGGTCGCGGCACTGCAAAACTCTGGCAAGGTCGGCGAGATCGCCCTCATCGGATACGACGCATACAACAATCAGGTCACCGAACTCGAGTCCGGAGTCTTTACGGCACTGATCGCGCAGGACCCGGCGCAAGAGGCGCGACTGGCGCTCCAGTACGCGCTCGCGGCGGTGACCGGTGAAGGCACCGATGAGATCGAGAAGGAGGTCGTCATCGAGAACATCGTGATGACCAAGGACAACCTGTCGGAAACCAAGAAGTACGAGTACGCCGAGTAATCACCCGGACCATCGGTATCGTCAAGGGAGCACGACAATGACCACATCAGAGACGGAGCGCGTTGATCTTTCGGCGACGCGTCCGGTAAGCCAATCGTTGGCCCGGCGATTGTTCGCGCGGCAGGAGGTGCTGCTGCTCATCGTATTCGCGGCGATGGTCATCATCTTCTCCTCTATCAACCCGCGCTACTTCTCCACGGCGGCGGCATCGAATATCCTTCAGGACTTCGCACCCGTCCTACTGATGGCCATCGGACAGACGCTTGTGATCATCACGGGTGGGATTGACCTCTCGGTCGGGTCGATTCTGGGGCTGTCTGGGGTTGTCACCGCAATGACAGCACGTGCAGGAAACGAGGCAGGTCTGCCATCAGCGACAACGATCTTGCTCGCGATTCTCAGCGGGATCGTTGTCGGGGTGGTCGTCGGCGCGGTGAACGGACTTCTCGTCACTCGGTTGAAGCTCGCGCCGTTCATTGCCACCCTCGCCACGATGGGGGCCGTTTACGGAGTCACGCTCGTGATTACGAGCGGAGTACAGATCGCAGGTGGCCCCAAAGAGGTGATCCTGATCGGGAACACCACCTACCTGGGCTTGTTCACGCTGCCGATTCTCATTGTGTTCACTATCACGGCGGTGGTATGGGTTTTCCTGGCGCAATCGCGCTTCGGCCGGTACACCTATGCGATTGGCTCCAATCCGTTCGCTGCCCGTGCCGCGGGTATCAATGTAAAGCGTCACCTGATGAAGGTGTACATGCTGAGTGGAGTTGTCGCTTCGCTCGCGGGCATTCTCGTGTACTTCCGTCTGGGTTCGGGTGCGCCGTCGTCCGGTCAGGGTGGCGAGTTACAAGCCATCGCCGCCGCGGTCATCGGCGGAGTCAGCCTCGTCGGCGGGATCGGGCGGCTGGGCGGCACCATCCTCGGCGCGCTCATCATCACCTCGGTCCTCAGCGGGCTGATCCTCATCGGCGTCGCGCCAGCATGGCAGCAGGTCGTAATCGGTGCATTGATCGCGATCGCAGTGGCTGTCCAGGGCCTCGGCGGCTCCACACGAAAGGCAGTGCTATGAGCGACCTCTACTCAGTGACGAATATCTCCAAGAATTATGGAAGCGTCGTCGCATTGCAGGACGTGTCTTTCTCGGTGAAGGCCGGAGAGGTCGTCGGTCTCGTCGGAGACAACGGCGCGGGCAAGAGCACGCTGGTCAAGGTGCTCTCCGGCGCACACATGCCCGACTCGGGAGAGATTGTCCTTGATGGCGAGCAGCGGTCCTGGAGGTCTCCGCACGAAGCTCTTCAAGCAGGAGTCGAAACGCTTTACCAGGATTCGGGCCTCGCCCCAGACCTCACTGTCAGCGCGAATGTTTTCCTTGGGCGTGAGCGAGTGCGCAAGGGCATCCTCGGCAAGATGGGTTTTCTCGCCAACCACGAGATGGATCAAGTGGCGCACGCTGATCTTGAGCGTGTAGGAATCGCTGTGCCCGCTTCCAACCGTCCGGTGGCGCAGCTTTCCGGAGGTCAGCGGCAGGCTGTTGCTATCGGACGCGCTGTGTCGTGGGCGAGCAAGGTCATCATTCTCGACGAGCCGACCAACCATCTTGGCGCCCGTCAATCGGGAGAAGTGCTTGAAGTCATCAAGAAAGCTCGGGCGAAAGGGCTGGGCGTCGTGTTCATCTCGCACACGCTGCCTCATGTGCTCGAGGTGACCGACCGAATAGTGGTGCTCCGTCTGGGGCGAGTCGTCGCCGATGCGCCGACATCGCAGTTCGACGGGGATTCTCTCGTGAAGGCGTTGACCGGCATCACCGCGTGATCGTCCGTCGGCTTGAGGGATGGTGATTTCGTGCGTCTGCAGCTGACGCTTGATGCCCCTGGAGATCTTCACACATTGAAAGTCGTGCGGCGCGAACTCGATCTCGTCGAAGTCAGCTCGACGTTGCTCAAGCGATGCGGTCTCGCCGCGATCAGCGCGGTGAAGGAGATCGCCCCTGAGCTCGTGCTCGTCGCGGGCACGCGCACGGTCGACAACGGTGTGCTCGAAGCACGAATGGCGTTTAAAGGAGGTGCCGACGCAGTGAGTGTGCTTCCGTCGGCAACACGGACGGCACAGGCCGCCGTGCATGACATCGCTGAAGAGTGCAACGGATGGGTGCTTGTGGATGCCTCGGCAGGTTCCGATACGACAGCCGCAGTTCTGCCATTCCCATCAACGTTCTCTCATATCGCCGTCAGAGCCGACCACCCTCTCTCGCAGACAAGTGAGCGGCAACGGCGCCTGGAAGTCTCCGTACTTCTGACGCAGCCGCGACGCCAACTGGCCGAAACGCTGTCCACCCGGCCGGACATCATCGCGGTTCGTCCGTCTGCCATCGAACGAGACTATGAAGGAGAAACACAATGGATTCGCCGGCAACTCCGCTAGATACTCCCTGGCTCGCAGCGGGGAAGGAGCTCACCGAACTGCTCGCACAGGTCGACACCGATCAGTTCCACGCGGTCCGCACCGCCATTCAAGAACCCGAGAGGCGATGGTTCTTTTCAGGACAAGGCCGCTCGGGGTTGTCAGCCACGATGGTCGCGATGCGTCTTATGCACCTCGGGCGTGAGTCGCATGTCGTCGGGGAGGCGACGTGCCCGTCTGTGCGAGCGGGAGATGGCATCGTCTTCTTCTCGGGCTCGGGTGCGACACCTGTCAGTCTTGCGTTCGCAAGAACGGCCAAGAACGAGGGTGCTCTCGTGGTCGCCGTCACGCGGAATGCCGAGTCTTCTCTCGGGCAGATTGCCGATCTAGTCCTGGCGTTGCCGGTTGCGGGTTCGCAGCAGATGGGGGGCAACCTGTTCGAGCACGGGGCTCTCGTCGTGATGGACAGCCTCATCAACGCTGTCGGGGTGAGTGAAGGTACTGACCCGGATGAGTCACTTCGCTACTGGCACACGAACCTGCAATGACGATGGCTGAGGTCACTGTCGTCGGCGATGGAATCGTCGACATCATCAGTCGGGGCGACGCAGACGGAACCCGTCATGCCGGGGGATCAGCGCTCAACGTCGCCACGGGGCTCACGATCCTCGGGCGAACAACTGGGCTCATTTACCAGTCTGGCGCGGACGAACCAGGCGAATGGCTCGTCGAGTACTTGGAACAGAGCGGCGTTCGCCCGATTCGGTTGCTCGATGACCGAGGCACCGGCACCGCTCATGCGTATTTCCGCACGGCCGATGGCGAACCGACTTACTCATTCAATGAAGCGCTCTTGAACCGAGAGTATGTGTTCGATTCCACAGCTTCACAGGCTATTCGCCAGGCAAAAGCCGTTGTAGTGAGCGGGTTCCCTCTCGATCATGAGCAGTCCGTTGACGCGTATCTTCAGGAACTCGATCGTTCTGATGGTTTGGGCGTCATCGATCCGAATCCTCGACCAGCGATTCTGAATGACGTCGAGAAATACCGGATCGGCTTCGAGCGGGTCGCTCGTGGCTCTCGGATCGTGAAGCTGAGTGATGAGGACCTCATCACGCTTTATGGCGACGATCAGTTGGTAGCGGCACTTGTCGACAGCGGAATCGTCGTAGTTGTGACCCATGGTCGGCGGGGCGCTTCTGTTCACCTCCCAGGACAACCACCACTGCATGCGCCCGCGCGTGAACTGGCGCAACCGATGGTCGACACCCTCGGCGCCGGCGACGCGACGTTGGCGGCACTCATCGCTGGAGTTCTCGATTCAGCGTCGCTCACGGACCGGACGATTTGGGAATACTCCCTTGCTCGGGCCATGGAGATCGCCGCGTGGACGTGCAGGTCTGCCGGAGGAACTCTGCAACTCCCGAAGAACGAACTCTCAGAGCCACATCTGGAAAGGAAGTCATGAAGCTCCAACTCGCGCTCGATGAACTCTCGTTGGAAGACGCACTCGCACTAATGCACTCGGTGTCCGAACACATCGACATCGTCGAGATCGGCACACCCTTCGTGATCGGCCGCGGGATGGAGGCCGTTCGCGCGTTCGCCACCGCGTTCCCAGATAAGGAAGTCCTCGCTGACGAAAAGATCATGGATGGCGGGTACCTCGAGACAAGAATGGGTATCGAAGCTGGTGCTTCTTATGTCACCGCGCTGGCAGTTGCGGACAACGCGACGCTTGAACAGTGTCTTCGGGCCGGTAGAGAGTTCGGCGGGCAGATTGTTGCGGATCTGATCTGCGTCGACGACATCGCGAGCAAGGTCGAAGAACTCGAGGATCTCGGCGTCGACATCGTCGCGGTGCACACCGGCGTCGATCGGCAGATGCGAGGTGGTACGCCGCTATCCGATCTGCGTCAGGTCAACGCGGTTCGTCGTAATGCGCTCGTTGCAGTGGCCGGGGGAATCGACAGCACCTCGATCGACGAGTACGTGCAGGAAAACCCGGACATCGTCATCGTCGGCTCAGGGATCACGAAAGCAGAAGACCCGGCCCGAGAAGCGAGACTCATCAAGATGGCGATGCTCCGGGCCAGCATCCCGGTCGGTGTGCCGTCTGCAAGCAATCAGGTAGAGAAGGACTAATCGAATGTCAACGATCAATTACTCGGCATCGATCATGTGCGGCGACCTTGCCAACCTTGAGACGACGATTCAGGAGATCGAACGGGTCGGCATCGATGCTTTGCATATCGACATTCTCGACGGCAAATTCAGCCCGAGCATGCCGCTCGGCCTCGAGACCGTGCGTCGTGTGCGGCAAGTCACCGACCTGCCCATGGACGCGCACATCATGACGATGAACAATGAATACTTCGTCAACGAGATGCTGGATATCGGCGCAGAGAGCGTGACTTTCCATGTAGAGACGACGTTGCATATCGACCGCCTCGTGAACTTGGCGAAGAAGGCCGGTGCGAAAGTCGGCGTCGCTCTCAACCCAGCGACATCGCTGTCAGTACTTGAGTTCATCCTGCCTGAGGTCGACTCGGTCTGTCTTATGCTCATCAATCCTGGTTACGCGACAGACAAGGGTGAGAAGCAGGTGCCATACGCACTTGAGAAGGTGCGGCGACTTCGAGCCCTGATCGACGATTTCGGGCTGAACGTTGGTCTGCAAGTTGATGGGCGAGTCTCGCTCGAGGTCATCCCTGATCTCGTGCGCGTAGGTGCGACCAACCTTGTTCTGGGCAGCACGAGCTTGTTCATACCGGGAAGGACATTGGAAGAGAACAAACGACTGCTCGATGAAGCGGTTGCGGCGGGGACGGTGTCCTGATGGCGTACGCGGAAACACAGCAACGAGTCGTTGCAGAAATCGCGAGCACCATGGCGACGATCGACGAGGCAGACGTCGTTTCATTGGTATCTGCGTTGCAGGCGGCTGATCAGATCTTCTTCGTCGGCGTGGGACGGGTGAAGCTTGCACTGGAAGGCATCGCCAAGCGGCTTGCCCACCTGGGGTTGCGAACTGTTGTCGTCGGTCAGATCACTGAACCAGCAATCACGGATCGCGATCTGCTCGTCGTTGGCTCAGGCAGTGGCGAGAGCGTGTTGCCGCTCGCTATAGCTAACAAGGCGAAGCAGCATGGAGCCGCTGTCGCGCATATCGGTTCGAATCCGAACAGCTCGATGAAGCAGTATTCGGACGTATTTGTGCGCATTCCGGTGCAGACCAAGCTCGGACTGCCAGGCGAGATCGCGTCACAGCAACCCATGACCAGCTTGTTCGAGCAATGTCTGCTGCTGCTGGGGGATTCTGTGGCGTTGATGATTGTTGAGGAAACCGGTGTTGACTTGCCAGGCCTCTGGAAGTATCACGCCAATCTGGAGTGAGCGAGGTCGCTCGCAATGCGTGGGGGATCATCTCGCTCACCTGACCACAATGGTTCTGGTTTCGGGCCTTGGGACTGGGACGCAGCGTCAGGTTTCTTCTGGTCGTGAGCTCATCGAGTAAGTGAATCGGCTGGTCCTTAGGTGCCTCCCGAAGGGCAGGAGAACGATTCACGTCGTGGTCCGGGTGTCCTGCTCACCCCGTGCTCGCGAAACTGATGACGGTCTAATCGCGACGCTGGCCCTTCGAAGTGCCGTGAGCACGGTCTGCGGGTCGAAGCCGAGTCGGCGCCCGATTCGTGCGGCGGACTGCCCTTCCTCGTATGCCGAGACAGCTTCGGTGACATCCGCGTCGCTCATGCGATGCACCGTCGCGATTCCCGCTTCCGAAAGATACGCACCTGCGGTCTGACGAGTGATGCTGAGGGCCTTCGCGGCGGCCGTCACACTGCCGTTCTCCCGGTAGTGCGCGATGAGCTCCTGGACTTCGTCTGGTCGGAGTCGCTTGGCGCGCTTCTTTACGCACTGCGTGCCGGCTGCCGGACGACGTGAGCGGCGCGCCTTGTCGGCGAGCGCTCGCGGATCGGGCGCGTTTCGCACGTGTTTGGAATAAGCGTGCAGGAGGTCCACCATCCACGGAGAAGGCCCCGGGCATCCGCCCGGGGCCTTCTCCGTGCAATCCGCGCCAGTTCGTGATACGGGCGCGGCATCGCGAACCGATATGGTTGGCACAGGACGCGCACGTGCGCCCGATAACCGTCGCACTCGAAAGGTGCGGCATAGAACATGAGCCGCGAGGGGCAACGGTATGCGCAACGTCTGGCGTGTTTTCATTCGCGATCTCAAACGTCTGGGCCGAGTGCCACTGGCATGGGTCATCATCGGCGGCGCTCTCATCACGCCGTCGCTGTACGCGTGGCTCAACATCGTGGCGTTCTGGGACCCCTTCGACAACACGAAGAACCTCAGCATCGCCGTCGTCAACCTCGACGAGGGAGGGTCAACGTCGTTCACCGGAGAGGTGAATGTCGGAGACCAGTTGGTCGCGCAGCTCAAGGACAATCACGATCTCGGCTGGCACTTCCTCTCCGAGGAAGAGGCCATGGAGTCCGTCAAGAGTGGCGACAGCTACGCCGCGTTCGTCGTTCCCACCACATTCACCTCCGATCTGCTGAGCCTCACGACGGGTGATTTCACGCAGCCGAAGCTGCAGTACTACGTCAACGAGAAGCTGAACGGCGTCGCACCGGAGATCACCGACACCGGCGCGACCACCGTTCAGACCCAGATGACCGACGCGTTCACCGAGCAGGTCGCCGATGCCGTCGCCACCGCGATCAAGTCCGGTGCCGAGACCGCCGAGCAGGACCTCCTGGACACCGAGGCCAAGATCATCTCCGACCTGCAGGAGGCGGCCGGCGTCATCGCCCAGACCCGGGCGCACCTCGGGGATCTGCAGAGCGGAATCGCCGCCACTCGGGACGGGCTGAGCTCGAACACCGTCGTCCTCTCCGACATCGACGCCGCGCTCGGCGGCGCACAGGGCACTCTGGACGACGCGCACGGACTCGCCGAGCGCGCTCAGGACGAACTGCTCCGCCTCGCCGGTGAGACGGCGACCGGGAACGTGATCGGTTCAGCCGGCGTCGCCGAGGGCACCGCGGCCGCGATCGCCGCCGTCGGCCGCGTCGGATCGGCGACCACGTCACTCGCCGCAGCCGTCGACGCACAGCGCGCCATGCTGAACGAGGCCGAGACGCTGCTCTCCGGTCTCGACGCACAGCTCGAGAAGACCTCGGCTGCCCTCGGCAGCCTCGACGCCGACCTCGCCGCGGTGGAAGCGGACATGGGACTCGCCGTCTCCGACCTCCGCGCCCTCGGGGGAGCGGCGCTGTGGCAGGAGCTCGAGGCGGTCACGACGCTGAACCCCGAGGAGATCGCGCAGTTCATGTCCACACCGGTGGAGGTGAAACAGCACACCATCTTCAAGACCAATGACTACGGGTCTCTCATGGCCGCGCTGTTCATCAACCTGTCGCTGTGGATCGGCGCGTTCGTGCTCGTCGTGATCCTCAAGATCGAGGTGGACCGCGATGAGATCCCCGACCTGACGGAGCGGCAGAGCTACCTCGGTCGATGGCTGCTGTTCGCCTCCATCGCGATCATGCAGGCGATCACGCTGAGCGTCGGCAACCTGCTCATCGGGGTCCAACACGTCAACGCGTTCGCGTTCGTCATCACACCCGTCCTGATCGGGCTGAGCTACCTCAGCATCATCTACGCGCTCTCGGTCGCCTTCGGCTACATCGGCAAGGGGCTCGTCGTGATCCTCGTGATCATGCAGATCCCCGGTGCGTCCGGCATCTATCCGATCCAGCTCATGCCGGAGTTCTTCCAGTCGCTGTACCCATTCTTCCCGTTCACGTACGGCATCGATGCCATGCGCGAGGTCATCAGCGGGTTCGCCGGGCTGGCGTACTGGCGATACATGGGGACGCTGCTGCTGTTCGTCGCCCTCGCCTTCTTCCTGGGGCTCGTCCTCCGACGCCACGTCAGTAACCTCACCCGACTGTTCACGCGACAGGTCGGCGCGACGGAACTGTTCACCACCGAAGACGGGGCACCCTCGGGCGAGGGGTACCGCCTCAACCACCTGCTGCGGGCGTTGGCGAACCGCGCGAGCTACCAGGACCGGTTGGCCAAGCGGGCCCTTCCGTTCGCGCGTTCGTACAAGAAGGTGCGCGCTGCAGTGGTCTCGGTCGGTCTGCTCGGCATCGTCGTTCTCGCGGTGCTGGCGATGATCTTCTCCGACGACAAGATCACGTTCGTCGGTTTCTGGATCCTCTGGCTGGTGATCGTGTTCGCCGCCCTGGTGACACTGGAGTACATCCGCTACAGCCTGCGGCTGTCGACGGAGGTGGGCAAGATGCCCGAAGCAGAACTGCGCCGTGAACTGGCAGAACTGGAGGCGCGTCGATGAAGGGCATCTGGGAGCTGTTCCGCAGCGATCTGCGCCGCGCGACCAGCAATGTGATGGCGATCATCGTCCTGTGCGGACTCGTCGTGATCCCCTCCGCGTTCACCTGGTTCAACGTGATCGGCAGCTGGGAGCCGTTCGACAACACCAAGAACCTGAAGGTCGCGGTGGCGAGTGTGGATGAGGGCTACACGAGCCCGCTCATCCCGCTGCACGTCAACATCGGCAACACGGTGGAGTCCGCGCTCCGGGCGAACGACCAGCTCGACTGGATCATCACCTCCAAGGAGGAGGCGATCGCCGGCACCGAGTCAGGGGAGTACTACGCAGCGATGGTCCTGCCGAAGGACTTCAGCGAGCGGATGCTCACCTTCTACACGGCGGGGTCCCAGCGCACGCAGATCGAGTACTACACCAACGACAAGTCCAACCCGTTGGCTCCGCTGATCACCAGCGAGGGCGCCGACGACCTGTCGGCGAAGATCAACGCCGAGTTCACGCAGGAGCTCAGCAACATCGCCCTCAGCCTCGTGGAGTCGCTCGCCGATTCGTTGAGCGACGCGGAATCCGAGGCGGCGTTCGTCCGCATCGAAGCGCAGGTCAGCCAGGTCGGAGCGCAGCTGCGATCGGCCGCCGGGACCGCGACGATGTTCACCTCCCTGATCGAGGCGAGCATGCCCCTGGTCGAGGGCGCGTCCGGCCTTCTCGGCACCGTCGAGTCGGAGTTCACCGCCGCCTCTGGCAAGGCACAGGAGGGCATCGCCGCCGCCCTGGATGCGGAGAACGCGATCGAGGCTGCCGCGCAGTCGCTGACGGCGGCATTCGCGGCCAGCAGCGATGAACTCGGACGGTTCCAGTCGCAGGTCGACCGGATCTTCTCGACCGTGAACGATGACGCCGCGGCGAGCGTGTCGATGATCAACCAGATGGGCGGCGACCTCGCCGACCTCATCGCGAAGCACGAGGCGCTGCGCGACCGACTCATCGAAGACCTCGGACCGAACGTTCCCGAGGAGGAGCAGGAGGCGTTCGACGCCCTCATCGCCGGCCTCGACGCCGCGATCGCTCAGGAACAGGCGCTGCAGTCCCGACTGGACCAGGTCGCATCGGACATCGCCGCGGGCAACGACGACGCGCAGCGGTTCCGCGGTCAGATCGACGAGCGGATCCAGGGTGCCCAGTCGGCTCTCGCGAACGCGAACGGGGTCTACGCGAACGACCTGAAGCCCGTCCTCGACCAGCTCGCGGCCACCCTCACCGCGGCGGGTAACACGCTGGGCGGAATCGCCGGCGAGGTGTCGGGGGTCTCCGGCGCCACCGACGGCGTGATCTCCCTTCTGCAGAACGCGGCGCAGGACAACGGCGAACTCGCCGATGCGCTCAGCGCGGCCGCCGACGATGTCGACCGCGTCGAGCAGATGCTGTCGTCGGCCATCGACTCCGGCGATCTCAGCCAGGTCGGCAAGATCATCGGGTCCAACCCCGCCATCCTCGCCAAGGCTCTCGCACAGCCCATCGGTGTGGAGCGGATCGCGGTCTACCCGGTCGTCAGCTTCGGAGCGGGGATGGCTCCGCTGTACACCGTGCTGTCGTTGTGGGTGGGGGCGCTGCTCATCTCCGTGACCTTGCGGGTCGATCCGCCGAACCGGGCGTTCAGCGGCGGTCCTCGACTGACGCTGGACCAGCAGTTCCTCGGTCGCTACGCGATCTTCGCCCTGCTGGGCCTCGCGCAGAGCACGCTGGTGTTCCTCGGCAACATCCTCCTGGTCGGGCTCGACCCCGTCCATCCGCTGCTGTTCATGCTCAGCGGATGGATGACATCACTGGTGTTCACGTTCATCATCTACACGCTGGTGGTGTCGTTCAGCGATGCGGGCAAGGCACTCGCGGTCTTCCTGCTCGTCATCCAGGTGGCCGGTGCGGGCGGCGCGTATCCGCTCTCGCTGCTTCCGACGTGGTTCCAGAACGTCAGTCCGTTCCTGCCGGCGACGCACGCCATGGACGCGTTCCGGGCGGCGCTGGCCGGCATCTACCACGCCGACTACTGGGTCTCGCTGGGGTGGCTGCTCGTGTTCCTGGTGCCGATGCTGCTGCTGGGCCTCGTGCTCCGCAAGCCGCTCATCGGGGCCAACGAGAAGATGGAGCAGATGCTGCAGTCGACCAAGCTCATGTGAGGCGCGCGGCGCAGCCCACGGGGTGCGCCGCGACCTCCCTGAGCGGTGCCGGCGGATCAGGCCTGCGGCTGACCGGCATCCGCGATGATCTCCCCGACGACCTGCGCGTCGAAGTGGAACACGAGATCGTCGGGCGTCAGCCGCTGCATGAACGGCACGACGCGCACGCGTCCGTCGTCGATCGTCACGACCGACCCGCCGAATCCGTTCACCGCCGACTCCTCGGCGGGATCGCCGAAGGCGACGGAGAGGTTGGTGACGCCGGGGGCGACGGTGATCGGGACCCCGCGGACGAACTCCGTGACCGGCAGGTGGTAGTGGCCGCTGAGGATGACGCGCACGTCCGTGCCCTGCACGAGGTCGACGAGCTGCTCACCGTCGGCCGCATCCAGCGCCAGCGCCTGCAGGAGGTCGGTCTGTGCGGGTATCGGCGGGTGATGCACGACGACGACGGTGCCGTGTTCGGCCGGGTGCTGCAGGATGTCGCGCAGGAACTGCTTCTGCTCGTCCTCGAGATCGCCGTAGCCGACTCCCGGCACCGAACTGTCGAGCACGACGATGCGCCACCCGTCCTGCGTGACGACGGACGCCACCGGTCGGTCCGCCGCGCTCCCTGACAGCTCCTGCTCTTCGGCATCCGGCTGTCCGCCGCCGAACACGGCGCGGAACGCCTCGCGACGGTCGTGATTGCCCATCGCGAACACGATCCGCGCTCCGCGTGCCTGCGCCCACGGTTCGAGCTGTGCGCGGATACGACGATAGGCCTCCTCCGATCCGTCCTCCGCGACGTCACCGGAGACCACGACGAGATCGAAGAGCAGGTGTCCGACGTGCGCGAGCGCCCGTCTCAGGTGCTCTGCCGTGTCGACGACCCCGTAGTGGCGTCCGCCGTCCTCGGAGAAGTGGGTGTCACTCAGATGCAGGATGCGCAGGCCGCTCATGCACACACTCTGCCAGACCGGCGGCTCTCACCCCAGGAGCAGTGTCGCCGTCAGGAGAACGGGTATGCAGCCGATCGTCGTGATGAACACGGTGTCCCGCGATATCGACTCGCCGATGTCGTAGCGCTGCGAGTAGTTGAAGACGTTCTGCGCCGTCGGGAGCGCGGCGAGGACGACGACGATGAGCACCTCTCGCGCGGGCAGACCGAAGGCGAACTGCGCGACGACCCAGGCGACGACGGGCATCGCCAGCAGCTTCAGCGTGCTCGCGAGCAGGACGTCCCTGCGGTGGCCTGCGGTGCCGAGGACGCGCTGACCGACCAGGGAGATGCCGTAGCTGATCAGCAGCACGGGGACACAGGCGTTGGCGATCAGCGTGGTCGGCTCGATGACCAGGGGAGGAAGGTCGATGCCGAGCACGGACACGAGCGTTCCGAGCACGGAGCCGACGATGATCGGGTTCCTCGCCGTCCGCACGAATGTGCGCCACATCGATGTCCGGCCGCTGGTGACCGTGTCCAGGATCGCCAACGACACGGGCGTGAACACGAGAAGCTGCATGAGGATCACCGGGGCCGGGTACGCGGCACTTCCGAGGAGATACAGCGAGAGGGGGATGCCGATGTTGTTCGAGTTCACCTGCCCCGCCGAGAGAGCGCCGATGACGGTCTCGCCCACGCCTCGCCGCCACAGCAACCTGGCGACGACGGCGTGCACCGCGATGACGGCGAGGGCGGCGATCGCCGAGACGGGAAGCAACGAGGAGAACAGCACCCTCGTGTCCGCCTGCGCGAGGACGACGAACAGCAGGAACGGAGAGAGGACGAAGAACGTCAGACGCCCGAGGACGTGGCGGGCGTGCGGGCCGAGCAGGTCGATCCTGCCGATGATGTACCCGACGGCGATCGCGAGCCCCACCACGGCGAATCCGGTGAGAGTATCGAGCACTCTTCGAGCGTAGCGGCCGGGTGGCGACCGGCAGCCCGAGGGGTGCTTTTTTTGCCGCTCACCGGGAAATTTGACTTCCCCCAGGAACCGGCTATGGTCATGATCACACCGCCAACCGGAAGGAAAGGGGAAGCGAGTAACGATGGCAGGCAAGACGCCGACGGCGAAGGCCGGGAAGAAGACGCCGCAGCTCACGCTCAAGGAGAAACGAGCGGCGAAGCGCGCGAAGCAGGGGCCGGTGCCCTTCATCAAGCCACGCAAGGGCGCGTCAGGCTGACACGACGAAGGGCCCGGTTCCCGAGGGCCAGGGGAGTCGCAGGGGCGTGACCTGCGGCTCCCCTTTTCTTATGCCTCCGTGTGTGGTCGGTCCTGTCAGCGAAGGCGCCGACGCAGTTCCTCCGCGGCCTGGACGACAGCGGCCGCGGCGTCAGGAGGCTCCGGTCCGTCGCTCGACCAGGTGGTCGCGATGCCGGCGATCGGCCAGCCGGACGCGTCGAGGACCGCCGCTCCGACCGACCGCGTGCCGTCGGTCACCTCTCCGTCCTCCGAGGCGTGACCTGCGACCCGGATGCCGCGCAGCAGCTCGCGCAGCTCGCGGGGTGTGCGGGGGCCGCGGCCGGTCCGCGTCGAGAAGGCGGCGACGTCCGGGTAGAGCGCGCGCACCTGCTCGGCAGGCAGGGCGGCGAGCATGGCGCGACCCGTCGCGGTGAGATGCGCGGGCAGTCGGACGCCGACGTCGGTCACGAGTGCCGGTCGTCGGGGCGCGCGTTCCTCGACGATGTAGATGACGTCGGCTCCGCTGAGAACTCCGAGGTGCGTGCTCTCGCCGAGTCGGTCGGCGAGAGCGGCGACCAGGGGGCGCCCGAGCCTCGCCAGCGGCTGCTGTCGGGCGAAACCGCCGGCGAGCTCGGAAGCCGTGGTTCCCAGTGCCCATCTGCGCTCCTCGAGGAGGTGCAGCACGAAACCGTGCGCGGCGAGCGTGTTCAACAGGTGATGCACGGTCGAGCGCGGGAGGTGGAGCTCGCGGGCGATGGCGGATGCCGCCACCGGGGCGGGGCGGGCTGCCATGTGCCGCAGGATCCGGAGGGTCTGGTCCGCCGCTGGGACCTGCGGGCCGCACCCTCGATTGTCTGGGATCACAGACACAGGATGTCACGGGCGCCTGCCGGGCGCCATCGGGCTGGTGTGGAATCGAGGCATGCCCCACCCCATCCGCATCGGAGACGCCGTCCTCACCCCGGCCCAGGTCGTCGCCGTGGCCAGAGACGGCGCACCCGTCGCACTCGCCGACGGCGCCCGCGCGCGCATCCAGGAATCCCGCGCGATCATCGACGCGCTCGCGGCCGACGAGAATCCGCACTACGGAGTCTCGACCGGATTCGGCGCCCTCGCGACGACCTTCATCGCGCCGGAGCGGCGTCGTCAGTTGCAGGCGAGCCTCATCCGCTCGCATGCCGCGGGCACCGGCGCAGAAGTCGAGACCGAGGTCGTTCGCGCCCTGCAGCTGCTGCGGCTGCAGACGCTCGCCTCCGGACGCACGGGAGTCCGCACGGTCGTCGTGGAGACGTACGCGGCCATGCTCAACGCCGGCATCACGCCCGTCGTGCGCGAGTACGGATCACTGGGGTGCTCCGGCGACCTTGCTCCTCTCGCCCACATCGCGCTCGCCGCGATGGGGGAGGGCGACGTGCGCGTCGACGGCGCGCTCATGCCGGCATCCGATGCGCTCGCCGCCGCCGGAATCAGCGCGCTCGCCTTCGAGGAGAAGGAAGGGCTCGCCCTCATCAACGGCACCGACGGGATGCTGGGGATGCTGGTGCTGGCGCTGCACGACCTCGGGACACTGTTGACCACGGCGGATGTCGCCGCGGCGATGTCGATCGAGAGCCAGCTCGGCACCGACGCGGTTTTCGCCGCCGACCTCATGGCACTGCGACCGCAGGCAGGACAGGCGGATTCCGCTGCCGGCCTCCGCCGGTTCCTCGGCGGTTCGCCGATGGTCGCCAGCCATCGCGGGCCGGAGGACGGTCGCGTGCAGGACGCCTATTCGCTGCGCTGCGCACCCCAGGTCAACGGTGCGGCACGCGACACCATGGCGCACGCAGCGACGATCGCGTCACGAGAGCTGGCCAGCGTGATCGACAACCCCGTCGTGACCGTCGACGGCCGGATCGAGTCCAACGGCAACTTCCACGGGGCGCCGGTCGCCGCCGTCCTCGACTTCCTGGCGATCTCGGTCGCCGACGTCGCCTCGGCGTCGGAGCGCCGCACCGATCGGGCCCTCGACCCTGCGCGCAACCGCGGACTCCCGCCATTCCTCGCGCACGAGGTCGGCGTCGACTCCGGCCTCATGATCGCCCAGTACGCCGCGGCAGGGATCGTCTCGGAGCTCAAGCGTCTCGCCGTGCCGGCATCGGTCGATTCGATCCCGTCCTCCGCCATGCAGGAGGATCACGTCTCGATGGGGTGGGCGGCGGCGCGCAAGCTGCGCCGGGCCGTCGACGGGCTCGCCAGAGTGCTCGCGATCGAGGTGCTCACCGCCGCCAGAGCCATCGACCTGCGTGCGCCCCTCGAGGCAGGACCGGCGACCGGGGCCGTGCGCGATCTCGTGCGCACGGTGGCCGCGGGGCCCGGTCCCGACCGGTTCCTCTCGCCCGAGATGGAAGCCGTCACCGAACTCGTCCGATCGGGCGCCGTCGCTCGCACCGCAGAGGAGAACACTCATGCCTGACATCCACGCCCCGCGGGGTCCGGAGCGCACCGCGAAGAGCTGGGGAGCCGAGGCCGCCAAGCGGATGCTGATGAACAACCTCGACCCCGAAGTGGCCGAGCACCCGGAGGACCTCGTCGTCTACGGCGGCACCGGCCGCGCCGCGCGCAGCTGGGCGGCGTACGACGCCATCGTGCGAACACTCGACGAGCTCGAGCCCGACGAGACGCTCCTCGTGCAGTCCGGAAAACCCGTGGGCGTCTTCCGCACGCACGAGTGGGCGCCGCGCGTGCTCATCGCCAACTCGAATCTGGTCGGAGACTGGGCGACGTGGCCGGAGTTCCGCCGCCTCGAGGCGCTCGGGCTGACCATGTACGGGCAGATGACCGCCGGGTCCTGGATCTACATCGGCACACAGGGCATCCTCCAGGGGACCTATGAGACGTTCGCCGCGGTCGCGCGCTCGCTCGGCCGCGAGTCGCTCGCCGGAACTCTCACCCTCACCGGCGGCGCGGGAGGCATGGGCGGCGCGCAGCCGCTCGCGGTGACCATGAACGGCGGAGCGGTCCTCATCGTCGACGTCGACGAGACCCGACTCGCTCGTCGTGTCGCCCACGGTTACCTCGATCGGCACACGGCCGATCTGGACCAGGCCGTGTCTGACGTCCTCGCCGCCAAGGACGCCGGCGAGGCGCTCTCCGTCGGAGTCGTCGGCAATGCGGCCGACGTCTTCCCGGAGCTGCTGCGCCGCGGCATCCCGATCGACATCGTCACCGACCAGACCAGTGCGCATGACCCGCTCGCCTATCTTCCGCAGGGCATCGCGGTCGCGGATTGGGCGGCGGAGGCCGAACGCGACCCGGAGGAGTTCACCCGACGCGCACGGCTGTCCATGGCGGAGCACGTCGCCGCGATGGTCGGATTCCAGGATGCCGGCGCCGCCGTCTTCGACTACGGCAACTCCATCCGACGCGAGGCGGAGCTCGGGGGCTTCGCGCGGGCATTCGCCTTCCCCGGCTTCGTGCCGGCGTACATCCGGCCGCTGTTCGCCGAGGGCAAGGGGCCGTTCCGTTGGGTCGCCCTGTCGGGCGACCCGGCGGACATCGCCGCCACCGACCGCGCGGTGAAGGAGCTGTTCCCCGAGGACGCCGCCCTCCACCGGTGGATCGACCAGGCGGGGGAGAAGGTGCACTTCGAGGGGCTGCCGGCTCGGATCTGCTGGCTCGGCTACAAGGAGCGTCACCGCGCGGGGCTGCGGTTCAACGAGATGGTGGCGTCGGGCGAGTTGAAGGCCCCCATCGTGATCGGGCGCGACCACCTGGACGCCGGGTCCGTCGCCTCCCCCTACCGGGAGACCGAGGCGATGGCCGACGGTTCGGATGCGATCGCCGACTGGCCACTGCTGAACGCACTGCTGAACACCGCATCCGGCGCCTCCTGGGTGTCGCTGCACCACGGCGGCGGCGTGGGGATCGGGCGCAGCATCCATGCCGGTCAGGTGACGGTGGCCGATGGGACGGCGCTGGCGGCGGAGAAGCTCGAACGCGTCCTCACCAATGACCCCGGTACCGGGGTCATGCGCCACGTCGACGCCGGATACGATCGCGCCCGCGAGGTCGCGCACGAGCGCGGCCTGAAGATCCCGATGGTGTGAGGACGGAGACGAGATGGCGATGCGCACGCTGATCACCGACATCGGTGAGCTCACCACGCACACCGCGGCGGGGGTCCTCCGCGACGCCGCCGTCCTCATCGAAGGCGATCGCATCGCATGGCTGGGCGCGGCCTCCGACGCGCCGACCGGCGACGGGGACCTCGTGGTCGTCGATGCGGCGGGCCGGGCTGTCATCCCCGGGTTCATCGACAGCCACAGCCACATCGTCTTCGCCGGAGACCGCGCGGCCGAGTTCGAGGCGCGCATGGCGGGCGGGACGTATGCCGCCGGCGGCATCCGATCCACCGTCGCCGCCACACGCGCCGCCGAGGAGCACGAACTCCGGCGGCGGCTGCGCGGCTTCATCGACGAGATGCGCGCGCAGGGGACGACGACCGTCGAGGTCAAGAGCGGATACGGGCTCGACGTCGCGACCGAAGAGCGGTCGGTTCGGCTCGCCGCCGAGGTGACGGACGAGGTGACCTTCCTCGGTGCGCATGTCGTTCCCGCCGAATACGCGGAGGATCCAGACGGCTACGTCGACCTTGTGATCGGGCCGATGCTCGACGCCTGCGCACCGTATGCGCGGTGGATCGATGTGTTCTGCGAGACCGGAGCGTTCACCGTCGAGCAGTCGCGGCGCGTGCTCGAGGCGGGGATCGCCCGAGGGCTGCTGCCCCGCATCCACGCGGCGCAACTCGGCTCGGGGGACGGCGTGCGCATGGCCGTCGCGCTCGGGGCGGCGTCCGTCGACCACGGCACCTACCTCGCCGACGAGGACATCGCGGCGCTCGCGGAGTCCGACACGGTGCTCACCCTCCTGCCGGGTGTCGAATTCTCCACACGTCAGCCCTACCCCGACGCCCGACGGCTCATCGACGCAGGGGTGACGGTCGCGCTCGCGTGCGACACCAATCCCGGGTCGAGCTTCACCTCCTCCATGCCGTTCTGCATCGCCGTCGCGGTGCGCGAGATGGGGATGACCCCACGGGAGGCCCTCTGGGCCGCCACCGCCGGAGGTGCTGCGGCCCTCCGCCGCGACGACATCGGCCGCGTCGACGTCGGCATGCGCGCCGATCTCATCCTGCTCGCGGCGCCCAGTCACGTCCACCTGTCGTACCGCCCCGGCGTCCCCCTCATCGCCGGGGTGTGGAAGGACGGCGTCACCGTCTAGACCGCGGGCACCGCCGACCACTCGATCGCCGCGCACACGACGAGGCCGATCAGCGCGATCGCGGCCATCGCGAGCATGAGCACCGCCATGATCTTCAGACGGCGCTCACGCTGCGTGACAAGCCAGCGACTCGCGAGGAGTGCGGCGAACAGCACCACCACGAGGATCGCGGTGACCCAAGCCACCGGAGCGGACGCGCGAGGTGCGATGACGGTGAGCAGGCTCAGCGGCACGAGGCAGATCAGCACGAACAGACCGGACACGACGATCCAGATGGTGCCGTCCGACGACCGCAGCGCCGGCTGATTCACCATACGGGTGGGGTCGGTGCGGGTCTCGGACCGCGTCGTTCTCTGCGCCATGTCGGCCTCCTTCCCTCCCACTATCGAGGACAGCCGCGGTGCGCGCAGGGGCCTTTCGTCGATGCCTCGGAGACGCTATGGTCCCGCGTTCACGCGGACGACCGTCCGACGAGGCCGGCGAGGAGCTCGAGCACGCACAGCGCTGCCAGACGGACCGTGCGGCCGTCCTCGGCATCGGCGGTGGCATCCACCTCCGCGATGTCGGCGCTGACCACGCGCGCATCCGATGCCACCGCACGGGTGAGGGACCGCAGCTCCCACGCCGCGAGACCGCCGGGGATACTGGCAGGACAACCCGGTGCGACGGAGCGGTCGCAGACATCGACGTCGATGTCGAGGTGGACGCGCCCTGGGCCGGCGCCGGCCACGTCCACCGCCTCGGCGACGACGTCGTCGATGCCGCGGCGTCGCACGTCGTCGAGGGTGATGACGCGGATGCCCCAGTCAGTTGCGCGCCAGGCGTATGCGCTCGAGTTGGCGAAGTCCGCGATGCCGATCTGCACGATGCGACGCGGGTCGATCCTGGATGTCGGTGTCGCCGACCTTGCGGGCGCATCCTCGACGAGTCTGCGGACCGGGGTGCCGTTGGAGACGCCGTCTCGAAGATCGAAGTGCGCATCGAACGTGATGAGGCCGGACGCCTGCGCGCCCAGTGCGACCGGGTAGGTCAGCGAGTTGTCTCCGCCGAGGGCGACGACGAACGCGGGCGCTAGGGCGCGCACGCGTTCGATGACGGCCGCTTCGCCCGCCTCGCCGTCCGGCTCATCGATGTCGCCGGCATCCTGGATCCTCAGCACATCGGCGAGGTCGACGGGCGGCGGACCCATCAGCGTCGTGCTGTACCTCTGCAGCGCCTCCCGGACGGCGCGAGGGGTCGCATGAGCGCCCGTCGGTGAAAGGGACGTGCGCCAGGTTGGGACGCCGAGCAGTGCGGCGGCGGCGGTGCCGTCGAATGCCGGCCAGGAGCCGGCGCGCGGCCACAGCGGGTCGTGGGAGAGAGGCATGATCACACTCCAGGGATCACGGCGTGGGCGATGGAGAAGATCGCGAGCCCGGCGAGGGCGCCGACCACCGTGCCGTTCAGGCGGATGTACTGCAGATCCCGGCCCACCATGAGCTCGATCTTCTCCGTGGTCTCCGCGGGGTCCCACCGCTCGACGGTGTCGGTGATGATGGACGCGATGTCGTGCCGGTAGCGGTCGACGAGGAAGACGGCGGCATCGGACACCCAGGTGTCCACGCGGCGCTGCAGAGCGGCATCCGTCGTCAGACGGTCCCCGACCTCCTCGATCGCCTGGACGGCACGGACACGGAGGCCGCTGTCCTCGTCCGCCAGCGACCGGATCAGCCCGTTCTTCGCGGTGTTCCAGGCCTCGGCCGCCAGTGCTCCGACGCGGGGGCTGTCGAACAGCGACGCCTTGGCGTTCTCGAGCTTCCGGCGCGTGTCCTGGTCGTTCTGCAGGTTCTCCGCGAGGCGACCGAGGTAGCCGTCGATCGCGCGCCGGGCGGGGTGATGCGGGTCCTCACGCACAGCGGCGACGAACTTCACCGCCTCGTGGTGGACGGTGTCGTCGACGAAGCGGTGTGCGAGGCGCGGCACCCACGACGGCAGGCGCCGGGAGACGAGTCCGGAGAAGGCGGCGGCGTTCGCGTCGAGCCACGCGGCGATGGTGTCTGCGGCGAGGTCGACGGCGCCGTGGTGGGCCCCTGACTCGACGATCTTCTCCAGCCAGGCGCCGGCAGGCGGGCCCCACTCGGGCTCCACGAGGTGCTCACGGGCGAGGTCGCTGATGAGATCGCGCACATCGTCGTCGCTGAGGGCGTTGAGGATCGCGGTCGCGATGGTGGATCCCTCCGCCGCGACTCGCTTGGCGCTCTCCGGCCGGCGGAGCCACTCGCCCGCGCGACGGGCGATGGCGGTCGAGGAGAGCTTGGTGCGCACGACGTCGGCGGCGAGGAAGTTCGTCTCCACGAACTCGCCCAGCGTGCGGCCGATCTCGTCCTTGCGGTTCGGGATGATCGCGGTGTGCGGGATCGGCAGCCCCAGGGGCCGCCGGAAAAGGGCCGTCACCGCGAACCAGTCGGCGAGGGCGCCGACCATCCCGCCCTCGGCGGCGGCGCGGACGTACGAGAGCCACGGATGCCGCTCCTGCAGCCAGAAGGCGATGACGAATGCGACCGCCATGAAGACGAGCGCGCCGAGGGCGATGGCCTTCATCACGCGCAGGGCGCGCAGACGCTCACGATCGGCGGGAGACAGCAGAGCCATCGGAGTGCGCGGCATGCCTGTCATCCTCGCACGCGCGCGAGAGCGCAGCATCCTCCCGACCGCCGCAGCGCCCCCGCCCCACGCCTGCCGCACCAGCCCGCCGCACGCCTGCAGGGCCGGCGCACGGATGCAGGGGCTTTCGGCGGCGTGTCGCCCTGCAGGCGTGCGAGCTCCCTGCACGCGTCCGGTGCGACCCGTGCGCGGTAGCCTCGATTCGTGATCGAAGACATCAAGAAGCGCGCTCTGCATCGCACGAGCATCCTCGAGGGTCAGCTGCGCGGCGTCACCCGCATGATCGAGGGCGAGGAGTACTGCATGGACATCATCACGCAGTCGCGCGCCATCCAGAAGTCGCTGGAGTCACTCAACCGGCTGCTGCTGGAGAACCACCTGCGCACGCATGTCGCGCACATGTTCGAGAACGGCGGCGAGGAGCGGGAGCAGGCCGTCGACGAACTGCTGAAGGCGTTCGACTTCGACCGGAGGTGACGTCGCGGCGTCGGAGGGAGCTTTCGACCCGCGTACCTCGCTGCCGGCGTTTCGTCTTCGGCGCTGCGCGCCTGCGCTCAACGACCCGCGTACCGGCGCTGCGCGCCCGTCCGACGGGTCGTTGAGCGAGCGCAGCGAGACGAAACGGGGTGAGCGAGCCGAAGGCGAGTCGAAGCCGCCGCTCAACCCTGCAGAGGTCCGAGCAGCGCGCTCGCCGCGGCGGAGTGCGCGGACTCCGGATCCGACGGATGGAACATGCCGGCCAGCACGTCGCGGTACAGGCGCGAGAGCTCGTTGGAGGAGAAGTAGGCTCCGCCGCCCGCGGTGAGGACGGCCTGGTCGACCACGTGCTTGGCCATCGTGACCGCCCGGTGCTTCGTCCCCGACAGGAGTGTGAACCACAGCGCGCCGTGGTCCGCCTGCTCATCGACGTCGCGAGCGAGCGCGGCGATCTGCGGCGGGAGGGCCTCGTAGGCGAGGCTCATGTCGGCGATGCGCCAGCGGATGTCGGGGTCCTGGCTGTACGCCAGTCCTGTCTTCTTCGAGGTCCGCTTCTGCGCGGTCTGCACCGCGAGGTCGAGCGCGCGCCGCGCGACACCGGTGTACACCGAAGCGAGGAGCAGCTCGAAGACGCTGAAGATGCCGAAGATGATCGGGTCCGCACCCGGCCCCGGATCGATCCGGCGCACGACGTGCTCTGCGGCGGCGACGGCACCGTCGATCCGGGTCGTGCGGCTCTGGGTCGCCCGCATGCCGAGCGTGTCCCAGTCGTCGCTCGTGGTCACGGCATCCGTGCGGTCGATGAACGCGAAGACGAGTTTCGGACCATCCGGAGAGGTGGTGTCGAGTCCGTGCAGACCGAGTTTCGTCCACACCGGCGCCAGCGACGTGAAGATCTTCGTACCGGTGAACGAGTACGCACCGTCGCCCTGTGGGGTCGCCTCGGTGTCGCTGCCGAACAGGACGAGGTCGTTGCCCGCCTCGCTGATGCCGAACGCGAAGACGTCCCCGGCGACCGCGCCGTCCTGCACGAATTCCAGGCCGGGGACTCCTCGGTCGCTGAACACCTTCGCCACGCCCGTCCAGACGAGATGCATGTTGATCGCGAGCGCGGTCGCGGGGGATGCCGTCGCCAGGCGCTGCTGCAGGATCGCGGCCTGCTCGAGGCTCAGTCCGGCGCCGCCGCGTTCGGTCGGGACGAGGATCGACAGGTATCCGGCCGCTCGGAGTTCAGCGAGATCCTGCTCGGGGAAGGTGTTCTCGCGGTCGTGGATCGGTGCGCGCTCCCTGATCCGCTCCAGGAGGTCGTCGGGCAGGAACAGGGTCGGGTCGAACGTCACAGAAGTGCCTCCAGCAGTCGTCGGATGGTGTCGTCCGGTCGGTCGCGGTGCGGAGAGTGCCCCGCGCCGGACACGACCGACATCGAGATGCGCTCATTCGACGCGAGCACCTGGTGCGCGACATCCCCGGTGAAGAGGCTGTACACGTCGGGGTCGGCGCCGATGATGTGCGTGGGGACCGTCAGGCGCGCGGCATCCGCCCGCACATCCCACGGGGAGTTCTGCGCGCTGGTCTGCTCGACGGCCCACTGGCTGCCTCTGCTGACCGCGTCGATCTTGAGTTCGTGATCCTGCGGATGCCAGTGCGGATGCTCTTCGCGGACCACCTCGATCCGGTTGTCGGCGAAGGCGCGTTCCTGGCTGCGTCGGATGATCTGCGCGTCCCGTCCTTCCACGAGGATGGCCGGGTCGATGAGCACCAGGCGCTCCGTCCAGTCGGGGGAGGAGGCGGCAGCGACCGTGCTCGACGCGCCGCCGAGCGAGTGACCGATCACCGCGCCCCACGCGCCGCCATGGGCGGCGCGGGTCGCGACGAGGTCGGCGGCGTAGGCGGCCACGGTGTAGTCCTGCGTGCGCGGTGCGGCGCCGTGGCCGCGCAGGTCGACGGCCGTCGCGTGCCAGCCCGCGTCGGCGAGGGCCTCGCCCAGTCGCCACATCAAGGCTGCCGAGGATCCGAGCCCGTGCACCAGGAGGGCTGCATCGGCGGATGCCGGGTCGCCCCACGCCATGCGCGGCAATGTCACAACACTCACGAGTCCAGCCTAGGAGTGCCCACGTCGGCGCGCACGGAACAGCGTCGATGCTCCGGGTCAGTCCAGGGGAGGCATGTCCTCGGCGATCCGCAGCACACGAGCCGCGGAGGCGTGACCGGCCTGAAGGCGATCGGCCAGGGGCAGATCCTCGAGTGTGGCTGAGAGGAATCCGGCGGCGAACGCGTCGCCCGCGCCGACCGGCTCGACGACATCGACCGTCGGTGCGGCGACGAACACGGGCTCGTCGGAGCCCGCGAACGCGGTGGCGCCGACGTCGCCGTCTTTCACGACCAGCAGACCGCAGGTCGGCAGGAACGCCCTGATCTCGGATGCCGTCGCCGTGCCCCAGATGCGCTCGGCCTCATCCCGTCCGACGAACGCGATGTCCGCGGCGTCTGCCAGACGGGCGAGTGTGGCGGCGGCATCCGACATCGACCAAAGTGCGCGCCGGTCGTTCACGTCGAACGACATCAGCGCGCCGGCGGCTCTGGCGTCCGCGAACAGGCGATCGACCATTGCTGTGCAGTCGGGGGACAGCGCGGGGGTGATCCCGGTGGTGTGCACGATGCGTGCGCCGGCGATGCGCTCCGGTGGAAGCAGGCCCGGCATCATGCGGGATGCGGCGGAACCCCTGCGGTAGTAGTGGGTGGACGAGCCTTCCGGACGAGGGTCCTTGAACATCACTCCCGTCGGAGCGTCGTCGTCCTCGTCGATCCAGAGTTCGATGCCGCGGCGGGCGAGTTCGGAGGAGATGCGCGTGCCGAGCGGATCGGCGCCGAGGCGCGAGGCCCAGGCCGCGCGGTGCCCGGCGGCGACGAGGCCGGCTGCGACGTTCGATTCGGCGCCGGCGAGGGTGATCGTGGCCGTGTGCGCGTCGGCCAGCGGGGCGCCGGTCGGCGTGACGAGAGCCATCGTCTCGCCGACGCAGATGATCTCGGGGGTGGAAGCAGGGGGAGTGGTGGAGGCAGAGGTCATGTGGGAGTGATCGTCGAGACGGGTTCTGTGTCGGGGTACGGGCTGGGGTCGCGGTGGCGGAGGTCCGGCAGGAAGCGGACGCAGGAGACGGCCACGATGACTCCGACGATAGCGAACAGTGCGGCGGCGAGGTATGCGCCCTGCGGGCCGCCGGTGCCGTCGACGAGGAATCCGGCGATCGCGGAGCCGGATGCTGCGCCGATGAGCTGACCGGTGCCCGCCCAGCCGAACGCCTCGGCCGTCTCGCTGAACTTCACACTCGCGGTGGTGATCGCGAACAGTACGGCGAGGGCAGGGGCGACCCCCAGTCCTGCGAGCAGCAGCGCGCCGCCGAGCCAGAAGATGTTGAGCACGACCATGGTGAGCGCGAGACCGACGGTGACGATCAGCATTCGGCGCGCGATCGCCCACGGGCCGATCGGGATGTGACCGAACGACAGTCCGCCCACCAGGCTTCCGACCGCGAAGACGGCGAGAACGATGCCGGCTTCCAGGCTGCCGTGGTCGAAGTTCGCGACGACCCCGACCTCGACGGCGGAGCATGCACCGATCAGGAGGAATCCGATGACGGTGGCCAGCAGGACCGGCGGCTTCGCGAGCACCTTGCCCAGCTTGCGACGGCTGCGCGGGATGCGCACGCGGCCGAGCTCTGGTGCACTGATGAACCAACCGCATCCGAGGACCATGATGATCGCGACGAGCAGCAGACCCTCTGCGGTGCCCACCTGTGTGGACACGAGCGTGATCACCACCGGCGCGAGGATCCAGATGATCTCCTGCAACGACGCATCGAGCGAGAACAGCGGCGTGAGCTGAGAGGAGTTGACGAGCTTGGGATAGATCGTGCGCACGGCCGACTGGATCGGGGGAGTGGAGAGCCCGGCGAGCATGCCGAACGCCATGTATCCGGCGAGGTTCAGGGGGAGCAGGCCGAGAGCGAGCAGGGCGAGCACGCAGACCGACGTGGTGAGGGAGAGCACGCGGCGCATGCCCCACACGCCCATCCAGCGGCTGGTCACAGGGCCCGCAACGGCCTGTCCGACGGAGGTCGCAGCCAGCACGAGACCTGCCGCCCCGTAGGAGCCTGTCTGCTGCTCCACGTGGAGCAGCACTGCCAGCGATGTCATCCCGCTGGGGAAGCGCGCCGTCAACTGTGAGACGATCATGCGCCCCACACCCGGCGTGCGAAGAAGATCCCGATATCCCGCCACAGCACAACGCTAGTGGGCCTGCGCAGGGGCGCGCACACAGCCCGTGAGGACGACACGCCGCGACACGCCGCGACACGCCGGAGGGGTGATTCCACAGACGATCGGATGTCCGAACCCGTCCGTAACGTCCCACCTGTGGATGGATTTCCCGCCGCGCTCCGAGAACCGCGAGATACCGCGCTTCGCGGGGTCCGAAATCCTTTCGCCGGTTGTGGATGAAACGGTGGACAACCTGTGTTGTAACCAGTGGAGAACGGTGGAAAACTACAGGGATGTAACTACTATCCCTTGTGGTCACTTCCAATGTCCGTCCCTATATGTAGTATTGAGATCCCGGCGGAGGTCTGCCGGGAAAACCTGGATCTGAGGGGAAAGAAATGGCGATCACGGTCTACACCAAGCCTTCGTGCGTGCAGTGCAACGCGACGTACCGCGCGCTCGACGCGAAGGGCATCGAATACGAGATCCACGACCTCTCCGAGGACGCTGCAGCGCTCGAACAGGTCAAGGCCCTCGGGTACATGCAGGCACCCGTCGTCGTCACCGACGAGGGTCACTGGTCGGGCTTCCGTCCCGACAAGATCAACGAGCTCGCCGCTCGTCTGTCCTGAGGCATCGGACGAGCGCAAGGCCGAGGTGAACGATGAGCACAGTCGCAACGGCTGTTCCGCTCCTGGTCTACTTCTCCAGCACCTCGGGCAACACGGCCAGATTCATCGAGAAGCTGGGCCTCCCTGCGCGTCGCATCCCTCTGCGGAGGGGCGACGGTGAGCTCACCGTCGATGAGCCGTTCGTCCTGATCACCCCCACATACGGGGGTGGCCAGGGGCGTGGCGAGGAGAAGGGCGCTGTTCCCAAACAGGTGATCCGGTTCCTCAACGACGAGCGCAACCGGCGCAACCTCCGCGGTGTCATCTCCGCGGGCAACACCAACTTCGGCGAGTCCTTCGGGCTCGCCGGTGACATCATCAGCCGCAAGTGTCATGTGCCGCACTTGTACCGGCTAGAAGTATTCGGCACGCAGGATGACGTTGATCGCGTGAGCGACGGATTGGAACGATGGTGGACATCGCACTCGAAGAGCAGGCAATGAGCCAGCAGGTGGCGTTCAAGAACAACCCCGCGTACGAGGGGCTGGACTATCACGCCCTCAACGCGATGCTCAATCTGTACGACGCGAACGGGAAGATCCAGTTCGACGCCGACAAGCGTGCCGCACGGGAGTACTTCCTGCAGCACGTCAACCAGAACACCGTGTTCTTCCACTCGCTCAAGGAGCGGCTCGACTACCTCGTCGAGAAGGAGTACTACGAGGGTGAACTGATCGCGAAGTACTCGCTCGAGTTCATCCAGAAGCTCAACGACCTCGCCTACTCGAAGAAGTTCCGCTTCGAGACGTTCCTCGGGGCGTTCAAGTACTACACCAGCTACACGCTGAAGACCTTCGACGGCAAGCGCTACCTCGAGCGCTTCGAGGACCGCGTCGTCATGACCGCGCTGGGTCTCGCCGACGGCGACGAGCAGGTCGCGATCGACCTGGTCGAGGAGATCATCTCCGGACGCTTCCAGCCCGCCACGCCGACCTTCCTCAACGCCGGCAAGGCGCAGCGCGGCGAGCTCGTCAGCTGCTTCCTGCTGCGCATCGAGGACAACATGGAGTCGATCTCGCGCGGCATCAACTCCTCGCTGCAGTTGAGCAAGCGTGGCGGCGGTGTGGCGCTGCTGCTGTCGAACATCCGCGAGTCCGGTGCACCGATCAAGCAGATCGAGAACCAGTCCTCCGGCATCATCCCCGTCATGAAGCTCCTCGAAGACAGCTTCAGCTACGCCAACCAGCTCGGTGCGCGTCAGGGCGCCGGTGCCGTCTACCTCAACGCGCACCACCCCGACATCATGCGCTTCCTCGACACCAAGCGCGAGAACGCCGACGAGAAGATCCGCATCAAGACGCTGTCGCTGGGCGTCGTCGTCCCCGACATCACCTTCGAGCTCGCCAAGAACGGCGAGGACATGTACCTGTTCTCGCCGTACGACGTCGAGAAGGTCTACGGCGTTCCCTTCGGTGACATCTCCGTGACCGAGAAGTACCGCGAGATGGTCGACGACCCGCGCATCAAGAAGACGAAGATCAAGGCGCGCGAGTTCTTCCAGACGATCGCGGAGATCCAGTTCGAGTCCGGGTACCCGTACATCATGTTCGAGGACACGGTGAACAAGGCGAACCCCATCAAGGGCCGGATCAACATGTCCAACCTCTGCAGCGAGATCCTGCAGGTCAACACGCCGACCACGTACAACGAGGACCTCTCGTACGACACGATCGGCAAGGACATCTCCTGCAACCTCGGCTCCATGAATATCGCGCTGGCGATGGACGGGGGCAACCTCGGTGCCACCGTCGAGACCGCGATCCGCGGCCTCACCGCGGTCAGCAACCAGAGCCACATCGCCTCGGTGCGCTCGATCGAGGACGGCAACGACCGTTCGCACGCGATCGGCCTCGGCCAGATGAACCTGCACGGCTACCTGGCGCGCGAGCACGTGCACTACGGCTCCGAAGAGGGCATCGACTTCACGAACATCTACTTCTACACGGTGCTTTACCACGCGCTGCGCGCGTCGAACAAGCTCGCCATCGAGCGGGGAGTCGCCTTCGACGGCTTCGAGGACTCCACCTACGCCTCCGGTGAGTTCTTCGACAAGTACATCGACCAGGCATGGGTCCCGGCCACCGAGAAGGTGAAGGAGCTCTTCGCCGGCCACCACATCCCGACGCAGTCCGACTGGGTCGAGCTCAAGGACAGCATCCAGAAGCACGGCATCTACAACCAGAACCTGCAGGCGGTGCCGCCGACCGGCTCGATCTCGTACATCAACAACTCGACGTCGTCGATCCACCCGATCGCGTCGAAGGTGGAGATCCGCAAGGAAGGCAAGCTCGGCCGCGTCTACTACCCGGCGCCGTTCATGACGAACGACAACCTCGAGTACTACCAGGACGCCTACGAGATCGGCTACGAGAAGGTCATCGACACGTACGCCGCCGCGACGCAGCACGTCGACCAGGGGCTGTCGCTGACGCTGTTCTTCAAGGACACCGCCACCACCCGCGACATCAACAAGGCGCAGATCTACGCATGGCGCAAGGGCATCAAGACGATCTACTACATCCGTCTGCGTCAGCTCGCCCTCGAAGGCACCGACATGACGGAGTGCGTCAGCTGCATGCTCTGATGCACTGAGCAGATCACCGAGAACAGGAAAGAAATGACACCCGAATCGCTCAAGCTGGTCGATCACGTGCAGGCGATCAACTGGAACCGCATCGAGGACGACAAGGACCTCGAGGTCTGGAACCGCCTGGTGAACAACTTCTGGCTCCCCGAGAAGGTGCCGCTGTCGAACGACGTGCAGTCGTGGAACACGCTCACCCCGGAGGAGCAGCTGCTCACCATGCGCGTCTTCACCGGCCTCACGCTCCTGGACACCATCCAGGGCACGGTCGGCGCCGTCTCGCTCATCCCCGATGCGATCACGCCGCACGAGGAAGCCGTCTACACGAACATCGCGTTCATGGAGTCGGTGCACGCGAAGAGCTACTCGTCGATCTTCTCGACCCTCGCGTCGACGAAGGAGATCGACGAGGCGTTCCGGTGGTCCAGGGAGAACGTGAACCTTCAGAAGAAGGCGCAGATCATCATGGACTACTACCAGGGTGATGACCCGCTCAAGCGCAAGGTCGCATCGACCCTGCTCGAGTCCTTCCTGTTCTACTCCGGCTTCTACCTGCCGATCTACTGGTCGTCCAAGGCGAAGCTGACGAACACGGCCGACCTGATCCGCCTCATCATCCGCGACGAGGCCGTGCACGGGTATTACATCGGCTACAAGTTCCAGAAGGGGCTCGAGAAGGAGACCGAGGAGCGCCGTCAGGAGCTCAAGGACTACACCTTCAACCTGCTCTTCGAGCTCTACGACAACGAGGTGCAGTACACGCAGGACCTCTACGACAACGTCGGGCTGACCGAGGATGTCAAGAAGTTCCTGCACTACAACGCCAACAAGGCGCTGATGAACCTGGGCTACGAGCCGATGTTCCCCTCGGACGTCACGAACGTGAACCCCGCGATCCTCTCAGCGCTGTCGCCGAACGCCGACGAGAACCACGACTTCTTCTCGGGGTCGGGGTCGTCGTACGTCATCGGCAAGGCCGAGGCCACGGAGGACGAGGACTGGGACTTCTAGAAGTTTCTTGAAGCGCACCGGCTGAAAAGCCTGGTCATAGGCCCGGATCCGCGAAATCTCGCGGGTTCGGGCCTTTTTCGTGCTCTCTGTTCGATGACAGAGGAGGACAGAAATGACCAGGAACACCCATTCGGAGTGGCACGCGGATGGCACGCGTGCACCTTCCCGGCGGAAGCGAGGGAGCGTACCCACCGAAATTTGGGTTCGGCAGGGCGCCGAGTCCGTGCCACTTCGTGCCATACGAAGCGCCGTCAACACCGTGAGAGCCGCAGAATCATGCGGATTTCCAACGTTGCGCGGAGTGAGTGGCACGGAGTGGCACGAGTGTCCGCTCGCGTCCATCCGAGTACACGGGAGGGCATCATGAGTGCGACGAAGAGAGAGTCGTGGGGGAGCTTGCGGAAGTTGCCCTCCGGGCGTTGGCAGGCTCGGTACCCGGGCCCAGATGGCGAGACCTACACGGCGAGAACTGACGACGATAAGTCGCTTACGTTTCTCACCAAGACGGACGCACGCCGATGGCTTGCGGCGGTGCATACGAAGATTTCGCTCGGGCAGTGGGAGCCACCGACGGTTGTGGCGGCACGAAACCGCGCTGATGCGGAGCAGGAGAAAGCACGTTCGATGGGCTTCGAGGAGTACTCGAAGCGTTGGTTGCAGATGATCAGAACCGAACCGAACCGCAGCGGCAAGATGCGAGCCGTTGGAACTGTTCGCTCCTACGCGGGGAAAGTGACGGGGTATCTCGTACCGGAGTTTGGCGATACTCCTTTGAAGGAGATCGACGCCAATCGTATTCGCGAGATGACGGGGCGTGAAGAAGGAATCGGTGACAACTGATCGTTAGCGCTGGGAGGCGCTGGCGGGAAGGATGTCATCATGCCTGGTCCCTATCCCCAAGAGTTTCGTGAGGACGTTGTTGCGGTCGCCCGGCGTCGTGAGAGTGGCGTCACCATCAAGCAGATCGCCACTGACTTCGGTATCAGCGAAGCGACGTTGCAGAACTGGCTCCGCCGGGCCGATGTCGAGGAAGGTAGCCGTCCCGGCCAGACCGCGGCCGATGCCGCTGAGGCGCGCGAGTTGAAGAAGCGGATCCGTCTCCTCGAGCAGGAGAACGAGGTCCTCCGGCGTGCTGCGGCGTATCTGTCGCAAGCGAATCTGAAACTCGGTGGCTCCCCAAAATGACCTACCCGCTCGTTGCTGAGCTCGCCGACTCGGGGATTCCCGTGACGGTGTCGTGCCGGGTCCTCAAGCTCGCCCGCCAGCCCTACTACCGCTGGCGCAACGACCCCGTTCGTGATGCGGACGTGCTCCGCGCGTATCGGCTCAATGCGCTCCACGACGCTCATGCGGAGGACCCGACGTTCGGATACCGATACCTGGCTGACGAGGCCCGGAGGGCTGGGTGGCGGATGAGTCGCCGGACGGCGTGGAAGCTGTGTTCGCAGGCCGGGATTCTCTCGTCCGCGCAGCGCCGACGGCGCGGGAAGGGCAAGAAGGCCGGCCCGCCGGTGTTCGACGACCACGTCAAGCGGCAGTTCCGCGCGGACGCCCCGAACCGGGTCTGGCTGACGGATATCACGGAGCATTGGACGAGTGAAGGCAAGCTCTACTGCTGCGCGATCAAGGACGTCCACTCCAACCGGATCGTCGGGTACTCGATCAGCGACCGAATGACCGCGAAGCTCGCCGTCGACGCACTGCGCAACGCCGTCACCCGCCGCGGTGACGTCGCCGGATGCATTCTGCACGCCGACAGAGGCAGCCAATTCCGAAGCCGCGCTATGGCCCGCGAATTGCGCCGCCATGACATGGTCGGATCGATGGGCAGAGTCGGCGCAGCCGGAGACAACGCCGCCATGGAGAGCTTCTGGTCCCTCGTTCAAACGAACGTCCTCAACCAGCAGCGATGGGCAACCCGGCAGGAGCTGCGCCTCGCGATCGTCGTCTGGATCGAGCGGAAGTATCACCGGCAGCGAGCCCAAGACGCGCTCGGCGGCTTGACGCCGATTGAGTTCGAAGCGAAGCTAACCGAACAGCCGCTCACCCTCGCGGCCTAAACCCCACCTGTCACCAGTTCCTTCTTCACGCCCCCGTGTCCTGTCGCGGCTGCATCGCGATTGGCACTATTCGCCATAAAGAATCTCCTTTGTTTCAGCTTAAGTTGTCAAAGACTTGGCGTGTTTGATCGTCGGCGGGTAAAAACGTTTCGAGGTGCAATCCATCCAACGTGAGGTCTGCGGCACTCTCGATTCGTGAGGCGATGCTGAACAGCCGTAACTCGGTGCTGTTCAGGGTGATCTCAAGAGTCAGCACAGGATCGCCCGTCGGCCTGCTGATGCGCTGGTGTCCTGGGCCGGCGTACTCCGCGTACAGCTGTTCCAACATTGGATCGCCCCTAGTGAAGAGGACGCGCTGGTGGAGTTGGTGCAGCAGGTGTGCACTCCATGTGTCGAAATTCCGGATCCGTGGCGCCAGCCCTCGGTCGTCCAGCGCCAGCCGTATCACGTTGAGAGGCGGCTCCAGCAATTCAGGAGCACAGCCGGAGAATAATGTATCAACGGCCTCATTCGCATCCACTACGTTCCAGTGGTCGTCCAGCAACAGGGCGGGGAAGGGCGTATGTGCGTCAAGGAGCTGACGAAGTCCGGCCATAACGGGTGCAAGCTGCTCGGAGTCGGTTGCACGGCTCTCGTAACGTGGCGCGTAACCGCCGCTTAACAAGAGGCGGTTCTGTTCCGCGAACGGCACTTGCAACTCTTCTGCCAGCCGCAGAATCATATCGGGGGTGGGGCGCGATCGCCCGGTCTCGATGAAGCTGAGGTGACGCGTGCTGACATCCGCACGCGATGCGAGGGCAAGCTGACTCAGGGCCCGGTGCGTCCGCCAACGGCGCAGCTCCGCTCCGACATCCGCGACTTGATTTGCCAAGGTAACACTCATGCTTGCAGGCTACCGAGCAGAGCGGATGTACTCCATTACCCCACGAGTAACGCGAAGTGCACTGGCGCCCCGGGTGACGTCCCGCTGAGTGGTGGAGTTTCTCAACACCGTGCGGGTCAGTTGTTCTAGTTTAGGCCGCGGCGAGTTCGGGGAGTATCACCGCCTTGTCGATGTGCTCGATCGGGTCGTCCATCGCGGTCAGCTCGAGCATGGAGGCTTCGGAGAAGCAGCGGCGTTCTCCCGCTTCCCACTCGTCGTGCTGCTCGATCAACACGGCTCCGGAAAGGCGCAGCAGCGCGGCCGTGTTGGGAAGACCCCGACGACATCGGTGCGGCGTTTGATCTCCTTGTTCACCCGTTCCAGGGGATTCGTGGACCAGATCTGTCGCCCGTGCCGGCGCGGGAACGCGGCGAAGGCGAGGAGGTCCGCTTCGGCATCGGTGAGCATGGTGGCGACCTTCGGATGGGATCGGCCAGCATTGTCGTCACCTCCGTGAACTGGCTGCGGATATGTTTCGCGTCGGGTTGGGCAAAGATCGTGCGGATGATCGAAGCGACCATATCCTGGCTGCCTTTTGGGACCACCGCGAGCACGTTGCGCATGAAGTGCACTCGGCATCGTTGCCAGCTGGCGCCCTGGAACACGGTGCCGATGGCTTTCTTCAGCCCGGCGTGCGGGTCCCATTTCGGCGAGTCGCGCGGTCACCGGAGCGCTCGAATGGTGCGGCGCCGATGAACGCGGTCGCTTCCGCGTCGATCAACTCCTGATACAACGTTTCGGTCGCGGACCGGATCCGGTCGGTGACATCCGTGAGCTTCAGTTGAGCAAGCAAGTCGAGCAGGGCAGACTGGTCTAGAGCCATCGTGGTTTGTGTCCTTCGTGAGTAGCTTTGATCGGTCCTCACTGACCACCCCACGGTGGCTCACCACGTCGACAACGCGACGCTCAGAACCCCGGACAACTACACCACTACCTGGGACGCCACCAACGAGACCCCGGAGCTCTCGCTTGGAATTCCTGACCTGCAAGTGGCCCGGCTCCACAATGGCGGAGCGTCAGCGGGACAATACGAACAGCTCGCGCGAGCTACCATCAGGTGCCGGGTCAGTTGAACCCTGCGATCTAAAACCATTTTGCTGGTAGAGGCGCTGCGCCGCTTGTCCGCCAATATGATTTGCCGGAAACGTGACGACCAGGATGTCGCCTTCAGGCCAATGGCGAATAGCCGACGCCAGCAGAGCACCGCCGACGCCCAGATTTCGATAATGCGGATGAACAGCGAGCCAACGAATGTACTGAGGTTTGCCCGGCCCGCTCAGGAGCATCGCACCGATGACAGTCTCAGCTTCAAGTGTCACCATCGCCGTTCCTCGTCTGATCCCTCGCTGAACGTGTGTTTGCAGATCGGGCATCGGGCCAAACAGGTACTCGACATCTTGTGCCAACTTCATCCACGAATCAATATGGTTCGGAGTGCAGAGTTGGGGGTCATTCATGACCACACCATAGCGCCTGAGCAGAGACGACTTGGGCGCTGCGTTCTACGCGGTCGGTGTCGCCTGCGTGGTGCAAAGTATTGGATGGGAACTTCCTGAGCCAATTCCATTCCCATTCAGACGACCTCGAAATTGGCCATCATCATCATGTCCTCGTGTTCGAGATTGTGGCAATGGAATACGTACTTGCCGCGATAGCCGTCGAATCTGATGAGCAACTCCGCCCTGCCTCCGTTATCGAGATTCACTGTATCTTTCCAACCCTGGTTATAGCGGCCGGGATCATCATTTCCGTCTCGTCCGATGACCTGGAAGGGAGCCAGGTGAATGTGGAACGGATGCTCGACGTTCTGTCCCCTGATCGTCCACTTCTCGACCGCACCCAGCTTCGGTCTCGCCAGGACCGTGTCGGGGCTGAACGGCTCACCATTCACGGTCCACAAAGTCATCCCATGCGCTTGGGCACCGCCGCGGGCAAAGACGAATTCCCGCTCCACGGTCACATCGTTCTCCGACAGAACTTCGATGTCGGCGAGTCGATCCGGCACGGTGCTTGTATCCGTCTCCTCATGAGAGACGACGAAACGCATCACCTGACTGGTGCCAACCCTTCCCCGATCATTGACCATGGTGATCTCGTCTCCGATCTGGTGGCGCGAGAAGTCAATGATCACGTCGAATCGCTCAGCCTGCGCGATGTCGATCGCATCATGCTCTATCGGGGCTGCGAGGAGGCCCATGTCGCTGCCGATCTGAATGAAGCCGGTTCCATCGTCGAGGCGGAGTTGGTAGCGGCGGGCGTTCGAACCATTGAGAATGCGGAAGCGGTACTTGGTATTCGAGACTTCCAGTACCGGCCACGGCGCACCGTTGACGAGAATGCAGTCCCCAAGCACCCCGCTCATATAGTCGGCGCTCACGCCGGGAGTTTCGGTCAATGTCGGGTCAACCGATGGATAGAGGAATGAGCCGTCTGCGGCGAAGGATCGATCCAAGATCATGAGCGGAATGTCGCTGTCGCCGGACGGCAGGCCCAGCGACTCTTCATGATCGTCGCAGACGAGATGAAACCCGGCCAGGCCCTTGTAGACCTGCGGGCCGGTGAAGTCCATACGGTGGTCGTGGTACCACAACGTCGCGGCGGGCTGATCCATCTCGTAGACATAGTCCCTGCTGCCGATCACGCTCGTGCCACCATGCCCGGTATGCCCGACATCGCCAGCGACGGGCAAGATGAGGTCGGTCGGATACCCATCATGCTCAGGCGCGGTCTTTCCACCGTGAAGGTGTACGGAAACCGGCACCGGCAGTTCGTTGTTATGGGTGACGACGGTGCGCCGCCCGCGGCGCGACACGAGCGTTGGACCCGGCAGGATACCGTTATACCCCCAGACCTCGGTCGTGAGCCCGGCAAGGATCGAAGCCTGACCGACCTTCTGTGTGATCTCGTAGTAGTCCGTCATTTCATCGCGCCGGACAGGATCGAGCACGGGCGGGATCGGGAGTCGGGCACGGAATGCCTCGGGTAGCGGTGCCTCACTGTCGAGAACTCGACCCGCGCTGCCTTGAGCGCTGTTGTTAGATTCGCTGCCGATGCCGCAGGACGCGAGCAACGGGGCAAGCGCGATGCCGACGACGCTCGCCCCGCCGATCTTCAGCGCACTGCGACGGGTGAGTTCAAAGTTGTGCGGCTCAGTCATTGCCTGTCTCCCTGACGGCGTCTGTTGGTTCGGTTGTCAATCAGAATCGCGGTCACAACTCCGAGAACCGCGAACAGCGGAATGAGAACGGCGAAGACGAGGCCGAGAACGGGCGTGCCTGTGCGAATAAAGATGACTGCCAGGAGATCCTGCACTATGACGCCGAGGAGTACTCCGCCGAGGAGGCCGAGTGCGCCGATGCCGGCTGTGCGCCACCCGCTCCTAGGTTTCCGTGCTTGCGGGTGCTGTGGAAAGGAGGCGGATTGCGGCGGTGAAGTGGACTCTTCGAGTGCATCGTCGGGAAGCTGGGGCCAGTGGACGCGGGCGTTGAGACCTTGAATCACAGCATCAGTTCGCGCCTCGTCTGCGCTGGTGCGTGCTTCTTCGGTGTCACGGGAATTTTCGGGCCTGTTTGGAACATTCGTCATGGTGCTTCCTCGACTTACGGACCTTCAATCGTCTCGGCAGCCTTGACGCCACGCAGACGTTGGATCAGTAATGCCAGGCCACCGGCAGCCAGTCCCCAGAGCGCATTGATCAACAGCACAGGCACGATCGCGATGGGGTTGGCAAGAGGTCCGTCAAGACGTCCGTCGATAATCGGTGAAAGAATTCCACTGAGAATAATCGAGAGCACGGCGTAGGTGAGCCCGGTGAAAAGCAGGGTCAACACGGGGTAATGAGTTTTGCTGAGGCCAACGACCGCTATCCATATGGCTGAAATGATCAGCGTGATGATGACTGGTGCTGCGGCACCGAGATCGGCACCGAGTTGGTGTTCTACGATTCGCACGAGTGGCCTGATGAGGGCAAGCGCACCGAGTCCGATGATGAGGGGCCATTGCAAGGTATTGAAGTTGTTCATGCCATCTACGTTAGGAAGCCTGTCGCGTGTTGACATCGGCCCAGGCTCTCGTCATGTGTCGCTTCTTGTTTCGTTTCTCGTACGTCGAGAAGCGACACTCAGTATCGCCTGGGGGCTCATGACCGCGGAAACACTGGCACGTAGGCTGGTAAGCATGAGTGAGCTGGTGTCGACGGCATCACCGACCCTGGTGCGCGGCCGCCGTGGTGACCACACGCCGTCCTGGGTGATCGACGGTCTGTTGGGAACCGCGGTCGCGCTTGGACTCGCACTCATCATCGCCACGAGCGAGGGCGGAACACGGCCACCGGATTTCCTCGCCTATGTGTTCGCGTTCGGGTTCGGTGCTCTCCTTCTGCTGCGTAGGAGAATGCCCCGAACGGTGCTCGTGCTCAGTGTGCTGGGGATGTTCGCGTACTACGCCCTCGATTATCCGCCGGTCGGGGTGGCGATACCCATTGTGGCCGCCTTGTTCTCCACCACCGAGGCCGGTCTCATGGTGTGGTCGGTCGGGGTATCAATCGTCGTGTTCGCTGTCTCAATGTTCTACCGAGTGCTCGATGGCGGAGAAGCGATCGGGTTTCTGCTTGGCTACGAATCCGTGTCGAACATTGCGCTGTTCGCCGCGGCGATCGCCCTTGGGTATGGTGTTCGCGCCCGTCGTACTCAAGCGATCCAGCAAGCGGAGATCATGAAGCTTACTGAAGCTCAGCTTGCTCGCGAGGCGGAGCTACAGGTGCAGAGGGAGCGCGAACGACTCTCCCGCGACCTGCATGACATCGTGGGCCACAGCATGTCGGTCATCTCCCTGCAAGCCGGCGTCGCATCCGAAGCCATCTGCAGCGATGACCGTGCTGCAAGCGAAGCGCTCGACCGCATCCGGACCACGAGCACCCGCTCGTTAGGTGAGCTTCGTTCAATGGTGCGTATCCTGCGCTCTCCAACCGACCATCAGGAGACGCGCCGAGTTCAGTCGCTCGCAGCGGTGCAAGACCTGGTCGACGCTGCCAAGGGCGCTGGCATCGAGGTAGATGTTGCGATCAATATTGATTCCTCGGACCTTTCCGACACGGTGGATGTGGCCGCCTACCGAGTGCTCCAGGAAGCAATCACCAACATTGTTCGCCACGCTGGAGCTACACATGCGCAAGTGAAGGCCGACATCCACGAAGGCCAACTCTTTCTCGTCATCACCGACAACGGTCGGGGATCAACCGTCGATGATCGACCGTCCGGATATGGCATCGCCGGCATGACCGAACGGGCCAGACTGCTCGGGGGATCGTTGACTGCACGATCGATTGTTCATGACGGGTTCACCGTCGAAGCCATAATCCCAGCGAGGTTGCCATGATCCGTCTTGTACTCGTCGATGACCAAGAACTCGTGCGCACGGGCCTGCGCACCCTGGCCGAACACGATGGCGATATCGAGGTCGTTGCCGAAGCCGAAAACGGAAGCACCGGCGTCGACGCGGTTCGCAGGCACAAACCGGACGTCGTCCTCATGGACATTCGAATGCCCCAGATGGACGGCGTCTCCGCGACCCGAGCAATTGTCGCCGACCCCTCACTCGCCGACGTTCGGGTCGTCGTACTGACCACCTTCGACGAAGACGAGAACGTATTCGCCGCCATCCAAGCTGGTTCGGCCGGGTACCTACTCAAAGACATCGCGCCGAACGACCTCCGGGCCGCGATCCGAGTCGTTGCCGCAGGAGACGCTCTACTTTCACCGACAATCACCCGAAAAGTGATGGACACGTTGGCGACGAGCCCGAGCACCCACGCTCGCAAGGCACTCCTCAAATCTCTCACCAGCCGAGAAGGCGAAGTTCTCTCCCGGATCGGCCTGGGCGAATCCAACGATGAGATCGGCCAAAGCCTTCATATCAGCCCAGCGACGGCCCGCACCTATGTCAGCCGCCTCCTCAGCAAGCTCAACGCCCGCGATCGCTCGCAACTCGTCATCCTCAGTTACGAATCCGGACTCATCACTCCCGGTGAACCCCGTACCGACGAGCGCTGAAACTACGGCGCCGGTTCTGTCTCATAGAGAACTCGATTCGATGTACTGGCTGTACCCGTCGGGTGTACTGTCCATCTGTTCTAATCAACCAGTCATGTCGGGCTTAAGGCTCACCGCATCCACGCCTGCAACGCCACACAACCTGGACTACCAATGCCACTGGGAAGCCGGCGGGCTGAGGGCCGGCTGCTTGAGCGCTGAGCCTTGGGTGAGTACCCTTGCGACCGCTTTTGTGCGGTGGACACGAAGCCTGTCTCACAGTGGCGCGCTGGGGCACGGCAACTCCACAACTGCCGATAACCGGCGGAATCACGTGGGTGGTGACGAGTACTGGGACCGACTTCTGAGACCTCTTCTTAGAGGCTCCGGGTAAGTACCTGATCACGCCCTTGATCTGCGAGTTTTCGCAGATCAAGGGCGTTTTCGTGCTCCCAGTCGAGGCAGAGGGGAACAAGCGGGAATACCCATTCAGGGAGGCATGTAGGAGGCACGCGCCCACCTTCCGCATGGCAATGGCGCCTGCGTAGGCCGATGCGCGTTGTCTGCTCGCCTTCGATGACAGAGGCAATGCGGTGGCGGTAGTGACGGCCTGGGGTGGGCAAGCCGGGGCTGATCGAATCCAGCGACGATGGACCGGCAGGGGATCGCTGCGTTCGAACGTCCAAGACGCAGCGTGAACCTGCCACCGGTCCTATGCCGCTCCTCTGATTGGGGGGACCAGAAGCTGTGGTCCGTCTGAATAATTGAAGATCGAGGCCGGGACCACCGCAGAGTTTGGTGCCCCCCGACTGGTCACGGCGTTGAGGTTCCCGGGCGTGAAGAAGGAACTGGTGACAGGTGGGGTTTAGGCCGCGAGGGTGAGCGGCTGTTCGGTTAGCTTCGCTTCGAACTCAATCGGCGTCAAGCCGCCGAGCGCGTCTTGGGCTCGCTGCCGGTGATACTTCCGCTCGATCCAGACGACGATCGCGAGGCGCAGCTCCTGCCGGGTTGCCCATCGCTGCTGGTTGAGGACGTTCGTTTGAACGAGGGACCAGAAGCTCTCCATGGCGGCGTTGTCTCCGGCTGCGCCGACTCTGCCCATCGATCCGACCATGTCATGGCGGCGCAATTCGCGGGCCATAGCGCGGCTTCGGAATTGGCTGCCTCTGTCGGCGTGCAGAATGCATCCGGCGACGTCACCGCGGCGGGTGACGGCGTTGCGCAGTGCGTCGACGGCGAGCTTCGCGGTCATTCGGTCGCTGATCGAGTACCCGACGATCCGGTTGGAGTGGACGTCCTTGATCGCGCAGCAGTAGAGCTTGCCTTCACTCGTCCAATGCTCCGTGATATCCGTCAGCCAGACCCGGTTCGGGGCGTCCGCGCGGAACTGCCGCTTGACGTGGTCGTCGAACACCGGCGGGCCGGCCTTCTTGCCCTTCCCGCGCCGTCGGCGCTGCGCGGACGAGAGAATCCCGGCCTGCGAACACAGCTTCCACGCCGTCCGGCGACTCATCCGCCACCCAGCCCTCCGGGCCTCGTCAGCCAGGTATCGGTATCCGAACGTCGGGTCCTCCGCATGAGCGTCGTGGAGCGCATTGAGCCGATACGCGCGGAGCACGTCCGCATCACGAACGGGGTCGTTGCGCCAGCGGTAGTAGGGCTGGCGGGCGAGCTTGAGGACCCGGCACGACACCGTCACGGGAATCCCCGAGTCGGCGAGCTCAGCAACGAGCGGGTAGGTCATTTTGGGGAGCCACCGAGTTTCAGATTCGCTTGCGACAGATACGCCGCAGCACGCCGGAGGACCTCGTTCTCCTGCTCGAGGAGACGGATCCGCTTCTTCAACTCGCGCGCCTCAGCGGCATCGGCCGCGGTCTGGCCGGGACGGCTACCTTCCTCGACATCGGCCCGGCGGAGCCAGTTCTGCAACGTCGCTTCGCTGATACCGAAGTCAGTGGCGATCTGCTTGATGGTGACGCCACTCTCACGACGCCGGGCGACCGCAACAACGTCCTCACGAAACTCTTGGGGATAGGGACCAGGCATGATGACATCCTTCCCGCCAGCGCCTCCCAGCGCTAACGATCAGTTGTCACCGATTCCTTCTTCACGCCCCCCGTCTTGCCCGGCTAACACTTTAGAAGTGTTCCAGCGACTGCTTTTCTGAGGCCCAGGCAGGTGTCAGGAACGGCGCCCTGAAGGGAAAAACGTGAGCCGCGCCCAGCGCATTGACCTAGCTACCTGGCCGCGACGCGAGCACTTTGAGCATTACCGCGACCGCGGGCCCTGCACATATGCGATCACGGTCGAGCTGGATGTCACACGTCTGAAGGGCGCCCTACGCGAGACCAAGCGCAAGACGTACATTGCCCAGCTTTGGGCGCTGGCGTCGGTTGTCAACCGGCACTCGGAGTTTCGCATGACCTTGACCGAGGATGGGTCGCCCGCGATGTGGGATGTCGCGCATCCGGCATTCACTGTCTTCAACCCGGAGCGCGAGATTTTCGCCTCCGTGTGGGCTCCGTTCTCCACTGATTTCGACCGCTTCCACGACATTGCAGCGGAGCTGTTGGAAACCCACAGGAGTGCCACGACGCTCTTCCCAGAAGGTGAGATACCGGCGAACAGCTTCGATGTGTCCAGTCTGCCGTGGACGCAGTTCACCAGTTTCTCGTTGCAGATTGCTGATGGGTGGGATCACCTCCTGCCGATCTTCACGCTTGGCCGGTATGTAGAGCGGGAAGGCCGTACGTCGCTACCCCTGGCCATCCAGATGCATCACGCCGCTGCTGACGGCTTCCACATCGCACGCCTGGTCGAGGAGCTCCAGGCACTGGTCGGCGCCCCGGACTGGCTCCGGGCCGTGTCCAGTAAACCCCACAGACCGCTCGGGTAACCTGCCGTTCACGATCACTGGCCAGCGCTCACCGCTGAAGCAGAGCGTGGAGTCCCGCCGTGAGGATGGCTTCGGCATCTACGCTGTGCGCGGCATGGAGAGATGCGTATAGCGGAGCGAGTTCGCTGTCGACCGCAGCGCGTCGTTCGTTGCCGGCCACCGGGGCCGTGGCGGCGCTGCCGATTACGAAGTTGGACAGGGCGTAAGCGTCGCCGAGAGGGTCGCTCGAACCGTTCTCGGCTAGCAGTACACACATCCGCTCGGACAGCCGCAGATAGTGGGGGCCCCGCGGAGCGCGCATGGCGATCACCTGGCAGGCCCACGGGTGCCGAACGAGGTGTCGGTAGTACGCGAGCAGCAGAGCTTGCACGTCGGCGTGTTCGAGGGTGTTCCTCCACTCCGGCTCTCGGCCGAGTGCATGATCGAGCGCGAGATCGAATAGGTCATCGACCGACGTGACTCGGGAGTAGAGGCTGGCGGGCGCGACGCCCATTCCCAGTGCGGCTGCCCGAATCGTGAGCGTGCGCATTCCGCCCTCGTCCAGCAGATCCGCGGAAATCGCGGCGAGGCTGTGCACATCCACTGAACGGATTCGGCGGATGGGCCTGCGTTGTTCCCAGTAGCTCATATTCGGATCTTATCCGAACTATGTTAGTTTACTGCCATGTTGGATGTCGGATATCTTCCTTTGCGCAATGATCGCGCTGTGCTGCGTGCCATGAACCACCGTGACGCTGCCCGGTACGCCGTCGGCGCAGCCGATCCGCGGGTGCGCGAGTTCGCCCACATGCCAGAGCCCGAGTACACCGAGGCTTCGGTCTCCGCGTTGATCGATGGAGCGATCCGGGAGGGCCTCACTCGTGGCGATCTCGCAGTGCTGACGATTGCCGACCCGGAAACTGACGTGTTCGTCGGCAGCTTGGTGTTGTTCAACGTCGACGCCGGGTCAGTCGAAGTGGGATTCTGGGTGCACCCCGATCGTCGAGGCCAAGGATCAGCTCGTGCTGCGCTCTCACTCGCGAGCGCGCTGGTTGAGCGGAGCGGTTTGACCCGACTCAACGCACGCACCGTGCCTCAGAACTCGGCGGCTCAGCGCATGCTCGAACGAGCCGGATTCGCTCGCGGCACAGAAGTCCGTGACATGGCTCCTTCTGGCGAAACGGTCATTCTGCTGCAGTACTCCCGTGAGATCAGATCGTCGACATTGCTTCCATTGGCCACGGAACGACTGCGTTTGCGGTTGCATGAGCCGGGCGACCAGACATGGCTGCGTGCCATATATGCTCAGCCCGAGGTGGCACGGTATCTACTGGTCGAGCCGTGGAGTGCCGCGGACGCTGTGAAGGAGATCTCGAAACGGTTGGTCAGAACCGGTCTCGACGATGATGCGAAGGCTCTGGCGCTCGTCGTTGAACATGACGGTGACCCGATAGGCGATGTTGTTCTGTGGCTCGTGGATGCCGATCGTCGGGTGGCCGAGATCGGCTGGGCGCTGGATCCCCGCCATCGTGGCCACGGATACGCTCGAGAGGCTGTCAGCGCAGTGTTGCGTGTTGCGTTCGATCATCACCGTCTGCACAGAGTCATCGCGCAGATGGACGCTCGCAATCACGCGTCGGCCAAGCTCGCCGCCGCAGTCGGAATGCAGCGCGAAGCACACCTGCGCCAGGATTGGTGGGTTAAGGGCGAGTGGACAGACACCGTCATCTATGGGGTGCTCGCCAGCGATAACTTCACCCAGCCATGAGATACTCGCGATGTCATCCGATGGCGGCTGTCGCTACAGCGTTGTTCTCGAAGGACCTTCAATCTAGGCTCGATGCATGGACAGTGCAGACCCGATCAGTGTCCTGACTCCAGACGGCCGAGTGCTTTCCGGCTTGAGTTTCGGGCCGTCTAACGGAGACCCGGTGCTGTTCATGGCGGGGGCCGCCACCGGTAAGTCCATGCACTTCGGTGCGGACCTCCTCCGCGACATGAACGTCCGGCTCCTGACGATGGATCGACCGGGGATGGGTGGTTCGACGTTTCACAGCGAACGCACACTAGTTTCGACAGCCGACGACTATCGCAAGTTCGTGGAGGGCGCTATCGGCCGTTCGGATATGATCCCGGTGGTCGCCAACTCGCAGGCTAGTGTCTTCGGTCTCGCTGCGGCCGCTGATGGGTGGGCGTCGAAGCTGCTCCTCGTATCGCCGGCAGACGAGCTGGCACACCCACAGATACACGCGATGCTTCCCGCGGAAGCGACACAGCTGTCAGATCTCGCTCGCGCGAGCCCTCGGGAGGCGGAGCGGGTGCTGGCCATGATCACTCCCGGTGATATGGAGTCGATGGTCCTTGAAGGTGCAAGCGAAAAGGATCGAAGGTTTTACCTCGAGGACAGCTTCCTGTCGCTATATCGGCGCGCCCTGATCGAGGGGTTCGCGGGCAACGGTCGAGGATACGTACGCGACACGCTCATCGCCATGCGTCCTTGGGGGCTGCGGCTCAGCGATATCCGAACGGCCGTGACGATCGTGTTCGGAGCGGGCGATCTCGGTCATTCACCGGATCACGGCGCCACGCTTGCAGATCGGATGACGAACGTCCGGCGCGAGGTTTTGCCAGAGGCCGGAGGCGCACTGCTCTGGACGCATGCGCGCCGAGTGTTCGAATCGATCTTTCGCTGCGAGGATCTGCGGCCCGACTGACTTGGGTTGTCACCCTGGGGTTGACAGTCGTGTCGGTCCTCCGGCATGGTGGAGGCATGCTGAGTAACCCTGGGGGTGACAGTGGCGACGTCATCGACACCCGACCGATCACGTGGGCGGCGGCTCTCGCTCACAGGCTCGGCGACCCGACCGAGTTCGAACAGGTGGTTTCGCGTCTCACCGCGTGCGGCCTGAGCCCACAGGAGGTGCACGCAGCTCTCGCTGATGGCGGAGACGCGCTGTACGCAGCCGCCCAGTCAGGACGCGCGGATTGGAGCGACTCTTTCGGTGGCCCGTTGGCTGTGGCGCTTCTCGCAGCAGAGGTCGGCGCACTCGCTGCGCATCTGAATTGGCGCGCTTCCGGCATCCGCTCGTTGGCTGTCGATGCATTGCTCGACGATTTCAGTGCCGTCGCGGTCGCCGGCGAACTTGGAGTAGCGCGCCAGAAGGTATACGAGATAGCCAAGAGTGGGCTCCGTCCGCCGTACATCGAGAACGTCCCCTGGAGGACCCCATGAAAACCGTTCGCGAAACCGTCGCGTTGCCGGATTCCACCGAGCAGTTGCTCGTGCACCCCATGGACATGACCGACTCCAGAAAGCCGTTCGTCGCGTCCTGGTGGTTCTCGTTCTTGGCGATGCCGACGGTTGTGTTCTTCTTCGCTGCGCTGCTTTGGATCGTGAGCAATAACTATGTGACCCCGATCGTTGTTCCGATCGCACTGGCCGTTATCGCCAGCGTCCTATCGGCTTACCTTCGGAACGAGGCTTGGGCCTACATCCCTCGCAAGCGCCAGGACTTGCAGAGGCGTGTTCCAACGCGCTGGATTGTGTTCAGGTCGGTGGTCTCGACAGCATCGCTTCTGGCCGGACTGGTATTGCTGACGCTGTGGCTCGTTGAGCGCGAGCTCGACGCAGGCGTGCTCGGCTACATACTCGGAAGCGCCTTCGGCATCGTACTTCTGATGCTCATCGGCCTCTTATGGACGGCGTTCGCGCCTTCACGGTTGCGGGCCGAACTTGACAGCTGGACCTTGCAGTTGACAAGACTCATCCCTGTCGGAGCCGCCGTGGCCGTCGGTTGCCTCATCGTCGGTCAGCGGTATGACCTTGCTGATCTCGACATCTCGAGCGCTCTGATAGGCGCGGTAGTCATTATCGCCGTTCAGATCATCTGGTGGCTGGCCTCGCTATGGCTGTCCCGAAGGGCCGCTGCGCGCTCCACCGCACGCCCAGATTGACATCGCGCCCTCCACCGCGACGACGCACGAATCACATACTCACTCCAACCCGAAGCCCTCGGGGACTTCGGCCTGCCAGAAAGGCGCCAGCATGCCCGCAATCAGCATCCAGAACCTACGCAAGTCCTTCGGCGAGCACGTCGCCGTCGGCGACGTCGATCTGAGTGTCGAGGAAGGTGAGATCTTCGGCATCCTCGGCCCGAATGGTGCAGGCAAGACCACGACTGTCGAATGTCTCACCGGGATGATCCGTCCTGACCGCGGCGAGATCCGCGTACTCGGCTTGGATCCGACGACTGATCTGGGCGCCCTTCGACATCTTGTTGGCTACCAGCTCCAATCGAGTGAGCTGCCTGACGACATGCGTGTCGGAGAGGCATTACGACTGTTCGCATCGTTCTATCCGGACGCCGCCGATATCGACGAGCTGCTTGAGACAGTAGGACTGCGTGCCCACCGGAAGAAGGCGTTCAGTTCCTTGTCCGGCGGACAGAAGCAGCGACTGTCCATCGCGCTGGCGCTGGTGGGGAACCCGCGCATCGCGATACTGGACGAGTTGACGACCGGGCTCGACCCCCAGGGACGCCGCGACGTCTGGACACTGATCAAGCGCATCCGGGAGACAGGCGTGACGATCGTTCTGGTCACCCATTTCCTGGACGAGGCCGAAGCGCTCTGCGATCGCCTGGCGATCATCGACCACGGCCGCACCATCGCATCCGGCACATCGAGCGAACTCATCGACGCATCCGGCCTCGCCGGCGACGAACGACGCCCGTCCCTAGAAGATGCCTACTTGGCGATCATTCAGAACGACCAGCTGCTTCGCGCAGCATGATGAAAGGACACGAATTGAACGCGCTCCCTGCACTGATCCGCAGCGAAGCAACCTTGTTGAGCCGCAATCCGACGGCGATCTTCATGGCGCTGCTCTTCCCGACCGCCCTCCTCCTTTTGCAAGGACTCGTCATACCCGGTACCGGCGAAGCCCTCGGAGGAGACGACCCGGCCTTCGCGCAGCTCCGCGCGATCGACCTGTTCATTCCGATCGCGCTGACCGTCGCGCTCGGCAGCGTCACACTCACCAACTTCCCGTCAGCGATCGGGGGATATCGCGAGAAGGGCGTACTTCGACGACTTGCCACCACCCCGGTCGGCCCCCAGCGGGTGCTCATCGCACAAGTGATCCTCAGCGGTGTCTCCCTCGTGCTGGGAGCGGCGATCGCCGTCGCAGCGTCCGTCATGCTCTTGGATGCTCAACCGCCGCGATCGGTGTTCTTCGTCGTCGGGATATTCGCCCTCGCCGCCGTGCAGATGCTCTGCATCGGATCGCTGATCGCCGCGCGCGCCAGTACCGCACAGAACGCGAACGGAATCGGCATGCTCATCTTCTTCGGATGCCTGTTCACCGCAGGTGTGTGGACGCCAGGGCCACTGATGGCGGAGCCCCTGCGGCAGATCTCCGGTTACACCCCTCTCGGAGCAGCCTCGCAGTCACTCACCGCCGCCTGGTACGGGCACCCGATGTCACTCGTTCCGATCGCCGTCATGGTGGTATGGACGGTTCCTATGCTCCTCATAGCGATGCGGACCTTCCGGTGGAGGTGACACGATGCCTGTACAGCTGACCCAGCCGGAGGTCGACGATCTCCCTCGCGTCATCGAAGTGCTGCGACAGTGGCAGTACGAGGGCGCGCCGATGCAGCTGCATCCAGGGGACGTGGGGTGGTTCTGGCGATTCGGCGCCACAGAGGCATCGCGCGCCGTTCGGACGTGGAGCGGCGGGAAGCAGATTCTCGCCATCGGTTTGCTCGACGGGCCAGGCCTCGTGCGACTGACTGTCGCGCCGCACGCGCGGCGTGACGAACAGCTGGCACGACAAGTCGTAGATGACCTGACCCGGCCTGAGAGCGGCGTCCTGAGCGCGGGCAAGGCGAACGTCGAGGTGCCGTCGGACGCGATGGTACACGAACTGCTCGCCGAGGAGGGTTGGGACACCGATGAGCCATGGACGCCGCTCCGCCGCGACCTCACGGCGCCGGTCCCAGACCCAGGCGTGCGTATCGAGGAGGTGAGACAGGAGAACGCCCAGACTCGCGTGGACGTACAGAGGGCTTCGTTCGACGCTTCGTCTTTCACAGCCGCGCGTTGGAACGCCATGGCGACGGCGCCCGCGTACGCCGATGCACGTTGTCTGCTCGCCTTCGATGACAGGGGCAATGCGGTGGCGGCAGTCACGGTCTGGTCTGCAGGAGTGGGCAAGCCGGGGCTGATCGAACCCATGGGGGTTCATCACCGCTATCGCGGCCAGGGTTATGGAAGGGCGATTACGCTGGCGGCCGCTGCGAAGCTTCGGCAACTCGGATCGTCGAGTGCGATCGTCTGCACTCCCAGCGCCAATATCGGAGCGGTTGCGACGTACCGGTCTGCCGGCATGGAAGCCCGCGCTGAGATTCATGATCGATACCGGAACCGCTAGCGACGATGGACCGCCAAAGGGATCGCTGCATTCGAACGTCCAGAACGCAGCGTGAACCTTCCACCGGTCCGATGCCTCTCCTCGGATTGTGGGGGACCAACAGCCGCGGTCAATAATTGAAGATTGAGGCCAGAAAACCACGGCAGAGCTTGGTAGGTCATCGATGACACAGGTTGTGCCTGCTCTTGGTTCTAGCCGTCGCTGCCGTTGTCGTTGACCATCGTGATCTGGTCGCCTATGTCGTGGCCGGAGAAGTCCACGATCACGTCGAACCGCTCTGCGGGCGATGTTGATGGCATCGTGGTCGATGGGAGCGGAGAGCAACGCTTGGTTGGGACTCGAGGGCGCAGCTCGCGTCGGCCATGTTCGAGTGGATCGAGGGCTTCTACAGCCCCCATCGCCGACACACTAGCCTCGGTGACCTCAGCACCACCGACTATGAAGCTCTTCACACCGCCGCATCCACATAGATTGAAGATTGAGGTCAGGGACCACGGCAGAGCTTGGTACCGATCCGACAGGTCACGGCGTTGAGGTTCCTGTCCTGCCCGGCTACCTTTAGAAGTGTTCCAGCGACCGCTTTTCTGAGGTGGACACTTAGCAGCATTCAGAGTGGCACGATGGGGGCACGACAGCTCCGCAACTGTCGACAATCCGCGGGATCAAGCGAGTTGTGACGAGAACTGGGACTTCTAGAAGTTTCTGTGCGCCGTCACAGTAGTTGGCATTTCGACACATTGAAGTTGGCACACGTCAAATCAGCTGGCACAGATTGCACAGTTGGCACATGAAACGACTGATCTCGCGCCGGCCGGTTCCACAGGAGCGTTCCTGTGGCTAACCGGCGGCGCGAGTCGCCGTCTGAGCTGACGGAATCCTGGCCCGATGCCCCGTCACCGGATCCAGCCGGGGAGATCGCGCGGAGATTTGTCCTCAATCTCGTCGACGCGATCGGCGAGCAGAGCGTGCGATCAGTCGCTCACCGTGCAGCGGTGGACGAGGCGACCGTACGGCACATCATCTCGGGTACCGCATGGCCGGATCTTCGCACGGTCGCTCGGCTTGAGGACGGACTTGCTGTGCCGCTGTACCCGATGCGTAGCTCGGGCGATAGTGGTTTCCCGCCGGCTCAGATTGATGCGGATCCCGCGCACTTGAAGGAATGAGATGCGGTGACGTCGAGTGCGCTCACGTCGGCACCGCGATCATGAACGTGGATGTCCGGGAGCCCTTATGCACGATGGTGAACGCGGGCGATGCGCGCGGCCAGAGTCTCGGTGGCGCGCCGATAAGTCATCATGGCGGCGAGGAGGGCGTTAGTCGTGTGTCCGAGATGTGTGGACGCGACGACATGGAGCGTGCCGTCTTCGTTAGCGACGGTCTCTTCGTGATTACTGGTGCTGAGCATTCGCAGCGGGGACGGGTGTGTAAGCCCGGAGATAAGTCGCCAGACGGTCGAGGCGTATGCGCCGTCGAGATCCGGGTAGTCGGTAGCTTGTTCGACGATCACTCCGTATCCGGGGAAGTTGTTCAAGTACTCGCTGGCCGTGATGCCTTCAGCAGCTGCGATCTTCGTCATTCGGAGTTGATGCTTCTTTCGTCGAGCAACGGCATTGCGGATCGCAGCCTGCGACGCCGCCCTCCCGTCCAGCGTTTCGGTATCAACGAGCTTGGCGGCCGCCTTGACGAGACTTACATCGAAGTCCGCGTCGTTCGCTCGCAGTCGGAGCAGGCGGATGATGCGTTCACGTTGGTCATCGGGGCGCAGTAGCCAAAGCGCGGTAGCCGCTGACTCGAGAGCGCTTCGCAGAAGGGCGAAGTGGGCGGTGACGCGATGCTCGAGTTGATCGTCGTCGGGTAGTAGCAACTGTCTTGTCGAGGCCAAACTGTCCGTCGCCATTGCCATGCACGATGCAACGAAATGACTGAAATTTAGCCAGCTGGTCCGATGGTCGTCGTCGCCAAGCTCTGAGGTCGGCTTCGCACGAAGACGCGCGATGGACTCGTAGCGAGTCAGCAATCCATCGATCTGCTTCAAACGCGCAGCGAGAACCTGGGAGGCGTTGAGCTCCTCGGCGTTTGTGACGGGGACACGCATCAATCCGTTATGCGGTCGCGTTGGCTTGCTCATGGCTCGACCATAGTGCGGCGCGACGCTGTCCGGCCGCGTGGAAACGATCATGCGCTAGCTTGGGCGGGTGACTCAACAGGCGGCCCCGGCGGGGTGGTACCCGGACCCTAGTGGAGTGTTCGAGCAGCGGTATTGGGACGGTAAAGCGTGGACGGATCATGTGTTCGCGAACGGTACGCAGTCAATGGCCTCGATGACTGGCGGTCAACCAGAAGTGCGCGACACCACGGTTCAGGTTGCAGCTGCTGATCCACGCGCGGATGGAGGATTGGAGCCCGCGTCGACGTCGGCCTCGGCCGGATCGGTAAACGCCCTTCTCGCCGAGAGCATTCCGCTCGTTGGTGCGCGGAAGCATGCCGAGAAGCTTCGCGGCGAGGTCGCGCGGCTGCAAGGGCTGATCGACCAGTATGGGCTGCAGGAGGTGGCCGTCCTCGATGATCTGAAGCGGCACCTCGGCCAAGAGGTTGACGAGGTGCGCGGCCGGGTGGCTGCCGCGGCTGCTGAGCTCACTTCTCGCCGGGCGGACATCGTCGCTGCGGAGGCATCTCTGTTGGATCTGCGTGGTGCTGTCGAGGTGCAGGAGTTCGGGCTCTACGACTATGAACACCCTGCGGAAGACTCGGTCGCCCTTGGCGCTCAGCTCGAAGCCCTGCGTGCCGATATCAAGACGGCCATCCGTACCGGCCGGGCAACACGGGCAACCAACAACTTCACGTTCAATAACAGTTCCGCGAAGGGCGCGAAGTTCGTGCGGGACATGTCCAAGCTCATGTTGCGCTCGTACAACGCCGAGGCCGAGAACTGTGTGAAGGCTGTCCGTGCGGGTAACCTCCCCACCGCGCAGAAGCGCCTGACGACTGCGGTCGAGCAGATCGCTCGATTGGGCACGATGATCGATCTGAGCATCACCCCGTATTTTCACCAGCTCCGGCTGCGTGAACTTGAACTCGCCAATCGGCACCTGCGCGCAGTGCAAGCTGAGAAGGAAGCGGAACGCGCGCATCGAGAAGAGCTTCGAGAGCAACGTAAGTCGGAGAAAGAGCTCGCTGCAGAGAAGGCGCGACTGGAGAAAGAACGTGGGCATTACGCCAACACCATCGCTGCCCTCGAAGCCAACGGTGATCGTGAAGGGGCCGAACGCATGCGGGCTCGCCTCGCGGATGTCGAGCATGCCATCGAGAACGTCGACTACAGGGCAGCGAACATCCGGGCAGGTTACGTCTACGTCATCAGTAACATCGGGTCGTTCGGGCCCGACGTCGTAAAGATCGGCCTCACCCGCCGTCTGGAACCGATGGATCGAGTCAACGAACTGGGGGACGCCTCGGTGCCGTTCCGCTTCGACGTGCACGCACTGTTCTTCGCGGACGACGCCGTGAGTATCGAAGCGATGCTGCACAAGCACTTCGCGGACCGCCGCATCAACCAGGTCAACCTGCGCCGCGAATACTTCAGAGCCACGCCGACCGAGGTTCGCGATGTACTCAAGGCTCACGCCGTCGAACTGCTCGATTTCAAGCTCGATCCAGTCGCAGAAGAGTACAAAGCCACTCAGGCCCTGCAAAGCCAGTAAGAGTGGTCGCGATTCACGTCAATTCGGCCGAGCGAGTGCGGATTGCGCATTGTCTACCGCGATGCGAGCGGATCTACGGGAGAGAGCAACGCTGCGTAGGTCGCTAGTAATCCATGTTGGCGATCTGATCGTCGCGATACTCGGTGTAGGCGAGGAACTTCCTGAACCGCTCCTCGTCTCGTCGCCCGAGCCTTATCTCATCGACGAACGCGGCATCGAACCGAACTTCTAGACCCGACTCGATCCACGTGAATCCCTGGGGCCACGACCGTGCCAACCACTCGTCAATCTCGTCGAAGAGCGCGAACACGTCGGAAATGGAGATCGAGCGGGTGATGCCAAGCGATAGCGACGGACGGGCTCGAGACGCGCTCAGGCCGATCTGCAACGCGCCAGCTCCCGGAACATGGACGTAAACAGTAGACCCGTGACCCTTCTCAAATCCGCCATGTGCGTACGGGTTTCGCCAGGCTTCGACCACCTGAATAAGGCGTTCGAGCAGTACTGCTGCACGTTCATCCTCAGAAAAGATCCCGCGCGAGCCACTCGGCAATGTCCTCGTCGCTCAGGTCGGAGGGGAGGTCGTCGCGGATCGAATCGACGACATTCCGCAGCGGAACATCGGCCGAGAGCCGCTCCCAGAAGTCGAACGGCAGGCTCCGGCCATGCTGGTCATGGAAATCGTCGAGGGTTCGTTGAAGGTCTTCGAACAGCGCGTCCGCAACCTGATACCCGGCTTTCGTCAAGGCGACACGGTTCCAGAAGAAGAGGTCGACTGCGTTGAAGCGGGGGTGCCCACGGTGCTCGGCGGTACCGAATGAAATGGCAAGCTTCGTGTGCCCCCAGATGAAACACTCGACCGCGGCGTCCCAGTCGTTCGCCAGGAGGTAGAGGCCCCCTAAGCAATCCCTGGCAGGGGAGAAGCCGGTCGCTGACAGTCGCGCCATCTGTTCGATCGCCGCGGGAAGATCCGCCCGGCTCTGGGTGAGGATCTCATGGAGCAGCACCCACCGGTAGCCGTCCTCCTTGCCGACGTCGATGGGATCGCCGGCGTCGAAACGGGGCAGGAAGTGCTTGGTGTAGAACGACTGCTGCCGCGGCGTCATCTTCGGCGCGGTCGCGGGGTCCTCTACACGGAACCGGTAGATACGCGGCGCAGAGGTCATGAATTGATGATGCCACCCGACATAGATAAGGCAGTACCACTGATCCCACGGTCGTCATATACGACACCGTGACTCGCGTCGTCCGGTTTCCAAGTGAGAACTTGAGGAACCGGGCGGCGCGATTCGTCGTTTCGGCGGACACAATCTCGGCGGGTCAGCTCGCCGTTTCCCCGAACCGATGACGGCGGGCTGGGGCCCCGGAGCGCAACGCCTTCACAAAGGAAGGTCAGCGATTGCGCGCTGGAGGGCTCCGTCGACTAGTCGGAAGTAGGCCCAGCGGCCGCGCTGCTCGCGCTCGACGAGGCCCGCGTCGACGAGTTGCTTCATGTGGTGGGAGACCGTGGGCTGCGATAGTCCCACAGGCGCGGTGAGGTCACAGATACATGCCTCTCCCGAGGGAGTGGCGCCGATCATCGACAGCAGACGAACGCGGGTCGGGTCGCTCAGTGCTTTAAACGTGCGAGCGATGTACTCCGCGTCGTCAGAGGCAATCGCCGCACCGGTGGCGGGAGCGCAGCACGTCGAATCTTCCTGATTCAGCAGTGGGAGCTCGATCGTCATAATGCGATTGTCTCACGTCGTATTGACATCTGTCGATGTGTCGAACAGCATTGTCACATTGATAGTTGTCGATCTATGGAGGACGCCATGCCCGCCGAACTTCCTGTCGTTGTGATCGGTGCGGGTCCGCAGGGGCTCGCTGCCGCGGCGCATCTCGTGGAGCGGGGGCAGTCGGTGGTCGTCCTCGAAGCTGGCGCGACTGCAGCGTCGGCCGTGTCGGAGTGGGGTCACGTGCGCCTGTTCTCCGAGTGGGGAGAGCTCGTCGACCAGGCGGCTGCGCGTCTTCTCGAACCCTCGGGATGGACCGCTCCGACCGCCGGATACCCGACCGGTGCGCAATGGATCAGCGCCTACCTTGCACCGCTCTCAGCCGTGCTTGGTGATCGCATTCGGTACGGCTCGCGCGTGGTTGGCGTCTCCCGGAGGGGGCGAGACCGGCTCGTGGATGCCGGTCGGGACGAACAGCCGTTCACTGTGCACGTCGACGCGGGCGGTGATGAGTATCGGCTCGATGCGCGTGCGGTGATCGATGCGTCGGGCACGTGGTCGACGCCCAATCCCGCCGGAGCGGACGGGTTGCCTGCCATGGGGGAGAAGTCCGCGGTCGATGTTCTTGACTACCGGATTCCCGACTATCGCGAAAGCAAGAAGTACGCGGGTATGCACAGTGTGGTCGTCGGTTCCGGGCATTCGGCGGTGACGGCGGTGATTGCGCTCGCGCGTATTGCGCGCCGAGAGCCGGACACGAAGATCACTTGGGTGCTGCGGCGCGGCTCCGTGGGCAACACATTCGGGGGAGGCGATGCAGACGAGCTTCCCGCCCGCGGTCGACTCGGCTCGACCGCAAAGGAGTTCGTCGAGGCCGGCCTGATTGATCTCGTCACCGGGTTCCGGATCGAACGCGTATCCCAGGACGGCGATCGTGTCGTCCTTACCAGCGAGGATGGGCGTTCTCTTCCTGCTGCCGATCACGTCGCCATCCTTACCGGGTTCCGTCCCGACCTGTCCTTCTTGTCCGAGCTGCGTTTGGGCCTGGATCCCACGCTTGAAGCCCCCACGCGGATCGCAGCCGAGGTGGACCCGAACATTCACTCGTGTGGGTCGGTCGCCGCCACTGGCGCACGAGATCTCGCCCACCCGGAGAAGAACTTCTACCTCGTCGGCGCGAAGTCGTACGGGCGAGCCCCAACGTTCCTCGCGATGACAGGCTATGAGCAGGTACGTTCCGTCATCGCTGAGCTCTCCGGAGACTACGAAGCCGCCGCACGCGTCGAGCTTGTCCTCCCCGACACCGGGGTGTGCGGGGGTGCCGGCTTGTTCGACTCCACCGGAGCGAGCCTCGGGGGAGCATGCTGTGCACCGCCGAAACAACTGATCCAGCTCGGCCGTACCGCGACCACCGTCTGATCCCGATCGCGAAGAACCGTGACTGACACCGCCAAACCCGCTGTTCTGTTCGTTTGTGTCCACAATGCCGGACGATCCCAGATCGCCGCCGGCTACTTGCGGGCCCTGGCGGGCGACCGCATCGATGTCTTCTCGGCAGGCAGCGCGCCTGGGGAGTCCGTGAACCCCACGGCGGTCGAGGTCATGGCCGAAGAAGGCATCGACATCGCTGCCGCAGTTCCGCAGATCCTCACCACCGACGCCGTACGTGTCGCGGACGTCGTGATCACGATGGGTTGTGGCGACGCTTGCCCGATCTTTCCCGGCAAGCGGTACGAGGACTGGGAACTCACCGACCCCGCCGGGCAACCCATCGACGTTGTTCGCGGCGTCCGAGACGACATCAGGGCACGCGTGGAAGAGCTCATGGTGACGCTCGTCTGATCCTCGACGCATCCGCACCGCGCCAACTACTGCGACGAATCGACGATGGAGCGGCGTTCATTGACCCCAGCAGGGTCTTGAGCCAACTGCAACCGATGTGCGTCACTTATCAAAAGGGCGCACATCGCTGCTGATCCCACGGTCGTCATGCGACTGATCGAACTGGCCCCACCGACGTTCTCGGTGGGGCCAGTTCTTTTCGCCTGGGGCGGTAACTGCCGCCGCGAACCGCTGATCCAAGTGACCCCGTCTCCTGCTCGGCGCTGATCGTCCCAGGCGAGACCGCGGCCCGTCGTCGACTACTGGACGCCGCGATCAGTGCGTCGGCAGGTCGCTCACTCCGCCGGCGTCAGTTCCGGGCGTACCTTCCAGGCGACGAACGCACTGGCGGCGAACACTGCACCGAGCGCTGACATCGCCCACACCGGCGAAGAGGCCGCGGAGTCGACGGCGCCGGGCGTCAACAGGATCAGAGCGGCGCCTGATGCCACGGTGATGACGAAGAAGGGAAGAAACCACCCGAGTGAACGCTTCATGATCGACCTCCGTCGCACCACCCTACGCCGCGGGTCGGTTCTCATGCCTCGGCGTACGCTGCCGCGTACGCCTCTGACGGCGGGATCGGTTGGATGACATCGAGCAGGACGCCGTCCGGAGCGGCCACGATGAAGTGGCGCTGGCCGAACGCCTCGTCGCGGATGCTGAGGAGTGGGTCCAGTCCGATCTCCTGGGTGAGGTGATGGTGCACGACATCCACATCGTCGACCTCGAGGTTGACGATGACGCCTCGCGGAGTGGTCCGATAGCCCTCGGGGACGGTCATGTGGCGGTGGTCGAGGATCGCCAACTCGAACGCGCCGAGGCGCAGGCTCACGTACCAATCGGACTCGAACACGACGGCGAATCCGAGTGCTTCGCGGTAGAACGAGGATGCGGCAGCAACGTCGTCGGACATGAGAACGGGGTAGAAGCCGGTGGCGGTCATTTCTCTCTCCTTATACGTACAATGTGTATGTAAAGCTCAGAATACATACACTGTGTACGTAAAGGAAGCATGATGCCTCGCGCCTCGGCCGCCGCCGCCGCCATCACCGCCCAGCAGCTTCTCTCGACGGCGACCGGCCTGTTCGCCTCTCGCGGCTTCGGCGCCGTGTCGGTGGATGATGTGGCGCGGGCGACCGGCGTCACACGCGGAGCCGTCTACCATCACTACGACAACAAGGCGGGTCTGTTCCTGGCTGTTGCCACGAAGCTCCAGCTCGACGTCGCTGAGGCTGTCACGCGCGCTGCTGAGGCCGCCGGTGAGGATGCCCTGGAACGACTGCAGGCGGGGTCACGCGCGTTCCTCGATGCGATCACGACCGGCCCGGCGGTGCAGATCCTGCTCACCGATGCGCCATCAGTCATCGGGTGGGAGGAATGGCGGCGTCTGGATGCGGAGAACTCGGCCGCACATCTGCGCGACGCGCTGCGCAGTATCGGCATCGCCAGCGATCGGCTCGAGGCGACAGCGGTGCTGCTCTCCGGTGCGATGAACGAAGCAGCCCTCTGGATCGCTCAGCACTCCGACCCTGCCGCGGCGAGGCGCCAGGCACACGCCGCGCTGGAGCGTCTGCTCGTCAGCATCCGTCCGTGACGTCCGTCTGAGAACGTGCCGTCAGTGCGTGACGATGGCCTTCGCGATGATGATGACGATACCGAACGAGGCGGTCGACACCGCGCCGATCAGACGCACCCACATCGGAGCGCCTTTGCGGCGGTATGCGACGTATCCCAGCACCGCGAGAACGGACACGCACACCCACATCGCCGTCCACGTCGCAGCGACATCGCCGATGAGCCCGACGGCGCCGAACATCAGCGCCGCCGCAGGCGCGAGCGTCGCGGCGAGCAGGCCGCGGGACTTCCGCACAGCAGAGCGCGTGGCCTCGCGTATCGACACCGGCGTTCCTGCGGCGGACGGCGAACCGTGCATCGCGACAGCCCCCGCGTACACGTGCGCGATCCAGAACACGAGGACCGTCACCGCCGTGAAGACGAGCGTCTTCCATGCCGGCGCCCCCGCGCTTCCGGACGCCGCGATGAGGCCGGAGACGAGGATCAGACCGTAGACGCCTTCCTCCGTCGTCATGGCGCGAGTCAGAGAGAAACGAGAGGGCATGTCCACAGATTAGACCGACAGGAGCCTGCACGACCGCCCGTCGGCGACGGCGAGACCTCATCGACCCGAGATCGTGGGGAATGACCACGTTCCGTCGAGAACCTCCGGGCGTGGGCGGTACAGGCGCACGAGGTAGTTCCACCCCTCCGTCAGTGGCAGGTGGTTGGGCGCCGCAGGGTCGCCGCCGAAGCGGATGCTGATCGAGCCGTCCTCATCGGGGATGCCGGTGACGCTGTTGACGCTGTACGCGCCGAGATCGTTGGGCTCGAAGTATCCTTCCGCGTTGTACAGCGACACGGACCAGAAACCGTCCACGGGGACCTCGCCCACGGAGAGCGTGTACTCCCCGACAGGGAGCCCGGGCTCGACGTTGATGTAGGAGGCCTCCGACTCGGGCAGTCCGCCCCACGCGGAGGCGGAACCCAGCAGATGACGGATGGGATCGACGTCCTCGCGACGGCCGAAGCACCGCGCCAGTCCGCTCAGACCCTTGGCGAGCACCAACAGCGCCGCGCGCGTCTGGGTGAACGAATCGGGATCGTATGGCGCGGGAGCGAACTGCTGTCCGCGGACCGAGGTGAGCGCGAGCAGGTCCTGCAGACGATTCACCTCTGCGACGTCCGCCGGATCCTCCGGGTCGACGAGGATGCGCGCGGCCGCGCACACGAAATCGCTCCCGAGGTCTGCGGCCGTGAGCTCATAGGTCCCGGCGTCGTGCAGCACGCGGTTGATGAAGTGATCCTGGTTGACCAGCATGATCGAGATGTATCGACCCGCTGCCTCAGGCAGCGTGATGGTCGCGCCCTCGGAGACGTCGATGATCGCTGCGCTGTACAGAGTGTCGCGGTTCATGCGGATCACCGTCTGCGCATCGACGGGGGTCGGGACGCGGAAGTGGTTCCACACGTTGGACGAACCTGCCGCGGCGGCGATGCCGGCGAACATGCGTTCGCTCTCGATGCGGGCGAAGTTCTCGAATGACACCGTGGCGGGGAAGATCGTCATGCCATCATCATGACGGGTGTCGCGGTCCGTCGCTTTGCCCTGTGTCGCATCTCTTCGTGTCGCGCCGCGCGACTTTGCCCGAGCGCAGGAACAGGGCAATGTGGAACCACAGCGAAAGGACACCATGACAGCTCTGACCGTCGGCGAGGTACTCGAAGCACCGGGAACGCCCGCGCGACTCGACGCGCGAAAGTTCAATCGGCATACGTTCTGGTGCGGTCAGAGCGGGAGCGGCAAGACCTACGCCCTCGGCGTCGTGCTGGAGCAGTTGCTGCTCGAGACGGAACTGCCGATACTCATCCTCGACCCCAACGCGGACTTCGTGCGATTGCGGGAGCCGCGGGCGACGGCGGCGCCGGAGGATGCTGCGCGCTGGAGCGAACTCGACATGCGCGTCTTCCGTTCGGGCGACTCTGAGGGGGAGGGCCTGCACACCCGCTACGTCGATCTCTCTCCCGCCGCCAAGGCCGCCGTGCTGCAGATCGACCCGATCGCGGACGCCGAGGAATACAACGCCCTCCTGCACCTGGAGGAGGAGGCGTTCGGTCACGGCGCGGCCACTGCTGCGCAGTTCGACGCGGCCTCGATGGTCAGGGCGCTGCGCGCGAGCGGCGACCCCGTCCGCACGCGGCTGGCCAACCGCATGGAGAACCTGCAGGTGCTGGAGTGGGACCTGTGGTCGCGCGGGTCCTCCTCCGTGGTGGATGTCATCGCCGAGCGTCCTCGCGCGACGGTGCTCGATCTCGGCGGATTCGACCACCCCGCCGAACCGCGCGTGGCCGCCCTGGCCGTCCTCGAACAGCTCTGGGCCAGGCGCGAGGAGCGCCGCCCGATCCTGATCGTGATCGACGAGGCGCACAACCTCTGCTCCCCGGAGCCGGCGACGGCCGTCGAGCGCGCGCTCACAGCGCAACTCATCCAGATCGCCGCGGAGGGGCGCAAGTTCGGGCTCTGGCTGTTCCTCTCCACGCAACGGCCGACGAAGATCCATCCCAACGTGCTGTCGCAGTGCGACAACCTCGGCCTGATGAGGGTCAACGCGCCGCGGGACCTCGCAGAGCTCGCGGCCGTGTTCGGATTCGCTCCGGAGGAATCCATCCGCCGGGCGAAGGACTTCACGCAGGGCCAGGCGCTGTTCGCCGGAGGGTTCGTCGGCGACCCGACCGTCGTACAGATGGGGGAGCGCCTGTCGGAGGAAGCGGGCGGCGACGTGCGGGTTCCGCTGCGGAGCTGAAGCGGCACGGACAGTCGGGGCGTCCGACTATCCTGGACAGAGCATTCACAACAGGAGGCAGCCGTGATTCTCAGCTTCATCATCTTCTTGGTCTTGTTCATCGGCGGAATGTGGGTGATGGGCATCTCGCACGACATCGTCGGTTTCGAAGCGCTGCTCTTCTGCGCGGGCCTCGCCCTCTTCTGCCTCTCGATGGCCTGGATCATGCGCGCCGACCGCGGGGGTGCCACCCGTCGCTCGAACAACTGGGATGGCGGCCCCGCGACCAACTGAGACCGATCATGCGCTCCGTACCGTTCGGCTCGGCCGAGGCCCCTGCTGTCATCGCCGGAATGATGCGCATCATCGACAAGGATGATGCGCAGATCCGCGACCTGTATCAGACCGCTCGCGACGCGGGCATCGACTTCTTCGATCACGCGGACATCTACGGCGGGCGCATGCACGCCTGCGAGGAGCGCTTCGGCCAGGCACTGAACCTCAGCGGTGCTGAGCGATCCGAGATCACTCTGCAGACGAAGTGCGGGATCGTTCCCGGGAAGATGTTCGACTTCTCGTACGAGCACATCATCACCCAGGTCGAGGGTTCGCTGCGCGCGCTGCGCACGGACTACATCGACGTGCTCCTCCTGCATCGGCCGGACGCCCTGGTCGAACCCGACGAGGTCGCCAGAGCGTTCGACGAACTCGCCGCAGCCGGGAAGGTGCGGGCCTTCGGCGTCTCCAACCACACCCCGCGCCAGATCGATCTCCTCCGCACCGCGGTGACGCAGCCGCTGGTCGCCAACCAGCTCCAGCTGTCGATCACGCACGCCCCGATGATCGCGCAGCCGATCACCATGAACATGGCCGGCGAGCAGCAGAGCATCGAGCGCGACGGCGGCGGGATCGTCGACTACTGCCGGATCAACGGCATCACCGTCCAGGCATGGTCGCCGTTCCAGGCAGGGTTCTTCAACGGAGTCTTCCTCGGCAATCCCGACTACCCCGAGCTCAACGCGGTGATCGACCGCCTGGCGGAGAAGTACGACGTCCCCCCGATCGCCATCGCGACGGCGTGGATCACGCGGCATCCGGCGAAGATGCAGGTGGTCCTCGGAACGACGACTCCCGAGCGCGTGCGCGACGCCGCGGCCGGCGCCGACGTCGAGCTCACGCGCCCGGAGTGGTACGAGCTCTTCCTCGCCGCCGGGCACCGGCTTCCCTGACCTGCCTCCCGGTCAGGAAGACGGGTACCGCCGTTCGTGGAGCAGCTCCGCGAGGTGAACAGCGTTCGCCGCTGCGGTGCTCGTGGTCTGCGCGACCGTATCGGGAGTGCGTGGCAGGTCCTTGTAATCGGTGCCCTGCATCGCTTCGCCGTTCCAGTACACGCAGCCCTGCGCAGGAATCGTGAAGCCGACGTCGCTCAGTGACTGGTAGAGGATGCCGGTGATGTGGTGCGCGCCATCCTCATTGCCGACCACTCCGGCGATGGCGACCTTGTCGAACAGGATCGGGCGGCCCTCGTCGTCGGTCTCGCTGAGCTCGGCATCCAGTCGCTCCAGGACGCGCTGGGCGACACTGGAGTGCTGTCCGAGCCATGTCGGGGTCATGAAGACGATGATGTCAGCGTCCAGCACGCGTTCGCGAAGCGCCGGCCACTCGTCGCCGTCACCCATGTCGGTCTCCACGCCAGGGCGGATGTCATGGTCGACGGCGCGGATGCTGTCCACGCCGACGCCGTGACCGGCCAATGCCGAGAGGATCTGACGACCCAGCACATCCGAACTGGATTCTGCCGGAGACGGCTTGAGGGTGCAGTTGATCATGAGTGCGGTCAGTTGCGTGTCCATCCCGGAACGATAACCGCGGCGCCGCGGCATCCGGAGGGGCTTTCGGGATCGCGCGGGAAACGCTACACGTCAGGAGTGCCGCGCGAGGCGCGCCTGCAGGGTGGCCTTCACGGCGGGCCACTCCGGCTCGATCACGGAGTACTCGACGGAGTCGCGCAGCGCGCCGTTGCGATAGCGCGACATGGCGCGCATCACGCCGTCCTGCTTCGCGCCAAGCCGCTCGATCGCGGCGCGTGACTGCAGGTTCACCCACTGGGTCGTCAGACCGACACGGAAGACTCCGAGGGTCTCGAACGCGTGCGTCATCAGCAGCAGCTTGGATTCGGCGTTGGTGCCGGTCCCGTGGGCGGACGGTCGGTTCCATGTGTAGCCGATGTGCAGCCGGGGCACCGTGTCGTCGAGATCGTAGAAGGACGTCATGCCGAGAATGCGGCCCGCGTGATCGACGGCCGTGAACGGCACCATCTCGCCCTTTTCCTGCAGGGCGAGGCGACGCTCGATCTCGTCCGCGACGCCGTCCGGTGCGGGGACCGACGTGTACCAGGCGGTCTGCCAGAGGTCGCCTTCGCTCACGGCCTCGACGAGCCCGTCGAGGTGTGCGCGGTCCAGGGGGCGCAGCTCGACCAGCCGGCCGGTCAAGAGTATAGGGGCTGGAGGATGAAGAAACGACACCTGCTCATCAAACCATCCCTCGTCTACGCTGAGGGCATGCCGTTCCTCTCGCTCATCGTCCTCGCTCTGATGATCGGAGCCCTCGTGGACATCATCCGGCGCGATGACTCGCAGGTGAAGCACCTCCCGAAGCTGGTCTGGGTGATCCTCGTCGTCCTGCTCCCGCTCATCGGCGGCATCCTGTGGTTCGCTCTCGGTCGCGAGTACGCCGGCGGTGTGACGATGCCGAGGATGGCACGCGGATCCGGCCGTCCCTCGAGGGCGACACCGACCGCTCCGCAGCGCGCAGCACCGACGGACACGCGGACGACCGAGCAGCAGATCGCGGACCTCGACCGTGAGATCGAGGAATGGCGGCTGCGCGAGGAGATCGCCAAGCGCAAGAGGGAGGAAGGCTGATGTCCGCCCCCAGCAGGCTCGCGGTCATCGGGGGCGGTACCGGGTTCCTCGGCACCTCCCTGAAGAAGGCGCTGGAGGCCGAGGGATACGACGTCCGTGTGATCGGACGCACGGGACCCGACGCGCGGTGGGATGATCCCGCCTCGGTGCTCCGCGTCGTGGACGGCGCGGACCTCGTCGTCGGCCTCGCCGGCAAGAGCGTCGACTGCCGGTACACCACGGCCAACCGCGACGAGATCCTCCGATCGCGCGTCGATACGACGAGGGCTCTCAGCGACGCCATCGCGCAGTCCGCCCGACCGCCGGCCGTGTGGATGAACGCGAGCAGTGCGACCGTCTACCGGTACGCGCTCGATCGCCCCCAGACGGAGGCCGACGAGGCAGTGGACACCGGTTTCTCTCCCGACGTCGCACGGACGTGGGAGGCGGAGCTGTTCCGTGCGGACCTTCCTGCCACTCGCCGCGTCGCCCTGCGCACCACCATCGTGCTCGGTGACGGACCGGCCACGCGCGTGTTCTTCCGTCTCGCCCGCTTCGGGCTCGGCGGCCCGCAGTTCGACGGATGGTGGTTCCCGCACCGTCGCTACCGCGGCATCGGCCCTCATCCCACCGAACCGCACCAGCCGATGTGGGTGCGATCCAAGGGGCGGCAGAAGTTCAGCTGGATCCACGTCGACGACTTCGTCGGTGCGATTCGGTTCATCAGGGACACACCGTCCATCCACGGGGCCGTCAACATGTCGGCACCGACGCAGACGGACAACCGCACGCTGATGGCCACACTTCGTCGCGTCGTGGGGATGCCGATCGGGATGCCGGCATGGCGATTCATGCTGGAACCGGCGATGTGGGTGCTGCGGGTGGAACCCGAGCTGCTCCTCAAGAGCCGTTGGGTCGCCCCGCAGGTGCTCCTCGACGCCGGCTACCGATTCGCGCACCCGGAGCTGGAGCCGGCGCTGCGTGCCGTCCGTGGTGAGAAGGTCAGCTCTCGCGCAACCTGACGAGACGCTCGTGGCCGGTCTCCTCGAGCTCGGCGATCTGCTCGCGCGACTTCAGGAAATCCGAGAACGAGCGGTAGCCGAGGGCCTTCTCGCTGAAGGACGGGTCCATGCGCCGCATGTGCGTCTTCACCGCCGAGCTGTGCAGCCACTCGTCGGCGTCCGCCTTGTCATGACCGAGGCGCAGCGCGCGCTGCAGCAGTGCGGTGGCCTCGTCCTGCTCGGTGGGCTGTGCGGTGTCGACGTCCGCCGACTTGGGGGCCTTCTTCGCGCGACTGCGACTTGCCGCCCTCGTCTTGACCGGCGCGTCCTCCTCGGGCTCCGCCGACGGTGCCGGCGCGACCTTCTTGGAGACGGGTCGTGCGACACCGGGCAGTGAGTCGTAGGACTCGAACTCGTCGCAGGCGGCGGCGAGGGACTTCGCCGTCGACCCGGCGACCCCGACGCCGATGACGTAGCGACCGAGCCGCTTGCACCGCTGCGCCAGCGGGACGTAGTCGCTGTCGCCGGCGACGAGCACCACGTGCGTGAGGTCGGAGAGGCGGAACATGTCCTCCACGGCATCCACTGCGAGCCGGATGTCGGCACCGTTCTTCGCATATGCCGCTGCGGGGAACAACTGCACGAGGTCGACGGCGCGCGCGACGAGCTGCGAACGGTACTCGGCGTTGACCGGGGACGACCAGTCGGCGTACGCCCTCGTCAGCACGAGCGTTCCGAAGGACGCCGCGTAGTCGATGATGGCTCCGACCTCGATCATCGCGTCCTTGAGACGCGCGGAGACCTCGGGGTCGTGGGGGTCGTCCGCGATCCGCTGGCGGTCCTTGCTATAGGCGTTGCGGCCGTGGACGCGGTCGTACCAGGAGATGACGATGTTGTCGAAGTCGAGATAGACCGCGACGCGTGGGTCCTGGGGGTCAGGCATCGAGGCCCTCCTCGCTCGGGTAGCGGACGCCGATCTGCGCCCGGATCTCATCGAGGGTGCCCATGATCGCGACGCTCTCGGCGATGGGGAGGATGTCGCCCTCCAGGATGCCGTCGCGCACGAGCCGCTCGGCCGCGAGCGCCTGGTACTGCATGCCGCGTCCGTCGATGTCGGACTCGTAGCTCTCGAGCACGTCGCCGTTCGGTGCGACGACACGGAAGGATGTGGGCGCGTACCAGACCCGGTCGATCTCGATCCGCGCGTCCGTGCCGATGACGGCGGCGGCGTTGGGACCGGCGGCCCGCGACGAGGACACGCTCGTCGAGACGGCGCCACCGGCGTGGGTCATGATCGTGGCGACCTCGGCGTCGGCGCCCGTGTCGGCCAGGCGGGCGGACGCGGTGACGGTCTCGGGGGCTCCGAGCACGTCCCAGATGAACGAGATCGGGTAGATGCCGAGGTCCAGCAGCGCGCCGCCGCCGAGCTCGAGGGCATTGAGCCGGTGCGCGGGGTCGTCGCTGATCTTCTGGGTGTGGTCGGCGGTGACCACGCGGATCTCGCCCAGCGTGCCCTCCGCGATGATCTCGCGGATGCGCACCATATGCGGGAGGTACCGGGTCCACATCGCCTCCATGACGAGAAGGCCGCGGTCGGCGGCCAGCTGTCGGAGTTCCTCGGCCTCTGCGCGGTTGACGGTGAACGCCTTCTCGACGAGGACGTGCTTGCCGTTCTCAAGGGCGAGCTTGGCCCCTGCGTGGTGCATGGGGTGCGGAGTCGAGACGTAGATGATGTCGACGTCGGGGTCGGCGGCGAGCGCTTCGTAGGATGCGTGTGCGCGCGGGATCTCGAACTCCGCAGCGAACGCGTCGGCGGACTCCTGGGAGCGCGAGCCGACGGCGACCAGGTCGAGGCCGGCAGTGCGCAGATCGGACGCGAAGGCGTGAGCGATGCCGCCCGTAGCGAGAATTCCCCAGCGAAGTTCAGTCATGCCCTCCAGCGTAGAGCAGACGCGCAGGCTTCCCCGTCTCTCAGGGGATGAGCGTGATCTTGCCTCGTGCCTGATGCGACTCGACGAGGCGGTGGGCCTCGGCGGCTTCGCTGAGCGGCAACTCGGGCCCCAGCTCCACCTGGAAGTCGCCGGCGGCGATGAGGTCGATCGCGACGCGCAGGCCCTCCACCCGCCAGGCGAGTTCCTGCTCGGTCAGCGGTTCGGGCGCGCCGCCGCTGAATGCGCGGATTCCGAAATCCGCCGCGTCGGGGCCTCGCACGATCGTCGCGATGCGATCGCGGTCGGCGACGAGGTCGAGTGAGGTCCGGATGGCCTCGTCCGTCCCTGCGCAGTCCAGCGCGACGGTGATGTCACCGTCGACGGCAGCGCGCACGCGGTCGATGAGTCCGTCACCGTACGCGACGGGGATGGCTCCGAGGTCGCGCAGCTGCTCGTGTCGTGACTCGCTGCCGGTGGCGACCACGGTCGCACCCCAGGCGACGGCGAACTGGATCGCGGCCTGACCGACCGCGCCCGACCCCGCGTGGATGAGCAGGGTGTCGCCCTGACCGACCCCGAGCGACCTAAGGCACTGGTACGCCGTACCGACCGGGATCGGCAGCGCGGCGGCTTCCGCGGCCGTCACGGCATCCGGAAGGTGGGCAAGGTGAGCGGCGCTGACGACGAGGTGGCTGGCGTACGTGCCCATCGTGTCGCGGATGACGACCCGGTCGCCGACGGTGAAGTCGCTCACCCCCTCGCCGACGGAGTCGACGACTCCTGCGCCGTCGAAGCCCACGTGACGCGGCTCGGTGATCGGAGGCGACGGGCGCTTGCCGCTGCGCCGCTTCGCGTCGAGCGGATTGACGCCTGCCGCCTCGATGCGGACGACGACCTCACCGGAGCCGGCGACGGGATCGGGGACCTCGACGAGCTGGAGGACGTCGGGGGAGCCGAGTTCGGTGTAGACGATCGCGCGAGCCATGCCGCCAGGCTACCCGGGCCCCCGCGAGCGGATGCAACCCGCACGCGGTCAGAGGGCGGAAAGCGCCTTCATGATGCGCTGCGGCGAGACGGGCTTGGCCGTCCCCAGACGCTGAGCGAACACGCTCACGCGGTACTCCTCGAGCAGCCAGCGCACCTCCACGAGCGCCGGCGGGGCATCGGCGGGCAGGGGGATCACGCCGCCAGCATCCGCGAAGGCCTGCGAGACCCGCTCGTACTCCGTCATCCGCGCGCGGTCACGGCCCGGCTCGTTCGCCAGCGTCTGCAGGCGCTCGACCATGCCCTGCAGATAGCGCGGGAAGTGCGTCAGCCGGTCGGTGCCGGCCGCGGAGATGAAACCAGGATGCAGGAGCCCGCTCAGTTGCGACCGGATGTCCCCGAGCGGCCCGAGCAGCGCGAGCGAGTTCTGCGCCTTCATCCCGCGTTCGACATCGCGAGAGGCGGTGAGGATGCGGGCGACCAGCGACACGGTCTGGAAGAGGTCGTCAACGAGGGTCGCGTTCACGGTATCCCTCGCCTTCCCGAATTCCGCCTCGGTGCGGATGACGCCGGGGTTCGTCCGCTCGAGCGCCGCGCGCGCCACGGCGGATCTCGCATCCTCGATGAGCGCGGCGACGGAGGGGTACGGGGAAGCGGCGAGGGCCAGCTTCTCCTTCGACGTGAGGTGCTCCTGAACGTAGGAGGCGGGGGAGGGGACGTTCAGCAGCACGAGCCGGAGGACGCCGTCGCGGGTGGCGCTCTCTGCCGCCTCCGCAGTGGCCTCGACGCGCACTGAGACGGTCTTGCCCTGATCGACGATCGCCGGATACCCGCGCACCACGCCCCCGGCCACCCTCGTGTCGAGGACCTCCGGAAGGTCCCCGAACGTCCAGCTCGTGAGGCCGTCGCGCTCGATCGGCGCTGACGCACCGCCCGGACGGGCGTCCGACGACGGGCCGGGGCCCGGCTGCGGGGCGCGGCCCGCCGGCCGCGAGACGGAGCGGGCAACGCTCGCCCTCGCGCGGTCGGAGAGCGTGTTCTGGAGCTCGGCCAGATCGCGTGCCGAACCGACGACGCGGCCGCGCTCGTCCACGGCGCGGAAGTTCATCCGCAGGTGACCGGGGACACGATCGTCCTCGAAGTCCGACGCGGCGACCGGCTGATTGGCGAGCGGCTGGATGAGCCGGGCAAGTGCCTCCTTCAGCGAGCGCTCCGGGAGGCCCTCGTGTCGCTCCGGGCCCTGTTCGGCCAGCGCTTCACCGAACCGGTCAGCCCAGTCGGCCGCGGGCACCACGTGCCGACGGATGGCCTTCGGCAGCGCGCGCAGCAGTGCGGTCACCAGCTCCGCCCGCAGCCCCGGCACCTGCCAGTCGAACCCGCGGTCGGCGAGTTGCGCGAGCAGAGGGAGGGGGACGACGACGCTCACGCCGTCATCCGCGGCCCCCGGTTCGAAGCGATACGCGAGCGAGAGCACCTGATCGCCCTGTGTCCAGCGGGAGGGGAACTCGTCCTTGTCGGCCCGATCGCCGTCATCGATGAGGTCGCTCTCGCGCATGACGAGCAGCTTCGGTGTCTTCTGCAGCGTCTCGCGCCACCAGTTCTCGAACGACCGCACGTCGAACACGTCGGACGGGATCCGCTCGTCGTAGAACCGGAACACCGCCTCGTCGCCGGCGAGGATGTCGCGACGCCGCTCGCGCTCCTCGAGCTTCTCGAGGCGCCGGCGCAGCTCAAGGTTGCTGCGCCAGAACGCACTGACGCGCTTGTCGATGCGCCCGGGGTCCCACTCGCCCTCGACGAGTGCGTGGCGCACGAACAGCTCTCTGGAGGCCGGGCGATCGATCCGTGCGAACTGGATCCGCCGGCGCGGGATGATCTCCACCCCGAACAGCGTGACCTTCTCCGTGGCGACGGCGGCGCCGGCATCCTTCGACCAGCGCGGCTCGGAGATCTGGCGCTTGGCGAGATCGCCCGCCAGCGACTCGGCCCACGCGGGGTCGATCGCCGCAACGGTCCGCGCGTAGGTGCGCGACGTCTCGACGATCTCGGCGGCCATGACGGCCTGCGGGCTCTGCTTGCGCAGGCCGGAGCCGGGGAAGACCGAGAACCGGATGCCCCGCGCCCCGCGGTACTCGGCGACCTTGCGCTTCGTCTTCGGCGCCCCCGGCTTGGACATCGCCGCGGACGTGGTGCTGCGCTCGTCCAGGATGCCGATCTGGGAGAGAAGGCCGGACAGGAGCGCGCGGTGGATGGCATCAGGGTCGGCTGCCCCCTCGGTCTTCTGCCGGCCCTTCTGCTGCCCGCCCTTGACCAGTGACCGCAGCTGGCGGTGCACGTCGAACCACTCGCGTACACGGACGTAGTTCAGATGCTCGGAACGGCACAGGCGCCGGAACGCACTGGAGCCGAGTGCGCTCTGCTGCTCGCGCAGATGGTTCCAGAGGTTCAGGAGGGCGAGGAAGTCGCTGGTCGGGTCCGTGAAGCGCGCATGCATCCGGTCAGCGGTGTCACGGACGGCCTGCGGCGCGTCCTGGGAAGGGCGCTCGCGTACGTCCTGGATCGTGAGACCGGCGACGATCGCCAGCACGTCGTGCTCGACACCGTTCTTCTGCGACTCGAGCAGCATGCGGGCGAAACGGGGGTCGATCGGCATCCGCGAGATGTCGCGCCCGATCTTCGTCAGCCGGGGGGTGTCGCCGCGCAGGTCGACGGCTCCGAGCTCGGTGAGCAGGTCGAACGCCGCCTTGATGCCTCGGGAGTCCGGGGGAGTGAGGAAGGGGAAGGCGGTGATGTCGCCGAAGCCCAGCGTGAGCATCTGGAGCACGACCGACGCCAACGACGTGCGCAGGATCTCTGGCTCGGTGTACTCCGCCCTTCGGGCGAAGTCCTCTTCGTCGTACAGGCGGATGGCGATGCCGTCGCTGGTGCGGCCCGCGCGCCCGGAGCGCTGGTTCGCCGACGCCTGCGAGATGGGTTCGATCGGCAGGCGCTGCACCTTGGACCGGTTGCTGTACCGGGAGATGCGGGCGGTCCCGGTGTCGATGACGTACTTGATGCCGGGCACCGTGAGGCTCGTCTCCGCGATGTTGGTGGCCAGGACGACACGGCGGCGGACACCGGCGACGCGGCTCCGCTCGAACACGCGGTGCTGCTCCGCGGCCGACAGCCGGCCGTACAGCGGCAGCACCTCGACCGGGGCGCTCGTCGAGGTGTACGCCGCGCGGACGGCGTCCGCGGCATCCCGGATCTCCGCCTCCCCGGGGAGGAAGACGAGCACGTCGCCCGGCGCCTCGCGGTCGAGTTCGCGCAGCGCTGCGACGATCGCGGAGACCTCGTCCTCCGGCTCGCCCGTCGCATTACTCCGGAGTTTTTTCGTCGATCGCTGTGTCGGCAGCTCCTCCGAGCCTCCGCCGGCCGATTTCTCCGGAGTTGTGCCCGCGTCGGCGACCGGACGGTAGCGGATATCGACGGGGTAGGTGCGCCCGGAGACCTCGATGATCGGCGCCGGGGTGCCGTCGGCCGCGGCGAAGTGCGCCGCGAAGCTCTGCGGGTCGATCGTCGCCGAGGTGATGATGACCTTCAGATCCGGGCGCTCCGGCAGGATCCGGGTGAGATATCCGAGCAGGAAGTCGACGTTGAGGGACCGCTCGTGCGCCTCGTCGATGATGATCGTGTCGTAACGGCGCAGCAGACGGTCGCGGTGGATCTCGTTGAGCAGGATGCCGTCGGTCATCAGCGCGATCTGCGTCGCATCAGAGACCTGATCCGTGAAGCGCACCTTGTAGCCGACCAGGCCGCCCAGCTCGACCTGCAGTTCCTCCGCCACACGTTCGGCGATGGTGCGGGCGGCGAGACGCCGCGGCTGCGTGTGGGCGATGGCCGTGCGGCCGAGTTCGAGGCAGATCTTCGGCAGCTGTGTCGTCTTTCCCGACCCTGTGGCGCCGGCGACGACGACCACCTGGTGGTCGCGGATGGCATCGGCGATCTCCTCCCTCGCCGCGCTGACGGGCAGCTCGGGGGGATACGAGATGGCAGGGGAAGACATAGCCCTCCATCGTATGACGGCGAAGCAGCTTTGCGCTTCCGCGTGCCGGAGTCAAGGGGAGCCTTCGCCTGTCATCACAGGTCGTATGCTGGCCGCATGACGATTCCCCTCATCACTCTCAGCGACGGACACACCATCCCTCAGCTCGGCTACGGCGTCTTCCTCGTCCCCCAGGAGGAGACCGAGAAGGCCGTGAGCGAAGCGCTCGAGGTCGGCTACCGCCACATCGACACTGCGGCGATCTACGGCAACGAGGCCGGCGTGGGCGCGGCGATCGCGAAGAGCGGCATCCCTCGCGACGAGCTGTTCATCACCACGAAGCTCTGGAACGACCGCCACGACGGCGACGAGCCGAACGCGGCGATCGCGGAGAGCCTCGAGAAGCTCGGCATCGACCAGGTCGACCTGTACCTCGTGCACTGGCCGACGCCGGCGAAGGACAACTACGTCCACGCGTTCGCCAAGCTCATCGAGCTCCGCGAGCAGGGCCTGACCCGCAGCATCGGCGTGTCCAACTTCCTCGTCGAGCACCTCGAGCGCGTCGTCAAGGAGACCGGCGTCACCCCCGCCGTCGACCAGATCGAACTGCACCCCGCGTACCAGCAGCGCGAGGTCACCTCCTGGGCCGCCGACCACGGCATGCGCATCGAGGCATGGGGCCCGCTGGGCCAGGGCAAGTACGACCTGTTCGGCGCGCCCGCCGTCGCCGAGGCTGCCTCCGCCCACGGGAAGACCCCGGCTCAGGTCGTCCTGGGCTGGCACCTGCAGAAGGGCAACATCGTGTTCCCGAAGTCGGTGCGCATCGAGCGTCTCCGCGAGAACCTCGACGTGTTCGACTTCACCCTCACCGACGCGGAGATCTCGGCGATCGACGCTCTCGACCCGCAGGACGGATCCGGCCGCGTGGGCACCCACCCGAACGAGTTCAACTGAGCACTCACTTCTGAGACGCTGCATTGCGTTCGATGACGCCCTGTGTCGCCCCGCGTGCCACAGGGCGTCATCGTCGCTAGCGTCGTCGTCATGACAGCTCCCTACCGCGTCGTCGCCGTCTCCGGTTCCCTTCACGAGCCCAGCAAGACGACCGCGCTGCTGCGCGCGATCGCGGATGCGGTCGCCGAACGCGCCGATGCGGAGGTGCAGCTCATCGAGCTCACCGCGATCGGCCCGTCACTGGCCGGAGCACTGCGCCGCGAAGACCTTCCCGCCCACGTCGAGGAACAGCTCGTCGCGATCGAGCAGGCCGACCTCCTCATCGTCGGCAGCCCGGTGTACCGCGCGTCCTTCACCGGTCTGTTCAAGCATCTGTTCGACTTCATCGGCCAGTACGACCTCGTCGGAAAGCCCGTCCTCCTCGCCGCGACCGGCGGAGGGGAACGGCACGCGCTGATGATCGAACACCAACTGCGCCCGCTGTTCGCGTTCTTCCAGGCGCTCACGCTCCCGATCGGCGTCTACGCCAGCAACACAGACTTCGACGGATACCGGGTCGCGTCCGAGGTGCTCGAGGCGCGCATCGCGCTCGCCGCGGAGCGGGCGCTGCCCCTGGTCGGATACGCGCATTCGCGCGCGGCCGAGTTGCGCCCCGCTCTGGTGTGATCTCCAGCCGTCGCGGCGTAGCGTGTCGGGCATGACCAATCGCCTCGCCGAGACGCTCAGCCCCTACCTGCGCGCGCACGCCGACAACCCGGTCGACTGGCACCCGTGGGGTGCGGAGGCCTTCGACGAGGCGCAGCGGCGGGGAGTCCCGCTGCTCATCTCGATCGGCTACTCGACCTGTCACTGGTGCCATGTGATGGCGCGCGAGTCGTTCTCCTCGCCCGAGGTCGCCGCGATCATCAACCGGGACTTCGTCGCCGTGAAGGTCGACCGCGAGGAGCATCCGGACGTCGACGGGGCGTACATGGCCGCCGCATCCGCCTTCACCCAGAACCTGGGATGGCCGCTGACGGCGTTCGCGACCCCGCAGGGGAGGACGTTCTACGCCGGGACATACTGGCCGCCGGAGCGGCGAGGGCAGATGCCCGGCTTCCGCGAGGTCCTCGCGGCCGTGCAGGAGGCATGGACGACCCGGCACGAGCAGGCCGTCGAGTCGGCGGATGCCGTCGCCGACGCTCTCGCCCAGGCCGCTGTCGTCGCCCCGTCCGACCTGCCGGATGCGGGACGGCTCGCCGTCGCCGCCAGGGCGATCGCCGCCAGGGAGGACACCTCCTATGGTGGTTTCGGCGCCGCGCCGAAATTCCCCGTGGCGACGACCCTCGGCTTCCTGCAGGAGCCGTCCGTGCGCCGCGAGGCACCGGAGGCGGCCGCGGCTGCAGAGCGCGCGCTCGCCGCGATGGCGGCATCCGACCTTCGTGACGTCGACGGCGGATTCTTCCGGTACGCGACCATGCGCGACTGGACAGTGCCCCACTACGAGCGGATGCTGACCGACAACGCCCAGCTGCTGGATGTGGCCCGACGCGCGGGGGACGAATCGACGGCGCGGGGGATCGCCTCGTTCCTCATCGGGGTTCTGCGCCAGGACGGCGGCGGCTTCCGGGCCGCACAGGACTCGGAATCGATCATCGACGGTGAACGCAACGAGGGTGGCTACTACCGGCTCCCAGCCGAAGAGCGAACGGGGCTGCAGCCGCCCGCGGTCGACGGCAAGGTCATCACCGGCTGGAACGGGCTGGCCATCGGTGCGCTCGCTCGGGCCGGCGCAGCCTGGCGAGAGCGAGCGTGGGTGGCAGCAGCGGCGGATGCCGCGCGTTACGTGGGTGAGGTGAATCGCGCACCGGACGGCAAGCGGGTGCGGGCCTCCCTCGGCGGGACGGCGTCGGCCGCGGTGGCGACGCTCGCGGACCTCGCCCTGCTCGCCGACGGTCTCCTCGCACTCGCCGTGGCGACGGGCGAGGCCGATTGGGCGGTGGAGGCGCGCGACATCCTCGACGAGCTGTTGGAGTCAGGGGCATCCCCCGATCCCGTCCTCGCCGCGCATGGCATCACGCCGGCACCCGACCAGACCGACGGCGACCTGCCGTCGGGCGCGGCCGCCCTCGCCGGCGCCGCGCTGTCGGCATGGCGTCTGGGCGCAGGGGAGCGGTATCGCGCCGCGGCAGAGGAGCTCGTGCGTGCGTACGCGGCAACCGCGCTCCCGCACCCCTTCGGTCACGGATCGCTCCTCTCCGTCGCAGCGGGCCTGGCGGAGTCGCCGCGTCAGGTCGTGGTCGTCACCGATGCCGTCGACGGGCCCCTCGCATCGGCATCCCGCCAAGTGGATGCCGACGTGGTCGCCGTCGTCAGCCCCGCGCAGGCGAAGGCGTTCGAGGACGCCGGGTTCGAGCTGTTCGCGGGCAGGGCGCAGGGCGTCGACCTCGCGTACGACTGCCGCGCGTTCGTGTGCCGCCTCCCGGTCTCCGACCCCGCCGATCTGCCGCTCGCCCGCTGACGCGCCGTCCGAGGCAGCCGGTATGGATTTCGTCGGTCATGCCGGCTGAGAACCGGCAGCATCCATACCCGCTGAGTGATCCGGCTCAGATCCAGGTGGGCAGCCAGTTGTGGATCAGCCAGAACTCGTACGGCACGCTCATGCCGGTCCACACCGGGTAGAAGAACGCCGACACGAGCACGACGGCGATGAGGAACACGGCGACGGTGCGCTCGCCGGCCTGACGTCGGGGGAGAGGATTCTCCCGGCGGCCGGCCATGTCGCGTAGGCCGAGCACGAGCGCGAGACACAGGAACGGCATCATCACCACGGTGTAGAACTGGAAGATCGTCCGCTCCGGGTACAGCAGCCACGGCACATACGTCACGGCGAGACCGACGAGCGGGACGCCGTACGTCCACGGCATCGGCCGGCGCTCGACGAGACCGCGCACGAACCGGTACAGCAGATAGACCGCCGCCGCGACGCCGCCGTACCAGATCAGAGGGTTCGGGACGGTCGAGATCACCGACATGCAGTGATCAGTGCCGCAGCTCTGATCGCCGCCCACCCACACGGCGGTCGGGCGGATGAGGAGCGGCCACTGCCATGCCGGACTCGCGTACGGGTGCCCTGAGCCGAGTCCGATGTGGAACGCGTATATCGCCTGATGGAAGTTCCACAGCGCGACGAACGGGTTCGCGTCGGTCTGCCGGTCGTATCCGCCGGCGGTGACCAGCCAGCCCGTCCATGAGGCGAGGTAGGTGACGAACGCGGCAGGCACCAGCAGCAGGAACGAGACGACCCCCTGCCGAGCCACGGCATCCATCGGCCAGTACGCCACGCCGGCGCGGCGCCGGGCCAGGGCATCGGTGACGACGAGATACAGCCCCAGACCGGCGAGTGCGTACAGCCCCGACCACTTCACGGCCGTGGCCGCGCCGAGGGCGATGCCCGCGGCGATGACCCACGGCCGTCGCCACACGATCCGGCCCCACAGGGTCTGCTCCTCGGTCGCAGCGGGCGCCTCGACGAGAGGGATGCTCCGCCGGCGATCGAGGAGGACGAAGAGGAATCCGAGCAGGACGAAGAACGTGAGGATGCCGTCGAGCAGCCCGATCCGACTCATCACGATGCTGAGGCCGTCGACGGCCAGGAGCAGGCCGGCCACGGATGCCGCGACGACGGAGCGCGTGAGCTCCTTCGCCACGAGGTACACCAGCAGCACAGTCGCCGCGCCGACCAGGGCGACCGGCAGCCGCCACGCGGCGCTGTTCCCTGGTCCGAACGCTCCCATGCCCAGCGCGATGATCCATTTGCCCAACGGCGGGTGCACGATGAAGGAGCCTTCCGTGCCCAGCGCGCCGTCGTCGCCGGTGAGGAACTGTTCGTTCGCGCCGTCGCCCCAGGTGCCCTCGTAGCCGAGGGTCCACAGCGACCAGGCGTCCTTGACGTAGTAGGTCTCGTCGAAGGCGAGCGTGCGCGGATGTCCGAGGTTCGCCAGCCGCAGCAGCGCCGCCAGCGCCGTGAGCAGCAGCGGGGACAGCCACGACACCAGGCGATTCCACTCCGGGTCTCCCCGCACGCGGTCGCGGAGCCGCCCCCACACCGTCAGACGCTCCGCAGGAGGAGGCAGGAGCGGGACGGGCGCGGACACGGCATAAGCCTAAGCTGAACGGGTGATCATCCTCGCGGCGACCCCGATCGGCAATCTCGGCGACGCGTCTCGGCGTCTGGTCGAGGTGCTCGAGAACGCGCGGATCGTCGCAGCGGAGGACACCAGGACGACGCAGCGGCTGCTGCAGGCCCTGAAGATCGACAACCGGCCCCGGCTGATCGCCCTGCACGACCACAACGAGAAGCACAAGGCGGCCGAGCTCGCCGCCCTCGCCATGGACGAGGACATCGTCGTCGTCAGCGATGCGGGGATGCCGGCGGTGAGCGACCCGGGGTACGGACTGGTCGCGGAGGCTGTGGCACAGGGGGTCACGGTGACCGCGATCCCCGGTCCCAGCGCGGTGATCATGGCGCTGGCGATCTCGGGGATGCCCACCGACCGCTTCACGTTCGAGGGCTTCCTGCCGCGGAAGCCGGGTGAGCGTCGCGGTGTCCTCACGACGCTCGGCCGGGAACAGCGCACGATGATCTTCTTCGAGTCGCCGTCACGGTTGGCGTCCGCTCTCGCCGACATGGGCGAGGCGTTCGGCCCGGATCGGCGGATCGCGGTGTGCCGCGAGCTGACGAAGCTCTATGAAGAAGTGCGCCGTGGCACGGCATCCGAGCTCGTCGAGTGGGCGCAGGCCGGCGTCAAGGGCGAGATCGTCGTGGTCGTCGAGGGGGCCACGCCTGTCGCGGCATCCGTCGAGGATGCCGGCGCCCAGGTGCAGGCGCTCGTCGACAGCGGCATGCGGCTCAAGGACGCGTGCGCCGAGGTTGCCGCAGCGACAGGACTCAGCTCACGGGATCTGTATCAGCAGGCCCTCGCCTCCCGCGGCCGCTGAGGCCGCACGCACCACGCAGATCTTCCCGAATCTCGCAGAGATTCTCGGAATGTCTGCGAGATCGCTGCAGTCGTGCGCGATGCGCGCGCCGAGATCAGCGTGCGTCGCTCCGCTGCGCGGGCCTTGCCGCCTCGGTCACCGTGACCCACACCGGCCAGCCGACGAACCAGATGCCCGTGACCAGCCACACGCGCCCGATCCAACCAGCGAGCTCCGACGTCCTCGCCGGGTCGTCGACCAGCCAGGTGATGCCGCCGAGCACAGCGGTCGTGATCACCGCGCACACGACCATGCGTCCCCAGTCCTTCCACTCGTGCACCACCCGATCGCGGCCGTGCTTCGGCGTCCTCGTGGGCTCCGGTCCGCCGGCGAACCGGTGTGAGAACCACGCGTCGACTCTCGCGATGATCGTGTGCCCGAATGCGACGGTGAAGCCCAGGTACACCGCCCCGAGCCCGTGCGCGAAGTCCGCGGTCGCTCCTGCCACGCGCAGGTCCCACGTGATGAGACTCAACAGTGCGAGATCCAGCAGCGGAACGCACAGCAGCAGCACGGTCGACAACCGGCGCCACCGCAGCAGGTAGCGCGTCGCGAGACCGGCGAACAGCACGACCCAGAATCCGATCTCGCAGGCGAGGATCGCGATGACGATGTTCATGCCTCCACCGTGACGGTCCCCGCGCCGCCGCGGATCCTCCGCACGGCCGACGGATCTCCTCCGATCGGAGGAGGAGGGAGAACGGGAGAGCGGGCAGGATGGATGCCATGGCGTCAGAGCTGCGGCACACCCTTCAGCGGCTGAACGCCCACCCTCGCGGGCGGGATGCGGTCGCCGCTGCGCTGTATCTGCTGCTCGGGATCGCCCTGCTGCAGTTCGGCGGATTCCGGCTGTCCGGCGTGGCGGTCTTCGCGCCGTCGGCGGGGATCTGGACGAGCGAGACGATCTTCCTGCTCCTCCTCCTCGCCATGGCCGCCCTGGCCACGATGCGCTCGACGCATCCCCTCGCCATGCTCGCCGCGGGGATCCCCCTTGTGGCAGTCGACGTGCTGCTGGGGACGAGTCTCGGCGTGGTCATCCTGTTCTCGGACTTCGTCTACTGCGCGTTCCGGTACGGCTCCGACCGGGGAGTGCGCGTCGTGCTCGCGGTGATCCTCGTGACATTCGTCGCGGTCGGCATCACTCTCGTCGTCTGGCACGGGGCCGCAGTCCGGTACGCCCCGCTGGCGTTGCAATGGGCACTGTTCGTGCTGCTCTCGGCCCTGTGGGGATGGAACGTGCGCAGCGAGCGGGAGCGCACGCGGGCGGCGATGGCGCAGACGCACGCGCGATCGATGCAGCAGCTGCGGCAGCGCGTCGCCCACGACCTGCACGATCTCGTCGCGAATCAGATCGCCGTCGCCGGTCTGAACATCGAAGCCGCCCGGCTGACGGCATCCGCTGCGGCCGAGACCGGTGAGGTCGATCAGATCCTCGCGAGGGCGAAGAGCGGCACCGACGACGCGCACCGGGAGCTGCGCCGGCTCATCGCCCTGCTGACCACGGTCGACGACGTGGAGGAGGCCCGCGAGCCGTCCGTCTCCGCCCGCCGGCTCGACGACCTCGTCCCGTCGGATCGGCGTCTCGTGCACACCGGCGAACCGCTCGAGGCCGCGCTCGCCGGTATGCCGCCGCGCGCCGCGGGGATCGTCGTGCGCGCGGTGCAGGAGCTCGTCATGAACGCGGTCAGACACGGGACCGGGGATGTCGAGCTCGCCGTCGCGGGCGATGAGCACAGCGACGCGGCCATCACAGTGCGGGTCTCGAACCGCGTCGCGGAGGCCGCCGCCGCAGTCCACGGCAGCGGAATCGGGATCGCGGGTGCCACGATGCTGCTCTCCGACGTGGACGGAGCCGTCGTCTCGGCGGCGACCGATGACGGCCGGTGGCACGCCGTGGTGACAGTGGGGGAGGCGCGCGATGTCTGACCGGGTCACCGTGCTGATCGCCGACGATCACGAGGCGGTCCGGACCGGGGTCGCCGCGATCCTGCGCTCCGACCCCGCGATCGAGATCGTCGGCGAGGCGGAGAACGGCTTCGACGCTCTCGCGCAGTGCACATCCCTGGCGCCCGATGTCGCGCTCGTCGACCTGCGGATGCCGGGGACGGACGGCATCTGGGCGACCGAGCGCATCACGGCGGAGACGCCGACGCGCGTACTCGTGCTGACGACCTTCGACTCGGACGACCTCATCGTCCGCGCGCTCGCGGCCGGGGCGCACGGTTACCTGCTCAAGGCGACACGCGGCGCCGAGCTCGTCCAGGCCGTGCACCACGTCGCCGCGGACCGGCACGTCATCGATCCGGCGGTGGCGGGCAGCGTCATCGCGCAGCTGAACCGTCGTCCGGAGGTGCAGCCCGCCCCCGCCCTTCCCACGCTGACCGCGCGCGAGGCGGAAGTGCTCGCCCTGCTCGCGCAGGGACTGACGAACCAGCAGATCGCCGATCGGTTGAGGATCGGCGTGACGACCGTGAAGACGCACGTCGGCGCCCTGTACGACAAGACCGGCGCGACCTCCCGCGTGCAGCTCGGAGCGCTCGGAGCCGGCGCCGCCGGTGGCGGCTGACACACGAGCAACGCCGCGCGGCATCCCGCCTAGAATTGACGGCATGCCCGCAGGCGAATCCTTCTACATCACCACGCCCATCTACTACCCCTCCGATGTGCCCCACATCGGTCACGGGTACACATCGGTGGCGGTCGACACCCTCGCGCGGTGGCACCGCCAGGCCGGCGATGACACGTGGATGCTGACGGGCACGGACGAGCACGGACAGAAGATGCTCCGCGCTGCGGCGGCGAACGACGTCACCCCGCAGGAGTGGGTCGACAAGCTCGTCTCGGAGAGCTGGTTCCCGCTGCTGGAGACCCTCGACGTCGCCAACGACGACTTCATCCGCACCACCCAGGAGCGCCACGAGAAGAACGTGCAGGTCTTCTTCCAGCGGCTCTATGACGCCGGATACATCTACGCCGGCGAGTACGAGGCGCTGTACTGCGTGGGGTGTGAGGAGTTCAAGCCGGAGAGCGAGATCGTCGACGGCACCGGTCCCTTCGAGGGGCTGAAGGTCTGCGCCATCCACTCCAAGCCGCTGGAGCTGCTGCAGGAGAAGAACTACTTCTTCAAGCTCAGCGAGTTCCAGGACCGGCTGCTCGAGCTCTACAAGACCGAGCCGGACTTCGTCCGCCCGCACTCGGCTCGCAACGAGGTCGTCTCGTTCGTCAGCCAGGGCCTGAAGGACCTCTCCATCTCGCGCTCGACGTTCGACTGGGGCATCCCGCTGCCGTGGGACGAGTCGCACGTCATCTACGTGTGGGTGGACGCGCTGCTGAACTACGCCACGGCTGTGGGATTCGGTTCGGATGAGGAGACGTTCGCTCGTCGCTGGCCGGCCTACCACGTCGTCGGCAAGGACATCCTGCGCTTCCACGCCGTCATCTGGCCCGCCCTGCTGATGGCCGCAGGCCTCGACGTCCCCAAGGGCGTCTTCGCGCACGGCTGGCTGCTCGTCGGCGGCGAGAAGATGTCGAAGTCGAAGCTCACCGGCATCGCACCGACCGAGATCACCGACGTGTTCGGCTCGGACGCGTACCGGTTCTACTTCCTCTCGGCGATCGCGTTCGGACAGGACGGGTCCTTCTCCTGGGAGGACCTCTCCGCCCGGTACCAAGCGGAGCTCGCCAACGGCTTCGGCAACCTCGCCTCGCGCACGATCGCGATGATCGAGAAGTACTTCGGCGGCGTCGTCCCCGAGGCCGGCGAGTACACCGAGAATGACCTCGCGATCCAGAAGATCGTGGCGGATGCCGCGACGGCGGCCGACGCGTCGATCGAGCAGTTCCGCATCGACGAGGCGATCTCGTCGATCTGGACCATCGTCGACGCCCTCAACGGCTACATCACCGAGAACGAGCCGTGGGCTCTCGCGAAGGACGAGGCCCAGCGCGGCCGCCTCGGCACCGTGCTGTACACGTGCGCAGAGGGCCTGCGCGCACTCGCCGTCCTGCTGTCGCCGGTCATGCCGCAGTCGACCGGCACGCTGTGGTCGGCGCTGGGCGCGGAGCAGGAGCTCGGCGCGCTGCAGCAGCAGCCGATCCGCGAGGCCGGAGCATGGGGTGCGCTGCGACCAGGCACGACCGTCACCGCCCTCGCGCCGCTGTTCCCGCGCGTCGAGACGCAGGGCTGATCGGAGGATCGGAATGGCCGCGGAGGGGACGAACCCCGACACGTACGTGAAGTCGCGCGCGACCGACGGACGCAAGGACCTCCGCTACCCGGACGCGCCCGATGCGCTGACGGTCCCGGTGTACGACAACCACGCCCACCTGGAGATCACCGACGGCGTGGAGCCGCTGACCCTGGCCGAGCAGCTCGATCGGGCCGAAGCGGTCGGCGTCATCGGCGTCGTCCAGGCATCCGGCGACATCGAGTCCTCTCGGTGGGCGGTGGATGCCGCGGCATCCGACCCCCGTGTCCTCGCCGCCGTCGCGATCCACCCGAACGATGCTCCGCTTTACGCCGAGGCGGGGCGGCTCGATCAGGCCATCGCGGTGGTGGACGAGCTCGCCGCGCACCCGCGCACGCGCGCGATCGGCGAGACGGGGTTGGACTTCTTCCGCACCGAGGAGGCAGGACGCGGCGCGCAGTTCGCATCGTTCGAGGCGCACATCGCGTTGGCGAAGAAGCACGGGATCGCGATGCAGATCCACGACCGGGATGCGCACGAGGAGGTGCTCGCGACGCTCACCCGCGTCGGCGCGCCCGACACCACGGTGTTCCACTGCTTCTCGGGCGACAACGCGATGGCCCGTGTCTGCGCTGATGCCGGGTACTACCTGTCGTTCGCGGGGAACGTGACGTTCAAGAACGCGCAGAATCTGCGCGACGCCCTGCGGGTGACGCCGCTGGATCGGATCCTCGTCGAGACGGATGCCCCGTTCCTCACCCCTGTGCCGCTGCGGGGCCGGCCGAACGCGCCATACCTGATCCCGCACACGCTGCGCTTCATGGCCGCAGAGCTCGGCCTGGACGTCGAAGAGCTCGCCGCCCGGATCGCCGAGAACACCCTGCGCGTCTACGGCTCCTTCGCCGACTGAGTTCCACAGCGCCGAGTCGCCGCGGCGACACCTGCACGAACCCGCGACACCTGCACGGTGAGGACGCTGCCTTAGCCGTGCGACCGTCGTTTCGTCGTGCATCTGTACGGACGTGCGGTGCGGATCGGGGAGAATGGCAGGATGACCGTCTCACTGCTCGGCGCGACCGAGATCCGCCGCCTCGCCGCCGAGCTAGACGTCACCCCCACCAAGAAGCTCGGCCAGAACTTCGTCGTCGACGCGAACACCGTGCGCAAGATCGTGCACGTGGGTCGCGTGCAGGCAGGGGAGCGCGTCGTGGAGGTCGGTCCTGGCCTCGGATCGCTGACTCTCGCAATCCTCGAGACGGGAGCGTCCGTCACGGCCGTCGAGATCGACCACCGCCTGGCCGCACGTCTGCCGCAGACCGCCGCAGATCACGGCGTGCCGGAGGGTGCGCTCACGGTCGTCGATGCCGATGCGCTCCGGGTCACCGAGCTGCCGGGGGACCCGACGGTCCTCGTCGCGAACCTGCCGTACAACGTCTCGGTTCCTGTCCTGCTGCACTTCATGGAGACCTTTCCGGACATCCGGCGCGGCGTCGTGATGGTGCAGGCCGAGGTGGGTGAGCGCCTCGCCGCAGCTCCGGGGAGCAAGGTCTACGGCGCTCCGAGCGTCAAGGCCGCCTGGTACGGTCCGTGGCGACTGGCCGGCAACGTGTCGCGTCAGGTGTTCTGGCCGGTGCCGAACATCGACAGCGTGCTGGTCGCGTTCGAACGCGATCCGCAGCCCCGTGGCAGTGAAGAGCTGCGTCTGGCGACGTTCCGGATCGTGGATGCCGCGTTCCAGCAGCGCCGCAAGATGCTCCGACAGGCGCTCGCCGCGGTGCTCGGGGGAACAGCCGCCGAGGCCTCCGCACTTCTCGAGCGCGCCGGTGTCGCACCGACCGCCAGGGGCGAGGAGCTCACGGTCGACGATTTCGTGAGAATCGCGCTGGCGCTTCAGGGCTAACCTGGAGGCGTGACTGAAACGCCGCGCTTCCGCTCCGATGTTCCCGACATCCACCGTCCCTACGCGGCCTCGGCCGATCGCTATCAGCAGTTCGCGTATCGGCAGGTCGGCACCTCCGGCCTGCACCTGCCGCCCATCTCGCTGGGGCTGTGGTGGAACTTCGGTGACAACATCCCGCTGGACAATCAGCGCGCCCTCCTGCGTCACGCCTTCGACCGCGGCATCACCCACTTCGATCTCGCCAACAACTACGGCCCGCCGCACGGCTCTGCCGAGAAGAACTTCGGGCGCATCTTCGAAGAGGACTTCCGTCCGTACCGCGACGAGCTGATCATCTCGTCGAAGGCCGGCTGGGACATGTGGCCGGGCCCGTACGGCGACTTCGGCAGCCGCAAGTACCTGCTCGCCAGCGCCGAGCGCTCGCTCACCTCGATGCGCCTGGACTACGTCGACATCTTCTACTCGCACCGCGTGGATCCCGTCACCCCCGTCGAGGAGACCATCGGTGCACTGGACACGCTCGTGCGGCAGGGCAAGGCCCTCTATGTGGGGATCTCGTCGTACAGCGCCGAGCGCACCGCGGCGGCCGTGGCCGTCGCCAAGGAGCTGGGCACGCCGCTGGTGATCCACCAGCCCTCGTACTCGATCCTCAATCGCTGGATCGAACCGGAGCTCACCGACACTCTGCGCACCGAAGGGCTGGGCGCGATCGCCTTCACGCCCCTCGCCCAGGGCCTGCTGACCGACAAGTACCTGAAGGACGGCACGGCGGAGCGCGCGCAGAAGCGCGGCTCGATCTCGGACAAGCCGTTGTCCGCCGAGGGGCTGTCGATCCTCCGTGCTCTCAACGAGATCGCCGAGGGGCGCGGGCAGACGCTCGCACAGATGGCTCTGCAGTGGACGCTGCGTGACCCCGTGGTCGTCTCCGCCCTGATCGGAGCGTCTCGCATCGAGCAGCTCGACGAGAACATCGCCGCTCTCGACGGTCCGGCCTTCTCCGAAGAGGAGCTGTCCCGCATCGACGCGCTCTCCGACGGCATCGACGTCGACCTGTGGGCCGTCTCGTCGACGCTCTGAGTCGACCATGAGCCTCGCCGCGTTCCCCGGATCCGTGCACGTGCGGGCGCCGGGGAAGATCAATGTCTATCTGGGCGTCGGCGGTCGCCACGAGGACGGCTACCACGCCCTGGCCACGGTGTTCCAGGCGGTCTCGTTGTTCGAGGACGTCATCGCCACCGAGTCCGATGAGTTCTCCCTCAGCGTGTCCGGTGTCGAGGACGCGGCATCCGTTCCGACCGATGACCGCAACCTCGCGATGCGGGCGGCGAAGATGCTCGCCACCGCGACAGGGTACGCCGGCGGCGTCCATCTCGAGTTGCGCAAGAGCGTTCCGGTTGCCGGAGGCATGGGCGGCGGTTCGGCCGATGCCGCAGCGGCCCTCGTGGCGTGCGATGCCCTGTGGGGCACAGGCCTCTCTCCCCAGCATCTGCACGAGCTCGCGGCCCGACTGGGTGCGGACGTGCCCTTCGCGCTGCACGGCGGCACCGCCGTCGGCACCGGGCGAGGCGATCAGCTCAACCCTGCCCTCGCACGCGGCCGTTTCGACTGGGTGCTGGTGACCAGTGACGCCGGGCTCTCCACACCGGAGATCTACGCGCGGCTCGACGAGGACCGAGCGGAGACCGGCGCGCTCGCCGATGACCCTCCGCTGTCCCTCGACGTGCCGATCCCGGTGCTGCAGGCGCTGCGCGCCGGTGATCCGCACGCGCTCGCCGCCGCGATGTTCAACGACCTCGAGGGCCCGGCCCGAAGCGAGCGCCCCGTCCTCGACGACATCATCGCCGAGGGGATCGCAGCCGGTGCCCTCAACGGCATCGTCTCCGGTTCAGGACCCACCATCGCGTTCCTGTGCGAGAACCCGGCGAGCGCCCGCGATGTGGCGGCGGAGCTGCAGGACGCCGGCCGCACAGCCATGCACGTCCACGGGCCCGTCCACGGGGCCCGCATCATCTCGGCCTGAGAGAACACGAACGGGGCGGGACGCCTGCCGCGTCCCGCCCCGTTCGTCCCCCAGTCTCAGCGGACGGTACCGGCCCGGCGCTTGTTGTAGATGTCGAATGCGACGGCGAGCAGCAGCACGAGTCCCTTGACGATCTGCTGGCTGGACTGCGGCACGCCCATCAGCTGCATGCCGTTGGTCATGACGGCCATCACCAGACCACCGACCAGCGCACCGCCGACGCGTCCGACGCCGCCCATCGTCGAGGCGCCGCCGATGAAGCAGGCCGCGATCACGTCGAGCTCGAACATGTTCCCCATGCCCGGCTGGGCGCCGTTGGAGCGCGAGGAGAAGACGGCGGCGGCGATGCCGGTGAGGAACCCCATGTTGACGAAGATCCAGAAGTTCACGCTGCGCACGTTGACGCCCGAGAGTCGCGCGGCGGACAGGTTGCCGCCGACGGCGTAGACGTGGCGACCGAACACGGTGCGGTTGGCGATGACCTGGTACACGAGGATGAGGACCGCGACGATGATCAGTACGACCGGGAAGCCCCGGTTGTAGGCCAGGGCCCACGTGAACGCCAGCAGCACGGCCGAGATCACGACGAGCTTCGCCACGAACAGAGGCATGGACTCGACCACCTGGTTGTACCCCTGGCGGGCGCGACGGCTGCGCATCGAGGACACCACGACGCCGATGACGGCGAGCACGCCGATGACGAGTGTGAAGACGTCGACGGTCTGCGGGACGCCCATCAGTCCCTGCCCCTGACCGACGGTGATCGATCCGAAGATGCCGTCGAGGAAGCCGCTGGCGACCTCGCGGTAGGCGGTCGGGAACGGCGAGAGCGACACGTTGTCCAGCACGAGCCAGGTGAGGCCGCGGAACAGCAGCATTCCCGCGAGGGTGACGATGAACGCCGGGATGCCGACGTACGCGACCCAGTACCCCTGCCACACGCCGACGACGATGCCGGTGATGATGGCGGCGATCACACCGACCCACCACGGCATGCCCATGCGGATGACGAGCACGGCGGACACGGCGGAGGCGAACGCGAGCACCGAACCGACCGACAGGTCGATGTGACCGCCGACGATCACGAGGATCATGCCGAGCGCCATGATGAGGATGTGCGCGTTCTGCAGCACGATGTTCGTCACGTTCTCGGGGCTGAGCAGCGTTCCCCCGGTGAGGATCGTGAACAGCAGGATGATCGCGACGAAGGCGATGTAGATGCCTGAGGTGCGCAGGTTGTGGGTCAGCAGCTCTTTGACCTCGGTGAACACGTTGTTCATGCCGCGGCCTCCTTCGGGGAAGTGTTTTCGATCGTCATGAGGGACATGAGCGCCTCCTGTGTCGCGTCCGCGGCGGGAAGCTGCCCGGTGATGCGCCCGTAGGCGAGGGTGTAGATGCGGTCCGAGAGCCCGAGGAGCTCCGGCAGCTCGCTGGAGATGAGGATGACGGCCTTACCAGCGGCCGCCAGAGCGCCGATGATCTCGTAGATCTCGTACTTGGCGCCGACGTCGATGCCGCGGGTCGGCTCGTCGAGGATGAGCACGTCGGGGTCCGTGTAGAGCCACTTCGCCAGCACCACCTTCTGCTGGTTCCCGCCGGAGAGGTTGCCTACGATCTGGGCGACGGTGCGCGACTTGATGTGCAGGTCGGTGCGGTAGCGCTCGGCGACCTCCGCCTCGCGGTGGGCGTCGATGAACGGCCCGGCGCTCGTGAGGTTGCCGAGGCCCGCAGCGGAGATGTTCGTCTTGATGTCGGTGATGAGGTTGAGACCGTACTCCTTGCGGTCCTCGGAGACGTAAGCGAGTCCGTTGCCGATGGCGTCTCGCACCGTGCGGGTGGAGATCTCCTCGCCGCGGAGGAACGCCTTCCCGGAGGCCGCCCTCCCGTAACTGCGTCCGAACACGCTCATCATGAACTCCGTGCGGCCTGCGCCCATGAGTCCCGCGATGCCGACGATCTCCCCGGCCCTGACCGACAGTGATGCGTCGTCCACGACGATGCGGTCCTGCTGCGTCGGGTGGCGCACCGTCCAGTTCTCGACGCGGAAGATCTCCTCGCCGATGTCCGGCGTGCGCTCGGGGAAGCGCCGTTCGAGGGACCGCCCCACCATTCCCCGGATGATCCGGTCCTGCGACACGTCCGGGCCGTGCATGTCGATCGTCTCGATCGTCTGACCGTCGCGGATGATCGTCGTGGTGTCGGCGACCTCGATGATCTCGCCGAGCTTGTGACTGATGATGATGCTCGTGATGCCCTGCTCCCTGAGCCCGCGGAGCAGGCCGAGCAGGTGCTCGGAGTCCGAGTCGTTGAGCGCCGCGGTCGGTTCGTCGAGGATCAGCAGTCGGACGTCCTTCGTCAGCGCCTTGGCGATCTCGACGAGCTGCTGCTTTCCGACGCCGATCTGACCGACCGGCGTGGTCGGGTTCTCGTGCAGTCCGACGCGTTCCATGAACGACGTGGCCCGGGCATTGGCCTCGTGCCAGTCGATCAGCCCACGGCGGAGCACCTCGTTGCCGAGGAAGATGTTCTCGGCGATCGAGAGGTGCGGCACGAGGGCGAGCTCCTGATGGATGATGACGATCCCCGCGTGCTCGGAGTCCTTGATCGCGGTGAACCGCTGCGGCTCGCCGTCGAAGACGATCGATCCGTCGAAGGAGCCGTGCGGGTACACCCCGGACAGCACCTTCATGAGGGTGGACTTCCCTGCGCCGTTCTCGCCGCAGATCGCGTGGATCTCGCCCCGCGCGACCGTCAGGGTGACGTCGTCGAGCACTTTGACGCCGGGGAAGTTCTTGGTGATGTTGCGCATCTCGAGGATCGCGTCAGACATCGCAGCTCCTGTCTGTGAATCGGTGAGCGGAGGGGCGTCCGCCCGCACGACCTGTCGGTCGGCGGGCGGACGCCACGACGGGGATCAGCCGGCGACGCCTGCCGCGATCTCGTCCTCGGTCCAGTAGCCGGAGTCGACCAGGAGCGAGGTGATGTTGTCGGCCACGACGATGTCGGACTCCAGCAGGTAGGAGGGCACGACCTTCACACCGTTGTCGTACGTCTCGGTGTCGTTCGCCTCGGGCTCCTCGCCCTTCGCGAAGGCGTCGGCTGCGGCGACGGCCTGCGTGGCGAGCTTGCGGGTGTCCTTGAAGATCGTCGCGTACTGCACGCCGTCGGCGATCATCTTCACGGATGCGATCTCCGCATCCTGGCCGGAGAGGATCGGAAGACCGTCCTCGATGCTGGAACCGTATCCCGCGTTCTCGAGTGCCGTGATGATGCCGCGCGAGATGCCGTCGTACGGGGCGAGCACGCCGTCGAGCGGCTTCGCGCCACCGTCATAGGTGCTCGTCAGCAGGTCCTCCATGCGCTTCTGCGCCGTGGCCTGGTCCCACCGCAGCGTCGAGATCGTGTCCATGTCCGTCTGCCCCGAGGGGACGGTGAGGCGGCCGTCGTCGAAGTACGGCTGCAGGGTGTCCATCGCGCCCTGGTAGAAGAACTTCGTGTTGTTGTCATCGGGGGATCCGGCGAACAGCTCGACCGCCTTGGCGTCGGTCGCCCCGGTGTCCTCGTTGTTCTCGTCGAGGAAGCCGAGACCGCGCAGGAGAGACTGCGCCTGCTGGACGCCGACGGTGTAGTTGTCGAACGTGACGTAGAAGTCGACGTCCTCTGTGCCGTTGATGAGGCGGTCGTAGGCGATCACGGGGATGCCCTTGCTCGCCGCGTTCTCGAGCTGCGTGGCGAGGGCGGTGCCGTCGATGGAGGCGATGATGAGGATGTCGGCGCCGTTGGTGATCATCTGGTCGAGCTGCTGCTGCTGACGGGGGATGTCGTCGTTCGCGAACTGGAGGTCGACGTCGTAGCCTGCCTCCTCGAGCTGGGACTTCACGGCGTCGCCGTCGGCGATCCACCGCTCGCTCGTCTCGGTCGGCATCGCGACTCCGACGGTGATGTCGCCGGCCTCCGGTGCGCCCTCCGACTCGGTCGCGGGGCTGCTCGCGCAGGCGGCGAGTCCGAAGGCCAGGGCGAATGCGCCGGTGGTGGCCAGGGCGCGCAGGGTTCTTCTACTCATCGCGTTCTCTCTTCCTTGAAAGTTCGGTGGCCGGTGCTGTCTGACCACTCTGTCGGCGTGGAGCGGCGCTCAGGCGCTGTCCGCTTCCGAAGCATGGCATATTGTCGCCCCTGCGGACAAATTATTTTTTCGGGCCTGAGGACAAATTGATTTCTTCGGTAGCATTGGGCCCGTCCGGTCGACGTGGAAGGGCGGTGAGATGTCCGACACAGTGCTGCGCATGTCGGGCGTCACGAAGCGGTTCCGCGGGGTCACCGCGCTCGACGACGTCTCCTTCGAGGTCCGCCCGGGTGAGGTGCACGCCATCTGCGGCGAGAACGGGGCAGGCAAGACGACGCTGATGGAGATCCTCAGCGGCGTGCATCCGCACGGCACGTTCGAGGGGACGATCACCTTCGAAGGCCGCGAGATGCGATTCCGCTCCCTCGCCGACAGTGAAGCCGAGGGCATCGTCATCGTGCATCAGGAGCTGGCCGTCGTGCCCCAGCTCTCGATCGCCGAGAACCTCTTCCTCGGGCATGAGATGACCCGTTTCGGACTCGTCGACGAGGAACGGACCTTCGCCCTCGCATCCGAGCTGATGGCGAGGGTGGGGCTGCACGAGAGCCCGGCGACGCGCGTGTCGGAACTGGGGATCGGCAAGCAGCAGCTCGTCGAGATCGCGAAGGCGCTCGCCAAGGACGTCAGACTGCTCATCCTCGATGAGCCGACCGCTGCGCTCGGACGCGCTGATTCCGATCGGCTGATGGCGCTGGTCGACCGGCTCCGGTCCCACGGGATCACGTGTGTGCTCATCTCGCACAAGCTGCAGGAGGTCCTCGACGTCGCCGACCGGATCACGGTCCTCCGAGACGGCGCATCCGTCGAGACCATGCACCGCGACGACCCCGACACCGATGAGGGGCGGATCATCCGCGCGATGGTGGGGCGCCCCCTCGACGACCTCTTCCCACCACGTGAGCCCGACATCGGCGACGAGCTCTTCCGCCTCGAGAACTGGACTGTGCATCACCCGAGCGATCCGCAGCGGGTCGTCATCCACGACGTCACGCTCCGTGTGCACGCCGGTGAGATCGTCGGGATCGCCGGCCTGATGGGGGCGGGGCGCACCGAGCTCGCCCTCAGCATCTTCGGACGTTCGTACGGGTCGGTGGTCACGGGATCGGCCTTCAAGCGCGGCGAGGAAATCGAGCTGCGGACCATCCGCGAGGCGATCGCTCACGGCATCGCGTACGCGCCGGAGGATCGACGCCAGGACGGCCTCAACCTGCTCGCATCCGTGCAGACCGGGATCTCGTCGGTCGCGTTGGGGCGGCTCGCGCATCGCGGTCTCGTCGACGGCATCCGCGAACGTAAAGTGGCAGAAGCGTATCGCTACAAGATGAACATCAAGACCCCGAGTGTGGGTGCGGCCACCGCGACGCTCTCCGGCGGGAACCAGCAGAAGATCGTGTTGTCGAAATGGATATTCAGCAATCCCGACGTCCTCATCCTCGACGAGCCGACGCGGGGGATCGACGTCGGGGCGAAGTACGAGATCTACGGGCTCATCAATGAACTCGCGGCGCAGGGGAAGGCGATCATCGTCATCTCCTCGGAGCTCCCGGAGGTGATCGGGCTGTCCGATCGCATCTACACGGTCGCCGACGGGCGCGTCACGGCCGAAGTGGCCAGGGCGGATGCCACCCAGGAGCTGCTCATGCGACACATGATGGTCACGCGTTGATGGTCGACTCGCATCGCACCGAGGATCACGATCTCTCGGAACCGCTCATCGCGGCGCAGCGCCCCCTCGCCCGGACGACGAACGAGGACGTGCGGCAGAAGAACCTGTCGACCGTCCTGCAGCTCGTCCATGGCCGGGGCGCGCTGTCCCGGACGGAGATCGGCGCGCGGACCGGCCTCACCCGATCGACCGTGACCGCTCTCGTGCAGGAGCTGCTCGATCTCAACCTCGTCTGCGAGGCGTCGGTGGAGCGCACAGGACGCGCAGGCCGACCCTCCCTCGGAGTGGCGGCGGAGGATCGTGTCGTCGCTCTGAGCGTGAGCGCCGAGCCCCACAGCGTCTCGGTGGCCCTGGTGGGTCTCGGCGGAGCGGTGCATTCGCGGGTGCGGCACGACCTCGCCAAGCCGCCGAGCCCGCGACGCTTCGCACAGGTCACGTCGTCGCTGATCGACGGGATGCGCGCGGACATCGACCGGCACTACCGCCTCGTCGGCGCCGGGGTCGCGGTGCCCGGTCTCGTGGACCGCAGCGGCACCGTGCTCCTCTCGCCCTCACTCGGCTGGCGCAGGGAGAACCTCGCACGGCGTCTCACCGACGCCATCGGGGTCGCGGTCTCCGTGGGCAACGACACGAGCGTCGGGGCCCTGGTGGAGACCCGATTCGGCGTCGCGAGGGACGTCGACAACGTGCTGTATCTCAGCGGTTCCATGAACGGGATCGGCGGTGGGCTGGTGCTCGACGGCGCCCTCGTGCGCGGCACGTCGGGATTCGCGGGCGAGTTCGGACACACCGTGGTGAACACCTCGGGAGCGCTGTGCTCGTGCGGCCGCCGCGGGTGCCTGCAGGTGGAGGTGCACCCGGCCAAGGTGCTCGCACTCCTGGGGCGCCGCCGCCTCGACGAGGACGAGCTCGACATCGAACTCGGCCTCGTGCGAGACCCGGTGACCATCGCCGAGGTCGCCAGGCAGGTCGATGTCCTCTCGGTGGCGCTGACGAACTTCGTGAACGCTTTCGCGCCGCAGATGGTGGTGCTCTCGGGGTACCTCGGCGTGCTGCTGGCGACGAGTCGGGAGCGTCTGGCGGAGGCCGTGCGGTTGCATCCGGTGGGAGCAGAGGGGCGGACCGTCCGCCTCGAGCGCGCGCACATGCGGTCGCACCTCATGCAGATCGCACCCGCTGAGCTCGCCTTCGAACCGCTCCTGGACGACCCCGTCGCCCAGGCGCCGAGAAACTGACCGTCGACGGCTGAGCGGCGCACCGGATGCGCGAGTGATGCCCTCGCGACATAATGGAACGAACGATGTGACCGTGCACACGCGAGGGAGACGATGCAATGTCAGCCTCTGGTCCGCGGTCACGGGTGCCCAGCATCCGCGACGTCGCCCGGCTGGCCGGCGTCTCGCACCAGACGGTGTCCCGCGTGCTGAACGAGCACCCCAGCATCCGTCCGGAGACCCGGAAGCGCGTCGAGGACGCCATCGCCGTTCTCGACTACAAGCCGAACCTCGCCGCACGTGCCCTCGTCACGAGCCGGTCGCACACCATCGGGGTGCTGTCGGCCACGGTGGGGGAGTTCGGCCCCACATCCTCGATCGCGAGCATCGAGGATGCCGCGCGCGCTGAGGGCTACTCGGTGACCACCGTCAACCTCCCCGCCACCACCCCGGAGGCGATCGGTGACGCGATCCGACAGCTGACGCGGGAACAGGTCAGCGGCATCGTCGCGCTGGCCCCGCAGGTGCGTGTGTTCAACGTGCTGCGGGGGATGGCCGTCGGCGTGCCCTTCGTCAGCCTGCAGACGGCGTCGGGCTCGGACGGCTACACGCTGTCGGCCGACCAGGTCGCGGGAGCGCGAGCGGTGACGGAGCATCTCATCTCCCTCGGCCACACCGACATCCTGCACCTGGCCGGACCGCAGGACTGGATCGAGGCGGAGTCGCGGATGCGCGGGTACCTCGAGGCGCTGCGGGAGGCGGATCTGCCGACCTTCCCGCCCATCCGGGGTGACTGGACGGCCGACTTCGGCTATTTCGCCGGCACCGAGCTGGTCCGCCGTCGGGACTTCACCGCCGTCTTCGCGGCGAACGACCTCATGGCCATCGGGCTCATGCACGGGTTCCGGGATGCCGGGATCGATGTGCCGCGCCAGGTGAGCGTCGTCGGTTTCGACGACATCCCGGTGGCCGCCCACGTCTGGCCGCCGCTGACCACCGTCCATCAGGACTTCCCCGCCCTCGGGCAGCGGGCGGTGCAGATCCTCCTCGCCGAGATCCGGGGCGAGGCCGTGCCGGAATTCGGGCCCGTCGCACCCCGCCTGATCCTTCGCGCGTCCAGCGCCCCGCGGTGACCTCAGCGCGCGTCTGATCTCGATAGCGCAACGGAAGCCGCGCCCACTTGACACCGGCGGAGGACAGGCGCAATATGATGTCTCATGTGAACGGTCACATTAGGGGTGGCCGTCAAGTATCGAGGAAGATTCGTGAGCAGCACAGCAACGATGCCGGCCGTTTCTGGCCCCATCTTGGAGATGCGGGGCATCACCAAGGAATTCCCTGGCGTCAAGGCGCTCTCCGACGTGTCGATCTCCGTCAAGGCCGGTGAGATCCACGCGATCTGCGGCGAGAACGGCGCGGGCAAGTCGACCCTCATGAAGGTGCTGTCGGGCGTGTATCCGCACGGCACCTACGACGGCCAGATCCTGCTCTACGGCGAGGAGCAGCGCTTCAAGGACATCGCCTCCAGCGAGCAGGCCGGGATCGCGATCATCCACCAGGAACTCGCCCTGATCCCCGAGCTGTCGATCACCGAGAACATCTTCCTCGGCAACGAGATCGCCGCCGGGGGCGTCATCGACTGGTCGGCCGCCAAGGTCCGCGCGACCGAACTGCTCGCCCGCGTCGGTCTCGACGAGGACCCCGACATCGCCATCAAGCACCTCGGCGTCGGCAAGCAGCAGCTCATCGAGATCGCCAAGGCGCTCAACAAGGACGTCCGGCTGCTCATCCTCGACGAGCCGACCGCCGCGCTCAACGAGAACGACTCGCAGCACCTGCTCGATCTGATCCTCGGGCTCAAGGCCAAGGGCATCGCCTCGATCATGATCAGTCACAAGCTCAACGAGATCGAGCAGATCGCCGACGAGATCACGATCATCCGCGACGGGCGGACCGTCGAGACGCTCGACATCACCAAGGGCGAGATCAACGAGGACCGCATCATCCGCGGGATGGTCGGCCGTTCGCTCGAGAGCCGGTACCCCGACCGCACCCCGGACATCGGCGAGGTCTTCTTCGAGGTGAAGGACTGGTGGGTGCAGCACCCGACGGTCTCCGAGCGCATGGTCGTGAAGGGGTCGAGCATCGACGTCCGCCGCGGTGAGGTCGTCGGCATCGCCGGCCTCATGGGTGCCGGTCGCACCGAGTTCGCGCGGAGCATCTTCGGTCGCTCGTACGGCACGTTCCTCAGCGGTCAGCTGTTCAAGGACGGCGAGGAGATCGAACTCCGCGACGTCTCCAGCGCCATCCGCCACGGCCTCGCCTACGTGAGCGAGGACCGCAAGACCCTGGGTCTGAACCTGCTGGACACCATCAAGCGCGCGATCGTCTCGGCAAAACTGTCGAAGATCACCGCCAGGGGAGTGGTCGACGGGCGGCAGGAGTACGCCGTCGCGGAGAACTACCGCAAGGCGCTGCGGATCAAGACCCCCAACGTCGAAGAGGGCGTCTCGAAGCTCTCCGGCGGAAACCAGCAGAAGGTCGTCCTCGCCAAGTGGATGTTCACCGACCCCGACCTGCTGATCCTCGACGAGCCGACCCGCGGCATCGACGTCGGGGCGAAGTACGAAATCTACTCGATCATCAACGAACTCGCGGCAGCGGGGAAGGGCGTCATCGTCATCTCCAGCGAACTGCCGGAGCTGATGGGGATCTCCGATCGCATCTACACGATCTTCGAGGGACGCGTCACCGACTGCATCCCCGCTGACCAGGCAACTCCGGAGGCGCTCATGCGCAGCATGACCTCCACGAATCAGAAGGCGAACGCATGAGCGGCAGCACCACAGACACCACGGCCCAGCGCGGGTTCCACTTCGGCGACATCAAGAAGATGTTCGGCGGCGCACAGTCGTCGCTGCGCCAGTTCGGCATCTTCGGCAGCCTCATCGTCATCATCGTCCTGTTCGAGATCCTCACGCTGATCCGCAACGGCCCCAACGGTGCGACGCTCACCTCGGGCAACCTCATCAACGTGATCAACCAGTACTCGTTCATCCTGATCCTCGCGATCGGGATGGTGATGGTGATCATCATGGGCCACATCGACCTGTCCGTCGGCTCAGTGGCGGCGTTCACCGGCATCATCGTGGCGAAGTCCATGGCCGAATGGAACCTCCCCTGGCCGCTCGCGATCGTCCTCGGACTCGTCGTCGGTGCGCTGGTGGGAGCGTGGCAGGGCTTCTGGGTCGCATACGTCGGTGTCCCGGCCTTCATCGTGACCCTCGCGGGCATGCTGTTCTTCCGCGGTGCCAACCAGTGGATCGGCAACTCGCAGTCCATCCCCGTGCCTCGCGAGTTCGTCTACATCGGTGCGGGCTACCTGCCCGAGGTCGCCCTGCCGCTGCCGTTCAACGTGCCGACCATGATCCTCGCCCTCCTCGGTGTCGCCTGGCTCGTGTTCTGGGAGATCCGCACCCGTCGCGTGCAGCGCAAGATGGGCTCGGAGATGGCCCCCATGTGGGTCAGCGTCCTCAAGGTCGTGCTGCTGTCGGTCGTGGTCCTCGTCGCCGGTTGGATGTTCGCCACCGGCCGCAGCGGCACGAGCTTCCCCGTCGCCGGCATCATCCTGCTCGCGCTGGTCATCATCTACTCGTTCATCACGCGCAACACCGTCTTCGGTCGTCACATCTACGCCGTCGGCGGCAACCGGCAGGCCGCTCGCCTGTCGGGCGTGAAGGACCGCTGGGTCGACTTCTTCGTCATGATGAACATGTCCGTCCTCGCGGCTCTCGCCGGCATGATCTTCGTCGCACGCTCGCAGGCCTCCGGCCCCGGCGACGGCAACGGCTGGGAGCTGGACGCCATCGCCAGTGTGTTCATCGGTGGCGCGGCTGTCGCCGGTGGCATCGGAACCGTGATCGGGTCGATCATCGGTGGCCTCGTGATGGCCTTCCTCAACAACGGCCTCCAGCTGCTCGGCCAGGGTGCCGACGTCGTCTCGATGATCAAGGGGCTCGTGCTCCTCGTCGCGGTCGGCATCGACGTCTGGAACAAGCAGCAGGGCCGCCCCTCGCTGATCGGGATCATGATGCGCCGACGCAGCCGCCCGGACGCCGTGAACCTCACCGACTACCCGACCTCCGCCGCGGATTCCGCGAGCGGCAAGAAGGAGACATCGTCGCGCTCCTGAGCGACGTCGTCCCCGCACACCAGGAAACAGAGAAAGAGATCGCATGAAGAGAATGGCATTCGCGGCCACAGCGCTTGTCGCCGCGACAGCTCTCGCCCTCACCGGTTGCTCCGGCGACCGTGGCGGCGACACCGGCGGAGATGCCGGAGAGACCACCGGGTTCGAGCCGGGGTCGACGATCGGCGTCGCGCTTCCGGACAAGACCAGCGAGAACTGGGTGCTGGCCGGACAGCTGTTCACGGACGGACTGGAGGAGGCCGGCTACAAGGCCGACGTCCAGTACGCACCGGCATCCAACACGGTCGCCGAGCAGCAGAACCAGATCCAGTCCATGGTCACCAACGGCGCCAAGGTCATCATCATCGGCGCCAAGGACGGCAAGCAGCTGGCCACGCAGGTGGAGGCGGCGCATGACGCCGGCGCCACGGTCATCGCCTACGACCGCCTCATCGAGAACACCGAGGCCGTCGACTACTACGTCGCCTTCGACAACTTCAAGGTCGGTCAGCTCCAGGGCCAGGCGCTGCTCGACGGTCTCGAGGAGCGCGCCGACCACGACGCCCCGTACAACATCGAGCTGTTCTCCGGTTCGCCGGACGACGCCAACTCGGCGGTCTTCTTCGACGGGGCCATGGACGTCCTGCAGCCGAAGATCGACGACGGCACCCTGAACGTCGTCTCGGGTCAGACCGAGATCGCTCAGACCGCCACCGAGGGCTGGCTCGCCGAGAACGCGCAGAACCGCATGGAGACGCTGCTGACCGGTTCCTACGGCGGCGACGTCGCCATCGACGGTGTGCTGTCGCCGAACGACACGCTCGCCCGCGCCATCCTCACCGCCGCTCAGCAGGCTGGTAAGGGCGTCCCGGTCGTCACCGGACAGGACTCCGAGGTCGAGTCGGTCAAGTCGATCATGGAGGGCATCCAGTACTCCACGATCAACAAGGACACCGCGCTCCTGGTCGAGCAGTCGATCAAGATGGTCGACCAGCTCCAGAAGGGCGAGGAAGCCGAGGTCAACGACACCGAGCAGTACGACAACGGTGTGAAGGTCGTCCCGGCGTACCTGCTCGAGCCGCTGATCGTCACGAAGGACAACGCCGCCGAGGCGTACTCCAACGTGCCGAGCCTGCTCGAGATCGTCGAGTCCTACAACTGAGCATCACCGCTGCAGACGCGAGCCGTCCGTCCCCTCGGGGGCGGGCGGCTCGCTCGTCTTGCGGCGGGTGATCAGACGCCGAAGCTGCGCGCGTGCATGTCGCGCAGCTCCGCGGCGAACTCGGCGACCGGACCTGAGGCCACCTGGTCGGGGGCGATGGCCGTGATGGGGAGCGGTGCGACCGGGCTCGGTGCGGCACCCCAGCTCTCCCGCCACTGCGTGAGCTGCGCGGAACTGACGGCGTACACGATGCGGCCAAGCCCCATCCACGCGTGCGCCGCCGAGCACATCGGGCAGTGCTCGCACGATGTGTACACCGTGCTCTCGGCGCGCTCCTCGGCCGTGAGGTTGCTCGCCGACCAGCGCGCGATCTCGAATTCCGGGTGTCGTGTCTCGTCGCCGTGCTTGACGCGATTGCGGTCCTCGAAGCGCACCTGTCCCGCTCCGTCGACGATGAGCGACCCGAAGGGCTCGTCGCCGTCGTCGAGCGCCTCGCGGGCGAGATCGACGCAGCGCCGCAGGTGACGACGCTCATCCGGGGTCGGCTCATGGAAGTCCGTCATGCCGTCGAGGATAGCGAGCAGGCGCGGCCCGTGGGCCTGCCGTAGCCTGGTAACGACATGGCACATCTTCTCGGGGCCGAGAGCCTCCACCTGGAATACCCGACCAAAGTCGTCTTCGACTCCATCACCCTCGGCATCGAGGAAGGCGACCGGATCGGCATCGTCGGTCGCAACGGTGACGGCAAGAGCTCTCTGCTCGCGATGCTCGCAGGACGCAAGGAGCCCGATGCCGGGCGCGTGACCATGCGGGCGGGGACCACGGTCGGCGTCCTCGACCAGGCCGACACCCTCGACGACGCGCTGACCATCGCCCAGTCCGTCGTCGGAGACATGCCGGAATACGAGTGGGCCGGCGACGCGCGAGTGCGCGACGTGATCAGCGGGCTGCTGAGCGACCTCGACTGGAACGCGCCGGTCGCCGGTCTCAGCGGCGGACAGCGCCGGCGCGTCGCGCTGGCAGCCCTCCTCGTGAAGGAGTGGGACATCATCGCGCTCGATGAGCCGACCAACCACCTCGACGTCGAGGCGATCACCTGGCTCGCCGGTCATCTGAAGAAGCGCTGGGCGACCAACTCCGGCGCGTTCCTCGTCGTCACCCACGATCGCTGGTTCCTCGACGAGGTGTGCACGGAGACATGGGAGGTGCACGACCGCATCGTCGAGCCGTTCGAGGGCGGCTACGCCGCGTACATCCTGCAACGTGTGGAGCGCGACCGGATGGCGGCGGCGACCGAGGCGAAGCGGCAGAACCTCGCACGCAAGGAGCTCGCGTGGCTGCGCCGCGGCGCTCCTGCCCGCACGAGCAAGCCGAAGTTCCGCATCGACGCGGCGAACGAGCTCATCGAGGACGTCCCGGAGATCCGTGACAAGGTGTCCCTCCAGTCGCTCGCCGTGTCCCGACTGGGCAAGGACGTCGTCGATCTGCTGGATGCCGGCGTGCGCTACGGCGACCGCGACATCCTCACGGACGTCGAATGGCGCATCGCCCCCGGCGAGCGCACCGGGATCCTCGGCGTGAACGGCGCGGGCAAGTCCACCCTCCTCAGTCTCATCGCCGGGACGATCGAGCCCACAAGCGGCCGGGTCAAGCGCGGCAAGACGGTCCAGGTCCGCACCCTCACGCAGCGGATCGACGAGCTGACGCCGCACTGGAACGATCCGGTGCGCACGGTCATCAGCAGTCTGCGCACCGAGTACACCTTCGGCACCGGTTCGAAGGCGCAGGCACTCACCCCCGGCCAGCTTCTCGAGCGGCTCGGGTTCTCGTCCGCACAGCTGTCCACTCCGGTGAAGGACCTCTCCGGTGGGCAGCAGCGGCGTCTGCAGCTGCTGCTCGTGCTGCTCGATCAGCCCAACGTGCTCATCCTCGACGAGCCGACCAACGACATGGACACCGACATGCTCGCGGCGATCGAGGACCTGCTGGACTCGTGGCCGGGCACGCTGCTCGTCGTCAGCCACGACCGGTACTTCCTCGAGCGGGTGACCGACCAGCAGTACGCGGTGATGGACGGGCGTCTGCGCCATCTCCCCGGCGGCGTGGACGAGTACCTGCGCCTTCGGGCGGCGGAGCAGAACGCCCCGACCCGATCGACGGGAGCGGCGGAGGCGACGACGCCCCGCCTGAGCGGTGCTGACCTGCGGGCGGCGCAGAAGGAGGTCTCGGCGCTGGAGCGCCGGATCCAGAAACTCACCGCGCAGGTGGAAAAGGCCAAGCACGCGCTCGTCGACCACGATCAGTCCGACTACGAGGGCCTCGCCGAGAAGATGAAGCAGATCGGCGCGCTCGAGGCCGAGGTGGAGGAGAGCGAGCTGCGCTGGCTCGAACTCAGCGAGCAGCTCGACTGACATGTGACCGTTCTGTGACACCGTGACGCTCTGTGACGGTGCGATTCCGCGATGCCGAACGGACGAGCTTAGCGTGGAGACATCCCACCAAGGAAGGCACCATCCATGTCCCGTCGTATCGTCTCCGCCGTCGCCGCACTCGCGGCGTTCCCTCTCGTGATCGGCCTGGCCGGTTGCGCCACGGCCTCCGGAAACGCTGATGAAGGAGGCGACGCGAACGAGACCGTGACCATCGGTGTGGTCGGCAAGTCCGACGAGCAGTGGCCCGCCTTCGTCGACGCCGCCGCCGAAGAGGGCATCACGGTCGAGCTGGTCGACTTCGGCTCGTACGAGCAGCCGAACCCCGCCCTCACCGAGGGCGAGCTCGACCTCAACCAGTTCCAGCACATCGTCTACCTCGCCCAGTACAACGAGGCCTCCGGTGAAGACCTCACCCCGATCGGGTCGACGGCGATCTACCCGCTCGGCCTCTACTCGCAGAAGTACGACGACGTCGACGACATCCCCGAGGGCGAGACGGTCGCCGTGCCGGATGATGCATCCAACCAGGCGCGCGCGCTGCTCGTCCTGCAGTCGGCCGGCCTCATCGAGCTCACCAGCGGCGGAACGATCTTCTCCGACCTCGCCGACATCGACGAGTCCGCATCGAAGGTGAAGGTCGTCGCTCTCGAGGCGGCGATCCTCCCCACGTCGCTGCCCGACGTCGCGGCATCCATCCTCAACAACGACTTCGTCGAGGCCGCAGGGCTCACCTTCGCCGACGCCATCGCGCAGGACGACCCGAGCGACCCGAACGCGCTGCCCTACGTGAACATCTTCGCTGCCCGCGCCGATGACGCCGACAACGAGACCTACCTCAAGCTCGTCGAGATCTTCCAGACGAACGAGGACGTACAGGCGGGCCTGCTCGCCTCGTCGGGTGACACCGCTGTGGCGCTGCAGACGCCGGTCGCCGACCTCGTCTCCTCGCTCAAGAAGGTCCAGGAGGACGTCGCCGCGAACGGCTGACATCCTCTCGCGCAAGAATCGGGCGGCCCGTCTCGGGTCGCCCGATTCCCCGTTCCGCCCTCATCACCGGAAAGACCCATCATGTCGATCGTGACCCTCGAGAACGTCTCCAAGGCGTACTCGCCGCCCCGCCGTGACGCCCAGCCGATCGTCGCCGTCGACGATGTGACACTGCGCGTCGACAAGGGCGACGTGTTCGGCATCATCGGCTACTCGGGAGCCGGCAAGTCGACGCTCGTGCGGCTCATCAACGCACTCGAGCCCGCCACCGGCGGCACGATCACCGTCGACGGCACGGACATCACCGCACTCGGCGAGCGGGATCTGCGACGCGTGCGCGGCGGTATCGGGATGATCTTCCAGCAGTTCAACCTGTTCGCATCGAAGTCCGTCAAGGCGAACATCGCCTACCCGCTCAAGCTCGCCGGCTGGTCGAAGCCGGACATCGAGGCGCGGGTGGCGGAGCTGCTCGCCTTCGTCGGACTGGCGGACAAGGCGCGCGCCTACCCCGAGCAACTCTCCGGTGGCCAGAAGCAGCGGGTGGGCATCGCCAGAGCGCTCGCCACGCGTCCGGCCATCCTCCTCGCGGACGAGGCCACCAGCGCCCTCGACCCGCAGACGACGCACGAGGTGCTCGATCTGCTCAAGCGGGTGAACGAGGAGCAGGGAGTGACGATCATCATCATCACGCACGAGATGGACGTCATCCAGACCATCGCCACGAAGGTCGCCGTCATGGACTCAGGGCGGGTCATCGAACAGGGCGACGTCTTCGAGGTGTTCTCCGATCCGCAGCATCCCGCCTCGCAGCGCTTCGTCGGAACCGTCATCAAGGGGATCCCGTCCCCGGCCGAACGCGCGGTGCTGCAGGAACGGCACCACGGGCGCATCGTGACCTTCTCGTTCCGCGACGGCGACTCCTCGCAGGCGCAGGTCTTCCTCGACCTCGCCACGGCGGGACTGGAGTTCGAGCTGATCTACGGCGGCATCAACGACATCCGCGGCCGTGCCTTCGGTCACCTCACCCTCGCGATCCGCGGCGCGGATGCCGCGATCGACGCCGCCCTGACGAAGATCAGGGCGCACGCGACAGTCACCGACATCTCGGCCGAGGAAGGGACCCGCTGATGGATCGTCTCATCGACCTGCAGGGCGACTTCTGGGACGCCGCGCTCGAGACGCTGTACATGACGGCGTACGCGCTGGCGCTCGGCGGCATCCTCGGCCTCGTCATCGGCGTCGCCACGTACGCGACCCGCGGAGGGGGAGTGCTGCCCAGCAAGCCCGTGTACGTCCTGGTCAACCTGCTGATCAACTTCTTCCGCCCGATCCCGTTCGTCATCTTCCTCGCGGTGCTGCAGCCGTTCACCCGAGCGGTCATCGGCACCGGCATCGGCATCACCGCCGGCGCCTTCGCGATCGGGATCGCCGCCTCCTTCGCCATCGGACGCATCGTCGAGCAGCACCTCGTCTCCGTGCCGCCCGGTGTCATTGAAGCGGCGCGCGCGATGGGCGCAGGGCCCTGGCGGATCCTGCTCACCGTCGTGATCCCTGAAGCCCTCGGCCCCCTCATCCTCGGCTACACCTTCATCGTCGTCGCGATCATCGACATGACGGCCATGGCCGGTCTCATCGGCGGCGGCGGACTGGGTGCCTTCGCGCAGATCTACGGCTTCCGGCAGTTCGAACCGGTGGTCATGTGGGCCGCGATCGTGCTGATCGTCGTGTTCGTCCACATCGTCCAGGTACTCGGCACGTGGATCGCGCGTCGCGTCATGCGGCGCTGAGACCCCCCGCCTCAGGGGCGGATGACGACGCCTGTGCCCTGTGGCAGCTCGGCGAGCTTCGTGATCGCGGCCTCGTCGAGGCGGATGCATCCGTTCGAGATCGTCCCGGATCGTTCGTCGTGGTAGTGGAAGGCGGTGATGGCGACGTCCTGTCCGCCGAAGCCGTCCAGCGCCGGCGACTGCACGGAGAGGTACACCACGGGGAGTCCGCGCGTGTAGTCGAACGACGTGACCTCCGAGAGGTGGATGAACGACCGCCCTGTCGGCGTCGGGGTCTGTTCGGTGCCGGAGCCGAAGTCGGTCGCGATCCGCTCGGGGACGCCGCTGCGGACGATGTCGATGGTCCGGGCCGACAGGCTCACCTCGACGATCGTGTCGGTCGTGGCGAGGTCGACGTCGGATGTGCGCAGCCACCCGGAGAGCTGGGCAGGGTTCCCCGCGGATGCGACGCCCTGGCGCCCGGTGAGCAGGACCCGCACCCAGTGGTCCTGCATCTCCACCACCGGGACCGTCGTGCCCCCGAAGCGGTAGTCCCGAGGGAGCGACGCGACAGGGTCGGCGAGCGGATCCGCCCAGACGGGGATGACGTCGGAGGCGGCACGTGCGGTGTGGCCGGTGAACGCCTCGTCGGGGTCTTCGTCGACGGGAAGGGCCGGCAGGACCGCGAAGACGTCCGCCTGCGGCAGGGCCGCGGCGTCGTGGTCCCGGGTGTCGGCGGGGAACCCGGTCGGAGTGGGGGTGGGTGTCGGGGTCGGGGTCGGACGCTCGATGGCGGACACCGGAGCCGTCCGCCCCGCCGTGGATGCGGCATCCGCCCGCGGCCAGAGGGCGAAGAGGACGATGAGAGCGACGACGAGGACGGGGATGGCCGCGATGAGGATCCACGCGCGCACACCCGGCCTGCGCGCCTGGCCGGCCTCATCGGTCACGGCGTCTCCTCTCGGTCGACTCACCGGGGAGCGTACTGCAGGGAGCGTCGGGTGACGAACTCCCTCGGCTTCCCGGAGATCGGATCCACGAAGCGCAGCTCTCGCGCGAGCAGCTGCAGGGGTCGGTCGTGGTCGTCCGGCCGCTCATCGGTGAGCACCGGGTAGAGGTTGTCGTGCAGGATGCCGGCGCCGATCGAGGCGAGATGCACCCGCAGCTGATGCATCTTCCCGGTGTGCGGGTGCAGCAGCGTGTGGATGACGTGATCGTCCTCTGACAGCAGCTCGATCAGAGTCTCGGAATTGGGCTCGCGGTCGTGGTCGACGTCGACGCAGACCTGAGCGCGGAGCTTCTCGATGTGCAGCCGCACCGTCAGAGGGAACGGATCGGTCCATCCGGCCGGCTTCGCGGAGACGGCCTCGTACACCTTCTCGATCGTCCGCTGCTGGAAGAGCATCTGGTACGCACCCCTGGTCTGCGGGCGCGCCGAGAACATCAGCAGGCCCGCGGTCGCGCGGTCCAAGCGGTGCACCGGGGCGAGATCAGGGTTGTCGAGAAGGCGGCGCAGTCGCACGAGCGCGGAGTTCTGCACGTACTTGCCTGCCGGGGTGGTCGGCAGGAAGTGCGGCTTGTCCACGACGACGAGGTCGTCGTCCTGATGCAGCACCTCCACCTGGAACGGGATCTCCAGCTCGACCGGCGGCTCCCGGTAGTACCAGATGAACTCCTCGGCGCCCAGCGGGGTGTGACGGCTGAGCGCTGAGCCGTCGAAGGCGACGATCTCGCCCCGGTCGAAACGGGATCGCAGCTGCTCCGCGTCGAGATGGAAGAACCGCTCGACCATGTAGTCGCTCACCGTGGGCCATGGGCCGGTACGCGGCAGATGGAGGCGGGTGGCTCCGACGCCGTCGCGGACGGGGAGCGGGGAACGCATCGCCATCAGCTGTCGAAACTCAGACTGAGCTTGCGCAGCAGGGCCGCCAGCCGCTCCCGATCCGCGCGGGAGAGGGCCCTGAGCAGCTCCGCCTCGATGTCGACGAGTCGGGTGATGGCGGCGTCGACGCGGACGCGTCCGTCGTCGGTGAGCGTGACGAGCACGCTGCGTCGGTCGCCCGGGTCCGCCTCTCGGCGGACGAAACCCCGGCTGACGAGCCGGTCGATGCGGTTGGTCATCGTGCCGCTGGAGACGAGCGTCTGTTGAAGCAGCTGCTTCGGGCTCAGCTGGAACGGTGCGCCGGCCCGCCGGAGCGCGGACAGCACGTCCCACTCCCACGACTCGATGTCGCTGCGGCGGAACACGTCGCGCCGCGCACGGTCGAGGTGACGGGAGAGGCGGTCCATCCGGGAGAGGACCTCGAGAGGCGAGAAGTCCAGATCCGGTCGCTGGGTGTTCCACGCCCCGACGATCCGGTCGACCTCATCCGCTTGGCTCATCTTTCCATTATCCGTCGGTGCGGTATCTCTTCCGCACCGTGGCAGACTTGTGGGGCAGCCCTCGCGGCTGCGGTCCGCCGTGGTGTAATGGCAGCACGACAGCCTTTGGAGCTGTGAGGTCTAGGTTCGAGTCCTGGCGGCGGAGCATGACGGAGAACAGACTGGCGATCATCGTCCTCGCGGCCGGTCAGGGCACGCGGATGCGATCCACCCTGCCCAAGGTCCTGCACCCGATCGCCGGACGACCGCTCGTCGGACACGTGCTCACGTCGGCATCCCGGCTCGGGGCCGAGCACATCGAGGTCGTCGTCCGGCACGAGCGCGACAGGGTCGCCGGTGCGATCACCCAGCAGTTCCCCGATGCGGTGATCGTCGATCAGGACGACATCCCCGGCACCGGTCGCGCCGTCGAGGTCGCGCTCGATGCCATCCCCGACTTCGACGGCGACGTGCTGATCCTCTCCGGAGACACCCCGCTGGCGGACGCCGCGACGCTCTCCGCGTTCCTCGAGGAGCACCGCGCGGCCCAGGCCGCAGCGACCCTCATGACCGCGGTCGTCGACGACCCCACCGGCTACGGGCGCGTGATCCGCGACGGCGGCGGGGACGTCGACCGCATCGTCGAGCAGAAGGACGCCACGGCGGAAGAGGCGGCCGTCTCCGAGATCAACGCCGGGATGTACGTGTTCCGGGCGGCCGCACTGCGCGAGTACCTGCCGGCTGTCGGAGTCGACAATGCGCAGGGCGAGAAGTACCTCACCGACGTCCCCGCCCTCCTTCGCCGGGCCGGTCAGCGCGTCGCCGCCTCTGTGGTGTCGGACGTGTCGGTGACCTTCGGCGTCAACGACCGCGTGCAGCTGGCACAGGTCGGTCGTCTCCTCAACGCGCGGATCGTGCGGCGCTGGCAGCTTGAGGGAGTCACCGTCGTCGACCCGGCAACGACGTGGATCGACGACGATGCGAAGCTCGCGCCCGATGTCACGCTTCTGCCGAACACCACCATCGCCGGTGCCACCGTCATCGACACCGGTGCGACGATCGGCCCCGACACCTCGTTGGTCGACTGCGAGGTCGGCGCCGGGGCGGTCGTCCGCCGTACGGATGCGACGCTGGCCGTGATCGGGGCAGGCGCGAACGTCGGACCGTTCGCGTACCTCCGCCCCGGCACCACGCTGGGTGCGAACGGGAAGATCGGCACATTCGTCGAGACGAAGAACTCGCAGATCGGCGAGGGCAGCAAGGTCCCGCACCTGTCGTACATCGGCGACACCACGATCGGGGAGCGGGTGAACCTCGGTGCGGGCGCCATCACGGCGAACTACGACGACCTGGTCAAGCACCGCACCGAGATCGGCGATGAGGTCCACACGGGCTCGCATAACGTGTTCGTCGCTCCGGTTAGAATTGGAGACGGTGCGAAGACCGGCGCCGGAGCGGTGGTCCGAAAGGATGTCCCGGCCGGTGCCCTGGCTCTGAGCGTCGCCCCTCAGCGGAACGTCGAGGGGTGGGTCGAGAAGAATCGGGCCGGTACCGGAGCTGCGGAAGCGGCTGCCAGGGCCGGCGAAGCCGCCTCGCGCGGAACTGCAGAGTAAGGCAGGTCATGGGCCACAAGAAGAAGACCGTTGCACTCGATCGGGACAACGGTGTGGCCCCCGGCCTCATCGCCAAGACGAAGAAGCGCCTTGTCGTCGCCGGTGGCCGCTCGCACCCCGAGCTGACCACTGCCGTGGCCGAGGTGCTCGGCATGCAGGCGGCTCCGGTGGAGCACCGCACCTTCGCCTCCGGCGAGATCTACTCGCGCTTCGAGGTGTCCATCCGCGGGTGCGACCTCTTCCTGATCCAGACGTTCGGTGAGCCGGTCAACGAGTGGCTCATGGAGACGCTGATCATGATCGATGCCGCCAAGCGGGCCTCCGCCAAGCGCATCACCGTGGTCGCTCCGTACTACCCCTACTCGCGCCAGGACAAGAAGGGTCGCGGTCGCGAGCCGATCAGCGCCCGACTCGTCGCCGACCTCCTCAAGACCGCCGGCGCCGACCGCGTGATGAGCGTCGACCTGCACGCCGCGCAGATCCAGGGGTTCTTCGACGGACCCGTCGACCACCTGTTCGCCAAGCCGGTGCTGCTCGAGCACTTCCGTGCGAACCTCACCGAAGAGGACCGTGAGACCCTCACGATCGTCTCGCCCGACATGGGACGCGTCCGCGTCGCGGACACCTGGTCGGACAGTCTCGGTGCCCCGCTCGCGATCATCCACAAGCGTCGCGACCCCAAGGTCGCCAACCAGGTCTCGGTGCACGAGATCGTCGGCACCGTCGCGGGGCGCACCTGCCTCCTCGTCGACGACATGATCGACACCGGCGGCACGATCGTCAAGGCTGCGCAGGCGCTGAAGGCGAACGGCGCACGCCGCGTCATCGTCGCGGCCACCCACGCCATCTTCAGCGACCCGGCCAGCGTGCGCCTGCAGGACGAGGCGATCGACGAGGTGGTCGTGACCGACACCATCCCGCTCACGGAGTCGCGCCGGTGGGACACGCTCACCGTCCTGCCGATCGCTCCGTTGCTCGCCCGCGCCATCCACGAGGTCTTCGAGGACGGTTCTGTCACGAGCATGTTCGGCGGCGACGCCTGAGCGGTCTCGCCGACACAGCGCTCTCATAGCGCCCGGTCATACGCTCGATCACATGATGAGCCAGCCGCTGTCGCCGTCCGCGCGCCGGACCGTCGGTTTCGCCGGTGTGGCCGGTGTCCTGCTCCTGGCAGGATGCTCCGGCGCAGCCGATGCGGAGAGCGCGCAGGGGTCCGGTTCAGCGCCCGCCTCCGGCGACTACGCGGACGGCACCTACACCGCTGAGGGCGCGTATCAGACGCCCGAGACGATCGAGCAGATCTCCGTCACCCTGACGCTGGAGGACGGCATCGTGACCGATGTCGACGTCGTCGGGGACCCGCAGGCGAGAGAGACCGAGCAGTACCAGGGCCAGTTCATCGCCGGGATCGCCGAGGAGGTCGTCGGAGTCCCCCTCGACGACCTCGACGTCGACCGCGTCGCCGGCTCATCGCTCACCAGCGGCGGGTTCAACGCCGCCGTCGAAGAGATCAGGGAACAGGCATCCTCCTGAGATGACCGCTGTTGCCGCGTGACGACCTGTTCCTGACATGACGACCTGCTGTTCCTGACATGACGACCTGGCGATTCGATGCGATCGGCACGCGCTGGGAGGTCGAGACCGAGTCGGCGCTGGACGCCGAGCGGCGCTCCGAGGTCGAGAGGATCGTCGCGGATTTCGATGCGACATGGTCGCGGTTCCGGCCCGATTCGACCGTGACCCGGCTCTCGTCCGCGGGTGGCGAGGCTCTAGCGACAGCGGATGCCGCGCCCATGCTCGAGGCGTTCCGCGAACTGAGCGCCGCCACGGCGGGGGCGGTCAACCCGCTGATCGGCGACAGCCTCGCCGCGCTCGGGTACGACGCCGAGTACTCGCTCCACGCGGGAGCACCCGTACCGGCGCCGCAGGAGTGGACGCGCACACTCACCTGGAACCGGGAGCGGCTGCGCCTGGCATCCGCCGCCATGATCGATGTCGGCGCTCTCGGCAAGGGGCGTCTTGTCGATCTCGTGACCGATGCGCTCGCAGGAATCGACGGCGCGTTGGTCGTCGATGCGGGCGGAGACATGACAGTGCGCGGTGAGGCGCGGATCGCGCTGGAGCATCCGTTCGACCCGACGAGAGCCATCGGCGTCGCGACCGTCCGCGATCAGGCCCTGTGCGCGTCCGCGATCAATCGGCGGGCGTGGGGAGACGGGCTTCATCACGTGCTCGACGCGCGCACGGGGGCTCCGGTGACGACGTGGGCGGCGACGTGGGCGTTCGCGGCTGATGCCATGCACGCGGATGCCGTCGCCACCGCCCTGTTCTTCGACGGCGGTCCGGAGCTCGCGCATCGATGGGGCGTGGAGTGGGTGCGGATGAGCACGTCCGGCAGGGCGGAACGCACGCCGGGTGCTCCGGTCGAGCTGTTCACGACCCCGAGGGGTCGAGGATGAGGAAGAGTTGAACCCGTGACATCTCTGACCTCTCTGCGCCAACGTGTCCTCGCCGTCCTCGGTGCCGTGTCGATGTACCGGCTCGCACTGGCGAGCCTCGCGATCCTCGCCGTGTTCGCCCTCGTGCTGTCGTTCTTCGGGCTGGTCGGTCCCGCTCCACTGGAGCTCGTGGTCTCGTTCGTCGTCCTCGCTGTGGCGATCTCGGCCGTGGATGCTGCCGCGCAGCGCCTCCTGCATCTGCCGTGGCGCATCGAATCCTCCCTCGTCACCGCCCTGATCCTCCTGTTCGTCATGCGACCCGGCGTCGACGGGCCGGCGCTGTTCGGACTCGTGCTCGCCGGGGTGCTGGCGAGCGTGTCGAAGTACCTGATCGCGTGGCGGGGTCGGCACATCTTCAACCCGGCGGCGTTCGGAGCCGCGGTCGTCTCGGTCGCCGGAGCCTTCGGGGCTTTCGCGTGGCTCGGGTCGTCGGCATCCTGGTGGGTGGGGACGCCGGCCATGGCCGTTCCCGTCGCGGTGCTGGGGCTCGCCGTCCTCTGGCGCACTGAGAAGGTGCGCGTCGTGCTCGTGTTCCTGCTCGTCGCGGTCGGCACCGCCGTGGTGCGCCAGGCCGTTCAGGCGCAGCAGGCGGGGCTCGAGGTGGATCTTCCCGTCGCGCTGTCGTTCGCGGTGCTGCAGACGCCGTTCCTGTTCCTCGGATTCTTCATGGTCTCCGAGCCCCTCACGAGCCCGCCGCGGCGTTGGCAGCAGTTCTGGGTCGCCGGTCTCGTCGGTGTGCTCGCCGGCTGGCCGATCTCCGTCGCTGGGCTGTTCACGCTCGGACAGGAGCGGGCGCTGCTGATCGGCAACCTGCTCGCGCTGTCGTTCGCCCTGCGGGGTTCGGTCAGGCTCACGCTCGAGAAGCGGGAGTTCATCACCCCCACCGCGCAGGAGTTGACGTTCCGTGCGAAGGGCACGCTGAAGTTCCTGCCGGGCCAGTACCTCGAGCTGGACGTGCCGCACCACCGGCCCGACGCGCGGGGCACGCGGCGGGAGTTCAGCATCGTGTCGGCCCCCGCTGACCTGCCGACGCTGCGGATCGCGTACAAGAACGGCGACCAGAAGCATCCCTCCTCGTACAAGCGCGCGCTCGCGGCCGCCGAGCCTGGCACCGTGCTCGCCGTGACGGGGACATGGGGCGACTTCCTCCTCCCGAAGGGCGATGCGCCGGTGCTCATGGTCGCCGCCGGTATCGGCGTCACCCCGTTCGTGTCGCAGCTGCGCGAGCTGCAGGCGACCGGCGTGCGACGTGACATCGTGCTCGTGTACGTCGCCGCCGACGCATCTGAGCTCGCCTTCCGCTCAGAGCTCGAGTCGACCGGAGTGCCGACGGTCGTCTTCTGCCGGGACGAACCGGCAGCGCTGCCGTCCCACTGGACGTGGGCGCGCGGGGTCCGGCTCGATGCTGCCGGTCTGGAGGGCGCCGTCCCCGACATCGCCGCACGGCACACGTTCATCTCCGGCCCGCCGCGGCTCATCGCCGACCTCGCCCCCGCGTTGCACAAGGCCCGGTCCGTCACGACCGACGCCTTCGCCGGATACTGACCGCCGCGGCATCCGTCCGTCCGGGCGCTGTCGCCGCGGCATCCGTCGTCTGTCACCCACGCGCACGGATGCAGGGCCGCCGCACGATTGCAGGCCGGTTTCGGGTGAATCGCCCTGCATCCGTGCCTGCGCCCTGCATACGTGCGCGTGACTCCTTCTGCACAGTCGCGGCGTGACTACGATCGTCCACGAGCCGTGCGCGCGGGGCCGTCGCCGCTCACGGACGCGGGCAGCATCGAGGCATGCTTCGTCCGGGTCACATCATCGAGCTCGACGGGGGAGTGAGTCGCGGAACGCGGCTCCACGAGTTCGGCTTCTCTCGACGGATGCTGGCGGATGCCGTGAACGCGGGGGAGATCCACCGCGTCCGTCCCGGTGTGTTCGTCACTTCGACCACTTCGCCCGACGTCGCGGAGGCGGCAGCGCACGGAGGCGCGGTGACCTGCGCGAGAGCGCTGCGGACGTGGGGAGTCTGGACGCTGAAAGAGGATGAGGCTGTGCACGTCTGGCTCGGTGGGACCGGGCGGGTGCACCATCCGACGACCTGCTCGTGCGTCGGTCACTTCTTCGCCGGGCCGAGGTCCCTCGGTGTCGCGCCGCTCGACGTCGTCCTCGTGCACGTGTACTTCTGTCACGGCGAGGAGGCGTTCTTCGCCGCACTCGAGTCCGCGCTGCGGCAGCGGAGGCTCGGAAGGCCGGCAATCACGCGGATACGCCGCGGACTACCCGAGCGCGCGCGGTGGCTGATGGATCTCGCCCGGTCGGACGCGGACAGCGGACTGGAGTCGCTGCTGCGGCTGCGCCTCCATCTCCTCGGCATCCGCCTCGACTGCCAGATCGTGATCCCCACCGTCGGCCGGGTCGACTTCGTGGTCGGCGGACGGCTGATCCTCGAAGCGGACGGCAAGGAGAATCACGACGGCGAACAGAGCCGGCACCGCGACCTGATGCGGGATGCCGCGGCATCCGCCCTCGGTTACGAGACGCTCCGCTTCGATTACGCCCTCATCGTGCACGGGTGGGCGGTCGTCGAGGCTGCGATCCTCGCGGCGCTCGCCCGCCTCTGAGGGACCCGCTGTCCCGCAGTGCTCGTCGCGCACCGTCCGCCTGCCCGTCCCGGAGTCGCCTGCCCGGAATCCGCCGGTTCGCCCGGGAGTCGCGGCCGTGCCGGAGGCGCGACGGCGGCGCACGGACCGCCCCGCCCGTCCGCTTCGGAGGCATCACGGAGCGCACGGATGCAGGGCCGGCGCACGGATGCAGGGCGACACGCCGCGGACAGGACCTGCATCCGTGCCTGCTCCCTGCATCCGTGCGGTGGCGGGCGGCCAGCCGGAGCGTGCGTGACAGGCGGGACGGCTGCGTCAGGCGGAGGGGGATCCCGCCACGGCGGATTCGGATGCCGTCGTGATGGGGAATCGGACAGTGAAGGTCGTGTCTCCCGGCTCGGATTCGACCGAGATCGTGCCACGGTGGCCCTCGACGATCGCTTTCACGATGGCGAGGCCGAGGCCCGTGCCACCGGTCTGCCTCGCACGCGAGCTGTCGCCCCTGGCGAACCGGGCGAACAGTTCGTCTCGGACGTCGGGATCGATGCCCGGTCCGTCGTCGTGCACGCGGATGACGGCCTCGGTGCCCTCCTTCGCGACGCCGAGCGTGATCTCGGTTCCCGGCGGGGTGTGCGTGCGGGCGTTGGCGAGCAGATTGGCGATGACCTGGTGCAGCCTCCCCGCATCGCCGAGCATGGTCACCGGCTCGTCGGGGACGTCGATGTGCCAGACGTGGTCCGGGCCGGTCGGGCGGGCATCGGAGACCCCCTCCAGCGCCAGCTGCGTCAGGTCGACGGTGCTGTGCACGAGCTCCTGACCCTCGTCGAGGCGGGCGAGCAGCAACAGGTCCTCGACGAGCCGCGTCATCCGGAGGGACTGCGCCTGGATGCGTTCGAGTGCGGTCTCGGTGCCGCCGGCATCCACTCCCTGACGGAGCGCGCGCAGCGACAGTTCCGAGTATCCGCGGATGGATGCCAACGGAGTGCGCAGCTCGTGACTGGCGTCGGCGACGAACTTCCGCATGAGCTCTTCGTTGCGCTGACGGGCGGCGAGGGAGTCGTTGACGTGGTCGAGCAGCTTGTTCAGCGACGCACCGACGATGCCGGTCTCGGTGCGCGGATCGGCCTCGGATGCCGGGACGCGCTCGGTGATCTCGACCTCGCCGCGATCCAGCGGCTGGTTGGCCACCCTCGTCGCCGTCCCTGCGACGGCGCGCAGCGGTCGCAGGCTGTACCGGATGGTGACCATGGTCGTCAGCGCCAACAGGATCAGACCACCGAGCGTGGCGAGGGTGATGACCGTCAGCAGTTGCGCCAGTGTGCTCTGGATCGCGTCCCGCGGAAGCCCCGTGACGACGTTGATGTTGTCGGAGAACTCCGTCACCGAGGTCTGCGTGACGACGAGCTGATACGAGGTCGATCCGCGGCCGTCGAGAGTGATCGTCCCCGTCGATCGGCCGGCGAGGGCGTCGTCGATGTCGGCGAGCTCCCGCGCGGTCAGATCCCTCAGTTCACCGGTTCCGCTCACCACGACGCCGCTGGCGCCGCTGCCCGGTGCGGCGATCGCGAGCAGCAGTCCGCTCGCGGGCGGAGCGACGTTCTCCATCGCGATCTGCGCCGTCAGGGGGGCGTTGCGCACGGCGGCGGGGATGGATGCCTTGGTGACGAGGCTTGTCGTGCGCAGCGACAGCGACCGCACCTGCTCGGCGAGTTGACCTTCCAGCGCGGTGCCCAGCGTCGCGCTGGTGATGACGGCGACGATGATGAGGATGAGCGACACGAACCCGATCACGGCGGTCATCAACCGCGCCTGGAGGGTGAGCGGCCGGTGCATCCTCTTCCTGATCACTGAGGAGCCTTGATCATGTATCCGACGCCGCGGACGGTGTGCAGCAGGGGAGTGCGACCGGCGTCGATCTTCTTGCGGAGATATGAGATGTACAGCTCCACGACCGAGGACTTCCCGCCGAAGTCGTAGCTCCAGACCCGGTCGAGGATCTGCGCCTTCGACAGCACGCGGCGCTCGTTTCGCATGAGGTAGCGCAACAGTTCGAACTCCGTCGCCGTCAGCTCGATCTCGACACCGTCGCGCTCGACCTCGTGGCTGTCCTCGTTGAGCGTCAGGTCGCCCACGCGCAGGATCGACTGGCTGTCGTCGGTCGCCGCGACGCCCGTGCGGCGGATGATCGCCCGAAGGCGCGCGATGACCTCTTCGAGGCTGAAGGGCTTGGTGACGTAGTCATCTCCGCCCGCCGTGAGCCCGGCGACGCGGTCGCCGACGGCATCCTTCGCCGTGAGGAAGAGCACGGGGACGAGGTTGCCGGACTCGCGCAGTCGTCGCAGCACGCTGACGCCGTCGAGGTCGGGCATCATGATGTCGAGGATCAGGGCGTCGGGTTCGAAGTCGCGCGCGACCTGCAGGGCCTCGAGGCCGGATGATGCGGTGCGGACCTCCCAGCCCTCCATGCGCAGCGCCATCGCGAGCAGATCGGTGAGCATCTGCTCATCGTCCACGGCGAGGATGCGCAGCGGGGATCCGTCGGGGCGACGCAGTTCGGGCATATCAGAGGTCATGAGCCCATTCTGTGGAATCAGCTATGTGATTTCTATGGAGAACGCTATGGGTGATCTGTGAGTTCGCGTCGGCGAGCGCGAGTGCGTGGGAACATGCGGCCCCGGATGTCCGATACCGGGAGTACCCTCTCTCTCCATGAGCGATGAGGCTTTCACAACCCGTCCCACCACCGTCGCCGAGGTCGCCGACCTCGTTCGACGTGCACATCAGCAAGAACTTCCCCTCACCGTCGTCTCCGGGGGTCACGGCCCCTGGTCGCATGCGCCGTCGGACGGCATCCGCATCGAGCTCGCGGCCCTCGCAGCCATCGAGATCGACGGCACGGTCGTCCATGTCGGGGGTGGCGCCGTCTGGGGAGACGTCGCGGCGGCCCTCGCCGAGCACGGACTGGCGATCAGCTCCGGCGACACCGCCTCGGTCGGTGTCGGCGGACTCACCCTCGGCGGAGGCATCGGCTGGATGGTCCGCGCTTGGGGCCTGGCGGTCGACCAGCTCGTCGGCGCGCAGGTCGTCACCGCCGGTGGGGAGATCGTCGAAGCGTCCGCCACCGAGAATGCCGACCTGTTCTGGGCGCTCCGTGGTGGCGGAGGCAACTTCGGCGTCGTGACCCGGTTCGACTTCCGCGCACACCCTCTGCCGGCGATCACCTACGGCGAGCATGTGATCTCGGAGGATGCCGCTCGCGCGTTGCGCGTCATGCGCGATGTGATGCGCGATGCGCCGAGAGAAGTGACCGTGACGTACATGGACGTGCCGCCCATGGACCCGAGCGCGCCGGCCGGGGCGAGGACCAGCGCCGTCTGGGCGAGCGGCGCCGAGGGGCGACTGCACGAGGTCATGGCCCCCGTCGCCGCTCTTCCCGGGGTCTCGGCCGAATACACGACGCCGAGGTACCGCGACATCCTGCTGGAGATGCCCGAGGCTCCGGAGGGCGCGGAACCGCCCGGATTCATCGGCGGCAATGGCCTCTTCGCGCACCTCGACGACGATCTCATCGACGCCCTGGTGAGGTTCAAGGGCGCCCACCCCGCGTCGGTGATCTTCCTTCGTTCGCTCGGTGGTGCGTTCAGCGAGGTCGAGCAGGGCGCCACTGCATTTCCCGCCCGCGCGGCGACCTGGTTCGTCATGGTGGGCGGCTTCGACATCCCGGGCCTGGTGGACGATCAGGCGCGGGAGGCGATGCGGTCAGAGTGGGCGCAGATGGAAACGAGGCGGCTCGCCGAGTACGGCAACTTCGCCGTGGAGGAGCGGCCGGACGCCGTGCGGGGGATGTTCACGCCGGAGGCCTATGAACGGCTCCGCATGATCAAACGGGCGTGGGACCCGGACAACCTGTTCCGCCGCAACCACAACGTCGTCATGTGACGGGAAGGGGCCGGGAACCCGATGGTTCCCGGCCCCTCCGTGCGCGTGTCGATCAGTGGGTGTCGACGGCTTCGATCTCGGTGCGGTCACCGGACCACAGCGTGTGGAAGGTGCCTTCCTTGTCGATGCGCTTGTAGGTGTGCGCGCCGAAGAAGTCGCGCTGACCCTGGACGAGGGCCGCGGGCAGGCGGTCGGCGCGGATGCCGTCGTAGTACGACAGCGAGGACGAGAACGCCGGTGCGGGGATCCCCGCGTTCGCGGCGGCGGTGACGACGCGGCGCCAGGCCTCCTGGCTGCGGGTGAACGCCTCGGCGAAGTACGGCGCGCTCATGAGGACGGGGAGGTCCGGCGTCTCTGCATACGCGTCGGCGATGCGGTTGAGGAACTGGGCACGGATGATGCAGCCGCCGCGCCAGATCTTCGAGATCGCGCCGAGGTCGATGTTCCAGTCGTACTCGGCCGCGCCCGCACGGATCTCGTCGAAGCCCTGGGAGTAGGCGACGATCTTCGAGGCGTACAGGGCGAGGCGGACGTCTTCGATGAAGGCGTCGGGGTCGTCGACGACTCCCGTCGCGTCCGGACCGGGGAGGTGCGCGGCGACGGCACGCTGCTCGGGGTGGGAGGACAGCGACCGGGCGAAGGTCGCCTCGGCGATGCCGGAGACGGGGACGCCGAGGGAGAGCGCGGTCTGCACGGTCCACGCGCCGGTGCCCTTGGCGCCTGCCTGATCGAGGATGATGTCGACGAGGGGCTTGCCGGTCTCGGCGTCGACCTGGCGGAGGACCTCTGCGGTGATCTCGATCAGGTAGGACTCGAGCTCGCCGCGGTTCCACTCGGCGAAGATCTCGGCGATCTCGGCCGGAGTCTTCCCGGTCGCGCGGCGGATGAGGTCGTATGCCTCGGCGATCAGCTGCATGTCGGCGTACTCGATGCCGTTGTGCACCATCTTCACGAAGTGGCCGGCGCCGTCGTGACCGACGTGCGTCACGCAGGGCTCGCCCTCGGCGACGGCGGCGATGGACTTCAGGATCGGGCCGAGCGTGACCCACGACTCGTCCGAGCCGCCGGGCATGATGGACGGACCTCGCAGGGCGCCCTCTTCACCGCCGGAGATCCCGGCGCCGACGAAGTTGATGCCCGTCTCACGGACGGCCTTCTCGCGGCGGATCGTGTCGGGGAAGTAGGCGTTGCCGCCGTCGACGATGATGTCGCCCGGCTCGAAGACCTCGATGAGGGAGTCGATCACGGCATCCGTCGGGCGTCCGGCCTTGACCATGATGATCGCGGTGCGGGGCTTGGACAGCGACGCGGCGAACTCCTCGTAGGTGGATGCCGGGACGAACTCCGCCTCGGGGTGCTCGTCAAGAAGCGTCCGGGTCTTCTCGTAGCTGCGGTTGAAGATCGCCACCGTGTTGCCCTCGCGGCTGGCGAGGTTGCGGGCGAGATTGGAACCCATGACGGCGAGTCCGACGACTCCGATGTTCGCTGATGCTTCGGGCACAGACTGCTCCTCGGTCGTGAAAAAGGGGGAACTTCAGGTTATCGCTGCCCGGGGCCCTCGGGCGCGTTCGCGTCGCGCGAGGCGACGAAGCGCCGGGAGACGGCGATGTCGCGCTGGCCGAGGCCTGCGTCGACGATCTCGTCGAACGCGTTGCGCAGGGCCGGCAGCAGCACGGGGAACGTCGAGGTCGCTTCGGCGATGTCCGCGGCGAAGCGCAGGTCCTTGACCATGTACTCGGCCACTCCGCTGGGGGAGTCATCACCGGAGACGAGCTTGTCCTTCCGGCTGTCGAGCAGGCGGGAACCCGCGTAGCCGCCGGAGAGGAGGGTCCACATCGCGTCGACGTCGAGGCCGGAGCGCTCGGCGAGCACGGTGGCCTCGCCGAGCGCGAGGATCGTGGATGCGACGACGAGCTGGTTGCACGCCTTCGCGACCTGCCCGGCGCCCAACGGCCCGAGCAGGACGGGCGTCCCGCACGGGCGGAGGGCATCGGCTGCGCGCGTCGCATCCTCTTCGTCGCCGCCGAGCATGATGGACAGCGAGCCGTTCGTGGCCCCGTCGACCCCGCCGGAAACAGGGCAGTCCACGACTCTGACCCGACCACGAGACCGTTCCCCCAGTCGTGCGGAGAGGTCGCGCACGGCGGGGGCGGAGGATGTCGACCCGATGAGGATGAGCAGGTCGCCGGCATCCGCGAGCAGACCGTCCTCACCCTCGAGGAGAGCCTCGAGCTGAGGCAGGTCAGGGAGCATCGTGAGGAGGACATCGACGCGCGATGCGAGTTCGCGGGGTGAGTCGACCCACGTCGCGCCAGCGGCGACGAGCTCCGGCTGCGGTCGTCGCGCGTGGATCATGAGCCGCCCGTGGGCGGCGAGGAGTCGCTCCGCCATGGGGCGGCCCATCGCCCCGAGTCCGATGACGCCGATGTCCGCAGATGAGATGCGCATGGCGCCACTGTACCAATCGTTCAACCGGATGAATAGGGTTCAGCAGGATGAATCTCCGCTAGAGTGCTGGGGACCGTACCTGAGGAAGGACCATCATGACGAACGACCCGAGCAGCCTCCGCGCAGTCGTGTCGGTGCCTCTGTCCGAACCGCTGTGCCGTCTCATCGAGGAGCTCGAACCGCGGCTCGAGGTCGTTCGCGATCACTCCCTCGTGCGGCCGATGCGGGGACCTGCCGACTGGTCGGGCGACCCGGACCATCAGCGTACCCCTGAGCAGCAGGCGGCGTTCGATGCGATGGTCGATTCGGCCGATGTGCTCTTCGGCATCCCGGACGTGGATCCCGCCGCTCTCGCCCGCACCGTCGAGGCCAACCCGGACCTGCGCTGGGTCATGACGACCGCCGCCGGTGGCGGCAGTCAGGTCAAGGCCGCCGAGCTCAGCAGGGACGCCCTCGATCGCATCACGTTCACCACGAGCGCCGGAGTCCACGGTGGGACCCTCGCGGAGTTCGCGGTCTTCGGCGTCCTCGCCGGGGCCAAGGGGCTCGGGCGCCTGATCCAGGACCAGCGATCGCGCACCTGGCCGGAGCGGTGGGAGATGCGTCAGGTCGACGAGATGACGGTCCTCGTGGTCGGGCTCGGCGGCATCGGTGCCGAATGCGCGCGGCGTTTCTCGGCGCTCGGCGCGCAGGTCTGGGGGACCTCGCGATCCGGGACGCCGGTCGAGGGCGTCGACCGACTGATCGCCCTCGAGGATCTCGTCGACGTCGTTCAGCACGTCGACGCGATCGTCGTGACGCTCCCCGGTACGGAGCAGACCCATCACCTCATCGGCGCTGAGGTACTTGCGGCGGTGAAGCCGGGGGCGGTGCTCGCCAGTGTCGGTCGCGGCACCGTGATCGATGAGTCACACCTTCTTCCCGCCCTCGACGACGGCAGGATCGCGTTCGCCGCGCTCGACGTCTTCGAGCGCGAGCCGTTGGATCCGACATCGCCCCTGTGGACGCACCCGAATGTGCTCGTCAGCCCGCACACCGCGGCTCTGAGTTCGAAGGAGGAGGAGCGCATCGCCCGACGGTTCGCAGAGAATGCGGCGCGCCTGCTCGATGGGCGGCCGCTGCGCGCCGTGGTCGATACGGTCGAGTTCTACTGATCGACAGCGGAAGGCACGGCCATGGATGACGACAATCGAGATGGCCGCGACCCTGCACCTGCCGTCACACGGAGCATCCGCCTGCTGGGGCTTCTCGCCGAGGCCGAAGGGCCCCGCACGCTGACCGAGCTCGCCGGAGATCTCGGGCTCGCGAAGTCTTCGACGACGAACCTCTGTCTCGCTCTCGAGGCGGGCGGGATGATCCAGCGCACAGCGCAGGGGTACCGCCTCGGCCTGCGCACAGCGGAGCTCGGCGGGGCTTTCGCCGCACAGTTCAACCAGATCCGTGAGTTCTACAACGTGTGCGAGGCCTCGCCCGTGCTGCGTACGGAACTCGTCCAGGTCGCGCTGCTGGACGGGGCCGATGCGCTGTACCTGGCCCGGCACGAGGGTTCGCACTCCGTGCGCCTCGGCACGCCCCTCGGGTCCCGGCTCCCCGCAGCGCTCTCGGCGACAGGGCGCGCGCTGCTGGCCGAGCTGAGCGACGAGGACGTCACGGCGCTCCTCGGCGCCGACGCCACCTTCCCCGCTCTGACGGAGCGCAGCATCACGTCCCTGTCCGACCTTCTCGAGGTCCTCGCCGCGGCAAGGCGACGCGGGTGGGCGCTGGATGCCGAGGAGTCGTTCCGCGGCGTCGTCGGCGTCGCCGTCGCGTTGGACGGCTGGGCGCCATCGGATCCGCCGCTCGCGCTGGGGGTCGCGATCCGCGTCGGAGAGGCGGAGGAAGCCCGCATCGAACGGGTCGGATCTGCGCTGCGCGAGGCCGCAGGAGCGCTGACCAACCCGTTCAGTGGCAGGGCGCGCGCCTGATCGGTTCACAGTGTTGAACGGGGTTCAGCGGGCTGGTACAGTCGAGTCACGCCGATGGCAGAAGCCGATCGAAGGAGATGGCCGTGACCGAACCCCGTACACCCGCGCCCGTTGCGACGGACGACCCTGAATACGCAGCGAACCTTCGCCGTGCGACCCTGGCATCCAGCATCGGCAGCGCGCTGGAGTACTTCGACTTCGCCCTCTACGGCCTCTCGACGGCGCTGATCTTCAACGTCCTGTTCTTCTCGCAGGACAACCCGGCCATGGCGACGGTCGCGGCGTTCGCGACGTTCGGCGTCGGGTTCGTCGCCCGCCCGTTCGGCGGACTGTTCTTCGGCGTCCTGGGCGACCGGCTCGGCCGCAAGTGGGTGCTCGTGGCCACCATTCTCCTGATGGGCGGCGCCTCCACCGCGATCGGTCTGCTGCCCACGTACGAGGCCATCGGCCTCTGGGCGCCCATCCTGCTCGTGCTCATGCGCCTCCTGCAGGGCTTCGGTGCCGGTGCGGAGCAGGCGGGAGCGACGGTGCTCATGGCCGAGTACGCACCCGTCAAGCGACGCGGCTTCTTCTCCGCGCTGCCGTTCATCGGCATCCAGGCCGGAACGCTGCTGGCGGCGATCGTGTTCGGCCTCATCACGCTCCTTCCCGAGGATCAGCTGCTCAGCTGGGGATGGCGCGTGCCGTTCCTGTCCTCGTTCGTCCTCATCCTCCTCGCGCTGTTCATCCGGATGCGCCTGCGCGAGACGCCGACGTTCGTCGAGCTCGAGAAGCACGAGCAGATCGCCGAACGCCCCATCCGTGACATCTTCACGCGCGGCCTCCCAGGAGTCATCGTCGGCATCGGTCTCCGCATGGCCGAGAACGGCGGCTCGTACATGTTCCAGACCCTCGGGCTCGCGTTCTTCGTCGCCGTCGCCGGCGACCAGGCGGACCGCAGCCTGCTCACCTGGGGCGTGACGCTCGGATCGCTGATCGGAATCTTCTCGGTGCCGCTGACCGGGCACCTCTCCGACCGCTACGGTCGGCGCACGGTCTACCGCTTCGGTGCCGTCTTCATGCTCCTGTACTCGTTCCCCGCCTGGTGGCTGCTCTCGCTCGGCAACCACGCGGTCGCGATCGCGGTCATCGCGGTCGGCATCGGCGTCGCCGTCAACTCCATGCTCGGCCCGCAGTGCGCCATGCTTCCCGAACTGTTCGGCAACCGCCACCGCTACCTCGGCGTCGCGATGGCCCGTGAGATCTCGGCGGTGCTCGCCGGCGGCCTTGCCGGTGTGCTCGGTGCGTACATCATCGCCGTCAGCGACGGGAACTGGATCCTCCTCGGGGTCTACATGGGGACCCTCGCGCTCATCACCACGGCATCCACGTTCCTCGTCCCGGAGACGCTCCGACGCGACCTCACCCGCACGGACGACGCCATCAAGGTATCGCGCAACGAGGGCGGGGCCGACGTGGAGGCGACAACCGTGACCATCACCGCGGTGGCGGACCGATGAGCGCGGCGCCCTCCGGCCTCGCGGCATTCGATCTCACCGGGCGCACCGCGCTGGTGACCGGTTCGAGTCGGGGCATCGGGCGGACGCTCGCCGAGGGACTCACACGCGCAGGTGCACGGGTGGCCGTCCACGGCCGGGACGCGCGTGCCGCCGTGGATGCCGCCGAGCAGATCGCCCGCAGCACGGGTGCCGACTGCACCGGCGTCGCCTTCGACGTGACCGATCCGGATGCCGTCGACGACGGCATCCGCTCGATCGAGGAGCAGCTCGGGACGCCGGACATCCTCGTCAACAACGCCGGGATCCAGCGCCGAGCACCGATCGCCGAGTTCTCGGACGAGGACTGGAACGCTCTCGTGCAGACGAACCTCTCCAGTGTCTTCCACCTGTCCCGTCGGGTCGCCGCGGGCATGATCGCACGCGGCAGCGGCAAGATCATCCAGATCGGGAGCGTCCAGTCGCAGCTCGCTCGCCCTTCGATCGCGGCATACGCAGCGACGAAGGGCGCGGTTGCGATGTTCACCAAGGGGCTGTGCGCCGACCTCGCACCGCACGGGATCCAGGCCAACGCGATCGCGCCGGGATACTTCGCGACCGAGCTCACTCGCCCCCTCGTCGAGGACGAGGAGTTCTCCGCGTGGGTGCGGGGCAGAACTCCCGCAGGGCGATGGGGGGACACAGTCGACCTCGTGGGAGCGCTGGTGTTCCTCTCGAGCGCGGCCAGCGATTTCGTCAACGGGCAGACGCTGTACGTCGACGGCGGCATGACGGCGGTCGTCTGATGCGGCTCGGTCGGGTCGCGACGGATGACGGCGCGCGGTGGGTGCGCGAGGACGACGGACGGCTCGTGCCGGTCGAGGACCCGTTCCTCGCCTTCGCGCAGGCGCGGACGCCCGATGACGAGCAGGGCGGCGCCGTGGCTGGAGAGGTGCTGGCACCCGTCGCCCCTCTCGTCGTCGTCGGTATCGCGCAGAACGGCCCCGCACATGAGTCGCCGGTGCAGGCGTGGCTGAAGAGCGCGCGCACCGTGGTCGCAAGCGGGCAGTCCGTTCGACTGCGGCGTGACGCGGGCACCGCGGTGGCCGAGGGTGAGATCGCCGTCGTGATCGGCAAGCCCACCCACGGACTCGTCGCGGAGAACGCGCACGAGTACGTCCTCGGCGTCACCGCCGTCAATGACCTGTCGAGCCCCGACCTCGCCCAGCGGGATCCCCGCAACTTCGAGTCGAAGTCCGGTGACGGATACACACCGCTCGGGCCGTGGATCGACACCGAATCGGGTATCGACGACATCCGTCTGCGTGTGCTGGTCGACGACCGGCTGGTGGCGGACACCGGCAGCAGCGAGCTTCCGATGCCGATCCGCGACTGCCTCGCATACGTCTCGGCATGGTCGCCGCTCGGGCCGGGCGATGTCGTGATGACCGGAGCGCCGCTGTCGCAGACGCCCGTCGAGGCCGGCGCGACCGTGCGAATCCTGGTCGGCGACATCGAGTTGGTCACGCCGCTGGCATGACCGGAAGGAGGGATGACGTGGACAATCTCGCCATCGTGGCCCATGCCGCCGGCGACCTGCGGATCGAGGACGTCGGGCCCGTCTCGCCCGGCGCGGACGAAGCCGTCGTCTCGATCGCGTACGGCGGGATCTGCGGTTCGGATCTGCATTACTGGCGTCATGGTGCCGCCGGTGCCTCCGTGCTGCGCGAGCCCATGGTCCTCGGCCATGAGGTCTCCGGCGTCGTGTCCGAGGCTGCCGCCGACGGATCGGGCCCCGCCGTGGGGACTGCAGTCGTCGTCCACCCGCTCACGCCGGCAGGGGACGGGGTCACCCCGTGGCCGCACGATCGACCGAACCTCGCGCCGGCGTCGACGTACCTCGGCTCCGCGATGCACCTTCCGCACACCCAGGGCGCGTTCGCTCGTCGCGTCGCCCTGCCCACGCGCATGCTCCGCCCCGTCGCGGCCTCTCTCGATCTGCGCACCGCTGCTCTCGCCGAGCCCGCCGCCGTCGCCTGGCGGGCCGTGCGGCGAGCGGGAGATGTCCGCGGTCGCTCTGTCGCGGTGATCGGTGCCGGCCCCATCGGACAGTTGGTCGCCGCGGTCGCTGCGCGCGACGGTGCGTCACGGATCACGCTCACCGACCTTGAGCCCGCTGCGCTCGCGCTCGCACGTGCGCGCGGCGCCGATGTGCTCGACGCGCGCGACGATGCGGCCATCGCCGCTCTGCACGCCGACGTCGTCGTCGAGTCCAGCGGGACCGTTCCCGGTCTCTGGGCCGCCGTCTCTGCGGCCGCGCGCGGTGGAACGGTCGTCCTGCTGGGGCTGCAGCGTGCGGGGGAGGTGCCGACGCCGATCGCCACGGCCATCAGCCGGGAGCTCAGCCTGCTCGGCTCCTTCCGGTTCGGCGACGAACTGGATGAGGTCATCGACGCGCTGGGCGACGGATCCCTGAACGTCGATGGCATCATCAGCCATGTGCGGCCCGCGACGGACGCGCGCGATGCGTTCGCGCTCGCGGGCGACCCCGCCCTGTCGTGCAAGGTGCTGCTCGATTTCACGACCGGAGAATGAATGCGCATCGTCGTGATGGGCCCGAGCGGCTCCGGGAAGTCCACGGTCGGACAAGCGCTCGCCGACGCGACAGGAGCGCGGTTCGTCGACGGTGATGATCTGCACCCGCCGGCCAACGTCGCCAAGATGAGCGCAGGCATCCCCCTGGACGATGATGATCGTCACCCGTGGCTCCGCCTCGTCGGCATGACGCTCGGCGAATCGGATCACATGGTCATCGCATGCTCCGCGCTGCGGCGTCGGTACCGCGACCTGATCCGGGCGGAGGCGCCGGACGTCTTGTTCGCCGAGCTGGCGATCGACCGCACTGTCCTGGAGGAGCGAATGCGAACGAGGGCGCACTTCATGCCGACTTCATTGCTGGACTCGCAACTCGAGACACTCGAATCGTTGCACCCGGACGAGTGCGGCGTGCAGATCGACGGATCCGCGGAGGTGGGGGAGGCCGTGGCGCACATCGCGGATGTCGCGCGCACGACGCTTCCGGCTTCTCGCCGGACCGCCTGAGTCCCCGCGAACGCCGGGGCCCTGTCGTCGCGGAGAGATCAGTCCTTGCGGTAGGCGGTGCGTCCCATCGAGAACAGCGCGCCGATGGTGAACACCGTGGCGCACACGGTCATGCCGCCGATGAGCCAGAGGATGGCGTGCGAGAGGAAAGCGCCGTCGATCATGCCGGACTCCGATTTCTGCGAGGGGAAGAGCTGAGTTTCAGCCTATCGGGTCATCGGGTACGATGGAGGAGTTCCTCGGCGAGGGATGCTTCGCGTGCGCGGCATCCGTGATCGACGCGGCGAATTCAGCCCCGTGGCTTTTTCGCACGTCTGCGTCGGGAAGCCGATCACAAGACCACCGCGCGGCGAGCAGTTCGCCGTGTGCCCCGAAGGAGAATTCATGTCTGAGGACACCAAGGTCCACGCAGAGGTCCGCGAGCAGTTCGGCAAGGGCTTCGCCCGCCGCCTGCGCGCTGCCGGCAAGATCCCCGCCGTCATCTACGGTCACGGCACCGACCCCGTCCACGTCGCGCTGCCCGGTCACCAGGTCTCGCTGATCATCCGTCGCGCCAACGCGCTGCTGGAGCTCGAGGTCGACGGCAAGGACCACCTCGCGCTGGTCAAGGACGTCCAGAAGGACCCCGTGCGCCAGATCATCGAGCACATCGACCTGCTCGTCGTCCGCAAGGGCGAGAAGGTCCAGGTCGAGGTCCCCGTCGTCACCACCGGCGAGTCGTTCTCCGGAACCATCGTCACGGTCGAGGTCTCCACCATCAAGCTCGAGGTCGAGGCGACGCACATCCCCGAGCACGTCGAGGTCTCCGTCGAGGGTCTCGAAGAGGGCGCGCACATCACTGCCGCCGACGTCACGCTGCCCAAGGGCGCGACGCTCATCGACGACCCCGAGCTGCTGCTCATCGCCGTCTCCGTCCCGGCCGCTGAGGTCGAGGCCGAGGGCGAAGAGGCCGCCGACGCCGCTGAGGGCGAGACCGCAGCTGCCGATGAGGCCGCCGCAGAGTAATCACACGGTATCGACGGAGGGGACGCGAGCAGATCGCGTCCCCTCCGTCGTATCCGAAGACCGCGAGGGGAGAAGCGCATGGTCGACACCTGGCTGATCGTGGGGCTCGGCAACCCGGGGCCCCGCTACGCGCCGACGCGTCACAACATCGGGCAGATGGTGACGGACGAGCTGGCGCGGCGCCGCGGGGAGACCTTCCGTGAGCACAGGGCCGGTGCACGCGTCGTCGAGACATGGCTGCGGCCGGGGAGCGACAAGCTCGTCCTCGCGAAGCCCAACTCCTTCATGAACGTCTCCGGCACTCCTGTCGCCGCTCTCGCGCGCTTCTACTCGGTTACCCCGGAGCGGACCGTCATCGTCCACGATGAGCTCGACATCCCCTTCGACACGCTGCGGCTCAAGACCGGTGGGGGACACGGGGGACACAACGGAGTGCGGGATGTCGCACGCGCGCTCGGCACCCCCGACTTCCCGCGCGTGCGCGTCGGCGTCGGTCGGCCGTCCGGACGACAGGACCCGGCCGACTGGGTGCTGTCCCCGTTCGGCAAGGACGAACGCGACACCCTGCCCGTGCTCGTCTCCGACGCGGCGGATGCCGTGGAGCTCCTCGTCGGTGAGGGTCTGCTCGCCGCGCAGCAGAAGCATCACGCGCCGCGCTGACCGCCGGGGGCGCAGGAGCGGTCTTCGCGCCGCGCTGACCGCTACGGGGAGGCCGTGGCCGTCAGATCGAGCCGGACCCGTCCGCCGCGCCGAGCGTGAGCGACACCCCGAGCACGATGAAGAAGATGATGGGGCCGACGACGGCGATCACGAGTCCCGTGATGCCGAAGGCGCGCCCGGCCCGCTTCACGATGGCCATGATCCCCAGGACGATCGCCGCGATGCCTGCGAGCGTGCCGAGCCAGAACGAGATCTCGCCCATGAGCACCTGGTCGCGCACGGGGGACAGGAACGACAGGTCGGACGTCGAGGCGTCGAGCCGCTCCATCACTGAGGGGAGCTCGAAGCCGATCGAGTACCCGGCCGCCCCACCGACGATCGGGGCGACGACAGCTGCGACGATCGCGAGCACGAACGCCACGACCCCGAGCACGCGCCCTCGCTTCGGGGCGGGAGCCGTGAGCTGGTAGGCGCCGGACGGTGCGCTGTAACCGCCCACAGGGGCGGCGTATGCCCCCGGAGGATTCGCGTAGTACTGCGGACCCGGCACCGGCGGACGGCTCTGGTACGCCGGCGCGGCCTCGCCGCCCTGCGCCGGAGGAACCGGCGGTACGGCACCGTACGGAGGGGGCGGGGGGAACTGCGGCTCGGTCACGCACCCATCCTATGGGTGGTGTGGGTGAGGGTGCTCAGACGCGGCGCAGCAGGCCGACCTTGTCGTAGACGTCGGCGAGGGTCGCGTCGGCGACCGCATCGGCGCGCTCGGCGTTCGCGGCGAGGATGCGATCGAGCTCGGCAGGATCGTCGAGGAGCTCGAGGGCACGGGTGCGCACCGGCTCGAACTCGGAGACGACGACCTCGGCGAGTCCCTTCTTGAAGTCCCCGTAACCGCGGCCGGCGTACTCGTCCTCGATGGCGGCGATCTGGCGTCCGGTGAGGGCGGCGTAGATCGTCAGCAGATTCGACACCCCCGGCTTGTTCTCGCGATCGAACCGGACCGAGCCCTCGTTGTCCGTGACGGCCCGCATGATCTTCTTCGCCGACTTCGCGGGGTCGTCGAGCATCCACAACACGCCGGCGTCGCTCTCCGCGGACTTCGACATCTTCGATGTCGGGTTCTGCAGGTCGTAGATGCGAGCGGTCTCCTTCTGGATCACCGGCATCGGCACCACGAAGGCCTCTCCGAAACGGGAGTTGAACCGCTCGGCGAGGTCGCGGGTGAGTTCGACGTGCTGCTTCTGGTCGTCGCCGACGGGGACGACATCGGTCTGGTAGAGCAGGATGTCCGCGGCCATGAGGACCGGGTAGGTGAACAGGCCGACGCTGGTCGCGTCCTGGCCGTAGCGGGCGGACTTGTCCTTGAACTGCGTCATCCGACCCGCCTCACCGAATCCGGTGATGGTCGAGAGGATCCACGCCAGCTCCGCGTGCGCGCGGACGTGCGACTGCACGTACAGCGTGGACTGGGACGGTTCGATGCCCGCCGCGATGTACTGCGCCGCAGTCCGGCGGGTCTTCTCGCGGAGCGCAGCAGGGTCCTGCGCGACCGTGAGCGCGTGGAGGTCGACGACCGAGAAGAACGCGTCATAGGACCCCTGCAGATCGCGCCACTGCAGAAGCGCGCCGATGTAGTTGCCGATCTGAAGCGAGTCGGCGGATGGCTGCATTCCGGAGTAGAGGCGAGGCTTGGTCACCCATCGATTCTATGCGCCGGGCGATGCGGGTCCGTGCCACCCCATCGTGACCGATGGCCTACGCTGGGGCCGTGTCCTCGGCCTTCCGCACCCGCCGCAGGGGCGCCGCTGCGCCGCTCTACGTCGAGATCCTCGTCCGTGCCCCGCTCGATCGGGTCTGGCAGTTGACGCAGGACCCCGTCGCACACGCGCGGTGGGATGCCCGCTTCACGGCGATCGTGCCCACGCGGGTGCGTGACGACGGAGCAGAGGAGTTCCGGTACGAGCTCGACCTGGGGCTGCACACGATCCGCGGCACCGGGGTCTCGAAGGGGACGCGTACAGCGCGCGGCGGTGAGCGCACCTCGGCGCTCGTGTTCGACAGCGACGACCCGCTCTCGCCGCTGGGTGCAGGGCGCGGCTACTGGCGTTACATCCCGACGGAGGACGGCGTGCGCTTCCTCACCGGGTACGACTACGCGCCAGGGTGGGGGATCCTCGGACGGGTGCTCGACCCGCTGCTGATCCGCCCCTTCGTCTGGTGGCTCACGGCGCGCAGCTTCGATCGACTGCGGCTCTGGGCGGAGTCCGGCATCCTGCCGGAGGAGACCACGTGGTGGCGCTCGCTGCGTCGCGGGCGCCGCGGCCGTCCCCGTGCGCGCAACTGTCTCGCGCGGCCCGCGTCGCGTGAACGGGCGACGGTCATGGACGATGCCCCGGCAACGCTGGCGGAGATCGCGCGATGACGGCGGGCGATGGCATCTTCGTGCGTGCGCTCGGCGACGACTTCGCCCGCCTGCATCCGCAGCTGCAGCGCCGGTTCGGCGTCGGCGTCGCCGCGGGGTACGGCTGCATCGGCCGCGGCGTGATGACCGAGCTCCGACGCGGCGCGTGGTGGACCGTGCCCTTCCTCCGCTTCGGCACCTTGCGCAACATCATGTTCCCGGAGAGGGCGCGGGATGTGCCGTTCCGCATCGACAACCATCCGTACATCGACGGGTACGGGCGCGAGACCGTGACGTTCGTCCGTACGATGCAGGTCTCGCCGCGACGCAGGAGGCGCTTCGACGCCACCATGATCCACAGCGCGCAGCGCGGCGGGATCGTCGATTATCTGGGCAGTCATCAGCATCTCGCCGTCGACCTCGAGCTCTCCGTGACGCGGGAGGGCGCCCTGCGTCTGAGGTCGCACGGGCAGCGCTTCTACGAGGGCCCGCTGGCGTTCCGATTCCCCATGCTGCTCAGCGGCCGCGCGGACCTCACCGAGCGCTACGACGACGACCGAGGATGCTTCGTGATCGATCTCGAAGTGCGCAACAGATGGTTCGGGCGGCTGTTCGGCTACCGCGGCGAATTCACCTGCACCTATCCGCCGGCATCCGACATTCCGGAGACCGTCAAGCCGTACCGCGAGGAGCGGCGGGAGTGACCGCCCGCCGGTCCGTCTTCCTCGCCGCGCTCGGCGCGCATGCGGACAGCCTCGCCCCGGAGGTACGGGAGTACGTCGCCGGACCGCCGGAGGGCATGATCGGGGTCGGCACCGGGGTGTTCGAGATCGCCGGCAGCCCCTGGCGATGGATGCTGCATCTCGCGCGGCCGCTGGTCGGACCAGGGCTGCTGGTGCCCCGCCGTGAGCACGATGTGCCGTTCGAGCTCGTCGAACGAGCCACGATCGGAGCGAACGGCGCGCGGGCCCTGGTCGCGACGCGCACCTTCCGATTCCGCGGCGGCGAGGAGCGGTTCGACGATGTGCTGCACATCGGTAGGGAACCGGGGACCCTCGTCAACACGGTCGGTGATCTCGGTCGGATCGAGGTGCTGCTCGACGTCACGGTGACGACGCAGGGGGCGTTGCGACTGACGACACGGGCGAGCCGCGTCCGACTCCTCGGCCGGGTCATCCGTCTGCCGCGGCTGCTGGGGATCGACGGTGTCGTCGAGAACGGCTACGACCCCGTGCATGAGCGTCGAACGATCGCGGCGGTCATGCGCAGCCCGTTGTTCGGGACGGTGATGGAGTATCGCGGTTGGTTCCGGTACGAGCCTCGCGCTGAGCCGGACCGCCCGTCCGGTCAGAAGGAGTAGTCGACGATCACCGGAGCGTGGTCGCTCCAGCGTTCGGCGTACGTCGCCGCGCGAGCGACGCTGTAGGCCTGCACACGTTCCGCAAGCGCGGGCGTCGCCAGGTGGTAGTCGATCCGCCATCCGGAGTCGTTGTCGAACGCCTGCCCGCGCATGGACCACCAGGTGTACGGTCCGTCGACTTCACCGTGGAAGCGGCGCCCGACGTCGACCCAGCCGAGTCCGGTACCGACGGAGCCGTCGACGCCCGTGACCTCGGCACCGGCCTCGCCGAGGAAACGGTCGAAGTATGCGCGCTCGCGGGGGAGGAAGCCCGCCTTCTTGCGGTTCCCTCGCCAGTTCTTGATGTCGAGCTCGCGATGGCCGACGTTGAGGTCGCCGGTGACGAGGGCGAGTGCGTCATCCTGCCCGAGGGCTCCGAGACGGGAGCCGAACGCCTCGAGGAACTTCCACTTCTCTTCCTGCTTGGGCGTGTCGGCCTCGCCGGAGTGCACGTAGGCGCTGACGACGGTGAGCGGTCGGTCGCCGAGGAGGAAGTCGCCCTCGATCCAGCGCCCTGCGGAGTCGAAGTCGTCGGCGCCGAACGCGGTGCGCGCGGCCAGAGCGGGAGTGCGCGAGGCGATCGCCACGCCCGCGCGGCCCTTCGCGCTGCTCTCATCGTGGATGATCGACCACCCGGGCAGGGCGGCTTCGAGGTGCTCGTCCTGGCCGCGCACCTCCTGCAGGGTGAGGATGTCGACATCGGCCGAGTCCAGCCACGTGCTCATACCGTTGCGAGCGGCCGCTCGGATCCCGTTGACGTTGACCGAGGCGATACGCAGGTGAGGCATGCATCCAGCCTAACGAGAGCCGGAGACATCCTCCGTCTCGGCATCCTCGAGCGCCTCCGCGAGTTCCCGCTGTGCGCGCTGGACGACCCGGGCGGCGCGCGCGCGACGGTACCAGGGCGCGGTGTCGTAGGCATCGCGCGCCCGGCGCAGCTGCACACGGGCCGCCAGCACGAGAGCCTCCTGCTCGGCGAGGCGGGCGGCAGCCTCGTCCTCGAGCTCGAGCGGATGGTCGTGGTCCGCCGCGGTGACGGCGATCCACGACGCCGCGACGAGCACGACACTCGACAGCAGCCGGCACCACAGCAGAAGCGAGATGATCACTGCGAACGACGCGAGCAGGGGGTTGCTCGGCACGCGGGTCAGGAGAAGCCCGGCGGCGAGCTGAAGGACCACCATCGCCGCGCCGCCGAGGAGCGAGGCGGGCCAGATGAATCGCCACCGCAGGTCGGCGCCGACGAGGAAGCGCACCAGCGACGCGAGAGCACCGGCGTCGACGAGGAACGCCGACGTCATCCACAGCGTCCGACCAGCGCTCGACATGACCCAGGACGTCTCATCCCAACTGAACACGTCGAACAGCCACTCCAGCGCCCAGACGCTGAGCACGCTCAGGGCGGCACCGAGCAGCAGCGCGCACCCGAACAGCACACCGGCGATGAGATCGCGCCCTTTGAGCACCCAGTAGGAGCGGGTGTCGAAGGGCAGCCCGAAGATGTCGCGGATCGCTCGTCGCGTGAACGTCACCGCCGAGATCGCCGTCCATGCGGCGAAACCGACGGCGACGGCACCGGTGAGACTCAGCAGACCCGTGCTGGTCGTCGCGATGTCGACGACCTGCTGTCGGCTGATGAGCCCCGGCTCGCCGATCAGCCCAGGAAGGTAACTGTTGGCCAGGCGGATGAGCATGTCGATCGCCTGCTCGCTCGCGCCCAGCCAGAGGCCGACCGCCGCGAAGCTGACGAAGACGATGGCGAACAGCGAGAAGAGGACGTAATAGCTCATCCCTGCGGAGAGCAGGAACCCGTTGCCCCTGAGAAACCCTCGCCACACGCGGACGACGAAGATCTCGAGCGTGCGGTCCTTCAGTTCCGTGGCGCGCTCGAGTGGGCCCTCGAGGCGCTCGCGCAGCGGGACTCGCTCCTCCGACATTCCTTCACCCTACTCAGCAGCTATCGCACCGGAACAGGGGAGCGGCGCGCTCGGACGTCGATCAGGGGCGGCCGCGCAGGACGGCCTGCTTGACCTCGGCGATCGCCTTCGTGACCTCGATGCCGCGGGGGCAGGCCTCCGAGCAGTTGAAGGTCGTACGGCAGCGCCAGACGCCTTCCTTGTCGTTGAGGATGTCGAGGCGGACCTCGGCGTTGTCGTCGCGCGAGTCGAAGATGAACCGGTGCGCGTTGACGATGGCCGCGGGGCCGAAGTACTGCCCGTCCGTCCAGAACACCGGGCACGACGAGGTGCAGGCGGCGCAGAGGATGCACTTGGTGGTGTCGTCGAAGATCGCACGGTCGGCGATCGACTGCACGCGCTCCTTGCCCTTCTCCGGCGCGGTGTTGGCGACGAGGAACGGCTGGACTTCGCGGTAGGAGGCGAAGAACGGCTCCATGTCGACGATGAGGTCCTTCTCGAGGGGGAGTCCCTTGATCGCTTCGACGTAGATCGGCTTCGAGATGTCGAGGTCCTTGATCAGCGTCTTGCACGCCAGACGGTTGCGCCCGTTGATGCGCATGGCGTCCGAACCGCAGATGCCGTGCGCGCAGGAGCGGCGGAAGGACAGCGAACCGTCGACCTCCCACTTGATCTTGTGCAGGGCGTCGAGGACGCGGTCCGTGGAGAACAGCTCGACGTCGTAGTCGACCCAGCGGGGCTCGGTGTCCTGCTCGGGGTCGAAACGGCGGATGATGAAGGTGACCAGGAACGACTGGACGGCCGGGTCTGCGGCGGCGGGTGCCTCTGCGACGGCGTTCGACATGCTCAGTACTTCCTCTCCATCGGCTGGTAGCGGGTCTGGACGACCGGCTTCGAGTCGAGTCTGATGTGATCGGCGGGCGTCGACGAGTGCGGGTCGCCGGTCAGATACGCCATGGTGTGCTTCATCCAGTTCTCGTCGTCGCGCTTGGGGAAGTCGTCGCGCATGTGACCGCCACGGCTCTCCTCACGGTTCTGCGCGGCGTAGACCACGACCTCGGCGATGTCGAGCAGGAAGCCGAGCTCGACGGCCTCGAGCAGATCGGTGTTGAACCGGTGGCCCTTGTCGTCGATGTACACGTTCCGGTAGCGCTCGCGGAGTTCTGCGATGACGCCGAGCACGTGCTCGAGGGACTCGTGGGTGCGGAAGACCTGAGCTCCGCGGTCCATCTCCTCCTGGAGCTTCTTGCGGAGGACGGCGACGCGCTCTGTCCCCTTGCTGTTGCGCAGGTCCTCGAGCATCCCCTTGACGAAACCGGCCGGGTTCTCCGGGAGCGGCACGAACTCTGCCGTCTTCGCATAGGCGACGGCGTTGTTGCCTGCGCGCTTTCCGAAGACGTTGATGTCCAGCAGCGAGTTGGTGCCGAGACGGTTCGAGCCGTGCACCGAGACACAGGCGCACTCACCGGCGGCGTACAGTCCTGGGACGACGGTGTCGTTGTCGGCGAGGACCTCTGCGTTGTTGTTGGTGGGGATGCCGCCCATGGCGTAGTGCGCGGTCGGCATCACGGGCACAGGGTCGGTCACCGGGTCGACACCGAGGTAGGTGCGTGCGAACTCGGTGATGTCGGGGAGCTTGGTCTCGAGGACCTCGGCGCCGAGGTGCGTGCAGTCGAGGTACACGTAGTCCTTGTGGGGACCGGCGCCGCGGCCGTCGAGGACCTCCTGGACCATCGAGCGGGCGACGATGTCGCGGGGCGCGAGGTCCTTGATCGTGGGGGCGTAGCGCTCCATGAACCGCTCGCCCGACTCGTTGCGAAGGATCGCGCCCTCACCGCGGGCGCCCTCGGTGAGCAGGATGCCGAGACCGGCGAGACCGGTCGGGTGGAACTGGAAGAACTCCATGTCCTCGAGCGGCAGGTTCTTGCGCCAGATGATGCCGACGCCGTCGCCCGTCAGGGTGTGGGCGTTCGACGTCGTCTTGAAGATCTTGCCGAAGCCACCGGTCGCGAAGACGACGGACTTGGCCTGGAACACGTGCAGCTCGCCCGTGGCGAGGTCGTATGCGACGACGCCGGCGACCTGCGTGCCGCCGTCCTCGCCCTTGACCGTGATGAGGTCGAGCACGTAGAACTCGTTGAAGAAGTTGATGCCGAGTTTGACGCAGTTCTGGAACAGCGTCTGCAGGATCATGTGTCCGGTGCGGTCGGCGGCGTAGCAGGCGCGGCGCACCGGCGTCTTGCCGTGCTCGGCGGTGTGACCGCCGAAGCGGCGCTGGTCGATCTTGCCCTCGGGGGTGCGGTTGAACGGCAGACCCATGTTCTCGAGGTCGATGACGGCGTCGATGGCCTCCTTGGCCAGGATCTCGGCCGCGTCCTGGTCGACGAGGTAGTCGCCGCCCTTGACGGTGTCGAAGGTGTGCCACTCCCAGCTGTCCTCTTCGACGTTCGCCAGTGCGGCGGCCATGCCACCCTGGGCGGCACCCGTGTGCGAGCGCGTGGGGTAGAGCTTGGAGATCACCGCGGTCTTGGCGCCGGGCCCTGCCTCGATGGCCGCGCGCATCCCCGCGCCGCCCGCGCCGACGATGACGACGTCGAACTGGTGGTAGTGCACGCCGTCGCGGACGACGGAATCCTGCGTCTCAGTAGTCACTTCTCGTAGCTCTCTTCTCAGTTGCCGACGACGCCCAGCGAGACGCACTGTTCCCACAGGACGCTGTCCTGGGTCACGCCGAGGCAGGGGTCGAAGGTGAACACGACCAGGGTGCCGAGGACGATGAGCAGGCCGGCTGCGAGGCCGATCGCCCACACGAGCGTCTTACGGACACCGGGGGTGGTCACGTAGTCGTTGACGATGGTGCGCATGCCGTTGCTGCCGTGGATCAGCGCGAGCCACAGCATCAGCACGTCCCACCACTGCCAGAACGGCGTGGCGAACTTGCCGGCGATGAAGGCGAAGTCCAGCGCGTGGATGCCCTCACCCACCATCAGGTTGATGAACAGGTGGCCGAAGATGAGCACGACGAGCACGACGCCCGAGGCGCGCATGAACACCCAGCCCCACTTCTCGAGGTTGACACCCCGACGGCGGCGCGCCGGTGCGGCGACGGTCTGTGCGGACATCAGTGGCCCCCTCCGAATCCGGCGAACGCGAGCATGAGGTGGCGCGGTGCGAATCCTGCCATCAGCACGATCCAGACGGCGATGACGCCCCAGAACAGCTGGCGCTGGTAGCGCGCGCCCTTCGACCAGAAGTCGACGGCGATGATGCGCAGACCGTTGATCGCGTGGAACACGATCGCGGCGACGAGGACGACTTCGCCCAAGGCCATGATCTCGTTCTTGTACGTGCCGATCACGGCGTTGTACGCCTCGGGGGACACCCGGATCAGCGCCGTGTCGAGCACATGCACCAAGAGGAAGAAGAAGATGGCGACTCCGGTGATGCGATGAAGCACCCACGACCACATTCCCTCGCGACCGCGATACAGCGTGCCGCGCGGGGACTTGGATGTGGTTTCCGAAATCGACGGTGCCAAGCGAGAGCCTGCGGACACGGTCGTCCTCCCTGATCGATGCGAGGTCGGTAGCACGCGCTGGGTCCGAACCGACCGCAGGGCGTGCCCGATCGTCGTCCATCCTATTCCCGATCATCAACCTGAGCGACGAAGGGTGACCTAAGTGTCTCGATGTCGAGATTTCCGTTCCCACTACGCTGAAGCCATGACCTCGCCGTTCGATGACTTCTACGCCGTGATCCCCGCCGGCGGCATCGGCAGCCGGCTCTGGCCGCTGTCGCGTGCGGATGCGCCCAAGTTCCTGCACGACCTGACGGGATCTGGTAATTCACTGCTGCGGGACACCTGGGATCGGTTGGAGCCGCTCACCGGCCCTGACCGCATCGCCGTGGTCACCGGTCGCGCGCACCGCGCGGCGGTCGAGGCGCAGCTGCCGGGCATCCCCGACAAGAACGTCTTCCTCGAGTCCGAGCCGCGCGACTCCGCCGCCGCCATCGGTCTCGCCGCCGCCATCCTGCACCGCCGCGACCCTGACGTCATCATCGGGTCGTTCGCCGCCGATCACGTCATCCGAGGGACGCGTACGTTCGAGTTCGCCGTCGAGCAGGCCGTCGCCGTCGCGCGCGCCGGGTACATCTGCACGATCGGCATCCAGCCGTCGGAGCCGTCGGTCGGATTCGGCTACATCCAGAAGGGTGGCGAGTTGATCGTCGATCGCGCGCCGGAGGCCGCGACCGTCGAGCGCTTCGTCGAGAAGCCCGACCTCGAGACGGCGAAGGAGTACTACGCCGACCGGTCCTTCCTCTGGAACGCGGGCATGTTCATCTCCAAGGCGAGCGTGCTGCTGGACGAGATCGCCGCGAACGAACCGGCCCTGCACGCCGGGCTCATGGAGCTCGCCGAGGCGTGGGACGACCGCGAACGGCGCGGTCCCGTCGTCGACCGCGTGTGGCCGGGGATCAAGAAGATCGCCATCGACTACGCGGTCGCCGAGCCCGCAGCGGACAAGGGGCGACTCGCGGTGATCCCCGGACACTTCGACTGGGACGACGTCGGTGACTTCGCCTCGCTCACCAAGCTCATCGCCGGCGGCCGCAAGAACGACCTCGCGGTGCTCGGCCCACGGGCGCGCGTGCTGTCGGATGCCGCCACCGGGATCCTCGTCAGTCAGACCTCGAGGGTGATCAGCCTCGTCGGTGTGCAGGACATCGTCGTCGTCGACACCCCCGACGCGCTGCTCGTCACCACGACCGAGCACGCCCAGCGGGTCAAGGGCGTGGTGGAATCGCTGAAACTCACCGGCCGAGGAGACGTTCTCTAGACCGCTCGGTCTCTGTTGCGAGTTCATAACCATTAACCGCAACGGTGCTCGAGCGGGGCGTCCCACTGGGTAACTTGGGCAGACGGGGCCTTGCGATCGGCGCAGGCCAGTAGTCGTGGAGGCTTACGTGACCATTTCCACCCGAAAGCGCGCTCTCGCCGCGCTCGTGGCGACGGGCGTCGCCGTCGCACTCGCAGGCTGTGGGGCCGCTCCTGAGGAGAACGGCGCAGACGCGGGCGGCGAGACGATCGATTTCCTTCCCTGCATCGTCTCCGATGCCGGCGGGTTCGACGACAAGTCGTTCAACCAGCTGTCCTACGAGGGTGTCGTCGAGGCCGCTGACGAGCTCGGCGTCGACTACAAGAACGTCGAGTCCAACAGCGAGACCGACTTCGCCCCGAACATCGAGAGCCTCGTCTCGCAGGGCTGCAACGCGATCGTCGCGGTCGGTTTCGCACTCTCCGCCGCCACGGTCGAGGCGGCCAACGCCAACGCCGACGTCGACTTCATCCTCGTCGACGACGCTGCGGACAACGACTTCGACGGCACCAAGGACGCCGACAACGTCAAGCCGCTGCTGTACGACACCGCCCAGGCCGCGTTCCTCGCGGGCTACCTGTCGGCCGGTTACTCCGAGTCCGGCAAGGTCGGCACCTTCGGCGGCATGGAGTTCCCCACCGTCACGATCTTCATGGACGGCTTCAAGCAGGGCGTCGAGTACTACAACGAGGAGAACGACGCGTCCGTCGAGGTCTTCGGAATGACGTCCTTCACCGGTGGCTTCGAGGCCGGGCCCGAGGCCAAGTCGACCGCAGAGAACATCATCAACCAGGGCGTCGACGTGCTGCTGCCCGTCGGTGGCCCGATCTACCAGTCGGCACTCCAGGCCATCAAGGAGTCCGGCCGCGACATCGCGCTCATCGGTACTGACGCCGACCTGTTCGTCACGGACCCGAGCACCGAGGACTACGTGCTGACGTCGATCCTCAAGGACATGAAGCTGTCGACCTACGAGGCGACCATGAGCAGCGCCGACGGCGAGTTCGACGCCGAGGCGTACATCGGCACCCTGGAGAACGAGGGCGTCGGCATCGCCGAGCTGCACAACTTCCAGGACAAGGTCGACGCCGATCTGTGGGCGGCCGTGCAGGAGCTGCAGCAGCAGATCATCGACGGTGAGGTCACCGTCACCTCGTACCTCAACTGATCGAGGAACGACCCTGACAGGGGGAGGTCGGCCAGCCGCCGACCTCCCCCTGCCGATGCCCAGGGGCCTACAGGCGCCTGGGGTGAAGCACCTTTGCTGATTAGGATCTACACATGAAGCTTGAACTGCGCGGCATTACGAAGAGGTTCGGCGCGCTGACGGCCAACGACCACATCGATCTCACGATCGCACCGGGGGAGATCCACTGTCTCCTCGGTGAGAACGGCGCAGGCAAGTCCACCCTGATGAACGTGCTGTACGGCCTCTATCAGGCCGACGAGGGCGAGATCCTCCTGGACGATGTGGAACAGCACTTCGCCGGGCCCGGCGACGCGATGGCGGCCGGCATCGGCATGGTGCACCAGCACTTCATGCTCATCCCCGTCTTCACCGTGGCGGAGAACGTGATGCTCGGGCATGAGAAGACGCGTTTCGGCGGTCGTCTCGATCTCGCAGCCGCTCGCGCGATGGTGCGCGAGATCTCCGACCGCTTCGGCTTCCAGGTCGACCCGGACGCGATCGTCGAAGACCTGCCCGTCGGGGTGCAACAGCGCGTCGAGATCATCAAGGCGCTCTCGCGCGATGCGAAGGTCCTCGTCTTCGACGAGCCGACCGCCGTGTTGACGCCGCAGGAGACCGACGAGCTGATGGCGACGATGCGTCAGCTCAAGGCCGGCGGCACATCCATCGTCTTCATCACCCACAAGCTCCGTGAGGTCCGCGAGGTCGCCGACCGCATCACCGTGATCCGTCTGGGCAAGGTCGTCGGCGAGGCATCGCCCACCGCCGGGAATGAGGAGCTCGCCTCTCTCATGGTCGGGCGTGCGGTGGAGCTCACGGTGCGCAAGGACGCGCCGAAGCTGGGCGACGAGATGCTCGTCGTCGAGAACCTCACCGTCACCGGCCCGTCCGGCACCGTGCTCGTCGACGACGTCTCCTTCTCGGTGCGCGGCGGAGAGGTGCTCGCGATCGCGGGTGTGCAGGGGAACGGACAGACCGAGCTCACCGAGGCGATCGTCGGCCTGCAGCCCCACGTCGACGGCAGCATCCGGCTGAACGGGCAGGAGCTGATCGGTCGATCGGTGCGCGACATCCTCGATGACGGTGTCGGATTCGTGCCGGAGGACCGCAGCGTCGACGGCATCGTCAAGGAGTTCTCGATCTCGGAGAACCTCATGCTCGACCGGTCGATCGGCGCCCCGTTCGTGAAGGCCGGCACTCTCCAGATGCGCGCCCTCGAGGACTTCGCCACTGAGAAGATCGCCGAGTTCGACATCCGCACACAGGGCCCGTCGCAAGCCGCCGGCCGGTTGTCCGGCGGCAACCAGCAGAAGGTCGTCCTGGCGCGTGAGCTCAGCCGCGACCTGTCGCTCTTCGTCGCCGCGCAGCCCACGCGCGGTGTCGACGTGGGATCCATCGAGTTCATCCACAAGCGGATCATCGAGACGCGCGACTCCGGCATCCCCGTCGTCGTCATCTCGACCGAGCTCGATGAGGCGGCCGCCCTCGCCGACCGAATCATGGTGATGTACCGGGGCAAGGTGGTCGGGATCGTTCCGGGGGACACCTCCCGCGAGCAGCTCGGCCTCATGATGGCCGGAATGATCGAGACCGGTGCGACGGTCGCCCCCGACACGCAGGAGACCAGCGCATGACCGGCCCAGAACTGAAGCCCATCCCGGTCGCGCCGGCCGACTTCGGCACGGACCCCCGCGACCAGGATCCCTCGCGCTGGCACGGCGCCTTCCGTCGCATCGTCACAGGCAACGGTCTGATCTCTTTGCTGTCCGTGGTCCTCGCGCTCATCGCGGGATCGATCATGATCGCCTTCACCAACCCCGAGGTCCAGGAGGCGTCCGGATACTTCTTCCGTCGTCCGCAGGACACCATCGCGGCGGTGTGGGACTCGATCTCCGGTGCATACGTCGCGCTCTTCCAGGGTGCGATCTACAACTTCCGCGCCGACTCCTTCGCCGTCGGCATCCGTCCGCTCACCGAGACGCTGAAGTTCGCCACGCCGCTCATCGCTGCGGGCCTCGGCGTCGGCCTCGCCTTCCGCGCCGGCCTGTTCAACATCGGTGGTCAGGGCCAGATGCTCATGGCCGCTGCCGCTGCGGGCTGGGTGGGGACGAGCATGAACCTCCCATGGCCCCTCCACATGCTGGTCGCGATCGTCGCCGGTGTCGTCGCGGGTGGCCTGTGGGCCGGGATCGCCGGCCTGCTCAAGGCGCGCACCGGAGCGCACGAGGTGATCGTCACGATCATGCTCAACAACATCGCCTTCTATCTGCTGGCATGGATGCTTGCGACCCAGGGCATCCTGCAGGCGCCGGGTTCGAACAACCCCAAGACCGCGCCGATGGCCGAGTCGGCCCTCCTGCCCGGCATCCTCGGACCGCAGTACAAACTTCACGCCGGCTTCATCCTCGCCCTCATCGCCGTCGGATTCACCTGGTGGCTGCTCGAGCGGTCCAGCCTCGGCTTCCGATTCCGCGCGGTGGGGGAGAACCCCAGCGCCGCCAAGGTCGCGGGGATCAGCGTGGGCAAGATGTACTTCCTCGTCATGCTCATCGCCGGCGGTCTCGTCGGCATCGCCGGTGTCAGCCAGGTGCTCGGCACGGTCACCAGCGGCTTCGGTGGAGACATCGACGCGGGCATCGGCTTCGACGCCATCACCGTCGCACTGCTGGGACGGTCCACGCCGCTCGGCATCCTCGCCGCCGGCATCCTCTTCGGAGCATTCAAGGCCGGTGGATTCGCCATGCAGGCCTCCGAGAACGTCCCGATCGAGATCGTGCTCGTCGTCCAGTCGCTCATCGTGCTGTTCATCGCCGCACCGCCGCTCGTGCGGGCGATCTTCCGACTGCCGCAGCCCGGCGCACGCCGGAAACCGAACAAACCGGCCACGCCGAAGAAGAATGCGGCCCAGCCCGCCGAGGAGGTGTCCGCATGAGTGTCATGACTGAAACGGTCGTCAGCGACGAGCAGCGTCACGTCACCGTCACCTCGTGGAAGACGCCGGTCATCTTCGGCGTGTTCACGGTGCTGTTCGCCCTGTTGCCGCTGCTCGCGCCCCGTGAGGGAGACAGCACCTTCCGGCTCGTCCGTTCGGCGGATGCCGTCATCCAGCTGCCGGAGCTCGTCCTGCCCGCCAACGCCACCGCGTGGGTGGCCGTCGTGCTCCTCGCGGGCATCACGGTCCTTGCCGCGATCTGGACGCGCGCCGCTCGGCGTCTTCCGCTGTGGCTGACCGTCGTGTACGTGATCGTCCTCCTCGTCGGCTTCCTCGCCTGGGCGTCGGCCGGTGGGACTCTGCCGATGATCGGTCTGCTCGGCGGCGCCCTCGCCCTCGCCACCCCGCTGATCTTCGGCGCCCTCGGTGGCGTGATCGGCGAGCGGGTCGGTGTGGTCAACATCGCGATCGAAGCGCAGCTGCTCGCCGGGGCCTTCATGGCCGCGGTCGTCGGCTCGGCCACCGGGAGCCCATGGGCCGGTCTCATCGCGGCCATGGTCGCCGGCGTGCTCGTCTCGCTCGTGCTGGCGGTCTTCGCGATCACGTACTACGTCAACCAGGTGATCGTCGGTGTCGTGCTCAACGTGCTCGTCGCGGGTCTCACGACGTTCCTGTACCGTCAGGTGCTCAACGCCGACCCCGGCACGCTCAACTCGCCGCCGCTGTTCCCCGTCATCCCGATCCCCGTGCTCAGCGAGATCCCCGTGCTGGGGCCAGTGGTGTTCCGCCAGACGATCATCGTGTACCTGATGTACATCACGGTCTTCCTCGTGTGGTTCGGGCTGTACCGCACGCGCTGGGGTCTGCGCCTGCGCGCCGTCGGCGAGCACCCGCAGGCGGCGGACACCGTCGGTATCAAGGTCGCCAGGACGCGTTATTGGAACCTCATGCTGGCCGGTGCGATCGCCGGCATGGGCGGCGCGTTCTACACGCTCGTCACCAACCCGCAGTTCGGCCGCGAGATGACCGCCGGCGCCGGATATATCGCCCTGGCGGCGGTGATCTTCGGAAAGTGGGACCCCGTGCGCGCGACGCTGGCCGCTCTCCTGTTCGGGTTCGCCACGAACCTGCAGGGTGTGCTGTCGGTGATCGGATCCCCGGTGCCCAGCCAGTTCATGCTGATGCTGCCGTACGTCGTCACGATCTTCGCCGTGGCAGGACTGGTGGGACGCTCGCGTCCGCCGGCAGCATCCGGCGAACCGTATATCAAGAGCTAGAGGAGCCATGACAGACATCGACTGGGACGAGCTTCGTCACGTCGCCACCGAGGCCATGCAGAAGGCCTACGCCCCGTATTCCCGCTACAAGGTGGGGGCCGCTGCCCTCGTCTCGGACGGGCGCATCGTCTCCGGATGCAATGTGGAGAACGCCTCGTACGGGGTCGGGCTGTGCGCCGAGTGCGCACTGGTCGGCGACCTGCACATGTCCGGCGGCGGACAGCTCGTCGCCTTCGTGTGCGTGAACAACGACGGACAGACCATCATGCCGTGCGGCCGGTGCCGTCAGCTGCTGTTCGAGCACTCCATGCCCGAGATGCTGCTGGAGACCGTCTCCGGCATCCGCACGATCGATGAGGTGCTGCCCGACGCGTTCGGGCCGCGCGACCTGGAGGATGCCCGATGAGCGCTGTGGAACCGTACGATGCGATCGACGTGATCCGCGCGAAGCGCGACGGGAAGGCAGTACCGGAACCCGCACTGCGGTGGATGGTCGACGCCTACACGCGCGGCTACGTCTCGGACGCGCAGATGGCGTCCTTCGCCATGGCGGTCTTCCAGCGCGGCATGGAGCGCGACGAGATCCGCGTCCTCACCGATGCGATGATCGCGTCGGGGGAGCGGATGAGCTTCGCAGACCTCGGCAAGCGCACGGTGGACAAGCATTCCACCGGAGGGGTCGGTGACAAGATCACCCTGCCTCTCGCCCCGCTGGTCGCGTCATTCGGTGTCGCGGTGCCGCAGCTGAGCGGCCGTGGTCTCGGGCACACCGGAGGGACGCTCGACAAGCTCGAATCGATCCCCGGCTGGCGCGCCGCCCTGTCGAACGAGGAGATGTTCGCGCAGATGCGCGGCGACGTGGGCGCGGTCATCTGCGCCGCGGGCTCCGGTCTCGCTCCTGCGGACAAGAAGCTGTACGCCCTGCGCGACGTCACCGGCACCGTCGAGGCCATCCCGCTGATCGCCTCGAGCATCATGTCCAAGAAGATCGCCGAGGGGACCGATGCCCTCGTCCTCGACGTGAAGTTCGGTTCCGGCGCGTTCATGCAGGACATCGACAGGGCCAGGGAGCTGGCTCAGACGATGGTCGCACTCGGCACCGACTCCGGCGTGGCGACGACCGCCCTGCTGACGGACATGAACGTCCCGCTCGGCCGCGCGATCGGAAACGCCAACGAGGTGCGCGAGTCCGTGGAGATCCTCGCCGGTGGTGGCCCCGCCGACGTCCGGGAGCTCACGGTCGCCCTCGCACGGGAGATGCTCGCCCTCGCCGGCCACCCCGATGCGGACGTGGAGAAGGCCCTCGATGACGGACGCGCCATGGACGTCTGGAACGCGATGATCCGGGCGCAGGACGGCGACCCGGAGGCAGCTCTCCCCGTCGCCAAGGAGACGCACGTCGTCACCGCCGACGCGGACGGCATCGTGACCCGCATGGAGGCACTTCCCTTCGGCGTCGCGGCGTGGCGCCTGGGCGCAGGACGAGCCCGCGCCGAGGATCGGGTCGTGCATGCGGCCGGTATCGACCTGCACGCCAAGCCAGGAGACCGCGTGCGTGCGGGGCAGCCCCTGTTCACGCTCTCCGCCGAGGACGAGGCGCGCTTCCCGCGTGCGCTGGAGGCGCTCGAGGGCGCCTGGGCGCTGGGCGACTCGGCACCCGTCATCGGGTCCCTCGTCCGCGAGCGCATCACCGCGTAGGCTGTAGCGCGGACCACCGCGCCCCGGGCCTCTGAGAGGACGAATATTCATGTCGATCGCATCCGACGGAGACGTCGCGATCCAGGGCGCCTCGCTGCGCTCGTTGCCCAAGGTCTCGCTGCACGACCATCTCGACGGCGCTGTGCGTCCGTCGACGGTGGCCGAGCTCGCCGCGGAGATCGGCCTCGAACTTCCCGCCGCATCAGGGCGGAAGCTCGGGGAGTGGTTCGGTGCGCAGGCCGACTCCGGCTCGCTGGTGAAGTACCTGAAGACCTTCGACCTCACCGTGGGGGTCATGCAGTCCGCGGAGAACCTCACCCGCATCGCCAGGGAGTTCGTCGAGGACCTCGCCGACGACGGCGTGATCTACGGCGAGGTGCGGTGGGCGCCCGAGCAGCACCTACGGTCGGGGCTGAGCCTCGACGAGGCCGTCGACGCGGTGCAGCAGGGGATCGAAGAGGGCGAGGATGCGGTCGACCGTGACGGTGGCAGCATCCGGGTCGGACAGATCCTCAGTGCCATGCGTCAGAACGACCGCGCTGTCGAGATCGCGGAGCTGGCGATCGACCACCGCGAGGACGGCGTGGTCGGCTTCGACATCGCCGGCCCCGAGGACGGCTACCCGGCCTCCGCGCACCGTGAGGCGTTCGACCTGCTGGCGGCGAACTTCATGCCCGTCACCGTGCATGCCGGCGAAGCGGCAGGACTGGCCTCGATCCGCAGCGCACTGCTCGACGGGCGCGCGCTGCGCCTCGGTCACGGTGTGCGCCTCGTCTCGGACCTCGAGGTCATGGGGCGAGACGGCGAAGAGGTGCAGGTGCGGTTCGGAGACCTCGCCCGCTGGGTGCGCGACCGGGAGATCCCGCTCGAGCTCTCGCCGTCCTCCAACGTGCACACCGGCGCCATCGAGGCGTGGGGGACCGAGCTCGCCGATCACCCGTTCGATCTGCTGTACCAGTTGGGCTTCGCGGTCACCGTTAACGTCGACAACCGTACGATGAGCCGCACATCGCTCACACGCGAGCTCGCCCTCCTCGTCGACGCGTTCGGTTACGGTCTCGACGACCTGGAGACGTTCCAGTTCAATGCGGCCGCAGCGGCATTCCTGCCCGTCGAGGAGCGCGAGGAGCTCGTCGAGATGATCGCCGAAGGGTTCCAGCGGCCGTGACAGGGCGAGCGCGGCTCGCTATCAGCGCCGCGGCCGTCGTCGTCCTCATCGCCGCAGTCCTGGCGGTGTTCGTCCTGCTCAGGGGCGGGCCCGACGAGGCGGAAGCCGTGGCAGCGCCGTCCCCGAGCGCGACGCCTTCTCCGACGCCGACACCGCTGACGGAGATCGAACAGCTCCTCGCCGACGCGGACGATCCATCCGCCTGTGCGGTGGAGTTCACCGGCGACGGCATCGTCGACGCGCCGATGCTCCAGACCCAGGGAGCCCTGTACGCGGGGCTTCCGATCCCGGCCCGAGAGGGAATGGCCTTCGGTGGCTGGTATTCCGCACCGGACGCCGCGACCGCGTTCGACCCGGCATCCCGCGTCAACGGCGCCGACGAGGTCGTGTGTGAGGATCAGCGGATCGAGCTGTTCGGGTCATGGATGCCGTCCGAGCAGAACGCCGCGATCGGCACGCGGGTGCCGATCCTCATGTATCACCAGTTCACGACCCGCCCGGAGGGCGAGGACCACTGGCTCCGCGGCAACTACGCCTACATCGGCGACTTCGACGCGCACATGGGTCATATCGCGACGACGGGGTTCTATCTGCCCACCTGGGATGAGCTCAGCGCATTCATCGACGGTCGTCTGTACCTGCCGCCGCGATCGGTCATCGTCACCGACGACGACGCGGATCAGACCTGGTTCGATCTCGCCGTCCCCGTCGTCGACGCCCACGGGGTTCTGGCGACCTCGTTCATGGTCACCGCGTATCGATCCGACCCCGCTCCGTCGATCCACGTCCTGCGCCGCTCGCACACGCACGACATGCATGAAGCGGGCGACGACGGGCAGGGACGGATGGTGAACTGGACGGCGGATGAGATCGCCGCCGACCTGAACACGTCCGGTGATGTGCTCGGTGTCCGTGAGGTCATCGCGTACCCGTTCGGTCACTACAACGACACCGCCAAGCAGGGCGTCGCGCAGGCGGGCTACGAGATGGCGCGGACGATCGAGCCCGGCACGGTCGCGATCGGAACGGACAGATACGCCTTGCCGGTGGTCCGGATCGACTACGGCATGGGACTCGATTCCCTCATCAGTCTCATCGGCTGACGCCGGGCGAGGTCACCCCTGTACGAACGGCGCCACCAGCTCCGTGACGGTCTCCCGCATCTCCTCGCGGGAAATGGTCGGCGTCCCGTCGCCCTGCTGCGGGCCGTAGTCACCGAAGGACGCGTGTGATGCGCCGTCGATCTGCACGAGTTCGGCGTCCGCGGGCAGGAGGTCGCGGGCGTCGTCGATCTTCGTCGGGGTCGAGAGTCCGTCCTCGCTCCCTGACACGCTGAGCACGGCGATGTCGGTGTCGGAGAGATCCACCGCGCAGTACGACGCGAACAGGACGAGCGCCTCGGCATCCGCGGCCAGCTGACAGGCTCGTACCCCGCCGAGGGAATGCCCGCCGACGGACCAGCGGTCGATCTCCGGGGCGGCCGAGGTGAAGTCGTCGAGTTCGCGAAGGTCGAAGAACGCCAGATTCAACCAGGGACGGGTGATGACCACTGTCGTGCCCTGCTCGGCGACACCCTGGAGAACCGGCACGTACGCCCACGGGTCGACCTTGGCGCCGGGGATGAACACCATCCCGCTCTCGGAGGTCCCGTCGGCCGGTGCGAGCACGATGCCCTCTGCGGCGTCGTCGATCGTGATGAGCGGATTGCCGCGCGCATCGGCGAGGGGTCCGTCCTCGGCATCCATCACGCCGATCTGAGTCCACGCGAGCGTGCCGCCGACGGCGAGAAGGAGCACGGCGACGACGCTCCACGCCACCCATCGCAGGACCCGCCTGCGCCGTGTTCTCGCCATCGACTCAGGATACGTGCTCGCACCGTCCGCCGATCCCGCTGGGGTCAGTGGCGGCCACGCCGGGATGCGTCGACAGATACTCCTCGAACGCCTCGGCGCTCGTGCGTGACGGGGTGAGACCGAACTCCTCCTTGAGGCGGGTGTTGGCCAGCACCGGCCGGTACCGGAGGAAGATCACCTTCTCCGGCCCGTGCGGGGTCAGCCGCAGGACGCGTCCCACGCGCAGCGCGAGCGACAGCATCCACGCCGGTATCGTCAGCAGCGGCTTGCCGAGGCGGGAGGCGATCTCGGAGACCGTCATGCGCCCGTCGCCGGCCACGTTGTAGATCCCGGTCGGACCGTCGGTGGCCGCGCGCGCCATCGCGGCGGCGACGTCGTCAACCCACGCGAACACGAACGGCGAGTCCGATCCGGCGATCTTCAGGATCCTCCTGCCGTCCCACAGGGCGGTGATCTGGTTTCGGACGTCTGGGCCGAGGATGGTCCCGATGCGGAAGACGACCTGTTGGAGCTCCGGGTGCGCCTGTCGCGTGTCGGCGAGCATCTCCTCGACGAGTCGCTTGTGCCGTGAGTAGGGGAAGACATCATTGCCGCGGATCGGCCAGTTCTCGTCGATCCAGTCCGGATTGTCCCGGTGGTAGCCGTATGCGGCCCCCGAGCTGGAGACGACGATGCGCTGCACCCCGGTCTCCACGCACGCCGCGAGGACGTTCGCGGTTCCTGTGACGTCCACGCGGTACTCCAGGTCCACATCCGCTCCGGGGTTCACGATCGCGGCCAGGTGCACCACGGTGTCGATGCGGTGCTCGCGCAGCACCGGCGCGATGCCGGCGGCGTCCGTGACGTCCAGTCGCACCGATCGGATGCCGTCCCGATCCGCCGACTCTCGGAGGTCGGCGGAGACGACCGCTTCGACGTCGTCGCGCGCCGCAAGAAGCCGGGCGACGTGCGATCCGAGGAAGCCGCCTCCTCCGGTGATCAGCACGCGGGTCACGATGTGGCCTCCACCGCGCTGCGACCGCTCGCGTCGCCGCCTGGTGATCCCGTTCGCCGCGAGGTGTGCCTGGCCCAGAGCGTCGCGACGACGAGGCCGGCGACGATGTCCCAGATGCCCCACCAGCCGGCGACGATCGCCATGCCGCCGAGGCCGTCGAAGAACGCGAACACGATGCCGAGACCGAGTCCGGCGTTCCTGATGCCGACCTCGAACGTCATGGCCTTGCGCTCGCGTGTGCCGAGACCGCCGAGCACCGCCGTGCCGTAGCCGAGCGCGAGGGCGACGGCGTCGTGCACGGTCACCACGAGCACGATGATCCCCAGCACCTGGAGGAAGACCGACCAGTTGCCGACCAGGGCCGCCACGATGAAGCCCACCAGCGCCAGCAGGCTGAACCACTTCACGAACGGATGCGCCTTCGCCGCGAGCTTCGGCAGCTTCGCGCGGATGAGCAGGCCAACGGCGAAGGGCACACCGATGATGAGGACGATCTCCAGCAGCATCTTCACCGGGTCCAGGGCCACCTGCTGGAGCACGGTGCGTGCGGTGGGGTGCAGCGACCCCCAGAACGCGATGCTCAGCGGCATCGCGACGATGTAGAGGAGGTTGCCGACCGCGGTCATCGACACGGACAGGGCGACATTGCCGCCGGAGCGGTGGGTGAGTACCTGCGAGATGTTCCCCGGAGGGCAGCAGGCGACGAGGATCATCCCCATCGCCATGGATGCCGTCACCGGCAGCACGAGCGTCAGCGCGAACGTGACGACCGGCAGCAGGAGCAGCTGGGCGAGGAGGGCGATGATGAACGGCCGCGGGTGCCGCAGCACGACGCGGAAGTCGCTCGGCGCGGTGTCCAGCGCGATCCCGAGCATGATGAGCCCGAGGACGATGTTCAACATCGTCAGGGAACCGGGAGTGAAACCGAGGACGACGTCGTCGACGTTCATGCCGCCTCCACCGCCTTCCGCTCGGCGCGCACCGCACCGCGATAGGCGTCCTTGTTGACGTAGTACGACATCCGGTCGAGGTTCAGGTAGCGGTACCCCCCGGTGACGTCGGGCCACGGGGCGGTGGTCACCCGCGCGCGGAAGCGCTCGGCGCGCGCGGGGTCCTGTTCGACGGCCGCGAGATAACTCGCGAGCAGTTCGGCCTGCTCGAAGCGTCCCTGCCAGCCGAGACCGGATGCCTCGACCATGCCCATCACGTACAGGCCGTTGAACGAGGGAGGGAAGATGTTGAGGAACAGCCGGGGCGATGCGCCATGCCATGACAGGTGCGAGCGGTCGACGAAGGGATAGTCGAGGCGGTAGCCGGTCGCGAGCAGGACGAGGTCGTAGTCGCCGGCGCTGCCGTCGCGGAAGTGAACGGTCTCGCCGTCGAAGCGCGCGACATCGGCGCGGATGCGCAGGTCGCCCTGACCGAGGTGGTTGAGCACCATGGTGTTGACGATCGGGTGCGACTCATAGATGCGGTAGTCGGGACGGGGGAACCCGAAGGCCACCGGATCGCCGGTGAACGCCTTGAGCACGCGCGCGTCGACGGCCTGTTTGAGGCGGGCGGGGAGGGGCCGGCCCTGGTTGAGTGTGTCGCTGGGGCGGCCGAAGATGTAGCGGGGGACGAAGTAGTACCCGCGCCGCACGCTCATGTCGACGGCGGCGGCGTGATGCACGGCATCCACGGCGATGTCGCATCCGGAGTTGCCGGCGCCGACGATGAGGACGCGGCGTCCGGCCAGTTGCGTTGCGCGCTTGTAGAAGTGGGTGTGCATGATCTCGCCGTCGAAGTCGCCGGCGAAGGTCGGGACGTTCGGCTCCGCGAGCGTGCCGTTGGCGAGGATGACCCCCGCGTACCAGGTGGTCTGCGATCCGTCCGGACCCTCCGCGGACAGATCCCACCCGCCGTCGCGCGGCTCGAGGCGCGTGACACGCGTGTCGAACCGGAACAGGCCGGTGAGCCCGTAGTGGTCGGCGAACGACTGGAAGTACTCACGCAGCACGTGGTGACTGGGGTAGTCGACCGTCGAGCGCATCGGGAACTCGGCGAACTCCGTCGTCGTGCGCGACGAGATCAGATGCGCCGACTCGTACATGGAGCTGCGGGGATTGGCGATGTCCCAGAGGCCTCCGACGCCATGGGAGGCCTCATAGCCGTCGACCTCGATGCCCTGCTTCTGCAGCGCCCTGGCTGCCGACAATCCGGATGGACCCGCGCCGATGACGGCGTACCTGCTCATATGATGCTCCCCGCACGGCGTTGTGCTCGATCTGTCGCCCCAACTGATCGTAGCCGGACGCCGTGCGGGAAGTGGTTCAGCGGGTCAGGCGGTTCGCAGCTCCTGCTGTCGTGCCGCGAACACGTCGCGGACGCGGTCGAAGAGCGGATGCGCGGGCTCGAGACCGGTGACGGATGCGGCGAGGTCAGCGGCGTCCTCCGTGCGCAGTCGTTGCTGCATCTGGACGGACTGCTCGTCGGCGGGGTCGTCGAAGGCGAGAGCGGCACCGACCGCGGCGAGCAGTGCCTCGGTGGAGAGTCCGCGCTGCGCCGCCTGCGCGGCCGGACCGATGAAGCGCTCGTGCCGGGAGAGCTTGCGCAGCGGCTGGCGACCGACGCGCTGCACGGTGTCGACGAGTTCCGGGTTGCGGAACCGGTCGAGGATCGTCGCGCGGTACTCTGCGAGCTCGTCCTCGTCGAGACCGTGGACGGCGGCGAGCATGGCGGAGGTCTCCTCGAGGGCAGCCCCCACTCGCGATGCGATGGCGGGGTCGGCCAGCGCGTCCGAGATCCGATCGATCCCCGCCTGCGCGCCGAAGTACGCCGTCGCGGCATGGCCGGTGTTGACGGTGAAGAGCTTGCGTTCGATGAAGGGACCGAGATCGTCGACGAAGTGGGCGCCGGGGATGCGCGGCAGGTCGCCGCCGAACGGGCCCTGCTCGATCGCCCATTCGAAGTACGGCTCGACCGTGACGTCGACGCCCGCACCCTCCGGCTGCGCCGGGACGATGCGGTCGACCGCCGTGTTCGCGAACACCGCCCGCTCGAGCAGGAGCGGGGCGTCGTCCGCCGCCGCCTTCTCGATCTCCGCCTTCAACTGGTCGGTGGCGCCGATCGCGTTCTCGCAGGCCATGACCTTGAGCGGGGGGAGGGCGGGGTCGCGTCTGGTCAGTCCGTCGACGATCGCCGGGGCGATGAACCGGAGCACGTTCGGGCCGACGGCGCACGTGACGACGTCCGCCGTCGCGACCTCCTCGGCCACCGCATCCGGGTTCTCTGCGCTGTTGATGGCGCGGTAGCCGGTGACGACGCGGTCGATCCCACCGGGGCCGGCCTCGTGGACGGTGTACTGCTCGGTGGCGTTGATGGCGTCCACCAGGGCGCCGGCGACGTCGGAGAACACCACCTCGTAGCCGCCCTCGTGCAGCAGCAGACCGACGAAGCCGCGCCCGATGTTGCCTGCACCGAAATGGACGGCCTTCATCCTTCGTTCACCGCCGACAGCAGTGCGAACAACTCGTCCGGGGTCTGGGCCGCGTTGAGCTTGGCCACGTCGTCCTCGTCGGAGAAGAGGATCGCGATCTGCGACAGGATCTCGAGGTGCTCGTCGCCGCGACCGGCGATCCCGATCACGAAGGTGGCCTGCTCGCCCGCCCAGTCGACGCCGCCGTCGTATCGGACCACGGACAGACCGGACGCGAGGATCGCCTCCTTCGTCTCGTTCGTGCCGTGCGGGATCGCCAGGCCGTTGCCCATGAAGGTCGACACGGTCTCCTCGCGCTGACGCATCGCGTCGATGTAGGCAGGGGTGACGGCCCCGGCGGCGACGAGGATGTCGGTCGCCTCCTGCAGTGCCTGCTCCTGTGTGGCGCTTCCGGAGTGGATGCGCACCTGGCCGATTGACAGAACGCCCATGACGTCTCCTTCTGTGAGGGCGGGGCGGGAGCTGTCCGCCCCCGCCCCGCCGATCGGTTTACTCGCCGGATTCCTTCTGCTCGCGAACCATCTCGACGACCTCTTCATACTGCGGTGCATTCATGAAGTTGTCGACCGAGACGTGCTGCGAGTTCGGGGACTTGCCCCTGGCGCGGTCGGTCAGCTGCTGCTGGGTGATCACCAGGTCGGCGGTGCCGTCCAGGTTCGCGATCGCGGCGTTGGTCACCGAGACGTCGGTGACTCCCGCCTTCTTCAGCTTGTTGCGCAGCACACTCGCGCCCATCGCCGACGAACCCATCCCTGCATCGCAGGCGAACACGATCTTCTGGATCGGTGCCGTGGCCACGGCGGTCGTGGTCGGGGCGCCCGTAGCGGATCCTGCGGCGGAGGCGGCGAGGTTCGACAGGTGCTCGGACTTCTTGCCCTTGTTCGCCTCGGTCTGTGCGATCGCGGCGCCGAAGGAGTCGCCCTCGGCCTCGAGGTCGCGCTTGCGCGACGCCCGCAGGATCACCGCGGTGATGAGGAACGTCACCACGGCGGCGATGACCACCGAGAGGTAGACGACCAGCAGGTTGCCGACACCGCTGCCGATCGCGGCAGCGGTCACGGCGATGATGCTGCCGGGGGCCGCGGGGAAGCCGAGACCGCCGCCGAGCAGCATGTTCGTCGCGACACCGGAGGCGCCACCGGCGATGAGGGCGAGGATCGTGGCGGGCTTGCTCAGCGCGTAGGGGAAGTAGATCTCGTGGATGCCGCCGAAGAACTGGATGACCGCGGCGCCGGGCGCCGAGGCCTTCGCGGCTCCGACACCGAAGAACGTGAAGGCCAGGAGCAGACCGAGACCGGGGCCGGGGTTGGCCTCGATGAGGAACAGGATCGACTTGCCCGTCTCCGCGGCCTGCTCGATGCCCAGCGGCGTGAACACGCCGTGGTTGATGGCGTTGTTCAGGAAGAGCACCTTCGCAGGCTCGACGATGATCGACACGAGCGGGAGCAGCTGCAGATCGACCAGCCAGCCGACGGCACCGCCGAGGGCGGCGCTGATGCCGAGCATGAGCGGCCCGAACGCGAAGAATCCGGCGACGGCGAGGATCATGCCGAGGATGCCGGCGGAGAAGTTGTTCACGAGCATCTCGAAGCCGGCCTTGATCTTGCCGTCCCAGAGCTTGTCCATCTGCTTGGTGATCCACGCGGCCAGCGGGCCCATGATCATCGCGCCGAGGAACATCGGGATGTTCGTGCCGACGATGACACCCATGGTGGCGATCGTGGCGACGACACCGCCGCGCTCGCCGTACACGAGGCGTCCGCCCATGTTGGCGATGAGCAGCGGCAGCAGGTACGTGATCATCGGGCTGACGAGACCGACGTAGGCGAAGAAGTTGCCGCCGTCGCCCTCGGCGAGGGCCGTCATGGCCCCCTCCCACTGGATGGTCGCGGCGTCGCCGCCACCGCCGATGATCTCGGCGACCGGCGCCCAGTGCCATCCGAACGGGCTGTCGGCGCCGAAGAACCCGGCGGGGATGAACAGCATGGTGATGAATCCCCATGCGATGAAGGCGGCGATGTTCGGCATGATCATGCCGGAGAGGAAGGTGCCGAACCTCTGCACTCCGACCCGGAGGCCGGTCTTCCTCGGGGCCGCAGTTGACGTCGTCGTCATGATGTCGTCTCTTTCTGCTGTGCGGGTAGAGCCGCGGCGGCTTCTGCCACGGCGTGGTGTGCACCGGCGGCGTCATCTGCCGCCAGTGCGATCTCGGCGAGGCGGCGTGCCTCGTCGAGGGTGCGCTCGGAGAGCGCAAGTCGGACGTCGGCGAGGGCCGCAGGGGCCATCGACAGGCTCGTGGCGCCGAGGCCGACGAGCACGAGGGCCAGGAGCGGGTCGGCGGCGGCCTCGCCGCAGATCCCGACCGGCTTGCCTGCACGCGCTCCCGCTGCCCCGACCTCGCCGACCAGGCGCAGGACCGCCGGGTGCCACGGGTCCTGGAATCCGGCGACGGATCCGAGCAGGCGGTCGGCCGCCATCGTGTACTGGGTCAGATCGTTCGTGCCGATCGAGGCGAAGTCGGCATGGGCGAGCACGCGGTCCGCGAGCAGCGCGCTCGCGGGGACCTCGACCATCACCCCGGCGGTCTTCAGGCCGTACTCCTTGGCGAGGCCGGTGAAGTACGCCGTCTCCTCGACGGTGGTGACCATGGGTGCCATGACCCACAGGTCCGCGTCGGTGGTGGCATCCGCTGCGGCCAGCGCGGTGAGTTGCTCGCGCAGGATGTCCTCGCTGGCGCGGAGCGCGCGGAGACCGCGCAGCCCGAGGGCCGGATTGTCCTCATGCGCATCGTTGAGGAACGCCAACGGCTTGTCGGCACCGGCATCCAGCATCCGAACGACGACCTTCTTGCCGCCGAAGGCGCTCAGCAGTTCGCGGTAGGTCTCCGTCTGCTCGGCCACCGTCGGCGCCTGCGACGCCGACAGGAACAGGAATTCGGTACGGAACAGGCCGACACCCTCGGCGCCTCGAGCGACGGCATCCGCCGCGTCGGCGGGCTTGCCGAGATTGGCGAGGAGAGCGATGGCCGTGCCGTCGGCGAGTGCGCCGGGGGTGGGCGGTGCGTCGACGGCTGCCTCCCGCGCGGCGGCGCGAGCGCTCGCGCGCTCCTGCTGCTGCGCTGTCGGGTCGGCGGTGACGGTGCCGGCGGCCGCATCCACGATCACGAGCTGTCCGTTCTCGAGGTCGGTCGCCGCCGTGGCGCCGACGATCGCGACGATGCCCTTCTCGCGAGCGAGGATCGCCGTGTGCGAGGTGGGGCCGCCGTCGGTGGTGACCAGAGCGAGCACCTGGTCGAGGTTCAGCAGCGCCGTGTCGGCCGGAGCGAGGTCGCGTGCGACGAGGACGAAGGGATGCCCCGGTTCGGGGACGCCAGGGGCGTCGACGCCGCTCAGGCGGGCGAGGACACGTTGGGCGATGTCGTCGAGGTCGGCCGCGCGCTCGCCGAGGTAGCCGCCGACGGCCTCGAGCGTGGCGCGGAATCCGGCGAACGCGTCGTGCACGGCCCATTCCGCCGTCGCACCGTCGTCGATGCGGGCGTCGACCTCGTCCTGCAGTGTCGGGTCCTCGGCGATCATCGCCTGCGCCTCGAGGACCTCCTGCGCCGACCCTCCTGCGCTCTCCGCGCGCTGCTGCAGCTCAGTGGCCACAGCGGCCACGGCGTCGCGGGCGCGCGTGCGCTCCGCCTCGGCTCCGATGTCGCTCGGGGTGTTCTTCGGCGCAGGGAGCGCCTCGGCCATGCGTACGACCGGGCCCTGGGCGACGCCCTGGCCGATGCCGACGCCGCGGATCTCGCCGGTCATCAGGCCGGTTCCTGATCGTGGTCGGTGGTCAGCAGCTCGGTGAGCCGGTCGAGCACCGCGTCGGCGCCGTCGCCGTCAGCCGTCAGGGTCACATAGTCGCCGTGCTCGACGGCGAGGGCGATGACGCCGAGGATGCTGGCGGCGTTGACCGGCTTGCCGGAGTCCTTGGCGATCGTGACCGGGATGCCGGCATCCTTCGCCGCCTGCGCGAAGAGCTTGGCGGGGCGGGCGTGCAGGCCATGCGATGAGCCGATGCGTACGGTGCGGGAGATCTCGGTCATGGTGTTCCTTTCGCAGTGGACGGGAGGTGGGTCGACGTCGCGGCGTCGGGCGGCGCGGCGGACAGCGCCGCGTCGACGAGGGCGAGTGTCCTCGTGCCGTCGCGGTCGCCGAAGACGTCGCTCGGGAGGAGTGCGACCGGCGTGTCCGTCGCGTTTCGGATGACGGACACGCGGTCGGCCAGATGCGGGCCGATGAGGATGAGATCGGCGAACGCGGAGGAGACGGTGCTCTCGGTACCAGCGGCCGTCTGCCAGTCGCGGCCGGCGGCGGTCGCGGCCTGCCGGAGCCGCTGCGCGACGAACGTGCTCGACGCGCCGGCGCCGCACACCACCAGGATCCTCATCGATGCCACCTCTTCCTGTCGTCCATTCTGGGAAAGGCCTGAACGGGGTGCCACCAGGTTCCTTTCCGCCCCTGCGGAACACGCGCTTCCGCCCTGAGGGGCACCGGGGCTGGCATCATGGGAGACATGTCGCGCCAGCGCCAGGATCGCCTCCTGCAGACTCTGCTCCGGCAGGACGACTGGGCGACCGCCGCGAGTCTGGCCGACCTTCTCGGAGTCACACCGAGAAGCATCCGGTCCTACGTCGCCGCTCTCAACGCCCGTACGCCCGATGCGGACGCCGTGGCGTCGGGCCCTGCGGGGTACCGCGCAGGCCCGGGGGCGCATGATGCGTTGCGCACACGGGTGAGTGGGGAGACCGCTCCACGCGACCGCCTGCACACGCTGGTGCGCACGCTGCTGGACGCACCGGAGGGCATCGACGTCTACGACACCGCGGAGCGCATGCACGTGAGCGAGGCCACCCTTGAGGCGGATCTCTCTCGCGTGCGTGGCCTGCTCGACGGCATGGACCTCCGCCTGGAGCGCGACAGGGAGCGGGTCCGCCTGCACGGCGCCGAGGTCGCGCAGCGCCGCCTGTTGAGCAGACTCGCGCACGACGAGATGGATGCCGGTTCGTTCCAACCAGACAGCATCCGGCGGGCGCTGTCCGGCACGACGGTGGCCGCGCACGCGGTCGGTCCGTTCAAGACCGCGCTCGTGCGGGAGCTCGGCGCGCTCGGGTACTACGTCAACGAGCTGGCGATCTCGGACGTCCTGCTGCACATCGCCATCGCCGCCGACCGCGTCGCCGCGGGGCGCGCCCTCGAGACGCCGCTGCGCGGCACGTGGACGGAGATCCCCAAGCTCGGAGCGGTGATCCGCGACCTCGCCGCAGAGCACTTCGCCGTCTCCCTGGGGGAGGGCGACAGTGCGCACCTCGCCACGCTCGTGCTCACGCGCGCCATCGCCCCGGGGCAGGATGCCGCGGCCGATGCCGTGCGCAGCGGCATCGACCCGGCCATCGAGGCGGCGGTGAGGGCCGAGATCGTCCAGGCGGCCGCCGACTACCAGGTCGACCTGGTGGACGAGAAGTTCATCCTGCGGCTCGCGCTGCACGTGCAGAACCTGCTCCGGCGTGCCGAGGAGCAGGCCTGGACCCGCAACCCCCTCACCCGCTCGCTGAAGTCGTCGTACCCGATGATCTTCGAGGTGGCCGTCTCGATCGTCAGCGGGCTGCATGACCGGCTGGGGGCGCCGATCCACGACGACGAGATCGCGTACATCGCCATGCACATCGGCGGTCGGCTGGAGCGCAGCCGGAAGGCCGAGTCCATCCTCACCGCCACGATCGTGTGCCCCGGTTACTACGAATTGCACGAGCTGCTGCGGTCCAGCGTCGACCGATCGTTGGGCACCTCGGTCGAGGTGACGGGGGTCGTGACCACGGTCGATCCGGACTGGCAGGCGATCGACACCGACCTCGTGCTCACCACGATCGACCCCGGGGAGAGCGGGGAACGGTACGTGCGCATCCAGCCGTTCCTCACCGACGCCGACGTGGAACGGGTGACGCAGACCGCTGCGCGGGTGCGTCGCGCCCGTCGCCTCAATCGACTGCGCGAGGAGCTGTCGCGCTACTTCGCGCCGGAGGCGTTCCTCCACCCGCTGCCCGACGAGGGCGAGGAAGCGGTGATCCGCCGGCTCGGGGGGATGCTCACCGGGTCAGGACTCATCGGCGACGACTACGTCGAGAACACGATCCTCCGAGAGCGCATGTCCTCGACCGCGTTCACGGATGCGCTCGCCGTGCCGCACGCACTGCAGATGACCGCGCAGCGGACGGCCATCGCGATCGGGGTCGCCGACGGATCGGTGGCCTGGGGCGACGGGAGGGTGCAGGTGGTCGCCCTCGCCGCGTTCAGCGAGAGCGACCGCACGGCATTCCAGACGGTGTTCGAGCAGCTCGTCGAGGTGTTCAGCGAACGCGAGAGCGTTCAGCGCATCGTGCGCCGTGGGACCACGTTCGAAGCATTCCTCGACGAGCTCGTCGCTGTCATCGACGGCTGATCACGCCGGATCCAGGACGGCGGACAGGCGGTCGAGGAGCCGTTCCGCCGCCGGGGACGCCGGTGTGTCGAGCCGGACCTCGTCACCGGATGCGAGACCGAGATCCATGACGGCCAGCACGCTGCCGAGATCCACGGTCGCACCGGCATCCGTCGTCAGTGTGACGGGCAGCTGGTGCGCCTGCGCGAGGCGCACCAGCTCGGCGACGGGCCGCGCATGCAGCCCGTCTGGAACCCTGACGACCACGTGTCTGCTCGGCACCCGGTGTCCTTCCGCCCGCTGCTCAGGCGCGCTCGTCGAGGAGCGCGCGGACGCCGGCTTCGAGTGCGGCGATGATGCCGTCGGCCTCGGTCGCGCTCGGCGCCTGCGCGTCGAGGTACACCTTGAGCTTGGGCTCCGTGCCGCTGGGCCGCACGATCACCCGGGAGCCGTCGGCGAGCCGGTACCGGAGGACGTCGCCAGAGGGCTGCCCAGGGGCGGCGTCGAGCAGGTCCTCGGCCGAGGCGACCGCTGTCGCCCCGATGTGTGTGGGCGGCAGAGTCCGCAGCGAGAGCATGACGCGGCCGATGATCGAGAGGTCGTCCACCCTGATCGAGACCTGGCCGCTGGCGAAGTGTCCGTACACCTCGCCGAGTTCGGCGAGCATGTCCGCGAGCGTCCGCCCCTGCTCGCGTGCCTCCGCGGCGAGTCCGAGCACGGCGATCGCGGCGGAGATGCCGTCCTTGTCGCGCACGGTCTCCGGGTTGACGAGATAGCCCAGCGCCTCCTCGTACCCGTAGACGATCCCCGGGGAGCGCGAGATCCATTTGAAGCCGGTGAGCGTCTCGTGGAAGCCGAGGCCGTGATGTGCGGCGATCACGCCGAGACCGGGCGAGGAAACCAGCGAACAGGCCAGCGTCGCGCCGGGAGTGCCGGCCGCGGCACGGGCCGCTCGAGCCCCGAGCAGCAGACCGATCTCGTTGCCGCTGAGCCTGCGCCATCCGCCGTCGACGGACTCGTCGGGGATGGCGACGGCGAGGCGGTCGGCGTCCGGGTCGTTGGCGAGGATGAGATCCGCTCGCGTGCGCCGCCCTGCGGCGAACGCGAGATCCATCGCCCCCGGTTCCTCAGGGTTCGGGAAGGCGACGGTCGGGAACCGCGGATCGGGATTCAACTGCTCGCCGACCGTCTTCGGCCGCGGGTAGCCGGCGGCGTCGAGGATGCGGGCCATCGTCTCCCACCCGACGCCGTGCATCGCGGTGTAGACCCACGTGAGCGAGCGCGCGGACTCCGGTGCGGGCGCGACGGCCGCCGTCGCGGCGGCGTACGCGTCCACGACCTCCTCGCCCGCCGTCTCGTACGCCGACGAGCGGGGGAGGGCGGCGAGGTCGCCCGCCTCGGCCACGCGGCGGATGCGCTCGGCGATCTCGGCGTCGGCGGGCGAGACGATCTGGGAGCCCTCATCCGCGCCGCCGAGGTACACCTTGTAGCCGTTGTCGTCCGGCGGGTTGTGGCTCGCGGTGACCATCACGCCGGCGTCGGCGCCGAAGTGGCGCACGGCGAACGCGAGCACCGGCGTCGGCAGCAGGCGGGGGAGCAGGATGGCGCGCAGGCCGGCACCGGCGAACAGCTCGGCGGAATCCAGGGCGAACCGACGCGAGTTGCGCCGGCCGTCGTAGCCGATAACGACGGTGGGGGTGCTGCCGCCGCTTCTGGCGTGCAGGAACGCGGCGAACCCGGCCGCCGCCTGGGAGACGAGCACGCGGTTCATGCGGTTGCTGCCGGCTCCGAGCGCCCCGCGCAGGCCGGCCGTCCCGAACGCGAGGCGGGTGCGGAAGCGGTCGGAGAGGTCGGCCGTCGCCTCCTCATCACCGGATGCGGCGCGCGTGATGATGCCTGCCAGCTCGTCGCGGGTCTCGGCATCCGGGTCCTGGCGCAACCAGGCGCGGGCGGTGGCGAGGAGGGAGTCGACCTCCGCGCCGTTCACAGCTGCTCCACCACGCGGGCCAGCAGCGCCGAGATCACCGGCTCCGCCTCCTTGCCCGCCTCGATGACCTCGCCGTGACTGAGCGGCGTGGACTGGATGCCGGCGGCGAGGTTCGTGATGAGGGAGAACCCGAGGATCTCCATGCCGGCCTCGCGCGCGGCGATCGCCTCGAGTGCCGTGGACATCCCGACGATGTCCCCGCCGATGCGCTTGGCCATCTGGACCTCAGCCGGGGTCTCGTAGTGGGGGCCGCGGAACTGCGTGTAGACGCCCTCGTCGAGGGTCGGGTCCACGGAGCGCGCGATGTCGCGCAGGCGGCGGGAGTACAGGTCGGTGAGGTCGACGAAGGTCGCGCCCTCGAGAGGGGAGTCCGCGGTGAGGTTGATGTGATCGCTGATGAGGACGGGCTGACCGGCGTGCCAGGTCTCGCGGACGCCGCCGGCTCCGTTGGTGAGCACCATGATCCGGGTGCCTGCGGCCGCGGCGGTGCGGACGCTGTGGACGACGCGGCGGACGCCGTGACCCTCGTAGTAGTGCGTGCGTGCGCCGATGACGAGGACATGCTTCCCGCCGGGGGTCCGGATGCTGCGCAGTGTGCCGACGTGGCCCTCCAGCGCGGGCCGGGAGAACCCGGTCACCTCTGTGGCCGGGACGGTGGCGACGGTCTCGCCGATGAGCTCCGCCGCTCGGCCCCATCCGCTTCCCAGGGTCAGTGCGATGTCGTGCTTCTCCACGCCGGTCAGTCGCGCGATGTCGGCGGCGGCTGCGGCTGCGATCTCGAACGGGTCCGCGTTCGGAGCATCGAGGGGATTGTCGTGAATCTCGGTCATGGATCCACTCTAAGGAGCGCGACCGCGCCGCGGCGAAGATTGCGGAAGAATGGAGATCATGTCTTCGACTCCTTTTGAGAGCACTCAGCGCGTCGCCGTCCTCGGCGGCGGCCCCGGCGGATACGAGGCGGCGCTCGCCGCCGCTCAGCTCGGAGCCGAGGTGACACTCGTCGAGCGCGTCGGTGTGGGCGGTTCCGCCGTGCTCACCGATGTCGTGCCATCGAAGAGTCTCATCGCGACGGCGGACGCCGCCGTGGCGATCTCCGAGGCCAGCGACCTCGGAGTGCAGTTCTACGCCAAAGGCTCCAACGGCAAGCCGCTCAAGCCGGAGATCGCGATCAACCTCGCCGCTGTCAACAAGCGACTGCTCGCGCTGGCAGGACAGCAGTCCGAGGACATGCGCTCCACCCTGCTCGAATCCGGCGTGCGCGTGCTCTCCGGGCATGGCCGCCTCGAGGGTCCGAACGCCATCATCGTCTCGACCGGCCCCGGAGGTACGGACTTCGACCGCGTCGAGGCGGACACGATCGTCGTCTCGGTCGGCGCGTCCCCTCGTGAGCTCGACAGCGCCAAGCCCGACGGGGAGCGCATCCTCACCTGGACGCAGCTCTACGACATGAAGGCGCTTCCCGAGCACCTCATCGTGGTGGGATCCGGCGTGACCGGCGCGGAGTTCGCCTCGGCCTACATGAACCTCGGTGCGAAGGTCACGCTGATCTCCAGCCGTGATCAGGTCCTCCCCGGTGAGGATCAGGACGCCGCCCGTGTGCTGGAGAAGGTCTTCAAGCGCGGCGGGATGACCGTGCTGTCCAAGTCCCGTGCCGACAGCGTCGAGCGGACTGAGGACGGCGTGCGCGTGACGCTGTCCGACGGCCGGGTGGTGGAGGGCAGCCACTGTCTGATGGCTGTCGGCTCCGTGCCGAACACGGCGGGCATCGGCCTCGAGGACGCCGGCGTCGAACTGACCGAGTCAGGTCACGTGCGGGTGAACAAGGTCGCGCGCACTTCGGTGCCCAACATCTACGCCGTCGGCGACTGCACGAACTACTTCCCGCTCGCGTCCGTCGCCGCGATGCAGGGACGCACGGCCGTGTTCCACGCCCTGGGCGACATCGTCATCCCGCTCGAGAAGATCAAGATCACCTCGAACATCTTCACCGCACCCGAGATCGCGACCGTCGGTTGGGGCGAGAAGCACGTGGAGGACGGGGTCGCGGACGGGCTTGTCTACAAGCTGCCGCTGGCTGCGAACCCTCGCGCGAAGATGATGGGCATCAAGGACGGGTTCGTGAAGATCATCGCCCGCAAGGGTTCTGGGACCGTCATCGGCGGTGTGATCGTCGCCCCCAAGGCGTCGGAGTTGATCTACCCGATCGCCGTCGCCGTGGAGCGCCGTCTGACCGTCGACCAGGTGTCCCGCGTGTTCGCCGCCTACCCGTCGCTCTCCAGCAGCATCACCGACGCGAGTCGTGCGATGCACCTCGTCAACATCTCCTAACCGAGCGCGTCGGCAGGCGCGGGGCGGCGGACGAGCTCGACGAGCACGAACGCCACCGCCGCGCCGATCACGATGCCGATGACGGCTCCGGGGTGGAGCGGGCGGGTCGCGAAGACGAGCAGAGCGGCGACGACGGCGATCACGACGAAGATCGCCGGACGCCACCGATCGACGATCTCGCCGAATCGCCCTGTGGTGAACCCTCGGCGCTCGCCGGCGGCACGGACCGCGTCCGCCCCACGGCGCGCCGTCGTCCGTACGGTACGTGCGGGGCGGGTGGTCCCGGCCAGCCACGATCCGACGGCGATCATCGCGCCGAGGATCGTCAGCGCGACAGCTGTGGACTGGAGAGCGGATGTGAGCTGCGCGAACAGCGCATCGGCCGCGGCGGCCGGCATCACCGACGAGCTCATCGCTCCGGTGAAGAACGTCCTGCCGATCCCGATGGCCGCCGCGAGCAGCGCGAACACCGCGGCGAACAGCGCCGCTGTCCAGGCCGCCGCGTGAACGGGTCGCCGGGCGACGGCGATCCCTGCGACGAGGAGCAGAAGGGCGAGCCAGGGCAGCCAGGCGCCGACGGTGACGGCCGTGACGTAGACCGTGCGGGTGAGGACGAGCGCCTCGGCCTGCACGATCGGGATCTCGCGATCGATGTGCGGGATGAGCTCGGCGATCCCGATGCCGCGCGCCGAGAGCTCCTCCTTGACCCTGACGACGATCGTGTCCAACTGCAGCGAAAGGGTGCCGTCAGCGGCGAGTCGGAGGGCGCCGGCCGGGTCGCCCTGGATGACGGCGATCGCCTGCGCGTGAGTCATGCGCAGCGCACCGTCCCAGACGTCGGCGAAGGTCGGCGACGCGATGATCCGGTCGACGACGTCGCCGATGAGCGTCTGCACGCCCAGCGCTGCGGGGCCCTCAAGGAGGCCGAGCGCGGCGGCGGCGTTCGGGGGCAGGTCGAGACCGCGCACCCCGTCGAACACCTCGCCCACCAGCTGCGGCACGTCGAGCTGCGCGGTGATGGCGCCGGTCACCTCCGCGGCGACGAACGCCTGGATCTCCGGGTCCTCCGCCAGCGGCCCGAACGTCGCGACGAACCGGTCGGTGTCCACCAGTTGAACGCGCGCCCAGGAGCCGAGCGCTGCCACCGGCGCGAGGAGCAACCCGACCGTGATGAGGACGACGGCGACGGCCGTCCGCACCCTGCCGCCGGCGGTGCCTGGCGCTCGCAGCCGTTCGTTCTCGCGCTCGAGTCCCTCGATACGGAGCCGGAGCTCGTCCACCTCGTCCATGACCACCGCCTCGCCCGCAGCACCGTGCTGTCAGCGTCAGCGTAGCGGCAGCGGGGGAGGTCGTCCGGCCATGTGTCACCCGTCGCGGATCGGCGACGGGTGAGCGCGGTTCAGGAGATGGTGAGGAGCTGATGTCCGGCGGAGACGGTGGCACCGGGGGCGGCGTTGATATTGCCGATCACGCCGTCCTTGTGCGCCTGCAGCGGCTGCTCCATCTTCATCGCTTCGAGCACGACGACCAGATCGCCCTTGACGACCTCCTGGCCCTCCTCGACGGCGACCTTGACCACGGATGCCTGCATGGGCGACTTCACCGCATCGCCGGAGGCACCGGCCGAGGCCGTCGTCGCGTGGCTCCGGCGGGACGGCGGTACGGCGGCCGGACGCCCGGCGGTGCCCGCCGCGACGGTCACGCGGTCGGGAAGGCTGACCTCGAGGCGCTTGCCGGCGACCTCGACGACCACCGTGTGACGGCTCTCCGCCGGTGCGGGGGAGTCGAGCTCCCCGTCCCATGCGGGGATGTCGTTGTCGAATTCGGTCTCGATCCACCGGGTGTACACGCCGAACTCGCCGCTCTCGGCGGTGAAGGCCGCGTCGCGCACCACCTTGCGGTGGAACGGGAGGACGGTGGGGAGCCCGGCGACCTCGAACTCGTCCAACGCACGGCGGGAGCGCTCGAGAGCCTCGGCGCGGTCCTTGCCGGTGACGATGATCTTGGCCAGTAGCGAGTCGAACGCGCCGGAGACGGAGTCGCCGGCGGTGACTCCGGAGTCGAGTCGGATGCCGGGGCCGCCGAACGTCTTGAAGACGTGGATCGGTCCGGGCTGTGGGAGGAACCCTCGACCGGGGTCTTCGCCGTTGATGCGGAACTCGATCGAGTGCCCTGATGGAGCGGGGTCGTCGTAGTCGATCGTCCCGCCGGCGGCGATGCGGAACTGCTCGCGGACGAGGTCGATCCCGGTGACCTCCTCCGAGACGGGGTGCTCCACCTGGAGGCGGGTGTTCACCTCGAGGAACGAGACGGTGCCGTCGGCGCCGATGAGGAACTCGCACGTGCCGGCGCCCACGTAACCGACCTCTTTGAGGATCGCCTTGGATGCCGCGTACAGCTGACGGTTCTGCTCGTCGGTGAGGAAGGGCGCGGGGGCCTCCTCCACGAGCTTCTGGTGACGGCGCTGCAGTGAGCAGTCGCGTGTGGAGATGACGACGACGTTGCCCTCGGCATCCGCGAGGCACTGGGTCTCGACGTGGCGCGGCTTGTCGAGGTACTTCTCCACGAAGCACTCGCCACGGCCGAACGCGGCCACAGCCTCTCGCGTGGCGGATTCGAACTGCTCGGCGACCTCGTCGAGCGCACGGGCGACCTTGAGGCCGCGACCGCCGCCGCCGTACGCCGCCTTGATGGCGATGGGCAGGCCGTGCTCCTCGGCGAAGGCGATGACCTCCTCGGCGGTCTCCACGGGGCCGGGGGTGCCGGGGGCGAGCGGGGCGCCGACCTTCTCGGCGACGTGGCGAGCGGTGACCTTGTCGCCGAGCGACTCGATCGCCTCGGGCGACGGGCCGATCCAGATCAGACCTGCGCCGATGACGGCGCGGGCGAAGTCGGCGTTCTCGGCGAGGAATCCGTATCCGGGGTGGACGGCGTCGGCACCGGAGCGCCGGGCGACGGAGAGGATCTTGTCGATCTGGAGGTACGTCGCCGCGCTGGTCTCGCCGTCCAGTGCGTACGCCTCGTCCGCGAGGCGCGCGTGCAGCGCATCGCGGTCCTGGTCTGCGTAGACGGCGACCGAGGAGATCCCGGAATCGCGGGCGGCTCGGATGATGCGTACGGCGATCTCACCGCGGTTGGCGATGAGTACCTTCTCGATGGGCATGCCTGCCAGCCTAGCGAGATCAAGGTCGAGATCTTTGAGCACTCTCCACAAGAAAGTCGCGAAAACGTGACGGGATGTCTACGACCAGAGGTCGGTCCAGGTCACGCCCAGCTCACGCACGAGCCGGCGGATCGTGGACAGCGACATGCCGACGACGGTCGAGGGGTCACCGTCGACGCGGGTGATGAACGCACCGCCGAGGCTGTCGACCGTGAAGGCACCCGCGACGTGCAGCGGCTCGCCGGTCGCGACGTATGCGGCGATCTCGTCGTCGGTGATGTCGTCGGCGAACGTCACCCCTGCCTCGGCGACGGCAGTCGCCTCGCGCGGTGCCTGACCGGGTTGCACGCGCAGCACCGAGTGGCCGGAGTGGAGGACGCCGGTCTCGCCGCGCATCTCCCGCCATCGCCGTGTGGCCTCCTCGGGGGTGTACGGCTTGCCGTACACCCGGCCGCCCAGAGCGAACATCGAGTCGCCGCCGATGACCAGGCCGTCGAAGTCCGGGGTCTCGGCGGCGAGACGTGCGGCGATGTCAGCGGCCTTGGCCCTGGCCAGCAGCAGGACCATCTCCTCGGGAGAAAGCTCGGCGCCGCGCTCCGCAGCCGCGCGCGCGGCGATCGCGTCCTCATCGGTTCCCGGTGCGCGCGTGAGCGGTTCGATGCCCACCTGTCGCATCAGCATGAGTCGGGCCGGAGACGTGGAGGCGAGGCAGACCTGCATCCCTCCACCGTATCGTCGTGCGGACCGTATCCTGGAAGGATGGCCCGTTCAGCATCCGACCTGCTCGATCTCGACGTCACCGGCATCGCGCACGGCGGCACCTTCATCGCCCGCCACGAAGGGCGCGTCGTCTTCGTCTCCGACGCGATCCCCGGCGAGCGCGTCCGTGCGCGCATCACGGATGACACCAAGGCGTCCTTCTGGCGCGCAGAGACGGTCGAGGTCGTGGAGGCCTCACCGCACCGGCGCCCCCACGTCTGGGCAGAGGCCGACGTCTCCCGCGACCCCGAGGAGAGAGCCGGGGGAGCAGACCTCGGACACATCGATCTCGCGCATCAGCGCAGCCTGAAGCAGCAGGTGCTCCGCGAGGCCCTCGACAAGTTCGCCGGGGCTGGTCTGGACGCGCCGACCGTCGAAGCCGTCGACGACACGGACGGGACGGGATGGCGCACCCGCATCTCCCTGCACGTCGACGACGACGGTGTCATCGGACCCTATGCCGCCCGCAGTCACCGTGTCATCCCCGTCGCGTCCCACGCGCTCGCCCGTCCCCGCGTCGAGGCCGAGGCCCTCGCGCTGAAGAAGGGCGACGCCGGCCGGATCGACCTCGTGGAGTCGGCTGACGGTGACGTGCACGTGCTGCGTCGTCCGAAACGCGCCAAGCGCCGTCCCGCGCCTCGGGTCCTCACCGAACGCGTCGGAGGCCGGACGTTCCGTGTCGACGCCGACGGATTCTGGCAGGTGCACCCTGCGGCGGCGGCCACGCTGGACGCCGCCGTGCGATCGGCGCTGGACGGCCGCGTGGATGCGTCCGCCACGCACCTGGACCTCTACGGCGGCGTGGGCCTCCTGGCCTCGTCGCTCGCATCGGCCGGTGCCTCCGACATCGTGACGGTGGAGTCCAGTGCACGGGCGACCGCGCACGCGCGCGAGAACCTCGCCGACGTCGATGTCACGGCGGTCACCGCGCGGGTCGATCGTTACCTCGCGGGGCTCGGGGACGATGCGCGGGCCGGGACCGTCGTCCTCGATCCGCCGCGCTCCGGCGCGGGGCGCGCGGTCGTCGATGGCGTGCATGCGCTCGCTCCGGATGCCGTCGTCTACGTGGCCTGTGACCCGGTCGCCCTCGCGCGCGACCTCGGTACGTTCCGCGGTCTGGGATGGAAGGTGGAGGCGATGTGTGCCTTCGACCTGTTCCCGCACTCGCACCACTTCGAGGTCGTCGCGACCCTCATCCGCTGACGTGCTCGATAGGCTGACGGCATGAGCAGGGTCGCCCTCATCGATGATCACGAGTCCGTCCGCCTCGGATTGGAGCTCGCGTGCGAACGCGCGAACGCCTGCACCGTCGTCTTCTCCGGCAGTACGGTCGGTGAGTATCTCGAGTGGCGGGCGTCGACGGGATCGACCCCCGCGGACGTGGTCGTGCTCGACCTCACGCTCGGCGACGGCACCACGGTCACCGAGAACGTCGGCGCTCTCGTCGGTGACGGCGCGAGCGTGGTGATCCACAGCGTGGCCGACCGACCCGCCGCCGTCCGTGAGGCACTGGCCGCGGGGGCGGCCGGAGTGGTGAGCAAGTCGTCGTCCCTGGATGACGTGCTCGGCGCGATCCGCACCGTCTCCCGCGGTGAGGCTCTGAACAACGTCGAGTGGGCGAGCGCCGTCGAGGGCGACCGTGCGTTCGCCGATGCGCAGCTCTCCGTGCGCGAGCGCGACGTTCTCCGGCTGTACGCCACCGGGCTCCCACTGAAGGCCGTGGCCGACCGTCTCGGAGTCGCGTACTCCACGGCGAAGGAGAACATCACCAGGGTGCGCGTGAAGTACGTCGAGGTCGGTCGACCGGCCCCGACGAAGGTCGACCTGCTGCGGCGTGCCATGGAGGACGGCATCGTCGCCTCGGACGGGGCCACGAGTGCCGGTTGACAGCGACCTACGTGCCGCCTGGGGGAAGATCCCGTCCCCCAGTGCGATGGAGAACCAGTTCGAGCGCTTCACGGGGAAGCGCATGGAGCGCATCCTCGCCACGGTGATCGCGATCGGTTCGGCCATCCTCGGCGCACAGGCCCTCGTCGCGGCGATCGGCGGGCTCGCTCACGGCGCGTCGACCGTGCAGGTCGTCCTGCTGCTGATCGTCTACGTCCCGTTGGCCGCGATGCTCCTCGCGTGCGTGATCGGCCGTGGGGTCCGTCAGACGGCCGGCGTGTTCGCGATCGGATACGTCGTGGCGCTCGCCGCCTGGCCCCTTGTGAACGACGCCTCGCCGTACCGCGCGAACCAACCGTGGATCTTCTTCCTCGTCAATGTCGGCGTCGTCGCGGCCATGCTGGCGTTCGCCGTGTGGATGCAGGTCATCCTCGCGTTCGCGCTGCCGCTCATCTACGGCTACATCCGACTCGTCGAGGGCGATTTCTCCAGCGCCTATTGGACGAGCACAGCCTTCGACGTGTCCTTCACCCTGATCCTCGGGATCGTCATCATCTCGCTGGGGTGGATGTTCCGCTCGGTCGCGGCCGGGGTGGACGAGGCAAGAGGACAGGCCGTGGCGTCGTACACGGCGGCGGCCGCCGGTGCGGCGGTCGAGGAGGAGCGCGTGGCGATGGCCGCGCTCATGCACGACAGCGTGCTCGCCGCGCTCATCGCAGCGGAACGTGCGGACTCGGACCGTGCGCGGGATCTCGCGGTCGCGATGGCCAGGGAGGCTCTGACCCGCCTGGCCAACACGGAGGCCGTCGTCGCGCAGGAGGGCAGCGACGATCCCGTCGGCACGGCGCAGATCGTCGCCGAACTGCGCCGTGCCCTGTCCGAGCTCGGTGCGGACGCGATCGTCGAGGAGCGCGGCACGGCTGGGCTCATCCCCGGGCGCGTCGCCCGCGCTGTGGTGCTCGCCGCACGGCAGGCGATCGGCAATGCCCTCACGCATGCCTCCGGCCGCGGGCTGCATGTCGTGGCGGAGGGCGACGGCGACGCGGGTGTCTCGGTGACGGTCATCGACGCAGGGCCCGGGTTCGATCTCGAGACGATCGGCGAGGACCGCCTCGGGATCAGGGCGTCCATCGTCGCCCGGATGGCAGCGGTCGCCGGCAGCGCCACGATCGATTCCGGCGCGGCGGGAACGCGGGTCCTGCTCAGTTGGGAGCGCGCGTGAACCGTTCGGTGCGGAGTGTGGCGACGGCGCTCGCCGTCGGATTCGCGGTGTACTTCGCCGCGAGAGCGGTGTGGTGGATCGTCCAGCCGACGGCGCCGCTGCTCATGGTCGGAGCGATCGTGCTGTATCTCAGCGTCGTGATCGCCACGGTGCTCATCGGTGTGCACGAGAGCGTGCGGATGCCAGGGTGGTGGGGTGTGGTCGCCGTGGTGACGGCTGCCATCGTGCCCGTCATGGTCAGCGCGTCGTTGCAGCCGGCGCACCTCACGGCACCGTTCGCCACCTGGTACATCGGGGGAGTCGGGATGCTCGCGGCGGTGTGCATCGTGCGGCGGCGCCCGGTGGCCGGCTGGCTCGTGCTCGCCGTGCTCGCTGTGGAGTCCGCGCTGTATCTCGGTCCGTTCGTGGCGCTCGAACTCGGGCTGGTCGGGTCGGCGATGTGGACGGTCGTCGCTCAGCTGCTCGTCCTGTTCTGGGACCGTGCAGTCCACGACACCGCACATCTCGCCGACATCCAGCGTGCCGTCTCGGCGTGGCATGCCACTCAACTGGTCCGTCAGCGCGAGCGTCGCGTGCGCGTGAAGTACGCGCTCAGCGTCGCCGGCCCGGTGCTCACGAGGACCGTCGCATCGCACGGTCACCTCTCGGACGACGATCGCCTCGAGGCGCGGCTGGCCGAGGGGCGGCTGCGCGACGAGCTCAGAGGGGCGAGTCTTCTCAACGACGCCGTGCGTCAGGCCATCCACGACGCGCGACTGCGCGGCGCCTCCGTCACGGTCTTCGACGAGGGCGGGCTGGACGAGCTCGATGAGGACAGGCGCGACGAGATCCGCGACGAGTTGGCGGAGGTGCTCAGCCGGACGGAGTCGGAACGCGTCATCATCCGCGCCGCGAGGGACGAGCACACGGCAGTCACGGTCGTCGGCCGCTCCGGTACGGGGGACTCCTCCGACGAGGACGCCGTCGGCCTGTGGCGGGAGATCCCGCGCGATCGGCGCTCCGACCGCGTCGGCTGAAGAGCGGAACGCGAGGAGCGCAGAGTGAGAGAAGGGCGAGGGGCGGCGAAGCCGCCCGCCCCTCGCCGGTGCGGTGAAGTTACCCGAAAACCCACCGCAGGAGATCGATCACCGTCTGCCTACCCTGGGGCAGAGAGACCGATCGAAACGCGAAGCGTTGGTATCAGTCTGACGTGTGCGCAACACGTTGTCTGTAGGTATTTCGGGGGACACGGATTCGGATGAATGCGTCATGATGGAGCGATGGATCTGCGGCGTCGCGGGACGAATCTGCCGAAGATGGGCGACTTCAACCAGTCCGTCATCCTCGAGGCGATTCGCCGCTCTCCCGGAGGGCTGAGCCGGACCGAACTGGTGGGCGCCACGGGGCTGTCCGCTCAGACGGTCACGAACATCACCCGTCGCCTGCTGGACGAGAGGCTCATCGAGGAGGCCGGGCGCACGATCCAGGGTCCGGGCAAGCCGCGCACCACCCTGCGGCTGAACGCGGGAAGTCGCCTGTCGATCGGTGTCCACCTGGATCCGGCGATGATGACACTGGTGCTGCTGGACCTCACCGGCGCCGTGCTCGAGCGCACCCGACTGCGGATGCACTCCGATGACGCGCGCTGGATCATCGCCGCGATGGCTGATTCGGTCGAGGCGTTGATCCGGAGGTCGCACGTCGATCGCGACGCGATCACCGGCATCGGCGTCGCCACGCCTGGGCCGATCGACGCCGCGCACGGGACGGTCATCGATCCGCCCAAGCTGCACTCCTGGCACCGTGTACCGCTGCGTCATGCTCTCGAGGACGCGGCAGGGCTGCACGTGCGACTCGAGAAGGACACGACGGCAGCGGCGGTCGCGGAGCTGTGGACGGGAGAGCACCCGCCGGACGGATCCTTCCTGTTCGTGTACCTGGGGATCGGGATCGGAGCCGCGCTCGTGCTCGACGGAGCCGTCGTCCGCGGGGCGTCGCGCAACGCTGGGGAGATCGGGCACATCATGGTCGACCCCGACGGGCCGGAATGCCTGTGCGGACGACGGGGCTGCGTGGAAGTGGTCTGCACACCCCAGGCGATCGTCGAGCGCGCCGAGCGGGCGGGCGTGCTCTCCGACGACCGGGTCGGCAGCGACGCGGAATCCGTCGACGCACGCTTCACGGAACTGTGCGAGCAGGCCGCAGGGGGTGACAGCGGTGCGCGCGCCGTGCTCGAGACCGCCGTGCACCACCTCAGCGTCCTCATCTCCGATCTGACGAACATGCTGGATGTGGACCGCGTCGTCCTCGGCGGACCGTTCTGGTCGCGGTTGTCCGAGATGTGCCTCGCCCTCCTTCCCGACCTGCTGCGCCGATCCAGTGCGACGCGCGCGGTGCGCGCGCTCCCCGTCGCAGGAGCGGTGGTCGGCGACGACGTCGGCGCCGTCGGCGCGGGCTGCGTCGTCCTCGACGAGGTCCTCACGCCTCGGGCGGCCGCGCTCCTCCTCGATTCGTGACGGCGCTCCGCACCTTGACAGGCATAAATCCAATCGATTGACTATCCGGACCCAGACATTGGAGTCCGCTGCCGCATGCACGACACGACCGCGCTGATCGAAGCCCGCATCCGACGGTTCGTCGAGGAGCGGCTGCGCCCTCGCGTGCACACCGGCCTCACGCCGCTCTCGCTGGAGCGCTGGGATGTGCCGGGGGAGCCGGTGCCGTTCGCGGAGGCCGTCGCCCAGACCTACGAGCCGTTCCGTGTCGGGGCGCGATGGGGGCGGCCGTGGGGCACGACGTGGGTGCGGATGCGGGGGACGGCGCCGCAGGCGCCGGGCGCCGAGCTTCTCATCGATCTCGGCTTCCATGCCGCAGAGCCGGGATTCCAGGCTGAGGGGACGGTGTACCGCTCCGACGGCACCATCATCAAGGCCGTCGAGCCGCGGAACGCCCATGTGCCGCTGGAGTGCGCGCCGGGAGACGAGTTCGAGCTGTACCTCGAGGCGGCGGCCAATCCGGATGTCGCCGACGGCTTCCGTCTCTTCCGCCCCACACCGCTCGGGTCTCTGCACACCGCGGGGGACGAGCCTCTGTACGTGTTCCGCCAGGCGGACATCGCGATCAGGGACGACGAGGTGTGGGAACTGCTGCAGGACGCGACGGTCCTGTCGCAACTGGCCGCAGAGCTCCCGGAGTCGTCGTCGCGCCGCGCCGAGATCCTCCGCGCACTCGAACGCATGGTCGACACCGCCGATCCCGACGACATCTCCGGCAGCGCCGCGGATGCGCGGGCTGTGCTCGTCGACGTCCTCTCGCGTCCGGCATCCGCATCAGCGCATCGTGTCCACGCCGTCGGTCACGCCCACATCGACTCGGCGTGGCTGTGGCCGGTGCGCGAGACGCAGCGGAAGGTCGCCCGCACCTTCTCGAACGTGCTGTCGCTCCAGCAGGAGAAGGACTTCGTCTTCACCGCCTCCTCCGCCCAGCAGTACGCGTGGCTGAAGACGTACCAGCCCGAGCTGTTCTCTCGTGTGCGCGATGCCGTCGCGTCAGGGCGGTTCGTCCCGGCCGGCGGCATGTGGGTCGAATCGGACACGAACATGCCCGGCGGGGAGGCGCTGGCGCGGCAGTTCGTCCGCGGCAAGCGCTTCTTCATGTCGGAGTTCGGCGTGGAGCCGCTGGACGTGTGGCTGCCGGACTCCTTCGGCTACTCCGCCGCCCTGCCGCAGATCGCTCGCGCCGCCGGATCGCGCTGGATGCTGACGCAGAAGATGTCGTGGAACGAGACGAACCGGATGCCCCACCACACGTTCCTGTGGGAGGGGACGGACGGCACCCGCATCTTCACGCACTTCCCGCCCGTCGACACCTACAGCGCACAGCTCAGCGGCGCCGAGCTCGCCAGGGCGGAGCGGCAGTACGCGGAGAAGGGCCTGGCGAACACGTCGCTGGTCCCGTTCGGGTACGGAGACGGCGGCGGAGGTCCGAACAGGGAGATGATCGCGGCGGCGGAACGCCTCGCGTCGCTGGAGGGGTCGCCGACGGTCACGCTGTCCAGCCCCGCACAGTTCTTCGAGGCGGCTGAGGCGGAGTATCCGAACCCGCCCGTGTGGTCCGGCGAGATGTACCTGGAGTTCCACCGGGGCACGTACACGTCGCAGGCCCGCACCAAACGCGGCAACCGACGCAGCGAGCACGCACTGCGCGAGGCCGAGTTGTGGGCGACGGCCGCGACCCTGCGAGGTGCGGAGTACCCGTACGAGGAGCTCGATGCGCTCTGGGAGACCGTACTGCTGCAGCAGTTCCACGACATCCTGCCCGGGACGTCGATCGGCTGGGTGCACAGGGAAGCCGAGCGCCGCTACGCGGAGGTGCTCAGCGGCACGGAGGCGGTGACCTCCCGTGCGCTGGCCACTCTGACGGGTGAGGGTACGACGGAGTTCTCCGCCAATGCCGGACCCTTCGCGCAGGACGGCGACCAGCCGCTCGGGATCGTCCAGGTGGCGCAGAGAACGGACGCAGCGGCCACCGTGACGGCGGTTGCGGGCGGGTTCGACATCGGCAACGAGCATCTGGCGGCGCACATCGATGCGGAGGGTCTGCTGTCCTCCGTCGTCGTCCGCGCTTCCGGCCGTGAGGTGATCGCGCCGGGGAGAAGGGCGAACCTCCTCCAGTTGCACCGGGACACCCCCACTCAGTGGGATGCCTGGGACATCGACGAGCACTACCGCCGTCAGGTGGAGGACCTGACGGCGGTGGTGTCGCTCGAGCACGTCCCGCACCCCACCGACGCAGTCGTCTGCGTGGTCCGCGGCCGGGGGGCCACGCGGATCACGCAGACCCTGACCCTCGCAGCGGGGTCACGGGCCATCGACATCGAGACGGTCGTCGACTGGCATGAGCGGCAGAAGCTTCTGAAGCTCGCCTTCCCCCTCGATGTGCACGCGGACACGGCTCGATCGGAGATCCAGTTCGGGCACGTGCAGCGGCCGACCCACGCCAACACCTCGTGGGACATGGCGAGATTCGAGACGGTGGCTCACCGGTGGGTGCACGTGGGGGAACCCGGTTTCGGCATCGCCGTCGCCAATGACGCGACCTACGGCCATGACATCACCCGCGCGCCGCGGGACGGAGGGGGAACGATCACGAACGTGCGGCTCTCGCTGCTGCGGGCTCCTCTCTTCCCCGACCCGGAGGCCGACCAGGGCGAGCACGTGTTCCGCGTCAGTCTCCGCCCTGACGCGTCGATCGAGGACGCGGTGCGCGAGGGGTATCGGTTGAACATCCCGGCGCGCCGTGTCGTCGGCGATCGGGGAGTGGAACCGGTCGTCTCGGTGTCACCGGGTGGAGTCGTCGTCGAGGCGGTGAAGCTTGCGGAGGACCGAGGCGGCGACGTGATCGTCCGGCTCTACGAGGCGCTGGGGGCGAGGTCGTCTGCGACACTGTCGACGTCGTTCGCGTTCGACGAGGTCGCGGAGACGGACCTGTTGGAGAGGGCGCTGGACGCGTCCGCGGTGACCGCGTCGTCCGGCCGGGAGGTCTCGCTGACCCTCCGCCCGTTCCAGCTGGTCACCCTGCGCTTGCGCGGCGCACGCTCCTAGGATCCACGCCGCGGTGGCGGGTCAGCCCGAGAAGCGTCCCCAGGGGATGTCGCGGCGCAACGGCGCGCGCATCGGACGCTGCGTGCGCTGCCACGCGGACACGTGCGGCTGCTCGGCGACGGCGTCCTCCGCCTCGCGCTCGTAGGCGTCGGTGACGACGGCGAGGAGCGCGGCGAGTTCCTCCTCGTTCGCGGACCCGCAGACGATACGGACGTCCGCGGACGGCTGATCGGCGGTCACAGCGGGATGTTCCCGTGCTTCTTCGGCGGCAGCTCTGCGCGCTTGCCGCGCAGCGAGCGCAGCGCCTTCGCGATCGACACGCGGGTGTTGGCCGGTTCGATGATCCCGTCGATCTCGCCGCGTTCCGCAGCGAGGAACGGGGAGGTGACGCTGTAGGTGTACTCGTTCGCGAGGCGGGTGCGGACGGCGGCGACGTCTTCGCCGGCCTCCTCGGCCTTCTTGATCTCTCCGCGGTAGAGGATGTTGACGGCTCCCTGGCCACCCATGACGGCGATCTCCGCGGTCGGCCACGCGAGGTTCACATCAGCGCCCAGCTGCTTGGAGCCCATGACAATGTACGCACCGCCGTACGCCTTGCGCAGGATGACGGTCACGAGCGGCACCGTGGCCTCGGCGTACGCGTAGATGAGCTTCGCGCCGCGGCGGATGACACCCGTCCACTCCTGGTCCGTGCCGGGAAGGTAGCCGGGCACGTCGACGAGCGTGACGATCGGGATGGAGAAGGCGTCGCAGAAGCGGACGAAGCGGCTGGCCTTCTCGCCGGCCTCGATGTTCAGCGTCCCGGCCATCTGCGACGGCTGGTTCGCGATGATCCCCACCGAGCGTCCTTCGATCCGACCGAAGCCGATGACGATGTTGGGGGCGAACAGCGGCTGGACCTCGAGGAAATCGTCATCGATGACGTGGTCGATGACCGTGTGGATGTCGTAGGGCTGGTTGGCGGAGTCGGGGATGATCGCGTTGAGGGTGCGATCGGCATCCGTCGTCTCCCACTCGAAACCGCTCTCGTAGCCGGGGATCTCGGCCATGTTGTTGTCCGGGAGGAAGCCCAGAAGCGTGCGGGCGTAGTCGATCGCATCGTCCTCGTCGTCCGCGAGGTAGTGCGCCACGCCGGAGCGCGTGTTGTGCGTGAGGGCTCCGCCCAGTTCCTCCATGCCGACGTCCTCGCCGGTGACGGTCTTGATGACGTCGGGCCCGGTGACGAACATCTGGCTCGTCTTGTCGACCATGATGACGAAGTCGGTGAGGGCGGGGCCGTAGACCGCGCCGCCGGCGGCGGGTCCCATGATGATGGAGATCTGCGGGATGACGCCGGAGGAGCGGGTGTTCAGGCGGAAGATCTCGCCGTACTTGCTGAGGGCGAGCACGCCCTCCTGGATGCGGGCGCCGCCGGAGTCGAGGACGCCGATGATCGGCATCCCGCCCTGGAGCGCGAACTCCATGATCTTGATGATCTTGTCGCCGGCCACCTCGCCGAGCGACCCGCCGAAGGTCGTGAAGTCCTGCGAGTACACCGCGACGGTACGGCCGTGGATCGTGCCGATGCCGGTGACCACCGAGTCACCGTACGGGCGATTGCGGTCCATCCCGAACGCGGTGGTGCGGTGCCGGACGTACTCGTCGAACTCGACGAAGCTCCCCGGGTCGACCAGCAGCTCGATCCGCTCCCGGGCGGTCATCTTGCCTTTGGCATGCTGCTTCTCGCGGGCGATCTTCTCCGGCTCGTTGACCGCCTCGTCGAGGCGGGAGCGGAGATCGGCGATCTTGCCGGCGGTCGTGGAGAGGTCAGGGGTGTCCGTCACGGATTCCACCCTATCGGCGTGGGGCCGGGCGGCGTTGGATGCTCGCCACAACGGGGCGGCCGATCCTTTGGTGGGTCATCACTGCGGTCAGGGGACGAGACCGCCGGTGCTGGACTGTTCAGCCTTCGTCCGTGGCCACCGGTCCGTCGTCCGCTTCCGCGTCCACGACGGATGCGGGAAGTGCGTCCTCACCGCGGCGGCGGCGACCGAGCTGCGTCATCCGCCGGCCCGCCCAACCGACACCGCGCGCCGTGCTCGCGGCGGCTCCGGCGATGGCCCCTCCCGTGATCCTGGCGCCGTGCAGCATCCGCAGCTCGATCTTCTCCGCACCCTCGACAGGCTCCAGCTCGGCGGGAAGCACAGCGGGGGCGATGCCGAACGCACGGCGAGACGTCGTGAGGACGCGGCGACCGAGCAGGTGGTTGCCCGCCCCACCCACAGCGGCGCCGATGCCGAAGGGCATGGCCTTGCCGATGATGGACGCGCCGCCGGATGCCGCGAAGTGTTTGACGAATCGCGTCTTCAGCTGGTCGACGACGGGCCCGACGGCTGCGCGGGGGAGTGACTTCGTGACGATCTCGCCCCAATACGAGGACCGCCCTGGACCGCGACCGGCCGCCTGCTTGGCCAACTGCCCCACGAGGTCGACGCCCTCTTTGCCGAGCATCATCGTCATCACGAGGGCGCGGGCGCGGTCGGGGTTCTCGATCGCGATGCCGTGGACTTCTGCGAGAGATTGGGCGAACAGTGCCGTGGACTCGAGGAAACCGATCGTCTCCACACCTGAGAGGGCGAGGGTGACACCCGTGCCGATGCCGGGGATCACCGCGGTGGCGCCGACGGCCGCGCCTCCCGTCGTCACGGCGGCGAGGTAGCGCCGTTCCAGGATGCGCACGATCCGATCGGGCGTCGCATCCGGATTGCGCAGGCGGATGCTGCGGATGTGCGTGAGCACGAGCGGCCGCTGGATCGCGAGGACCCGGTCGAGGCTCCGGACCGTGAGGGGGTGTTCATCCGAACCCACGGGCGGGATGCCTCGGTCCCATGCGGATCCGTCCGGCAGGGAGTGGATCTTGTGCACCTTCTCAGCCATGGGCAGATCCTATGCAGACCGACCGCGAGAACGCCGAGAGCCCGGATCGCCGACATCGTCGGCCGTCCGGGCTCTCGGGAAGTCGCAGGTCAGACGAACAGGTTCGCCCGCTCGAGGTCCTCTGCGAAGTCGACCTCGACCGCGTACAGGTCGGAGACGTCCATCGGCTCGAGGAGGAGCCCGTCTTCGGCGATGGCGAGCTCGAGCCCGCGCTCGAAGTAGTCCTGGTCGTCGACGCGCGACAGCTGACGCATGAACGCCTTCTTGTGCGTCGAGGAGATGTAGTTGATGCCGACTGCTTCGCCGAGTCCGCCCTTGACCGTCTTGGAGAGCTCCTTGATGAAGCCTTCAGGCGTGACGGTGTACTTGACCTCTTCGTCGCTCACCTTCGAGGTGTTGACGGTGACGAACGACTGGTCCCGCTCGATGAACTCGATGGCGCGTCCGAGGATGCGGGGATCGAACACGACGTCACCGTTCATCCACAGCACGCCGCCCTTGCCGGTGGCGCCGAGGGCGCGCAGCAGGCTCTTCGAGGTGTTCGTCTCGTCGTAGCGTTCGTTGTGCACGTAGTTCACGCTGGGGAAGGCCTCGATGATCGTCTCGGCGCGGTAGCCGACGACAGCGGTGATCCTCGCGTCGCGGCCGAAGGCGGCGCGGATGTTCTCGTGCTGCTGCTGCATGATGGTCCGACCGTCGCTGAGCTGGGTCAGCGGCTTCGGCAACGCACGGCCGAGGCGCGAGCCCATTCCGGCGGCGAGGATGACGGTCTGAAGAGTCACGAATACTCCTAAAAAGAATCTGTGTTCACGGCCGACGGTTCGGCCAGACACTTCTTCGTGCCGTGATCATGGTAGCGATGCCCCCTGTGAAGCCTCGGGGTGGGCCCCCGCCGTTGCCATTTCGTGATGAGGTACACACCTCGTGCACAGGTCGCGGGCGGGGCATGTCACCCATGTCGATTGTTGCGCTCGACGCGAAGAAAGTCCACGGCCGTTGATACGTTAGGACAGTGACTGCTCCAGTGGATGACCACCTCGAAGAGCCGGCCGGCGACACCTCCGACGCCCCGGCGAGGGAGAAGGCGGCCACGACGCGAACGTCGGCCGTGAAGACGGTGGCGGGGCGCGCGAAGACTTCGACCGCCGGCCGCGCCAAGCCCGCATCCGGAGGCGCGAAGACGGCCGCGAAGGCCGCCGCGGTGAAGGCCGAACAGACCAAGGCCGGTGCCGCGAAGAAGACCACGGCCAGGGCGGCGGCGGCGAAGACGGCCGCGGTCAAGGCGGCGGCCGCGCACAACACCGAGGCGAAGAGCTCGACCAAGGCGGCGACGGCGAAGAAGACCGCCGCCAAGACGAGCGCCGCGAAGGCTGCGGCGCCGAAGAACGCTGCCGCCAAGGCGAGCGCCGCGAAGGCTGCGGCGCCGAAGAAGGCTGCGGCCCCGAAGAACGCTGCCGCCAAGACTGCTGCTGCCAAGACTGCTGCTGCCAAGGCCGCCGCCGCCAAGGGAGCTGCTGCCAAGGCCGCCGCCGCCAAGGGAGCAGCGACCAAGGCCGCGAAGGCTGCCGCCGCGAAGGCGGCGAAGGAGGACGCGGCTCGCGTTGAAGCGGAGCGCCCTCGTGTCGAGGTGTCCGGGGGAGAGGACGAGCGGCGGCTTGTCGCGGCCGACGACGCGGCGCCCGCCTCCGATGCGGTGACGGCCCCCGTCGAAGCGGAGCCGGTGGCCGAGACCGATCCGACTGTCGAGGCTGCATCGGTCTTCGAACAGGAACCAGTTGCCGCGGTCGAGCCTGAGCCTGAGCCTGAGCCGATCGTCGAGCCGCAGCCGCTCGCGGAGCCGCAGCCGGTGGTCGAGCCGGAGCCGATGTCCGAGCCCACGCCGGAGCCCGCCGCCGTGACCGACACCGCCGCGGCGGCCGTCGTCACCGATCTTCAGGCATCCACGGCCTCCGATGCGATCGTCGTCCGTGGCCTCGTCAAGGAGTTCGGCGACCAGCGGGCCGTCAATGGCATCGATCTGACCGTTTCGGCCGGATCGTTCTACGGCATCGTCGGACCCAACGGCGCAGGCAAGACGACGACGCTGTCGATCCTCGCCGGTCTTCTGCGCGCAGATGCGGGCGAGATCGAGATCTGCGGCATCGACCAGGCGAAGGATCCTCTTGAGGCCAAGCGGGTCATGGGTGTCCTGCCGGATCGTCTGCGCACGTTCGACCGGCTCACCGGACGTCAGCTCCTGCACTATTACGGACTCCTGCGCGGGCTCCCTTCCCGCGTCATCGAGAAGCGCTCTGCCGACCTGATGCGCGCCTTCGATCTCTCCGAGTCCATGGGACGCGTCGTCTCCGACTACTCCGCCGGCATGACGAAGAAGATCATGCTCGCCGGGGCGATGATCCACTCGCCGCGCGTGCTCGTGCTCGACGAGCCGTTCGAGTCGGTCGACCCGGTCTCCTCGGCCGTCATCCTCGACATCCTGCGCGCGTACGTCGCCCACGGCGGCACCGTGATCCTGTCCAGCCACGGCATGGACCTCATCGAACGCGTGTGCTCCAGGGTGGCGATCATCGTCGGCGGTGATGTCCTCGCGGAGGGCACCGTCGAAGAGGTGCGCGCGGGGCAGACCCTCGAGTCGCGGTTCGTCGAGCTGTCCGGCACGGCCGGCGAGGTGGAGGGCCTGGAGTGGTTGCACACGTTCTCCGACTGAGGCTCGCGCTGATGCTCGGCGCCCTTCGGGGCGAGCGTGTGGTGCGGACGCTCGCCGCGTTCGCCGTGCTCGTCGCGGCCACCGTGCTCGTCTGTGTGGCGCTGCTGAGCCTCTCCGATGCGCCGCTGCCCGTCGCCCACACCGTCATCGCACTCGGCGGGGCCGCCGCCATGCTCGGGTTCTTCCTCGGTCCTGTGCTCACCGGCACGGCGGATCAGCTCGACCCCCGCCGTTTCCGCGTGTTCGGGATGAACGAACGGGCGATGCCGTGGATCCTCGGACTGGGAGCGCTCGTGAGCGTTCCCTCCTTCGCGTTGATCGCCGTGGCGGTCTGCCTCGTCATCACTCTCGTCGCCCTCGGGACGCCCGCCCTGCTCGCCGTCGTGACCGCCGTCGTCGGCGTGCTCTCACTCGTCATCGCGGCGCGCATCGGGATGGCGACGAGCGCGCTGCTGCTCCCGGAGCGCCGGTCACGTGAGCTGACGGCGCTGTTCGCGCTCGCCGTCATCGTCGTCGCCTTCCCCGTCGCGGTGTTCCTGGCCTCGCTGGAATGGGACGGGCAGGTGCCGGATGCCGTCGCCGCCGTGTCCGCGGTGCTCCAGGCGACGCCGTTGGCAGCCACGCCGGGATTCGCCCGCGCGGTGACCGCCGGTGACACCGCCGGCGCGTGGCTGAGCGGCATCGTCGCGCTGTTCACCGCCGCCGCTCTGTGGCTGTGGTGGACGTGGCTCGTCCGCCGACTCCTGACCCATGTCGATCGCCCCGCGATCTCGCGCGAGCGATCCGGACTGGGCTGGTTCGGCCTGCTCCCGTCGAATGCGTTCGGTGCCATCGCGGCCAGGAGCCTCGTCTACTGGTTCCGCGATCGTCGCTACATCGTGAACTTCGTGATCGTCCCGATCGCCGGCGTCCTCACCGTCTTCCCTCTCCTCGTCGCCGGCGTGCCGCTGTACATCGCGGCACTCGTTCCCGTCCCGGTGATGGCGCTGTTCTTCGGATGGCTGCCCCACAACGATGTCGCCTATGACTCGACGGCGCTGTGGGTCCACGTCGCCAGCGGTGTGCGCGGCGTCGCCGATCGGCTCGGCCGGCTGCTTCCGATCACCCTGGTCGCCGTTCCCGTCCTCGCGATCGCGATCCCGCTGACCCTCGCTCTGGTGGAGAGCTGGTATCTCCTCCTGCCGATGATCGGTCTCACGGCGAGCCTTTTCCTCAGCGGTCTCGGTGTCTCCAGCATCCTGTCGGTGACTTCGCCCTATGCGGTCTCGCGGCCCGGCGACAGCCCGTTCCAGCAACCGCAGAGGTCGGCATCCCGATCCGGTTACGCCCCGGCGGTCGCCTTCCTCGCCGCGCTGGTGCTCAGCGCTCCCACGATCTGGCTGTTCGTCATGACCGTCATCGAGGATGAGGGCTACAACGCCGCCACCTTCTGGGTCGGAATCGGCACAGCCGTGGTCGTCCTCGCCGCCGGTGCCGTCATCGGCGGGCGGGTCTTCGACAGGGGCGGGGAGCGCCTCATGGAGTTCGTCGAGACGGCCTGACTCTGCCCGCGAGCTCGTCAGGGCGGCTAGACTCGGGCGCATGAGTACTCCGCTGGACAGCCCGGATCAGGGTGGCGTGGCAACGCTCGATCGCGAGCTGGAAGAACTTCTCAACGAAGAGAATCTCGAGCCGGGCGACCACGAACGCTTCTCGCATTACGTCAAGAAGGACAAGATCCTCGAATCCGCGATCTCCGGGCGACCGGTGCGCGCGCTCTGCGGCAAGAAGTGGACCCCGGGACGCGACCCGGAGAAGTTCCCGATCTGCCCCACGTGCAAGGAGATCTACGAATCGATGATGAGCTGACGGCTCTCGTCGACGCGGACCTCAGTCGCGGTCCAGGAACACCGTGGGGATCGCCGGGTCGGACTTGCTGAGGGCGAGCGCCCGCACCGGGAGCTCCTCGCGCACCTGCAGATGATGTGCACGGGCAGCCGCGGTTCCTGCCGCGCCTTCGAATGAGGCGTCGATGTCGCCTTCGTCGACGAGGGTGACCTGGAGCGGCCGGGAGTCCGGATGCTCCGCTGCGCTACCCAGCGCCTCGAAGCCGTCGGAGACGACGACGGTCTCCGACGTCGCCACCCCGTCCCGCAGGACGCGGAAGGCCGCCTTGCGTCCCCCCTTGGACCCCTTGTCCGTCGAGGCCTTCGCGACGGCGACCCAGCCGCCGTCGGCATCCTGCCTCGCCACGAGCTTGTAGACCATCCCCGCCGTCGGGTAACCGGAACCCGTCACCACGGAAGTTCCGACTCCGTAGTAGTCGACGGGCGATGCCGCGAGGGCGGCGATCGCATACTCGTCGAGGTCGCTGGTCACGGTGATCCTCGTGCCCGTCGCGCCGAGTTCGTCGAGCTGCGTCCGCACCGCGGCGGCGACCGTCGGCAGGTCGCCGGAGTCGAGGCGGACGCCGCCCAGTTCGGTGCCCGCCACGCGGATGGCCGTGTTGACGCCCTCTCGGATGTCGTAGGTGTCCACGAGCAGTGTCGTGTCGGTGCCGAGACTGTCGATCTGCGCGCGGAAGGCCTCTTCCTCGGTGTCGTGCAGAAGCGTCCAGGAGTGCGCCGCCGTCCCCATCGTGGGGATGTCCCAGCGGCGGCCCGCCTCCAGATTGCTCGTCGCGCTGAACCCGGCGATGTACGCCGCGCGGGCCGCGGCGACCGCCGACATCTCGGCGGCACGGCGGGATCCCATCTCCGACAGCGGACGCTCTCCGGCGGCGATGCTCATCCGCGACGCGGCCGTCGCCACGGCGGAGTCATGATTCATGACGCTGAGCGCCAGCGTCTCGAGCACGACGGCGTCCGCGAAGGACCCCTCGACGGTGAGGATGGGGGAGCCGGGGAAGTAGAGCTCGCCCTCGCGGTACCCGTGGATCGAGCCGGTGAACCGGTAGTCCTCCAGGTAGGTCAGCGTGCCGGCATCGACCACATGGTTGTCTCGGAGGAAGCGCAGCTCGTCTTCGCCGAACCGGAAGTCGCGCAGGAGCGAGAGAAGGCGGCCCGTCCCGGCGACGACGCCGAACCGGCGCCCTCCGGACAGGCGGCGCGCGAACAGTTCGAAGACGCTCGGACGGGCGGCGGTGCCGTCACGCAGTGCGGCGCCGAGCATCGTGAGTTCGTAGCGGTCGGTGAGCAGCGCCGTCGACGAGGTCATGCGCTCAGCTTAGTGAGCGTGCGGTCGTCGTCGCCGCGTGTGACGGTGACGGTGCACCCACGGCGCGGGTAGGCTGGTGAGTCATGGACGCGGCACCGATCGGCATCTTCGACTCCGGTGTCGGCGGGCTCACCGTGGCACGGGCCATCCGCGCGCAGCTGCCCCGCGAGTCGTTCGTCTACATCGGCGACACGCTGCACTCCCCATACGGGCCGAAGCCGATCGCCGATGTCCGTCGCTACGCGCTCGAGGTGCTGGACACGCTCGTCGATCAGGGCGTGAAGATGCTCGTGATCGCCTGCAACACCGCATCCGCCGCGATGCTGCGCGATGCGCGCGAACGGTACGACGTCCCCGTCGTCGAGGTCATCGGACCAGCCGTGCGGCGCGCCGTCTCGACCACTCGCAACGGGCGCATCGGCGTCATCGGCACCGTCGGCACGATCGGTTCGCGCGCCTATCAGGACATGCTCGAGGTCAACGAGCGCCTCGAGGTGTTCACCGCAGCCTGCCCGCGGTTCGTCGAGTTCGTCGAGGCCGGCGTCACGGGCACGCCGGAGGTCATCGCCACGGCGGAGGAGTACCTCGCCCCGCTGCGCGGGGCCGACGTCGACACGCTCGTGCTCGGATGCACCCACTACCCGTTCCTGCGCGGTGCCATCAGCTACGTCATGGGGGAGGGCGTCTCGCTCGTCTCCAGCGACGACGAGACCGCAGGAGACGTGTACCGGCAGCTCATGCGCCGCGATCTCCTCGCGCCGCCCGACGCCACCGCCACGTACGTCTACGAGGCCACCGGAGCCTCCACCGGGGAGTTCACCGCCCTCGCGAACCGGCTCATGGGCGCCGAGATCCGCGACGTCCAGCACGTGCAGACCGGCGTCATCACCATCCCCGACCTGACCGCGCTCGACGAGCACGGCGCTCCCGACCAGAAGGAACACCATGTCTGACATCGTCCGCGCGGACGGCCGCGCCACCGACCAGCTCCGCGAGATCACGATCGAGCGCGGCTGGAGCGCGAACGCCGAGGGCTCGGCGCTGATCAGCTTCGGTGGCACCAAGGTGCTCTGCACCGCGTCGTTCACGAACGGCGTTCCCCGCTGGCTGACCGGCAAGGGCAAGGGGTGGGTGACGGCGGAGTACGCGATGCTGCCGCGTGCGACGAACAGCCGCAACGACCGCGAGAGCGTCAAGGGGCGCATCGGTGGCCGGACGCACGAGATCTCCCGCCTCATCGGTCGGGCGCTGCGCGCGGTGGTCGACACGAAGGCACTCGGTGAGAACACGATCGTCATCGACTGCGACGTCCTGCAGGCCGACGGTGGCACGAGGACTGCCGCCATCACGGGTGCGTACGTCGCTCTCGCCGATGCGATCGAGTGGGGGCGCGACAAGAAGTTCATCGGCAAGAACGCCGTTCCGCTGCTCGACTCGGTCGCCGCGGTGTCGGTGGGCATCATCGACGGCGAGCCCATGCTCGACCTGGCATACGTGGAGGACGTGCGCGCGGAGACCGACATGAACGTCGTCGTCACCGGGCGGGGCCTGTTCGTGGAGGTGCAGGGCACGGCGGAGGGCGCCCCGTTCGACAAGCGCGAGCTCGACGCGCTGCTCGACCTCGGCGTCGCCGGATGCGCCGACCTGAAGGAGCTGCAGCTGAAGGCACTCGCGTGAGAGTCGTCCTCGCCACGCACAACCCGCACAAGGTCGCGGAATTCCAGCAGATCGTCGCCATGACGCGGCCCGATCTGGAGGTCGTCGGCTATGACGGTCCTGAGCCGGTGGAGGACGGCGTGACGTTCGCGGAGAACGCGCTCATCAAGGCGCGTGCCGCGGCCCGGTACACCGGCCTCGCAGCCTTCGCTGACGACTCCGGAATCTGCGTCGACGTGCTCGGCGGCGCACCCGGCATCTTCTCGGCATACTGGGCGGGCCAGAAGAAGGATGCGGCCGCGAACCTCGAGCTGCTGCTCGATCAGCTCGCCGACATCGCCGATCCGCACCGCACGGCCCAGTTCGTCTCGACGATCGCGCTGGTCACTCCTGGCGGCGAGGAGCACACGGTCGCCGGTGTATGGCCGGGGCGGCTCGCCCGGACCCGCGCGGGGGAGAACGGTTTCGGTTACGACCCGATCTTCATCCCGGACGGACAACCGGCGGGGGCCGAGCGCACGGCGGCCGAGTTCTCCGGCGAGGAGAAGCAGTCCCAGTCGCACAGGGCGCGCGCCTTCCAGGCGTTCATCCCGCTGCTCAAGACGCTCTGACGTCGGCGCGGGCCCCGCTCCGACGGCGGCGACCTCACCGGATCCGAAAGAGGACCTGACATGCCCGAGATCCCCACCGTCCTGTTCGTCTGCGTTCACAACGCCGGCCGTTCGCAGATGGCCGCGGGGTACCTCAGAGCGCTGGGGGAGGATCGCGTCCGCGTCCTCTCGGCGGGCAGCGAGCCCGCGGACACTCTCAACCCCGTCGCTGTCGCAGTCATGGCGGAGGAGGGAATCGACATCACGGCGAGCACGCCCCGGCCGCTGACCGGCGAGCTCGCCCGCCAGGCCGATGTCGTCATCACGATGGGCTGCGGCGACGCATGCCCTGTCTTCCCCGGCAAGCGCTACGAGGACTGGGAACTCGCGGACCCTGCAGGTCAGGAGATCGACACCGTCCGCGCGATCCGAGACGACATCAAAGACCGGATCGCCGCCCTGCTGGACGAGTTGCGATGAACGGGTCCACGGCGGCGGCCGTGGAGAGTGAGAATCATCCCCATTCCCGACTACGGGAGAACGCCTCCGGGGTGGAGAAACGCTCGTAGCCTGGGAGTATGCACGACCACGCGCACGGGATCCGCGGCGCCGGCAGCAGACGGCTGCTGGCGATCTCGCTGTGCCTGACCGCGGTCGTCATGCTCGTGCAGGTCATCGGCGCGATCCTCACGGGATCGCTGGCACTGCTCGCCGACGCCGCGCACATGTTCACCGACGCCTCGGCGCTCGTGATCGCCCTCATCGCCAGTGCCGTCGCGGCCCGCCCCGCCGACGACCGGCGCACGTTCGGCTACCAGCGCGCCGAGGTGCTCGGGGCGCTCATCAACGCCATCATCCTCATCGTCCTGTCCGTCTCCGTCGGTATCGAGGGTGCGCGTCGCCTCGTCTCGCCGGCGGACACCGAGGTGGCCGGTCCGCTCATGCTGGTCGTGGCGATCATCGGGCTCGTCGCCAACCTCGTCGCGATGTGGTTGCTGAGTTCTGCGCAGAAGACGAACATCAACGTGCGCGGGGCCTACCTCGAGGTGCTCGGCGACATGATCGGGTCGGCGGCCGTCATCGTCGCGGCGGTCGTCATCGTCACGACGGGCTGGATGCCGGCGGACGCGATCGCGTCCCTGTTCATCGCTGTCATGATCATCCCGCGCGCCGTCTCCCTGCTGCGAGAGGTGTTCTCCGTCCTCGCCGAATCGGCGCCCGCGAACACGCACGTCAGCGAGATCCGCGATCATCTGCTGGGCTTCTCCGGTGTCACCAGCGTCCACGACGTGCACGTGTGGCAGCTCACACGTGGCGCTCCTGTGTTCACCGCGCACGTCGGCGTGGAGCGCGCCGTGTTCGCCGAAGGCAGGGCCGGAGCGTTGCTCGACGAGCTGCAGGGGTGCCTGGCCGACCACTTCGATGTCGCCCACTCCACGTTCCAACTGGAGCCCGAAGGGCAGTCCGAATGCACCGAGCCGCACGCGTGACGGTCGCCGCGCTCACTCGACGGTGATCTCCGCGGCGGTCTTGTCGGGCCGCAGGCCTCGCCAGCGTGCGTGGCGGAGCGAGCCCTCCGTCGTCCACTCCGCGAACTCCACCTCGCCGACCAGCTCAGGCCGCACCCACAGCGCATCGCGCGCGTCGGCCGACGGCACACCCTCCAGCGGGTTCTCATCGGTGCGGAGCGGAGTGAGGCGCTCGAGCAGGTCGCGCAGCGTCCGCTCGTCGAACCCCGATCCGACCCGCCCGACGTAACGGAGAGCGCCGTCGTCCGGGACCCCGAGCAGGAGGGATCCGACCGTGCCCGACCGCCCGCCCTTCCCCGGTCGGATGCCGGCGATCACCACCTCCTGGGTGCGCGTGTGCTTGATCTTCACCCAGTCGCTCGATCGGATGCCGGGGCGATAGCGGGATCCGGACGCCTTCACGACGATGCCCTCGAGGTCGAGGGCACGGCTCGTCTCCATTGCGGCGTCGAGGTCGTCGAACACCGGGGGGACGACGATCGGTCCGTCCGCGCTCTCGGCGAGGGTCTCGAGCAGGGCCCGCCGGTCGCGGAGGGGGACGTCGGTGAGGTCGTGGCCGTCGAGGTGCACGAGATCGAAGAGGTGATAGGCGATCGGGGTGCGCACCACCTCGCGCTCGATCTCGCGCGCCTTCGTGAGGTGCATGCGACGCTGCAGCAGACCGAAGCTCGGCCGGCCGGACGAATCCATCGCGACGATCTCACCGTCGACGACGGCGTCGTCGGCCGCGAAGTGCGGGGCGCCGTCCGCGGTGAGCTCCGGGTAGCGATCGGTGATGTCCGTGCCGCTGCGGGCGTGCAGGCGGAAGCGGCCGTCCTGCCAGGTTCCGACGGCGCGGATGCCGTCCCACTTGATCTCGCTCCATGGCTCGCGCATCGTGCGGGCGAGGCCGGGCGTGCCGTTCTCGGCGAGCATCGGGCGCAGCCCGGACGGGGACGGTGCGGAGGTCTCACGGGTCCGGCGGGTGCTGCCGCTGCCGGATGGGGACGCGGGAGTGGGGTCCTTCATCCGATGCAGCAGCCAGGAGGACTTCTCACCTGAACCCTCGGTGCGGATCAGCGCCAGTCGCGCACGGCCGAGCGGTCCCGTTCCTGTGAAGGTGCCGATGACCTCATCGTCGCGCCACTTCTCGAGCTCGACCGTGCCGCTGTCCCAGATTGTCATGGTGCCCGCTCCGTATTCGCCGCGCGGGATCTCGCCGTGGAAGGTGAGGTATTCGAGCGGGTGCGGCTCGGTCATCACCGCGAGGCGATTGCGAGCGGGGGACTCCGGGACGCCCTTGGGAACGGCCCAGCTCACCAGCACTCCGTCGTGCTCGATGCGCAGGTCGAAGTGCGTGCGGCGGGCGTGATGCTCCTGGATGACGAAGCGGGGGAGCGGGCCGGCGGCGGTGACGGAAGCGCGCTCCGGTACCGGCTCCGGCGTCTTGGAGGCGTCCCGTTTGGCGCGGTACGACTCGAGTGCGGCGTCCGCCGATGAGGTCACGAAGTCGGCGAACGGGTCGAGGCCGTCCTCGGCGCGCTGCGCCACCTCTTCGAAGTCGAGGTGCTGCAGTTCCGGATCGTCGAGCTCGTCCCAGGTCCGCGGGGCGGCCACTGTCGGCTGGAACCTACCGCGCAGGGAGTACGGCGAGATCGTCGTCTTCGATCCGTTGTTCTGGCTCCAGTCGATGAAGACCTTGCCCTCGCGCACCGACTTCGCCATCGTGCTCGTGGCGATGTCCGGATGGTCCGTCTCGATCGCACGGGCCAGCTCCCTGGCGATCGCCGATGCCTGGTCGCTCGTCTGCGTGCCGTCCAGCCGGCTGTACAGATGGATACCCTTGCTGCCGCTGGTCACGGGCACAGGGTCCAGGCCGATGTCGCCGAGGATGGCCTTGGCGAGACGGGCGACGTGGGCGCACAGGGCGAGGTCGGCACCGGGGCCGGGGTCGAGGTCGAGGACGAGCCGGTCGGGATTGCGGCGCTCGCCGTCGGTCGCGAACCGCCACTGCGGAACGTGCAGTTCGATGCCGGCGACCTGGGCCATCCAGACGAGGGTGGGAAGATCCTGCGCGATCGGATACTCCTTCGCGCCGCCGGAGTGTTCGATCGGAAGCCGGCGCACCCACTCCGGCGCGCCCGGTTCGAGCTGCTTGGCGAAGAACGCCTCACCCGGCGCATCCTCGGTTCCCACTCCTTCGACCCAGCGCTTGCGGGTGACCGGACGGTCGGCGAGCAGCGGCAGCATCCGTGCGGCCACGCGCGCGTAGTAGGAGATGACCTCGCCCTTGGTGGTGCCGGTGTCCGGGTACAGCACTTTGTCGAGGTTCGTCAGCCGCAGGCGGCGGCCATCGACCTCCACGACCTGCGCGGCTTTCGGCATGCGGAAAAGACTAACGTCAAGCCCCTGGTATCGCGGGTCTCCCACGGTGTTCACTGGTGGCATGAGGTCGATCTGGAAGGGTGCCCTGACGTTCGGGCTGGTGAACGTCCCCGTGAAGGTGTATTCCGCCACGGAGGACCACGACGTCCCACTGCACCAGGTGCACGATGAGGACGGCGGGCGGATCCGGTACAAGCGCACGTGCGAGGTGTGCGGGGAAGTGGTCGCCTACGCGAACATCGATCGCGCGTACGAGGAGGACGGCCAGAGGGTGGTCCTGACCAAGGACGACCTCGATGCCCTCCCCGCGGAGCGCAGCCGTGAGATCGATGTGGTGGAGTTCGTGCCCAGCGAACAGGTCGACCTGTTGACGCTCGACCGGGCCTACTACCTCGAGCCGGACTCCAAGTCGCCCAAGGCGTACGTGCTGTTGCGCAAGACCCTCGAGCAGACCGACCGCACGGCCATCGTCCGCTTCACGCTCCGCCAGAAGACCCGTCTTGCCGCGCTGCGCGTGCGCGGGGACGTGCTCGTGGTGCAGACGCTGCTGTGGGCGGACGAGGTCCGCGAGGCGAGCTTCGAATCGCTGGACGAGGACGTGAAGATCTCGAAGAAGGAGCTCGAGATGTCGGCGAGTCTCGTGGAGAGCTACGCGAGCGACTTCGAGCCGGAGGAGTACGTGGACGAGTACCAGAAGGAGCTGCGCACGCTCATCGACGCCAAGATCGAGGCGGGCGAGGACACCTTCGACGTCGCGGAGACCTTCGGCGACGACGAGGAGAAGGAGGGCAAGGGCGGCGAGGTCATCGACCTCATGGCCGCGCTGCGCGAGAGCGTGGAGCGGTCGCGGTCCAAGAAGGGCGCGAGCACGACGAGTGGGACGAAATCGGGCGGGACGAAGTCCGCGGCGTCGAAGTCGAAGTCGAGCTCGTCGAAATCGAGTGGCTCGAAGTCCGGTACGAAGAGCTCGACGGCCTCGAAGACGAAGAAGAAGGCCGCCAGTTGACCGTCAGTGCTTCCCGTCTCCGTCGAGGTCAGGGGAGCGGTCGAAGACCTCGGAGTCCAGCGCGAGCGCCTCGGCCTCGGCGGCATCCGTGGTGATGTCCTCGCCGGCGGCGCGCGCCTTCTTGGCCTTGTGGCGCTCCGAGAAGTAGTGCCAGAGGGTGACCAGCGCCGTGCCGCCGACCGCGCCGAGCAGGATGATGTCGATGTACTCCACGACGAGGTGGCTGACCCACGGGATGTACGCGATGAGGTAGCCGACCATGGTCAGTCCGAAGCCCCACAGGAGCGCGCCGATGAGGTTGTAGAGGCTGTACTTCTTCCACGGCATGTGGCCGACGCCGGCGGCGACGGGGGTGAAGGTCCGAACGATCGGCACGAAGCGGGCGAGGATCACGGTGAGGCCGCCGAAGCGCTCGAAGAAGGCGTTCGTCCGCTCCACGTTCTTCTTGCTGAACAGGCCGGATTCCTTGCGCTCGAACACGGCGGGGCCGCCCTTGTGTCCGATGAGATAACCGACTTCGCCGCCGACGAAGGCGGACAGTGCGATCAACAGCGACACGACCCAGATGTTCACCCCGAAGACGTCGCTCGTGTGGGTGAGCAGGCCGGAGATCACCAGGAGGGTGTCGCCGGGAAGCAGGAACCCGATCAGAAGGCCGGTCTCGGCGAAGATGATGAAGCACACGACGAGCAGCGCCCATGGACCGGCGACATCGATGATGTGGGCAGGGTCGAGCCAGGGGATGAGTGCGATCTGATGCATGGGCTCTCTTCGTCCGGTTGTGCAACGCTCAAGGGGTGTCGATGACAGTGCGGAAGGTGGGACTTGAACCCACACGCCGTGAGGCACAGGAACCTAAATCCTGCGTGTCTGCCAATTCCACCACTCCCGCGCGACCCCCAGTCTAGGGGCGCGGCCGGACACCCGCATGGAGAGGTTCCCCTCCGGTCGATGACGGAAAACCCGAATCGGCACCTGTGGATAATTTCGGCGGCGGATCCGGCATCCTTGCGAGGATGCCGGGGTGAGTCACCCGTCCCTCGTCGTCGCCGAGCGCGTACGCCGCAGACTGCGCGCGGAGCGCACCGATCCGTCGTCCGCGCCCGACGAGGCACGGCGGATCGCGCAGGCCGAGGTCCGCCGTCACAACGACCTCGCCCTGTCCCGCGGCGATGCGATGGTCGACGACGAACCGGCGCTGGTGAGGGACGTGCTCGCCTCGGTGAGCGGGTTCGGGGCGCTGCAGCCGCTGCTGGACGACCCTGGGATCGAGGAGATCTGGCTGAACGGTCCTGACCGGGTGTTCATCGCCCGCGGCGGGGTGTCGGAGCGTGTGCCGCTCGCGCTCACGGATGCCATGGTGCGCGACCTCGTCGAACGCATGCTGCAGTCGACCGGGCGCCGCGTCGACGTCAGCCAGCCCTTCGTGGACGCCTCCCTGCCGGACGGATCCCGCCTTCATGTCGCGATCGCGGACGTCGTCCGTGGCTCCTGGGCCGTGAACATCCGCAAGTTCCTCCCGGGCTACCGCACGCTGGACGCCCTCGTCGCGCTGGGATCCCTGCCGGACGAGGTCGCGGATCTGCTGCGCCGAGCGATGCGCGACGGGAGCAGCGTGATCGTGTCCGGCGCGACCCACACCGGCAAGACGACGCTCCTGGGTGCACTCCTGGCCGCGTGCGCCGACGCGCAGCGGATCGTCACGGTGGAGGAGACCTTCGAACTCGCCGTCGACGGACCGGATCTCGTCGCGCTGCAGGGCAGACAGGCAAGTCTGGAGGGCACGGGCGAGATCACTCTTCGCCGACTGGTCAAGGAGGCGCTGCGCATGCGCCCCGATCGGCTCGTGGTGGGCGAGGTCCGCGACGCGGAGGCGCTCGACCTCGTCCTCGCACTGAACACGGGCGTGCCGGGTGCCGGCACCGTGCATGCGAACTCCGCAGCCGAGGCGCTCGAGAAGCTCACGATCCTGCCGCTGCTGGCCGGCCGCAACATCGACCGCTCGTTCATCGCGCCTGCGCTCGCCGCTTCCGTCTCGCTGGTCGTCCATTGCGCGCGGGATCGAGCAGGCCTCCGATTCGTGCAGGAGATCATCGCCCCGACCGGGGAGGTCATCGATGGGCGGATCCTCTCCCGTCCCGTCTATCGTGCGGAGCGGAGCGGATGACGTTCCTCGTGGGTGCGATGCTCGCCGCGGGGGCGGTGCTGTGCGCCTCGCCCTGGCTGTGGCCGGCCGGCGAGCGCCCCGCGCGTGGTGCGCGCGATGACCGGCTCACCCGGCTCATGGCTGAAGCCGGGCTCGCCTCGGTTCCGCGTCACAGGATGCTCGCCGTGATGATGGTCGTGGCGCCGGTCGCCGCGGCCCTCGTCTGGCTGGTCACTGGAATCCCTGCGCTGACCCTGGTCGCCGCGCTCGCGGCGGGGGCTGCTCCGATCGCGTTCCTGCGTGCCCGACGCATACGACTGCTCCGAGCGCGGCGGCAGATGTGGCCGGACGTGTGCGACCTCCTCGTCGCGTCGATCCGGGTCGGGCTCTCCCTGCCCGACGCCGTGGCGGGCCTGGCGGACTCCGCTCCCGTGCCCCTGCGCCCTGCGTTCGCCGTGTTCGCCAGGGATCTTCGTGCGACCGGACGATTCGAGAGCAGCGCCGATCGCCTCAAGAACGCTCTGGCGGACCCGATCGGCGACCGCATCATCGAGGCGCTGAAGATGGCGCGCCAGGTCGGCGGGACGGAACTGACCGGTGTGCTCCGTGCCCTGTCGGCGTCGGTACGCGCAGACGCGGCTCTGCGCGGTGAGGTCGAGGCGAAGCAGTCCTGGATCCGTGGCGCGGCCGTACTGGGTGTGATCGCGCCATGGGTGATCCTCCTCCTGCTCGCGCTGCGACCGGAGGGGGCGCAGGCGTACGCGAGTCCGGCGGGTCTGATGGTGATCCTCTGCGGCGCGGGGGTGTCGGTGATCGCGTTCCGGATCATGCTCCGCATCGGACGCCTGCCTGAGCCGAGGCGCTGGTTCGCATGACCGTGATGACGGATGCCGCCGTCTCGGTGCTCCTCGGCGGCGTCCTCGCCGCCGGGCTCCTCTGCATCCTGGCCGCAGCTCCTCGCTGGAGAGCGGCATCGTTGACGACGCGCATCGCGCCGTACATCCGCGATGCCGTCGAGGATTCGGTGCTGCCTTCCGGAGTGCTTCCGACGGTCGGCATCCTGCCCGTCGACGCCTCCACCTGGTGGCGGCGCGCGCGCACGAGGATGCTGCGGGGTCTGGGCGACGGCGAGGCTCTCGGCGTGCGTCTGGCGCAGGCGGGCCTCGAGGAGGAGCCCTCCGCGTTCCGCGCACGTCAGCTCGGGTGGGCGATCGGCGGGACCGCCGTGGGCAGCGTTCTGGTGGTGGTCCTTGCGGTCGCCGGAAGCCTGTCGCCGCCCGCAGCGGTGCTGCCGGTCGTGTGCGGCGTCGGCGCCGCGATCACGGTCGACATGGTGCTCACCGCCCGCGTCCGCGCTCGCCTCGCGAGGCTCGGCGACGAGCTCCCGACGGCCCTGGAGTTCCTCGCCCTCTGCCTGTCCGCCGGCGAAGGATTCCTCGATGCGCTCCGACGAGTGGCCATGATCGGATCCGGGGAGCTGTCGGGGGAGATGCGCCGCGTCGTGCTCGACGTCGGTACGGGGTCGCCGTTGGCGGACGCGCTCGGCGAGATGGCGTCACGGCTCCGCCAACCCGGGCTCGCACGCGCCGTGGATCAGATCGTCGCGGCGCTCGAACACGGGGCGCCGCTCGCGGCCGTACTGCACGCGCAGGCCGCAGACGCACGCGAGGACGCCAAGCAGGCGCTGATCGAACAGGCGGGCCGTCGGGAGATCCTCATGATGCTCCCGCTCGTGTTCCTGATCCTGCCGCTGTCCGTGCTCTACGCCGTCTTCCCCGGCGTGTTCATCCTGCAACTGGGACTGGGGTGACCGAAGTGGCTCCCCATCACCGCAACACCGAGGAGGTACCGATGATGAGACGAATGCGCACATGGTGGGGCACCACTGTCGCCGATGCCAGAGAACTCATCGACGATGAGGACGGGGATGTGCCCGGGTGGGTCCTCGTGACGCTGATGACCGCGGGGCTCGTCGTCCTGATCTGGGCCGTGGCCGGACCGGCGCTCACGGGGCTGTTCGAGCAGGCGATCTCCCGGGTCTCCGGGCTCTGACGTGGATGACGAGCGGGGCTCGGCGCCCGTGGACTTCGTTCTCGTGGGCGCCCTGCTCACGGCGCTCACGCTCGCCGTCATCCAGCTCGGCGTCGCCGTCCACGTCCGCAACCTCGTCCACGACGCGGCGGTCGAGGGCGCCCACTACGCCGCGCTCGCCGACACGACCCTCGGCGACGGGGCCGAACGCACCCGGCTCTCGATCTCGCGGGCCGTCGGCGACGCGTACGCCGGCGATGTCTCCGTGTCGCAGAGCGACCGGCTCGGGCATCCGACCGCGGTGGTGACGGTGCGCACGACCCTGCCCGTCATCGGACTTCTCGGCATCCCCTACGCCTTGGAGGTGCATGCGGATGCTCCCATGGAGTCGCTGGGGGAGGAATGACGACGGCTCGGCCGCCGTCGAGTTCGTCACTGTCGGCGTGATCCTCCTCGTCCCGCTCGCATACCTGGTGCTCACCCTCGGCGCCGTGCAGGAGAACCTGCTCGGGGCGGAGGCTGCGGCGCGGCACACGGCCCGGGTCATCGGGCAGGCAGAGGACGCGGCTTCCGCGTCGGCCCGCGCTGATGCGGTGCTGGCGAGCGTCGTCGACCAGTACGGGATGGATGCCGGGGCGGTGGAGGTGACCGTGTCGTGCACCCCGACCGCCGTCGAGTGCCCGTCGCCGGGTGCGACCGTGATCGTGACCGTCGACACCCGCGTCTCCCTTCCGTTCGTGCCTGCGGTGTTCGGACTCGAGCGCGCCACGAGCATCCCCCTGCAGGCGTCCGCGGCGCAGAAGGTCTCGCGTCTGTGGGGTGCCGGATGAGGGGCGCGCGCTGCGGGCGTGAGGAGGGCAGCATTCTCCCGCTCCTGCTCGGATACATCGTGCTCGCTCTTGCAGTGGTGTTCGTCTGCACGTGCGCCACCGACATGTACATCGCCCAGAAGCGTCTCGACTCGCTCGCCGATGCCGCAGCGCTCGCCGGAGCCGATGGTTTCTCGCTCGTGGTCGAGGGCGACAGCGTGCGCGCCGAGCTGACGGACATCGGGGTGAAAGAGCAGGCGGCCGCGGTCGTCGCGGCGATCGCGTCCGACGCCCGGCTGATCGCCGCGTCGGCACCGGACGGCGTCTCCGCGCAGGTCACGGTCGCATCCGAGTGGCACCCGCCGCTCGTCTCGGCTTTCGTGCCGATGGCCGTCGGGCTCGAGGCCACGGCCACCAGCCGCACCGCCCTGCGCTAGGCGGGATCCGATCCGTCTTCCGGCCGGCGCCGCGGACTGTACCGGGGGATCCACCGGATGAAGCCCACGGCCCCGAGGAGGCCTATCGCGCCGACCACGGCTGAGGCGGCCGACAGCGAGACGATCGCGGTCACCGCCGACACGATCAGCGGGGCCACCGCCCCACCGGCATCCGTCAGCGTGCGCCATGAGCCGAGGAACGGCGCCGGATCCTGTCTCGGTGCGACGTCGGCACCGAGTGTGAGCAGGATGCCGCTGGAGAGCCCGTTCCCCACGCCGAGCACGGCGGCGAGCATCCCGAACCACAGCACGGCAGCGTCGCCGTCGTGCGTGAGCGAGAGCACGAGGAAGCCGGACCCCATCAGCACCATCGCCGGCATCGCCGCCCACAGCCGGCCGAAGCGATCCATCACCTGCCCGCTGGCGTAGAAGAGCGCGAAGTCGATCGCTCCGGAGACGCCGACCACCAGCGCGATCGTCTGCGCGTCCAACCCGAGTGACACACCCCACAGCGGCAGCACGACCTGGCGAGCCGAACGCACGGCGGACAACGATGCGGCGGCGAGGCCGAGCCGCCCGAGCACGCCACGGAAACGCCACATGGTGCGGAAGATGCCGACACGCTCGATCGTCGGGATCGATCCGCTGACCGCCTCGCCGGAGTCCTCGGCGACCGACCCACGGTCCGGGAGCGGCGCCGTCGTCTTCTCCGGATCCGGACCGAACAGCACGAGCACCACCATGACGGCGAGGCAGGCGAGGAAGAACCACGTGGCGGCATGCTCGTCGCCGAACACCTGCAGGAGGCCTGCCGTCACGAACGGGCCGATGAAGATGCCGAGGCGGAAGCTGCCGCCCAGCAGCGAGAGCGACCGCGCACGGAAGGCGAGCGGGACGCGCGTCGTCATGAACGCGTGCCGGGCGAGGCCGAAGGCGGCGGCGCAGAATCCGAGCAGGAACACCGAGGACGCGAAGACCGCCAGCACGGGGGCGAGGACCATCCCGAGGACGGCGACCATCGACACGACGCCGGCGATGACCATGGTGAAGCGCTCGCCGATGCGGGCGACGGCCCACCCGGCGGGCAGGTTGCCGCACAGCTGTCCCACGACGAGTGCGGCGGCGACCAGAGCGGCGCCGGCGACATCGGCGCCCATGTTCGCCGCGATCACGGGGATCAGCGGGATGACGGCGCCCTCACCCAGCGAGAAGAGAATGGTGGGCAGATACACCATCGGTCCGAACTGTCTCAGGACCGTGGATGCGCTGCTCATCGGGTCCAGGCTACTGCGCCCTCATCTCCCAGCCGATCCGCGATAGGCTGAGGAGTCATGCTCGAACTCGATCTCTCCGCCGAAATTCAGGCGCTCAGGCACACATACGGCGACATCAGCGAGGTCGTCGACGTCACCCGACTCCAGGCCGACATCGCACGGCTCAGTGAAGAGGCCGGTGCTCCCGACCTCTGGGACGACCCGGAGAAGGCGCAGAAGGTCACCAGCGCCCTCAGTCACAAGCAGGCCGAGCTCAAGCGGGTGAACGACATCGGCCAGCGACTCGACGACCTCGAGGTCCTCATCGAGCTCGCCAACGAGATGGAGGACGAGGACTCCGCCGCCGAGGCGCGCGCCGAACTCGACGCCCTCACGAGCCTCATGAACCAGCTCGAAGTGCAGACGCTCCTCGACGGCGAGTACGACGACCGCTCCGCGATCATCACGATCCGCTCCGGTGCCGGCGGCGACGACGCCACCGACTTCGCCGAGATGCTCATGCGCATGTACCTGCGCTGGGCCGAGCAGCACAAGTACCCGGTCAAGGTGATGGACACCTCGTACGCGGAGGGCGCGGGCATCAAGTCCGCGACGTTCCAGATCGACGCGCCCTACGCGTTCGGCACGCTGTCCGTCGAGGCCGGTACCCACCGCCTCGCGCGCATCAGCCCGTTCGGATCCGCCGACAAGCGACAGACCAGCTTCGCCGCCGTCGAGGTCATCCCCCTCATGGAGGAGGCCACCGAGGTCGACATCCCCGAGAACGACATCCGCGTCGACGTCTTCCGCTCGTCGGGCCCCGGCGGCCAGTCGGTCAACACCACCGACTCCGCCGTGCGCATCACTCACCTCCCGACCGGCATCGTCGTGTCGATGCAGAACGAGAAGTCGCAGATCCAGAACCGCGCCGCCGCCATGCGCGTGCTGCAGACCCGCCTCCTGCTCCTGCAGAAGGAGGAGGAGGCCGCGAAGAAGAAGGAACTCGCCGGCAACATCACCGCGAGCTGGGGCGACCAGATGCGCTCCTACTTCCTCTACGGCCAGCAGCTCGTCAAGGACCTGCGCACCGGGCAGGAGTCCGGCAACCCCGCAGCGGTGTTCGACGGCGACCTCGACGACTTCATCTCGGCGGGGATCCGCTGGCGCAAGCGCCCGGTCGAGGACTGACCCGATGACATGAGAGAGGGGCGGGGCGACATCGTCGCCCCGCCCCTCTCTGTATACGGCGGCGTCAGGAGAGGCAGACCGGAAGCGCGTCACCGAACGCCTCGGCGAACGCCAGGGCCGCCTCGGCATCGTCGAACATCTCGTCCCCGGCAGCGATGTGCTGCAGGACCTCGTCCGACATGTCGGATGCCACGAACTCGTCGGCGATGCACTGCAGGTGCGCGTCGGTGTAGCCCTCGGCGCCGGTGGCCTCGACGATCTCCGCGAGTCCTGCGGCGACCTCGTCCGAGGTGGGACGCCCGGTGCTCGTTCCCGCATCGGAGTCCGCGTCGGCATCCGCATCGTCATCCAGCTCGTCCTCGGGGAAGGCGCTCGACGGCGAACTCGTCGCGTAGTCGATCTCGTCCTCGACCGCCGTGACGAAGGCCGCAGTGAAGAACACCAGCGCGAGGATGCCGCCGACGATGGCACCGACCACGGAGAGGCAGATGGCGACGATGGGCGCCCACTTCTTGCCCTTCAGGAAGAAGGCGACGACCGAGAGCACGAATGCTGCGAACAGCAGGAACCACCCGACGAGGATGATCGGCGGGACGCACACGAGAATGAAACCGAGTACCGCGGCGCCGAGGGCGATCCACCCGACGATGTGGGGTGCACGCGGTGCGGTCTGCTCGGCCGGCGAGACGTAACCGGTGCTCGTCTCGGGGTATCCGGCGGCGAACGCGGACGTCTCAGGGGTGCCGGTGCCGTAGGGCTGGCTGTCGGCGGCGGGCGGAACATCGGGGACGGCGGGTGCTTCCGGCGCGAAGTGCTCTGTCCACTGCTGGCCGTCCCACCAACGCTGGCGTCCGGATCCGTCGTCGTACCAGCCTGCGGGGGTGCTCATGAATCTCCTTGATGTCTGGGTGAGGCGCGGCGCGCCCCGTACATGCTTATCAGGAATCGAGGCCGCGCCATATGGGGAGAGCTGTCCGCCCGCTGGGGTGTCGCTCGCGTTCCCGCGTGATACCGCGCATAGGCTCGTTAGGCCATGATTCGGTTCGAGAACGTCACCAAGCGCTACCGCGGCACGAAGAGACCGGCCCTGGCCGATGTCGACTTCGAGGTCGAGCGGGGCGAATTCGTCTTCCTCGTCGGCGCGTCCGGTTCGGGCAAGTCCACCTGCCTGCGGCTCATCCTGCGCGAGGACGTCCCCACCAAGGGGCGCGTGGCGGTTCTCGGCCGTGACCTGCGCTCCCTCGCCAACCGCAAGGTGCCGTACTTCCGCCGTCACATCGGTTCCGTCTTCCAGGACTTCCGTCTGCTGTCGACGAAGACCGTCTTCCAGAACGTCGCCTTCACCCTGCAGGTGACCGGGTCCTCCCGCGGCTTCGTGCAGCAGGCGGTGCCGGAGGCGCTCGCCCTCGTCGGGCTGGAGGGCAAGGAGAAGCGGATGCCGCATGAGCTCTCCGGCGGCGAGCAGCAGCGCGTGGCCATCGCCCGCGCGCTCGTCAACCGCCCGCAGGTGCTCCTCGCGGACGAGCCGACCGGAAACCTCGACCCTGCGACCTCTGTGGACATCATGCAGCTGCTCGCGCGCATCAACGCCGGTGGCACCACGATCGTCATGGCCACCCACGAGGCCGCATTCGTCGATCAGATGCAGCGGCGCGTGATCGAGCTGCGCGACGGCGAGCTGGTGCGCGACGAGACACACGGTGGATACGGGGATCGCTCGATGATCCCGCAGCTCGTTCCGGAAGAGGAGCGCGGCGCAGCCGCGACGGCGGCGCTGACCGCCGTCCAGGAGGTGCAGCGCGAGACCGAGTCGCTCGAGCCGCTCACCGCCGAGATGATCGCGTCGATGAAGGCCGCGAGAGAGGCCGAGGCATCCGCGGAGAGCGCCCCGCGTCCCTCCGGGCCGCGGACGCACCCCATCGTCCTTCCCGAGGTCGATGTGGCAGAGCTCGGTGTCGCCGACCGCCTCGGCCTGTCCGATGCCGCCGACGACGAGGAAGTGGGGCCGACCTCGTGAGGGTGGGACTGATCCTGATGGAGGCACTCGGAGGCCTCCGTCGCAACATCTCGATGGTGATCTCCGTCGTGCTCGTGACGTTCATCTCGCTGACGTTCGTCGGCGCGGCGATCCTCATGCAGGGCCAGATCAGCACCATGCGCGACTACTGGACCGAGCGTGCTCAGGTCGCCGTGTACATGTGCTCTTCCGTCTCGGAGGCCGAGACGTGCCTGGACGGCGCCGCCACCGAGGAACAGATCGCGCAGGTGAACGACGAGCTCGCCGGGCCCGCGCTGAACACGCTGATCAGCGAGGTGCGCTTCGAGACGAAGGAGGAGGCGTACGCCAACCTCATCGAACAGATCGGCTCCGAGCAGGCCAGCGTCCTCACCGAGGACCAGATGTTCGAGACGTTCTGGGTCACGCTGAAGGACCCGACGCAGTCCCAGGTCATCGTGGAGGCGTTCAGCGGCGTCAGCGGGGTCGAGGAGGTGCTCGATCAGCGTCAGTATCTCGATCCGCTGTTCTCGGCACTGACGGTCGCCACGTACATCGCCGTCGGCATCGCCGTGCTCATGCTCATCGCCGCGGTGCTGCTCATCGCGACGACGATCCGCCTGTCCGCCTATGCGCGACGCAAGGAGATCGGGATCATGCGCCTGGTGGGTGCTTCGAACCGATTCATCCAGACGCCGTTCGTCCTCGAGGGCGTGTTCGCCGCGTTCCTCGGCTCCGCACTCGCCAGCGGTGCCGTGATCGCGGGCATGCACTTCGGCGTCGAGGGATACCTGAAGGGCCGCGTGCCGTTCATCACGACATGGGTGACGATGCAGGATGCCTTCCTCGTCGTTCCCGTCCTCATCGCCATCGGTGTGATCCTGGCTGCGCTGTCGGCCGGGTTCGCGATCCGTCGCTGGCTGCGCACGTAGCATCCGCTCCTCCGAGGCCCGCGCTGTTATAGGGTGGAGGGCTGGCTGTACGACCGGATGCACAGGAGAGAACCATGCCAAGGGAACGCGGGGAGAAGGTCATCGCGACCAATCGTCGCGCTCGTCACGACTACAACATCGAGAAGTCGTACGAGGCGGGTCTCGTGCTCACCGGCACCGAGGTGAAGTCGCTCCGACAGGGACGGGCGAACCTCTCCGACGGCTACGCCTTCATCAAGGGCAAGGAGATCTTCCTCGACTCCGTGCACATCCCCGAATACTCGCAGGGGCACTGGACGAACCACTCGGCCAAGCGCGTGCGCAAACTCCTCATGCACCGTGAGGAGATCCAGAAGCTCGAGCACGCCGTCTCCGCCGGCGGCTACACGCTCGTGCCCTTGAAGCTGTACTTCCTCGACGGGCGGGCCAAGGTCGAGATCGCCTTGGCGAAGGGTAAGCGCGAGTTCGACAAGCGTCAGACCCTGCGCGAGCGGCAGGACACCCGCGAAGCCGAGCGCGCCATGCGCCTGCGCAACCGCATGGGGGAGTGACCCTCAGAGCCGGGCGGCTCGTACTGAGCGACTAGCGAGTCGAAGTGCTTGTGCTGAGCGAGCGCTAGCGAGTCGAAGTGAAACCGAACGCGCGTCCGAGGAACGCCAGCTCCCGTTCGAGCGAATCGACGATCGTCTCCGCCTTGCGGAATCCGTGGCCCTCGCCCGGGTACAGGACGTACTCGTGCGGGACGCCCCGCTCGGCGAGGGCATCCCGGATCGCCTCGGACTGCGACGGGGGGACGACCTGATCGTCCTCACCCTGCAGCAGCAGGACCGGGACGTCGATGCGGTCGGTGTGCGTGAGGGGCGAACGCTCGACGTACACCTGCTCCGCCTCCGGCAGCTGGCCGACGAGGCCGTCGATGTAATGCTTCTCGAAGTCGTGCGCGTCCTCCGCGAGCATGCGGAGATCCGCGACGCCGTAGCGACTGATCCCCGCCGCGAACACTCCGCCGCGCACGAGCGCGGACAGCACGGTCCAGCCGCCGGCTGATCCGCCGCGGATCGCGATCCGGCGGGGGTCGGCGCGCCCTGATTCGGCGAGGCCGCGCGCGGCGGCGAGGACGTCATCGACGTCGACGACCCCCCACTGCCCGTCGAGCCGTTCCCGGTAGGCACGGCCGTAGCCCGTGGATCCGCCGTAGTTGACGTCGAGGACGCCGATGCCGCGGCTCGTGTAGAACGCGATCGCCGCGGACGCGGCCCCGGCGACGTGCGCGGTGGGGCCGCCGTGCACGAAGACGATGTACGGCGGCAGTTCGCCGTCCGGTGCGACGACATTCGGATTGGCCGGCGGATAGTCGAAGGCGTGTACGGGGCCGTGCGCGCCGTCGATCGTGAATGCGCGGGCCGGCGGCATCCATGCGGAATCGGCCGGCGCTCCGCCTCGGACGGCGCTGACGTCGCCGGATTCCACATCGGCGACCCACAGGCCGGCGTTGACCGTCGCACCCCCTCCGGACAGCAGAACCCGCGTCCCGCTGACGTCGTCGACGCTGACATGGGCACTGGCGGGGACCTCAAGTGTCTGGACGGCGCCGTCGCGGTCGACGACGACGACCTCGTCGGCCCCGTTCGTGCGGACTGCGACGATCCGCCCGTCGGGAAGAGGCTGATACCAGCGGTTGCCGAGGACCCAGAGACCGTACCCGGTGTCGGCGTCCGCAGGGGCGATCACGCCCGCCCGTTGCCACGACCCGCTCGCATCCCGCACCGCGCGGTGCAGGCTCCAGCGCACTGGGCCGTCGTCTGCGATCGGGCGGTCATCGAGGTAGAGCAGTTCGGAGTCGCTGATCCAATGAGGTTGGAGGGCACTGACGGTGTCGATCGTCGCCTCCTCGAAGGCACCGCCGGCCCCTTCGGTGCGGACGTGGAGCTGAGCGCTCTGCCACGGCATCCGTGTGCCGCTCCATTCGACGTATGCGACGCTGCGGCCGTCGGGGGAGAGCACGGGGTGGGCGAAGAACGATGATCCCTCGACGACCACGCGGACGGCGTCGGCTTCGTCCGCTGCACGCCCGTCCAGCGGCACCTCGATGATCGCCCGACGGTGCGGATCGGCGCCGAGGTCCTCGCGGACCGCGAGGAGCCGGCCGTGCTGGAACCGCAGCCCGCCATGGCGCGGGCCACGCCCGTCAGCTCCCACCGCGGTGAGCGCCTCCGGCTCGCTCCCCGGCTGCAACCGATACACGCGCTGATCCGAGGCCTCCACGAAGAAGAGGGTCCCCTGTTCGTCGGCCGTCCAGGCGCCACCGCCGTACTCGTGCACGCGTGAGCGCGCGCTCCACGGCGCAGGGAGTACCGTGTCGCCCGACGAGCGTCGTACGGTCACCCGCCCGCTCTCGGCCGGGACCGACTCGCCCCACCAGATCTCATCACCGACGAATCGCGCGCCGTCGATGCGTGGCGCGGACGACGCGATGTCGGCAGCGGCGAACGGCGATGACCAGGTTCCGTACGGCTGAGGCATGCTCCCAGCCTATGCGGGGCGTCCGACACCCGAGAATGGTTCCTGCGACGTCGATGCGTCGCGTGGTCAGACGGCGCGGAGGACGGCGACGACCTTGCCCAGAACGGTGGCGTCGTCTCCGAGGATCGGTTCGAAGGAGCTGTTCCGGGGGAGCAGCCAGGTGTGGCCGTCGCGCTGCCGGAAGGTCTTCACCGTGGCCTCGCCGTCGAGCATGGCGGCGACGATCTCGCCGTTCTCGGCGGTGTTCTGGGTGCGGACGACGACCCAGTCGCCGTCGCAGATGGCGGCATCGATCATCGACTCGCCCGTGACCTTGAGCATGAACAGATCGCCCTTGCCCACCAGCTGGCGCGGAAGGGGGAAGATCTCTTCGACCTGCTGCTCCGCCGTGATCGGCACGCCGGCCGCGATCTGACCGACGAGGGGGACCATGGCCGCGTCGCCGACGGGGGTGTTCGTGTCCGCCGGGTTCTCGCCACTCGTGCCGGGGAGGTCGATCAGGACCTCCATCGCCCTGGTCTTGCCCGGGTCGCGACGGAGGTAGCCGCTGAGCTCGAGCTGACCGAGCTGGTGGGTGACGCTCGAGAGCGACTTGAGCCCCACCGCGTCGCCGATCTCTCGCATGCTCGGCGGATAGCCGTGCGCGGCGATCGATGCCTGGATCACCTCGAGGATCGCCATCTGCTTCTGGCTGAGGCTCTTCCGCCGACGGGTCCGCGGCGCCTCCGCTTCGGTGACGGCGTTGTCGCTCATGTCTGCTCCTTCGGGGGCGTTGCCGGTGCGGCGATTCGAATGTCGGTGGCCCGTGGTGGGGTGTCCTTATCGAAACCGTATCCGAGAAATCGCCCGATTCGGAAGATCTGTTCGAGCGTGTCGGGCGCAAGAGGGTGCAGGGTTTCGAACAATTCTTGACAGATGTTCGAATTCGAAGATAAGTTCGGTACGTAGCTTCGCATTCGTCGCTCCCGGCCGAGCGGCGGATGCGAACGCTACGCCAAAGAGGCAGAGGAGATCACATGAGCACCATCACCGTCACCGCACCGTCCGTCACCGCCGTTCGTCCGGCTACGCGGCTCCGCCTGACGGCGCGCGGCAGGCGCGTGCTCGCGGGCCTCGCTGCGCTTCCGCTCGCTGCGGGTATCGCCTTCGCGGCGATCAGCGGCGGCTCCGCCCTCGCGTCCGGAGACGAGGCGCAGACCGTCAGCTTCGCGACGGTCACGGTCCTGCCCGGCGACACCCTCTGGTCGATCGCCGAATCCGTCGCACCGAGCGCTGACCCGCGCACCGTGATCAGTGCCATCGAGCGGCTGAACGCGCTCGGCACCGGTTCGCTGCAGGTGGGTCAGCAGATCGCGATCCCCGCGGAGTACACCGACTGAGCGGCCTCGAGGGGCGGCACCGCCGTTAACATGGGTAAGGTGACTGTTTCTCTCGGCGACCTTCCCCTCCGCGATGATCTTCGCGGCCTCACACCCTACGGCGCACCGCAGGCCCCGCTGCCCGTCGCGCTGAACGTCAACGAGAACACCCATCCCGTTCCCGACGAGGTCGCCAGCGACATCCTCGATGACATCGCTGTCGCTCTGCGCGAGGTGAACCGCTACCCCGACCGGGAGTTCACGACGCTGCGGCAGGCGTTCGCCGACTACCTCGGGCACAACCTCGAACCGGAGCAGATCTGGGCGGGGAACGGCTCCAACGAGGTGCTGCAGCACATCATGCAGGCCTTCGGCGGTCCAGGGCGCACCGTGTTCAGCTTCGGTCCGACGTACTCGATGTACCCGCTCATCGCGCAGGGAACCGGCGCGCGATGGATCGCGGGGGAGCGCGAGCCGGACTACACGATCACGGCGGAGGAAGCCGCGGCGCAGGTTGAGCAGGCCGACCCCGACATCGTGATGCTCTGCTCGCCCAACAACCCCACCGGCACTCCGCTCGGACTCGATGTCGTCTCGGCTGTGTACGAGGCCGCGCGGGGGATCGTCGTCGTCGACGAGGCGTACCAGGAGTTCGCGCCCCGCGACGCGGAGTCGGCATTGACGCTGCTGGAGGGCCGACCGCGCCTCGCGGTCTCCCGCACGATGAGCAAGGCCTTCGCATTCGCCGGTGCCAGAGTGGGCTACCTCGCCGCTGACCCGGCGTTCATCGACGCCCTGCGGCTCGTCCGCCTTCCGTACCACCTCAGCGGCATCACACAGGCGGCCGCGGTCGCGGCCCTCCGCAATTCCGACACGATGCTCGGCATGGTGGACGAGATCGTCGAGCAGCGCGATCGCATCACGGCCACGCTCGAGGCGCTGGGTTACCTGCCGCACGAATCATGGTCGAACTTCGTCCTGTTCGGCGGGGTCGCAGACCCCCGTGCGACGTTCCAGGCGCTGTACGAGCGCGGCATCCTCGTCCGCGACGTCGGCATCCCCAATCACCTCAGGGTGACAGCGGGCACCGAGGCCGAGACCACCGCGTTCCTGGATGCACTGGCGTCGATAGACTCGACATCATGAGCGCTCCTCGTACGGCATCCCGCAGTCGCAGCACGTCCGAGTCGACCGTCGAACTCGAACTCAACCTCGACGGCACAGGGCGCAGCAGCATCGACAGCTCTGTGCCCTTCTTCGACCACATGCTGACGGCGTTCGCGAAGCACTCGCTGACCGACCTCACCGTCCGCGCATCCGGTGACACCGACATCGACGCGCACCACACGGTGGAGGACATCTCGATCGTGCTCGGGCAGGCGATCGGCGAGGCGCTCGGCGACAAGGCCGGCATCTCGCGCTACGGCGACGCGCTCGTACCGCTGGACGAGGCGCTCGCGCAGGCCGTCGTCGACATCAGCGGCCGGCCCTACCTCGTGCACACGGGTGAGCCCGCCGGGTTCGAGCACCACCTCATCGGAGGCCACTTCACCGGGTCTCTCGTGCGTCACGCCTTCGAGGCGATCACGTTTAACGCGGCACTCACCGTGCACGTCCGCGTGCTCGGGGGGCGCGACCCGCACCACATCGCCGAAGCCGAGTTCAAGGCGTTCGCACGTGCCTTCCGTCAGGCGAAGGCGCTCGACCCGCTCGTCGACGGCATCCCCTCGACGAAGGGTGCATTGTGACTCGCTCCGTCGTCGTCTACGACTACGGGTCGGGCAACGTCCACTCCGCAGTCAAGGCGCTCATCGCCGCCGGCGCCGATGCGAGACTCACCGGTGACCGAGCCGAGGCTCTGGAGGCCGACGGGCTGCTCGTCCCCGGCGTCGGCGCGTTCGCCGCGGTACGCGAGGCGTTGCGCGAGCAGGGCGGCGACGAGATCATCGAGCGCCGACTCGCCGGTGGTCGCCCCGTCCTCGGGGTGTGCGTCGGTATGCAGGTGCTGTTCGAACACGGCGTGGAACGTGGGATGGACACCGAGGGACTCGGCGAATGGCCCGGTGCCGTGACCGAGCTCAACGCCCCCGTCCTGCCGCACATGGGATGGAACACGGTCGATCCCGACGAGGGCAGCGTGCTGTTCCGCGGACTCGAGGAGGAGCGGTTCTACTTCGTGCACTCCTACGCCGCGCAGAAGTGGGAGCTCGACGTCATCCCGCCGTTCCCCACGCCCAAGCTCACCTGGACGACCTACGGCGAGCCCTTCCTGGCAGCGGTCGAGAACGGACCCCTCTCGGCCACACAGTTCCACCCCGAGAAGTCCGGCGAGGCCGGCATCCGGTTGCTGCGCAACTGGGTCGAAAGTCTCTGACCGCAACAGGTTTTGAACCCTGCCACAAGGCGGACTACTGTCGGAGTTCGCGCCCTCTGCGCACTCTCCACCCACCCGAGGATGACATGAACGACTTCGCGTCCACCCCCAAGCTCACCCTGCTGCCCGCCGTCGACGTCGCGGGTGGCAAGGCCGTCCGCCTCACGCAGGGCGAGGCGGGGTCCGAGACGAGCTATGGCGACCCGCTCGACGCCGCACGCGAGTGGGTGGACCAGGGGGCCGAGTGGATCCACCTCGTGGACCTGGACGCCGCGTTCGGCCGCGGCAGCAACACCGCCATCCTGCGCAAGGTCATCAAGCAGCACCGCGATGTGAACATCGAGATCTCCGGCGGCATCCGCGACGACGCGAGCCTCGAGGCCGCCCTTGAAAGCGGAGCGGCCCGCGTCAACCTCGGCACTGCCGCCCTCGAGAACCCCGAGTGGGCCGCCGACGTCATCCGCCGCTTCGGTGACGCGATCGCCGTGGGCCTCGACGTCCGTGGCACGACGCTGGCCGCGCGCGGTTGGACGAAGGAGGGCGGCGACCTCTGGGAGGTCCTCGACCGCCTGGAGGACGCCGGCTGCAGCCGCTACGTCGTCACCGACGTCACCAAGGACGGCACGCTGCGCGGACCGAACCTCGAACTGCTGCGGGAGATGACGGCGCGCACGCCGAAGCCCGTCGTCGCCTCCGGTGGAATCTCCAGCCTCGATGACATCGCGGCGCTGCGTGACCTCGTCCCGCTCGGGGTCGAGGGCGCGATCGTCGGCAAGGCGCTGTACGCCGGGGCGTTCACGCTGGCTGAGGCGCTGGATGTCGCCGGCGACTGACGACGGCTGCGACCACGGCGCACCGAACGCCGGGGATTCGGCCGGCGTCCCCTGGGAGGGGCGCAGTTTCGAGGCGAACCCGCACTCCGCCGACGACGGCTCCGCAGACCCCGCTCTGCTCGACGCGCTGATCCGGTTCCGCGCGGGGGAGGGCACGCAGGTCGAGGTCGTCGATGCCTTCCGCTCAGCGCGGGTGCTCGTGCCCCTCATCGCGGAGAAGGGCGATGAGGGCGTCGGTCCGACAGGCCTGACGGTCGACAAGACCCAGGAGCTCTCGATCGTCACCGTCGCGGCACCGGACGGCCGCAAGGTGCAGCCGGTGTTCTCCTCCGTCACGGCGATGCAGACGTGGGATGCCGCGGCGCGGCCGATCCCCGTCGAGGCGGTGCGCGCGGCACTGGCGGCATCGGCGGAGGGCACCGACCTGATCGTGCTGGATCCGACCTCCCCGACGGAGTTCGTCATCCGCCGCCCCGCCGTGTGGGCGATCGCGCAGGGGGAGCGGTGGGAGCCCAGTTTTCTTTCCCCTGAAGTGTTCACGGCGCTCCAGGAGAGTGTGGCGCACGAACTCGCCGTGATCGACGTGTCCGTCGCGCCGGGGGACCCGGACGCCCGCCTCCGCGGACCGGAACTGGTCGTGATCCTCGACCTCATCGACGGGCTGGAACGAGCGACGCTCGACGCCGTGCTCTCCCGACTGGCTCAGCGGTGGGCGGCCGACGATCGCATCGCGGTCCTCGCCGACTCCCTCACCGTCACTCTGCGACGCGCCGAGTGATGGCGAGGGGAGCGGCCTGGGTCAGTTGACCGGTCCGGTCCACTTCTCGCCCGGTCCCTTGCCGATCGGATCGGGGATGGCGGAGGCCTCGCGGAAGGCGAGCTGCAGGGAGCGCAGCCCGTCGCGCAGAGACCGCGCGTGCATGTCGCTGATCTCCGGTGCACCGGCGGTGATGAGGCCGGCGAGGGCGTTGACGAGCTTGCGCGCCTCGTCCAGATCCAGTTGAGAGTCCGGGTCGTCCGCGAGGCCGAGCTTGACCGCAGCGGCACTCATCAGGTGCACGGCGGCGGTCGTGATCACCTCGACGGCGGGGACGTCAGCGATGTCCCTCGTGGCCGCTGAAGCGGCATCCTCCTGCTTGCGCCACTGCTCGTCGCGCTCGTCGTGGCCATGATCTGGAGCCGGAATCGTCACTTCGCCTTGCCTTCTGTTAGACTTTGGCGGGCTCCGGAGCGACATGCTCCGGTTCGAAAGAGGATTCACTTCCCACCCGCGCTTGCCGTTCAAGGCTACCGGGTCTTGCACTCCGCCGGCTCACGCCGGTCGTTCGGACGAAGTTCGATGATCAGGGTGCGAAGCCGGCGTCTGAATGCCGGCGGGTGGGTGGCGATTCCGATTTCACGATGTGCCGCAAACGCGGTGCACCGACCGAATCCCACCGTCTAAGGAGTTCCGCATCAGCGATCCCCGTACCAATGAGCGCATCCGCGTCCCCGAGGTCCGCCTCGTCGGCCCCGCGGGTGAGCAGATCGGCGTCGTCGCCATCCAGGTCGCGCTCCGCCTCGCGCAGGAAGCCGACCTCGACCTCGTCGAGGTTGCCCCCAACTCGAAGCCGCCCGTGGTCAAGATCATGGACTACGGCAAGTTCAAGTACGAGGCTGCCCAGAAGGCGAAGGAAGCTCGCCGCAACCAGGCGAACACGATCCTCAAGGAAGTCCGCTTCCGGCTGAAGATCGAGGCGCACGACTACACGACCAAGCTCAAGCGTGCCGAGGGCTTCCTCAAGGCCGGCGACAAGGTCAAGGCGATGATCCTCTTCCGTGGACGCGAGCAGTCCCGTCCGGAGCAGGGCGTGCGTCTGCTGCGCAAGTTCGCCGAGGACGTCGCAGAGCTCGGAACGGTCGAGTCGAACCCGACCATCGACGGTCGCAACATGGTCATGGTCGTGGCGCCGCTGAAGAACAAGTCCGAGGCCAAGGCGGAGCAGAACGCCGTTCGCGCCGCCAACAAGCAGGCCGCTCGAGAGTCGAAGACCGACGACACCGAGGCGGCCCCGGCGGAGTGATCCGCCCCGCACACTCCCGCTCTGCGGGTTGACAACGTCGCCTGAGAAGGCGCCATACGAAGGAAGAGAAGATGCCGAAGCAGAAGACCCACTCGGGTGCCAAGAAGCGCTTCAAGATCACCGGCAGCGGAAAGCTGAAGAAGCAGCAGGCCGGCATGCGCCACAACCTCGAGCACAAGTCGAGCCGTCGCACCCGCCGCCTCAACCAGGACCAGGTGCTGTCGGCTGCCGACAGCAAGGTCGCCAAGAAGCTTCTCGGCCGCGGCTGAGCGCCCGAACGCACGAATAGGAACACAAGAAAATGGCAAGAGTCAAGCGGGCGGTAAACGCCCACAAGAAGCGTCGCGTCATCCTTGAGCGCGCCTCCGGCTACCGCGGTCAGCGTTCGCGCCTGTACCGCAAGGCCAAGGAACAGGTCATCCACTCCTTGGTCTACTCGTACCGTGACCGTCGCAAGCGCAAGGGCGACTTCCGCCGCCTCTGGATCCAGCGCATCAACGCCGCCGCTCGCCAGAACGGCATCACGTACAACCGCTTCATCCAGGGCCTCGGCCTCGCCGGCGTCCAGGTCGACCGCCGCATGCTCGCCGAGCTCGCGGTGAACGAGCCCGCCACGTTCGCCTCGCTCGTCGCGACGGCGAAGGGCGCTCTGCCTTCGGACGTCAACGCTCCGAAGTCTGCTGCGTAAGCATCTTCCCTGAAACGGGCGTCCTCCTCGGAGGGCGCCCGTTTCGGCATTCCTGCGCCTGTGTCCGTAGACTGAGGCCGTGCTGGAGAATCCCCGGTCCCCGCGTGTGAGAGCCGTCGCGAAGTTGACCAAGCGCAGCGCGCGAACGGACACGGGCCTGTTCCTTCTCGAAGGTCCCCAGGCGGTCCGCGAGGCGCTGGCCTATCGGCCGGACGCCATCGTCGAACTGTTCGCGACGCCGACCGGGTGGGAGAAGCATCCCGATCTGCGTGCCGCGGCCGACGAGCACGGCGTCACGGTGGAGTTCGTCACCGAGTACGTCCTCAACGCCATGGCCGACACGGTCACCCCGCAGGGCGTCATCGCGGTCGCCCGCCAGATGCCCGCCTCAGTGAAGGACATCTTCGCGGCGTCCCCACGTCTGGTCGCCATCTGCGAGGAGGTGCGCGATCCGGGCAACCTCGGCACCATCATCCGGGCCGCTGACGCCTCAGGGGCGGATGCCGTCGTCCTCACCGGCCGCACGGTGGATCCGTACAACCCCAAGGTCGTCCGTTCGACGACCGGCTCGCTCTTCCACCTGCCGATCTCCGTCGGCGGCGACCTGGCGGACGTCATCGAGCGCGCACATGCCGCCGGTGTCACGGTCCTCGCCGCCGATGTGAAGGGCGACGATCTGCTGCGCGCACGGGCCGGGGGAGTGCTCGCACAGCCGACGGCCTGGTTGTTCGGCAACGAGGCGCGCGGTCTCGAGGAGCACGCACTCGAGCTCGCCGATCACGTCCTCAAGCTGCCGATCTTCGGCCGTGCCGAATCGCTCAACCTCGCGACCGCCGCGAGCGTGTGCCTCTACGAGAGCGCCTTCGCGCAGCGAGCAGCAGACGCGGACTGACCCCGAAACCGGTTACAACTCGGTAACCCGCGGCCGGATCTGCTGGTTCCGGCCTAGTTGTGCTTCTAGTGTGAAGACATGACCGAGACTGGCGCACCCCTTGTCGTGGTGGACGACGTTCAGAAGCATTACGGCGATTTCCAGGCGCTGACGGACATCAACCTGACCGTCAACGCCGGCGAAGTGGTCGTCGTCATCGGCCCTTCCGGCTCCGGGAAGTCGACGCTGTGCCGCACGATCAACCGCCTCGAGACGATCACGAGCGGCACGATCAGCATCGACGGCAAGGAGCTGCCCGCCGAGGGCAAGAGCCTCGCCAAGCTGCGGGCCGACGTCGGTATGGTCTTCCAGTCGTTCAACCTGTTCGCCCACCTTACGATCCTCGAGAACGTGACCCTCGGGCCGATCAAGGTGCGCGGCCTGAAGAAGGCCGACGCCGACAAGGAGGCGATGGCCCTGCTCGAGCGGGTCGGGGTCGCCCAGCAGGCGTCCAAGCTGCCCGCGCAGCTGTCGGGCGGACAGCAGCAGCGCGTCGCGATCGCCCGCGCGCTGGCCATGCACCCCAAGGTCATGCTTTTCGACGAACCGACCAGCGCACTGGACCCCGAGATGATCAACGAGGTCCTCGACGTCATGGTGCAGCTCGCGAAGGAGGGGATGACGATGATCGTCGTCACCCACGAGATGGGCTTCGCGCGCAAGGCGGCCGACCGCGTGGTGTTCATGGCCGACGGCCGCATCGTCGAGGAGGCCACGCCGGAGGAGTTCTTCACCAACCCGCGCAGCGACCGCGCCAAGGACTTCCTCTCGAAGCTCCTCACCCACTGACCCACACTGCACACACAGCACACGAAGGAGACGCACATGCGACGCACACGGACACTGGCGGGAATCGGGATCGCAGCGGCAGCGCTGCTGGCCCTCACCGCCTGCAACAGCGGCAGCCCGAGCACGCCCGGTGACGCCGGCGGAGACGCCGAGGAGCCCACCACGTGGTTCGAGGTGGCCGAAGACGTCTCCCTGGACGGCAGCCCCACCTTCGACGAGATCACCGCCCGCGACGGCGTCGTCATCGGTGTGAAGGAGGACCAGCCCGGTCTCGGATACCTCGACGTCACGACGCAGGAGCGCACCGGCTTCGACGTCGACATCGCCCGCTGGATCGCGGCATCCCTCGGCTACGACGAGGACAAGATCGAGTTCAAGCCGATCGCCTCCGCGAACCGCGAGCAGGCCATCACCAACGGTGACATCGACTACTACGTCGGCACCTACTCGATCACGGACAAGCGCAAGGAGCAGATCAACTTCGCCGGTCCGTACTTCATCACCGGTCAGGGTCTCCTCGTCGCCGCGGACAGCGACATCAGCAGCGAGGCCGACCTGACGGCGGACACCACGGTGTGCTCGGCGACCGGTTCCACGCCGATCCAGAACATCCGCGACAACTACCCGGATGTCCCCACGCGCGAGTTCGACCTGTACTCCGCATGCGTCGAGGCGCTGCTCAACGGCGAGGTCCAGGCGGTCACCACCGACCAGGCGATCCTCATCGGCTACGCGGCAGCGGACCCGGACAACCTCAAGGTCGTCGGTGAGCCCTTCACGGAGGAGCGCTACGGCGTCGGCCTCGCCAAGGGCGACGACGTGCTCCAGGAGCACATCAACACCCTCTTCACCGACGGTGGCGACATCTGGCAGGCGATCTTCGACAAGAACCTCGGCTCGTCCGGGATCACGGTCGAGCAGCCCGCAGTCGACTGATTGACCAGGGGGCGGCCCGAGAAGGGCCGCCCCCTCCCAGATCTTCAGAAGGGAAGACGGCGTGGACGTCATCTTCGGGAACCTCGACCTGTGGGGCGAGGCGATCAGCAACACTCTGCTGATCTTCTTCGGCGGCGGGCTGCTCGCGCTGGTGCTCGGCATCATCGTCGGCGCCGCGCGCGTATCGCCGGTCCCGATCGCACGCGGGGTGGGCACGGTGTACGTGAACCTCATCAGGAACACCCCGCTCACGCTGGTCTTCTTCTTCTTCATCTTCGGATACCCGCAGCTGGGGCTCCCACGGCTGAGCACCACGGTCCTCGGCATCCTGGCGATCGGCATCTACACGGCGACCTACGTCGCCGAGGTGCTGCGGGCCGGGATCAACACCGTCCCCGTCGGGCAGGCGGAGGCCGCACGGGCGATCGGACTGCCGTTCGGGCAGGTCATGAGCCTCGTCGTTCTTCCGCAGGCGTTCCGCTCCGTCGTTCCCCCCATGATGAGCGTGTTCATCGCACTGTTGAAGAACACGACGGTCGCCGCCGGCTTCTCGGTCCTCGAGCTCGGCGCCATCCGCTCGTACCTCAGCGAGCGCGGCGAGAACGCACTCGCCGTCCTCCTGTGGGTCGCACTCGTCTTCGTCGCCCTGGTCATGCTGCTCAGCTGGGCGCAGCGCTATCTCGAGAACAAGTGGAGGATCGCGCGATGACTTCCGTCCTGTACGACGTCCCCGGTCCCAAGGCGATCTTCAGGAACCGGCTCATCGGCGTCGCCACGGTCATCGTGGTGCTCGCGGTGATCGGCTTCGTCGGCTACCGCTTCTACGAGACGGGGCAGTTCGACGCGTCCCGCTGGTACATCTTCACGTTCTCCGCCGTGTGGGGCCAGATCCTCAAGGCGCTCGGCAACACGCTCGCCGCCTTCGCCCTCGCGGCCGTGCTGAGCCTCGTGCTCGGTTTCGTGCTCGCGATCGGACGACTGTCCGAGCACGCGTGGGTGCGCATCCCCGTCACGGTGATCACGGAATTCTTCCGTGCCGTCCCCGTCCTCGTCTTCATGATGCTGCTGTACTACGGGCTGCCCACGCTCGGCGTGAAGATGGAGCCGTACTGGGCCGTGGTCCTCGCGCTCATGATGTACAACGGCTCCGTCCTCGCCGAGGTGCTCCGCGCCGGCGTGGAGTCGTTGCCCCGCGGCCAGAAGGAGGCCGGTTACGCGATCGGACTCCGCAAGAGCGGCGTGATGCGGCTCATCCTGCTCCCGCAGGCGATCCGCGCCATGCTCCCGGTGATCGTCGCTCAGCTCGTGGTGACCATGAAGGACACCGCGCTCGGGTTCATCATCACCTACCCGGAACTGCTGTACTACGCCAAGCTGCTCAGCTCGCAGCAGGGGCGCCCGATCCTGCAGTCGGCGTTCATCATCGGCGGCATCTACATCATCATGTGCCTCATCCTCTCCGGCATCGCGAAGTACCTGGAGATCCGCACCCGCCGTTCGCCGAGGATCAAGGCGCTCGCTGCCGACAACGCCGCGGTGATGCACGAGGGCACCGACACCGAGATCATCGCCGCGCAGAAGAGCGCCGGTCCGTTCGACCAGGGCGGCGCAGGAGGAGTGGGCGGCCTCGGCCGCTGAGCGCAGACGTCACAGGCGCGTGGCCCCGGTAGACTCGGGTCTCGTGTCAGACGCCCCAGAAATCACCCCAGAGGCGGTGGAATCCGCCGTCGCCGACGCGCTCGGCGCGATCGGCTCCGCTGCCAGCACCGCAGAACTGAAGGCGGCCCGCGCCGCCCACGTCGCCGAGGGCTCGCCGCTCGCGGTCCTGAACGCCTCCATGCGCCAGGTCGCACCAGAGCACAAGGCGACCTTCGGCAAGCTCATCGGCCAGGGACGCCGCCAGGTCACCGAGGCGTTCGACGCCCGAGAGGCCGTGCTCGCCGAAGCCGAACTCGCCGCGCGCCTCGAGCAGGAGCGCATCGACATCACCGCGGTGTCCTCGCGCACCCGGGTGGGTGCGCGGCATCCACTCGAGAAGCTGCAGGACGATGTGTGCGACATCTTCGTGGGCATGGGGTGGGAGATCGCCGAGGGGCCGGAGCTCGAGCACGAGTGGTTCAACTTCGACGCGCTGAACTTCGACGTGGATCACCCCGCACGACAGATGCAGGACACCTTCTTCGTCGACCCCGTCGACCGCCACCTCGTGATGCGCACGCACACGAGCCCCGTGCAGGTGCGCTCGATGCTCGACCGCGAGGTGCCGATCTACGTGCTGTGCCCCGGACGGGTCTACCGCACCGATGAGTTCGATGCGACCCACCTCCCCGTGTTCACGCAGTTCGAGGGCCTCGTGATCGACAAGGGCATCACGATGGCGCACCTCAAGGGCACGCTCGACCACTTCGCGCGGGCGCTGTTCGGACCGGAGGCCAAGACGCGCTTCCGCACCAACTACTTCCCCTTCACTGAGCCATCCGCCGAGCTCGACCTGTGGCACCCCACCTTCAAGGGCGGCGCGCGCTGGATCGAATGGGGCGGTTGCGGCATGGTCAACCCGAACGTGCTGCGCGCGGCGGGCATCGACCCCGAGGTCTACAGCGGCTTCGCATTCGGCATGGGGATCGAACGCGGCCTCATGTTCCGCAGCGACGTGCAGGACATGCGCGACATGGCCGAAGGCGATATCCGTTTCAGCGAGCAGTTCGGGATGGTGGTGTGATGCGCGTCCCGCTTTCGTGGTTGCGTGAATACGTCGATGTGGCGGAGGGCGTCACGGCAGACGACGTCTTCGCCGCGCTGGTGTCGGTGGGCTTCGAGGAGGAGGAGCTGCACGGCTTCGACATCTCCGGGCCCGTCGTGGTCGGCCAGGTGCTCTCCTTCGAGGAGGAGCCGCAGAAGAACGGCAAGACCATCCGCTGGTGTCAGGTGGACGTCGGTGAGGCGGAGCCGCGCGGCATCGTCTGCGGCGCCTCCAACTTCGCCCAGGGTGACAAGGTCGTCGTCACGCTGCCCGGCTCGGTGCTCCCCGGCCCGTTCCCGATCGCCGCCCGCAAGACGTACGGGCACGTGTCGGACGGCATGATCGCGTCGGCTCGCGAACTCGGGCTGGGCGACGAGCACAACGGCATCCTCATCCTGTCGACGCTCGGCATCGACGCGCCGGTGGGCACGGATGCCATCGCCCTGCTCGGCCTGGACGATCAGGCGGTCGAGATCAACGTCACTCCGGACCGCGGGTACGCGTTCTCGATCCGTGGCGTCGCCCGCGAGTACGCTCACGCGACGGGAGCGGATTTCCGCGACCCCGCCGAGCACGAGTTCTCCGAGGTCGCCCCCGGTTCGGGCTTCCCGATCACTGTCGACGCAGAACCGCTGCGGCACAACCCCGCGGTGCAGGAGTTCGTCGCCCGCGTGGTGCGCGACGTCGACCCGACCCGACCGACGCCGCCGTGGATGGTCGCGCGTCTGTCGCTGGCGGGCATCCGTACCCTCGGGGTGCTCATCGACATCACCAACTACGTGATGCTGGAGCTCGGCAACCCGATCCACGGTTACGACCTCGACAAGCTCTCCGGCGGGATCACCGTCCGTCGCGCGCAGCCGGGCGAGAAGATGACGACCCTCGACGGCCAGGAGCGCTCGCTGCACGTCGAGGACCTGCTCATCACCGACGAGTCCGGTCCGATCGGCCTCGCCGGCGTGATGGGCGGCGGCACGACCGAGATGTCGGACACGACGAGGAACGTGCTCATCGAGGCGGCGATCTTCGATCCGATCTCGATCGCCCGCACCGCCCGTCGGCACAAGCTCCCCAGCGAGGCGTCCAAGCGGTTCGAGCGCGGCGTCGACCCGCTCGTGCCGTTCGTCGCGGCCCGTCGCGTCGCCGAGCTCATGGTGGAACTGGCCGGCGGCCGCATCGACGAACTCGGCGGCGCGCTGTACTCCGAGTTCGAGATCGCCGGCATCGCGCTGCCCGCGGAGTTCATCCCCGGTCTCATCGGAGTCGACTACACCGACGAGGAGATCGTCGACGCGCTCGAGATGATCGGCGCCGAGGTCACGGAGACCTCGGACGGATGGCACGTCATCCCGCCGAGCTGGCGACCGGACCTCACGGACAAGTGGACGCTGGCGGAGGAGGTCGCGCGCATCCATGGGCTCGACCGCATCCCCTCCGTGCTGCCGACCCCGCCCTCCGGTCGCGGACTCACGGACGCCCAGCAGGGACGCCGCCGTGTGGCGAACGCGCTCGCCGCGGCCGGCCTGATCGAGACGCCGTCGTTCCCCTTCACCACCGAGACGCAGAACCACCTGCACGGGTCGGCCAGTGGCGAGGCGCTGCCGAGCATCAAGCTCGCGAATCCCCTCGACGGGCAGGCTCCGTACCTGCGCAGGTCGCTGATCCCCGGGCTCATGCAGACGGCGCACCGGAACATCTCGCGTGGTCTCACCGACCTCGCGATCTTCGAGACGGGTTCGGTCTTCCTCCCCGAGCCGGGCGTCGCCTACGGCACTGACGAGGTGCCGCCGCTCGGGCAGCGCCCCTCGGACGAGACGCTCGCCGAGCTGAACGCGTCGATCCCACCGCAGCGCCGCCACATCGCGGCCCTGTTCACGGGCAACGCGACTCCGCGGCAGCCGGACCGCGCCGTGGAGGCGTACAGCCTCTCGGACGCGCTGGACACCGTCCGTGTGATCGCCGTCGCCGCGGGTGTCGACATCGACGTGGCCCAGGGAAGCCGAGCGGCCCTTCACCCCGGGCGCGCCGGCGTGCTGAGCGTGGCGGGGACCGAGGTCGGCTATGTCGGCGAACTGCACCCGAGCGTCGCATCCGAGGCGGATCTTCCCGGCCGCGCCGTCGTCCTGGAAGTCGACCTCGACAGCGTCCTCGCGCTCGCCGGAGCGCGCGTCGTGGCGGCATCACTGTCCACGTACACGGCAGCCACCCAGGACGTATCCCTCGTGGTCGATGCCGCGGTGACCGCCGGCGAGCTGCGTGCGGCCCTCGTCGAGGGCGCCGGAGAACTGCTGGAGTCCGCGCGTCTCGTGGACGACTATCGCGGCCAGGGTGTGGATGACGGCAAGAAGAGCCTCACGTACGCGCTGCGGTTCCGCGCGCCGGACCGCACGCTCACCGCCGCCGAGGCGACCGAGGCGAAGCTCGCCGGAGTGGCCGTGGCCAGTGAACGGTTCGGAGCCAGCATCCGCGACTGATGCACGTGTCCCGTCACACGGGGTCGGAACGGCGAGGAGGGGTCACAGCCCCGCCTCGCCGTTCGTGTCGATGGTCGCCACGATCGTCGCCTGCGCTTCTGGGGTGGGACAGGGAGTCATGCGCAACCGGGCGGCATCCACTCGCGAGGAACGATCACCGTCACTCCGCTGGGAGCGGAACCCCTTTCGCAGATCAGCGCATGGTGATGACATGGGCACATGACGGACGTACTGATCCTCGGCGGTACCGGATGGCTCTCCGGCCGCATCGCACGACGATGGGTGGCGCAGGGCGCGCGTGTGACCTGCCTCGCCCGCGGGGAGCGTGCCGCCCCCGACGGTGCGGTGCTGGTGCGCGGCGACCGCGACGACGCGCGCACCTACGATCTCCTCGACCGGCCGTGGGACGAGGTCGTCGACATCTCATCGCGAGCCGACCACGTGCGCGATGCCGTTGATGCCCTCGGGGACCGCGCCGCGCACTGGACATACATCTCGTCGGTGTCGGTGTACGCGGATGCCGACGTCGACGGCGCAGATGAGACCGCACGGCTGGAGGCGCCGGCGCAGGACGGCGACGAATACGACTACGCCGCGCAGAAGGTCGCCGCCGAAGAGCAGGTGCGAACCCTGGGGGAGCGCACGCACATCATCCGTCCCGGCCTGATCGTCGGCGCCGGTGACCCCAGCGACCGGTTCGGGTACTGGGCGGCAGCGTTCGACCGGGCAGGTTCGGAGGCGGTTCTCGTGCCGCGTGTGGCCGGACGTCACGTACAGGTGGTCGAGGTCGACGACCTCGCCGCGTTCGCGACGAACATCGACCTCACGGGCGTGCACGACGCGATCGGCGATCCGACGCCGCTCGATGAGGTTCTGGATGCGTTCCGCACGGCGACCGGACACGGCGGAGACGTACGGTCGGCGAGTGATGACTGGCTCGAGGCGCACGGAGTCCAGCCGTGGATGGGGGAGCGTTCCCTGCCGCTGTGGCTCCCCGCGGAGTACTCGGGGCTCACGACGCGTTCCAACCGCGCCTACCGAGCCGCCGGCGGGACGCAGACACCGTGGGCGCCCCTCATCGCGCAGGTCCTCGAGGACGAACGGGCCAGGGGCCTCGACCGCTCGCGTCGCGCAGGATTGACGCGAGCGGACGAGCGCGCACTGCTGGCAGAGCTCGCCAGCGGGTGAGCCGCCCCGCGCCCGCGATTTGCGTGAGCGACGGGGCAGCGCTACTGTCACGACATGCCTTCGGCCGTCTCCACCCCCTCGACGCTCGCCCCGAGCGTCCTCGTGGTGCGCCGACGCCGCAGCCGCCTGGGCGGCCGCCGACGCTAGGCGACCCCCGCGCTCCTGCCCTGTGGGCAGTGGAGCACCGGTGTCGCCGCCTCGGCCCCCAGACCTCACACCGTTAAGGTAGAACCATGACGTATACCGTCGCCGTCTCCGGCGCCTCCGGCTATGCGGGCGGCGAGATCCTGCGCCTGCTCGCCGGTCATCCCGACATCGAGATCCGCACCGTCACCGCGCACTCGAACGCCGGCCAGCCGCTGATCCAGCATCAGCCGCACCTTCGTTCCCTCGCTCACCTGACGCTGCAGGACACCACCCCCGAGGTGCTCGCGGGGCACGACATCGTGTTCCTCGCTCTCCCGCACGGTCAATCGGGGCAGTACACCGACGCGCTCGGTGATGTCCCGCTCGTGATCGATGCCGGCGCCGACCATCGACTCACCTCGTCGGCATCGTGGGACGCGTTCTACGGCGGGCACTTCCACGAGCCCTGGGCGTACGGGGTCCCCGAGCTGATCACCGGCGACGGCAAGCAGCGCGAGCACCTCCGTACCGCGAAGCGCATCGCCGCGCCGGGGTGCAACGCGTCGACCGTCAGCCTCAGCCTCGCCCCCGGTGTCGCAGCGGGCGTCATCGACGCCTCCGACATCGTCAGCGTCCTCGCCGTGGGCCCGTCCGGCGCGGGCAAGAGCCTGAAGCCGCATCTGCTCGGAAGCGAGCTGCTCGGCACGGCGAACCCGTATGCCGTCGGCGGCACCCATCGGCACATCCCTGAGATCCAGCAGGCGTTGCTGGCTGCGGGCGCCGACGACGTGCGCATCTCGTTCACCCCCGTGCTGGTGCCGATGGCACGCGGCATCCTCGCCACCTCGACGGCGCGCATCACCCCCGGCGTCACCGACGAGCAGATCCGCGCAGCATGGGAAGACGCATACGGCGACGAGACCTTCGTGCAGCTGCTCCCGGCCGGTGCCTTCCCTCGCACCGCCGACGTCCTCGGTGCCAACACGGCCCTGATCGGCCTGGCGATCGACCGGGCGGCAGGCCGAGTGACCGTGGTCACCGCCGTCGACAACCTCGTCAAGGGCACCGCCGGTGCCGCCATCCAATCCATGAACCTCGCGCTCGGTCTTCCGGAGGACCGCGCCCTCACCGTGAACGGAGTGGCACCATGAGCGTCACCGCACCCCAAGGATTCGAGGCGGCGGGCGTCGCCGTCGGCCTGAAGTCGACTGGAAAGCCGGACGTCGCCGTCGTCGTCAACCGCGGCCCCCGCAAGGTCGGCGCCGCCGTCTTCACGAGCAACCGCGCCAAGGCGAACCCCATCATCTGGTCTCAGCAGGTGATCGCCGACCGGACCGTGGAGGCGATCGTGCTGAACTCCGGCGGCGCGAACTGCTTCACCGGCAGCTTCGGGTTCCAGACGACGCACCAGACCGCCGAGAAGGCTGCGGAGCTGCTCGAGGTCAGCGCGGGCGACATCCTGGTGTGCTCCACCGGGCTCATCGGCACCGGCGACGAGACGTTCCGCGCCAAGGTCCTCGCGGGGACGGAACAGGCGATCGCCGAGCTCTCGAGCGACGGCGGCGAGAGCGCGGCGCACGCCATCATGACGACCGACACGATCGCCAAGACCGCGATCGTGTCGCGCGATGGCTGGACCATCGGCGGCATGGCGAAGGGTGCGGGGATGCTGGCACCCGGCCTCGCCACGATGCTCGTCGTGATCACGACCGACGCCGACCTCGACGCCCTCGACGCCGACACGGCGCTCCGCCGGGCGACGGGGACGACCTTCGACCGCCTCGACTCGGACGGATGCATGTCGACGAACGACCAGGTGACCCTCCTGGCCAACGGTGCCAGCGGCATCCGCCCCGACGTCGACGAGTTCGCCGCAGCGCTCACCGAGCTGAGCGATCAGCTCGCCGCCATGCTGCAGCAGGACGCCGAGGGCGCGAGCCACGACATCACCATCCGTGTGACGAACGCGGTCAGCGAGCAGGATGCTGTGGAGGTGGGGCGCTCGGTCGCCCGCAACAACCTCTTCAAGGCCGCCATCTTCGGCAACGACGCCAACTGGGGACGTGTGCTCGCCGCCATCGGCACCACGAGCGCCCAGTTCGACCCCTACGACGTCGACGTGTGGATGAACGGCGTCCGGGTGTGCAGCAAGGGCGGTCCGGACCGCCCGCGCGAAGACGTCGACCTCACTCCCCGCGCCACCGACGTGCTCATCGACCTGCAGGTCGGCGAGGCGGAGGCGACCATCCGCACCAACGACCTCACGCACGACTACGTCCACGAGAACAGCGCCTACTCCTCATGACAGACATCCACGACACCCCGCCCGACGTCGCGGCGCAGCAGGCGACGACTCTCATCGAGTCGCTGCCGTGGCTGAAGAAGTTCCGCGACCAGATCGTCGTGGTGAAGTACGGCGGCAATGCGATGGTGTCGGACGAGCTCCAGGAGGCGTTCGCGCAGGACATCGCGTACCTGCGCTACGTCGGCGTGCAGCCCGTCGTGGTGCACGGCGGTGGGCCGCAGATCTCCAACATGCTCGACCGGCTCGACATCCCCAGCGAGTTCAAGGGCGGTTACCGCGTCACCAACACCGAGGCCATCAGTGTCGTCCGGATGGTGCTCACCGGTCAGGTGAACCCGCAGCTGGTCGCGAAGATCAACTCGCACGGTCCGATCGCGACCGGACTCAGCGGTGAGGACGCCGGACTGTTCGGCGGCCGTCGGCGCGGCGTCGTGATCGACGGTGAACCGGTGGACCTCGGACGCGTGGGAGACGTCGTACAGGTGGACGCCACTGCCGTCCTCGACCATCTCGCCGCCGGACGCATTCCGGTGATCTCCAGCATCGCGCCGGACCTCGACAACCCGGGGCAGTCGCTCAACGTGAATGCGGATGCCGCGGCATCCGCCCTGGCGGTCGCGTTGAACGCGCGCAAGCTCGTGATCCTCACGGATGTCCCAGGACTGTACGCGGACTGGCCCAACCGGGACTCGCTGGTCTCGCACCTCACGTCCGCGCAGCTGAGCGGCATGCTCCCGACGCTCGAATCGGGGATGATCCCGAAGATGCGCGCGTGCCTGGATGCCGTCGAGGGCGGCGTGGACGCCGCGGCGATCATCGACGGACGGGTCCCGCACTCGGTGCTCGTCGAACTCTTCACGAGCAAGGGAATCGGAACCGAAGTGGTACTCGGAGAATCGGAGGCGACGGCATGACCGTCTGGTCGGAGGACGCGGCACGGGATCTCGTGCTCAACGCAGGGGAGCGGCTCGCGCTGCTCACGCGCGGTGAGGGATCGTACGTGTGGGACGGGGACGACAACCGTTACCTCGACTTCCTCGGCGGCATCGCCGTCAACGCGCTCGGACACGCCCACCCCGTGTTCGTGGATGCCGTCTCTCGGCAGGCCGCGACGCTGGTGCATGTGTCGAACTACTTCGCCACCCGGCCCCAGCTCGAACTCGCCGCGCGCCTGAAGCGGCTCGCAGGGGCCGGCATCGACGGCCGCGTGTACTTCTCCAACTCCGGGGCCGAGGCGAATGAGGCCGCGTTCAAGCTCGCGCGCCTGCGCGGCGGCGCAGAACGCCCTCGCATCCTCGCCCTCGAGAACGGCTTCCACGGCCGCACCATGGGGTCCCTCGCCCTCACCGCGAAGAAGACCATGCGGGCGCCGTTCGAGCCGATGCCGGCCGGCGTCGAGCACATCCCCGCCACGATCGAGGCGCTGGAGGCGGCGATGGACGATCGCGTCGCGGCGCTCATCGTCGAGCCGATCCAGGGCGAGGCGGGCGTCGTCGAGCTCCCGGACGGCTACCTGGCTGCGGCACGATCACTCACTCTCGCGCACGGCGCGCTGCTCATCGTCGACGAGATCCAGACCGGTGCCGGCCGGACGGGCTCGTGGTTCGGATTCAACCACGAGGGCATCACCCCTGACGCCATCACCCTCGCGAAGGGGATCGGCGGCGGGTTCCCGATCGGGGCACTGGTGACCTTTGGCGCCGCCAGCGCGCTGTTCACCCCCGGGTCCCACGGCTCGACGTTCGGCGGCAACCCGCTGGCGACCGCTGTCGCGAACGCCGTCCTCGCGGAGATCGAGCGCAGCGACCTCGTCGGCAACGCCGCCGCGCGCGGCGTGCAGCTGCGTGAGGCCATCGCGAAGATCGACTCGCACCTCGTAGGCGGAGTACGCGGGCGCGGCCTGCTCATCGGCATCGCCCTGTCCGCTCCCGTGGCCGGCGACCTCGTCGCCGCCGCCCAGCGCCGCGGGCTGATCGTCAACGCAGCCAATCCCGAGACCATCCGCATCGCACCGGCCCTGACCATCGGCGACGCGGAGATCGAAGAGTTCCTCACGCTGTTCACCGCCGCCCTCGCCGACGTGCAGGGCGACCGGACGGCGACCGAAAGAGAAAGCACAGAGAGCATGCCCGCAATGAGCGACCAGGGGGACTCGAAGTGACCCGCCACCTCCTCCGCGACGACGACCTCAGCCCTGCCGAGCAGGCCGAGATCCTCGACCTCGCCGTCGAACTGAAGAAGGACCGCTGGGCCGACAAGTCCCTCGCCGGCCCCCAGACCGTCGCGGTGATCTTCGACAAGTCGTCGACCCGCACCCGCGTCTCCTTCGCCGTCGGCATCGCCGACCTCGGTGGTTCGCCGCTGATCATCTCCACGGCCAACAGCCAGCTCGGCGGCAAGGAGACGCCCTCCGACACCGCCCGTGTGCTGGAGCGCCAGGTCGCCGCGATCGTGTGGCGCACCTACGCGCAGTCCGGACTCGAGGAGATGGCGAAGGGGACCCGCGTCCCCGTCATCAACGCGCTGTCGGACGATTTCCACCCCTGCCAGCTGCTCGCCGACCTGCTCACCATTCGCGAGCACAAGGGTGACCTGAAGGGGCTGACGCTGACGTTCTTCGGAGACGCGCAGAGCAACATGGCGCACTCCTACGCCCTGGCCGGTGTCACGGCCGGAATGCACGTGCGCATGGCGTCGCCGGAGTCGTACGCCCCGCGTGCCGACGTCGTCGAGGCCGCTGAGCGGCGCGCCGCCGAGACGGGCGGCTCCATCACGCTGTACACCGACCCGGCCGAGGCCGCGGCGGGTGCGGACGTGATCGTCACCGACACCTGGGTGTCGATGGGCAAGGAGGAGGAGAAGATCGCGCGCATCCGCGATCTCGGCGGCTACAAGGTCACCGCGGAGACGATGCAGCTCGCCGACCCCGGCGCGATCTTCATCCACTGCCTTCCCGCCGACCGCGGCTACGAGGTCGACCCCGAGGTCATCGACGGCCCGCAGAGCGTGGTCTGGGACGAGGCGGAGAACCGCCTGCACGCGCAGAAGGCGCTGCTGGTCTGGCTGCTGCGGCAGAACTGACGCGATGGGCGGCCGCCTGAGCGAGAACGTCACGAGACTCGACGGTCCCCAGCGGATCGCCGGTGTCGACCTCGCGCGAGGGCTGGCCGTCATCGGCATGTTCTCCGCCCACCTCCTGGTGACGGGCGACGGCTTCGCTTGGACGGACGCATCGACGTGGACGGCGGTCGTCGACGGACGATCCTCCATCCTGTTCGCGGCCCTCGCCGGCGTCTCGATCGGGCTCGTCACGGGTGGGCGCAGGCCCCTCTCGGGAGAGGCGATGACGATCGCCCGGTGGCGCATCGCGCTGCGGGCTGCGATCCTGCTCGTGCTCGGCATCCTGCTGATCGTCACCGGCGTCCCCGTCTACGTCATCCTGCCCGCGTACGCCGTGCTGTTCCTGCTCGCCCTGCCGTTCACCGTGCTCCCCGCCAGGACGGTGCTGATCACGGCGGGCGCACTCGCCGTGGTGATGCCGTTCGTGCAGCCGATGCTGAACGACCTTCCCATCTGGCGCTCGCCGTACGCGGCAGAGCTCGACGCCATCATCGGCTGGCACTACCCGTTCGCGGTGTGGATCGCGTTCGTCCTCGCAGGACTGGGTCTCGCTCGCGCAGGGATCACGCACGCCGCCACACAGATCAGGATGCTGGGGATCGGCGCTGCGCTCGCGGCGCTGGGGTACGGCGTCGCCCAGCTCCCCGCCCCTGCACTCGACAGGTACTGGTGGTCGGTGTGGACGGCGCAACCGCACTCGTCCGGTCTCTGGGAGGTGATCGGATCCGGCGGATTCGTCATCGCCGTGCTCGCCGCCTGCCTCCTGCTGTGCCGCCTGCGTGTACTGAAGGCGATCACGCTGCCGCTTCGTGCCACCGGAGCGATGCCGTTGACGGCCTACACCACGCAGATCGTCGTCTGGGCGATCATCGCGGGGATCGCCCTCGGGGACACGGGTGATCTCGGCGGGTTCCGGGCGATGGATCCGTTCTGGCCGCTGACGCTCGGCGTGATCGTCGCGTGCACGGCCTGGGCGCTTCTCGTCGGCCGCGGGCCGCTGGAATGGGCCCTTGACCGCATAGTAAAGCGCGTCGTGACCGCACAGCCGCCGAGATAGTCTGGTGGGATGAGCGAGGCGAAGCACGACGGCACGAATGAAGGCGCCCTCTGGGGGGCACGATTCGCATCGGGGCCGTCCCCTGAGCTCGCGGACCTCAGCCGCTCGACGCACTTCGACTGGATCCTCGCGCCCTATGACATCGCGGGTTCGCACGCCCACGCGAAGGCGCTCGCCGCCGCCGGATACCTGGAGGCGGACGAAGAGCAGCGCATGCACGAAGGACTCGACGCCGTCGCGAAGAAGGTCGCCGACGGTGTCATCCGCCCCGCGCCGAGCGACGAGGACGTGCACGGGGCTCTCGAGCAGGCGCTCATCGCCGAGCTCGGCCCTGAGCTCGGCGGCCGCCTGCGCGCCGGTCGCAGTCGGAACGACCAGATCGCCACGCTGGTGCGGATGTACCTCATCGATCACGCCAAGGTGATCGCCCGCGACATCCTCCGCGTCATCGACGCGCTCGTCGCGCAGTCCGAGGCGCATCCGGACGCGATCCTGCCCGGGCGCACGCACCTGCAGCATGCCCAGCCCGTCCTGCTCGCCCACCACCTCCAGGCGCACGCCTGGCCGCTGGTGCGCGAGCTGGAACGTCTCGTCGACTGGCGGGTGCGTGCCGGAGTGTCACCGTACGGCGGGGGAGCGCTCGCCGGATCCACCCTCGGCCTCGACCCCGCGCTCGTCGCGCGTGAACTCGGCCTGGATCGGCCGGCGGAGAACTCCCTGGACGGCACGGCCGCCCGCGACGTGGTGGCCGAGTTCGCCTTCATCACCGCGATGATCGGGGTCGACCTCTCGCGCCTGTCGGAGGAGATCATCCTCTGGAACACCCGGGAGTTCGGTTTCGTGACGCTGCACGACAGCTTCTCGACCGGTTCGAGCATCATGCCGCAGAAGAAGAACCCGGACATCGCCGAGCTCGCTCGCGGCAAGTCGGGTCGACTGATCGGCAACCTCACGGGGCTGATGGCGACATTGAAGGGTCTTCCGCTGGCCTACAACCGCGACCTCCAGGAGGACAAGGAGCCGGTGTTCGACTCGGTCAACACCCTCGAGGTGGTTCTTCCGGCGTTCGCCGGCATGGTCGCCACGCTGCGGTTCGACACGGCGCGCATGGCGGAGCTCGCGCCGCAGGGCTTCTCGCTCGCGACGGACGTGGCCGAGTGGCTCGTCAAGCGCCGCGTGCCGTTCCGCGACGCGCACGAGATCTCCGGTGCGCTGGTGCGCGCGTGCGAGGAACGGGCGATCGGGCTCGAGGACGCCGACGACGAACTGCTCGCTGAGGTCTCGCCGCACCTGACGCCCGATGTGCGCGAAGTGTTGAGCATCGAGGGGTCCGTCGCGTCGCGTGAGGGCACCGGCGGCACCGCCCCGGTGCGTGTCGCGGAGCAGCGTGCCGAACTCATCGCGCGGGCGCAGGGCGCCGCGCACGCGCTCGGTCTCTGAGGCTCGACCCTCGTCTCAGTGCAGCGCCGTGTCCGCGGCGGAGCGCTCCCATCGCAGGAACTCCACCTGGAGACCCGCGCGCGTCGGCGCGGCGAGGAACGGCCCGGCTGATGCGGTCGCCGACCCGTCGAACGGGGCGACGCGGACGAGGCGCCAGTCTTCCTCGCCCGCACGCGCGCGCACGATGAGGGCGTCCGGCCAGCGGCTCACCCGCATGGTGATGGGAAGCTCGCGCCAGTGGTCGACATGCCCGACGGACCAGTCCGAGAAGCGGTCGGTCACGACGGCACCGAGACCGAGGTGGTCGTCCGCGAACTCCACGCCGGTCTTCACCCATCGCTCGTCATCGATCTGCACGAAGATGCCGGCCTGATCGAACTGTCCGTCCCACGGGGCGCGGAAGGTGACCTCCATCGCCTCGCCGACGGACAGCGGCGCGAGCAGCGCGTGGGCGGAGTCGTGCACGAAGCCGTACGCCGTGCGCAGCCACGCGTCGCTGCCTTCCTTGGCCGTGACGGTGAGTGTGCCGTCCCGGTGCGAGGCCGTCTCCGGTGCATGCGTCCAGGTGCCGTCTTTCCAAGCGATCATGCGCCCACGATATCGGTCGCCCACATAAGTGAATAACTGATATTCACGAGATATCAGTGTTACGCTTATCTCATGCCTGTCGCCGTCATCGCCGACATCGTCGGCTCTCGAAAACTCGCGGACCGTACTGCGGCCCAGCGGATCCTCGATGACCGCATCGCCGCGGTCGATGATCTCGAGCCTGCGCTCGCTCGTCTCACTCCGACGGTAGGGGATGAGCAGCAGGGAGTCTACGAGGGCCTCGAAGGTGCCCTGACGGCTCTGCTCCTGCTGCAACTCGCGCTGCCCGACGACGTGGCGTGCCGGTTCGGCATCGGCGTGGGGGAGATTCGTCGTATCTCGGCTCCGGGCGGCGACATCCCGGAGGGGCCAGGATGGTGGGCGGCACGAGAGGCGATCGACCACGTGCATGCCATGCAGGTGCGCGCCGCGCCCTCGGCGCGCACCTGGATCGTCGCTGCCCCGGGGCATGATGACAGCATGCGCACCACCGTCGACGCCGCGAACGCCTATCTGCTCGTGCGCGACCAGCTCGTGGGGTCCATGAGCGAACGCGACCGACGTCTCACCTACGGCCGCTACCTGGGGCGCACGCAACGTCAGCTCGCCGAAGAGGAGCAGGTCAGCCAGTCCGCGGTGTCTCAGGCGCTCAGCGGTGCGGGCGCCGCCGCGGTACTGCAGAGTCTGGTCGCGCTCCGAGGTGCGGCCGCACCGGCGAGAAAGGGCCGCGAATGATCCTCGCGGGGCTCGTGCTGCTGGCGGTCGGTGCGAGCGACCTGGTGCGTCAGTTCGTCCCGCGGCGCTGGATCGGATTCCTCATCGCGGCGATCACGCTCGTCGTCATCGGCACGATCGGCGACGCGCTCGTGTGGGCGTTCGTGGCCATCGTGGCCGGTGTCCTGTGGGTGTGGGCGATGCCGGAATCACGGCGCTCGGCGGCGGGCTTCTGGCCCGCTGTCGCACTCGCCGTGGTCTGCATCGCCGCGGTGCTGTGGCTCGGAGAGCGTACCGGCGCCGGACTGCTCACCCCGGTGTGGCGGGTCGACTCGCCGATCGGTCCCGTCTCTTTCGACCTCGTGGTGCTCACCTTCGGCGCGGCCGTCTTCCTGCTCGAGTCGGGCAACCGCATCGTCCGATCCGCGCTGAGCGCCGAGAGCGCGTGGCGCCCCGTCGAGCGGGCGTCCGTGCACACGGCATCCGACGGCGAGGACGGCACGCAGCCGGCCGCTCGTCCCTCCGACGGCTTCCAGGGCGGACGCCTGATCGGTCCACTCGAACGGATCCTCGTCCTCGTCCTCACACTCGTCGGCGCCTACGCCCTGCTCGCGGCGATGCTCGCCGCCAAGGGCATCGTGCGGTTCCCCGAGATCTCGCGAGACGGCGAGACCGGCGCCCGTGCGGAGTACTTCCTCGTGGGGAGCCTGGTCAGCTGGGTGGTCGCGTTGGGTGCGGCGTTCCTCGTGTGGTGGTGCGCGCTGAGCTGAGCCGGTCATTTCCCGCTCGTCGGGGAATGAGGTCGGCGCGCTGATAACCTGGAGCGCGTGTCAACTCCGCCTCTGACGACTGCTCCGCAGGCGATCGATCCCTCGTTCGAGAACGTGTGGGATGAGATCGTCTGGCGCGGCCTCGTCCACGTGTCCACCGATCAGGAGGCGCTGCGCGCCCTTCTCGCCGGGGACCCGATCACGTACTACTGCGGGTTCGACCCGACGGCGCCGAGCCTGCATCTCGGGAACCTCGTCCAGCTCCTCCTGCTTCGGCGCCTGCAGCTCGCGGGGCACAAGCCGCTCGGACTGGTCGGAGGCTCCACGGGGCTGATCGGAGACCCGCGCCCGACGGCTGAGCGCACGCTCAACACCCGCGAGACGGTCGAGGAGTGGGTCGGCCGACTGCGCGCACAGGTCGAGCGCTTCCTCAGTTTCGAGGGCGACAACGCCGCGCGCATGGTGAACAACCTCGACTGGACCGCGCCGATGAGCGCGATCGACTTCCTCCGCGAGATCGGCAAGCACTACCGCGTCGGCACGATGCTGAAGAAGGACGCGGTCGCCGCGCGCCTCAACTCGGACGCCGGCATCAGCTACACCGAGTTCAGCTACCAGATCCTGCAGGGTATGGACTTCCTCGAGCTGTACCGGCAGTACGACTGCGTCCTGCAGACCGGCGGGTCGGACCAGTGGGGCAACCTCACCAGCGGCACCGACCTGATCCGTCGCGTGGAGGGCACGTCCGCGCACGCCATCGGAACGCCGCTGATCACGAACAGCGACGGGACGAAGTTCGGCAAGAGCGAGGGCAACGCCATCTGGCTCGATGCCGAGATGTGCAGCCCCTACCGGATGTACCAGTTCTGGCTGAGCACCGCGGATGCCGACGTCATCGAGCGGATGAAGATCTTCACGTTCCTCACCCGCGCCGAGATCGAGGAGTACGAGAAGCTCGTCGAGACGGAACCGTTCCGGCGCGCTGCGCAGAAGCGACTCGCCCTCGAGGTCGTCGCGACGGTGCACGGGGTGGATGCGACGGCTGCGGTCATCGCGGCATCCGAGGCGCTGTTCGGGCAAGGCGACCTGCGCGCACTCGACGCCGACACGCTGCGCTCGGCGCTCGAGGAGTTGCCGAACGCGACCGTCGCCTCCGGTACCGCCGTGGTCGATGCGCTCGTGGCGGCCGGGCTCGTGGCGAGTCTGTCCGAGGCGCGACGTGCCATCTCGCAGGGTGGTGTCTCGCTGGACGGGGTCCGCGTGGAAGACGATTCGGCCGTGGTCGAGGCGACTCTTCCCGGTGGGGTCTCCGTGCTCCGCCGGGGCAAGAAGACCCTCGCCGGGATCTTCATCGGCTGATCGAGGGGATCTCGGATCCGCTCTGACAAGACGAGACCGCAGGAGGCCTGATGCCGTTCACGCCGAGCCATGCTGTCGTCGCTCTGCCGTTCCTGCGCACCCCGCTGGTCCCCGCCGCGATCGCGATCGGAGCGATGACCCCGGACCTTCCGCTGTTCATCCGGGGCTTCGGCGTCGACTACTCGTTCACGCACACGTACGCGAACGTCGTCTTCACCGCCGTCATCGCGCTCGGGCTGTTCCTGTTGTGGCGCGTCGTCCTCCGCCCGGCAGCCGCGGAACTGTCACCCGCGTGGCTCGCGAGCAGGCTCCCGATCGGCTGGAACACGCCGGCGGGGGAGGCGCTGAACGAGGCGTTGGGGATCGGGCAGCGCTGGACGCGACCGCTGTGGCTGGCCGTGTCGCTGCTGCTCGGCGTGACATCGCACATCGTCTGGGACGCCTTCACCCACGAAGGCCGAGCGGGGGTGGGGTTCCTACCCGTGCTCGCCGAGCAGTGGGGGCCGTTGCCGGTGTACCGATGGCTGCAGCACGGCTCCAGCATCCTCGGGCTTGTCATCCTCGCGGTCTGGGCGCTTGCCTGGCTTCGTCGGACACCGGCGCGAACGTCGATCGTCGAGCGAACGACCCGGCCGTGGGTGCGCGTGACATGGTGGGTGTCGCTTCCGGTGATCCTCATCGTCGCCTGGGTCGCCGGATACGTGTTGCTCGGCCCGTTCGACGCGGGATTCACGGCGCAGCACCTCGCCTATCGGGCGTTGCCACTGGCGTGTGGGGTGTGGGGGATGCTCACGCTCGCGCTGTGCGTGTCGCTGCCCATCCTGGGGCGTCGGCACCCCAGGGGTGCGGCGCCGCGAGGCTGAACCCCGGAAGCACCGATCGGGCCGTGGTGACGACGCGCCCGTCGACGAGGAAGTCCTCCCCATACGCGCGTAGGTCGATCTCCCGCTCCGCCGGCGGCTCGGCTCGCCGGGGCATACCGAGGAGTTCCGCTGCGATGCGTCGCAGAGACGTGCGCACGTGCCAGCTTCCGCCCTCCGTCCTTCGCCGAGCGATGGCGGCGCAGATGCCGGCGGCGAGCAGATAACCGGCGCTGTGGTCGAGCGCCTGAGCGGGCAGGACCCCTGGACGGACACCGTCGGGTGACTCCACCATCGCGATGCCGGATGCCGCCTGTACGAGGCTGTCGAAACCGGCGCGGTCAGGGTGCTCGTCGCCCCATGCACTCAGTTGTGCGACGACGAGTCCGGGATGGCTGTCGGTGAGTATGTCGGGGGAGAGGCCGAGACGAGCGAGCGACGCCGGGCGATACCCGAGGACGACGACGTCGGCGTCCCTGAGCAGCGCCGCGAACTCGGGCGAGCGCGCATCCAGCACGGTCGTGCGCTTGCCGTGGCCGGTGTCGAGGTGCTGCCATTCCGGCTCCGGCAGGTGCGGCGGGTCGACGCGGAGCACATCGGCGCCCAGCAGTGCGAGGGTGCGCGTGCACACGGGCCCGGCGACCATTCGTGTGAGGTCGAGCACGCGGATGCCGCGCAGCGGAGCTGCGGCCTCGAAAACACCGTCGGTCCGGGGCAGCGCGGCACCGCCGGAGGGGCGGAGCTCGATGAGCGGGTGAGTGCGAAGCCGCGCGTCCTGCCCCGGCTCCTCCGTGCCGACCGTCACGGCCAGACCGCCGGCGGCGGTGATCCGATGCGCCGCCTCACGCGCGGTCAGCGCTTCGATCGCGACGCCGACGTCCGCTGCGATCGCCGCCGGTGGCAGCCGAAGCCCGTGCAGCAGGGCGCGCGCATGATGCGCATAGTTGCCGTGGGTCCGGACCCAGCCGTCGGCGGCGCGCCAGAACCCGGAGTACGGGGACCACACGTCGGGCGCTTCCCCGTCGATCCGGAGGCGGTCGCTCCGATAGGCACAGGCGATGCGATCGGGGTCGAGAGGGGCGGACCGTGCGATACCGGACGCGAGCACGACCGCCGCGACGCTCGCCCATGCGAGTTCCTCCGTCGCCAGCCGCGAGGGGAGGGGCACTGCATGCACAGGCCGCGGCGGCGGAACGACGGGGGTCAGCCCCAGCTCCCGCGACACCCGATCCAACAGTCCGGTCATGCCGGAATCGTACGCGACACGCCCGGGATCAGAGCTGGATTTGCCGAGATCCGGAAACGCCGCGTAAGTTATTACTTGTTCGCCCCACAGGGTTGAGAAAGGGCCAAGGCTCAGCTCCCCTCAAGTGGCGGACCACTTCCCACAAACAGAAGCTCACTTCGGTGAGATGCTGCGTGTGGGTTGCTCTGTGGTTCCGCAGATCGCACCGAGTTCGCTCGGATCGCCGATTTGACAAACGGACGCCACGGGGTAAGATAGAGAAGTTGCCCTGCGGGCCTGGTTGTGAGACTGGGTCGTGGGTGCGTCCGATCCTTGAGAACTCAACAGCGTGCACTTGTCAAATGCCAAATAACCTCGATTCAGCTTCGGCTGGATGAGATTCCTTTGGATCAAAAGTCCAACGTCCCTTTTGGGGGTGTTGGCGACGGATAAGTCAGTAATGACATCCATTTTGGTCAGTTCAAACTCGCTGTCCCGACCTTATTCCGGTTGGTTCAGTTTTTTTCTTTTACGGAGAGTTTGATCCTGGCTCAGGATGAACGCTGGCGGCGTGCTTAACACATGCAAGTCGAACGGTGAACACGGAGCTTGCTCTGTGGGATCAGTGGCGAACGGGTGAGTAACACGTGAGCAACCTGCCCCTGACTCTGGGATAAGCGCTGGAAACGGCGTCTAATACTGGATACGAACAAGAATCGCATGGTTACTTGTTGGAAAGATTTTTCGGTTGGGGATGGGCTCGCGGCCTATCAGCTTGTTGGTGAGGTAATGGCTCACCAAGGCGTCGACGGGTAGCCGGCCTGAGAGGGTGACCGGCCACACTGGGACTGAGACACGGCCCAGACTCCTACGGGAGGCAGCAGTGGGGAATATTGCACAATGGGCGAAAGCCTGATGCAGCAACGCCGCGTGAGGGATGACGGCCTTCGGGTTGTAAACCTCTTTTAGCAGGGAAGAAGCGAAAGTGACGGTACCTGCAGAAAAAGCGCCGGCTAACTACGTGCCAGCAGCCGCGGTAATACGTAGGGCGCAAGCGTTATCCGGAATTATTGGGCGTAAAGAGCTCGTAGGCGGTTTGTCGCGTCTGCTGTGAAATCCCGAGGCTCAACCTCGGGCCTGCAGTGGGTACGGGCAGACTAGAGTGCGGTAGGGGAGATTGGAATTCCTGGTGTAGCGGTGGAATGCGCAGATATCAGGAGGAACACCGATGGCGAAGGCAGATCTCTGGGCCGTAACTGACGCTGAGGAGCGAAAGGGTGGGGAGCAAACAGGCTTAGATACCCTGGTAGTCCACCCCGTAAACGTTGGGAACTAGTTGTGGGGTCCATTCCACGGATTCCGTGACGCAGCTAACGCATTAAGTTCCCCGCCTGGGGAGTACGGCCGCAAGGCTAAAACTCAAAGGAATTGACGGGGACCCGCACAAGCGGCGGAGCATGCGGATTAATTCGATGCAACGCGAAGAACCTTACCAAGGCTTGACATATACGAGAACGGGCCAGAAATGGTCAACTCTTTGGACACTCGTAAACAGGTGGTGCATGGTTGTCGTCAGCTCGTGTCGTGAGATGTTGGGTTAAGTCCCGCAACGAGCGCAACCCTCGTTCTATGTTGCCAGCACGTAATGGTGGGAACTCATGGGATACTGCCGGGGTCAACTCGGAGGAAGGTGGGGATGACGTCAAATCATCATGCCCCTTATGTCTTGGGCTTCACGCATGCTACAATGGCCGGTACAATGGGCAGCAATACCGTGAGGTGGAGCGAATCCCAAAAAGCCGGTCCCAGTTCGGATTGAGGTCTGCAACTCGACCTCATGAAGTCGGAGTCGCTAGTAATCGCAGATCAGCAACGCTGCGGTGAATACGTTCCCGGGTCTTGTACACACCGCCCGTCAAGTCATGAAAGTCGGTAACACCTGAAGCCGGTGGCCTAACCCCTTGTGGGAGGGAGCTGTCGAAGGTGGGATCGGTAATTAGGACTAAGTCGTAACAAGGTAGCCGTACCGGAAGGTGCGGCTGGATCACCTCCTTTCTAAGGAGCATCTGGCAGCTTCGGCTGTCCAGGCCCCAGATCAGAGCGAATGTCTCTGCTGGGAGCTCATGGGTGGAACATTTGACATGGTGTCAGCGCAGCTGACTTCTGCTAGTACGCCGGCCTTCGGGTTGGTGGGAACGTGGGGTTGGTGAGCGAGTCACCTGCACGCTGTTGGGTCCTGAGGGACCGGATGCGCTTTGACCTCTTTGGGGGTTGGAAGCATTTGGTTACTCTGGGCCTTTTGTTGTCTGTCCTTTTGGGCAGGCGCGGAAGGTACCGCCCGTACTTTGAGAACTACACAGTGGACGCGAGCATCTTCAACATGACCTTTCGGGGTTGTGTTGTGTAGATGATCTTAAAGATCATTAGTCAATTTCAATTTTGACGATTCGAACTCATGTTGTTTCAAGTCTTTAAGAGCAAACGGTGGATGCCTTGGCATCTGGAGCCGAAGAAGGACGTAGCAATCTGCGATAAGCCTCGGGGAGTGGATAAGCACACTGTGATCCGAGGGTGTCCGAATGGGGAAACCCCGCTGGGCGGCGTGCCGACCTAGTGACTCCCGCCTGAATATATAGGGCGGGTAGAGGGAACGTGGGGAAGTGAAACATCTCAGTACCCACAGGAAGAGAAAGCAACCGCGATTCCGTTAGTAGTGGCGAGCGAAACCGGATCAGGCTAAACCGAGTGTGTGTGATATCCGGCAGGAGTTGCATATTCGGGGTTGTGGGACTTTTCAGTCAGTTCTGCCGAGCTGGCGGCGTTACAAGCTGGTATAGACGAACGGTCTTGAAAGGCCGGTCATAGAGGGTGCCAACCCCGTAGTCGAAATGCCATCCTTGGCGCGAAGAGTATCCCAAGTAGCACGGGGCCCGAGAAATCCCGTGTGAATCTGTCAGGACCACCTGATAAGCCTAAATACTCCCAGATGACCGATAGCGGACAAGTACCGTGAGGGAAAGGTGAAAAGTACCCCGGGAGGGGAGTGAAATAGTACCTGAAACCGTTTGCTTACAAACCGTTGGAGCCTCCTTAGTAGGGGTGACAGCGTGCCTTTTGAAGAATGAGCCTGCGAGTTAGCGATATGTGGCGAGGTTAACCCGTGTGGGGTAGCCGTAGCGAAAGCGAGTCTGAATAGGGCGATTCAGTCGCATGTCCTAGACCCGAAGCGAAGTGATCTATCCATGGCCAGGTTGAAGCGCGTGTAAGAGCGCGTGGAGGACCGAACCCACTTAGGTTGAAAACTGAGGGGATGAGCTGTGGATAGGGGTGAAAGGCCAATCAAACTTCGTGATAGCTGGTTCTCTCCGAAATGCATTTAGGTGCAGCGTTGCGTGTTTCTTGCCGGAGGTAGAGCTACTGGATGGCCGATGGGCCCTACAAGGTTACTGACGTCAGCCAAACTCCGAATGCCGGTAAGTGAGAGCGCAGCAGTGAGACTGTGGGGGATAAGCTTCATAGTCGAGAGGGAAACAACCCAGACCACCATCTAAGGTCCCTAAGCGCGTGCTAAGTGGAAAAGGATGTGGAGTTGCTTAGACAACCAGGAGGTTGGCTTAGAAGCAGCCACCCTTGAAAGAGTGCGTAATAGCTCACTGGTCAAGTGATTCCGCGCCGACAATGTAACGGGGCTCAAGCACGCCACCGAAGTTGTGGCATTGACATTATTGGTAGGCCTTCGTGGTCCAGCCGTGTTGATGGGTAGGAGAGCGTCGTGTGGCCAGCGAAGCGGCGGTGTGAACCAGCCGTGGAGGCTACACGAGTGAGAATGCAGGCATGAGTAGCGAAAGACGTGTGAGAAACATGTCCTCCGAAAGACCAAGGGTTCCAGGGTCAAGCTAATCTTCCCTGGGTAAGTCGGGACCTAAGGCGAGGCCGACAGGCGTAGTCGATGGACAACGGGTTGATATTCCCGTACCGGCGAAGAACCGCCCAAGCTAATCCAGTGGTGCTAAGTATCTGAATCCCACGTGACCGGATCCTTCGGGTGATGGCGTGTGGGCCTAGCGTACGACCCCATGCTGGTGCGGTTAGCGTATTAACAGGTGTGACGCAGGAAGGTAGTCCAAGCCAGGCGATGGTTGTCCTGGTGCAAGTGCGTAGGCCGAGTCGTAGGCAAATCCGCGACTCACATAGGCTGAGACACGATGCGGATAAAAAGTGGATGATCCTATGCTGCCAAGAAAAGCATCGACGCGAGGTTCTAGCCGCCCGTACCCCAAACCGACTCAGGTGGTCAGGTAGAGAATACCAAGGAGATCGAGAGAATCGTGGTTAAGGAACTCGGCAAAATGCCCCCGTAACTTCGGGAGAAGGGGGGCCACCCGCTTATTAGGATTTACTCCGAAAGGGTGTGGTGGCCGCAGAGACTAGTGGGTAGCGACTGTTTATTAAAAACACAGGTCCGTGCCAAGTCGCAAGACGATGTATACGGACTGACGCCTGCCCGGTGCTGGAAGGTTAAGAGGACCGGTTAGCCGCAAGGCGAAGCTGAGAATTTAAGCCCCAGTAAACGGCGGTGGTAACTATAACCATCCTAAGGTAGCGAAATTCCTTGTCGGGTAAGTTCCGACCTGCACGAATGGCGTAACGACTTCCCAACTGTCTCAACCGCGAACTCGGCGAAATTGCATTACGAGTAAAGATGCTCGTTACGCGCAGCAGGACGGAAAGACCCCGTGACCTTTACTACAGCTTGGTATTGGTGTTCGGTGTGGCTTGTGTAGGATAGGTGGGAGACTGTGAAGCGGATACGCCAGTATTCGTGGAGTCAATGTTGAAATACCACTCTGGTCACTCTGGATATCTAACTTCGAACCGTGATCCGGTTCAGGGACAGTGCCTGGTGGGTAGTTTAACTGGGGCGGTTGCCTCCCAAAAAGTAACGGAGGCGCCCAAAGGTTCCCTCAACCTGGTTGGCAATCAGGTGGCGAGTGTAAGTGCACAAGGGAGCTTGACTGTGAGACTGACAGGTCGAGCAGGGACGAAAGTCGGGACTAGTGATCCGGCAGTGGCTTGTGGAAGCGCTGTCGCTCAACGGATAAAAGGTACCTCGGGGATAACAGGCTGATCTTGCCCAAGAGTCCATATCGACGGCATGGTTTGGCACCTCGATGTCGGCTCGTCGCATCCTGGGGCTGGAGTAGGTCCCAAGGGTTGGGCTGTTCGCCCATTAAAGCGGTACGCGAGCTGGGTTTAGAACGTCGTGAGACAGTTCGGTCCCTATCCGCTGCGCGCGTAGGAAGTTTGAGAGGATCTGACCCTAGTACGAGAGGACCGGGTTGGACGAACCTCTGGTGTGTCAGTTGTTCCGCCAGGAGCACCGCTGATTAGCTACGTTCGGGATGGATAACCGCTGAAAGCATCTAAGCGGGAAGCCGGCCTCAAGATGAGACTTCCATGCCCCTTGTGGGTGAGAGGCTCCCAGTAGACGACTGGGTTGATAGGCCAGATGTGGAAGCACGGCAACGTGTGGAGCTGACTGGTACTAATAAGCCGACGACTTGATAACACTTTTCATCAGTTCGAAACTACTGATGCTCCGCGTCCACTGAGTGGTTCTCGATGTACGGTCGAGAACCGCATAACAACAATTCTTGTTATGTGTTTGATTGAAACATCAATAGTGTTTCGGCGGCCATAGCGTGAGGGAAACGCCCGGTCACATTCCGAACCCGGAAGCTAAGCCTCACAGCGCCGATGGTACTGCAGGGGGGACCCTGTGGGAGAGTAGGACACCGCCGGACTCCTTTTAGTCAAAATGGCCACCCAACGCAGGGTGGCCATTTTGCGTTAACCGGGAAGTTGAGAGAATCGGAATCATGTCGAACGAGGATGAGCGTCGACCACGACGCGATGACGACTCCAACGAGCGCCGACGCGAGGACAGCCCTCGGCGCCCCCGTTCCGAAGGCTCGACTTCCGCAGGACGATCGCACGCACCACGTCGCGATGGCGACCGCCGTGAAGGTGGCTACCAGCGCCGCGATGGTGCTGCTCCGCGACGCGATGGCGAACGCCGTGATGGCGGCTATCAGAAGCGCGAAGGCGGATACCAGCCCCGTGAGGGTGGTTACCAGCGTCGTGATGGTGCTGCGCCGCGTCGCGATGGCGACCGCCGCGAGGGTGGCTACCAGCCCCGCGAGGGTGGTTACCAGCGTCGTGATGGTGCTGCTCCGCGTCGTGATGGTGCGGCTCCGCGTCGTGACGGCGACCGGCGCGAGGGCGGTTACCAGAAGCGTGAAGGTGGCTACCAGCCGCGTGAGGGTGGTTACCAACGTCGTGATGGTGCTGCTCCGCGTCGTGATGGCGACCGCCGTGAAGGTGGTTACCAGCGTCGCGATGGTGCTGCTCCGCGTCGTGATGGCGACCGCCGCGAAGGTGGCTACCAGAAGCGCGAAGGTGGCTACCAGAAGCGCGAAGGTGGCTACCAGTCCCGTGAGGGTGGATACCAGCGCCGCGATGGCGACGGACCCCGTCGCGATGACCGACGCTCGGATGCTCGTCACTCCGGTGGCGGTCGCGGATTCCCTCAGCGGGGTGGAGCGGGACGAGAGCGTCCCGACCGCCAGGCCGATGATCGGCCCCGCCACGATGACCCGATCGTGCCCGAGGAGATCACAGCCAAGGACTTGCACGCCTCGGCGCGCAACGAGCTCAAGACCCTCAGCAAGGAGAACGCCGACCAGGTCGCACGTCACCTCGCGATGGCCGCGCAGCTGATCGATGAAGACCCGGAACTCGCGCACAAGCATGCCCTCGCGGCATCCCGTCGCGCCGGCCGGATCGCGATCGTGCGTGAGACTCTCGGGATCACCGCGTACGCTCTCGGCGACTTCGCACTCGCACTGCGGGAGCTGCGCACGTACCGACGCATCTCCGGCAAGGACGACCAGATCGCGCTGATGGTGGACAGCGAGCGCGGCGTCGGACGCCCCGACCGGGCTCTCGAGACGGGCCGTGCGGTCGACCGTGATGCGCTGCCCACTCCCGTTCGGGTCGCTCTCGCGATCGCGATGTCCGGCGCGCGCCTCGACCAGAGCGAAGCGGAGCTGGCACTCGGCGAACTGCAGATTCCCGAACTGGACCCCGATCGCGCCTTCGAGTGGAGTCCTGCTCTCTTCAGCGCACACGCTGCGGTCCTGGAGGATCTCGGCCGCGATGAGGAGGCTGCCTTCTGGAGCGCTCGCGCCGAGGTCGCAGCAGAGGCACTCGGCATGAACGAGGACGACGAGGACGAGATCTTCGTCGAAGACGGGCTGATCGAGGGCGAGTTCGATGAGACTCCCGCCGAAGCCGAAGCCGAAGCCGAAGCCGAAGCCGAAGCCGAAGCCGAAGCCGAAGCCGAAGCCGAAGCCGTGACCACGGATGAGCCCGATGCTCCGGCATCCGCTCCCGATGACAGTGAAGCAGAGGCGCCGAAGGAGGATTCCTGAGTGGGTCTGTTCTCGAAGAAGCTCCCGACCCCGCTGGATGGCGTCGACGTCGTCCTCGCTGACCTCGACGGAGTCGTCTACGCAGGCCCGGGTGCGCTGCCGCATGCGGTGGAGAGCCTGAACGCTGTCGCGGAGACGCGGCGCGTCGGCTACATCACCAACAACGCCTCACGCACCGACGCATCCGTCGCCGAACATCTCACCGAGCTGGGACTCAGTGTCGCGGCGAACGACGTCGTCACGAGCCCGCAGGCGGCCATGCGTCTGCTCGCGTCCATCGTGCCCGCGCCCGCGACCCTGTTGATCGTCGGGGGAGAGGGGCTCGTCGTCGAAGCGGAGAAGGCCGGCTACCGCGTCACCCGCAGCGCCGATGACGCGCCGGATGCCGTCGTGCAGGGGTTCGCCCCCGACGTCGCCTGGACCGACCTCGCCGAAGCGGCCTTCGCCCTCAAGGTTCCCGAGGAGGAGGGGGGCATCCCCTGGATCGCGACGAACAGCGACTGGACGATTCCGCGTGAACGCGGTGTCGCGCCGGGGAACGGCACGCTGGTCTCTGCCGTGCACACCGCCGTGGGACGCCTCGCCACGGTCGCCGGCAAGCCGGAGGTCCCGATCTTCGAGGAGGCCATCGCGCGCTTCGAGGCGACGAAGACGCTGTTCATCGGCGACCGGCTCGACACCGACATCATGGGCGCCGCCCGAGTCGGCATCGACTCCGTGCTCGTGCTCACCGGCATCGACCGCCCGAAGCACGTGCTCGCGGCGCCGGAGGGATCCCGCCCGACCTACATCCTCAGCGACCTGCGGGAACTGCATGAGCCGTACCCGCAGACCTCGCGCCGCGGTGGCGTGGTGACTGTCAACGGGGCATCGGTGCGTGTCGTCGGCGGAGACGTCGAGATCCTCTCCGAGGGTGAAAGTCAGATCGACCTCGTCCGTGCCGGGGCGACGGCGATCTGGGAGTCCGGCACGCCGATCTTCGTGCTGAATGTGCCCGAGAAGCTGTACGCCGACCCGTTCCACCGCCCCTGAGTGCGTCCTGCGGAGCGACAGCGCGCGGCCACGTAGAGTGGAAACGTGAGTGACGACAACGCGCAACCGACCGATGGTCTGTGGAGCCGTCTGCGTCTGATCGAAGGCCAACCGCTGGCCGCCAGGGCAGATGCCTACACCGCGGTCCACGACGAGCTCTTCCGGCGCCTCGAGAGCGGCGCGAAGCTCGACAGCCACGAGAAGTCCGCGTCAGGAGACCGGTGACGCGGCTCGACGCGGCACTCGCCTCCCGCGGACTCGCGCGTTCGCGCACCCACGCGGCGACTCTCATCGCCGCCGGTCTGGTGAGCGTCGACGGACGGCAGATCGTCAAGGCCTCGACGGCCGTGTCGGATGACGCGGAGATCGTCGTCGCCGAGACCGATCACTACGTCAGCCGCGGCGCGCACAAGCTCGTCGCCGCACTCGACGCGTTCGACGTCCGGGTCGACGGCCGCCTCGCGTTGGACATGGGCGCGTCGACCGGTGGATTCACCCAGGTGCTCCGCGAACGCGGTGCACGGAAGGTGCTGGCCGTCGATGTCGGACACGACCAGCTGTCGCCGACGATCGCCGCCGACCCCGGCGTCATCCCCGTCGAGGGATTCAACGTGCGGTACATGACCCGCGAGAGCCTCGCCGACGCCACACGGGAGTCCGACGCGCCGGAGGTCATCGTCGGCGACCTCTCGTTCATCTCGCTCGAACTGGTCCTTCCTGCCGTCGCCGCTGTCGCCGCACCTGGCTCCGACATCGTCGTGCTCGTCAAACCGCAGTTCGAAGTGGGCCGCACGGCCGTTCGCGGTGGACTGGTGACCGACCCCGCCACCCGCGCCGATGCCGTCGGCCGCGTCGTCTGGCACGGATGGGATGCGGGACTGGGAATGCTGGGGATCATCGCGTCACCGATCCTCGGCACGCATGGGAACGCGGAGTTCCTCGTCCACATGGCGCCCGGACGGGGGAGCAATCCGACAGAATTCTTGCATGACATCGAAAGGCTTTCATTATCTAGAAAATGACAAGCCTCCCGCGTGATCTTGCGGTGAGACGTGTCCAGGCATTGGACACAGACTGGACACGAGAATCAGATGTTGTTCTCGTAGTAGTGGTCGACGACCCGAAGCTTGCTGGCGCAGTCGTCTACCTTCGCCTGTACCGTAGGGGAGACAGCCTCGCCTCTCGCGGCGGCTCCGGCGAGTTCCACAAGGAGCTGGACCAGCCCTCGCGCGTTGTAGCCCGCGATCAGATTCTGGCCGTTGATGCCCGAATAATCAGCAAAGTTCCCGAGCGCGTTCAGGACAGTCAGCATCCCCTCTCGTACGTTGCGATCTGAAATGCTCTCGACTGTCCGCCGGGCCTCGGCTTCAAGACGGGTTCTCCATCGGTGCGCCACGACGAGCGGGGTGACGTCGTCCGCAAGGCCCGAGATTTCCTTGAGCATGCTGGAGAACGTGGTCAACGCGACTAACCCCGCCTCCTTGCCTCTCTGACGGTCCTCGCGTTCTACTTGTTTTTCCTGTTGTTCGATAGCTATCTTCTGCTCATGCTCCCGTGATCTGGCATCAGCCTCGATCTTCTCGCGCTCAATCTTCGCGTCACTCCTGCCCTTCAACCAGACGCTCCCAGCGGACACGAGACCACCGATGAGAAACGCGAAGGCGGTGGTGAGTATTGACCAGTCCATAGAGTCATCATGGCGGAAGGCTCAGACGGTAGGCCGCGGAGACCACGGTGGAGGGGGGGCGACCCGCTCGGACCACGTTCCCGGAACAGCCGCGACGCGCCGGTCTTGGGGTCCGTTTGAAAGCGCCAGGTCCTTTGCGTTCAAGGAGTGTGGCGAACCGCCGCACGCACAGAAGTCGCCTACCACCGTCGACCTTTGTCATCATGGGCTGATGGGCACCGAGGAACGGTTCGAATGGCTTGCCAAGCAGATGAGCGAGCGTGTCCGCATGGCGCAGGAGAGGTCAGACGCGCTCGTTGGTGACATCAGTCGGTGGCGTAAGCCAGAGCCACTACACGCGACCCTTCACACCAAAGTGGCTCCGGAGTGCGGCTGGTATATCGAAGTGGATTCCGTAGATCCTCCACCAGCGTTGGATCGTTGGGGGGTCCAGCTCGGTGAGATCGCTCACCATCTACGGAGCATCCTCAACACGACGCTCACACGGATCGTTGCGGCGGAAGGTGACACTCCCGGTAAACGTCTTCAGTACCCGGTGACATACACCGCGGCGAAATGGAGGGAAGCACTCAAAGGCCGCATGCTTGCTGGTGTCCCGGAGCGCGTGGTACGAGCAATCTACGCCAATCAGCCGTTTGTATGGGCAAATGCCTCAGGCACGAAGCCCGCGGACCACGTGCTGGCGGTACTCGCGTGGCTCAACAATGAGGACAAGCACCGCATCGAAATTGGCGGGTCGTTCGCGGGGAGGTGGGTGGCATACGAGGGTCGGATCATCACGCCGGACGGAACATCCTTGTCTGTGCGACCGAAGCTTACCCACGACTGGTCGCTGAAACCAGGGAGCCGCATCGTGGACGCCGATACCTCACCCCATGTTGTGGCTGATGTCGGACGAACCACGGTCGATTTACAGATTGACGTTCTCGTGCGGGACGAAACAGGGAACGTGACGATCCTGGAACAGCTCGTCGAGGAAATCTGGGGAGGATTTCAGGAAGCGCAACTCAGCATGATGTTCGCTTGGGCGAACGAGGAGGTCGATTACGACGACTTCGCTGGTGCGTCTAATTTCAAGGCGGGTAGCGCCTTTGGCCGAGCCGCGGTGGACGCAGTTAATGGCAAAGGAACGTGGGACAACGACGGTACACGGCGCACTAAGGCGAGTGCCTTGTCAGAGCTTGACGCGGAGACGACGGGAGATGAGGAACCATCAGATTCTTCGCCGACTCTGATCCTCTCGCCCGCGGAAAGTCACGCTTCAAACCTAGATTCAGAACGCGTCGACTGGGAACGACTGCGCGGTCTGCGGGACGCACACGATCCCCCCCGAACTTGGCGCGGGAACACCGCTGGTCGCCGTGGCTTCCTTGTTTCAGACTCACCGGATCCGAGCCCATAGGGCGTAGCTCGTAAACTCGAGCCGTTAACTTCGTACCCGGGGCGCGTGCTGATCCGGACTGGGGTCATAACCGCGGTGCGATCTGTTAGCGAACGGGCGTGGAGTAGCCGAGCCTATCCGGTCGTCATAGAGCAGACGGCTGACCGCATATCAGGCAGTACAGGGGCGGGGGAGCCTGCTCGGGAACCTTGATCGGTTCCCACCCATGGCATGGAGACGCGACAATCATCATGTCGTCGGCCTCGGTCAGTGGGTCAGGTCGGTGGCTCTCAACTGACCAACGGCTCCACACTCTTGACACTCCCAGCGCTCGCCGCGGAGCGTCGCACGGGTGCCCATGGGTACTAGGCAACCCTCTCAGTTGGGCGCGGAGCCGTCGAGATCGTCATCCGTGGATTCGGGGGTGTTGGGATCGACCAGCGGCAAGATCATACGGGAGTGATGATCTTCCGCGCGGCTTCATCGAATGTGTTGTAGGCGTTGGGATGCCCGACCCAATAAAACGCATGATCTTTCCGCGCGACCTTGCCATACGCGGCGGTTATCCCACCGACCGTCCGCCTCACAGCCCAGAGGGCGTCGAATTCTAGGCGGGTGCACTCAACTTCCGCATCGACCCACGCAACGGTGAAGTTCGCGCAGACCACCGCCGCTTCCATGTCCACCACCTCGTTGTTGTGGTTCCTGTACTCAACCATGAACACAGGGTACTAAGAAGCCCATTCGGGTGTCCGAGGTCGGTCGTACAGTGTTAATCGGAGGTTCCCTTCATCGCAGATCAGTCCGCCGATGAAAGGACGCACGGATGATCGGGTTCCTTCACGAAATCGAGTCGGAAATAGCCTGCGTGAACAACGAGGAGCATCGCGCAGTGGCCGGAGTCGGGTGCCATGAATGCGGCACACGCACGTGGGAATCGCAGGGAGATGGGAGCCGGGACGCGGTGCGGTCGCGAACAACCGCCATGTAGTTCATCTTTCTTCAGGCGGGTACTGGTTCCCTTCCCAGTACCCGCCTTTCGTTGCTCCGACGAGTCCGCAAATCACATCTATGGTGTGGGATATGCAAATCGAACAGTTGACAGCAGAATCCATCCGTCAGGCTGAACTCCGACACTCAACGGGCTTGGAGTTTCAGGCCGGAGTCGAAGAGTGGCACACGCGCGAGGTGCGTGCTTCCTTCCGTGGAAACCCCATCCGCGTGCAGTACACCGAGACTGAGGGTAATCCTGACTACCGTCTCAACGTCTCGATCTACGACGCGGAAACAGGGGAGCACATCGCAACCGGCAACGGCGACCGTGACTGGGAGGGAGCGCTGAGCATCGTCCACTGGCAGAACCTCAACATGCGGTGGCCCGAATAGTCTTCACCCGTGCAATGCAGAACCACCGGCGTTTGACCGGAGGTTCTCCGTGGCCGATCAGCCGTGTGCTTCAGGATGCTCGCGGTACTTCAGCACCCTCTTGCGGCGACCAAGCGGCCTTCAACTGAGCCGAACTGCTCCACACTCTTGACACTCCCAGCGCTCGCCGCGTCGTGTCTCTCGGTCTTCCATGGGCAATAGGCATCGCTCACAATTAGGCGCGGCCCCGTCGATGTCGTCGCCTTCAGAGAAGGGGGTCGAGCTATCGAGTGGCGGCAGGATCACATGGGAGAGGCTACCCCTAGGCTGTGCGCATGCGTCGAAATATTCAGGTACTGCTCGGCGGAGTACTGCTGCTCGTCATCGCCTCGGGTGCCCTCGCTGTCGTGTGGGGACTGGTTTCTTGGTTCCTGTCGCTACCTGCAAGCAGTCAGACACCGATCGCCGCGCTCGTCGGAGTTGTATCCGTCCCGCTAATCACTTACTTCACCAGTCGGTCACTCGAACGGCGCCGTTCGCGGGAGAACGCGATCCGCGAGAAAAAGACCGAGATATATGACGATCTCATTCGAGGCCTCATGCAGATGCTGAACCTCAGCAAGTCGGAAGACCCGATGACCGAGACTGAGATGGTCAAGCTTTTTTCGGAAGCGGTACCCAACCTCATCGCTTACGGCTCCCGCCGCGTAATCCTGGCCTGGAACAACTTCCGCAAGGTCGCCGCACACTCTGCTGGCGATGCAAATGCCACCGGCCATGCGTTCGAGGACCTGCTGAAAGCAATGCGCAACGACCTTGGGCATCCCACCGCGACGACTGGGCGGGGCGAGCTTCTTCGGATGTTCATCACCGACTACGACGAATCCGCGCTCGCGAAGAAGGGTCGCTAGGCGCTCGCCTTTGCCTTCGTAATCCGGTACACCGTGGCGATGCTCACCCCGAGCGTGCGGGCGATGTCAGGCACAGGTTCTCCCGCGTCCCGGAGGGACTGCGCCTGTCGAACTTGCTTTCTGTCGGTCGCCTTCGGACGGCCACCTGTGCGCCCCTGAGCTTTCGCGGCGGCGAGCCCTGCTCTAGTGCGCTCTTGGATGAAGCTCCGCTCCATCTCTGCAAAGATCGCGAGCATCTGGAGCATTGCGCGCCCGGTCGGCGTGCTGGAGTTGAGTCCATCGCTGATCGACTCGATGAACACGCCACGCTCGGTGAGATCGGCGATCAGAGAGGCTACGTGAGCCGTGGAGCGCCCCAAGCGATCGAGCTTATAGACGACGACGGTATCCCCGGCTTCGGCGTCTGAGAGAAGCGCTGAGAGCGCAGGGCGCTCGGTCGTCGACCCGGAGATTCCGTGATCGACGTAGCGATTCCTCTTCAGCACCTTCGCGCCGTCGAGCGCGTCGTGCTGGAGGGATTCGTCTTGCTTGCCGGTCGAGACGCGAATGTAGCCAAGCCGGCTTCCCGTCGAGGTTGCCATAGCTTCATTGTGTCACTACAGCGTACCTTTTCGCAACTCAATAAGGTTTGAGTTCTGCGGAGAGGAATGAGCCCGAGCTTGCGTGGATTCTCGGCTCTGGCTCGCGCTCGTCACGGCTCTCATCTGAGCATCGTTTTTGAGACGGTGATCCCCCTCCACATGGACAGATGGAGGGGGATCATGTGCCCGCGCCTCAGGAACGGCGGGCGTTCCTCCCGCGCCTGACCGGGAGGAGTCTAGAGAATCAGGATCGGCGTGCCCATTCGTTCTGCTCCGCGATGAGCTTGTCTATGCGCTCTGCCTCGCTCCCGTGAAGCTTCTGCACTAGCGCGGCTTCCATTTCAGGAGTCCACTCACTCGGCCGATACTGCACATCAGCCTGTAGAGCTTCGTTCGTGCGTGCGTTCCGCATGCTCTCGGCGATGATCGCGTGGAGCCTGTCGTCGTCATTACTCATCGTCGTGGTCCTCCCACCGAATCCAATTCACGAGTACCTGAAGAACCACCTGAAAACACGCTCTTTGGTCGCGTGTGGCCCAGAACCTCTCATTGATCATGCCGAACGCCTCCCTCAGATCGCGCTCGGCCCGACGCAGGTCGGCGCGCTGTCGTGGCGTAGCCATCAGTAGGTCCTCAACGTGCGTTGGCTATTGCGGTTCTGTTCGGGGAAGTCCGCCTTGATCTTGCGGAACGCGACGGCGCGCTCGTCAGGATCAGAAATCCGCTGGGCCTCTTCAGTAGCTCGCATCCATTGCCTATGACGTGCACCATGGATGTCGTCTCGTCCGATGCCCATGCCTTCGGGTGCGGGACCGCTTGCGAACATCTGGTGGCCCCATCGCTCGACCTGCTGGTCGACCGTCATATCGAGCCATGAGACGCCGAACTTGTTCCTCGTTTCCTCGTACTGCTCTTCCGTGACAGTGAACTCGTGGCCTCGGAGGCCGACGAAGCCGTCGACGCCGAGGGAGACGGTCAAACCGCTTACGAGTACGTGGAACGTCCTGGGAAAGTTGTTCGTCGGGTTCATGATTCTGCGTCCGTCTCCGTGACCTGCGTCACTGGTTTCTTTTTCTGAGCCTGAAGGCTCTGTCGTAGTTCGTGCAGTTCTTCGTGCTCCGCGAGCGCACTGAGCACTTCGGAGGGGAACCTCCGATAGAGGGTCTGAACGGTGCGAACCAACGGCCCCAGCGCCTGGTTCAGGCGCGTCGTCGACGTGTCATCGACCCCGAGCTTGGCAAGGCGGTCGAGCACGCTTAGCTCTGCCGCGATGGCTCGGGCCCTCACCTGCGGTGAGCTGGATGCGTCAGCCAGCTTCCGGGTAACCCTGGCGGAGTCTGCGAGATCGGCCAGACGACCCATGATCTCCGTGGGGTCAGTGCCGTCGTCGGTGATGATCTGGTTCAGCACCTGCATGCGGCTGGAACGCCATCTACTTATGGCGCTTTCCGACACCGAGTATCTTCGTGCGATCTCAGCGCCCGGCATTCCCGACGCGATGAGTTCGACGATGCGCTCCCGGTCGGGATGCCTGTCGATACTGCTCTGCGCGGCCATGATTACTTCCCTGTGTCGACGTGAGTTGGGAGGGCGACCGGACCTCGATCAAAACGCTCGGCCACCCTCCCAGTAGGAGTCCACCGGACGAGGAGCCCCCATTCCCATCCGGCTTCAGGGATTACTATCGCGCGCAACGATGCGGCAGAAGTGACAGTCCCCGGGACCATCACCCCCGACGCTTCGCCCACTCATCCACGCGACGGTGGGACTCCACGACGCTGTCCTCTGGTCTAGCCAGAGGCTCGTCGTCCTTGAAGAGCTCGATCAGCTCAGCAACCGTCTCATCCGACCAGTTGATCGCTGGTTCGCTTTCTTCTGCCGCGCCGTCGCGAGCCGAAGGTGGAGCGACGACAGGCGCGGGCGAGGGGTTACCCGAGCGATTCTTTACATTCATTTCATTACTGTCATTCCTATTGTCTTCTGGGCTAGCGGTTGCTGGCTCGGTACCTGCATTTGCTGGCTCTGGAGTAGCACTTGCTGGTGCGGGGATAGGACTTGCCTGTTGAGGCCAGTCGTGGGCGTCACGCTTCTCGAGGATCTCCTTCACGAGGTCGTTGCGACGGAAGCGGAACACCTCGTACGGCTGTCCGCCATTCCGCCCCTGATGCTTGTCAGTGACCTCGAGCACGCCCTGCCGCTTCAGGTACTCGAGCATCTTCGTGATGGTGGTGTGGTGAGCACCGGTGAGGTGGTGGAGGAGCTTCTTGCTCGGGTTCACCCGCGTGCCTGTCGCGTAGTCACCGAACTGGGCGAGTGTCAGTCCGATTGCGACCCAAGAGGTGCGGCGGATCCCGCCTTGGATAAGGAAGGCGGGGTAGTGGAGGATGAACCATCTGAAGTCGGCGTGGTTCAGCTGGTTAGCGTCGACATCAGGTTGGGGTCTGCGGGGCTTGGTAGTCATGGGTTTCTCGTCTCTTACTCGTAGATCGCGCCAGGCCGGCGCCTGGCAATGGACGGTCGTGTTCAGGCCGGATCGGTATGGGTACGAAGGGGCGTGCGCTTAGTGCTCGGGGGTGGTGTTGCCACCTCCTTCCCGCTTCCGGTCGCGATCCGCGCGCGCCGCTGATGTCGCCGCATGCTTGCAGTCATCGCACCTACAGCCGCGGGCGTACCGCGACCGCGTGCCATGCTCACTGCTCTTGGCGCGGCCTGCGGGGTTCTCTTTCAGGCGGCGACGAAACGTCTTCCGAGCCTCGCCGCATGGGTCACACCGGCACCGGTAGTTGACGTACCCGTTATTCGTGCCGTGCCTCGGGTCGTCCGGGGCCAGTGGTTCTGGCTTCCACTTCCGCAGGCGCTTACTGCGGGTGACTGGCTTCGGCGCGGGCGTGTTACTCGTCGACGACTTGTTCACCGTAGGAAATGCGCCGCCCGGCCTCGCAGGGGCGTCCTTGAGTACCTCCGCGACCGATTCACGGCTCGCGTGCACGACCCGCTGGATCTCGCCGAGGCCAGCCCCCTGCGCATGCAGACGGAGGACGTCCGTTCGGAGCTGATCAGGATCGTCGCGATTCTCTTGCCTCGTCTTCATCGCACTCGCGTCTTCGGCGAGTGCGATGGCGTAAGCAGTGTCTTCCAGGAAGGCCCGGTGGGCCTCTTCGAGCAGGTCCGCGTAGCGGGAGGCATCAAATGTCATACCTACTCTTACGGCTCTGACACGACGATGTTCAGCCGCCGACGAAAAAAGTTCTGCGAGTTCAATGACGGCGCAGTGGAACCCGAATCGGGGCGGAGGGCGTGTCCCTGACAGGTCCCGGACCGAAGCTGGACGGCTCGTGGATAGCCCTCGAGAATGGTCTGTGCTGGGCAGTCGTTCGCGTTGCTTTATGCACGCAGAAGCCCCACCCTCGACTACCGATTACGAATGGTAGGAGGATGGGGCAAGGTAGCCCAGAGGAGAGGAGCCTAGGGGGATTTCCTACGCCTTCTCGCATAAATGGGCTACGAGGTCACCCCGCGACCACGACCTCGAATACGTCGAGTTCGTGGTTCCACTCGATGCTGTGGTCGATTGCGTGCTTTTCGTCGACGAAGTGCACTCTGATAATCTCGCCGGACGCATCCCGCGTGATCGACTCGACGTCGGCAAGGCGGAGCTTAACTCCCCGCGGCGCCGTGATTTCCTCGACGAGGTCCCACACTTCGATGATTGTCTCGACGCTGTCCAGCTGGAGCAAGAGGTCGCGTACGGCCCCCGCCTTCTTCATGCGCTCCAGTGACTCAGCGGTTGTCCGGGCCTCATACGAAATCGTCTCGTACTTGGCAATAGCGGTGTCGATCCATGTCATTTGTTCTTCTCTTTTCTCTAGACCATTTGCCGAGCGTTCTGCGGTGGTTACTGCGGGGTAGCGACGGCTCAGATAGCGAGTTGCTTCACGATTTGCTTCTGCCGGTCGAAGCTTGGCCTCTGGTACACAAGCGCGCTACGAATGTCTGTGTGACCACCGCGCTCCATCAGCTCAGCCAAAGTTGCGTGGGCGGCGAACTCTGTCAGGTGGACAGCGCGGATATCGTGCGTGTGAACGTGCTCGAGGCCGAACTCTTTACGGAGTTCCAGCCACCTGTCGTGCCAGGCGTTGTAAGAAAGGCGCTGTGAGGCGCTGTTGAGCCAGACCGGGCCTCGACCGCCGCCGCGTTGCTTCCAGGCTGTCAGCGCGCTCACAGCGGCTTCTGAGATTGGTTGCAGGATGTCCGCTTCCGGGTGTCTCTTCCGACCGGGCTTCAATCCGTACTTCGTCAGGTGCCGGTGCACGTGAAGCGTGCCTTGCTCGAGGTCGACATCCTCCCAGTCGAGTGCGAGTACCTCTCCGATCCTTAAGCCGGATGACAGGAGCACTTGGAGGAGCGTGGCCACCTGTGGGTCCGCTGTCGCCAGCTTGAGCATCTGTACGTTGAAGGCATCGACGGACGCTCTCTGCGTCGAAACGTTGCGAGATGCCCCTTTGATAGGGACCCACTTCAGGATCTCCCCGTCTTCGCTCGCCTGTTTCATGATGTTCGACAAGAGCATGTAGCTCGACCGCCGCGGGATCTTCTTGTCCTCCATGCTCGTCCACCAACGACGGACCATGTTGGGCGTGATATCGGTGAGCTTCTTCTCGCCGAACGTTGGCTGGAGGTGATTCCGGTAGTCCCGGATGTAGTTGTCCCACGTTCCCGGGGCCAGGTCGTGCTTCCGCGCCATCAGGTGTGCTTCTGCGTACCGCCAGAACTTGATACTCCCTCTCTTCTCGTCCTGATGGATGATGGCGTGAGCCTGAGCCGCTACGGCCTCCTGCTTGGTGTCGAAGACGCCCAGCGATACCCGCTTACCGTCCCTGTAGATGCGCGCTCTCCAGCGACCACTGGCAAGCTTCTGTGGTTTTTCCATGTCTAACCTCCTGCTTTCTCATACGCTTGAGATCGACGGATGACGAAGGTCTGTCGGAGAAAGTTGGAGGAGATTGGACTCGCCCCTGGACACGGCCGCCTCCCGTCCCCGTGTTTTCCGCGTAATCTCAAGGAAGTTGGAGGTTCGGGTGAACCTCCCGACAGAATGGACGGGACGCATCGACGAGCTGGCAGGAGGACGATGAACGAGCGCAACATCCTGGTCGTCGCCCACGCCGGCCGGGACGACACGGTCGCCGCAGCCCGTCGCGTCATCCAGCTGCTCCGCAGCGCCGGCGCACGCCCCGTCCTGTCCGCCGACGACCGCGACGAACTGTCCGCCGTCGACGGCGACTTCTCCGATGTCGTCACGCTCGGTGCGGACGTCGCGGTGGACGACCTCGAACTCGCCATCGTCCTCGGCGGTGATGGGACGATCCTCCGCGCGGCGGAGCTCGTCCGCAGCATCCACAGCGCCCCTGTCCTCGGCATCAACATGGGGCACGTCGGCTTCCTGGCCGAGATCGAACGCGATGCGATGGACGACGCCGTCGAACGCGTCATCGCCAGGGACTACGTCGTCGAGGAGCGTCTCGCCCTCGCCGTCCGTGTGAAGGATTCCGCCGGAGACGTCGTCTACGAGACGTGGGCGCTCAACGAGGCCACCGTCGAGAAGGCCAGCCGCGAACGCATGATCGAGGTCGTCGTCGAGATCGACGGCCGTCCGCTGTCGAGCTACGGCTGCGACGGCATGGTGATCTCCACGCCGACCGGGTCGACGGCATACAACTTCTCCGCCGGGGGACCGGTGATCTGGCCGGCCGTCGAGGCGATCTCCGTCATCCCGCTCTCCGCGCACGCGCTCTTCGCGCGCCCCCTCGTCGTCAGCCCTGATGCCGCCGTCGCGATCGAGATGCTCGAGCGCACCTCGGGCACCGGCATCCTCTGGTGCGACGGACGACGCTCGCACGAACTGCCGCCCGGTGCCCGCGTGGTCGTGCGTCGGTCGTCCCGTCCTGTCCGGCTCGCCCGACTGCACCCGTCGGCGTTCACCGATCGCCTCGTGCGCAAGTTCCAACTGCCCGTGGCCGGCTGGCGAGGAGCGGCATCGTGATCGAGGAGATGCGGATGCAGGGCCTTGGGGTCATCGATGACGCCGTGCTGCCCCTCGGGCCCGGATTCACCGCGATCACGGGCGAGACCGGCGCGGGCAAGACCATGGTCGTCACCGGCCTCGGACTGCTGCTCGGCCAACGAGCGGACTCTGGTGCGGTGCGCGCAGGGGCGACGCAGGCCTCCGTCGCCGGCGTCTGGGTCGTCCCTGACTCCGGGCCGGTGGCTGACATCGTCACCGATGCCGGCGGAGAGCTGGAGCCGTTCGGCGACGCGCAGGGCGAGCTCTACGTGTCGAGGACGCTGAGTGCGGAGGGCCGCAGCAGGGCGAGCGTCGGCGGACGCGCAGCGCCGGCCGCCGTGCTCTCGGCCCTTGCGGACGAGCTCGTCGTCGTGCACGGTCAGTCGGAGCAGCTCCGGCTGCGCTCCGCCGCGGCGCAGCGCGATGCCCTCGACCGGTTCGGCGGGCATCCGGTGACGGAGGCGAGAGAGCGGTACGCGGCCGCGTATGCGCACTGGCGCGAGCTGGACGCCGAGATCGCAGACATCTCCGAGAACCGGGACCGCCGCGCTGCCGAGGCCGACAGTCTCCGTGAGGCGCTCGCGCTGATCGAGGCGACCGCGCCGGAAGAAGGGGAGGACGTCGTCCTCGCCGAGCGCGCCGAGCGGCTGGCCAATGCGGAGGAGCTGCGGCTCGCGGCATCCCTCGCACGCAACGCGATCTCGAGTGAAGAGGGCGAGACGGACGCCTCCGCGCTCGTCGCCGAAGCACGCCGTCAGCTCGAGCGCGCCACCGACCCTGCGCTGTCCGGCATCGCCGACGGCGTTGCGGACGTCGGCTACCGCCTGTCGGATCTCGCTCTGCAGCTCTCGGCGTATCTCGCCGATCTCGATGAGAGCGGTCCCCACGAACTCGCGGCGGTGGAGGAGCGACGGGCGGCTCTCACCGCCCTGATCCGTGCGCACGGATCCCTGGACGACGCCCTCGAGGTCTGGCGCACCGGATCCACTCGTCTCGCGGAACTCGACGACGATGACGACCGGATCGAGCGCCTGCAGGCCGAGCGCGACACGGCGCGGGCCGCACTCGACGACGCGGCGACGGCGTTGACGGCCGCGCGCACAGAGGCCGCAGAGCGGTTGGGGCGCGCAGTCACGGAGGAGCTGCACGCGCTGGCGATGCCGGACGCACGGTTGGAGGTCGCCGTCCGCGAGGGCGTGGAGAGCACGCACGGCCGCGATGACGTCGCCATCCTGCTCGCCCCGCATCCCGGCGCGGAACCGCGCTCCGTGGCCAAGAGCGCCTCGGGCGGCGAGCTCTCGCGCGTCATGCTGGCGATCGAGGTCGTCATCGCCGGCACCGACCCGGTCCCGACCTTCGTCTTCGACGAGGTGGACGCCGGCATCGGCGGTGCCGCCGCGATCGAGGTCGGGCGGCGACTCGCCCGACTCGCCGAGACGTCGCAGGTCATCGCCGTCACACATCTGGCGCAGGTCGCCGCTTTCGCCACCAACCATCTCTCCGTCGTGAAATCCCACGACGGCAGCGTCACCGCCTCCAGCGTCCGGCGTCTGGAGGGTGCCGACCGCGAAGCGGAGATGGCACGCCTCCTCTCCGGACTCACCGATTCGGATGCCGCACTCACCCATGCCCGAGAGCTACTCAGCCTCGGGGTCCCCGCCAACTGTTAGGATTGAAGCCCGTGATGAACTCTTCTTCTGCGGGGCCCGAAAACGACACGACCAAGCACATCTTCGTGACAGGTGGTGTCGTTTCTTCGTTGGGCAAGGGCCTGACGGCCGCAAGCCTCGGCAACCTGCTCACGGCGCGTGGTCTGCGCGTGGTCATGCAGAAGCTCGACCCCTATCTGAACGTCGACCCGGGGACGATGAACCCGTTCCAGCACGGCGAGGTGTTCGTCACGGACGACGGTGCCGAGACCGACCTCGACATCGGTCACTACGAGCGATTCCTCGACATCAACCTGTCGCAGGCGGCCAACGTCACCACCGGTCAGATCTACTCGCAGGTCATCGCCAAGGAGCGCCGGGGCGAGTACCTCGGCGACACCGTGCAGGTCATCCCGCACATCACCGACGAGATCAAGCGCCGCATGCGTCTCCAGGCGACGGAAGAGCCCCGGCCCGACGTCATCATCACCGAGGTCGGCGGCACGGTGGGTGACATCGAGTCGCAGCCGTTCCTCGAGTCCGCTCGTCAGCTGCGCCACGAGCTCGGTCGCGACAACGTGTTCTTCGTGCACGTCTCGCTCGTTCCGTTCATGGGGGCGTCGGGGGAGCAAAAGACCAAGCCCACCCAGCACTCGGTCGCAGCCCTCCGCCAGGTCGGCATCCAGCCCGACGCCCTCGTGCTCCGCAGTGACCGCCCGGTCAGCGAGTCGAACCGCAACAAGATCGCGCTGATGTGCGACGTCGACGCCGAGGGCGTCATCAACACCGTCGACCTGCCGAGCATCTACGACATCCCGTCCACGCTGAACGATCAGGGCCTGGACTCCTACATCGTCCGCCGCCTCGGGCTCGACGCCAAGGCGGCCCCCGAGGTCGACTGGTCGCGGTGGCAGAAGGTGCTCCAGGCGGTGCACAACCCGAAGCACGAGGTGACCATCGGCCTGGTCGGCAAGTACATCGACCTCCCAGACGCCTACCTCTCCGTCACCGAGGCGCTTCGTGCCGGTGGCTTCGCCCACGAGGCCCACGTGCAGATCCGCTGGATCCCCTCGGACTCCTGCGAGACCCCGGAGGGCGCCGCCAAGGCGCTTGCGGATCTGGACGGCATCTGCGTGCCCGGCGGCTTCGGCATCCGTGGCATCGAGGGCAAGCTCGGCGCGCTGCGCTTCGCTCGCGAGCAGGGCATCCCCACGCTCGGCCTGTGCCTCGGACTGCAGTGCATGGTCATCGAATACGGGCGCCACGTCGCCGGCATCGAGGGTGCGTCTTCCAGCGAGTTCGACCCCGACACCGCTGAGCCGGTCATCGCGACCATGGCCGAGCAGGTCGAGATCATCGACGGCGGCGACCTTGGTGGCACCATGCGTCTCGGTCTCTACGAGGCGAGCCTCGCTGAGGGCTCCCTCGCCGCGGAGGTCTACGGCTCGACCACGATCTCCGAGCGTCACCGTCACCGCTACGAGGTCAACAACGCCTACCGCGGCCGTCTGGCGGACGCCGGTCTGGTGTTCTCCGGACTGAACCCGGAGCTCGACCTCGTCGAGTTCGTCGAGCTTCCGCGCGACGTGCACCCGTACTACATCGCCACCCAGGCGCACCCCGAGCTGCGTTCGCGTCCGACCGACCCGCACCCGCTGTTCCGCGGTCTCATCGGTGCGGCCATCGAGCGGCACCGCGCGAGCGAGCTCTTCGACGTCTCCGCCGATGACTGAGGGGCTGCTGCGCGACGAGGAGCTGAATCCGGAGATCGTCTCGAGTGAGGTTCCGTTCCGCGGGGCGGTGTGGGACATCCGGTCCGACCGGTTCCGGTACGGCGATGCCGAGATCACCCGGCACTACGTCGACCACACCGGTGCGGTGGCGATCGTCGCCCTGGACGACCGGGATCGTGTGCTGCTCATCCAGCAGTACCGTCACCCCATCCGCCACCGGGACTGGGAGCTTCCGGCGGGCCTCCTCGACATCGAGGGGGAGGACCCCCTCGTGGCGGCACAGCGTGAGCTGGCGGAGGAGACCGACCTCGTCGCAGAGCACTGGCAGCCGTTGCTCTCGACGTACACCACCCCCGGCGGCAGCGACGAGATCGTGCACTTCTACCTCGCGACGGGTCTGAGCGACGCTCCTGACGCGCACGCACGCGTGGACGAGGAGGCGGACATCCGCGTCGAATGGGTGCCGCTGGCGGATGCCGTGACCGCCGTGCTCGACGGCCGGATGCGCAACGCGCTGCTGGCGAACGGAGTCATGGCGGCGACCCTGAGGCGTTCACAGGACTGACCATGCGCCTGGATCGTGCCGTCGACGCGTATCTTCGTCACATCACGATCGAGCGCGGCCTCTCGGAGCACACCGTCGGCGCCTACCGTCGCGACCTCGCGGTGTACCTCGACTGGCTCTCCGCGGCCGGCATCGAGGACACCGCAGCGGTCAGCGGTGCCGTGATCGCCCGGTTCGTCGGCGAGCGCGCGTCCCAGGACCCGCCGCCGGCGGCCACGAGCCTGGCGCGGCTGCAGTCCTCCGTACGGGGTCTGCACCGCTTCCTGGTGCGGGAGGGCATCGAGCCGGAGGACCCCTCCGGCCGCCTGCGCCCGCCCAAGACGCCGCAGCGGTTGCCGAAGGCGCTGACCATCGACCAGGTCGAGCGCCTGCTCGCGGCACCGTCCGGTGAGGATCCGCTCGGCATCCGCGACCGTGCGCTGCTGGAATTCCTCTACGCGACCGGAGCGCGCGTGTCCGAGGCGGTCGGTCTCGACGTCGACGACCTCGCGCACGGGGACGTGCTGCGTCTGCGCGGCAAGGGCTCCAAGGAGCGCATCGTGCCGGTCGGTTCGTTCGCGCGCGACGCGGTCGATGCATACCTCACGCGCGTCCGGCCGGGGCTCGCCGCCAAGGGCAGGGCATCGGCGCGACTGTTCCTCGGGGCGCGGGGTGCGCCGCTGTCGCGCCAGAGCGCGTGGCTGATCATCCGCGCGGCAGCCGAGGCCGCGCAGATCACCGCGGAGGTCTCGCCGCACACCCTTCGACACTCGTTCGCGACGCACCTGCTGCAGGGAGGGGCGGACGTCCGGGTCGTACAGGAACTCCTCGGGCACGCCTCGGTCGCGACCACCCAGATCTACACGCACGTCTCCGTCGACACGTTGCGCGACATCTACGCCACGTCCCACCCGCGGGCGCGCTGAGAGAACGACTCCGGCGGGGTCGATTCCCCCGGATCGCCGGGCCGGAACAGGAACATGACCAGGGGCCCGGCTACAATCGAGCAAGCATGAATGAGGCGGGAGATTCGGTGGCTCAGAACGTGGCGAAGACCAAGGGCAAGACGTCGAAAGCCGACGACACCCCCATGGGCCCCACGGGTCGTCCGTACCACGGCTTCCCGATCCCCGCCCCACTGGACTCGCACGGTCCTGCGCGCATCATCGCGCTGTGCAACCAGAAGGGCGGCGTCGGCAAGACGACGACCTCCATCAACCTCGCCGCATCCTTGGCCGAGTACGGGCGCAAGGTGCTCGCGGTCGACTTCGACCCGCAGGGTGCGCTGTCGGCGGGCCTGGGAATCCAGACGCATGACGTCGCGACCATCTACGACCTGCTGCTGGACACCAAGCGCGACGCGCACGAGGTGATCGTGAAGTCGTCGGTCGAAGGTCTCGACGTCATCCCGGCGAACATCGACCTCTCCGCGGCCGAGGTGCACCTGGTCAACGAGGTGGCCCGCGAGACGATCCTCGCCCGCGTCCTGCGTCAGGTCGCGGGGGAGTACGACGTCATCCTCATCGACTGCCAGCCGTCGCTCGGACTGCTGACCGTGAACGCGCTCACCGCGAGCCACGGCGTGTTGATCCCCCTGGAGTGCGAGTTCTTCGCGCTGCGGGGTGTCGCCCTGCTCATCGAGACGATCGAGAAGGTCCGCGACCGGCTCAACCCGGCCATCCAGCTCGACGGTCTGCTCGCGACGATGTACGACGCGCGGACGCTGCACTCGCGCGAGGTGCTGGAGCGCGTCGTCGAGGCCTTCGGGGACGACGTGCTCGAGACCGTGATCGGCCGCACCGTGAAGTTCCCCGACGCATCGGTGTCGGGGGTTCCCATCACCGAGTTCGCACCGGAGCATGCCGCCGCACAGGCGTACCTGCGGCTGGCCCGGGAGCTGGTCGCCCGTGGCGCTGTCGCCTGAGCCCGCCGCGGACGTCACGACCGACACTGCCGCTGCTGAGGCGGCGGAATCCGGAGCCTCCGCCGCCGAGACGGGAGACCCGATCACACCCGCAGTCGACGAGTCGGCGGAGACCGGCGATGGTTTCCGCGTCTCGTTGACGAACTTCGACGGTCCGTTCGATCTGCTGCTGAACCTCATCTCCAAGCACGAGATGGACATCACCGAGGTGTCGCTCAGCGCCGTCACGAACGAGTTCATCGCCTACCTCGCGGAGCTCGACTCGAACGAGGAGTTGGATCAGGCATCCGAGTTCCTCGTCGTGGCCGCGACCCTGCTCGACATGAAGGTCGCCGGTCTCCTCCCGCAGGGGGAGCTCGTCGATGCCGAGGCCGTCGCCCTGCTCGAGGCGCGCGACCTGCTGTTCGCCCGCCTGCTGCAGTACCGCGCGTTCAAAGAGGTGTCCGCGTGGTTCGCTCGGTGCCTCCAGCGCGAAGATCGACGGCACACCAGGGCCGTCCGTCTCGACGAGAAGCATCGGCGCCAGACGCCGGAGCTGGTGTGGACGCTCAGCCCTACCGACTTCGCGGCGATCGCGCTTCTCGCGTTCGCCCCGAAGGAGATCCCGCACGTCGGCCTCGACCACCTGCACGCGCCGCTGGTCAGCATCCGCGAGCAGGCGGCGATCGTCGTGACGCTGCTGCGCAACACCGAATCGCTCACCTTCCGTGAACTCGTCGCCGGTGCGACCGAACCCGGCATCGTCGTGGCACGCTTCATCTCCGTGCTCGAGCTGTACCGCCACGCCGCCCTCTCCTTCGAGCAGCTGGAACCGCTCGGTGAACTGACGCTGCGCTGGGCCGCCGACTCCTGGTCGGACGAGACACTTGCCACCCTGGGAGCCGACTATGACCGATGAGACCACCGTGCCGGAGACGCCGCTGACCGAGAAGCTCGAGGCGATCCTGCTGATCATCGACGAGCCGTTGGGTCTCGTCGCGCTCGCCGCCGCCGTCGGGGCTCCGGTGCCGGCGGTGCGGCAGGCGATCGAGACGCTGGTCGAGGACTACGACGGCCGAGGGGCAGGGCCCCGCCGCGGCTTCGAACTCCGTGAGGTCGGCGGCGGCTGGCGGCTGTACGTCCGAGAGGACCATGACGATCTCGTCGCGGAGTTTGTGGGAGGGCAGGCTCCGGCGCGTCTGTCGCAGGCTGCGCTCGAGACCCTGGCGGTCATCGCCTACAAGCAGCCGGTGACCCGAGGGCAGGTCGCGTCCATCCGCGCCGTCAACGTGGACTCGGTCGTGCGCACTCTTCTCGCACGCGGGCTCATCACCGAACTTTTCGCGGACTCCGAGACCGGAGCCATCAACTACGGCACCACCGACGCACTGCTGCAGAACCTCGGCATCAACTCGCTCGACGAGCTGCCGCCGATCTCGCCGCTGCTCGATGACGGTGCCGACGGATTCGACGAAGGAACCATCCGATGAACCAGGAACCGACCCCCGCCCCGGAAGGCGTCCGCCTCCAGAAGGTGCTCGCCGCTGCCGGAGTCGCCTCCCGCCGAGTGGTCGAGCAGTACATCGTCGAGGGGCGCATCAGCGTCAACGGCTCGGTCGTCACCGAGCTCGGGCGCCGCATCGACCCCGAGAACGACCAGGTGCAGGTCGACGGCACCGCGATCCAGCTCGACGTCTCCAAGCGGTACGTGATGCTCAACAAGCCCACCGGCGTGGTGAGCACCATGCGCGACGAGAACGGCCGTCCGGATCTCCGGCGCTTCACCGCGGACTGGGACGAACGGCTCTACAACGTCGGGCGTCTGGATGCCGACACCAGTGGTCTGCTGATCCTCACGAACGACGGCGAACTCGCCCATGTGCTCGCGCACCCCTCCTTCGGCGTCACGAAGGTCTACATCGCCAAGGTCGAAGGCGCCGTCACCGCGCAGACCATCGCTCAGCTCACCAAGGGCATCGAGCTCGAGGACGGCTTCATCCAGGCCGACAAGGCGCGGCTGCTGGACTCCTCGCGAGGGGCGAGCCTGGTGGAGCTCACGCTGCACTCCGGACGCAACCGGATCGTGCGTCGGATGCTCGCCGCGGTGGGGCATCCGGTCACCGAACTGGTCCGTCGGCAGTTCGGTCCGCTCCACCTGGGAACCCTCCCGGCGGGAAAGACCCGCGAACTGACTAAAATCGAACGTGGTGCGTTGTTGACTCTCGCGCGCCATGACGCCCCTGCGGACCTCACGCCGGGAGATGCCCAGGAGAACGAGTGAGCGACACCGCCAGAACCAACGGCAACGGCAATGCGCCGCGGCTGTCGGGGACCGTGCGCATCGTCGGCGCCGGTCTGCTCGGCGCGAGCATCGGGCATGCCCTCACGGCCAAGGGCATCGACGTCGTGCTCGCCGACACCTCGCCGTCACAGCTGCGTCTCGCGATCGACTACGGCGCGGGGCGGGCCGCACGCGACGATGACGCTCCTTCACTCATCGTCGTGTCCGTTCCGCCGGACGTCACCGCCGACGTCATCGCCGCAGAGCTCGACCGTTTCCCGGCCGCCGTCGTGACGGACGTCGCGAGCGTGAAGCTCGAACCGTTCCGGACCCTCACCGAACGCGGCGTCGACCTCACCCGCTACATCGGCTCGCACCCGCTGGCAGGGCGCGAGCGCGGGGGAGCGATCTCCGCGCGCGCCGACCTGTTCATTGGGCGGCCATGGGTGGTGTGCCGCGACGAGGAGACCCGCCCCGCGGATCTCGCACTCGTCGAAGACCTCGCACTCGACGTCGGCGCGATGCCGATCGAGATGACGCCGGAAGAACACGACCGTTCGGTGGCGATCACCTCCCACGTGCCGCAGGTGGTCGCGAGCCTTCTCGCCGCACGTCTCGCGTCGGCCGACGAGGACGCGCTGCGTCTGGCCGGTCAGGGCGTCCGCGACACGACGCGCATCGCGGCATCCGCCCCTGAGCTGTGGGTGCAGATCCTCGGCGCGAACGCCGCCCCCGTCGTCGAGGTCCTCGACGCGCTGGCAGCCGACCTCGCGACCGTCTCGAACGCACTGCGGGCGCCGGATGCCCCTGGTGCACGTCGCGTCGTCGCGGAGACCATCCGGCAGGGCAACGACGGTGTCGAGCGCCTGCCGGGCAAGCACGGTCAGAACCGCAGGTTCGAGCAGCTCGTCGTCATGGTCGACGACACGCCTGGACAGCTCGGGCGACTGTTCGGCGAGCTCGGTGAGCTCGGTGTGAACGTGGAGGACCTGCGCCTGGAGCATTCGCCCGGCGCACAGTTCGGCCTGGCGGAGATCAGTGTGGCACCGGCCGCACTCCTCGGCGCCGTCGAAGGGCTGCAGGAGCGCGGATGGCGGATAGCAGGAGCGACCAATGAGTGAATTCATCGCGATCGACGGCCCTGCAGGGTCCGGCAAGTCCAGCGTCTCGGCGGCGATCGCCCGCCGGCGCGGTTACGGCCTCCTCGACACGGGCGCCGCGTACCGCGCACTCGCGTGGCACGTGCTCGAGCGCGGTGGCCACACGGACGACACGGATGCCGTGCTCGCCGCGGCGGCGGACTTCGACCTGCGCCTCGGACTCGACCCCGATGACCGTTCGGTCGCGATCGGCGACACTGACATCACTGCGGCGATCCGCGAGCCCCGTGTGTCATCGGCGGTGAGCGGCGTCGCCCGCATCCCGGCCATCCGCGAGCAGGTGAACATCTTCTTCCGTTCGCTCGTGGCTCGCGCCCCGCAGCCCGCTGTCGTCGTCGAGGGCCGCGACATCACCACCGTGGTGGCGCCGGATGCGCCCGTCCGGATCCTCCTCACCGCCGCACCCGAGGTGAGAGCGGCACGCCGTGCCGGTGAGCTCTCAGGCGAGAACGCCGCCGAGGTGGCCGCAGCGCTGCACAAGCGCGACGCCTCGGACAGTGCGGTCGTCGACTTCCTGAACGCCGCAGAGGGTGTCGAGGTCGTCGACAGCACCCATCTCGATTTTTCCCAGACCATCGACGCCGTGCTCGCGGTGATCGACCGAAAGCAAGGAGCGGAACATGGCCGCTGAAGAAGAGTACGAAGGTGGCCCTGACCACCTCGCCGAGAAGATGGACGAGCTCGATGAGCAGCTCGCCGAACAGCGTGCAGAGGCACTGCGCGCCGGACTCGCCGACTACGACCTCGACGAGGACGACGCCGCGCTGCTCGCCGGCATCACGCAGGGGGAGGGCGGGATCGAGTTCCTGCCCGCGCTTCCGGTGGTCGCGATCGTGGGTCGCCCGAACGTCGGCAAGTCCGCGCTTGTGAACCGCATCCTCGGTCGTCGCGAAGCGGTCGTCGAGGACACCCCCGGTGTCACGCGCGACCGCGTCACGTACAAGGCCGAGTGGAACGACCGGCGCTTCTCGCTCGTCGACACCGGCGGCTGGGAGCCCGACGCCAAGGGCATCGACCGCTCGGTCGCCGCCCAGGCCGAGGTCGCGATCGACCTGTCCGACGTCGTGCTGTTCGTCGTCGATGCGATGGTCGGTGCCACCTCGACCGACGAGCACGTCGTCCGGCTCCTCCGCAAGAGCGGCAAGCCCGTCTTCCTCGTCGCGAACAAGATCGACGACACCCGCCAGGAGCCCGAGGCCGCCGCGCTGTGGAACCTCGGACTCGGCGAGCCCTATCCGACCTCCGCCGTGCACGGACGCGGCGTCGCCGACCTGCTCGACGCGGTGCTCGAGAAGCTGCCCAGCGTCTCGGCCGTCGCGAAGTACGAGGTCGGCGGTCCGCGGCGCGTGGCCATCCTCGGCCGCCCGAACGTCGGCAAGTCGTCGCTGCTGAACAAGGCCGCGGGTGAGGACCGCGTCGTCGTCAACGATCTCGCCGGCACGACCCGTGACCCGGTGGACGAGGTCGTGGAGCTCGGCGGAAAGCTGTGGCGTCTTGTCGACACAGCCGGCATCCGTCGTCGTGTGCACCTCCAGCAGGGCGCTGACTTCTACGCATCGCTGCGCACCTCCGCCGCCCTGGAGAAGGCCGAGGTTGCCGTCGTCGTGCTCGACGTCTCCGAGACGATCAGCGAGCAGGACATCCGCATCATCGATCTCGTCCTCGAGTCCGGTCGCGCCCTCGTGCTCGCGTTCAACAAGTGGGATCGTCTCAACGACGACGACCTGGTGAACGCCGACCGCCGTCGCTACCTCGAGCGGGAGATCGAGCAGGATCTCGCGCACGTCACCTGGGCGCCGCGTGTGAACATCTCCGCCAGGACCGGTCGCCACTTCGACAAGCTCGTTCCGGCGCTCGAGACGGCGCTGGAGAACTGGGACCGCCGCATCCCGACCGGGAAGTTCAACGCCTTCCTGTCGGAGCTCGTCGCCGAGCACCCGCACCCGCTGCGCGGAGGCAAGCAGCCGCGCATCCTGTTCGGCACGCAGGCATCGACACGTCCGCCGACGTTCGTGCTGTTCACCACCGGGTTCCTCGACCCCGGGTACCGCCGATTCATCCAGCGGCGCCTGCGCGAGCTGTACGAGTTCGACGGCACGCCCATCGTCATCAACATGCGCGTGCGGGAGAAGCGCCAGCGCTGATCTCGATTCGGCAGGGTGGACAGAAAGGTAACCAGTAGGTTACCTTTCTGTCCATGGACGTGTTCGGAGCGATCGCTGACCCGATCCGACGGGAGCTGCTCCGGCGGCTCTCGAATGGTCCGGCGCGCGTCGTCGACCTCGCCGCAGAGCATGACGTCTCCCGTCCGGCGATCAGCAAGCACCTGCGCATCCTCGACGAGGCGGGCCTCGTGCACGCGGAGGTCCGCGGGCGTGAACGGCACTACGTGATCGACGTCGAGCCGTTGGATGCCGTGCACCATCTGCTGCACGCTCTCGCAGCCCGCCGACCGCCGATCTCCGCGCAGCACCTCGACGCCCTCGACACCGAGGCGCATCGTGCTGCCCGGGATCGCAGACGTGGCACGCCCACACCGAAGTCTCCGGATCTCGAGGAGGACAGCGCATGACCATCACAGGACGATTCGATGAGGAGCGACACACCGTGCGGCTCGTCCGCGAGTTCACGACCTCCATCGACGATGTGTGGGCGAGCATCGTCGATTCCGAGCGGCTGAGCCGCTGGTTCGGCACCTGGAGCGGAGACCCGGCGTCGGGATCGATCTCCGTGACGATGAACGCCGAACCGGAGACGATGTCGGCTGCGTCATGGACGATCCGTCGCTGCGAGCCACCGCATGTCCTCTCCGTCAGCATCACCGATGACGACGGCAGTTGGCACCTGACGGCCGAGCTCACCGCGCGTGACGGTCGAACGGTCCTGGCGCTGACCCAGCACGAGGTCGCCGCCGAGATGCTTCCCGACACCGGCCCCGGCTGGGAGTGGTATCTCGACAGGCTCGTCGCGGTCGTCGACGGGGGAAGCGTGCCGTCGCTCGCCGAGTTCGAGGCGGTATACGCGCCGATGAGTCGCGAATACGCGGCACTGGCGCGCTCCGCGGACTGACGGTTGCCTCCCGGCCTGGTCGGTGGTGCAATGGACGTGGATGCCGCAAACCTGACGGCATCCACACTGCTGCCCACAAGGCCTGCCGAAAGAGGATGCAATGTCGCACACCCTGCCCCTTCCCGAGTTCTCCCACGAACGGGTGGAGGTGATCACCGGGCGACGAAGTGGACTGTTCATCGCGGTCGCCCTGCACTCCTCCATTCTCGGTTCCGCCCTCGGCGGCGCCCGACTGTGGACTTACCCGCACTGGAGCGACGCGCTGGGTGACGCGCTGCGCCTCTCGGCGGCGATGACGTTGAAGAACGCCACCGCCGGATTGGACGCCGGCGGAGGGAAATCCGTCATCGGCCTTGAAGAGGGCACGGTGCTCGACGCCGACCGGCGCCGCGCCGCGTTCCTGGACCTCGGCGACGCCGTGGAGTCGTTCGACGGGCTCTACCGCACGGCGGAGGACGTCGGATCGACCATGAACGACATGGCGGTCGTGGGCGAACGCACCGCACACGTCGTCGGGCTTCCCGACGCGTCCGGAGGGTCAGGTGAGCCGGCGGGCCCGACGAGCCTCGGTGTCTACGAGTCGTTGCGCGCGGTGCTCGAGCGCACCACCGGCAGCCCCGACGTCGCCGGGCGTCGGGTGACCATTTCCGGTCTCGGGCAGGTCGGTGGCCGGCTCGCCGTACGACTCGCTGCAGAGGGCGCCCAGCTCACCGTCACGGACGTGAACCCCGAGCGCCGGCACCTCGCCACCGAGCTCGGCGCGGTCTGGGCGGCGCCCGGTACCGAGCACCTGCTGCCGTCGGACGTCTTCGTCCCCGCGGGCATCGGCGGGCTCCTCACGGACGAGGTCATCGACGCGCTGGACACGCGGGCCGTGTGCGGTCCGGCGAACAACCCGCTGGCCGATCGGGAGGGCGCGGAGCGTCTGGCGCGCCGCGGCATCCTGTACGCACCGGACTTCGTCGTCAACGCCGGTGGCGTCATCTATCTTGACCACGAGGCCAAGCAGCTGGGGTCCCGCCAGGAGATCATGGGGCGCGTCGCTCAGATCGGCGATACCGTCCGACGCATCCTCGACGATGCCGAGGAACGCGGGATCACGCCGCTCGCGGCCGCCGAAGAGCTCGCCGCCGCGCGCCTCAGCGCCGGAGCACCGGCACTCGCGGGCTAGACGCCGTAGACGGCGCGGACACGATCGCGCAGCTGGTGGCTGCACGCGGTGACGGCTTCCTCCCATGTCGTGTTCGCGCCGTCCTGCGCGTGGTCCGATACTGCCTTCCAGATGCGGATCGGCACGTCGAACTGCGCGGCGACCCACGCGTAGGCATAGGACTCCATGTCGACGAGGCGCCCGCCGAGTGAACGGATCAGCTGGACGGCGTCGGCGTCGTCGATGAAGCTGTCACCGGTGGCGATGGAGATGTCGCCGTCGCCGAGTGCGATCCGCTGCGGCATCGACACGTGCTCGCCCCGGACGCCGTCCTCGTTGATGACATCGTGCTGGAACGCCCAGTGCACCTCGTGCACGCCTGACCCGACGGTCTCGTCGAGGGCTCCTGCCGTCCCGACGACGAGGATCTCGTCGTAGACGTCTGCGTCAAGGGCGCGTGTCAACGCGTATGTCGCCTTGAGCTTTCCCGGTCCCGTGACGAGGCGGCGGAAGCCGGAGAGCTCCTCGGGGAAGGCGATGAGTTCGGATTCGAGGGCGGCGACGAGAAGCTTCACCCGTTCATTCTCCCAGAGCCGTATGACGATCCGGGTCGCGCGGTGGGACCCGTGCGCGGATGCTGTGAAATGCTGGAGATGTGACCATCCTGCCCCCGGAACCCGGCGAACCTCGACGCCCGTCAGGTCCGCGCGACCCCGGTGACGCATGGGTCGTCGCCGACACGGGGGAGCGGTACTGGGGCCGGTTCGGCGCGGCCGGGCTCCTCGCCGTGGATGCCGCACGTGGGGTGCTCCTGCAGCACCGGGTGAGCTGGAGCCACTTCGGCGGCACCTGGGGCCTGCCCGGCGGCGCTCTCCACGAGGGTGAGAGCCCGGTCGACGGCGCTCTTCGAGAAGCCACTGAAGAGGCTGGTATCCCCGCCGGCGCGGTCGAGGTGCGCTTCACGAGCGTGCTGGATCTGAGGATCTGGTCCTATACGACCGTGGTGGCTGACGTGGTCGTGCCGTTCGAGCCGGTGATCAGCGACCCCGAGAGCGTGGCGCTGGAATGGGTCCCGTTCGATGAGATCGAGGCTCGTCCGCTGCATCCTGGCTTCGCGGATGCGTGGCCGGGGCTGCGTGCACGGATCGGCTGAGGTCAGTCGCGACCGCGCAGCCGGTCGATGTCACGGCGTTCGCGCTTGGTCGGGCGTCCTGCGCCACGATCTCGCACGGCGAGAGCGGCCATCGGTTCTCTCGGCGGCGTGCGTTCCTCGTATGCGGTGGCGGCGATCGGCGCACCCACACGCTTGGTGAGCGTCTGCCGTACGACGAGGATGCGATCGAAGCCACTGATGCGGACCCGCACTTCGTCCTCGGGCCGGACGGTCTGCGCAGCCTTCGCCTTGTCGCCGTTCACGCGCACATGCCCCGCGCGGCATGCCGTCGTCGCGGCCGAGCGGGTCTTATAGACGCGGATCGCCCAGAGCCAGCTGTCCACGCGCACGGGGGCGGTCATCGTCTTCTCGTTCATCCGCGCGCTCGCCTTCGCAGCACGAGGAGGGCGCCGCCGACGAGGAGTCCCTGGCCGAGCGTGTAGGTGAGCATGACGAGCGGGCTGGTCCAGCCCGGCGCCGCGTCGGGAAGGAAGAGTCGGAACGCCAGGATGGTGTCACTGACGAGGAAGAACACCCCGCCGGTGGTGACGACGGGTCCGCAGCGCGCGGCGAGAGCCGCTGTCGCTCCGAGGATGAGACCGTACGCTCCGACCGCGGGAAGCAGGCCACCGGTGTGCGGACCGAGTACGGCGATCATGGCGATCCACCAGACGGCGAAGACCGCGGTCCATCGGGGCAGCCGACCGGAGCCGAGCACCCGGGTGAACAGGACGATGTACGCCACGTGCGCCAGCCCGAAGAAGAGCAGCATCAGCGGCAGCTCGGGCCCGGCAGGGAAGAAGGCCCCGGCGCCGTCCCCGAGCCACGAGAACAGGAGAGCGATGAGGAGGAGAGCGATCGCCAGGGCCGGGCGCGCACGGAGCGAGACGAGGACCGGGAGCGCGAGCAGCGGCATCAGCCAGAGCTTGGTCGGCCCCGCGGCGTCGCTCTCGACGGCTCGGGCGATGACGTGGATGATCGACATCACGATGTACGGGAGGAACGCCCAGGGGAGGAGCGTCCGACGCGGGGATCGGCGCGGCATCCCCCCATGCTAGGGCGGAGCCGCACGACCGCCGGAAACCCGACACGCCGGGGGTCGTCGGCAATTTCACCCGCCCGCATCACCCGCCCGTTCATCCGGCGGTCGGCGACGACAGGCGGACAAGTGTCGTCTACCCGCTTCTTCGTTGAAATTGCTTGCGACGCGGGGTGCCGCTCGAGCCGCTGACCTTTCACCCGGGCATCAGGGCGACGAGTCTCCGAGCCCGGCCGAACCTTCGCCAGCCGCCACTGCGGGGGATCATATGCCACAGATGTTTTGACCGGCATCCGGAGGCGCGTCATCATGAACCTGACTGTCGCCCGCAACGCGCGCTCCACGCGACAGATCCCTTACGAAAGGATGTGCGCAGATGTGCACCAGAGTTGTCTGGCCTGACGCCAACGGGTCGGTCCTTGTCGGCCGCAACATGGACTTCCACATGGATCTCCTGTCCAACCTCTGGAAGTACCCTCGCGGAATCGAGCGCACCGACGGCGTCGACGGCAAGCTCACCTGGAAGTCGAAGTACGGCAGCATCGTCGCGACCGCCTTCGACCTGATCGCCACCGACGGCATGAACGAGAAGGGCTTCGCCGGGCACATCCTGTGGCTCGCCGAGTCCGACTACGGCAAGCCTTCGGACGACGCCACCACTCTGAGCCAGGCCGTCTGGCTGCAGTATTACCTGGACAACTTCGCCACCGTGGCTGAGGCCGTCGAGTGGACGAACTCCACCCAGGTCGCCATCCGCCAGCTCTTCGACCCCACCGGGCACCTCGTCCCGACGCTGCACCTCGCGCTCGACGACGCCACCGGCGACTCGGCGATCATCGAGTACGTGGGCGGCGAGCTGAAGGTCTACCACGACCGCTCGTACAAGGTCATGACGAACTCTCCGACCTTCGACAAGCAGCTCGAACTCGTCAAGGAGATCGAGGGCCTGGGTGGCGACAAGCCGCTTCCGGGTTCGACCCTCGCGAGCGACCGCTTCGCACGTGCCTCGTACTACGTCGAGCACCAGGTGCAGCCGAAGACTCAGCTCGACGGCATCGCGGCGATGTTCAGCATCATCCGCAACGCCGCGCAGCCGTTCCGCACCCCGGAGCCGGGCAAGCCCGACGCGTCGCAGACGATCTGGCAGGTCGTGCTCGACCTCACCAACCGTCGCTACGTCTTCGAGTCCACGACCCGTCCGAGCATCGTGTGGGTCGACCTCGACGACATGAGCTTCAACGAGGGCGCGAAGGTGCTGCGTCTCGACCTCGTCAGCCGCCTGGCTCTCGAGGGTGGCCTCGCGGGCAACGTCAGCCACCACTTCTCCGACGTGGGCGAGCTCGCCACGGGCGCGCTGGACACCGGCCTGAAGGCGCTGGAGTTCGTCGCGAACAAGCAGGAGGACTTCGCTGCGATCAAGGCTGCCGTCCAGGACATGGTCGGCAAGAAGAAGTAACCGGTCGTTCTCGAGTCCCGTGCCCTGTTCCGAGTGAACGGGGCACGGGACTCGGTCGTCGTGGGGGAGGCGCGATGCCGCAGGATGCCGGCCGACCGAGCGTCGGACTCTCCTGGCGTGACGTGCTCTTCGCCGGCCTGCTCGTCGCCGTCGCCGCAGCGGTGCTCGGCGCGAGTCAGTTGCTCATCGGACCGAACACGGCGCTGTCCGGGTACCTGACGATCCTCTTCCTGCTGTCCGTGGTGCGCGCGGCGAGCTGGCGCACGCGGATCCTGTCCGTCGCGTGGTCGCTGAGCGTGGCGTTGCTGGGGTTCGTGATCGGCGGGGCGGGGCTGTGGGTCACGCTCGTCGCGCTCGTCGTCGTCTGCCTGCTGCAGGCGTTCGTGGGCCTGGGGGAGGCGGCGCTGCTCACGCGCTCTCCCGTGAACCTCCTCGCCTTCGCGTCGCTCAATCAGTCGGGGGCTGAGGTCTGGCACGTCCTGCTCGGTTCTGTGATCGGAGCCGGCGTCATCCTCACGTTCTCTGCGATCGCGAAGTCACGGTCGGACAAGTCGCGCACGTCGATGACGATGCGACAGCGGGTGTCGTACGCCGTGGCGACATCGGCCGGCGCGCTGCTGATCGTCGTCGTTGCGCGGCTGACCGACTTCCCGTACGTCGGTTGGGTGCTGCTCTCGTTCTGCATCGTCGTCTCGGTCGGTGCGGACCAGCGCGTGACCAGGGGATACCTGCGCATCGTCGGATCAGTGGTGGGAGCCCTCATCGCCGTGCTGCTGTCGATGCTGCCATCACCGATCCCCACCGTCGCCGCCGTGGTGTGCGTGGTGCTCTGCGTCGCCTACGTGAATGCCGGGAACTACGCGCTGTTCGTCCTCTTCCTCACGCCGGCCGTGCTGCTGACGACGTCGTCGGAGCACTCATCGCTCATGCTCGGCATCCTGCGTCTGGAGGCGGTGCTCTTCGCCACCGCGGTCGCGATCGTCTGCAGCCTCGCTGTCGACGCCGTGGTCGCGCGCAGCGTTCGGCGCTGAGAGCGTGCGGTCTCGTCTCACGCGATCGTCAGGCTGACGAGCGGGCGCTCCGGTTTCGGGCCGTCGATCTTCTCGAACCCGGCCGACAGGAACGTCGACAGCGCGCCATGGAACAGGTCGTTCACGCGCACGTTCGTTCGGGCGGTGTCGATCGGATATCCCTCGATCGCGCGGGCCCCGGACTCCCGGGCGAACGTGACCGCGGCGTCGAGGAGCTTCGCGTTCAGCCCGAGTCCCCGATACTCCCTGCGCACGACGAAGCAGCTGACGGCCCACACATCATCGTCATCGAGCGGTTCGCGTGTCGTGGCGACGATGTTGCGGGTACGACCGAGTCGGCGCTGCAGGGTGCGAGGTCCGACACGGATCCATCCTGCGGCGTCACCATCGACGTACGCGACGAGTCCCGGCGGGCGCGACGACGCCACTTCCTGCTGGAACATCGCCGTGCGCTGGTCCAGATCCGTGGTCTCCCATTCCTTGTTCGTCAGCACCGGCCAGACGCACTGGCAGCTGCGGCCGTCACCTCCGCCGCTCAGCGTGTGCTGGATGTCTTTCCAGATCTCTGGGCGTGCGAGAGCGGTGGTGATCTTCGGCATGTTGGGCAGGCTACGCCCCGCGGTCCGACACGGGCAAGGATGCTGGTTCGCGAAGCCCGTGCCGTCCGGCTAAGATAGTGGAGTTGCCTCCGCGCGAGCGGAGAACAACGGGCTGTGGCGCAGCTTGGTAGCGCACTTGACTGGGGGTCAAGGGGTCGCAGGTTCAAATCCTGTCAGCCCGACAAAAAAGCCCAGGTGAGAGCATGTTTCTCACCTGGGCTTCGTCGTTTTCCTGGGTGGTCACTTGCTGGTCCACTCGCTAGATCTGCTCGATCCGGGAACCGTCGAAGTGGACCAGTCCCGTTAGGCGTCGTAGCCCGCGGAGTGCACCAGAAGGTGCCCGTGAAGTTCAGTCCGGAGTTGCGATACCGCACCGTGCGCATGGTTTACGACAGTCAGGCCCGAGAGGGTGGCCCCGCTCGCAGTCGATTCGTGAGCTCACCCCGCGGTTCGGGGTCGGCGATGATGAGACGCTGCGGATCTGGTGCACTCCCTGCGGGCACCACCGAGCCTGCGGGTTGCCACGGATCAGCCGCTTAACCTCTGCGAGATCGGTCATCAGTTAGCGCGGAGTGTGTTTCGTACGCCTTCCTGCTTCCCTCGGTTGCGGGCGCGAACTGCGAGCAGTGCGCAGCCGATCACGGCGATGCCGCCGGTCACGGTCTGCCAGCCGATGTGCTCGCCCAGCAGCAGGCCCGCCCAGAGGATGTTCATCACGGGTTGAGTGAGCTGCACCTGGCTGACCTGTGCCATCGGGCCGATGGCGAGGCCGCGATACCAGGCGAAGAACCCGAGGAACATGCTCACCACCGCGAGGTACGCGAACGCGCCCCACTCCACGACGGTGCCCAGGGGAGGCTGCTGCACCACGGCGATGCTGGTCAGCAGAATCATCAGCGGCGAGGCGAGCACGAGCGCCCACGAGATCGTCTGCCACGACCCCATGCTGCGGGAGAGCAATCCGCCTTCCGCGTAGCCGACCGCGCAGACGACGACGGCGGCGAACAGCAGCAGGTCGGAGACGGGCAGCCCGCCGAAACCGCCACCCTGGATCACGGCGAATACCACCGCAGCGACCGCGCCGAACGCGGCGGCGACCCAGAACGAGCGTGCGGGTCGTTCCCCCGTGCGCAGGACGGCGATCACCGCGGTCGTTGCGGGCAGCAGCGCGATCACTACGGCCCCGTGGCTCGCGGACGCGGTCGTGAGGGCGAACGAGGTCAGCAGCGGGAACCCGACCACCGCGCCGCCAGCGACCACCGCGACCTGTATCCATTGCCTCCCGCGCGGGAGTCTCTGCCGCGTCAACCCGAGGGCGAGCGCGGCGAGCGCGGCCGCGATCAGCGCGCGGCCCGACCCGACGAACAGAGCCGACATGTGCCCGTTCTCTACCGCGACCCTGGTAAAGGGCACGGTGAAAGAGAACGCGGCCACGCCGAGCAGCCCCCACCACAGGCCGGCACGAGATATCGGTAGCAGTTTCGCAGAAGATAGAGTAGCGGTATCCTTGTTCTTCATGACCTACAGTAGCAGTGACCGCATCGTGTCCGCTCTCGGTGAGTGGATCGCGGTCGCTCCTGCGGGTGCACAGCTTCCGTCGACGCGGCAGCTCGTCGCACGGTTCGAGGCCAGCCCGGTCACGGTGCAGAAGGCACTACGCACCCTCGTCGGCCAGGGTGTAATCGAGTCGCGCCCGGGCATCGGCACGTTCGTGCGCGGGATCCGGGCGGTCCGTCCGAACGACTACGGCTGGCAGACGGCAGCGCTCGGCTCCCCGCAGCATCGCGTTCCGGCCTCGTCGGCGGCGCTGCGTACCACGCCGAACGATGTGATCGCCCTGCACTCTGGCTACCCCGACAGGGAGCTGCTGCCCGAACGTCTGGTGCGGGCCGCGTTCGCTCGCGCTGCACGGAGCGAGGCGGCGGTGAGTCGCTCGCCCGCTGCAGGCCTGCCCGAGCTGCAATCCTGGTTCGCCGCTGAACTCGGCGCGATCACTCCCACGGGCCTGACCGCCCCGGCCGTAAGGGATGTGGTGATCCTGCCGGGTAGTCAGAGTGGCCTCGGCACTCTCTTCCGCGCTCTTGTCGGGGCGGGGCGACCTCTGCTGATCGAGTCACCGAGCTATTGGGGGGCGATGCTCGCCGCCGCGCAGGTCGGCGTGCAACTCGTCCCTATCCCGTCCGGGCCGCGCGGCCCGAATCCCGACGACCTCGACCGCGCCTTCGCGCAGACCGGGGCACGCGCGTTCTACGCGCAACCGAACTTCGCCAACCCCACCGGCGGCCAGTGGTCGGCGGAACTGGGGGACGCCGTACTCGGGATCGTGCGCGAGCACGGCGCGTTCCTCATCGAGGACGACTGGGCGCACGACTTCGGCATCACCTCCGATTCCGTCCCCGTCGCCGCCCGTGACGACAGCGGCCATGTCGTCTACATCCGCTCACTCACCAAGAGCGTCTCCCCGTCCGTCCGGGTCGCGGGCGTGATCGCGCGCGGCCCTGCCCGTGATCGTATCCTCGCGGACACGCAGGCTCAGGAGATGTACGTCAGCTCCGCGCTACAAGCCGTCGCGGTCGATGTGGTCACGCAACCGGCCTGGCGCACGCACCTGCGCTCGCTCAGACAACAGCTCACGAGCCGCCGCGATCTCCTCGTCGACGCGCTCCGCGAGCACGCTCCGACGGCGCGCCTGGATGCTGTGCCGTGCGGCGGTCTGAACCTCTGGCTGCGGCTGCCCGACGACACGAACCTGCTCCAGCTCGCCCGAGAATGCGAAGCTCGCGGGGTCATCATCGCAGCAGGTGACGATTGGTTCCCCGCCGAGCCAACCGGCCGCTATCTCCGTCTGAACTACTCCGGCCCCAACCCCAGCGCGTTCTCCGAAGCTGCGCGGATCATCGGACAAGCTCTCACGAACAGACAGTGAACGGCTTCGGTGTCGATAGCGCTCCTGACCATGCCGATCGCGCCGAATGCAGCGGCTCTCATGATCGGACATGGTCTTTGTTTCTCGGTGGCGGGAGTTGACCGGCGACCATCGCGATGAGTGCTGCGGCGAAGCCGAGAAGTTGGAGTGGGGCCAGGGCTTCACCTGCGATCGCGGCGCCGAGCACCGCCGCCACGAGCGGAGAGAGCAGGCCGAGCAGGGCGGTTGCCGTCACAGGCAGACGCCGAATGCCGGCGAACCAGATGGTGTAGGTCAGCAATGCCCCGATCAGCCCCAGCCAGGCGTACCCCAGCACGGCCTTGCCGTCGATACCGGGCGGAATGCCGTCGATGAGCAGAGCCGGCAGCAGCAGGACAAGACCGGCCGCGGTGAGTTGCCACCCGGCCAGACCGACTGCTGATACCCCTTCGGGGCGCCCCCACTTCTTCGTCAGCACCACGCCGATGCCCATCGACACGGCACCGCCCAAGCCCGCGAGGATACCAAGAGGCGACATCGCAGCGTTCGGGCCGAGGACGACGAGCGCAACGCCGATCATGCCGAGCACGCCCCAGGTGACTCGCCAGAGCGAGAGCTTCTCGTGCAGGATCGCCACGGTGAGGAACGCGATAACGATGGGCTGTGCCGCACCCAGCGTGGCTGCTACTCCGCCTGGCAGCTGCTGGGCTGCGAGGAAGAGCAACGGGAAGAATGCGGCCATGTTCAAGGTGCCGAGCACGAGGCTCTTCCACCACCACGAACCGTGCGGCAACTGCCTCGCGATCAGGAGCGCGATCAGACCTGCGGGAAGCGAGCGCATCATCGCTGCGAAGAGAGGATGCCCCTCGGGCAGCAGGTGCGTTGTCACGATGTAGGTGGTGCCCCAGGCCATCGGGGTCAGCGCAGTCAGTATCGTCCAACCCACTCGGCGCGTGGATCTTGCGTGCACGCTTGGAGGCGTGCGCGGTGAGGTCGTGATGCTCATGGTTACATCGTCGGGTCCGACATGCTGATGAGTCCAGAACATTGTTGTCATATCAGTAATGAACAGGAATCATTGAAGTGTGGAGTTTCAGCAGATGCGGTATGTGGTCGCGGTGGCCGAGGAACGCAGTTTCACTCGCGCGGCGGAGCGGTGTCTCGTGGTGCAGTCCGCTCTGAGCCACCAGATCAAGGCGCTCGAACGCGAACTCGGGGTGAGGTTATTCGCGCGCACCAGCCGTAGGGTTGAGATCACCGCCGCCGGAGAGGCATTCCTGGCACGAGCACGAGAGAGTCTCGATGCGGCTGAACGGGCGGTCTCCGAGGCGGCGGAGGCGGACGGGCAGATTCGAGGCAGTCTCATCATTGGTGTGATTCCGACGGTGACCGCCATCGATATACCCGCTGCGCTCGGGCACTTCCATCGCGCCCACCCTGCGGTGCGGATCAAGCTCCGAGGCGGCGGTAGCGATGAGTTCGTCACCGCGATCAGCGAGGGCCGTATGGACGTGGCAGTGCTCGGGCTGCCCGACAGTGCACCCCCGAAAGGCGTGAACGCGCGCGTTCTTGCCAGGGAACGGCTCATCGTCGTCGTCTCCGCCGAGCATTCACTGGCTCGGCGTCGCAGACTGCGGTTGCAAGACTTGGCCGATGAAGTGTTCGTGGACTTTCCCGAAGGAACACCCGGACGGCTTCCCTCCGACCTCGCGTTCCAGGCCGCCGGCATCCATCGTGAGGTCGCCTTCGAAGCGATGAGCGCCGACCTCATCCTCGACCTGGTCAGGCAGGGCCTCGTGATCGCCCTGCTCTCACCAGCTGTCATTCCCGCCGGCAGCAACGGTCTTCGAATGATCCCGGTGACCGCTGGCCCCACCCGTATCGAGTACCTCGCGTGGAGCAGCTTCAATCCCGCCCCCGCGGCAAGAGCATTCCTCGAAAGCGTGCCGATTCCTCAATCGGGCGACGACAAGTAGGTGCACGGGCAGGGGACCGGATGTCAGTCCGTCGGGCCTCGCTTCAAGAACGCTTGACGAGTTCGACTGTTCCTTCGGGGTTCTCGGTGTGCTGGACGAATCCTTCGCTCGTGTACAGATGGATGTTCTTCGTGCTCCGCGATCCGGTGCTGAGCTCTATCCGGTCGCAGGAGCTGGCGAGAGCATCCGTCGCGTGCCGGAGGAGCCAGCGCCCGATTCCCCGCCCGTAGAGATCGGGAACGACGGCGAGTCTGCCGATGTGCCCTGTTCGCGATGCGCGTCGAGCGCGAACCATTCCGATGAGGCGACCGTGGAGCCAGAGTCCGACGCTCTCCCAGTCGGTGAGCCAGGCCTGCACGTCTTCGAGGGTCTCGGTGAACGGAGCGAGGTCCAGCGTTTCGTTGCTCAACGCCTCGTCGACCCAGCAGCATCGCTGCAGAACCAGTACATGAGGGGCGTCGTCGGGAGTCAATGGGTGGATGTAGCTACCGGGCAACGGCCCGACTTCGATACCGGGTCGTGCAGCCTCCCGCATGGGCTTGAGTGCGTGAGCTAGTCTGACCAGCTCCTCCAGCAAGCCGTTCGCCGACGCGGTCAGCTGTACGCTCGGACGCACCCCGGTCGAATCGATCGTGTCTTTCAGGCGCAGGGCGACGGTCGAGCCGAGGGGGACGAGACGAAGCGTCGTGATCACCTGCTTCGCGTGCTGCACGGATCGGGTGCCCGCCGACGTGTTGCCGTAGCTCACGAACCCCATGGGCTTCCATGCCCATTCATGGCTCAGGTAGTCGAGGGCGTTCTTGAGCGTTGCGGGCATGCCGTAGTTGTATTCAGGCGTAACCGCGATGAAGCCATCCGCCTCGTCGACGATCTTGCTCCACGCTTTGGTGTGCGGGTTTCGATAGGCGCCGAGCGCCGGATGTTCCTCCTCGTCGAAGAACGGGAGATCGAGATCGCGCAACGACACATGCTGAAGCTCGACGTCGAGTGCGTCAGCGTGGAGGGTGAGAGTGTGCAGGAGCCAGTCTGCAACCGCCGGGCCTATCGCTCCGGGTCTGGTGCTGCACGTGAGGATCACGACTCTAGGAGATTTCGTTGACATGTAAACGAGCATAGATCGTAGAATGATTACATGTCAACGAAAAGGGTGGGGTCGGCGGCGCCTTGGTTGAGCGAGGATGAGGAAGTCGCCTGGCGCGCGTTCCGTCGCATGATGATCGCCGTGCAGGCCGGTGTGGTGCACGACCTTGCAACATCGGGCCTCTCGGAGCCCGACTACGAAGTGCTCAGCACCCTTGTTGAAGCGCCGGAGATGATGAGCACACTGCATGCCCAGGCGCAGAAGATGGGGTGGTCGCGGAGCAGGCTGTCGCGTCACGCCGGCAGGATGGAAGCGCGAGAGCTGATTCGCCGTGACCCCGACCCGGCAGATGGCCGCGGCTGTCTGCTCGTGCTCGCCCCCCTCGGGCTCGACGCCCTTCGCGAAGCGACTGCCGTGCACCTGGAATCCGTGCGCCGTCGCTTCGCCGATCGGCTCGACGCGCGCGACCTCCTCGACATCGTGCGAATCTCTGGAAAGCTCGCCCACGCCCCAGAACCGGGTCTACGAGACGGAGGCCGTGAGTAGTCTGTCGAGAACCCTGTGGGACTGCCGGCGAGCCAGATCGGTGTCATCGTGTTGGGCCGTCCAGAGGGCTGCCTCGTTCATCGCGCCGGAGAGCTGCGCGGTCGATGCATCGAGGATCTCTTCTGCAACTCCTGCCTCACGTAGTGCCTCTCGCAGATGCGTCGCCGAATTCTCCGCGTCGAGTCGGCGCCACTCCTGCCAGCCGGTCACCGCAGGTGCATCGATGAGCAGGATGCGCATGGCGGCCCCGTTCGTGATCGCATCGAGGAACGCGTGCGACCCGGCCCTGAGCTGTTCGAGAGGCTGCGGGTCTGCATTCTCTGCTGCCGCGACGACGGCTCGTGCGACGTCGGCTTGGAGGCGGGCGACGACGTCGGCGAACAATGCGACCTTGTTCCGGTAGTGGTGATAGACCGCTCCTCGCGTGACCCCGGCGTCCCGGGCGACGTCGTCGACGGAGACTTCACTGAAGCCTCGTACCGAGAAGAGCTCCTTCGCCGAATCGAGGATGCGTTGGGCTGTCTGGGCGGCGTCGGCTGCGGAGGCGCGGGGCATGGTCCTCTTCCTTTACGTACAGTCTGTATGTATGCTGGCTTCGTTACATTCATATCGTACGTAAAGGAGTGCAATGTCCGTCACCAGCCTCTATCCCGTGCTCATGTCTCGCGATGTCGACGCCGCTGCGTCCTTCTACCGCGACGTCATCGGTTTCGAGACGACCTTTGAATCGGACTGGTATGTCAGCTTGCGCTTAGGCGCGTTCGAGCTGGCGATCTTGGCTTACGATCACTCCACGGTGCCGGCCGGATACCGTGAGCTCCCCCGAGGAGTGATCGTCAACCTCGAAGTCGGCGACGTCGATGCCGTCCACAAGCAGTTGGCCGGCAGAACAGGGATGAACGTGGTGTTGCCGCTTCGCGATGAGGACTTCGGCCAGCGGCACTTCATCGTTGCTGCCCCCGACGGTGTCCTGCTCGACATCATCCAGCCCGTGGCCCCCAGTGAGGACTACGCGAGCGCGTATGCGCAGCCATAGCGGCTCCCGTTCGGCGAGACCCTGGGTCCGGTCACCTCAGGTCTCGCCGAAGGGGAACGAAGACGGCGAGAATCGCCGCGATGACCGCGTATGCCACGAGGGTCGCAGCGCCGACCACAGGTGAGACCATCGTCGCGGGCGTCAGGGCTGTCTGGCTCGCGATCGCGCCGGTGAGGAAGTCAAAACTCGTCAGCGATGCCGTTGCGCCGCCCGGCAGGAACGGGTAGATCGCATTGACCCCGGGAACCATCATCAGGACGTACTCGACGAACAGGAAGTAGCCGAGAACGACGCCGATCGCGACGAAGGGTGAACGGGTCAACGCGCCGATCCCTACGCCGAGCAGTGTGTAGGCGGCAGCGGCGAGGCTGAGCTGTATGAGTGCCGGTACCAGATCCACCACATCGACGCCCAGCGGTACACCGCGCATCCATGTTGCGACGATCAGGGCGAGCAAGGCCGACAGAGATGCGACCATTCCGTAGACGATGCCCAGCACCGTGTACACGGCGAGCTTGGCTGTGAGTACTCGACCTCGTCTAGGAACGACGAGGAACGTCGTGCCGATCGTGCGGTGTCGATACTCGCTTGTGATCGCGATGGTCCCGATCAGCGCGGGGACGAACAGAAGCACGGTTCCGATGCCGAGCACGAATCCCACGCCTTCGGGGGTGTCGATGTCCGGCATGGGAGGCTGGGCGTTCTGCGGCCCGGTGAGCGCAAGGAGAAGCGTCAATCCGCCACCACACGCGAGCGCAACCACTGCCGACCACAGTGCTACTCCGGTGGCGCGCAGTCGCACGACCTCTCCGTAGACGGCATTCATGAGAGAGGTCCTTTCTGCGTGAGGCGCAGGAATGCTTCCTCGAGAGGAGCATCTTGCGCCACGAGTCGTTCGAGTGCGCCCGTCCAGACGGTGCGGCCCTGGTCGATGAGGATGACGTCGTCGATCGTGTGCTCGATCTCATGAAGCACATGGCTGGAGAGCAGTACGGCGCCGCCAGCATCGGCGAACTCGCGCAGGAATGTGCGGAGCCAGGCGATTCCGCTTGGGTCCAGACCGTTCGACGGCTCATCGAGCACGAGGATGTCCGGGTCGCCGAGCATCGCGGTGGCCAGCGCGAGGCGCTGCCGCATCCCGGTGGAGAAGGTGCCGATCCGACGATCGGCGTACGACTGCGCCCCCACGAGGGATAACACGGTGTCGACCCGCGACCGGTCCATTCCTCCGAGTGCCGCGCACGTGTGAAGGTGAGCGCGTGCCGTCACGCGCGGATGCGCCGAGGCGATGTCCAGGACTGCGCCCACGGTGGTTGCGGGAGCAGGCAGGCGGGCATAGGGCACGCCACCGATGTGCGCCTCCCCGCTGTCTGAGCGGATCAGGCCGAGTAGCGCGCGCATCAGCGTCGACTTCCCTGCCCCGTTGGGCCCGAGGAACCCGACGACGCGCCCGTACTCGACCTTCACGGTGACATCTTCGAGCGCAACGACTACCCCGAACCGTTTTGAGAGCGCCTCTACCTCGATCGCAGCGTTCAAGAGTGCACGTCCGATCGAAGGTCTGCCGCAATCGTCTCTGCAGCATCGGTGCTCAGGAGGACCTCGTCGAACCCGACGGCGGCCCGGTCGACGGTGATCCGCAGCAGCCGGAGCCCGCGCTTCATCGAGACCAGGCGCCGCACTCCCGAAGGGTGCCTGAACGTGCCCAGTTTGCGGTAGCCAGAGATGACGAGACCGGATCTCATCCCGAGGATCTCGGAAGTCCATCCCTGCTCGCTCGCGACACCACGGATCGCCGACCTCGGAATCGACAGCTTCGGCAAGCCCGTCATCGTCGCCTCCCAACCGGGAAACTGCACGTGCACTCCCGTTCGGTCGCATGTGATGTCCGTCATCGTGCTCTCCTCGATCGCTAGAATGGAATCGTACTGATAACATTATCATCGTGATAACAGTGGGGAGTCAAGGTGCCGGACAATACTGCTCTAGCAGAGGTCGTGCTGCACCCGGTGCGATTACGGATCATCCAGCAGCTGGGTGGACGCAACCGCACGACGGCACAGTTGCGCGAGGCGCTCCCGGATATCCCGCAGGCCACGCTCTATCGACATGTGGCGGCCCTCCTCGATGCCAAGGTTGTCGCCGTGGTCGATGAGCGCAGATCTCGCGGCGCGATCGAGCGAACCTTGGCGCTGGGGGACCGGATGGCCGCCGTTGACCACGCCGAACTTTCTGTGATGAGCAGCGCGCAGCTGAGCACTGCCTTCCTGACTTTCCTGGGAGACGTCACGGGTGACTTCGATCGCTTCCTCAGCGCGGATTCTCCCGAAGCCCGTGAGCTGGTCGGATTCGCCCGAACGCCCTTGTACGTGAACAGGGAGGATCTCGCCACGATCCAGTCAAGACTCGCCGAGCTACTGACCCCCTATCTGACGGAACGGGAGGACGGTCAGCAACGCGTCAACCTCGCCACGATCCTCCTTCCCGACGCGTGAACCCATAAAGAGAACGACGGCAACGCAAAGGAGCCAGGATGCCAACGACGAAGCACATACTCGTGTACTCGGACTCGCTGACCTGGGGCATCATCCCAACTACTCGGCAGCGACTTCCTTTCGAGGAACGCTGGCCCGGGGTTCTACACGCTGCCCTCAACGCGAGAATGGGCGGTTGCGTCCGGCTGACGGAGGACTGTCTCAACGGTCGTCGCACCGCCTTCGATGACCCGTACAAGCCTGGGCGGAACGCCCTCAGCGGCATCCAACAGGTCATAGAAGCGCAATCCCCGCTCGACCTCGTGATCCTGCTACTCGGTACGAATGACTTCCAATCCGTGCACCAGCACAAACCCTGGCACTCCGCGATGGGCATCTCAGCGCTCGTCCACGCGATTAGGACAGCGCCGATCGAGCCAGGGATGCCTACCCCGCCGATTCTCGTTATCGCGCCCCCGCAGCTGGACAACCCTCGAGGACCGATCGGCCCGAAGTTCGCGGGCGGGGATATAGCCGCTCGGGGTCTCGCGCGGGCGATTCGACAGGTCAGCGAAGACGCCGGCTGCCTCTTCTTCGACTCGAACACGATCATCACCAGCAGCAAGCATGACGGCGTGCATCTCGACGCCGACCAGCACCACGCCCTGGGTGTCGCACTCGCGCCCGTCGTCGCGGACCTGATGGCAGACCGTGATGGTGGCTGAGGCTCCACAGTCCAGCAACGAGGGTCTTCCGGCCCCTTCTGGGACGGTCAGAGCGTGGTTCCATTCGTGGTCACAGGCGGGGTCCGTTGCTGATGCCTGAATCGGCCTGGGTTTCGTTCCGTTCTTCAAGCAAGGATGGAACACGATGAACAGGAAGTACCCGCCGGAGATGCGTGAGCGGGCGCTCAGGATGCTCGCGGAGACGCGGCCGTCGCCCCCGACGATGATGAGCGCGGTCCGCCATGTTGCCGGGCTGCTGGGTATGAGCCCCGAGACGCTGCGGCTGTGGCAGCGCCGGGCCGAGGTCGACGCTGGGGTGAAGCCCGGGTTGACGACGGACGCGGCGGCGGAGATTAAGCGGCTGCAGAAGGAGGTCTCGGAGTTGCGGAAGGCGAACGAGATTCTCAAGGCTGCGAGCGTGTTTTTCGCGAAGGAGCTCGACCGCCCCTGACCGAGATGATCCGGTTCATCAATGAACACCGGGATCGTTTCGGGGTCGAGCTCATCTGCCGGGTCCTCAGACCCGCAGTCCAGGGCTTCCTCACTTCCCGCGGATACCGCTCCGCCGTCGGCCGCGCCCCATCAGCCAGGCAGCTGCGCGACGACCTGCTGGTGCCGGAGGTCGCCAGGCTGCATGCGGAGAACTACGGCGTGTACGGGCGTCGGAAGATGCATGCGCTGATGCGACGGCAAGGGTGGGACATCGGTCGTGACCAGACCGAACGGCTGATGCGGTTGGCCGGGGTCCGAGGCGTCAAGAAGTCGAAGCAGGTGTTCACCACACGCTCCGACAGGACCGCGGCACTGCCGAGCGACCTGGTCAACCGCCGCTTCACCGCCCCGGCGCCGCGGCGGCTGTGGGTGTGTGACGTGACCTACGTCGCGACGTGGTCCGGGTTCGCCTACGTCGCGTTCGTCACCGACGTCTACTCACGGCGCATCGTCGGCTGGAACGTTGCCTCGACTCTGCGGTCGGAGATCCGACCGATGCAGGCGCTCGATATGGCGGCGTGGGGCGCCGGCGGGGATCTCACCGGCCTGATCCATCACGCCGACCACGGGTCGAACTACACCGCGATGGTCTACACCGAGAGGATCGTCGAGCTCGGCGCCGTCCCCTCGACCGGCACGGTCGGGGACTCGTTCGACAACGCGATGGCCGAGGCGGTCAACAACCTCTACAAGACCGAGCTGATCCGACAGCAAGGTCCCTGGCGGACGGTCGAGCAGGTCGAGCTCGCAACGCTCGAGTGGGTGTGGTGGTGGAACAACCAGCGCCTCCACGGAGAGCTCGACATGCGCACCCCACTCGAGGTCGAGGACGCGTACTACGCTGACCTGGAATCAGCCCAACCGGCCCCTGCCGGACAAGGCTCCCGATAGGAACGAAAGTCAGGCCGATTCACTTCTTACCGCCGCCGTTGCCAAACATGCGTCAACGGTGCGCCCGTCGCAGGGACTGGGGTCCCATGAGCGGCGGACGCACCTTGCAAAGGTCGGGGTACGAGCAGCGGAAGGGCCCTCACGAGGGGAGCTTCATCGCACCGCTGAGTAAGAGCCCCGCCGACGAGAACGACGCCTCCGAACTCCCCAGAAATTCGTGCCGCGCTCTAGTCCGAACGCTACACCCGCGCTGGCCTCGCCATAACCCCCCTGGTGATCATGGCCTTCTGAAACGAGTCGCCAGGCATTGGATGGCGCGGTCGTGATCGCAAGGTCACATGTGCCCGAGGGGTGCGGTGCTGGTCGAGAGCCGCACCTGTGAGTGCGCACAGCTTGGGAGCGTACGGTCAGCAAATGAGTACACAACTGAAGAACGATTCCGCGCTCGGTTTGGGGGCGGTGCTGGTGGGGTCTCTGCCGGCGAAGCTGATGACGGACGAGGCTCCCGACCGTTACACAGTGGAAGCGGTGTTCACCCGCCAGGCAGATCGCGACGAAGTCGCCGCGGTCCATGACGGCGCCACCCGCGATTATCTGTCGACGAAGGGGTATCCCACCGTCGAGTTGCACGTCTCGGATCGACGCCTCGAGATCCACAACACGAACCTGGAAGAGCTGCGTGATGGCCTCGCGCAGGTCATCGCCGAACACCTGTCGGAGATGAGTGCAACGATTCGCGCTGAGCGTGAGGTCGCGTCCGCGCGATTCAACGAAGCATCCCATCGGGAGCAGACACGCGCTGCTGCTGTTGCGGCGTTGGCGGAGTCGGTCACGTTCTCCTCCAGCACCCCGCACGCGGATGAAGATACCGCGGCGCGTGCAGACGAATGGATCAGCGAGGGCGGCGCCGCCCGCAGTTAGCGGACACATCCGCCCGGAGGTGATCATGACTACCGTCCGCAACGCATCTCCCCGCGACCCATCCACAGCCGGGCCGCGGGGCACGAGCCCGTTCACCGATCTCGCGCAGCAGGTCAGAGATCGAGGCCTCCTACGGCGCCGGTACGGGTACTACTGGACGAAGCTGATCGCAGCGCCGGTGGTCGTGACAGCGTGTCTTGCAGTTTTCGTCTGGATCGGTGAGTCGTGGTGGCAACTGTTCACCGCCGCGGTGCTGGCGGTCGTGTTCACCCAGATCGCGTTCTTGGGGCACGACGCCGCCCACAGACAGATCTTCTCCTCGGGAAAGTGGAACGACTGGGTGAGCATCGTCCTCGGGGATCTGCTCGTGGGCATGAGCTACGGGTGGTGGCAGCACAAACACACCCGTCACCATGCCAACCCGAACAAGCTCGACGCCGACCCCGACATCGAACTGCCGGTGATCGCCGTCACTCCGGAAACCGCGGCAAAGCACCGAAACCCCGTGCTGCGATGGCTGCGCGAGCATCAAGGCCTGCTCTTCTTCCCGATCCTGCTACTCGAAGGGCTGTCGCTGCACGCGTCGGGCGTGCGGCGCGTTTTCTCGCCCGGCAAGCTTCCGCGACGGTGGGCAGAGATCCTCTTCCTAACCGTCCGGATCGGGGGATACCTGCTGCTGGTTTTCGTCGTGGTCTCCCCAGGGATAGCGTTCGTCTTCCTCGCCGTCCAGCTGGGGTTGTTCGGGTTCTACATGGGCATCTCGTTCGCGCCAAACCACAAGGGCATGCCCATCGTGCCGCGAGACATGAAACTGGACTTTCTCCGCCGTCAAGTGATGATGAGCCGCAACGTCCACGGGAACCGTGCCCTCGACGTGCTCATGGGCGGGCTGAACTACCAGATCGAACACCACCTCTTCCCCTCGATGCCCCGCCCGCACCTGCGTCGCGCGGCCCCCATCGTCGCCGCGTACTGTCGCGACAACGATGTCCCGTACACACAGGTCGGACTGCTCACGTCCTACAAAATCGTGGTCCGGTATATCAACCGTGTTGGGCTCGGTGAACGGGACGTGTTCACCTGCCCGCTCACCCAGGCGCGCACCGCCATCGGACGGTGACAGCACGTACACCGCATTGCCTGCAGGGGCGTTGCCAAAGTCGCATTCCAGCGGTAACCACCTCGCTCACCAACCTCGTGCCTCTACAGTTCCTCGAATCTCACTGCATTTCGGAACGAGCCGCCGTAACTGGCCCGCCCCGGCGTCGCGAAGGTCACGCACTGCACTCGAGGTGGACCTTGTCAACGGGCAGCGGCTGATCCTGGCTGCGAGTACGCTCACACTCATGTGGACCGTACTCATCATTCTCCTCGTAGTGTGGGCCGTTCTCTCCGTCGTCGGATTCGCCATCAAGGGACTCCTTTGGCTCGCAGTGATCGGCATCATCCTGTTCGTCGGCACGATCATCTTCGGGATGATCCGAAATCGCGCCCGGAAACGTTAGCGCCACGACACTGAACTACGTCTGAGGGTAGACGTGAGTCGTATCCCGGATCCGCGTAACGGCGTCACTGTGGACTTCGCCGACTCAGACCTGAGGCATATCGAGGACAACAGGAACGGCGCTGAGGTCGATCAAAGACTTGCGCCGTAAACGTGTGGTGTGCGCTACAGGAAAACTGCCTGTGGGGAACAGGAAAGCACCACGCACGCGGCTATCGTCATACGCGCCACGACGGGTTGTGCCAACAGCCCACTGAACCGAAGGGTTGTTGGCAGAACTGTTTGCTAAACGGTCGAGGAACGAGAAGGGCACTGGCTTCGAGCCGGTGCCCTTCTCGTTTCTGCCCCCTCATATCCGGGGCCCGAGGGTCAGACCACGGTAGAGAGCTGCCAGGGGACGAATTCGTTGTCGCCGTAGCCGAGCTCCTCGCTCTTGGTCTTCTCGCCCGAGGCGATCCGGATGATGAACTCGAATATCTCCTCGCCCATCTGCTCGATCGTCTTCTCGCCGTCGACGACCGACCCGCAGTTGATGTCCATGTCCTCGGTCATCCGCTCGTACAGCGGCGTGTTCGTGGCGAGCTTGAAGCTCGGCGCCGGTTTGCACCCGAACGCCGAGCCGCGACCCGTCGTGAACGCGAGTACCTGTGCGCCACCGGCGACGAGACCGGTCGCGTTCACCGGGTCGTAGCCGGGGGTGTCCATGAACACGAGTCCCTTGGCTGTGACCGGCTCGGCGTACTCGACCACGTCGACGAGGTTCGTCGAGCCGCCCTTGGCGGCGGCGCCGAGTGACTTCTCGAGGATGGTGGTGAGCCCGCCCGCCTTGTTGCCGGGGGAGGGGTTGTTGTTGATCGAGGTGCCGTCGGCGGTGACGTGGTCCTCCCACCAGCGGATGCGCTCGTTGAGCTTGTCGGCGACTTCGTCGCTGACCGCTCGGCTGGTGAGCAGGTGCTCCGCGCCGTAGATCTCCGTCGTCTCGCCGAACACCGCTGTGCCGCCGTGTCGGATGAGGATGTCGGCCGCGGCTCCGAGTGCAGGGTTTGCGGTGATGCCCGAGAACGCGTCCGATCCGCCGCACTCCATCGCCAGCACGAGCTCCGACACCGGCACGGGCTCGCGCTCTACCTCGTTCACTTCGGGGAGCAGCGCTGTGACGCGGCGGATGCCCTCCTCGACCGTGGCACGCGTGCCGCCGAGCGCTTGGATCGTCATCGACGACACCTTGCGGTCGGAGGGGACGTTCTTCCAGCTCTGCGTCATGTCGCGGATCTGGTTGACCTCGCAGCCGAGGCCGACGGCGATGACTGCGCCGAAGTTCGGGTGGCTGGCGTATCCGTGCAGGGTGCGGCGCAGGATGCCGAAGCCGTAATTGCCGGCACCGCCGGTGCCGCATCCGGTGTCGTGCGTGAGTGCCATGACGCCGTCGACGTTCGGATAGTCGTCGAGGATCCCGCTCATCTCCACCCGCATCGCGATCTGCTGTGCGGCGGTGGCCGAGCAGTTCACAGAGGTGATGATCCCGATGTAGTTACGGGTGCCCACCTTGCCATCGGCGCGGCGGTAGCCCGAGAACGTGCGGCGTTCGGCCTCGGGCACCATGACGGTCTCGCGCAGCGCAGTGCCGGCCACGCCCACGCGGTCGAACTCGCGGAACTCGACATTGTGCACGTGCGCGTGCTCACCGGGCTCGATCACGCGAGTGGCGAAGCCGATCACCTGCCCGTACTTGTGGATCGGAGCATCCTGCTCGATGCGGCGCACAGCCACCTTGTGACCGCGCGGGATGTCGGCGGGTACCGTGAGCGTCGCGCCGTCGAGGGTGTACGCGCCTGCGGCCAGGCTGTCGCGGACGATGCGCACGTCGTCGCCGTCGCGCAGCGACAGCGAGAGAGAGGCGAGATCAGTCATCGTCCCAACCACCCTCCGTCGACGGGGAGGACGGCCCCGGAGACGTAGTCGGATGCTGCAGAGGCGAGGAAGACCGTCGCGCCCGCGAGATCGTCGGATCGTCCCCAGCGTCCCACCGGTATGCGGTCGAGGATCGCCTGCGAGCGCTCCGGATCGTCCTGCAGAGCCTGTGTGTTGTCGGTGGCGATGTAGCCGGGGGCGATGCCGTTGACCTGCACACCGCGACCTGCCCACTCGTTCGACAGGGCCTTCACGAGACCGGCGACGCCCGACTTCGCTGCGGCGTAGCCGGGGACGTTGATGCCGCCCTGAAAGCTCAACAGGCTCGCCGTGAAGATGATCTTGCCGGCGCCGTGTCCGAGCATGCCCTGCCCGACAGCACGGGAGAGCACATACGGCGCGGAAAGATCGACCTCGAGTACCTCATCCCACCACTCGAGCGGGTGCTCGGCGGCGGGGGCGCGCTTGATGGTGCCGGCGTTGTTGACGAGGATGTCGACCCGTCGTCCGGTGAGCTCCCCGGCGAACGCCGTGACGGCGGCACGGTCGGAGAAGTCGACGGTGTGCGCCTCGAATGAGCGGCCGAGGGCGGAGACGGCCGCCTCGATGTCGCTGCCGGATGCCTCCAGCGTCGCGCTCACGCCGATGATGTCGGCGCCGGCGGCCGCGAGGGCTTCTGCCATCGCGAAGCCGATTCCGCGCTTCGCGCCGGTGACGACGGCGAGCTTTCCGGAGAGGTCGAAGGCGGTGGCCGGGTCGAAGGTCATCGTGTTGCTCCTGTGGTGACGGGTGCCTCGTCGCCCTGCACGTCGACGAGGATCTTCATCGCGCGGCCGGCCTCGAGGTCGTGGAAAGCCTCTTCGACGGCGTCGAGAGCGACGACCTTGGTGATCAGTGCCTCGCTCGGGATCGTGCCCTCGGCGAGCAGCTCGACGGCCTTCTCGAAGTCGGTGCGCTCGTAGACGCGGGCGCCGAGGATCTCCAGCTCTCGCCAGAAGACGCGCTGTAGATCGATGGGGCGCGGGGTCGGGTGAATCGCGACGACGACGATCGTGCCGCGCACCCTGGCGAGGTCCGTGGCGCCCAGCACGGCGGCGGCCGCACCGGACACCTCGAAGACGACATCGGCGCCGACGCCGCCGGTCCACTCCTCGATCCAGGCCTTCTGATCGACCGCGGTGGGGTCGACGGTGATGAAGCCGAGCTCCTCGACCTGCCCGCGACGAGCCGCGTCGACTTCGAGCACGGCGACGTCGGCGCCGAAGGCGCGGGCCACTGTGGCGATGAGCACTCCGATGGGGCCACCGCCGATGACTGCGGCCTTGGAGCCTTCGGTCAACCGCGAGCGCCGCACGTCGTGCACGGCGACGGCGGTGGGTTCGACGAGCGCGGCGGTGCGCAGGTCGAGTCCCTCGGGGAGGCGGACGAGCAGGTCGGTTCGCACGTTCCAACGTTGCTGCAGGGCGCCGGGGGAGTCGATGCCGACGAAGTTCAGATTGTGACAGATGTGCTGGTTGCCGGCCCGGCAGGCAGGACAGGTGCCGTCCCAGTCGAGCGGCATGACGGTGACGCGGTCGCCAACGGCCCAGTCTTCTACGGAGGAGCCGACGGCCGTGATCTCGCCGCTCATCTCATGGCCGAAGGCGAGCGGGGTGGCGACACGGGCGTCCATGTCGCCGTGGAAGATGTGCAGGTCGGTGCCGCACAGCCCTGTGTATGCGACGGAGATCTGCACTTCGTCCTGGCCGGGCGACGGCTGCGCGTCGCGGCGCTGCAGTTCGATGGTCTTGTTTCCGGTGTAGGCGGCGGTGAGCATGGAGGCGGCTCCTGTGGGGCGTGGGGATCAGAGTGGGCTGACGGGCGCGACCCCGAGGCGTGCGAACAGCTGCTGCAGCGCGTCGACGGTCGTCGGTGCAAGCGCGACGGCGGATGCTGCGGCGCGGCACCTGTGGTGCTCAGGGTCTCCGGGGGCGAGCACGCTCTCTCCGGTCGAGCGCACGCGCGCCTGCAGATCGGCGGCACGATCGGCGGTGTGCTGCGCGCCGCTGAAGGCCGCGGTGTCGATCGCGATGAGCAGGTGGCCGGTGTTCATCCGGTGGGACGGAGTAGACCAGATGTCGGTGGTCTGGAACGCGTAGTGGGCGTTCGTCAGCGATGCCGCCAGACCTTCGAGCAGTACGGAGACGGCGGAGCCCTTATGACCGCCGAACGGCAGCAGGGCGCCCGCCATCGCCTGGGCGGGATCCGTGGTCGGAGCGCCTGACGGGTCGATCGCCCACCCCTCGGGGATCTCGGATCCGGCACGGTTCGCGGCAAGCACCTTTCCGTATGCGCCGGCGCTGGTGGCCATGTCGGCGGTCAACGCGTGGTCCTCGCTGCTCGGGATGCTGATCGAGAGCGGGTTCGTGCCGAGGACGGCCTCCGCGCCGCCGTAGGGCGCAACAGTCGGACCGGTGGTCGAGGTGACGATGCCGATCATTCCGGCGTCGGCGAGCATCTGAGACCACCAGCCGCCCGCGCCGAAGTGCGTGCTCCCTTCGACGGCCACGGTGCTGACGCCGTGTGCGCGGGCGAGATCGATCGATTTCTCCGCTGCAGCATGTGCGGCGACCTGACCGAACGCGCTGTCGGCGTCGAGGATCGCGACGGCGTCGGCACCCGAGCGCCAGCGGAGGTCGGGGCGGGGATTGATGCCGCCGGCTTCGACCGCGGCGACGTACAGCGGCAGGCGCAGCAGCCCGTGCGAGTAGATACCGCGCTGATCGGCGGCGATGAGCGTGCGAGCGACGAGCTCGGCGTCGCCTTCCGGCACGTTGACGGCGACGAGCGCCGCTGCCGATGCGCGCTGCAGATCTTTCGGAGCAAGAGATATTTCGGGCATCGTTGCCTTCCTTGCGACATGCGTCTCTGGAGTCGAAGCGGGGATGCGAAGGATCCTACATGATTTATTCGGTCGTTCCAGGGTTGCACGGCGTTTGGGTTGACAAATCGTGCACGATCTCCCTAGTCTCGCCAAAGACGTCGATACCTGTCACGACAGGGCGTCTCACAACCCGAGATCAACGGAGATCATGAGCATCATCACCAACGCCACCGCGCGCCTCGTCGACATCCCAGTCGAAGCCGCCCGATCGGACGCCGTACAGAGTTTCCAGTCGCAGGAGACCCTGATCGTGGACCTCACAACGGATGCCGGTATCTCGGGCCGCGGCTACAGCTACACGATCGGAACCGGCGGCACCGCCGTGCTCGCGCTGCTGCGCGATGTCTTCCTCCCGCGCCTGATCGGGCATGACATCCGCCGCTACGAGCGCATCTGGTTCGATCTGTTCGCCTCGACCCGCTCGACCGCTCCTGGCGCCATCACCGCTCTCGCGCTCGCCGCGGTCGACACGGCCGTATGGGATGCGAACGCCAAGCGCCTCGGCGACCCGCTCTCCATCGCGGTCGGCGGTGCGCGCGACGAGGTCCCCGTGTACGACACCGAGCACGGGTGGCTGCACCTGTCGGAGCAGGAGCTCGTCGACGGCATCACCGCGGTGCGCGACGGCGGTATGCGTGCAGCCAAGGTCAAAGTCGGTGCGCCCACGCTCGCTGAGGACGTGCGCCGGCTGAGCGCCGTTCGCGACGCCGTCGGTGACGACTTCGAGATCTTCGTCGACGCCAACCAGTCCTTCACCGTCCCCGAGGCCATCCGCCGGTCGCGCGCCTATGCCGATCTCGGCATCGGCTGGTTCGAAGAACCACTGCCCGCCGATGACGTCGCCGGGCACCGCCAGCTCGCACAGCACAGCGCAGTGCCGATTGCCGTCGGTGAGACGCTGTACTCGGTCGGGCAGTTCCAGACCTACGTCGACGCCGAAGCGGCTTCCATCATCCAGGTCGACGTCGCCCGCATCGGCGGCATCACGCCTTGGTTGAAAGTCGCGCACCTCGCCGAGGCCGCCAACCTGCCCGTCTGCCCGCACTTCCTCATGGAACTGCACGTGAGCCTCACAGCCGGCGTGCGCAACGGCCGCTACGCGGAGTACATCCCGCAACTGCGCGCCGTCACCAGGAACGAGGTCGAGCTCACCGCCGCCACGCTCCGCGCACCCACGACCCCTGGGCTCGGCATCGACTGGGACGACGACCGGCTCGACGACCTCTGCGTCGCGACCGCGTGACGAGACCCGTAATCGCATACCCTGCATCACCCATTCGAAGGAGAATCATGATGAAGAAGAAGACCCTGCCCCTGGTGGCGACCGCCGCCGTCGGCCTGCTCGCACTGAGTGGCTGCGTCGGCACCGAGGCGCCGGCGGCGAAGGGCGACGCCGCGGGCGGCGCGGACAGCGACGCCACCGTGCTCCGCCTCGCCTACCAGTACGACGAGACCCACCCCGTCGGTGCGTGCGGCATCCCCGCGCTGAACGAGTCGCTCTCCGGCTCCGGTCTCCAGGTCGAGGGGTACCCCGCCGGCCAGCTCGGCAACGAGGAGGAGAGCATCCAGCAGGTCGCCGACGGCAGCCTGGATCTCGCCATCGGAGGTCCGTCGTTCCTCGGTCTCTACGAGCCGAAGGTCGCGATGCTCGACGCGCCATACGCGTTCGCGGACGTCGACCAGTTCGAAAGCGTGCTCGACGGCGAGGTCGGCCAGGAACTCTGGGACAGCCTCCGCGAGAACGGCGACCTCGAGGTGCTCGGAGCCTGGTACTACGGCACTCGCCACGTCACCAGCAACAACCCTGTCAACACATATGAGGACCTGAAGGGGCAGAAGCTGCGCGCCGCGAACGCCCCGATGTACCTGACCATGGCGGAGATCATGGGAGGCGCTGCGACGCCGATGGCGCTCGACGAGGTGTACCTCGCGTTGCAGCAGGGCACGATCGACGCCCAGGAGAACCCGATCCCGACCATCGCATCGCAGAAGCTCTATGAGGTGCAGTCGTACATCAACCTCACCGGCCACATGATCCAGGGCGTCATGCTGCTGGGCAACGCGTCGTCGATCGAGGCGCTGTCGGCAGAGCAGCAGGAGGCTCTGCACAGGGCGGGTAAGGACGCACAGGCGGCGGTGCGCGAATGCGTCGAGACGCAGGAGGCCGACTTCCTCGAGGAGTGGACGGCCGATGGCGAGGTCACTGTGAACGAGGACGTCGACGTCGACAGCTTCCGCGAGCGCGCGAGCGAGATCGTGCCGAAGAACTTCCCGGAGTTCGCGGACTTCTACGAGCAGCTGCAGGAGGGCTGATCCGATGACAGAGGTCGCCCCCTGGCACCCCGAGTTCCCGGAGCGCAGATCAAAGCTCTACCGTGTGCTCGTGCGCGCGGAGATCACCGTCGCCGCTGCGCTGCTCGTCGCGCTGTTCGCCCTGATCATCCTTCAGGTGTTCACCCGCTTCGTGTTGAACTCGCCGCTGATCTGGACCGAGGAGCTCGGACGCTTCGTGTTCGTCTGGTTCGTGTTCGTGGGGGCGACCTTTGTCACCGCGCAACGACGGGGAATCGTCGTGGAGATCATCCAGGCGAGGAGCACCGGCCGGATCATCTCTCTCATGGAGGGGTTCGCCGCGCTCGTCGGCGCCGTCGTCAACGGCCTGCTCTGCTATGCGTCCATCGAACTCTCGACCGGGCGGGCCTCTCAACTGGCCTTACCCGCCACCGGGATCCCGTACCCCCTTCTCTATCTGTCCGCCGCGCTCGGTTTCGCGCTGCTGACCGTTCATTCCGTAGTCAATGGCGTCATCGCTCTCAGGTACCCGTCGCAGTACCTCGAGCGCCACGTCGAGGTGGAGGCAATCGACTGATGTGGACTCTCACGTGGATGATCGGCCTGCTGCTCATCCTCCTCGCAATCCGTGTACCCGTGGTGGTGGCGCTGTTCGTGCCGTCGCTGCTCTACATCGCCCTCGACCCCGGCGCGAAGTGGGGAGTCGCGGCGCAGCAGACGATCTCGGGCGTCGACAGCTTCCCGCTGCTGGCTGTTCCGATGTTCATCCTGCTCGGCAACATCGCGAACGTCAGCGGTGTGTCCGACAAGCTCTTCGACGCAGCCACCGCCCTCTTCGGCCGTGTGCGTGGCAGCCTCGGATACGTCTCGATCGCGAGCAGCTTCGGCTTCTCATGGATGAGTGGCGCTGCGATCTCCGACGCCGCAGCTCTCGGGCGCGTGCAGGTGCCGGCGATGACCAAGCGCGGGTACTCCTCGAGTTTCGCCACCGGCATCACGGCGTCCGCATCGCTCATCGCTCCGGTGCTTCCGCCCTCGCTGCCGGCGATCATCTACGGCGTGGTCGGCGGGGTTTCGGTGGGCGCGCTCTTCGTTGCGGGTATCGTGCCGGCACTGGTGCTGGTCACGCTGCTCACGGTGACGGTCTGGTGGATGATGCGCAAGCGCGATGATCTGCGGCTCGAGCCCGTGCACGGCTCGGAGCGCTGGATCCCCGTGCTGAAGGCCCTCCCGCCGATGGGTGCCGCTGTCATCGTGCTCGGTGGCATCCTCGGTGGCGCGTTCACCCCGACAGAGGCGGCCGGCATCGGTGTGGCGTACATGCTCGTGCTGTCAGCGTTCTACCGGGCGCTGACCTGGAAGAACATCAAGACGATGCTGCGCTCGACGGCTGAGACATCCGGCGTCGTGATGCTCATCGTCGCGGCATCCGCGCTGTTCGGGTGGGTGCTGACCCGTGAGCGTGCGCCGCAACTGGTCGCCGAGGCGATGCTGAGCATCACGACCAACCCTGTCGTGTTCCTGCTTCTGCTGAACATCCTGCTGCTCATCGTCGGTGCGTTCATGGACGTCACCCCGGCCATCCTGATCCTCGTGCCGCTGATCGCGCCGATGGCCGGCGACTACGGTCTCTCGCCGATCCATCTGGGCATCGTCATCATCTTCAACCTGCTCATCGGCCTTCTGACACCACCTGTCGGTCTTGTGCTCTTCGTGCTCTCGAGCGTCACCGGCGTCTCGGTGCAGCAGGTCACGAAGGGGGTGCTGCCGTTCTTCATACCGCTGCTGGGCGCACTCGTCCTCATCACCTACTTCCCGTTCTTCGCAACCTGGCTGCCCGGGCTGCTCGGAATGGGCGGCTGACGCCGTCACACGTCTGGAAAGGACAATCAGATGTCGAAAATCATCTCGATCGAGACGAGCGATGTGCGGTTCCCGACGTCGCTGGAACTCGACGGATCGGATGCCGTCAACGTCGATCCCGACTACTCGGCCGCATATGTGCGGATCGTCGCCGAGGACGGCGAGGCGGGGTACGCGCTCGTCTTCACCGGCGGGCGCGGCAACGAGATCGTGGTCAAGGCGATCGAGTCCTACGGTCAGCTGATCGTCGGCGAAGAGCTCGATGACCTCGTCGGCGACCTCGGCGCCGCGGCGACGCGACTCGTGCACGACTCGCAGCTCCGATGGCTGGGGCCCGAGAAGGGCGTCTCGCACATGGCGGCCGGAGCGATCATCAATGCGCTGTGGGACGTCGCCGCGCGCCGTGAGGGCAAGCCGCTGTGGCGCTACCTCGCGGATCTGACGCCCGAGCAGGTCGTCGCCGCGATCGACTTCACACACATCTCCGACGCGCTCACGCCCGACGAGGCACGTGAGATCCTGCGCAGGGGTGAGCAGGGCAAGGCCGAGCGCATCGCGGAGCTCGAGCAGAACGGTTTCCGCGCGTACACGACCTCGCCAGGATGGCTCGGCTACTCCGACGAGAAGATGTTGCGCCTCACGCGCGAAGCGGTCGCCGACGGCTTCGAGCTCATCAAGTTGAAGGTCGGGGGCAGCCTTGAGGACGACATCCGTCGCTTCGAGCTCGTGCGCGCGGAGGTCGGCCCCGACTTCCCTGTGGCGATCGACGCGAACCAGCGCTGGGATGTCGAAGACGCCATCGCGTGGCTCGCGCCGCTCAAGCGGTTCGAGCCGTTCTGGATCGAAGAGGCCACCAGCACGGACGACGTGCTCGGCCATGCCACGATCCGCAAGGCCATCGCGCCGATGCGCGTCGCGACCGGTGAGGCCGTCCAGAGTCGCATCATCTTCAAGCAGCTGCTGCAGGCTCAGGCCATCGACGTCATGCAGATCGACTCGGTGCGTGTCGCGGGCGTGAACGAGAACCTCGCCAACATCCTACTCGCGGCGAAGTTCGGTGTGCCGGTGTGCCCGCACGCCGGTGGCGTCGGGCTGTGCGAGCTCGTACAGCATTTCTCGTTCTTCGACTACGCCGCCGTGGCCGGCACGCAGGATGACCGCTACATCGAGTTCGTCGACCACCTCCACGAGCACTTCGCCGAACCGGTTGTGGTGACGGGCGGTCGCTACCGCGCGCCGCAGCAGCCCGGCAACGGTGCGGAGATGCTGCCCGATTCCGTCGCCACATGGACCTTCCCCGACGGTCCGGGCTGGCAGGAGCTCGAGCGCCGGGGACTGCGCGCCGCGACACGAACAGCCCGATAGGCGGCAGGCTAGAGGGATGAGCGAGAACTCCACCGAGACGCCGGAAGGCGGCGTCTCCGCGCACGTGTATCAGAAACTGTTCCGGATGGTCATGTCGAACGACATCGCCCCCGGTTCACGGCTGAACATCGACAAGATCGCCGTCGAACTCGGGGTGTCGACGACCCCGGTGCGCGAGGCGCTGGCGCGGTTGGAGACTCAGGAGCTGGTCACCAAGGAGCCCATGCGAGGCTATTTCGTCAGTCCGATCATGAGCGGCGAGGAGTTCGACGACCTGTGGGAGTTCCGTCTGCTGCTCGAAGTGTACGCCGCCTCACGCGCGGCGGAGAGGGCGAATGCGGACGACATCGATCGGCTCCGCCGTGAGCTCGCGAGCATTCGGCCGGTCCGCCTGCTCGATGATGATTACACCTCGATGGCGACCTTCCGCAACCACGACCAGTGCTTCCATGAGCTCGTCCTCGACATCGCGGGCAACCGTCAGGCGAGCAAAGCACTCGCCCAGGCGCACGTCCACACCCGGATGCTGCGCATGCGCTTCGTGCCCCTCGACGGCTATCACGCCATCCAGGAGCACGACGACATCATCGACGCGATCGCGGCCGCCGACCCCGACCGCGCAGCCGAGGCGATGCGCACACACGTCCAGAACGCACACGAGCGCATCCGCGCCTATGCACAGTGAAGTTGGAGAAATGATGACATCCCAGTCGTACGGCGCTGCCCGCGACATCCTTCCCGACGATGCCGACCGCGCGCTGTTGGTCGGCCGCGTGTGGCTGCCCGAAGAGAACGGTCCCGCCGTCGTGGCACTGCGCGAGGGCGAGCTGATCGACCTCAGCCGCACGTTCCCGACCATGCGGGAACTGACTGAGCACCCCGTCCCGGCCGAGGTCGTGCGGATCGCCGATGGTGCATCGATAGGCTCGCTGGAGAGCGTATGGGCGAACACCTTGCCCGATTCTCGAGACGAGACGAAGCCGTGGCTGCTGTCGCCGATCGACCTACAGGTCGTCAAGGCGTCGGGCGTCACCTTCCCCGTGTCGATGCTCGAGCGGGTCATCGAGGAGCGAGCCCGCGGCGACGCGGACTCGGCCCGCAGCATCCGCGAGACGATCGTCGGCGCGCTCGGAGGCGACATTCGCGATCTCGTGCCAGGATCGCCGGCTGCGATGAAGCTCAAGGCCGTTCTCATCGAGGAAGGCGTGTGGAGCCAGTACCTGGAGGTCGGCATCGGGCCGGACGCCGAGATCTTCACCAAGGCGGCCGTACTGTCGTCGGTCGGCGCCGGATCCGACGTCGGCGTGCTCGCTGAGTCGGAGTGGAACAACCCCGAGCCCGAGATCGTCTTGGTGGTGTCGTCGGCCGGGGAGATCGTGGGAGCGATGCTCGGCAACGACGTCAACCTGCGCGACATCGAGGGGCGCTCGGCGCTTCTCCTCGGCCGCGCGAAAGACAACAACGCCTCGGCGTCCGCCGGTCCTTTCATCCGTCTCTTCGACGAGAGCTACGGCCTCGACGACGTGCGTGACGAGACCGTCGAACTCCAGGTGACCGGTACGGACGGCTTCCGGATGACCGGCCGCTCGCACATGACGCAGATCAGCCGCGACCCCGCCGATCTCGTGCGGCAGGCGTCGGGCGCGCATCACGCCTATCCGGACGGTTTCGTGCTGTACCTGGGCACGATGTTCGCGCCCACCGACGACCGTGGTGAGGAGGGGCGCGGATTCACCCACCACGAGGACGACATCGTGCGCATCGCGTCTCCTCGTCTCGGTGCCCTCGTCAACCGAGTGCGTCACTGTGAGAAGCTTCCCCCGTGGAGCTTCGGCATCGGCGCTCTCATCCGTAACCTGGCCGACCGCGGCCTGCTCGGAAGGAGTAACGCATGACCACCTTGTTCAGCACTGATCCCCGTACCGGCACGGAGAGTGCCACCGCGATCCAGGCGACCGAGGATGCCGAAGTCGCTGCGATCGCCGAGCGCGCTCAGCAGGCGTTCTCTGAGCTGCGCGTCCGACCACGCGCCTGGCGCGCCGGCCTGCTGCGCGCGATCGCCGAGAGACTGGACGTCGACCGCACCGAACTCGTCGCGGCAGCGATCGCCGAGACAGGTCTCGCTGAGGCGCGTCTGAACGGAGAGCTCAGCCGCAGTGTCTTCCAGTTCCGTCTCTTCGCAGACGCCGTCGAGGACGGCGGCTATCTCGAGGCCATCATCGACCACGCCGGCGACACCCCGCTCGGCGCCGGCCCCGACGTGCGCCGAATGCTCGTTCCCATCGGTCCAGTCGCGGTGTTCGGCGCGAGTAACTTCCCCTTCGCCTTCTCCGTGCTCGGCGGTGACACCGCCTCCGCTCTCGCGGCCGGGAACCCGGTCGTCGTGAAGGCGCACGGCTCGCACTTGCTCACTTCCCAGCGCTCGTACGAGTCGCTGGTGAAGGCTGCCACCGACTACGGCGCACCGGCGGGCACGTTCGGCATCGTCTACGGTCAGCAGCCGGGCTCGGTGCTCGTCGCCGACCCGCGCATCGCCGCCGTCGGCTTCACCGGGTCGCTGCACACCGGTCAGATCCTCCAGCGCATCATCGACGGTCGCGACACGCCGATCCCCTTCTATGGTGAACTGTCGAGCGTGAACCCGCTCGTCGTCACCCCGGAAGCCGCGGTGGCGCGCACCGCGCAGATCGCCGAGGGGCTGTTCGGGTCGGTCACCAGCTCCGCCGGTCAGCTCTGCACCAAGCCCGGCGTCGCATTCGTACCCAAGGGGGACGCCGGCGATGCGCTTGTCGCAGACATCGTCAGCCGCGCGCAGGATGCCGCGCCGCAGACGATGTTGAACTCCCGCATCCATTCGGCTTTCGACGAGATCCGCTCTCGGCTGATCGCCGAGGGTGGCGCCCGCAGTCTGGTCGACCCGGCGCCGGGGGAGCAGGGGTACTCGCTGACTCCCGCCGTGCTCGAGATCGACGCCACCGATGTCACGGCTGAGGTGACCGAGGAGGCCTTCGGGCCGCTCGTCGTGGTGGTGCGCTACAGCGACGTCGCCGAGATCGCGCGCGCGCTTGACGCCGTCCCCGATTCGCTGACGGCGACCATCCACAGCGAACCAGGAGAGACCGAGCTGCGCGCCGAGCTCACCGACGTGGTCAGCGGCCGCGTCGGGCGCATCGTCTACAACGGTTACCCGACAGGCGTGCGGGTCTCCTGGGCGATGCATCACGGTGGCCCGTGGCCGGCGACGAACACGCTGCACACCTCGGTGGGTGTGACCGCGATCCGACGCTTCCTGCGTCCGCTCGCCTGGCAGGATGCCCCGGCCGAGGTGCTGCCGGAAGAACTGCGCGACGGCCCCGTCGATGTTCCGCGCCGCGTCGACGGCGTGCTGGAACTCGCCTCCCGCTGACGGGCGCTGACGTGTCAGCCCGAGCGAAAGGGCTGTGGCAGGACTGATCGTGGAGACGGTCGAGAACGAGAAGGGCACTGGCTTCCCGCCGGTGTCCTTCTCGTCTTCTGCGGTATGGGTCGGGGGGACGGTCCGACCGGTGCTCGCTTGGCGTGGGTGGGTCGAGTCACTCGGCTCGGCTCAACGGCTGAGGCGCTCCGCGAGATACGGGGCCGTACGGCTCGCTGGGTCTTTCGCCACGGCATCCGGTGTTCCCGTCGCGACGATGCGCCCGCCCGCATCCCCGCCCGATGGCCCGAGGTCGATGACCCAGTCCGCGGCGGCGACGACATCCATGTCGTGCTCGACCACCACGACCGTGTCTCCGGAGTCGACCAGCGCGTGCAGCTGCGCGAGCAGCCGCCGCACATCGGCGGGATGCAGACCCGTCGTCGGCTCATCGAGCAGGTAGAGGGTGTGGCCTCGGCGCACGCGCTGCAGCTCGGTCGCCAGCTTGATGCGTTGCGCCTCGCCACCCGACAGCTCGGTCGCGGGCTGACCGAGTCGCAGGTAGCCGAGCCCGACGTCGAGGAGGGCCTGCAGGCTGCGCGCGGCCGGCAGCACCGGCGCGAGGAAGTCGGATGCCTGCTCGACCGTCAGCGCCAGCACGTCGGCGATCGTCTTGCCCTTGTAGGTGACCTCGAGAGTCTCGGCGTTGTACCGGGCGCCGTGACAGGTCGGGCAGCGCCCATAGCTGCCGGGCAGGAAGAGGAGCTCCACCGACACGAACCCCTCGCCGAGGCAGGTCTCGCAGCGCCCACCGGCGACGTTGAACGAGAAGCGTCCTGCGGTGTACCCGCGCTCCCGAGCGAGGTCGGTCTTGGCGAAGGTCGTCCGGACCGCATCGAACAGGCCTGTGTACGTCGCCAGGTTCGACCGAGGGGTGCGTCCGATCGGCTTCTGATCCACGCGCACGAGCCGGTCGATGTGCTCGAGCCCCGTGGCACGGCGCACCGTCAGTGTGTCGGCGCGCGCATCCGGGACCGTCGCTTCGGTGAGCCCCGCGTCATCGCCTGCGGGGTCGGTGGTCGTCGCGTCATCGTCCGGATCATCGATACCGTCGCCCTGGCCGGAGCGCAGATGCTCACGAACGACATCACGCAGCACGCGGCTCACGAGCGTCGACTTTCCCGACCCTGAGACGCCGGTGACCGCGACGAAGGTTCCGAGCGGAATGGCCGCGTCGACGCCGGCGAGGTTGTGCAGCGTGATGCCCTCCACGGTGAGCCAGTTCGCGGGCTCGCGCACGTCGCGACGATCTGCCGCCGTGGTGTCCTGATCGGGGAAGAGGAACGGCCGAGTGACGGATGCCTCGACCGCGGCGAGTCCGTCGACCGCTCCGCTGTAGAGCACGTCACCGCCGCCCTCGCCCGCTCCGGGGCCGACGTCGACGATCCAGTCGGCGCGGCGGACGACATCCATGTTGTGCTCGACCACGAAGACCGAGTTGCCCGAGCGCTTGAGCTGCTCCAAGACGTCGAGCAGCGGCTCCGCATCGGCGGGGTGCAGTCCGGCCGACGGCTCGTCGAACACGTAGATGACGCCGAAGAGCCCCGACCGCAGCTGGGTGGCGAGCCGCAGCCGCTGCATCTCGCCGGGGGAGAGCGTGGTCGTCACCCGTCCGAGCCCGAGGTACCCGAGACCGAGGTCGGTGAGCACAGTGATGCGCGCCAGAAGATCGGTCGTGATCGCGACGGCGACATCAGTGCGCTCGCCGGAGAGCGTGGTCGGCAGCGCGTGCTCAGGGTCCGTGAGCTGCGTGGTCGGGCGCAGCACGTCGGCGAGCTCGGTCAGCGGGAGGGCGTTGAGCTCGGCGATCGTGCGCCCGGCGAACGTGACGGCCAGTGCTTCGCGGCGAAGACCCGTGCCGTGGCAGAGCGGGCACGGTCCGGACCGCACGAACTGCAGCACCTTCGTGCGCATCATCTGACTCTTCGAGTCGGACAGCGTGTGGAAGACGTACTTCTTCGCGCTCCAGAACATGCCGTTGTAGGGCTTCGCCACGCGGTCGCGCTGCGGGGTGATCTGCACGATCGGCTGCTCGTCGGTGAAGAGCAGCCAGTCGCGGTCGGCCTGATCGAGGTCGCGCCATGGTCGATCGACGTCGTACCCGAGCGCGATGGTGATGTCTCGCAGGTTCTTCGCCTGCCACGCACCCGGCCAGGCGGCGATGGCACCATCGCGAATGCTCAGCGAGGGATCGGGCACCAGCGAGTCCTCGCTGACGGTGTGCGAGACGCCGATGCCATGGCACTCGGGACAGGCGCCCGCTGCGGTGTTCGGCGAGAACGCGTCAGAATCGAGGCGCGTCGTGAACCCTTCGGGGAAGGTGCCGGCGCGGGAGAACAGCATCCGAAGCGAGTTCGACAGCGTGGTGACGGTGCCGACGCTCGATCGCGAGCTGGGGGCGCCGCGGCGCTGCTGCAGCGCGACGGCCGGCGGCAGGCCCGAGATCGACTCGACGTGCGGATCATGCCCCTGCTGGATGAGGCGCCGTGCATACGGGGCGACGGACTCCAGGTAGCGGCGCTGGGCCTCGGTGAAGATGGTGCCGAACGCCAGGGAGGACTTGCCCGATCCGGAGACGCCGGTGAACGCGACGATCCTGTCGCGCGGCACATCGACGTCGACGTTCCTGAGGTTGTTCTCGTTGGCACCGCGAACGCGGACGAACGCATCGGTCGGGTCGTTCGGGGTTTCGGGCACCGGTCGAGCGTACAGGCGGGCCCGACGAGAGCGCCGGGGATTGACTACGGGTACACCCGTCGCAACAATGCCACGTCGTCTTCACTCAGTGCGCCGCATCCGTCAAGCCCCTCACTCCAGGTGTCGACGTGCGCGTACGGTCGTCGGATTCGACAAAGGAGACATCATGAGTGATCCGAAGGATCCGAAGGAGCACACTGACGGCACTGCCGCCCAGGCCGGGTCGGAATCCCCCGAAGAGGGCGCCGAAGCCGAAGAGGCCGCGGAGGATGCCGTCGTCGACGGCGAACACCTCGACCCCTGAAGACGTGGCCTGACGCATCGCCCGAATTCAGCGCTCGAAACCAGCGCCGCGACCTCCGTCTCGATGGACGAGGGGGCCCTGCACCACCGCGCAGGGCCCCCTCCTCTCGAGCCGTTCGTCAGGCGTGGGTGCGCCGTCGCATGATCAGCGCGAGACCGGTCGCGGACATCAGGAGGGCGAGGACCGCCGGGACGACCCACGTCCCTTCTCGCTGCCCAGTGGCCGGGAGCGACTCCTGGGATGAGCCCTCGCTGTCCGCATTCGCGCCCGAGTCGCTGTCCGCGTCCGACGGGCCATCCTCGGCGACCGCGACATGAACGCGTGCCGTTGACTCCGCGAGCGTCGAGGAGTCGGGCTGGAAGGTCACGATCACGTCATGCACGCCGGGGTCGAATCCGCTCAGGCGCAGCTCGGCGGTGCCGGTCTGCTCGTCGACGACTGCGGGGGTGCCGAACAGCTCCCCGGCGATGGTGGCGTAGACCGACCCGTGCGGTTCCTGCGGTGTTTGCCGCGCCAGCGAGGCGCCCGTCACCGTGACGTGCGCCTCGATCACGGCGGTGTCGCTCTCCGAAATCGAGATATCGGTCGGCGTTGCCTCGAGGAACGTGTCGATCGCCCGCAGTGAGACCGTCGCTTCGTCGGACGCGGAGTCGCTGAATCCTGGTGAGGCCACGAAGCGAGCAGTGAAGGAGTGCGTTCCGGCGTCGAGGTCGCCGAGTTCCAGGTGGAAGCGCGCGATGCCATCCCGCGGAGTGTCGTCTCCGTCCTCTCCGGTCGCCGCGGTGGCCACCACCTCATCGCCGGCGAGGATCTCTACGACGCCCCGGGGCTCAAAGGTGCTGCGGGCGTCCGCCGCGACCACGACGTCGACGTCGACCGGCTCGCCTGCCCGCCCCGACGGGCTTTCGACCGCCAGCCGCGTTTCGGTGCTCGCGGCGGCCACGGTCACGTCCGTGGAAGGCGAGTGAGATCCGCTGTATACGTCATCGCCGCCGTAGACGGCGGTGAGAGTAGTGGTTCCGACTGGCAGGAGAAGGTCGTCGAACGCCGCGTTGCCATTGCCGTCGAGAGCGGCCATCGCGATGTACTCGTCACCGTCGGAGAGGAGGACGAGACCGCTGGCGGCGTCCCCCGAGCCGTCCTCCGGCGACACCGTCGCGTTCACGCTCACCGGTTCGCCGTACACCGCATCCGTCGGGGAGACATTGAGCGCGACGACCGACTGGTCGTCGTAGGTCTCGATCCGCATCGTGCCTGACATGGACGGCCCGATGGCGTCGTTTCCGTCGAACTGCGCCCGGATCGTGAAGGCAGAGGGATGAGACGGTGCCTGGAAGCTGAAGGAGAAGCGTCCATCGGCGTCCGAGCGCGACCACATGCGCTGACCGTTGACGTTGAGGCTGATCTGCTGTTCCTTGTCCACCGCCGCGTCGCTCGCGTGCAGGGTACCCGTCACGGTCACGGTGCTGCCTCCTGCGACGCGGGTCGGAAGCTCATCGAGGGTCACACTCGATGCGGCCGGGCTCGGGCCGATGACGACGTCGACAGAGGTTGTGGCGTGCTGCGTTCGATCCCGCGAGGTGAACTCCGCCGTGAGGGTGTGCTGCCCTTGCGGGAGGCTGTAGCGGAAGTCGACCCGGCCGTCGATCACGTCGTCCACACCGAGGAAGGTGTTTCCGACAGTGAGAATCACCTTGCCGGGCTTGACCGTCACATCGTTGTCGCCGAAGACCGTGACGTGCGCGTTGTGCGGGACCTCTGCGGCGACCAGCGTCGGGGCCGTGAGGGTGATCTTGACCGGATTCTCGTACGAGATCTTCACGTACCCGTCACCGTCGGCACTCGTCGTGAGCCGTGGGTTCTGAACCGCCGAGCTCGTGAACGAGGCGCCGCCTGCGCCGCCGCCTCCGGTGCTCGTGCTGAAGGCTTTCTTGCCGGACTGGCCACCGTTGCCGGACGGCCAGCCGCCGCCGCCTCCGCCACCGCCGCCCGAGGAGGTGAGGTTCGCGGCCTTCGAGCCGTTCGTACCGGACTTGCCGGTCTCGGTCCCGGCCGATCCGCCCTTGCCCGGGTGCCCGCCGTAGACGCCGTCGTCGCCCGCGAGGTCGGTGCCGCTCGTGCCCCACCCACCCGAACCGCCGAACCGCCACCGGAAGGGGTTCGAGAAAGTGGGCTCGGTCTGCACTGATCCGCCGACACCGCCGCCGCCTCCCGCGACAGCCACAAGGTCATCGTTGAGAAGGACAGCGGATGCGCCGCCGCCGCCGCCGCCGCGCTGCGCACCCCCTGAACGGTCGCCGCCGGAGCCGCCGTTCAGATAGCCGAGGCCCGGCAGATGCGCCTTACTGATTCCGCCTGCTGTGGCTCCGACGAACAGCAGATCATCTCCGGAGGTGACGGGGAGGTCGAACTCCAACCGTCCCGCGCGGCCACCGTAGCCGCCCTGCCCCTCTCGGATGAAACTCGCGCCCGCGCCGCCGGCCATCTCCACGGAGATCTTCTCCACGCCCACCGGGGGAGTCCACGACACGCCTCCGGTGTCGGTGAAGGTGAGGGTGGTCGTCTCGGACGAAGTGGACGATGTCTCCGCGGCGTGCGCGACGCCGGGAAGGGTGAGAGTGAGGGCTGCCGCGAGGACTGCGCTCATGGACATGTTCAGGACGCGCCGATGCCGGCGCCCGCCATAGCGGGTGGGCGAGAAGTTCACATACTCGAAGATATCCACAACCGAGCGACGTTAAAACTCGCGCACTGCCGTGCGGAGCCGGCGTGCCGGGTCGAACCTACGGACAGACGACGATGCACCGTCCGCCGCTTCGGGAGGAGGGTCAGCAGTACCGTGCCATCGCGGCTCGATGGATGGTGGTGTCGGTGATGTCGTGCCAGCCCAACGCGACGTCCCCGGCGATGCCTGCGGGTGTCGCGACCGTCTGCACGATGCGGTCGCAGAGCGCTTCGTCGTCCTCCCAGCCGGTGGCGTCGATGAAGACGACTTCCACGAATCTGCCGCGTGAGCGTTCGAACTCCGTATGTAGGCGGGCCGCGGCCTGGGCAGCGGAGCTCAGGCAGGCGCCCTCGTGGAGTGCCGCACCGTGGGAGTACACGATGAAGAGGTGCACGAGCGAGGGATGAGTCGCGGTGATCGCCGCGATGTCCTTCGATTCCTGACGCAGCCGCTTGTGCACTGCATCCCGGTTCGGTGCCGTGGACAGGTCCAGGCCCCAGATCATCGCGCGGGGAGCGTCGAGCCCCGTCGACTGACCGGCCGCGAGCGCGGTGAGGATCGGCAGATGGTCGCCGCGGACGATGAAGCCACCGGTCATGAGAAGCCTTCCTGTCGGGTACACAGATGCTCGTGCCGACCAGACTTCCCGGCTCACCATGCTCCTCAGAGCGAATGAGAGACTACACGGCACGCCGCCGTGCACGCCAACAGGAGAGGTCGATCGGCGTGCGTCGGCCGTCGCCTGTCTCATCACCGCGCCGCTCCATCGTCGCGCCGGCACACCGCGTTTCCCCACACCCAGCAGCGGAACGTCTGATCTCCGGCTCGGAACACTATTCCCGCAGCGAGAGGCGTCGACCGTGCCAGCTTGGCATCCACGCGTATCGCCTCTGGGCCGAACCTCACCCACGCGGACACCGATGCCAGCGGATGCGGGTAGATCGTCAACGGCTGCTCGCGGAGCGCGAGCTCACGATCCGTGAGCGACTGCAGCGGGCCGGCCTTCGCCGCGGCGAGGATGGCGCGATGCTGGGCCTGCATGTCGTAGTACGGGGCGAGGCGCTTACTGGTCCCCATATGCCGACGTTCCTCTCTCCGGCCCTGGCGTCAAGATTAGCAAGATTCGAACATAGCTTCTATTCGCATGATGCTCCGATGAATCTGTGACGAACTCCGAGGCGGCTCCGTCTCATGTGTAGAGCGTTGTTCCTCGCTCCTTTGGACAGCACGACGACGGGTCGTGCTGCAGACACACGGAGGTAGTTCAGATGGCGATCGAAGAGACCAACACGGCGGAGGCCGTCGAGCGCACGTCGGCCACGCGGAAGACTGTCGGTGCGACTCCCCGCGTGGACCGCGTCGCTCCCACGCTGACCCCGGGCGTCGATGTCGACGCTGCGGGCCGCACGACGATCGCGGAGGGTGTGGTGGCGAAGGTCGCCGGCATCGCCGCGCGCGACGTGGCGGGCGTGCACGCACTCGGTGGTGGGGGAGCGCGCGCACTCGGCGTCATCCGGGACGCGGTCAATGCGACCGACCTCACTCAGGGAGTGAAGGTCGAGGTCGGTGAGACGCAGGCGGCCGCGGACATCACGATCGTCGTCGACTACCCGGCGCCGATCCAGGATGTCGCCGAGAACGTGCGGTCCGCGGTCTCCCGGGCGATCTCGCGCCTGGTCGGTCTGCAGGTCGTCGAGGTGAACGTCGAAGTGAACGACGTGCACCTTCCCGATGACGACGCGGATGCCGACGAGTCCCGCGTCGCATGAGCACCACACTGACGGGGGCGGCGGTCGGCGGTGTGCTCGCCTTCGCTGCGCTGGCCTTCGGGTTCTGGGGGTTCGTGCTGGTCGCTCTGCTGATGGCCGTGGGCGCTCTTGTCGGACGCGTGGTCACCGGGCAACTGGATCTGCGCGCACTCGCCGGAGTCTTCACAGGAAGGCGCACGTCCTCATGAGTACCGGCACCGTCGCATCCTCAGCCGCGGCGTCGCTCTCGACACCGGCGCGCGTCCCCGGCAGCATCCGGGTCCGCGAAAGGGCGATCGAGAAGGTCAGTCGCGAAGCCTCGGCGGATGCGACCGGGGTCTCCCGGGACGACGTCGACGTCGAGGTGTCCGAATGGGGCGGCGGGCTCGCCGTCCGCGTCGCGGCGAAGCTGCCGATCCCCGACCTGGATCACACCCAGGTGATCAGCGCGGAACCGACGATCGTGGACCGCGTTCGGCGACTGCAGGAGACGGTCGCGAACGATCTCGCCCGGGTGACCGGTCGCGAGATCCGGCGCGTGTCGTTCTCGGTGACGGGAGCGATCATTCCCACGCGAAAGCGGGTCGGGTAGATGAGCACGTCGATCCTGAGACGAGTGGTCCGGCGTGAAACCCACTCGCCCCGAACGGCGTGGACGGTGATCGTGCTGCTCCTCGTCATCGCGGCCGTCACCTATGCGGGCGTGGAGATCGTGCTGCACCTGATGAATGCCGCGCCGATCCTCGTCGCACCGGGAGCCGCACTGTCCTGGGCTGCGGCACTGCCGGAAACGGCCCCGCGCGCGACGCTGGTCGGCGGCGGAGCAGTCGCGGTCGTCATCGGTCTCGGGCTCGGGTGGGTGTCGTTGACCCCCGGCCGGCGCCCGAGGCACCGGCTCGGAGCGTCGCAGCACGCGGTGCTCGCGGACAACGGCACGATCGCCTCCGCTGTTGCGGAGCAGGTACGACGCGACCTCGACCTTCCTCGGGGCGCGGTCGTGGTCGGCCTCGGGCACCGGAGCATGGACGTGACAGTGACCCCCGAGCCAGGACAGGTCATCGAGAAGGAGCAGATCCGCTCGGCCGCCGAGAGGGAGATCACCAGCTACGAGCTGTCGCCGCGCGTGAGAGTTCGGGCACGCGTCCGACGACCCGCTGCGGACCAGGGAGGAATGGCATGAACGCGACGAACCGGGCGGTGAACCGCGGTGTCCTCCTCGTCGTGGGCGCCGTGCTCATCGCCGTCGGAGGAGGGGGCGCCGCGGCAGCGCTGTGGCCCGTCGCCGCGGCAACCTGGCAGAGCAGCGCCTCGTCCGCGATCGAATGGATGCACGAAGCGGACCGCGCGTCCCGTCTGTCCGAGGAGTCAGCGGTGAGTTGGTTCGTCGTCGGCATCCTCGCCGCGCTCCTGCTGATCGCGGCTGCCGCGGTGCTCGTGATGGCACGGCTCGGAGGTGGGCGCAGCAGCACGGTGCTCCGAGAAGAGGCCTCGGGTGGCGCGCACGGCGCGATCACGATCCACCCTGGATTCGCGTCCGACGCCATCACTCATTCGTTGAACGATCGGGATGAGATCCTCGCGTGCCGGGTGGCGGCCCGTCGCGTGCGCGGTGCCGATGTGCTGCATGTGAGTGTCACACCCAGGAAGAACACATCACCGATCGCCGTGGCGAACACGGTGACGCGTCTCGTGGACAACCTCGCGGCGTTGACCGGGCGAGAGACACCGACGCTCGTGTCGATCCATGCCGGAGTCCGCTCCCGACTCGCTGCCGATCACTCGCGCGTCGCATCATCATGAACTCCGCTCCCGAGGGACGGGAGCGGCTCGAGGAAAGGAACCACACCATGAGCGCAGGAGACAGGATCAAGGCGGCAGCCGACAAGGTCGCCGGACAGGTGAAGGAGACCGTCGGGAAGGCGACCGACAACGACGAACTCGTCGCCGAGGGCAAGGCTGATCAGGCGAAGGGTGCCGTCAAGGACAAGGTCGAGGACGTGAAGGACGTCTTCAAGAAGTGACGCAGGGCGGGTGAGCGGCGCGCATCGCGTCGTTCACCCGACTCCGTGCGCGATCCGGAGCGCCGTCGCCGCTCGCCGCCCTTCGTGTCGCACCTCGACCCTAGGATGACTCGCATGCGCCTGAGCGAGACCCGTCCGTCCGATCCCCACGCGACAGAGATCGTCCGGTCGTACATGACCGAGGTCGCCTCACGCTACTACGGGCGACCGGCGTCGGCGGACGAGATCGATCAGGCGCTCGCCGAGGAACCCTACGACGACCTGCACGGCACGTCGGGGCTTCTCCTCGTGGTCGTCGATGACGACCGGCCGGTCGCATGCGCGGGGGCCCGCATGCTTGGCGACATCGCCGAACTGACCAAGGTGTTCACCCTCCCGTCGCACCGAGGGCGCGGCCTCAGCAGAGCCCTCCTCGAGCAGGTCGAGGTGGCCTGCCGCGAGCGCGGAGTCTCTGTTCTGCGGCTGGACACGCGGTCCGAACTCGCCGAGGCGTGCGCCCTGTACGAGCGACTCGGCTTCGAACAGATGGAGCCGTTCAACGCCGAGCCCTACTCGGACCGCTGGTATGCCAAGTCGATCGCGTCAGAGGATCGACCGTGACGCGCCCGTCGAGCTCCGAGGTCCCCGACCTGCGCGTCGACGACCTCGGCGATCCGCACGGCCGGCCCGTTCTGCTTCTGCACGGCGGGGGTGTGGGCGGCTGGATGTGGCAACCGCTGATCGCACGCATGGGGTCCGGATATCGGTTCCTCGTACCGGATCTCCCCGGCCATGACCGCAGCGCCCACGTCGACTATGAATCGCACGCCGTCACCGTTCGCGCACTCCTCGCCGCCCTGCAGCACAGAGAGCAGCGCCCGGTCACCGTCGTCGGATTCTCGCTCGGCGCGCAGATCGCGGTGCTGCTCGCCGCGCATCATCCGGACCGCATCGCTCGGGTCGCGATCATCAGCGCCCAGGCGGAGCCCTCCAGATGGCCTGGGATGACGCTCGGACTGCTGCGCGCCGCCGCGCCGCTCGCGACCAGGGAGTGGTTCGCCAAAGCACAGGCGAAGGAACTCTTCGTCCCACCGGCACTGTTCCCCGAGTATCTCCGCACGGCGCAGCGGCTCTCCACGCGCAGCCTCCTCACGTCCGTCGGTGAGAACATCCGCTTCACCGTCCCAGACGCATGGAGCGGATATCCCGGGGAGTCGCTCGTCCTCGCCGGCGAGCGGGAGCGCGCCCCCATGATCCGCTCCGCGCACCGGCTGGCCGGTGTCCGGCCGGGGCAACATGCGGAGATCATCCCCGAATGCGGGCACGGCGTCCCGCTGCAGAAACCGCAGTGGTTGGCCCAGCGCCTTCGTGTCTGGCTCGACGGGGCCCACCGAACGGAAGAGGAGTGAGATCTGTGCCTGACCGAGCAGGGGAGCGTTCCCGGCTGCGACAAGGCCCCGGGCGACGAGGCGGCCATCATCGATCACCCGGCGGCTTGCTGACCGCCCGGTGGCGTTGCCCGAACACCGCGTAGCGGTGGTCCTCGGTGCAGATTGCAGCATTTTCGTCGGCATCGCTCTCGATGTGCTCGCCGAGGTGTCGGCGGACAGTCGAGCATGACGGAGTGTCACGGAGAGAGGTGACACCAGGTCACTTCCGCGCGCGAGCATGCGGCGGGAGGGTGGAAGCATCATGAGAATCATCGACATGGTGCTCAGCGCCATCCTCTTCCTGTCCGCGATCACCTTCCTCGCCTACATCGGTCTGTACTACTTCGAGTTCGGCCTCTTCGCCGTCCTTCCCGAGCCGGTGGTGTCCTTCTTCACGCGCAACGCGGCGATCCAATACGTGGCCCTCGGACTCGCCATCGTCGCGGTGATCGCGAAGATCGTCATCAACCGCCGGCTCCGACGGCGCGAGGAGCGCTCCGTCATCGAGGCAGGGTCCTAGCGTCACACGCCCTCTTCAGCAACCCCCTCGTTTCCCCTCGGCGGAGCTATCAGGCTGGCCGTGAAGGCAGAGAGTACGCCTGTGAGGACGAAGGAGAGATCATGGCATCCACACCCGACCCGGCCCAGCAGGAATGGGAGCGGACGCAGGCCCTCGATGAGGGCGTCGAACTCGACGAGACGGTGGTCACGGGGCGTGACCCGGCGGAGCTCCCGGATGCGGACGATGAGATCCCGTTCGAGGACATCCCGGCGGAGGGGCTCCTGCCTGAGACGCAGGACGACGACCCCGTGACGGCGGAACTCGGCGAAGACGGTCAGGGCGACCTGTCGCCGGAAGATCTCTGAGCGGGCTCGCTGATGATCGATGAGGGGGAGTGATCATGGTGGAACTGCCGGTGTTCCGCGCACCGATGAGATCTCGCGACGACCGCATCCCGGCCGGATCCGCCGTGGCTCGTGCTCTCGAACGCGGGCTCTGCGGCCTCGGTGGGCGGTTGGACACCGTTCCGCAGTCCCTGCGGGCTGCCGTCGCCCGGACTGCGGAAGCGATCGGTGAGCGGGCAGCGCAACGCCTCGAACGGTTCGCCGCGGCCCCGCACGGGGCGTTCGTGTGGGCGAAGGACGCTTACGACTTCCTGTGGCTCGGCCGCCTCACGGGAGATTGGCACTACGACTCGAATCCGGGTGCATGGGCGGTGGATCTCGTGCATGTCAGGGCGTGCACCTGGAGCGAGACGCCCATTCCGCATGATGAGGCGCCGCCATCGGTGAACGCGACCTACGCGCGAGGCGGTCGGAACTGGCAGCGCATCCGTGATGAGCGGGCCGCACCGGACACGGTGCGTCTCTGGGAGCGCTTCGGGGTCGCGTAGTCAGCTCACGCGTGTCGTCGGGTACACGTCGCGGATCCGGTCCAGGAAGAACCGTCCATGGCTCTCGGCATCCATGAGCGCGTCGTGGACGGACGCCGGGACCGCGTGATACCGATAGACGTCGCCGCTGACGAACTCGATCTCGAGCACCGCGAGATCCGCGCGGTAGCCGACGGATCGCAGAGCGGAGGACTCCACCGGCACCCTTTCGATCCGCGGCGTCGCCGCGGCTGCGGCTTCGCCTCTCGCCCGCGCGACGACGATCCCGCGCTGCGAATCAGCGAACCCCTCGAGCATTCCACGCAGGGACGCGGCGTCGACATCCGCCCCGAACGCCTCGGCGCCGGGCTCCATCGCGATCCCCGCGGCGAGCGGACCCGCGAAGACCGGATCGAACCCCAGGTCGTCCACGAGCGCGGCCACGACCGCGACGTCGCGCGGTTCGTCTCCGGCGATCGCGATGGCCTTGCGATCCGGATCGCCGGCGGGGCGCGGCTCGTCCTCAAGGTCCTGGTACCCCATGTGGCTCAGCGCCTTGACGACCCTCGCGCCGGGCAGGTGCGACTGGACGAGCTCGCTCGTCGAGGTGCGCGGATCGCTGAGATCGTCGCGGACCCCGTCGCTGGCCCACCAATAGTTCATCGCGTCGATGACGAGCGAGCCGTCGAGGGCATCAGCGGGTAGAGACCGGTATCGCCCGAGGGGAAGCGCGAGGACGACGGCATCCGTCTGGTCGATGACCTCCGCGGAGGTCGCCGGAGTGGCACCGATCGCCCGCACCCTCCGCGAGATCGGCGCAGGGTCGCCGGACCGCGCGATGAGCACGCGCAGGCCCGCCGAGACGGCGAGCTGGGCCAGCGTCATGCCGAGTCGGCCCGCTCCGAGAATGCCGAGCGTCTCGATCCTGTGCCCCGTCTCCACCCGGCCATCGTATGTCCGGTTCAGCGCTGGTTGACGCGGATGAGGTTGCCCGAGGGGTCGCGGAATGCGCAGTCCCTGACGCCGTAGTCCTGGTCCGTCGGTTCCTGAACGACATCGGCGCCTCCCGCCTCCAGACGTTCGAACAATGCGTCGAGGTCGTCCGTGGACAGCGTGATCGCGCCATAGACGCCCTTGGCGATGAGGGTGGTGATGGTCTCGCGCTCCTCGTCGCTGATCCCCGGATCGGCGGCCGGTGGATGCAGCACGATCGTGGTCGCGCTGCCGGCCGGCCCGACGGTGATCCAGCGCATGTCCGCGTATCCGACGTCCTTGCGGACGTCGAACCCGAGCAGGTCGCGGTAGAAACCGAGCGCCGCCTCGGCGTCGAGGTGCGGCAGGAACGCGTGGTGGATGTCGATGTTCATGCCGCCAACGCTAGGCGGATGCCGACGGCGAGTCTTCTCGATTCCTGACAGGTCTGGTGATCTGCCGCGCCAGACACGGGGGGATCCCCTCGACGGACCGGGTGGGGTCCGCACGGTAGGCCTTCGGAGAGACCCCGACGAGCTCGGAGAAACGGGTGCTGAACGTCCCCAACGACGAGAAACCGACGGCGAAGCAGATCTCCGTCACTGTGAGGTCCCCGCGGCGCAGCAGGGTCATCGCCCGCTCGATGCGCCTGGTCATCAGGTAGGAGTACGGCGGTTCGCCGTAGATCCGTCGGAACTCCCGGCTCAGGTGACCGGCGGACATGTGTACGCCGCGGGCGAGATCCTCGACGTTGAGCGGACGGGCGAACTCCCGATCGATCCGGTCGCGCACGCGGCGCATGGCGGTGATGTCCTGCCGGTCGTCCGCTGCCACCATGGCTCCATGGTGGCAGGCTTTCCCACGGCGCAGGAGAGGTCGATGCATCAGGAATCGAGAAGCCCCTCGCCGATCGTCGTCGTAGCGTGGATGTCACCGACACACGAGGAGGGGCCGAGGATGACACGCAAGGATTCCGCAGCAGGCTTTTCAGCCGAGGAACGCAAGGCGATGAAGGAGCGGGCGGCCGAGCTCAAAGCCGAGGCCAGACGAGCCAAGGGCGCGGAGAAGGCAGCCGCTGAGGCTGCGGAGCTGAGGGAGCGCATCGCGCAGATGCCCGACGGTGACCGTGAGTTGGCAGAGCGTGTGCATGAAATCGTCACGAGTGTCGCACCTGACCTGGCTCCGAAGCTCTACTACGGTCAACCCGGCTACGCGCGCGACGGCAAGGTCGTGGTGTTCTTCCGCAGCGGTCAGATGGACAAGGAACGCTATTCGACCTTCGGGGTGAGCGTGCAGGCAGCGCTCGATGACCCGAGCGGTCTGTGGCCGACCTCGTACGCGCTGACCGATCCGAGCGAGGAGGCGTGGGGCCGCCTCACGGAGATCGTGCGGCGTGCGGCGGGAGATGCGCCGTCGTGACGCGCGGTCAGGCGTCGACGGCGAGTCTCCTGCGGCGCAGCTGACGCACTCGCACGACGATCCACGTGATGACGGCGACAGCGACGACGCCGATGACGATCTTCTGGAAGATCCCCGCATAGTCCTCGACGACGTGCCAGTTCGCGCCGAGGAAGAATCCCGCCAGGACGAAGATCGAATTCCAGATCGCGCTGCCGGCGAGCGTCAGGAGGGTGAACCGGACCAGCGGCATCCGCTCGATACCAGCGGGGATGGAGATGAGGCTGCGGAAGATCGGGATCATCCGCCCGAAGAAGACCGCCTTCGAGCCGTGCCGTGCGAACCATGCCTCGGTCCGCTCGACGTCCTGGATCTTCAGCAACGGGATCCTGTCGGCGATGGCGTACATGCGGCGGCGCCCCAGCCATGCCCCGAGCCCGTACAGCGCGAGCGCGCCGACGACCGAACCCACCGTCGTCCAGATGAGGACCTCGAACAGGCCGAGCGTGCCCTGAGCTGCGGCGAACCCTGCCAGGGGGAGGATGATCTCGCTCGGCAGCGGGGGGAACAGGTTCTCCGCGGCGATGGCGACCCCCGCTCCGAGCCCTCCGAGAGTCTCCATGAGGGAGACGGCCCAGGCCGCGACAGCATTGAGATTCTCGGCTCCGGCATCCATGGCCATCAGCGTAGGAGGGAGCACCTGTGCAACCCCGCATAGTCATCAGATGACCACTTTCGCGAGCGTATCCTGCGTCCACGCACATGGGTGTCCTGCCGGCGCCCGAGTTCGTAGGCTGTAGTCATGGACAGGACGATCGTGATCTCCGTGCCGGCGCCCGTCCCGCACGGGCACCGCGTCGAGGTCGCCGAGCGCCTCGACGGGGAGGGCGAGCGAATGGTGCTCGCGGTGACGGATCTCGAGACGCGGGTCCGATATCAGCACGGTGCGACGGTCGGTCACGGCGCGACGACCTGGGTCGGTCGTGTCCTCGAATGCACGATCGCACAGGGGCGCTCCGGTGTCGTCACGACGCTCCTCATCGATCCGGTCGGCCCTGGTGCGGCCGAAGCGGACCTCGCCCTGCGCGGGGCGGATGCCGCGGCATCCGCCGTCACCAGCGAAGCACTCCGCTGGGGCGGCGCGAACCGGGAGCCGGAACCGGAGCCGCCGCGCTTCTGGTGACGATGCCGCTCAGCGGAAGTCACGGGATCGATGCTCGATCCCGGTGCGCAGATCCTCGAACGCGTCGGCGAGGACGTTGATGACGCCTTCGGGTGAGCGCTCCAGGATGCCGCGCACGATCAATGCGGGTGAATCCCTGGCCACGCGGCGATATCGAGCCCACACCCCGCTCGAGCAGACGATGTTGACCAGCCCGTGCTCATCCTCGATGTTGAGGAAGGTGATCCCGGAGGCGGTCGCCGGCCGTTGCCGGTGGGTGACCAGTCCGGCGACCTCGATGCGCCGACCGACCTCGTGATCTCGCAGCTGATCGGCGGAGAGCACTCCGCGGTCATCGAGGGCGGATCGGAAGTGCCTCATCGGATGATCCTCGATGGAGACCCCGGTGGCGGAGAGATCCGACGCCAGCAGTTCGTAGCTGGTCTGATCGGTGAACAGCGGCGGCTGCACCGACACGGTCGTGCCGGGGAGGAACCGGGCGCGGTCCTCTGCGGCGGCTCCCGCGAGCCAGACCCCTTCACGTCTGGTCAGCCCCAGGCACTCGAACGCGCCGGCGGTCGACAGTGCCTCCAGCTGCGCTGCTGTCGCATCCGTCCGCCGCACCAGGTCGTGCAGATCCCGATACGGGCCGTTCGCCTCGCGCTCCGCGACGATGCGCTCCGCCATCGGCATGCCGATGCCCCGGACGCTGCCGATCCCCAGCCGCACGGCGTACCGTCCGTCTCGGCGGTGGCTCTCGGACTCGTCGGGAGCATTCCGATCGAACTCACCCGGTGTCGGCTGCTCGTAGACGGTGCAGGAGTGCGCACCGGTCGGTCCGGTGGAATCCGCCAACGGCTCCAGGGCGGCGGAGGCCGCAGAGGCATGCAGGTCCGGTCGGCGCACCTCCACGCCGTGCCGCCTGGCATCCGCGGTGAGTGTCGAGGCGGAGTAGAAGCCCATCGGCTGCGCGTTCAGGAGCCCGGCGAGGAACGCGGCCGGGTAGTGCAGCTTCAACCATGAGCTGGCGTAGACCAGCAGGGCGAAGGACAGCGAGTGGGATTCGGCGAACCCGAAGTGCGAGAACGCCTGGATCTGGGCGTAGATGCGGTCGGACTGCTCCTGACTCAGACCGTGACGGGCCATCCCGGCGTACAGCTTCTCGCGGATGCTGTCGATCCGTTCCAGACCGCGTTTGGAACCCATGGCCCGGCGCAGGGTGTCGGCCTCGTCGGCGGTGCAATCGCCGATCGTGGTCGCCATCTGGATGAGCTGCTCCTGGAAGACCGGGATGCCCTTGGTGCGCTCCAGCACCGGTTTCAGAGCGGGGTGCGGATAGGTCACCTCATCCGTTCCCATCTTGCGTCGGACGAACGGGTGCACGGCCCCGCCCTGGATGGGGCCGGGGCGGATGAGGGCGATCTGGATGGCGAGATCGTAGAAGCGGCGCGGCTGCAGTCGGGGGAGCAGCCCGATCTGCGCACGGGACTCCACCTGGAACACTCCGATCGAATCCGCCCGGCAGAGCATGTCGTACACCCCCGCCTCCTCTTTGGGGATCGTCTCCAGCATCCACTTCTCACCGGTCGCGGCGGCGATGAGGTCGAAGCAGTTCTGCAGGGCTGCGAGCATGCCCAGCCCCAGCAGGTCGAACTTCACCAGCCCCATCCATGCGGCGTCGTCCTTGTCCCACTGGATGACGGTGCGATCGTCCATGCGCGCGTGCTCGACGGGGACGACCTCACCCACCGGGCGCGCGGTGAGCACCATCCCGCCGGAGTGGATCCCCAGATGCCGTGGCGCCTTGAGCACCTCGCCGGCGTACTCCAGCACGGTCTCGGGGATGTCGTGTCCGTCTGCCGGTTGCAGGCCAGCACCCCACCCGTCGACCTGGCGGGACCACGCGTCCTGCTGTCCGGGAGAGAATCCCAGCGCCCTCGCCATGTCGCGCACGGCGTTCTTCGGACGGTACTGGATGATGTTCGCCACCTGGGCGGCGCACTCTCGTCCGTACTGCTCGTAGACCCACTGGATCACCTCTTCGCGGCGCCCGGAGTCGAAGTCCACGTCGATGTCGGGTTCCTCCTCGCGCGTACTGGCGAGGAAGCGCTCGAAGGGCAGTTCGTAGAGGATGGGGTCGACGGCGGTGATGCCCAGCAGGTAGCAGACCGCGCTCGCCGCAGCAGAACCCCGCCCCTGACAGAGGATGCCGCGGCGCTTCGCCTCGGTGACGATGCCGTGCACGATGAGGAAGTATCCGGGGAAGTCCTTCTCCTCGATCACGTTCAGCTCGCGTTCGATGCGCGCACGCCCAGCGTCGTCGAGCCGGGGATACCGCGAGGGGACAGCCTCCCACACCAGCCGCCGCAGCCAGCTCATCGGGGTATGCCCCTCTGGGACCTCCTGCCGCGGCAGGTCGGGTCGCGCTCGTCGCAGCTCGAACGCGGACTCTTCGGCGATGGTGAGGCCGTGCGAGATCGCGCCGGGGTAGCGGCGGAACCGCTCGGTCATCTCTGCCCCGCTTCGCAGATGCGCCGAACCGTGCGAGGGCAGCCAGCCGTCCAGGGCGTCCATGCTGCGCACAGCGCGCACGGCGGCGATGGCCTCGGCGAGTCCTGCGCGCTGCGGGGCGGCGTAGTGCACGTTGTTCGTCGCCACCAGGGGGAGGCGGTGGGCGGAGGCGAGGTCGGCGAGCGCGTCGTTGCGGCGGGTGTCCTGAGGGTCGCCGTGGTCGAAGAGCTCCACCGCGATGTTGTCCTGACCGAAGAGGTCGACCAGGCGTCGCAGCGGGGTCTGGGCATCACCCAGGGCCAGCCCCTGTCGGACACCGCCCTTGCGACATCCGGTGAGGATGGTCCAGTGGTCGCCCGCGCTCGCCGCGAGGTCGTCCAGATCGTAGACGGGCCTTCCCTTCTCTCCACCGCGCAGCTGGGCTCTCGTGATCGCACCGGAGAGCCGGTGGTATCCCTCGATGCCGCGTGCGAGCACGAGGAGATGTTCGCCGACAGGGTCGGGGACACCGGCCTGTGGGGAGGGCAGATCCAGTGACAGCTCGGCGCCGAAGACGGTCTGCAGCGGAGAACCCATGAGATCGGCGGTCTCGGCGAACCGTGCGGCGCCGTAGAAGCCGTCGTGGTCGGTGATCGCGAGCGCACTGAGTCCCAGTCGGGTGGCCTCTGCCAGGAGATCCTCCGGTGAGGAGGCCCCGTCGAGGAAGGAGTACGAGGTGTGCGCGTGCAGCTCGGCGTACGGGACGGCATCGCCAGGACGCTCCACCTCCGGGGGCGTCGTCCGCCGCCGCCGGCTGACCGGGCCGGGGTCGGGTCTGGTCGGCTCGGCGGCCGGGCGCCCGCTCAGGGTCCGCTCGAGCTCCTTCCACTGCATCTCGGGGTTGTGCCAGCCCATCAGCGGTACCGCCCCTCGAACCACCAGGCGCCGTCCTCCCAGAGGGCGAGCCAGGCGCGCTGGGATTCGTCGACGATCTGGAAACGCTGGGCAATGCGGGCATGAGCGGCATCCCAGGTGCGTTCCCGCAGCGGCCACGGGCCCGCCCAGCTGAGCACGGGGACGTCGTCGATCCGTGCGGGGGGTGCGGACAGGGTTCCGCGCTCGTCCACCGTCGGCGCAGTGCCGTCGGCCGCCGTCACCCTGGCAGGCAGCGGCGGGGCGAACACCTCGGAGGGGTGCGGCGGCGGGAGGCTGCCCGGCCAGGGCAGCGCCGCATCCCGTTCATGCGGGGTCTTGTCGCCCCACGGCTGGAACAGCTGCCGTTCGGCGAGCCGACGCCCGCCGGTGACCTGCGGGGTGACGACACCGCGATGCCCGAGCATGGCCTGAACGCGGGAGACGGCATGATGCAGACGCTGCTCCGGACCCTGCCCGAACAGCCCTGGTTGGTGGTGAGCGCTGTCATCGACGCGCGTGGGGGTGATGCGCACCTCGAGGATGCCGGCGCCCACCCGTTCCGTGGCGGCGAACTGCGCGGCCATCCCCTCGAGCTGCCAGCGCACCCGATCCACCAGATCGCTCGCCTCGAAGGATGTGGGATGCATCCATGCCCGCGAGGAGACCACCCCGTCGTCATCGGTCAGGTCGATGCGGACCTCGGTGCACACCTGCGCGAGCTCGGTCAGACCGCCGATGACGGCATCCGCGGTCTGACGCACGGCGAAGGCGACCTGCTCGGCCTGCGCCAGGGGGCTGTCGAACACGATCTCGCGGGCGAGCTGCGGCTCGGGCTTCTGGGGTGTCAGCGGACGCGAGTCGGCACCCGCTGCGAGGTCGTGCAGGCGCACGCCCCGTTCGCCGAGCCTGTCGCGGACGTGGGCCACCTCGAGGGCGGCGAGGTCGGCCAGCGTGCGCACGCCGAGCTTGGTCATCAGTGCGGTGATCTGCTCGTCACCCAGTGCCTGCACGGGAAGAGGTGCCAGGAACTCGCGGGAGCCGCCTTGCGGGACCACGAGGACGGGGTCGGCCAGGCGAGCGGCCTGTTCCGCCGTGAACAGACCGTCGGCGACACCGGCACGGGCTCCGGGGTGGCCGTGTGCGGCGAGCGCGTCGATGAGATGCATCGCCGCCTGCTCCTCTCCGCCGTAGTAGCGTGCGGCGCCGCGGGCGCGCAGCGCGACGAGCCCAGGGCGCAGGGGCTGGACGCCGGGGACCAGCTCCTCGAGCAGTCGCAGGACCGGCACGAACACGCGCTGCTCCTGCTGCGGGTCGGCGGGCAGGATGCGCAGGCCGGGGGAGCGGGTCTGTGCGACGCGGCGTCGCTGCCCGCGGCGGACCCCCTGTGCGCGGGCGGAGGCGGAGCACGCGACGACGAGGTTCGCCTGCATGACGGCGACGGGGTCGTCGCCGGGGGCGGTGCCCAGCGCCGCTCGAACCGGCCAGTCCGGAACCCACAGCACGAGATGGCGCGGTGGGCTGGTCATCCGGCCACCGCCCAACGCGCCGGCGTCTGCTCGGCAGTTGCTGAGGCAGCCGGGATCGGCATCTTCGGCATCGTCGCGGGGGAGAGGGGCACGGGCTGAACGGTGCGAAGGGGAGTGGGTGCGGCATCCACCCGGCCGAGGGAGGTCGGCATCTGCACGCGCACCCGGCGACCGGACTCGAATCGTCTGCCGGATGTGCGCAGGGTCACCGTGCGATCGGAGAGCAGCCCCCAGCCCGAGCCCAGCCCATGCCACTCGGTGTCCTCGACGCGGATCGTCGCCTCGCTCTGCGGCCATGGCGCGGTGACCAGCAGTGTGCAGCCGCGATCGCGCAGTCGCGCGTTCAGGCGAGAGATGTCGGCATCGGCCACGCGGCTGCGTGGATGCACGGCGATGAGCGGGATCACCTCGGAGAGCGCCGTGGCGACGGTGAGCCAGCGGGGACCGGGGTCGGGGACGAGCACGAGTCTCTCGAGCTCCACACCGAGGTCGCTCATCGCCTCGAGGCCGATCGTCGGCATGCCGATGATCGCGCACCAGGAGCCCTTCTGTGACGGCGCGGCCAGCAGCGCTCCGAGCAGGCTCGGTGACGGGGACAGGGAGTAGGCGGAGCCGACGCGGAGACCCTGGTCGGGCAGAAGGCCCTCCAGGGCGGGGTCGAGCGGAAGGAGCGGCGACTCGCTGCGTCGCCGCTGCATGCGAGAGATCTCACTGCGCAGCCGATGCACCTCTTGCGCGCGGGAAGCGGTGCCCGAGAGGGGGAGAGCCGCGGGGGCCGGAAGTGCTGTGCCCATGCCTACATCCTCGAATATATCTACGAATAAATCAAGCGGTGCTCCGATCGTAATTCGCACATCGGACATCGACGTTTTCCACAGGGTCACATCGCGGAACCCTCGATGTGGCCTACTCTTCCGGCATGCCATCCGTCGCCTGGTACGACATCGCCGTGGTCGTCGTGCACCTCGCTCTCGCCGGAGTCGGCATCTGGTTGCTGGTGATCGACGCGCGCACCCATCGGCTGCCGAATCGCATCGTCCTGCCGGCGCTCGCCGCGACAGCATGCCTCGTCCTGGCCGACGCTCTCGTGACCCAGCGCGGTGCCTCATCTCTCGCGGCATTCGCCGGGATGGTGATCCTCGGCGGCTTCTACGCCGTGCTGCGCGCGGTGAGCAGGGGCGGGATCGGGGGAGGAGACGTGAAGCTCGCCGCCCTCATCGGACTCGTCCTCGGATGGCACGGCTGGCAGGTGCTCGCGATCGGGGCGGCTGCGGCGTTCGTGCTGGGTGCGCTCCACGCCCTCGTGCTCATGGCGTTGCGACGCGCGGACAGCTCGACGCGCATCGCATTCGGGCCCTGGATGATCATCGGCGCAGTGCTGGGGATCGCCGTCGGATGAGGACTATGGTGAGCACATGGCAATCGCACGACTCCACGGCGGCCCGCTGGACGGGCAGATCGTCCCCATCGAGGACGCGGACGACAAGCTGATCGTCCCCTACAGCGAGACGCAGGTGGTCTACAACCGGCGCGGCGAGCCGCAGAAGACCGGATCGGACGACGGCCCCACCGAGATCGACTACTGGTTCGACGAGGCGCTCGAGGATCTCACCTCCACCGATGACTGAGGGTGCGACGGAACCGACCAGGATCGTCGAGGTCGAGCGGAAGTACGACGTCGACGACGACACCCCGCTGCCGGCATGGACGGACGTCGCGGCGGTGCTCTCCGTCACGGACGGGGAACTGCGAGAACTCGACGCCCGGTACTTCGACACCGCGGAGGCGGAGCTCGCGCGAGCCGGCGTCGCCGTCCGGCGCCGCACGGGTGGCGGGGATGCCGGGTGGCACATCAAGGGTCCGCGTCAGGGCGACGGGCGCCTGGAGATCTCCTGGCCCCTCGGCGACGATGACACGGTGCCCGAGGCCGTGCGAGAGGCGCTCGGCCGCTGGACGTCGGCCCCGCTGGCTCCGCTGGCGCGCATCGAGAACAGCCGGACGGCCTACCTCCTGCGCGGGGAGGGCGGCGTCATCGCGGAGTTCGTCGACGACCGTGTCCGCACCACCGACCTGCGCGGCGGTACACGGCGGCAATGGCGGGAGTGGGAGGTCGAGCTCGGTCCTGCCGCCCCGGACGACGAGGCGGAGCGGGAGAGATTCTTCGCCGCCGTCGAATCCGTCGTCTTCGCCGCAGGTGCCCGTGCCGCGGCATCCGACTCGAAACTGGGTAGGGCGCTCGGCGCCTAACGCAAGCCCTATCTTCAGAATCGTTCCTCATGCTTGAGTGACCTCATGAGCCACTCCGCGGTACTCCGCTCCCTGCAGACGATCGTTCCGGACACCGTGTTGCGACAGGAGGAGGTCCGCGACGTCTTCGCCGCGCAGCCCGGTCTCGGGCGCCTGGCCACGCGTATCGTGAACACGTCGTTCAACGGGTCGGGGATCGACACCCGGTACACCGTCATCGATGAGCTCTCGCTGGAGTCGGATGCCGAAGATCCGCAGTTCTTCGACCGGTCGAATGGTGCGCTGCTGTCTCCGAGTACGAAGACGCGCAACGAGGTCTACGTCCGAGAGGCGTGGAAGCTCTATGTCGACGTCGCCAGGGCGTCCGTCGAGGCGGATCCGGACATCACTCCGGCCGATGTGACCCACCTCATCACCGTCTCGTGCACCGGCTTCCACGCTCCTGGCCCCGACTATGAGATCGTGCGCGCGCTCGGTCTGAACGACAACGTCCAGCGCTACCACTTCGGGTTCATGGGATGCTACGCGTCGATGCCGGCGCTCAGGGCGGCAAGCCAGTTCTGCGCGGCCGATCCGGATGCCGTGGTCCTCGTCGTCAGCGTCGAGCTGTGCACCCTGCACCTGCGCACCTCTGAGGACCCGGACATGATCGTGGCCACGTCGCTGTTCGCGGACGGGGCCGCCGCCGGTCTCGTGACGGCCCGGTCGTTCGACTCGTCCGTGCCGGGATTCGCCCTGGATCGCTTCCACACCGGCATCATCCCGGAGGGGAAGAAGGACATGGCGTGGACGATCGGCGACGAGGGATTCGAGATGATCCTGTCCACCGCCGTCCCGCAGCTCATCGGAGAGAACATCTTCGATGCCCTGCGACCGCTGTACGCGCCGGAGCCCGAGCTCGCCGCAGCCTTCGACGACCGTTCCATCGGTGAGCAGGTCGCGCACTGGGCGATCCATCCCGGAGGGCGCAGCATCCTCGACCGCGTGGAGGAGCGGCTGCAGCTGTCCCCGGAGCAGCTCACCCCCGCCAGAGAGGTGCTCAGGCAGTACGGCAACATGTCCAGTGCGACGGTGCTGTTCGTGCTGCGCCGCATCCTCGAGGAGGAGGGAGCGCGTGACGGTGAACGCGTCGCCGCGATGGCCTTCGGACCCGGCCTGACCGCGGAGTCCGCCCTCATGACGGTCGTGGCGCCGCGCGGATGAGCGTCGATCTCACTCTTCGCGCCGTCAGCGCGCGCGAGCTGATGGACGACCCCGGTGCGGACATCACGATGCTCGAGCGCACCTACGACCGGTTCTCGCTCGTGAACGCCGTCGTCTCCCGGTGGCGATCGGTGTATCGCCGAGAGATACGACCTCGCGCGCGAAGAGGACCGATCCACCTCCTCGACGTCGGCGCAGGCGGAGGAGACGTGTCCAGGGCGATCGCCGGATGGGCGCGGCGCGACGGACTGCCGATCTCCGTCACGGCCTTGGATGCCGACCCCAGGGCGATCCGATGGGCGCGCGAGCGCGGCGGAGGGGTCGAGTACCGATGCGCGCACACCAGCGACCTCGTGGCGGACGCCGAGCGATTCGATCTCGTCGTCTCCAACCACCTGATCCACCACCTCTCGGGAGACGAACTCACCGGCGTGCTCGACGGCTCCGTCGCTCTCGTGCGGGAGGGCGGTGTCGTGCTGCACCGCGACATCGCACGCAGCAGGCTCGCCTACTGGGGCTTCGCCATGGGGACCGCGCCGTTCGCGAAGAACGTCCTCGCCGGGTCGTTCATCCGTGAGGACGGTCTCATCAGCATCCGCCGGTCGTTCACCAGAGCAGAGGCGGCGGAGGTCGTCCCGCGCGGCTGGCAGGTGAACGAGGAGTTCCCCGCGCGACTGGAACTGCGATGGGAGGCGGGGGATGCCGGACCATGAGGTCGTGATCGTGGGAGCGGGACCGGTCGGACTGCTCCTCGGGTGCCTGCTCGCCGAGCGCGGCATCGATGTCGCGGTCTACGAGGCGCGTGAAGGTGCCGATCATCGCTCCAGGGCGATCGGGATCCACCCGCCCGGGCTGGCGGCGCTGCAGGCCGCAGGTGTCGGTGCGCAGGTGCGCGCGGAGAGTCTCGCCCTCGACCGCGGCGAGGTGATCTGCGACGGGCGGGTCCTCGCGTCCATCGCGTTCTCGGGTGAGCACCGTGTGCTGATCCTTCCGCAGCATCGCACCCATGCGCTCCTCCGTGAGCGGCTCACGAGTCTGCGGAGCGACGCGCTGCGCCTCGGGCACACGGTCGGGGTGGTGCGGAACACCCAGAGCGGGGTCTCGATGTCGATCGGCCACCGCGAGGTCAGCGCCGCCGTGGTCGTGGCCGCCGACGGTGTGCGCAGCGGCATCCGGCGGCAGCTCGGCATCCACTGGCGTCGAGGTCCGGGTCGTGGACGCTACGCGATGGCCGATGTCCCCGATCACGCAGCGGATCGGACGGCACGCCTGCACTGCGAGCGGGACGGACTCGTCGAATCCTTCCCGCTTCCCGACGGGATGCGACGCTGGGTCGTGTCGGACCCGGATGGCGTTCTGGCGGAATCGGAGGCCTTCGGCCGCGCGATCCGCGATCGTGCCGGCCTCCGCGTGGAACTGCCATCCGGCACGCACCCCACCCCGTTCATCGCGCGCCAGCACCGGGCAGCGCGCCTGGCGGCGGGACGAGTGGTCCTCGTGGGGGATGCCGCGCACGAGACGAGTCCGATCGGCGGCCAGGGGATGAACCTCGGCTGGGCGGCAGCGCCGCACCTGGCCGCCGCCGTCGCACGCACTCTGGACGGCCGTGCCCCGGATTTCCACGACTACGAACGCACCGCGCTCCGCGCCGCCGCTCGCGCCCAACGCAGGTCGATGTTCTACATGACCATGGGGCGCTCGGTGCGCGGACCGGCCCTCGCCGTCCGGAACGCGGGAATCCGGATGCTGGGATCACCGGCGCTGCGACGGCGTAGCGCCGCCATGATCACGATGCAGGGACGCTGAGAGCACGAAGAACGGCCCGGCAGGCAGAGCCTGACCGGGCCGTTCTTCAGAGGTGTCTGATCAGAAGTTGATCATGTGGCCCGCGAGGCCGTGGAAGCCCTCCTGCAGCGCCTCCGACAGCGTCGGGTGCGTGTGCACGTTGCGTGCCAGCTCCAGGGCGGTGAGGTCCCACTTCTGCGCGAGGGTGAGCTCGGGCAGAAGCTCGGACACGTCCGGGCCGATCATGTGGGCACCGAGCAGCTCGAGGTGCTCGGCATCCGCGATCATCTTGACGAAACCGACCGGCTCGCCGAGACCGTGCGCCTTGCCGTTGGCCATGAAGGGGAACGAGACGACCTTGATCTCGCGACCGGTCTCCTTCGCCTGCGCCTCGGTGAGTCCGAAGGAGGCGACCTGCGGCGAGCAGAACGTCGCGCGGGGCATCATGCGGTAGTCGCCGAGGGTCTGCGTCTCCGCGCCGCCGATCGTCTCGGCAGCGACCACGGCCTGGGCCTCGGCCACGTGTGCGAGCTGCAGCTTGGCGGTCACGTCGCCGATGGCGTAGATGCCGTCCACGTTGGTGCGCATGTGGTCGTCGATGTCGATGGCGCCGCGCTCGGTGAGCTTCACGCCGGTCTTGTCGAGACCGAATCCTTCGACGTTGGGTGCGAATCCGACCGACATGAGCACCTTGTCGGCCTCGATCGAGCTCTGCTGGCCGTCCTTGCCCGTGTACGAGACCGTGACGGACGAGCCGTTGTCGACGACGGACTCGACCTTGGTCGAGGTCAGGATGTCGACGCCGTAGTTCTTGTACTGCTTCGTGATCTCCTTCGACACGTCGGCGTCCTCGTTGGGGAGCGCGCGGTCGAGGAACTCGATGATCGTCACCTTGACGCCGTAGTTGGTCATCACGTAGGCGAACTCCATGCCGATGGCGCCGGCGCCGACGATGACGATCGACTTCGGAAGCTCACGCGAGAGGATCTGCTCCTCGTACGTCACGACGTTGTCGCTGAGCTCGACGCCGGGAAGCAGGCGCACCTTCGAGCCGGTCGCGATGATGGCGTTGTCGAACGTGACCTCTTCGGTCGAGCCGTCGGCCTTGGCGACGGAGATCGCCTTCGGACCGGTGAAGGTGCCTCGGCCGTCGTACTCGGTCACCTTGTTCTTCTTCATGAGGAAGTGGATGCCCTTGACGCGACCGTCCGCGACGACACGGCTGCGGTCGAACGCCTTGCCGTAGTCCATCGTGAATTCGCCGGAGATCCCGAAGAAGTCGGCCTTGTGGTTCAGGGTGTGTGCGAGCTCCGCGTTCTTGAGGAGAGCCTTCGAGGGGATGCAGCCCACGTTGAGGCACACACCGCCCCAGTACTTCTCTTCGATGATCGCGGTGGAGAGTCCGAGCTGTGCGCTGCGGACTGCGGCGACGTACCCGCCGGGGCCCGCGCCGAGGATGACGACGTCGTAGTGTGGCATGCCTCCAGCCTAACGCTCCGAGGGGGCGTCCGATCCGGATTCGGCGGGCCGGCGGCGGCGCAGCAGCAGGAAGAGCAGGAACGCCACGATCAGCAGGATCACCGCTCCGGCGATCAGCCAGCCGGGGGAGAACGATGCGATCGACTCCATGTTCGGGTCCTCGACCGGTTCGGAGGTCTGCGACTGCTCCGGTGCGGGGGCGGCGGTGGCCTCCTCGGCGGGGGCGGTGGACGGCTCCTCCGGCTGCGAGCCGGTCGTGACGGTGAAGGAGAACTCGCCCGATGTGGGGTGCCCATCGCTGGAGACCACCTTCCACAGCACGTGATACTCGCCCGCAGGCGCGTCGGTTGCGAGGGGCTGCGTGACGAGGGCGCCGTCGACCTGGGCCGGTCCCTCCGCGACTGCCTCTCCTTCCGGATCCGTCACGACGACCTCGGTGGCGCCTTCGCCGCCGATCAGCGCGGCGCTGAACGTCAGAGTGAGCTCCGCGGGCAGTGTGTCCACAGTCGCATCGGCCGCCGGCGAAGACTCGACCAGCGCGTCGTGTGCGGCCGCGGATGACGGCCAGGCGAACAGCAGGACGAAGGCGGCGAGGAGCACGGCGGCGATGGTGGACGAGGCGGTCGGTCGACCGATTGTGAGAGTGCGCACACCTCAACCATAGGAAACGGTCGTGTGGGGTCGCTGTGTCCCACAGACCCTCGCTCGGCGACGCCTCGATCCGTTAGTGTGGTGGGGAGGAGGGCCACCGTGACAGATTTCGAAAGCCGACCGGCTCGCGACGAAGCCATTCATCGCGACGGCGAGCAGCGCCACGACGCCACGCAGACGTTCGGACACGATTCCGATCTTTCTTTCGTGCCCTTCGGCGCCGAGCTCACAGAGGTCGAGCAGTCGGCCATCGCAGCTCTGCCATCAGGGTCGGCTCTGCTGCTGGTCCGTTCCGGCGCGCTGGCGGGTGCTCGATACCTGCTCGACACCGACGTCACGACGATCGGACGCCACCCGGAGGCGGACATCTTCTTCGATGACGTCACGGTCTCGCGACGTCACGCCGAGATCACCCGGTCGGGGAGCGCCTTCGAGATCATCGATCAGCGCTCGCTCAACGGCACCTACGTCAACGGTGAGCGCGTGGACCGCAGTGCCCTCGCCAACGGCTTCGAGCTGCGCATCGGCAAGTTCCGTCTGAACTTCTTCGTGTCGCCCGCCGACCTCGCCGCGGCGACGGAGTGATGGCGGCGCTTCCGGCCCGCGATCGCTCAGCGTCCGCGGGGCTCTTGAGCATCGGTCAGGTGCTCGCCAGGCTCACACCGGACTTCCCGGATCTCACCTCGAGCAAGCTGCGTTTCCTCGAGGTTCAGGGCATCGTCAGCCCGTCCAGGACGGAGTCCGGGTACCGAAAGTTCTCGCAGTCGGACATCGAACGTCTGCGACTCGGGCTCACCCTTCAGCGTGATCACTACCTGCCGCTCAGCGTCATCCGCGAGCAGCTCGACGAGGCCGAGGCCAACGGAGAGACGGGGCTCGCGTTCGCGCCCCCTGTCTCCATCGCACCCGCCCCTCGGCGATACCGTCGCGACGAACTCCTGTCGGCCGCCGGAGCGGGACCGCAGATCCTCAACGACGCCATCAGCACCGGCATCATCACCGCTGCGGAGACCTATCCGGAGTCCACGGTGACGCTGCTGCGCGGTCTCGTCGCGCTCGACCGCCACGGCATCGAGCCGCGCCATCTGCGTACGCTGCGGCAGAGCGCGGAGCGCGAGGTCTCGCTGATCGAATCCGCGATGTCCTCGCTGCTACGGCGGACCGACGCCACATCTCGCGGCAAGGCGCGCGAGATGGCGCCGCAGCTCGCCGCCAAGATCGACGAGGTGCGAGCGGCCTTCGTGAACGAAGCGCTCGCTCGCGTTCTTTCGTAACGAACAGGTTGCGACACACCTTCGCCGCGCGGCGGATGTGATTGCCCGGGGTGGGGCACTGCTCTACCGTTGAGGTAAGCCCGTCAGAGAGGAAGTCATATGAATGCGGATGAGCGTGCAGGCGACCCGCGGTTCGTGACCGAACTCCTCTTCACGGACGGTCTTCCGGCCATGGATGACGAGGTCGGTTATCGCGGAGCGGTCGCCGCCCGCGCGGCCGGCATCACCTACCGTCAGCTCGACTACTGGGCTCGGACGGAGCTCGTCGAACCGACGGTGCGCGGTGCCAGCGGATCAGGTTCGCAGCGCCTCTACGGCTTCCGCGACATCCTCGTCCTCAAGCTGGTGAAGCGGCTCCTCGACACGGGCATCTCCCTGCAGCAGATCCGCACGGCCGTCGACCAGCTCCGTGCCGCCGGCATCCGCGACCTCGCAGGCACCACGCTCATGAGCGACGGCGCCTCGGTCTACCTGTGCACGTCCAACGACGAGGTCATCGACCTCGTCAGCCGCGGCCAGGGCGTCTTCGGCATCGCAGTCGGCAAGGTGCTGCGTGAGGTCGAGACCACGCTGGTCGAGTTCGACCCGACTGCACCGGACCCCGTCGACGAACTCTCCGCGCGTCGCGCCAAGCGCACCGCGTAGCCGAGGCTCTGGGGCTCCGAGAGGTTCGTGCTCTCGGCGAGGTTTCGACTCGCCTTCGGCTCGCTCAACCCGTTCGTCTGCGGCGGCTTCGCCGCCTCCGCTCAACGACCCGCCAAAGGCCAAGGCCCGAAGGTCGCTCCTGCGGGTCGTTGAGCGAGGAGCGGAGGGCTCCTGCGGGTCGTTGAGCGAGCGCAGCGAGACGAAACGCGTTGAGCGAGGAGCGGAGCGACGAGTCGAAACGTCTCGTCCTCACGCAACGAGCTCTCAGGAGGAGGCGGCGCCCGCCTCGGGAACAGGCACGCGCCCGGTGCGGATGATCCGATCCAGCAGCGCGTCGAAGTCCGCCGCCAGCTCCTGTGCGGAGTCGCCGGGCCAGATGTGCAGCGGCTTCGCCGCGCCCTGCGCCTGCTGGAGCGAGGTGCGCTCCGGCAGCTGCGGCGAGAGCACGAGGGGGCCGAACATGTCACGCAGCTCCTTGATGCGGAACTGGTGCTCGATCGACTGCGGGCGCACACGGTTGACCACGATGCCCAACGGCTGCAGACGAGGGGAGAGGCCTCGGCGGATCTCCTCGATGGCACGAAGGGCCCTGTCGGCTGCTGCCACGGAGAACAGGCCGGGCTCGGTGACGACCATGACGCGGTCGCTCGCCGCCCACGCCGTGCGGGTGAGCGCGTTCAGCGATGGCGCACAGTCGACGAGGACGAGGTCGTAGTCGCTCTCCACGGACGCGAGCGCCTCTTCGAGCTTCCACACGTCGCGCACGCTCGGGTGCGGGCCGTCGTAGTTGATCGCGGACGGGCTGCCGATGAGCACGTCGATCGTTCCGGGGTGCACCTTCGCCCATCCGCTGGAGGTGATCGCCTGACGGACGACCTTCTCCTTCGGGTTGGCCAGGACGTCGGCGATGTTGAGCCGCCCGGCGATCTGGATGTCCATTCCCGTCGAGACATCGGACTGGGGGTCGAGGTCGACGACGAGGGTTCGGACGCCGCGGGCGAAGGCCGCAGAAGCCAGACCGAGAGTCACGGTCGTCTTTCCGACACCGCCCTTGAGAGAGCTGACGCTGAGTACGTGCACGGAGACCACGTTACCTTCCCCTAGGCTTGGAAAACACTCAGCCCCGCCCCGTGTGCGTCGACAACGCCGCACATCGAGCCATCAGAGGTGTGCATGTTCCAGAAGATCCTTGTGGCCAATCGCGGCGAGATCGCGATTCGTGCTTTCCGAGCGGCGTTCGAGGTGGGAGCGCGCACTGTCGCGGTCTTCCCGTATGAGGACCGCGGCTCGCAGCATCGGCTGAAGGCCGATGAGGCGTATGAGATCGGCGAGCGCGGTCACCCTGTCAGGGCCTACCTCGACGTCGACGAGATCATCCGAGTCGCTCGCGAGTCGGGCGCCGATGCGATCTACCCCGGCTACGGGTTCCTGTCCGAGAACCCCGAGCTGGCCGAGAAGGCCGCGGCGAACGGCATCGTGTTCATCGGGCCGCCGTCGAAGGTCCTCGAGATGGCGGGCAACAAGGTCGAGGCGAAGCGTCACGCGATCTCCGCCGGCGTCCCCGTCCTCCGGTCCACCGAGGCATCCGCCGACGTCGACGATCTCGTGGCTCAGGCCGATGAGATCGGATTCCCGCTCTTCGCGAAAGCCGTCGCCGGCGGTGGCGGTCGCGGGATGCGGCGGGTGGAGTCGAAGGCCGAGCTCGCCCCCGCCCTCGCCGAGGCGATGCGCGAAGCGGAGAGCGCATTCGGGGACCCTCGGATGTTCCTCGAGCAGGCGGTCATCCGGCCGCGTCACATCGAGGTGCAGATCCTGGCCGACAAGTCCGGCGAGACGGTCCACCTCTTCGAACGTGACTGCTCGGTCCAGCGTCGCCACCAGAAGGTGGTCGAGATCGCGCCGGCCCCGAACCTCGACGACAGCATCCGTTCGGCTCTGCACGGATACGCGATCGCCTTCGCCCGTTCCATCGGATACGAGAACGCGGGCACCGTGGAGTTCCTGCTGGAGACAGCGGGGGAGCGCGCCGGTGAAGTCGTCTTCATCGAGATGAACCCGCGCATCCAGGTCGAACACACCGTGACCGAGGAGGTCACCGACGTCGACCTCGTCCAGACCCAGATGCGCATCGCATCGGGGGAGACGCTCGCCGAGCTCGGCCTCCAGCAGGAGAACATCCACCTTCGTGGTGCGGCGCTGCAGTGCCGCATCACGACCGAGGACCCCACCCAGGGCTTCCGCCCCGACACGGGCAAGATCACCACCTACCGCTCACCGGGTGGTGCCGGCATCCGCCTCGACGGTGGAACGGTGCACCAGGGGGCGCAGATCAGCCCGCACTTCGACTCCATGCTGTCCAAGCTGACCTGCCGCGGACGCGACTTCCCCGCTGCCGTCGGCCGCGCACGGCGCGCGCTGGCCGAGTTCCGGATCCGTGGCGTCTCGACGAACATCCCCTTCCTGCAGGCGCTGCTCGATGACGACGCCTTCGTCGCCGGGGACGTCAGCACCTCCTTCATCGACGAGCGTCCTGACCTGTTGCAGGGGCGCGTGTCGAAGGACCGCGGGACGAAGCTGCTCAACTGGCTCGTCGATGTCACGGTCAACAAGCCCAACGGAGAGCACCCTGGGGCGATCGACCCGATCTCCAAGCTGCCGCAGATCGACCTCACCGCGGAGCCGGCGCCCGGATCTCGCCAGCGTCTGCAGGAGTTGGGCCCCGACGGGTTCGCGCGCAGCCTCCGCGAGCAGAAGCCCCTGGCGATCACGGACACGACGTTCCGGGACGCGCATCAGTCGCTGCTGGCGACGCGGGTCCGAACCCGCGACCTCGTCGCCGCGGCTCCCTACCTCGCCCGCCTGACGCCCGGCCTCCTCTCCGTCGAGGCATGGGGCGGGGCGACCTACGACGTCGCCCTGCGATTCCTCGGTGAGGACCCGTGGGAGCGGCTCGACAAGCTGCGTGCGGCGCTGCCGAACATCAACATCCAGATGCTGCTGCGGGGGCGCAACACCGTCGGATACACCCCGTATCCGACGGCGGTCACCGATGCGTTCGTGAACGAGGCCGCCGCCAGCGGCGTCGACATCTTCCGCATCTTCGACGCGCTCAACGACATCACGCAGATGCGCCCCGCGATCGACGCCGTCCGCGCGACGGGCACCTCGGTCGCCGAGGTCGCCCTCTGCTACACGGGCGACCTGCTCGATCCCGCCGAGGACCTGTACACGCTGGACTACTACCTGCGTCTGGCCGAGCAGATCGTCGACGCGGGCGCTCACATCCTCGCGATCAAGGACATGGCGGGTCTGTTGCGGCCCGCCGCCGCCGCGAAGCTCGTCACGGCCCTGCGCGAGCGGTTTGACCTTCCGGTCCACCTGCACACGCATGACACCCCGGGCGGCCAGCTGGCGACCCTGCTCGCGGCGAGTGCCGCAGGCGTCGACGCCGTGGATGCGGCATCCGCGCCGTTGTCCGGCACGACGAGCCAGCCGTCCCTCTCCTCGCTCGTGGCAGCGCTCGCGCACACCGAGCGCGACAGCGGCATCGACCTCGGAGGAGTCTCCGACCTCGAGCCGTACTGGGAGGCCGTGCGCAACCAGTACGCGCCGTTCGAATCCGGGCTTCCCGGTCCCACGGGCCGTGTCTACCATCACGAGATCCCCGGCGGTCAGCTGTCGAACCTGCGTCAGCAGGCGAAGGCGCTCGGGCTCGCCGGCGACTTCGAACTCATCGAGGACATGTACGCTGCGGCGGATCGCATTCTCGGGCGGGTGCCGAAGGTGACGCCGTCGTCCAAGGTCGTCGGCGACCTCGCCCTGCATCTGGCAGCGGTGAAGGCGGATCCGGCGGACTTCGAGGCGAACCCGGAGAAGTACGACGTGCCCGACTCCGTGGTGAGCTTCATGGCGGGGGAGCTCGGCGATCTGCCGGGGGGATGGCCGGAGCCGTTCCGGTCGAAGGTGCTGGCCGGGCGTCAGGTGCGCCCAGGACTCACCGAGATCTCCGCGGACGACGAGAAGGCTCTCGCCGGATCCCGCACGGAGCGGCGCGACCGCCTGAACACCCTGCTGTTCCCCGCTCCGACGCGGGAGTTCGCTCAGCAGCGCGAACTGTTCGGTGACCTTTCGGTTCTCGACACGGCCGACTACCTCTACGGACTCGTGCAGGGTCAGGAGCACCTCGTCGAGATCGATCGCGGCGTGCAGCTCTACGTCGGGCTGGAGGCGATCGGTGAGGCGGACGAGCGCGGCATGCGCACGGTCATGACCACGCTGAACGGGCAGCTCCGGCCGGTGTTCGTGCGTGATCGCTCGGTCGCTGTGGATGCGCACGAGGTCGAGAAGGCCGACACGTCCAAGCCCGGTCAGGTGGCTGCGCCGTTCTCCGGTGTCGTCACCCTCAAGGTCGAGGTCGGGGCCTCCGTCCGCGCCGGCGAACCGGTCGCGTCCATCGAGGCGATGAAGATGGAAGCGGCCATCACAGCGCCGGTCGGCGGCGTCGTCGAGCGCCTGGCGATCGGTGGCACGCAGCAGGTCGACGCCGGAGACCTTTTGGTCGTGATCACTCCGGAGAAGTAATCTTGTGCGGGCGACACGCTCGCACAGGCTTGGAGTGACAGAAGTGACATCGAAGAACAATCGCGACGACGCCGAGGGCGACGACCTCGGCGTCCTCGACGAATCCGCCTCCCTCGACACGACCTCGTTGGGCGTGCTCGGGCAGACGGCGCAGGTGGCCGTGGTGATGCCCGGGCGCGACGAGGACGACGACCTGACGGAGGATGCCGTCGTCGACGGTGAGATCCCGGCGGCGAGCTTCGAGATCCTGCTCGAGAGCGGTAAGAACCTCGTCGTGGAGCCGTCGCAGTCGGACGCAGAGGAACCAGAGGACGTCGCGCACGTCGAGGAACCAGAGGATGCCGACGGCACCGAGCAGCAGGATGCTGCGGAGGACGACAGCGCCGCGGTCGATGCGGATGTCGTGGACGACGCCGAACCCATCGTGGAGTCCGCTCCAGTCGTGCCCGCCGCACCCGCGGCCAAGGCCGAGCCGGCGGAACCCGCCGCGAAGGCCGAGCCTGCCAAGCCTGCGGTGAAGGCCGAGCCTGCGAAGCCTGCGGTGAAGGCCGAGCCCGCGAAGTCCGCCGTGAAGACGGAGCCTGCCACGCCGGCCGTGAAGGCTGAGCCGGCCGCGAAGGCTGAGCCCGCCGTGAAGGCCGAACCCGTCGCGAAGACCGACGCCGCCGTGCCGGCCCAGGCGATCGCGAAGAAACCGGCGGCGCCGGCTGCGGAGCAGACAGCATCCGCAGCATCCGCACCCGCCGCATCCGCGAGCACGCCCGATCGCCCGGCCGAACTGACGCTCGCGTCGAAGCGACTGGACGACCAGCGCGGCCAGTCCTCCAGGGAGACCGCCGATCTGCTCACGGCCGATCGCCTGCTCACCCCGAGCCCGCTGACCAAGCCGGAGCCGGAGGGCACCTGGAGTCACCTGCTCTACACGGTCTCCGGACGCCGCATCAACATCGGCGACGGCCGCAAGGCACGGGAGCGCAAGGCGCTCACCGCGCGGATCGCCAGCCCGCTGGGTGGGAGCGCGCGCTTCGTGCCGATCCTGTCGCGCAAGGGTGGCGTCGGCAAGACCACCATCACCGCGCTGCTCGGAATGGCCCTCGCGGACGCCCGTGAGGACCGCGTGATCGCCGTCGACGCGAACCCCGACCGCGGGACGCTCGCCGACCGCATCGTCCGTTCGCAATCGGGCAAGTCGGTGCGGGACCTCGTGCGCATCCACGACGAGGTGAAGGGCTATCACGACATCTCCGCGATCGTGGCGCGCGATTCCACGCGCCTCGACGTGCTGGCATCCGACACCGATCCGCGCATCGCCGACGCGTTCAGCGATGAGGACTACCGCAACGTCGCCGATGTCGCGGCGCACTACTACTCCCTCGTGCTCACCGACACCGGCACCGGCATCGTGCACTCCGTGATGGATGCGACGCTGGATCTCGCCGATCAGATCGTCATCGTCTCCGGACTCAGCGTCGACGAGGCGCGGCTGGCATCCGAGACCCTCACGTGGCTGGAGGCGAACGGTCACGAGGACAAGGTGCGCAACGCCGTCATCGTCCTCAACCAGTCCACCCCCGGCAGCCCGCTCGTGCGCCTCAACGAGCTGGAGGCGCACTTCAAGACCCGCGCGAAGAACGTCGTGCGGATGCCGTACGACCCGCAGATCGCGGGAGGCGGTGCGATCGTCTTCGCCAACCTGCAACCCGAGACGCGCACCGCGGCTCGCGAGCTCGCTGCGCTCCTCATCGAGGGCCTTCGGGCGAGGTCCGCCTGATGACCGCTCGCGAGATCCGGATCTTCGGGGACCCCGTGCTCCGAACCGTGTGCGCTCCGATCGACGAGATCGACGACGGCGTGCGGTCCCTCGTGGCCGACCTCATCGACAGCGTGAAACTGCCAGGTCGGGCGGGCGTCGCCGCGCCGCAGATCGGCGTGGCGGTGCGCGCGTTCAGCTACAACATCGACGGTGACGTCGGCTACGTGCTCAATCCCGTGCTGACCGAGGTGCGCGGAGATCCCGTGCCGACGGGGGAGGGATGCCTGTCCGTCCCGAATCTGTGGCACGACGCCCTTCGTCACCCCTGGGCCCGCGTCGAGGGCATCGATCTCGACGGCAATCCCGTCGTCCTCGAGGGGGAGGGGCTGCTCGCCCAGGCCCTCCAGCACGAGACGGATCATCTCGACGGCAAGCTGTATCTGTCGCGTCTGACACCGGAGGATCGCAAGATCGCGATGCGCCAGGTACGCGAGAGCGACTGGTTCTGACACAGAAGAGGCCCCCTGCACTCGGTGCAGGGGGCCTCTTCTGTGTCAGCGTTCGGGCTCAGCCGATCGCGACGTTGGTCGTCTGAACCGGCTCGTCGTAGATCGCGGAGATCTCACCGGCGAAGTCCGACACGATCACGTTGCGCTTGATCGACATCTTCGGCGTGAGGTGTCCGCTCGCCTCGGTCCACTCCGTGCTGAGGATGGTGAACTTTCGGATCGACTCCGCACGCGAGACGTTCTTATTGGCGATGTCGATGGCGCGTTGCACCTCGGCGCGGACCGCGTCGTTCTTCGCGGCATCCGCCAGGGACATGTCCGCCGGGAGGCCGTTGTTGCCCAGCCACGTGGGGAGCATCTCGGGATCCAGCGTCACGAGCGCGGAGATGAACGGCTTCTGATCTCCGACGACGACGACCTGGCCGACGATCGGGTTGGCGCGGATCGGGTCCTCGAGCGCTGCAGGGGCGACGTTCTTGCCGCCGGCGGTGACGATGATCTCCTTCTTGCGGCCGGTGACGGTGAGGAAGCCCTCGGCATCGAAGCTGCCGATGTCGCCGGTGCGGAACCAGCCGTCGTCGAACGCCTCGGCGGTGGCCTCCGGGTTGTTCCAGTATTCCTTGAAGACGTTGACGCCCTTGACCTCGATCTCGCCGTCCTCGGCGAGGCGGACGCCGACGCCGGGGAGCGCGGGGCCCACGGTGCCGATCTTGGACTTGTCGGCGAGGTTCACGGTGGCCGGCGCGGTCGTCTCTGTGAGGCCGTAGCCCTCGAGGATCACGACACCGAGGCTGTGGAAGAAGTGGCCGAGGCGCGCACCGAGCGGCGCGGAACCCGACACGGCGTACGAGATGTTGCCGCCCATCGCCGCGCGCAGCTTGCTGTAGACGAGCTTGTCGAACAGCGCGAACTTGATCTTCAGCCCGAACGGGATCTTCTCGCCGTCCTGGAGGAGTCTCGAGTGCTCGATCGCCGCTGCGGCGGCGGCGCGGAAGATCTTGCCCTTGCCGCCGCTCTCCGCCTTCTGCTCTGCGGAGTTGTAGACCTTCTCGAAGACACGGGGGACGGCGAGGAGGAAGGTGGGCTTGAACGACCCGAGCGCGGGGAGCAGCTGCTTGGTGTCCGGCTGGTGGCCGGTGCGCACTCCCGCGTGGACGTTGAGGATCGAGATGAAGCGTGCGAAGACGTGAGCCGTGGTGATGAACAGCACGGTGGAGGCGCCCGGCGTCTCGACGACGGCGTTGAGGGCCTTCGCGGAGTTGCGGGAGAGCTCGACGAAGTTGCTGTGGGTGAGCACGCAGCCCTTCGGGCGGCCGGTGGAGCCGGACGTGTAGATGAGCGTCGCGATGTCCGAGCCGACCGCGAGGTTGCGGCGACGGTCGATCTCGGCGTCCTCGACCTCGACGCCCGCCGCGGTGAGGGTGTCGATCGCACCGAGGTGCATCTGCCAGACCTCGCGGACGAGGGGAAGGTCGCCGCGGACCTCGTCCACCTTGGCGAAGTGATCGGCCGATTCGACCATCAGGGCGATCGCGCCGGAGTCCTCCATGATCCACTGGATCTGGGCGGGGGAGCTGGTCTCGTAGATCGGCACCATGACCGCGCCGGCGTAGAACAGTGCGAAGTCGATCAGCGACCACTCGTACGTGGTGCGGGCGAGGAATCCCACCTTGTCCCCGGGCTGGATGCCTGCGGCGACGAAGCCCTTCGCGAGTGCGATGACCGCGGTCTGGAAGTCGGCGGCGGTGATGTCGCGCCAGCCCTCGCCGTCGGGAACGGAGAAGAGAGGGCGGTTCGGTGTCGCCTCGACGCGCTTCACCAGCAGATCGCTGATGTTCGCCTCGGGGTCTGCGGGGACGACGGCGGGGACTTCGAATTGGACCACGGCAACTCCTTCGGTACCGGTCGGGCACGGCTTTCCCCGAGTCTAGGGCACAACCTCGCTCGGACTCGGCGATTTTGGTATCCAGTAGCGTATCAAGTGACACTCAGTCGCATGCGCCGCCGAGCGGTCGTCGAGCCGCGATCGAGAGATCGCGGGGCCGGGGATAGACTTCCTGACGATGTTCTACTGGCTGATGAAGTACGTGGTGGTCGGCCCCATCGTCAAGGCGGTCTTCCGCCCCTGGATCGTGGGGCGCGGCAACGTGCCCCGCAACGGTGCGGCGATCCTGGCGAGCAACCACCTCTCGGTCTCCGACTCCATCTTCCTTCCGCTGCTCATCGACCGGCCGATGAGCTTCCTCGCCAAGAGCGACTACTTCACCGGACGCGGCCTCAAGGGGTGGGCGACGAAGAACTTCATGAAGGCCACCGGTCAGATCCCCATCGACCGCTCAGGCGGCAAGGCGTCGGAGGCATCCCTCAACACCGGGCTCCAGGTGCTGGGACGAGGGGACCTGCTCGGTATCTACCCCGAGGGCACCCGGAGCCCCGACGGCAAGCTCTACCGCGGACGCACGGGCATCGCCCGGATGGCACTCGAGGCCAAGGTCCCTGTGATCCCCGTCATCATGGTCGAGACCGACACCGCCATGCCGATCGGCCGCACCATCCCTCGCGTCGTGCGCGTCGGCATCGTGATCGGCGAGCCGCTCGACTTCTCCCGGTACGCCGGCATGGAGAACGACAGGTACATCCTTCGTTCGGTCACGGACGAGATCATGGTAGCCCTGCACCGGCTCGGTCAGCAGCAGTACGACGACGTGTACGCATCCTCCGTCAAGGAGCGGATGCCGCGCTCCGCGTGACGGTCCTGGGGGAGCCCGCATCCCAGTAAGCTGAGGGCATGCCACAGCAGCACGATCTCGACACCTGGCGCGATCTCCCGATCAAGCAGCAGCCCTCCTGGCCGGACGCCGAGCGCGTGTCCGACATCTCCCGCCAGATCGCCACGCTGCCGCCGCTGGTCTTCGCCGGCGAGGTCGACAACCTCCGCGACCGACTCGCCCGTGCGGCCTCGGGCGGGGCGTTCCTCCTGCAGGGCGGCGACTGTGCCGAGACGTTCGCCGGTGCGACCGCCGAACAGATCCGCAACCGCATCAAGACCGTGCTGCAGATGGCGGTCGTCCTCACCTACGGCGCATCCATGCCCGTCGTGAAGATGGGCCGCATGGCGGGACAGTTCGCCAAGCCCCGCTCCAGCGACACCGAGACCCGGGGCGACGTCACCCTCCCCGCGTACCGCGGCGACATCGTCAACGGCTACGACTTCACCGAGGGCTCGCGCCAGGCGGACCCAGGGCGCCTGCTGCAGGGGTATCACACGGCGGCGTCGACGCTGAACCTCATCCGTGCGTTCACGCAGGGCGGGTTCGCCGACCTCCGCGAGGTGCACTCCTGGAACAAGGGCTTCGCCCAGAACCCGGCCAACCAGCGCTACGAGCGCATGGCTGCCGAGATCGACCGCGCGATCAAGTTCATGGAGGCCGCCGGCGCTGACTTCGACGAGCTCAAGCGCGTCGAGTTCTTCACGGGCCATGAGGGCCTGCTGATGGACTACGAGAGCCCGATGACGCGCATCGACTCCCGGACGGACACCCCGTACAACACCTCGGCGCACTTCCTGTGGATCGGCGAGCGCACGCGCGACCTCGACGGCGCGCACGTCGACTACTTCTCGAAGATCCGCAACCCCATCGGGGTCAAGCTCGGTCCGACGACGACTCCTGAGACGGCACTCGCCCTCATCGACAAGCTCGACCCGAACCGCGAGCCGGGGCGGCTCACCTTCATCACCCGTATGGGCGCCGGAAAGATCCGCGACGCCCTCCCGCCGCTGCTCGAGGCCGTCCGCGACTCGGGCGCGACGCCGCTGTGGGTCACGGACCCCATGCACGGCAACGGCATCACCACGCCCACCGGATACAAGACGCGTCGCTTCGACGACGTCGTCGACGAGGTGCGCGGGTTCTTCGAGGCGCACCGCGCCGTCGGCACCTTCCCCGGCGGCATCCACGTCGAGCTCACCGGTGATGACGTCACCGAGTGCCTCGGCGGATCGGAGCAGATCGATGAGCAGGGACTCGCGACCCGCTACGAGAGCCTCTGCGACCCCCGCCTCAACCACATGCAGAGCCTGGAGCTGGCCTTCCTCGTCGCCGAGGAGCTCGAGAAGCGCTGACGCGCAACGACCGAGAATGCATGAACCGCCCTTCCGGATTCCGGGAGGGCGGTTCTGGTCACAGGCCGCTGCTGCGGATGAGCAGGGTCACTTCGCTTCCGGCGCGGCGCATCGCGCCGGCGGACGGGTCGGTGCCCGACACCTCGGTGAGCGCGTTCGGGAACGGCGTCCAGAGCACGTTCCAGGTCGGTTCGAACCCGGCATCCCGCAGGGCCTGGGCCGCCTCGTCGCGGGTCATCCCGGCGACCGACGGCACCTCGAACAGCTGCGGCCCCAGCGAGACGACAAGGGTCATGGTGTCCCCGGGGCGCCAGTTGCCGCCGCCGTCCCGCTCGCCGGTCCGGATCACCCGACCCTGGTCGACGTCGTTGTTGTACTCCTCGATGGTGTTCGTGTCGATCTGCTTCTCGCCGAGGGCGTTGGCGGCTTCGCTCGCCGTCATGCCGACGACATCGGGCAGACCGCCGAGCGAGACGACGAGGTTCACCGAATCGGCCTCGAACGCGTCGCATCCCTCGCCGCAGGCGATGGCGTCGCCGCCTCCGCGCGGGACGACGTCGGCATTGATGACGATGCCGACGTCCGCGCCCGAGTACAGCAACAGGTCGTCGTCGGACACCGTGAGGCCGAGCTCGGCGAGATAGGCGCGTGCATCGTCAGCGGTCCTGCCGTTGAGTGCCTCGATGCTGCGTGGCGCAGGGCCGCTGGAGACGAACACGGTCACCTCGGTACCGCCGTCGAGTCGTTCCCCCTCCGCGGGGTCGGTACGGATCGTGAGCCCAGGCTCGATCTCCACGGAGCTCTCTTCCGCGCGCACGGGCACGAAGCCCTCTTCCGACAGTGCGGCAGCGGCCTGATCGTAATCGAGCCCGGCGACGGCGGGAACGGCCACCAGCGAACCGGGTCCTGAGCCGAACCACCACCCGACGCCGCCCGCCAGCACGGCGAGCAGCAGGACGAGAGCGAGCAGGAACGCACCGCGCGCCCGTCGCTTCGACGTCTTCCTGCGCAGCAGGGTGGCGTTGTCGATCGGCTGCTGTGCGGCGGTCTCATCGGCCGGCTCATCCGCGACCATCGTCGCCGGCATGACCTTGGTCAGGTCTCCGGAGTCCGAATGGGTGCGCATGGGCACCGTCATCTTCGACGTCGAGGCGGGGGAGATGCCGAGCTGCCGCTCCACCTCGCGCAGCCGGTCGAGCATCTGCTGCGCGTCGTCGGGTCGGTCATCGGGCGACTTCTCGGTCGACCACAGCACGAGCTCATCGAGCTGCTCCGGGACACCGGGATTGCGGACGCTGGGACGGGGCACGGATTCGGTCGCGTGCTGGAACGCGATCTGCATGGGCTGCTCGCCCTTGTAGGGCTGCTCGCCGACGAGCATCTCGTAGAGCATGATGCCCAGCGCGTAGATGTCGCTGCGCGCATCGGCGGTGCCACGGGTGACCAGTTCGGGGGCGAGATAGGCGATGGTGCCGAGGAGCTGCTGTCCGGTGGCGGTGTTCGCCGTGGTGGCCCTGGCCAGGCCGAAGTCACCGATCTTGATGCGTCCGTCCTCGGCGAGCAGCACGTTCTCCGGCTTGACGTCGCGATGGACGATCCCTGCTTTGTGCGCGGCGGCGAGGCCGGAGAGGATCGCGTCCATGATCGAGATCGTCTGCGGGACGGACAGGCGCTTCTGCTCGCGCAGGAGTTCGCGCAGTGTGATCCCCGGGAGGTACTCCATGACCAGGTAGGCCAGTTCGCCGTCCTGACCCTGATCGAACACGTTGACGACGTGCGGATCGGCGAGGCGGGCGGCGGCGCGGGCCTCCTGGATGAAGCGGCTCTGGAACACCGAGTCGTCGCTGAGGTGCCCGTGCATGACCTTCAGCGCGATGCGTCGCTCGAGTCGGAGATCCGTGGCGACGTAGACCGTGGCCATGCCGCCGCGTGCGATTCGTGCACGTACGCGGTACCGGCCGTCGACAAGCCGCCCGATGAGGGGGTCGGCCTGCTGATTGGTCGTCACGTACAGATTCTATGGAGAAGTGGGGCGGAGCCCCGGGAACGCCTCACCCTTTGGGCGGGGCTTGTCAGCCGTAGAGTGCGATCCATTCCTGCGCCGCAGACTCCCACGCCGCGTAACGCTCCGGGTGTGCGGAGATCTGCACTGCCTGCGCGGCATCCGCGAAGGACATGCTCTCCCAGCCGGGGACGTCGAGAAGCCCCCGGGTGGTCGTGCCGTCGGGATTTGACGCCCCGAGGAAGAAGGAACGGATGCTGTGGCCGCGGTCCATGATCTGGTCGGGCGTGCCCCAGCCGGTGCTCGGGCGCTGCTGGAACAGGCCGAGCGAGTCACGGTCACCCCAGTCGAGGTTGCGCAACCAGGACTCCACCATGGCGGTTCCCAGCGCGATCATGATGCCGCGGTCCGCGACGCCGAGCTCGCGCCCGATGCGGATGATGAGCGTCGCGTTCTCCGCCTGCGGGGCGTTGAGAGCGGTCGACGGCGCGGTCTCGGATGCTGCGGGTGCGGGTGCGGGTGCGGGTGCGGGTGCGGCATCGGCGATGGCGAGGCTCTGGCCCGGGTAGATGATCGACTGACGGTCGAGCCCGTTCGCGGCCAGGAGCGCATCCACGGTCGTGCCGTGCTTCTGGGCGATCGCGAAGACCGTGTCTCCGGCGACGACCGTGTGCGAGGTCGAGGCGGCTGGTGCTGCGGTCTGCGGCGCCGGGGTCGGGGCCGTGGTCGACGGCGCGAGCGCGATGGTCTGACCGGGGTAGATCACCGAACGCCATCCGAGACCGTTCCACGCCAGGACATCCGCGGTCGGCAGCCCGAAGCGCTCGGCGATCGCCGACACGGTGTCGCCGGACTGCACCGTGTAGGTCGTGGGGGCCGTCACCGCGGGGGTCACGCGGGTCGCCGACGGGGGAGTGGCCGCCTTTCCCGTCCTGGTGGGGACAGGGGCGGTGTCCGAGGTCGCGGCCGCCGGTGCGGGGACCGCGCTCAGGGATCCGGCGAGTACTCCGACGATGGCTGCCGGCGCACTCATCCTGGCGTACCGTGATCGGTTCTGCATTGCGGTGAGTCGCAAGGTGTTCCCCCTTTTCGGACCCCTGCAACGCTGACACGGATGTAAACACGTGTCAACCAGAGTGACTGATGTGACGGAAGTGAATCACAGCCACGATGTGCGTACGAAGAGCGGAGGTGAGATCATCGAGTCGTGTCTGATGCAGGAGAAGCCCCCGCCCTCGAATGGCTGACCACCCCCGATCTCGTCGAGGTCCTCGGCGAACCGCTCGGACGGGTCCGCCGGCTCATCGCCGAGCAGTACCTGGTCGGGTCCACGCGCAACGGTGCGTTCGCCGTGCCGAGCGTGTTCATCGTCGACGGTCATCCGTTGGCGTCGCTGCGCGGCACGATCATCGTGCTCGCGGATGCCGGGTTCACCGACGACGAGATCATCGACTGGCTCCTCACCGAAGAAGAGGAACTGGGGCGCACCCCCATCGCCGCCCTCCTCGACGGACACAAGAGCTCCGTGCGCCGCGTGGCGCGCACCCTCGCCTGAGGCTCAGGCCGTTCGCACCGTCGCCGCCCTGGCGAGGTCGCGCAGGTCGCTGACGGACGCGTTGTCCAGACGCGCACCGACGAGTGCGCGATCGGCCTCCGCGGCATACGCGGTGATCATCTCCTCGACCCTCTCCAGCGCTCCGGATCCCGCGATCGTCGCCTGCAGGGCGGCCACCTGATCCTTGTCCAGCTGCGGGTCGCCGAGCATCTCGTCGATGAGGCGGCGCGCCGAGGCGTCGAGGCGCTCCCTCGTGAGAGCGATCAGCACGGTCCGCTTGCCCTCCCGCAGGTCGTCACCGGCGGGCTTTCCCGTCACCGACTCGTCGCCGAAGACACCCAGCACGTCATCGCGCAGCTGGAACGCCATCCCGATCGGGAGTCCGAAGGCGCGCAGGGCGGCGCTCTGGTCGGCGTCCGCGCCGGCGAACGCCGCGCCGAGGGCCAGTGGTTGCTCGATGCTGTACCTGGCCGCCTTCAGTGAGACCACGCGGAGCGCTCGCTGGGCGTGCTCGTCATCCGGGCTGACCTTCCACGCCGACTCCTCCGCGATGTCGAGGAACTGACCGACCGTCACGTCCCGTCGCATGCGGGCGTAGACGGAGCGCACCTGGGCGGCGAACGGGTGTCCGGCCAGCGCCTGCTCCAGCAGGTCGTCGCTCCACGAGATCAACAGGTCGCCGAGCAGGATCGCCGAGGACCGGCCGAACGCCTCGGGGTCGCCCGCCCATGTCTGCCCCACGTGGCGCTGCTGGAGAGCGCGATGGGCTGCGGGGCGGCCGCGGCGGGTGTCGGAGTTGTCGATGAGATCGTCATGCACGAGCGCGGCGGACTGGAAGATCTCGAGCGACGCGCACAGGTCCCACAGCGGGTCCGTCTCGGTCGCGCCGCGATCCGCGAAGCGGGCGACGGCGCGCCATCCGGAGTGACAGAAACGCGCGCGCAGCCGCTTGCCGCCCTGCAGGGTCTCGTCGGCCGCATCGAGGAAGAGCGCGGCGTCGGGGCCGTACTCCGCCGACTCCGTCCGCAGGCCGTCGAAGAAGCGATCCAGACGGGTGGCGACCGCCTGCTGGACTTGGGTGGAGAGGGGCACGATAATCAGCTTAGGTTCTCAGCGGAACCCTAGCCTCGAAGATGCCGCGGGGCGTAAACTGAAGACACTCGAACCGAGGGGGGCGTCATGCCACTGTCCGAACAGGAGCAGCGTCTGCTCGATGAGATGGAACGCCATCTCCTCCACAACGACGCCGACATCGTCAGTGCGCCGTCAGGCGATCGCGTCATCAGCTATCGCAACCTCGTATACGGAGCCGTACTGCTGCTGGTCGGCATCGGTGCGCTCGTCGCAGGTGTCGCCGCCGGCGGTCAGCTCGGTCCGATCGTGAGCATCATCGTCGGCGTGATCGGTTTCGCCGCCATGCTCACCGGCGTGATCCTCGCCGCGACGCCGACCCGCCGCAGTGGTCCGCCCAGCCCGGCAAAGGGCGCGACGCCCCGAACGCCGCAGAGTTCCTCCTCCTTCATGGACCGCATGAACGATCGATGGGATCGCCGCCAAGACGGTCGCTGACCCTCTCCGCCTTTCAGGCCCGGATGCATGTGCATCCGGGCCTTTTCTGTGTCCGGCGACGTCCTCCACTGATGCTCCACTGTCCTCCACCGGCGTTTAGCACCCTCGAGCCGCATGATCACGCGGGAGTCGTCGTCCTGTCGTCCGAAGTGCGGCATTCTTTTCCCGATTGCTCGTAGGAAAGTGGAGGAAAGTGGAGTAAAGTGGGGGCACACCTCGATCGGGCCGGAATGGAGGGGGTGATGGCCGATGTTGTTGGGAACGCACTCCCCGAAACTGGACGACAAAGGTCGCGTCATCCTGCCGGCCAAGTTTCGCGAGGACCTCGGCGGCGGCATCGTCGTCACGCGCGGTCAGGAGCGCTGCCTCTACGTGTTCAGCACGGCGGAGTTCGAAGCGATGCATGAGCGGATCCGGCAAGCGCCGCTCAGCAACAAGCAGGCCCGCGACTTCCTGCGCATGTTCCTCTCCGGGGCGAGCGCGGAGATGCCTGACAGCCAGAACCGCATCACCATCCCCGCTCATCTCCGGCAGTATGCAGGGCTCGAGAAGGAGCTCGTCGTCACCGGCGTCGGCGCGCACGCCGAGATCTGGGATGCCGCGGCATGGAACGACTACCTCGCAGCAGGCGAGGAGACCTACTCCGATCTCGAGCAGGAGGTGATCCCGGGACTCTTCTGACCTCGGCTGTGATGCCCCGCCGCTCCCGCCCCGACACACTTCCCCGGTGCCGGGTCGAGAAGCGGAGGGGGATCAGGGCCGATGGTCTCCCGACACGATGATGAACCTCCGCGACATCCACACCCCGGTTCTGCTCGAACGCTGCGTCGAGCTGATGGCTCCTGCCCTCACCGCCGATGGCGCCGTCGTCGTCGATGCGACGCTCGGCATGGGCGGTCACTCCGAGGCGCTGCTCGAACGGTTCCCGAACATCCGTCTGGTCGGCCTCGACCGTGACACCGACGCACTGCGCATCGCAGGGGAGCGGTTGGCCCGCTTCTCCGACCGCACCACCTTCATCCACACCGTCTACAACGAGATCGGCCGATACGTCCAGGACGCCTCGGCCATCCTCATGGACCTCGGTGTCTCCTCCCTCCAGCTGGACGAGGCGGACCGGGGCTTCGCGTACTCCAAGGACGCACCGCTGGACATGCGCATGGACCAGACCGACGGGATCACCGCGGCAGAGGTCCTGGCGACCTACAGCGAGGGAAACCTGCGCCGCATCTTCGAGCGCTACGGCGAGGAGAAACTCGCCGCACGATACGCGCGCTTCATCGTCCAGGCACGTGCGGACAAGCCCTTCGTGCGCTCTCAGGATCTCGTCGACGTGCTGCAGGCGGCCACTCCGGCGGCGGCTCAGCGCACCGGCCACCCGGCCAAGCGGGTGTTCCAGGCGCTGCGCATCGAGGTCAACGCCGAGCTGAGCGTTCTCGCCGACGCGATCCCCGCAGCCATGGACGCCCTCGCCGTCGGCGGCCGCATCGTCGTCATGAGCTACCAGTCCCTGGAGGACCGGCTCGTCAAGCAGGCGTTCGCCGCGGCATCCGCGTCCACGGCGCCCGCAGGACTCCCCGTCGAACTGCCGGAGCACGCCCCCCGGTTCCGCACCCTGACCAAGGGGGCCGAGATGGCCGGCGAGGAAGAGAAGGCGCGCAACCCGCGTGCGATCCCGGTGCGTCTGCGCGCCGCAGAGCGAGTGAGGAAGGCAGCATGAGCAGCGCCACCGCCGCAGCGATGCGGCCGAGCATCCAGCCGGAGAAGAGCACCCCTCCCCGGACCGAGCGGCCTCTCCGGCCGGTCACGGCTCCTGCGCCGCGCCGTCGCCCGAAGCTCGCCTACGCGCTGATCGCCCTCGGCGGCGCGGCAACGATCGCCGTCGCGCAGATCGGTCTCTCCCTGGCCATCACGCACGACTCGTTCGTCCTCGCCGATCTCACGTCGCAGCAGCGCGAGCTGAACCTGCAGACCAGTGCGCTGCAGGACGACCTCGCCGGGATCGCCTCGCCTCAGTTGCTCGCGACGAAGGCAGCGGATCTCGGAATGGTCGTCGCGGGCTCCGCGTCCTACCTCCGGCTCAGTGACGCGGCGATCCTCGGTGCGAACAAAGAAGCCGACGGGCGCTCGACGATCGACCCGACCGGAAGCGGTGCGGTGCAGAACGCACTCCTCACAGACGAGGAGGCCGCAGCAGCCGCACAGGAGAACGTGGGCGACAGGGCCGGAGGGGCGCGAGGCCCCGATCTCCCGCCGCCCATCACAGACGGGCTGCCGAGCCCGACCACCCGCTGACAGACACGGAGAGCAGCATGACGACACGAGCAACGCGCGGCCCGCGCCGCCGAACCGTCGTCGCCCTCGCGGTGATCCTCGCCGTCCTCTCCGCCTTCGTCGTCCGACTCGTCGACATCCAGGTGGTCAGCGCCAACGAGCACGTCGAGGACTCGCTTCACGTGGGAAACCTGGGAAGCACCGAGACCATCCACGGCGACCGCGGATCGATCGTCGATGCGAACGGCATCACCCTCGCCTCCAGCGTCAAGGTCTACGACGCCCAGCTGAGCCCGAGCCTGATCATGCAGCTCGAGAGCGACGAGGACCGTCCGCCGAAGGTCTCGTGGCACGAGGCCGCCGAAAGGATCGCGGAGATCGTCGGACAGGACGCCGACAAGCTTCGCGCGGCTGTCGCCGCCAATCTCGAGGAGAACCCTCACTCGCAGTACTACCAACTCGCGAACGGACTGAGCACCGAGAAGTATCTTGAACTGCGCGATCTCGGCCTCGTGTACCTCGCCGCGAAGCCACGCGAGACTCGGGTCTATCCGAACGGTGCCGTCGCCGGAAACGTCGTCGGGTATGTCGACAACGCCGGTGAGGGGCAGGCCGGCGTCGAGCAGATGAACGCCGAGTGCCTCGCGCCGACGAGCGGGGAGCGCACCTACCTCCGCGGCAAGGACGGGGTCGTCATCCCCGGGAGCGAACGGACGGTGGATGCCGTCGACGGCGGCACGGTCCAGCTGACGATCAACAGCGATCTGCAGTGGTACCTCCAGCAGATGATCGCCGAGGAGGCGCAGAAGCAGGCGGCGAAGGCGGGAACGGTCACGGTCGTCGAGGTGGCGACGGGCAAGATCCGCGCGGCCGCGGAATGGCCGTCCCTCGACCCCAACGACCTGGACGCATCATCGCCCGACGACTGGGGGACGCGCGTGTTCGGCACGACATTCGAACCGGGCTCGACGTTCAAGGCCATCACTGCGGCGGCCGCGCTGGACACCGGCGCCGTGGACATGAAGACCACCATCTCCGCCGCCGGCCGGGAGACCTTCCCCAATGGAGCCGTCATCAACGACCCCTTCCGGCACGACACCTATCAGTACACGATCGCCGGGGCGCTCATCGACTCGTCCAACGTCGCGCTGTCCAAGATCGGAACCACGATCGATTCGCAGACGCGCTTCGAGTACATGCAGAAGTTCGGGGTCGGCGACAAGACGATCTCCTTCCCCCGCGAAGAGGGCGGTGTCGTCCACGCGCCCGAGAACTGGGACAGCCAGACGCTGTACGCCACGACGTTCGGTCAGGCGTTCACGGTGACGGCGCCCCAGGTGGCCGGCGCGTACCAGGCGATCGCCAACGGAGGAGAGAAGATCGATCTCTCCCTGCTGGAGTCGTGCACGACCGGAGAGGGCGACGTGGTGACGCCACCCGCACCGCACCGGGAACAGATCATCTCCGAGAAGACCGCCGCTGAGGTGACGCGGATGCTGGAGAACGTGTCGGTGCAGGGCGGTCTGAGCCAGCAGATCGAAGTCCCGGGTTACCGGGTGGCGACCAAGACCGGTACCGCACAGAAGGCCGACGGCGGCGGATACATCGCCGGGAAGTACTTCACCAGCATGGTCGGCTTCGCGCCGGTCGATGACCCGCAGTACGTCGTGGTGGTAACTCTGGACGAGCCGACTAAGGTTGTATCGTCCGCAGCGACAGCTCCTGCTTTCCAGAAGGCGATGACCCAGGTCCTGAAGACCTACCGCGTCTCGCCGTCCACCACCCCGATGGACGAGCTGCTCCCGAAGTACAACTAGCCGGCGTTCCGCCGCGCATGGAGATGTCATGATCGCTCTGTCGTTCGCCGAGATCGCCGCCGTCACCGGTGGTGATCTGCGTGTCGCCGGTACCGACACCGCCCAGACCGTCGCCGACGGCGTCGTGGACACCGACTCGCGGAACATGCGCGCAGGAGGGATCTTCGTCGCCAAACCCGGCGCGGAGACCGACGGCCACCGGTTCGTCGGCGCAGCGGTCGAAGCGGGTGCCGTCCTCGCGATCGTCGAGCACGTCGTCGACGCTCCGGTGTCGCAGATCGTCGTGCCGGATGCCGTCGCCGCTCTCGGTGCACTGGCCAGAGCGGTCGTCGCCAAGGTCAGAGCAGCGGGCGACCTGAAGATCGTCGGCATCACCGGCTCCAACGGCAAGACGACGACGAAGAACCTTCTGCACCGCGTCCTGCAGGAAGAGGGAGAGACGGTCGCGCCGATCAATTCCTACAACAACGAAGTCGGCGCTCCCGTCACGATGCTCCGCGTCACCGAGAGCACCCGCTACCTCGTCAGCGAGTTCGGCGCAGCGGGACCGGGGAGCATCGCACACCTCGCCGGCCTCGTCGAGCCCGACGTCGCCGTGGTCCTCATGGTGGGGCTGGCGCACGCCGGAGGGTTCGGAGGCATCGAGGCGACGGCGAAGGCGAAGGCTGAGCTGATCGCCGCCGCACGGCCAGGGGGAACAGCCATCCTCAACGCCGACGACCCCCGCGTCTGGGCGATGAGGGAGATCGCGCACGACCGCGGGATGAACGTCATCGGTTTCGGCCAGGGCGCGGATGCCGAGGTGCGCGCATCCGGCATCCAGGTCGCCGCCGACGGCACCAGAGCGACCATCACGGTCGCAGGCGAATCGTTCCCGCTCCATCTGCAGGTCCTCGGCGCCCACCACATCTCCAACGCACTGGCCGCGATCGCCGCTGCGCGCGTGCTCGGTGTGCCGGCGGAGGTGGCGATCGCGCGCATCGAGACCGTCGAGGTCGCCGAACGATGGCGGATGCAGCCGATGGGCAGCGACCGCGTGCGCATCATCAACGACGCCTACAACGCGAGCCCCGATTCGATGGCCGCAGCCCTGCGCACGCTCGCGCAGATCACCGGTCCCGATGAGCGCACCGTCGCCGTCCTCGGCGCGATGAGCGAACTCGGCGACAGTGCGGGGGAGGAGCACGACCGCATCGGACTGCTCGCCGTCCGACTCAACATCCGGCGGATCGTCGTCGTCGGCCCTGAGGCGCGGAGGCTGTACCTCGCCGCCGTGGGTGAAGGGTCGTGGGACAGCGAAGCGGTCCACCTGCCCGATCAGGAGGCCGCGTTCGAGTACCTGCGCACAGAGCTGCGCGACGGCGACCGCGTGCTCGTGAAATCGTCCAATTCCGTGGGGCTCCGGCATCTCGGCGATCGTCTGGGAGAATTGTTCTCGTGAGATCACTCCTCATGGCGGCTGCGATATCGCTCGCCTTCACCCTCTTCCTCACTCCCGTCTTCCTCCGGCTGTTCCGTCGCTGGGGATGGGGGCAGGTCATCCGCACGCCCGAGGACATCGCCAATCCGAGCCACGAGGCCAAGCGCGGCACCCCGACCATGGGTGGAGTCATCTTCATCGTCGGCACGATCGTCGGATACTTCACCGGCGTCTACGCCGGGGGGACCACACCGGCGCTGTCAGCGATCCTCGTGCTGTGGCTGATGGTCGGCTTCGGCGCGGTGGGCTTCATTGACGATTACATGAAGGTCCGATCCCAGCGGAGCCTCGGACTGTCCGGCTGGCGCAAGGTCATCGGTCAGCTCGTCGTGATGGTGCCGTTCGGCGTCGTCGCCCTGAACTTCCCCAACCAGTTCGGTCAGACCCCGGCGAGCGGGTCGATCTCGCTGTTCCGCGACATCTCCTGGCTCAACCTCTTCGCGTTCGGCGTCGTCATCGGCTGGATCGTCTACCTGATCTGGATCGCCGTCATCGGGATCGCGACATCCAACAGTGTCAATCTCACCGACGGTCTCGACGGACTCGCCGCCGGCGCCGGGGTCTTCGTCGTCGGTGCGTACAGCCTCATCGCGTTCTGGCAGTTCAAGCAGTCCTGCGCGGGGACAGGGGTCGATCCCGGCGCCCTCGACGCCTGCTACGAGGTGCGCGATCCGTTCAACCTCGCGATCATCGCCGCGTCCTTCGCGGCCGGCCTGATCGGATTCCTGTGGTGGAACGCGCCCAAGGCGAAGGTCTTCATGGGCGACGTCGGGTCCATGGCCATCGGCGGCGTCATCACCGCGATGGCCATCCTCACTCGCACCGAACTGCTGCTGTTCATCATCGCCGGCATCTTCGTGCTCTCCTCCGGTTCCGTGATCCTGCAGCGGGCCTACTTCAAGATCACCCGGGGCAAGCGCCTGTTCCTCATGAGCCCGTTCCACCACCACCTCGAGATGCGGGGTTGGCCGGAGGTGACGATCGTCGTCCGACTGTGGATCATCGCCGGCCTTCTCGCCGTCGCCGCGGTCGGGCTGTTCTACGTCGAATGGTTGACCCTGATATGACACGCCTCGATTCGCTGACGAGCTGGCACGCCGACTGGAAAGGTCTGCGCGTCGCCGTGCTCGGGCTCTCGGTCACGGGGTTCTCGGCCGCCGACACACTGACCGAACTGGGCGCAGAGGTGCTCGTGCTCAGTGCGTCCGCCTCGGACGAGTACGAGCGTCTCATCCCGGTCATCGGCGCACGCCTCGTGCTCGACGACCTGGACGAGGTTCCGCAGGACCTCATCGACTTCGCACCCGACGTGGTCGTCGCCTCGCCGGGCTTCCCACCATCGCACCCGGTCATCCGGTGGGTGCAGGAACAGGAGATCGCGCTGTGGGGCGACGTCGAGCTCGCCTGGCGTGTGCGCGACAAGGTCGTGCGAGCGGACGGAACGCCAGCGGACTGGGTCCTGATCACCGGGACGAACGGCAAGACCACCACGACGCAGCTCACAGCGACGATGCTCGTCGAAGGCGGACTGCGCGCTGCCCCGTGCGGGAACATCGGCGTCCCCGTCCTTGATGCGGTGCGCGACCCGTCCGGGTTCGACGTGCTCGTCGTCGAGCTCTCCAGCCACCAGCTGTGGTACATCGGGCAGAGTGCTCCGGCCGGGCAGCTGGTACCGCATTCCTCTGTGTGTCTGAATCTCGCCGATGATCACCTCGTCTGGCACGGCAGCGCGGCCGCTTATCGCGCCGCGAAGGCGATCGTCTATCGCAACACGCGGGTCGCGTGCGTCTACAACAAGGCCGACATCGCCACCCGCGAGATGGTCGAGGACGCCGAGGTCATGGAGGGTGCTCGCGCGATCGGCTTCGATCTCGGCACACCAGGACCGAGCGACCTCGGGGTCGTTGACGGCATCCTCGCCGACCGGGCCTTCCTGGACGACCGGCGCAACAGCGCCCTCGAGCTGACGACGATCGACGACCTCGCCCAGGTCGGTCTCGCCGCACCGCACATCGTGCAGAACATCCTCGCCGCCAGCGCGCTGTCCCGTGCGATCGGCACCGAGCCCGCCGCGATCCGTCGCGCGCTCCAGTCGTTCAGCCTCGATGCTCACCGCATCCAGGTGATCGCGCGCCATGACGGCGTGACGTGGATCGACGATTCGAAGGCGACGAATCCGCACGCCGCGGCGTCGTCACTGCGCGCCTACCCCGGCGCGGTGTGGATCGTCGGAGGGGACCTGAAGGGTGTCGACCTCTCCGGACTGGTGGGCGACGCAGGCCGTTCGGCCAGCGCCGCGGTGGTCATCGGTGCCGAACGCGGCGAGGTGCTCGCGGCATTCGCGCGACACGCGCCCGACGTGCAGGTGTATGAGGTCGTCTCTGGCGAGACTGAAGATGTCATGACCCGTGTGGTGGAGATCGCCGCAGGAATCGTCACTGACGGGAGCACTGTCCTGCTGGCTCCCGCAGCGGCATCCTTCGATCAGTTCACCGGCTACGCGGATCGAGGTCGCCGCTTCGCCGAGGCGGTGCGGAGCTGGATCGACAGGGGGAGCGCCGATGACGCAGGTGGCTCGCCCTCCTCGATCTGACCCGGCCGGACTCGCCGCACGCGTCTCGCTCGGGCGGATCTTCACGCCGCCCTCCAGCGAGTTCCTGCTGATCGCCTCCACCGCCCTGTTGCTGACGGTGTTCGGCATCGTCATGGTCATCTCCGCGACCAGCGCTCAGGAGTCCGGCGTCATGGACACGGCGCTGAAGCAGAGCATGTTCGCGGCGGTCGGCATCCCGCTGATGTTCCTGGTGAGCCGCTTGCCGATCGCATTCCTCAAGCGGATGGCGTGGCCCGCGCTGATCGCGGCGCTCCTCATGCAGCTTCTCGTGTTCACCCCTCTGGGCGTGGAGGACGGCGGCAACCGCAACTGGATCCGACTGGCCGGCTCGACCGTGCAGCCCTCCGAGTTCCTCAAACTCGCCCTCGCACTGTGGATCGCCTACGTGCTGCTGCGCAAGCGCGCCCTGCTCGGCATCTGGCGGCACGTGTTCATCCCGGTGATCCCGGTCGGCCTCCTGGTCTTCGCCACGGTCATGGCAGGCCATGACCTCGGCACGGCGATGGTGCTCGTGCTCGTGCTCCTCGGCTGCCTCTTCTTCGCCGGCGTCAAGCTCCGGCTCTTCATCCTCCCCGTTCTCCTCGGCATCGTCGGCGTGATCGCCCTCGCCGTCGTCAGCCCCGACCGGATGCGACGCATCACGGCGGTCTGCTCCGACATGACCAATTACGAGAACGACTGCTACCAGTCGATCCATGCGGTGTGGGGCATGGCCAACGGCGGGATCTTCGGGCTCGGTCTCGGCAACTCGCAGGAGAAGTACGGCTGGCTGCCGGCGGCATCCAACGACTTCATCTTCGCGATCGTCGGCGAGGAGCTCGGCCTGATCGGGTGCCTCGTGGTGCTGGCGTTGTTCACGTTCTTCGCGGTCGGGGCCTTCCACGTGATGCGCAAGACTCCCGATCCTTTCATCCGGGTCGCCGCCGGAGGCATCACCGTCTGGATCCTCGGACAGGCTCTCATCAACATCGGTGTCGTGATCGGCGTGCTGCCCGTCATGGGCGTCCCGCTGCCGTTCATGTCCCAGGGCGGCACTGCGCTGTTGGCGGTGCTGCTGGCGTGCGGCGTCCTCCTGGCGTTCGCTCGCACGATTCCCCAGGCTGAGCCGGGTAAGGTCGCGAGGTGACCTCGTACCTCCTCGCCGGCGGTGGCACCGCCGGCCATGTGAACCCGCTCCTCGCCGTCGCCGACGGCCTTCGCGACCGCGACCCTTCCGCGGACGTGCTCGTCCTCGGGACGAAGGAGGGCCTGGAATCCCGGCTGGTGCCCGCGCGCGGCTACGAACTCCTCACGGTCGACAAGGTGCCCTTCCCTCGACGGATCAACGGTCAGGCTGTCCGGTTCCCCGCTCGCCTCAACGCGGCGATCGCGCAGGTGCGCGCGCACATCCGCACCCATCGCGTCGAGGTCGTGATCGGATTCGGCGGATACGCGGCCGCGCCGGCGTACATGGCCGCTCGCCGTGAACGGGTCCCGTACGTCGTCCACGAGGCGAACGCGAAGCCCGGACTCGCCAATCGCCTCGGCGCCCGCGCCGCCGCCGGGGTGGGGATCGCCTTCGCCGGAACCCCGCTGTCGCGTGGCGAGCTCGTCGGCATGCCCCTGCGCCGTGAGATCGTCGACCTCGACCGTGCGGCGCGGCGCGCCGAGGCCGCGGAGATGTTCGACCTCGACCCCGCGCGCCCAGTGCTGCTCGTCTTCGGAGGGTCGCTCGGCGCCCAGCGACTCAACGAGGCCCTCGCGGACTCCTGGGCCGACGTCCTCGCCGCCGGGTGGCAGCTGCTCCACGTCACGGGGGAGCGGAGCGACCTCGTCGACCCCGGCGTACCGGGTTACGCCATGCGTCGATACGTCGATCGCATGGACCTCGCCTTCGCCCTGGCGGACCTGATCGTCTCCCGTGCCGGATCGGCCACGGTGAGCGAGATCAGCGCTCTCGGCATCCCCGCCGTCTACGTCCCCTACGCGGTCGGCAACGGCGAACAGCGCCTGAACGCGGCGTCGGCCGTCGACGCGGGAGCCGCCCTCCTCATGGATGACGCCGGGTTCTCCGGAGACGTCGTCCGTGCGCAGGTCATCCCTCTGCTGGGCGACCGTGCTCGGCTGGAGGCCATGGCGGCAGCGGCCGAGCACGTCGGCACGCGCACGGGTACGCAGAACGTCATCGCGATGATCGACCGCGCGCTCGACGCCGGTCGATGACCCGCGCGATTTAGGATGGAATCGACATGATCAGACCAGACCTCTCCCTCCCGATCCCGGAGTCGATCACCGCAGCCCATTTCATCGGCATCGGCGGCTCGGGGATGAGCGGGCTGGCGAAGATGTTCCTCGATGCAGGCATCCGGGTGTCCGGATCCGACCGCGCCGACAGTGACGCTCTGCGCGCGCTGGCGGCCGCGGGGGCGACGGTCCACGTCGGCCACGATGCCGCCCATCTCGGTGATGCCGACACGGTCGTGCACACGGGGGCGATCTGGCCGGAGAACCCCGAGTTCGTCACCGCGAAGGAGCGCGGCCTGCACGTCATCCATCGTTCGCAGGCGCTGCACTGGCTCATCGGCGGGCGGCGGCTCGTCTCGGTCGCCGGCGCCCACGGCAAGACCACCTCGACGGGCATGATCGTCACGGCGCTGCAGTCGCTGGGTGCCGACCCGAACTTCGTCAACGGCGGTGTGATCGAGCAGCTCGGCACGTCCAGTGCGTCGGGGGCGGACGATCTGTTCGTCGTCGAGGCCGACGAGTCGGACGGGACATTCCTGCTGTACGACACCGCGGTCGCCCTCATCACCAACGTCGATCCCGATCACCTGGATCACTACGGGTCGGAGGACGCATTCCACGACGCGTTCATCCGATTCGCCGACGCCGCACGCGAGGCGGTCGTCATCTCCAGCGACGATCCGGGTGCCGTTCGTGTGCGCGCCGGTCTGTCGCACCGGAACGTCATCTCGTTCGGACTCGCCGATGACGCCGATGTGCGCCTCTCGGAGGTATCGACCGCTGGACCGGCCGGAGCCGTCATCACTCACGCCGACCGGTCCGTCCGCATGCAGTTGGCGGTCCCCGGCACGCACAATGCGATCAATGCGGCCGGCGCGGTGGCCGTGCTCCTGGCCCTCGGATACGCGCTGGAGGAATCGGTCCGCGCTGTCGAGGGCTTCGCCGGCACTGTGCGTCGCTTCGAACTGCACGGCACCGAACGGGGCGTGAGTGTCTTCGACGACTACGCCCACCACCCGACCGAGGTCAAAGCGGCGCTCGAAGCCGCCCGTGGCGTCGTCGGTGAAGGACGGATCATCGCGATCCAGCAGCCGCACACCTACTCGCGGACCCAGCACATGTACCGCGAGTTCGCGGAGGTGCTCGAGGCCTACGCCGATCACACCGTCATGCTCGATGTATACGGAGCCAGGGAGGATCCCGTCCCCGGGGTCTCCGGAGAGCTCGTCAGCGGGGCGTTCGCCGATCAGGGAAACGTCCACTACGTCCCGGACTGGCAGCAGGCCGCCGACTACGCGGCCTCCGTCGCGCAGGAGGGTGACTACGTCATCACGCTCGGCTGCGGGAACGTGTATCTCATCATCCCGCAGGTCCTCGAGGCGCTGCGGCGGAGTGCGGCCCAGAGCTCAAAGGTCTGATTCGTGCGCCGCCCCCCACCGCTCCCCAGTCCGCCGGAGGAGGCGCCGTCCATCCCGTCGCGGCCGCGTCGGGAGATCGGCGTGCCCGCGTCGCCGATCGATCTGCCGGTCGATCCGTCCGGGGACGAGGACGCGGTGGCCGAGAGCCTCGGCTCGGAGGACCTCACCGCTCGTGATGTCTGGCGTGCCGCGCGGGCGCGGCGCAGGCGGCTGCGGGCGGAGATCCGTCGCTTCACCCAGCGATCTCGTCGGCGTCGTCTCATCTGGCTGGGTGTGCTCGGTGCGGTCCTGCTCACGATCGGGGGGAGCGTTCTCGCGGCATACAGCCCCCTGTTCGCGGTCGAGAAGATCACCGTCGTCGGCGCATCAGCGGTCGACGCCGCCGCCGTCGAATCGGCGCTCTCGGACCAGGTCGGTCGTCCCCTCGCCCTCGTCGACGACAGCGAGGTGAAGGCGGCATTGATGGCCTTCCCGCTCATCGAGACGTACGCCCTGGAGGCGAAGCCGCCGCACGACCTGACGCTGCGCATCGTCGAGCGGACGCCGGTCGGCGTGATCGAATCCGATGCCGGGTACACCCTCGTGGATGCCGCGGGTGTCGCGCTGGCGACGACGCCGGAGCGTCCTGACGGCCAGCCGGTGCTGCGTGTCGACGACGGCGTCGGCTCCGACACCTTCGGATCCGTGGGACTCGTCGTGCGTTCCCTGCCCGCCGACGTCCGAGGGGATCTCGTCGAGGTGACGGCCAGCACGCTGGACGACGTCACGCTCTCACTGGGCTCCGGTCTGACTGTCGTCTGGGGGAGTGCGGACAGGTCCGTCGAGAAGGCCGGCACCCTGACCGCCACGATGACGGCCAACCCCGGCGCCCGGACGATCGATGTCTCCTCGCCCGAGGTGGTCGTCGCGGGCTGAGCGTCCCCGTCATGAGTCGGGCCCTGCGATCCGGGACGCATCCGCCCTTTCGGATCGACGGCGGGCGCCGGAAGAGATTGTTTTCGCGCGAAACGTTCGACACGCCCGTGTCGCTGCCTGCGCAGGGCGAAACGGCGCATACCTTCGATCAAGAGAACGCAATACCGGGAAATACTTTACACCTCTACTTGAGGTTTAAGGTTCACATTCTTTCCAGGCTCGACATATCGGAGGCCGGCCATGAGCCAGAACCAGAACTACCTCGCCGTGATCAAGGTCGTCGGCGTCGGCGGTGGCGGCGTCAACGCCGTCAACCGCATGATCGAGCTCGGCCTGCGAGGCGTCGAGTTCATCGCCGTCAACACAGACGCTCAGGCGCTGCTCATGAGCGACGCCGACGTGAAGCTCGACGTCGGACGCGAGCTCACCAGGGGACTCGGCGCCGGGGCCGACCCCGAGGTCGGTCGCCGTGCGGCGGAGGACCACGCCGAGGAGATCGAGCAGGCACTGACCGGTGCGGACATGGTCTTCGTCACCGCGGGTGAGGGCGGCGGAACCGGTACCGGAGGCGCTCCCGTCGTCGCGCGGATCGCGAAGTCGATCGGTGCTCTCACCATCGGTGTCGTGACCAAGCCGTTCTCGTTCGAGGGTCGCCGTCGCCAGAGCCAGGCAGAGGCCGGCGTCGCGAAGCTGAAGGAAGAGGTCGACACCCTCATCGTCGTCCCCAATGACCGCCTGCTCGAGATCAGCGACCGCGGCATCTCGATGATCGAGGCGTTCGCCACCGCGGACCAGGTGCTGCTCGCCGGTGTGCAGGGCATCACGGACCTCATCACGACGCCCGGTCTCATCAACCTCGACTTCGCCGATGTGAAGTCGGTCATGCAGGGCGCGGGCTCCGCGCTCATGGGCATCGGATCCGCGCGTGGTGCGGATCGAGCCATCAAGGCGGCTGAGCTCGCCGTCGAGTCGCCGCTGCTGGAGGCGTCGATCGAGGGTGCGCACGGCGTGCTGCTGTCGATCCAGGGTGGTTCGAACCTCGGCATCTTCGAGATCCACGACGCGGCGGACCTCGTCAAGGAGGCGGCGCACCCTGAGGCGAACATCATCTTCGGAACGGTCATCGACGACACGCTCGGCGACGAGGTGCGCGTGACCGTCATCGCCGCAGGCTTTGACGGCGGAGAGCCCTCGCTGCGACTGGACCCGATGGTCGTCTCCCGTCCCGAGCCTGCCTCGCTGCCCGAGGTCACGCTGTCGGATGACGAGCAGCCGGAGGCGCCGAAGCAGGCCGAGCAGCCCTCGACGCCGCCGGCGTCGACGCGGATCCCCACCACGAGCCTCGAGCCGGCATTCGCGGATGACGACATCGACATCCCCGAGTTCCTGAAGTAGAGGCCGCCTTGGCAGACCTTGCGGCGCGGCTGTCCGCGATCGACGAAGAGATCGCGGACGCCGCGCGAGCAGTCGGCCGGAACGTCGATGAGATCACGCGCATCGTCGTGACGAAGTTCCACCCGGCGTCGCTGGTGCGGGACCTCTACGCACTCGGAGTGCGTGATGTCGGCGAGAACCGGCAGCAGGAGCTCACGGCGAAGCGCGCCGAGATCTCCCTGGACGGGCTTCGCTGGCACTTCATCGGCCAGGCCCAGACGAAGAAGGCCGGAGCGATCCGTCGTGACGCGGACGCCGTGCACTCGGTCGATCGCATCAAGCTGGCGGATGCGCTGCATCGGGTGGCGGAACCGGACGCTCGGCTGGACGTCCTCGTGCAGGTGAACCTCACGGACGACCAGGGGCGCGGTGGTGCTGAGCCTTCAGAGGTGTCCCACCTCGTCGAGCACATCCTCGGGCTGCCGTCCCTTCGGCTGCGGGGGATCATGGGGGTCGCACCTCTCGGTGAGGAGCCCCGTCCGGCCTTCGAGCGTCTCCACCGCATCGGCGCAGAGATCCGAGCCCTCGAGCCGGGAGCGACCTGGATGTCGGCCGGGATGACCGGCGACTTCGCCGACGCCATCGCCGCAGGCGCGACACACCTGCGGATCGGCTCCGCAATCACGGGACCCCGCCCTGACCGGGGTTAACCTCGAAACAGACCAGCCCATGTCGAACACGGAGGACACGATGGGAAACCCGCTGAAGAAGACCATGGTGTATCTGGGTCTCGCTGACGAAGAAGAGGGCTACGAAGAGCAGGTCGCCCCGGCGCCCGCACGGGCCCAGCGCGAGCGCGATCGCGAGCGCGATCAGGAGGAGGCTGCACCCGCGCCGGTGACTCCGCTGCGTCGCCCCGTCGCCGTCCGGCAGCCGTCAGCGGGTTCGGTCAACGAGATCCTCACCGTCCACCCGAAGCAGTACCGCGACGCACAGCTGATCGCGGAGAGCTTCCGCGAGGGTGTGCCGGTCATCATCAACCTCTCGCAGATGTCGGACGCGGACGCCCGTCGTCTCATCGACTTCGCCAGCGGCCTGTCCCTGGGTCTGTACGGCCGTATCGAGCGTGTCACGAGCAAGGTCTTCCTGCTCTCGCCCGAGAACATCGCGGTGTCCGGACACGGCGGCATCGCGCACGCGGACCCGGAGTCCGCGGGCTTCGATCAGTCCTGACCCGTGGGTGCAGTGGTCTCCTGGATCGCATCGATCGTCCATCTGGTCCTGCTGATCTACATCTTCGTGCTGTTCGCGCGACTGATCCTCGATTACATCCCGCTGTTCAATCGTGAGTGGCGTCCGAAGGGCGCCGGTCTGATCGCCGCGGAGGTCGTCTACACGGTCACCGACCCGCCGATCCGCCTGTTCCGACGCTTCATTCCTCCTCTGCGCCTGGGCACGCTGTCGTTGGATTTCGGTTTCACGTTCACGATGCTCGCAGTACTGATCCTCATGTCCATCGTGCGAGGGTTCATCTGATCGGGGCTATGCTTGCACGAGGCGTGCGCCCCGGGTACGCGCCGAATCATTACCCGCCACGTGTCAGACACTGGCAGCACAACTCATCGAAAGAGGAGCCGAGACAATGGCACTGACCCCGGATGACGTCGTCACCAAGCAGTTTCAGCACGTCCGTTTCAAGGACGGCTTCGACCCGGACGAGGTCGATGACTTCCTCGACGAGATCGTCGTGGAGTGGCGAAAGGCGCTCGAGGAGAACGCCGAGCTGAAGGCCAAGCTGGCTGCGTACGAGTCCGGTGAGAAGCCCGCGTCGACGGACACCGCCGAAGAGCCCGCCGTCGTCGACGAGGTGCCGGTTCCTGTCGCCGCCGCGCCTGCGCCGGCCGCTCCTGCTGCTGAGGCCTCCGGATCCACCACGGCGACCGCCGGGATCATCGAGCTCGCGCAGCGTCTGCACGACGAGCACGTCGCCGAGGGTGAGGCGAAGAAGAACCAGCTCATCGCCGACGCCGAGGCCGAGGTCGAGCGCATCCGCACCGAGTCCCAGGCCAAGCAGCGCGAGGAGTCCGCTCGCCTCGAGCGCGAGCGCAACACGCTGGAAGCGCGCATCACCGAGCTGCGCAACTTCGAGCGCGACTACCGCACGCAGCTGCGCGGCTACATCGAGGGCCAGCTCCGCGAGCTCGACGAGAAGTCGGCATCGACTGACTCGACGCCGGTCTCCGCGATCGGGCTGTAAGGCATCTCTTTGACGGCTCGTCGCCCATTTCGTCGGTCGGCGGCCGGCATCACCGTCGCGGTTCTCGCGATGCTGGTGCTGGCCGCCGATCAGTTCGTGAAGTACCTCACGATCGAGCATCTCCCGCTCCACGAGGTCGTCCCCGTTCTCGGCGACTTCCTGCAGCTGTACTACATCCGCAATTCGGGTGCGGCCTTCTCGCTCGGCAGCGAGGTGACCTGGATCTTCACGATCGCTCTGACCGTCGTGGCCGCGATCATCGTCTGGAAGGCGTTCGACGTCCGGTCGCGACTCTGGGCCGTCGTGCTCGGGTGCCTCCTCGGCGGCGTGCTGGGCAACCTGACGGACCGGCTCTTCCGGGAACCGGGGTTCGCCGTCGGCCATGTCGTCGACATGATCTCGATGCCGTGGATGATGCCGGCGATCTTCAACGTCGCCGACATCTTCATCGTGTGCGGGATGATCACCGTCGCGATCCTCGTCGTCCTCGGCATCCGATTCGACGGCACGCGTGAGAAGGATCACCAGGAAGCGCCCGAATCCGTCGCCGAGCCCGAGATCGTCGAGAAGGACGCCTGAGAGTGGAGTCGCGATCTCTTCCCGTGCCTGATGGGCTCGAGGGAGCACGAGTCGACGCCGCGCTGGCGAAGATGCTCGGCTTCTCCCGCACGTTCGCCGCTGAGGTCATCGCAGAAGGCGGCGTCCGGCTGGACGGTGTCACACTGACGAAGTCCGACCGTCTGCACGGCGGGGGATGGCTCGAGGTCGAGTGGCGTCCGAGGCAGGAGCCGACGATCGTGCCGGTGGAGGTCCCTGAGCTGGGGATCGTCTACGACGACGACGACATCGTCGTGATCGACAAGCCGACCGGCGTCGCCGCTCACCCGTCGGTGGGCTGGGACGGCCCCACCGTGCTGGGGGCACTCGCCGGCGCGGGTTTCCGCGTCGCGACGAGTGGTGCCGCCGAACGCGCGGGGATCGTGCACCGGCTGGACGTGGGAACCAGCGGGCTGATGGTGGTCGCGAAGACCGAGTCGGCGTACACCGCGCTCAAACGCGCCTTCAAGGAGCGCACGGTCGAGAAGATCTACCACGCCGTCGTGCAGGGGCATCCCGATCCGTTGGTCGGCACGATCGACGCGCCCATCGGACGGCATCCGAACCACTCCTGGAAGTTCGCCGTCGTACCGGACGGCAAGCCGTCGGTGACCCACTACGAGACCCTCGAGGCCTTCCCCGGCGCGTCGCTCCTCGAGATCCATCTCGAGACCGGTCGCACCCACCAGATCCGCGTGCACATGGCCGCGCATCGTCATCCGTGCGTCGGCGACCCGCTCTACGGGGCAGATCCGACGATGTCCGCACGGCTCGGGCTCACGCGGCAGTGGCTGCACGCGCATAAGCTCGCCTTCACCCACCCCGGCACAGGGCAGTGGGTGCAGTTCGAGTCTCCGTACCCGGCGGACTTCGTCCACGCGCTGGAGATCCTCCGAGGGGACTGACAGGGCGTCAGATCGGGCTCTCCGTCGCGGCCGCCACCGCTCCGTCGAGCGCCCGCACGAGGAAGTCGACCAGTGCGGTGTCATCGGCGAGGTCATCGACGGCCAGGCTCACGAAGACCTCCTCGGCGAAGGACACCCACGCGCGCAGGGCGAGACGGACGGCGCGCGTGTCCGGCACTCCGAGCTCGATGAACGCGGTCCTCAGCTGCTCCGCATTGAACTCGCGCGATTCGTCCACGAGGGATCGGACCGTGGGATCGCCGCTGGCCGTGCCGCGCACCAGCGACAGGAACGTCCCCCGGTGTTCGCGCACGAACCCGGCGAATCGACGAAGAGTGTCGTCGATCCGTTCCCGCGGTGGGAGCTCGGGGCGGGGCTGGGTCGCGTGCTGGAGGCTGTCGCGGGCGGTCGTGACCACGGCGCGTTGCATCCCCTGCTTCGACTCGAAGTAGTGGAAGATCAGGGCTCTGGACACCCCGGCGCGACGGGCGAGTTCGTCCATCGAGAGCGCGTCGAGCGAGTGGTCGGCGAGGAAGTTCACCCCGAGAGCGAGCAATTGAGTCCGCCGGTCGTCGGGCGTCAGACGGCTGCGGCGTTCCTCTGGCATGACGTCAGCCTAGCGATGCGTGACATGCGGCTCGCCTGTTGACTCTGAGTCAATGACAGTTATGCTCGAACACGCGCCGCCGCCGAAGACGGCGAATGAGGAGGATCGATGAAGTTCCCATCACTGACGGAGACCCATGCCGGCCGGGTCACGCTCGCCGCGGTACCGGTCGGTGCCGTCGCCGCCCTGCTGCTCGGAGGAGTCGCCCAGGGCGCTGTGCCCGTCTCGTTCGCGGTGTCGGGCAGCCAGTTCCAGATCTCGGCGAGTCAGCTCGAGGGCACGGGATTCTCGCAGTACGCGGGGGTCGCGACCGACTCCGAGGGCGGTGAGCACACCGTCGCGATCGCGAACATCAAGAGCGCGACCCTCGACGATCTCTGCCAGTCAGTGATCACCGAGACCCCGCTCGGCACCGTCGGTGTGCTGATCAAAGCAGGTGGGGGCGGCAACCCTGCGAGCGCCTCCGACCTGCAGATCGGGATGACGGGGCTGCAGGGCGATGCATCGTTCGGCAACATCCGAATCGGCGTCGATGCGTCCACGGTGCAGACGGAGGCCAAGGGCAGCGGCGGTGACTTCGCTCAGGACGCGGACACGGTCTCCATCGCCAACCTGCAGCAGACCGCATGGAGTACGCAGGCCTCGGTGTTCACGCTCACCGGGATGACACTCGAGCTCACAGACGGATCGACTCCGTGCTTCTGACCCGCAGCGCGCAGGCGCCCGCCGCTCGTCGTGCCGCTCGCGGCACGCGCGGACGTTTCTCAGGGTGGCGCCGTGAGCGGCCGTTCATCGGCGGGCTCCTCGTCGCCGTGTCGGGAGTCGAGATGTTCTTCTCCGGTCAGATGGACCTCGGCCACCTGCACGTGCAGCTCGGCATCGAGGGGCTGCAGGCGACGATCATCCCGATCGCGCTCGTGCTGCTGGGTGTTCTCGCGATCACCATGCCCGCGCACCACGTGTTCTACGGCGTGCTGTCTCTCGCCGTCGGGCTCTACGCGCTCGTCGGCGTCAACCTCGGAGGGTTCCTGTTCGGCACGATCCTCGCAAGCATCGGAGGAGTGCTCGTCGTGGCCTGGATGACGCCGGCGGCGAAGGCCGCGGCGAGGGAACGCGCGTCGTCGACGCCACGGGCGCGACGGGAGACGTCTACAGGGGAGAGCGTGTGACCCTCCGTCGTCTTCGTCCCGTCGCGGTCATCGCCGCCGTGCTCGTCGCTGCCCCGCTCGTCGTTGGTGCGGCGCCTGCGCCGCGTCCAGCCGGGTTCTGCGACTCCTTCCTGTCGTTCCTGTGCCCGAAGCCGGACCCCACCCCGGAACAGACGCCGGCGCCGGACGACGGCCAGTCTCCGGCACCTGAGACGTCGGACCCGGACGACGGGTCCGCGCCCGACGAAGAGGCTGCGCCGGAGGACGAGCCCGGTGCGCAGGACGGCGACGAATCGGAGCAACCGGTCGACCCCGCGGAGACCGAGTCCGTCGAGGCGCAGGTCGACGATGCCGCGCCGGTCTTCACCGGCACCCCTGCATCGATGCGCTCCCAGGGGCTGTCGTTCTCCGGACTCCGCGGCATCAGCATCGTGCGCGTCCCCACGGTGGACGGCAGCGACGTGCGTGCGCTGAAGATCAGTGCGGATTCGATCACGATCGCCGGTTTCTCCCTCTCGGTGCGGCCGCATGAGGAACCAGGACTGGTCACCACCGCCGACACGATGTCGCTGGAGGGGAGCGTCTCGGTGTACCTCGGATCGGTTTCGGCATCCGTCATGGGCGGCGAGCCCCTCACGCTCGGAACCGACACACCACCGTCGCTCGACGAGATCGAGCCCGGTCTGGTGGATGTGACGATGGGGCTGATCGGCAGCACCGCCGACTCCATCTCCTATTCGAACACCGACCAGAACATCGTCCTCCCCTGAGCGGTGGTGGCGGATGTCGGGGGTGTCGGCCACACTTTCGGCATGAGCATCCAGGTGCGCCCTGCGACGGTCTTCGACGACGTCGCGACACTCGTACCCGGTGGACAACCGCGGCGAGAAGGTCGACCTCACCATGATGTACGTCGGCACGAAGGCGCTGTTCGAGAAGGCCGGATTCACGCAGGCGTCCGAGACCGATTCCGTCCTCGACGGGTTCCCGAGGGTGCTCATGCGGCTCGATCTGCGGTGACGCCGGAGGCCCGCGTCGGAAGCCCGACGTAGACTCGAAGACGTGGCATCCGACTCCTTCGTACACCTGCACGTGCACAGCGAATACTCGATGTTGGACGGTGCCGCGAAGATCAACGCGATGACCCAGGCGGCCGCCGATTACGGCATGCCGGCCATCGCCGTGACAGACCACGGCAACACCTTCGCGGCATTCGAGTTCTACAACGCCGCCCGTAACGCGGGCGTCAAACCGATCATCGGTCTCGAGGCGTATGTGACGCCGGGGACGCACCGCAGCGACAAGTCCCGCGTGGCGTGGGGATCGCCGGATCAGAAGAGCGACGACGTGTCGGGTTCCGGCGCGTACACCCACACGACGATGTGGAGCCAGAGCACCGAGGGCATGCACAACCTGTTCCGGCTCAGCTCGCTGTCGAGCCTCGAGGGGTACTACTTCAAGCCCCGAATGGACCGCGAGCTGCTGCAGAACTACAGCAAGGGCCTGATCGCCACCACCGGCTGCCCGTCGGGCGAGATCCAGACCCGCCTGCGACTGGGGCAGTACGACGCCGCGCGAGCCGCCGCGGCGGAGTTCCAGGACATCTTCGGCAAGGAGAACTACTTCGCCGAGATCATGGATCACGGGCTGTCCATCGAGCGCCGCGTGATCTCCGATCTCCTGAAGATCTCGAAGGACCTGAACATCCCGCTCGTCGCGACGAACGACTCGCACTACACGCACCAGCACGAGGCCGACGCGCACGCGGCGCTGCTGTGCGTGCAGTCCGGCTCGACGATGGACGACCCGAACCGGTTCAAGTTCGACGGCGACGGGTACTACATCAAGACGGCGCAGGAGATGCGTCAGCTCTTCCGCGACCATCCCGAGGCGTGCGACAACACGCTCCTCATCGCCGAGCGCTGCGAGGTCGAGTTCAACACTGCGGCGAACTACATGCCGCGATTCCCCGTCCCCGACGGTGAGACCGAGGACAGCTGGCTGGTCAAGGAGGTCGAGGCCGGCCTGCACTACCGCTATCCGAACGGCATCCCCGACAAGGTCCGCAAGCAGGCCGAGTACGAGACCGGCATCATCCTGCAGATGGGGTTCCCCGGCTACTTCCTCGTCGTCGCCGACTTCATCAACTGGGCGAAGGACAACGGCATCCGCGTCGGTCCCGGTCGTGGATCCGGTGCGGGCTCCATGGTCGCGTACGCCATGAGGATCACCGACCTCGACCCCCTCGAGCACGGCCTGATCTTCGAGCGATTCCTCAACCCGGACCGCGTGTCGATGCCCGACTTCGACGTCGACTTCGATGACCGTCGCCGCGGCGAGGTCATCGACTACGTCACCGAGAAGTACGGCTCCGAGCGCGTCGCGCAGATCGTCACGTACGGGACGATCAAGTCGAAGCAGGCACTGAAGGACGCCGGCCGGGTGCTCGGATTCCCGTTCAGCATGGGGGAGCGGCTCACCAAGGCGATGCCGCCGCCCGTCATGGGCAAGGACATGCCTCTCGACGGCATGTTCGACTCGGCGCACCCGCGCTACAAGGAGGCCAGCGAGTTCCGCGCGCTCATCGAGACCGACCCCGAGGCGAAGACGGTCTTCGACCGTGCGCTCGGGCTCGAGGGGCTGAAGCGTCAGTGGGGTGTCCACGCCGCCGGTGTGATCATGTCCTCCGAGCCGCTGCTCGACATCATCCCGATCATGCGCCGCGAGCAGGACGGGCAGATCGTCACGCAGTTCGACTACCCGTCGTGCGAGGCGCTCGGGCTCATCAAGATGGACTTCCTGGGGTTGCGCAACCTCACGATCATCTCCGACGCACTCGACAACATCCGGACGAACCGCGGCGAGGAGCTCGATCTCGAGCATCTCGCACTCGACGACCGTGCCGCATACGACCTGCTCTCGCGCGGAGACTCGCTCGGGGTCTTCCAGCTCGACGGCGGTCCGATGCGATCGCTCATGCGTCTGATGAAGCCGGACAACTTCGGCGACATCTCGGCCCTCATCGCGCTGTACCGACCGGGGCCCATGGGAGCGAACTCCCACACCAACTACGCGCTGCGCAAGAACGGTCTGCAGCCGATCACGCCGATCCACCCCGAACTCGAGGAGCCGCTGAAGGACATCCTCGAGGAGTCCTACGGTCTGATCATCTACCAGGAGCAGGTGATGGCCATCGCGCAGAAGGTCGCCGGCTTCAGTCTCGGCCAGGCAGACATCCTGCGCCGGGCGATGGGAAAGAAGAAGAAGTCCGAGCTCGACAAGCAGTATGCGGGCTTCTCCGCCGGAATGAAGGAGCGCGGATACGGAGAGGGCGCGGTCAAGGCCCTCTGGGACATCCTCCTGCCGTTCTCCGACTACGCCTTCAACAAAGCGCACTCCGCGGCGTACGGCGTCGTTTCCTATTGGACCGCCTATCTCAAGGCGCACTATCCGGCCGAGTACATGGCGGCCCTGCTGACGAGCGTCGGCGACTCCAAGGACAAGATGGCGCTCTACCTGAACGAGTGCCGCCGCATGGGCATCAAGGTGCTCCCGCCCGATGTCGGCGAATCCATCAACTACTTCGCCGCTGTGGGCGATGACATCCGTTTCGGCCTCGGTGCCGTCCGCAACGTCGGCAGCAACGTCGTCGACGGCATCATCCAGGCGAGGGAGAAGGAGGGCTTCTCCTCCTTCCACGACTTCCTCAAGAAGGTCCCGCTCCACGTCTCGAACAAACGGACGGTCGAGTCGCTGATCAAGGCCGGGGCGTTCGACTCGATGGGGAACACGCGTCGCGCTCTGGTGGAGATCCACGAGGACGCCGTCGAGGCGGCCGTCGATCAGAAGCGCAACGAGGCCCAGGGGGCCATCGGATTCGACTTCGACAGCCTGTACGACGAGCAGGAGGAGGCTCCGCCGGCCAAGGTGCCGGAGCGTCCGGAATGGACCAAGAAGGACAAGCTCGCGTTCGAACGCGAGATGCTCGGACTGTACGTCTCGGATCACCCCCTCGCGGGGCTCGAAGTGCCGCTCGCGAAGCACGCGTCCATCTCCATCCACAACCTCCTCGCCTCGGAGGACCTGCAGGACGGTGACCAGGTGACCGTGGCGGGCCTCGTCACGAGCGTCCAGCATCGCGTCGCCAAGGCCAGCGGCAATCCGTACGGCATGATCACCGTCGAGGACTTCAACGGCGAGGTGACCGTCATGTTCATGGGCAAAACGTACACCGAGTACCAGCACACCCTGCAACAGGACGCCATCCTCGCCGTGCGCGGCCGCGTCTCCCGGCGGGACGACGGACTGAACCTTCATGCGCAGTCGGCCTTCACGCCGGATGTCGGATCCTTCGACGCGGCAGGTCCCCTGTCGTTGGTCCTGGCGGAGCAGCGCGCGACGGAGAAGGTGATGCACGAGCTCGCCGAGGTGCTCCGGCGGCACAGCGGCGACACCGAAGTGGTGCTGCGCGTGCATCGCGGGCAGACCGCGAAGGTCTTCGACGTTCCCATGCCGGTGAAGGTCTCCGCCGACCTCTTCGGCGACCTCAAGTCTCTGCTCGGCCCGAGCTGCCTCGGGTAGGCTAGGGACCCATGAGTACGGACGCACCAGAAGAACTCTTTTCCGAAGACGAGGGCGTGCTCTACGTCGAAGAGGTCGCTCCGCAGCACGGAATCGCCGGGATGACACTTCGCGAACTGCTCATCGTCGCGGCGTGGGTGGTCATGTTCGTCACCTCCTTCTTCCCGGTCGGGTGGGCGCCGTCGCTGTGGGTGCAGGGCGTGTCCTGGCTCCTCCCGCTCGGGCTCCCGACGCTGGCGGTCTTCCTCCTCGTCCTGCGTCGTTTCTCGCCTGACGGCATCCGCCGGTTCGGGTCCCTCGGCATCGACCAGTTCGCGTCCGTCGCTTTCTCGGTCGCAGCGCTGTGGTGGGTGCAGACGGTGTGGTCGTTCCTCATCGCGACGTCGCTGGCCGGCGCGGCCGGGCTCGTGTGGGTGCCGTGGGTCCAGCTCGTGACCCTTCTCGTGCTCGTCGTGCTCTCGGTGTTCGCGCCGTTCATCCCTGGTCTGCGCGAGGACTTCCGCGGCCGTCTGGTGACGCTGGCGCACCGCAACGCGAATCCCGTCCGCCCTGTCATCGCCCGCCCGCAGGCGCCGCGCGAGGAGTCCACGGCCCCGGCCGCGACGGCACCCGTCGCTTCCGACGAGACCCACGTGACCGAGGTCATCGTCGATGAGCCCCGCGATGAGACCGCGGTGGACGACACGACTCACGAGACGATCGAGCAGCTCGGGCTCGGCGACAGCGTGCCGCTGACGTCGCACGCCTCGGACGGGGCGCTGGGAACGGCGCCCGAGCTCGACGAGGACTACGTCCCCGGGTACGCCCGCACTCCGCAGGATGCCGCGGCGCAGCCGTTCTGGGTGTTGGCTCCGACCGAGAGAGACGTCTTCGACGAGCAGGGAGCACCGCTGTTCCGGATCGGCCCCGACGCATGGGCTCTCGTGCTCGAGGACCGCGGGGGTGCCTACGTGGTGCGCCACGACGACGGGCGCATCGGATACCTGCACGACATCGCCGACCTCACGAGAGGCTGAAATGCGCACGATCGATCTGCGAGGGCGACGGCTCTCGCCGGCGGACATGCTCGCCGCCGTACCCCGCGCCGCACAGGCACGGGCCGAGGCCCTGGAGACCGCCGCCCGCATCGTCGACGACGTGCGCACCGGGGGAGAAGCGGCGCTGCGCGACCAGGCCGAGAGATTCGACCGCGTCACCGGTCACGACATCCGGGTGCCCGAGGCGCACATCGCCGAGGCCCTCGCCGCGCTCACCCCGCAGATCCGGACGGCACTCGAGGAGGCGATCCGTCGCGTCCGTCAGGCCTCGGCCGCCCAGGTCCCTGAGACCCGTGTCACGCAGATCGGAGACGGGGCGCTCATCACGCAGCGCTGGCAGCCGGTGAACCGTGTCGGGGTGTACATCCCCGGCGGCAAGGCGGTGTATCCGTCGAGCGTGATCATGAACGTCGTCCCGGCGCAGGTGGCCGGAGTCACCGAGATCGCCCTCGCCTCGCCTCCGCAGGCCGACCAGGGCGGCCGGGTCCACCCGGTCATCCTCGCGGCGGCCGGACTGCTCGGCATCACCGAGATCTACGCCATGGGTGGAGCCGGCGCGATCGGCGCCTTCGCCTGGGGTGTGTCGGATCTGGACCTCGACCCGGTGGATGTCATCTCCGGTCCGGGGAACAACTATGTCGCATCCGCCAAGCGTGCTGTCGCCGGCGTGGTCGGGACCGACTCCGAGGCCGGAGCGACCGAGATCCTCATCGTCGCCGACTCCTCTGCGAATGCGCGTCTCGTCGCCGCCGATCTCGTCAGCCAGGCCGAGCACGACGAACAGGCCTCCGCAGTCCTCGTCACCGACGATGCCGATCTCGCTCAGCGTGTCGCGGTCGAGGTCTCCGCCCGCGCGGAGACGTCCCTGCACCGTGAGCGCATCGGCGTCGCCCTGTCCGGTCCGCAGTCGGCGATCGTCCTCGTCGACGACCGTGCGATGGCGGCGGCGTTCAGCAACGCCTACGCGCCGGAGCACCTCGAACTGCACCTCGAGGACGCGCAGGAGGCGGCGGCCGCCTTCACCAGTGCCGGCGCGATCTTCGTCGGTGAGCAGACCCCCGTGAGCCTCGGCGACTACATGGCGGGCAGTAACCACGTGCTGCCCACCGGCGGGCAGGCCCGTTACGCACCGGGGCTCGGCGCCTACACGTACCTGAGGCCCCAGCAGGTGATCTCGTACGACCACGCGGCCCTTGCTGCGGTCAGGGAAGGGATCGTGGCGCTGTCGAACGTGGAGGTCCTCCCCGCGCACGGAGAGGCCGTCGAGGCGCGCTTCCAGGAAGACGCTCAGGGAACGGCTACGCTCTAACACCATGCACTGCCCGTTCTGCCGTCACCCCGATTCCCGTGTGATCGACTCCCGCACCAGCGACGACGGGCTCTCGATCCGCCGTCGCCGGCAGTGTCCCGAGTGCGGCGGACGGTTCACCACCACCGAGACCGCCAGCCTCAACGTGATCAAGCGTTCCGGAGTGATGGAGCCGTTCAGTCGCGAGAAGGTGATCGCGGGCGTTCGCAAGGCCTGTCAGGGGCGTCCGGTCACCGAGGCCGACCTCGCGATCCTCGCCCAACGCGTCGAGGAGGCCGTGCGGCAGACCGGCGTCTCGCAGCTCGATGCCAATGAGATCGGCCTGGCTATCCTCGGACCGCTGCGCGAGCTCGACGAGGTCGCCTACCTGCGCTTCGCGAGCGTCTACCAGGCGTTCGACTCGCTGGAGGACTTCGAGAGCGCGATCACGGACCTGCGGGCCGACCACGCCGAGTCGGAGACGGCACCGGCCGAGCGGTAATCTGGCAGGGATGTATCCCTTCCTCTTCCGCGCCGTCCTGTCGCGCTTCGATCCTGAGTTCGCGCACCACGCCGGCATGGCGGTCATCCGAGTCCTCGGTGTGCCGCCGTTCGCCTGGGTGACGCGAGCGCTGTGCGCACCGCGGGCGGATCGACAGGTCAACGCCCTCGGCCTCACCTTCGACACGCCGTTCGGCGTCGCGGCAGGCTTCGACAAGAACGCCGTCGGCGTCCGCGGCCTCGCAGCGCTCGGCTTCGGCCACGTCGAGGTCGGCACCGTCACCGCGGTGCCGCAGGAGGGCAATCCCAAGCCGCGCCTGTTCCGTCTCGTGGCCGATCGCGCCGTCATCAACCGCATGGGCTTCAACAACGCCGGAGCGGATGCTGCAGCCAAGCGCCTCGCCTCCCTGCGGCGGCGGCGGCGGCCGAAGACCGTCATCGGCGTGAACATCGGCAAGAGCCGGGTCGTCGCCGTCGAGGACGCGACAGCCGATTACGTCGCGAGCGCCACGACGCTGGCACCGCTCGCCGACTACCTCGCGGTGAACGTCTCGTCCCCGAACACTCCGGGGCTCCGCGGTCTGCAGGCCGTCGGGACCCTTGCTCCGCTGCTGCGCGCCGTCAAGACCGCTGCCGGTGCCACGCCGCTGCTCGTCAAGATCGCCCCCGACCTGCCGGATGAGGAGATCACGGCCATCGCACAGTTGGCGGTCGCCGAAGGCCTGGACGGGATCATCGCGCACAACACGACGATCAGCAGAGACGGCCTGCAGACGGATGCCGCGACGGTGGAGGCCGCCGGCGCCGGTGGGCTCTCCGGTGCGCCGCTGCGTGAGCGGTCGATGGAGGTCCTCAAGGTCGTGCGAGAGGCCGTGCCGGCCGATTTCTGCGTGATCTCCGTCGGGGGAGTGGAGACAGCGAAGGACGTTCAGGAACGTCTGGATGCCGGAGCCACGCTCGTCCAGGGGTACACCGCGTTCCTGTACCGCGGGCCGCTGTGGGCGCGCCAGATCGACCGCGGTCTTCGGCGTCGCTGAGCCCCGGAGGGCGGACGGTCAGGCCGGGTACTGCCCGCGCTTGACCTGCGGCTTCGGCAGACGCATGAAGCGCATCTGCAGCGAACGCATAGCGGCGTACCAGCCGAGACCCTTCTCCATGCGCTCCTTGCCGAACTTCGCGGCGGCCTTCCGCTTCACGCGGCCGGCGAGCAGGATCATGTCGAGCACGGCGACGAGGATGAACCCCCAGAGTCCGATGAACGCATAGAACGAGAACATCGCGTTCGGCACAAGTGACACGAGGATGACGACGACCATGAGGGCCATGACCCACTCGGAGACGTGCCAGCCGGCGTCGACGTAGTCGCGCACCCACCGCCGCTGAGGACCCTTGTCCCGCGCGGGAAGGTACTTGTCCTCTCCCGCGGCCATCCCGGCCTGCGCGCGCTCGCGCTGCTCACGGAGCTGTGCGCGTGCGGCGGCCTTCGCCTCCTTGGTGTTGGCCACGAGCGGACGGCGACGTGCCGCCTCCCGCTCTGCACGGCTCGGCGTTGGCCGTCCCTTGCCGACGACCGGCGTCTCGGCGGACTCGTCGTTCGTCGATGGGGTGGTAGCGGCCACGGGTCTCCTCAGATGGTGATTCGGGGTGAAGCCTTAAGATTACTCGCATGACCTCCGTGCCGCCCACCGCAGACCCCGCCGTCGAATCCGCCGTCACCGAGGCGGTGGCCACCGGCATCCCGAAGGCCCTCGCCGATCTCGGCGACCTGGTCCGGATCCCCGGCATGGCCTGGCCCGCTTTCGACCAGTCCCAGCTCCAGCGCAGTGCGGAGCGCGTCGCTCAGCTCGCCGAGGACACCGGCGTCTTCGATGAGGTGCGTGTGCTGCGCGCGGCGGTGCCGGGGACGGACGAGTTCGGACAGCCGGCCGTGCTCGCCACCAGGGCGGCATGCAACGGCAAGCCGACGATCCTCCTGTACGCGCACCACGACGTGCAGCCCCCGGGAGACGACGCACTGTGGGAGACGCCTCCGTTCGAGCCGACGGTGCGCGACGGACGCCTGTACGGCCGTGGGGCGGCGGACGACAAGGCGGGCATCATGACGCACATCGCGTCTCTGCGTGCCGTGCGGGAGGCCGTGGGCGACGACCTCGATCTCGGCATCTCCATGTTCATCGAGGGGGAGGAGGAGTACGGCTCTCGCTCGTTCGCCCAGTTCCTCTCCGACAACGCCGACGCCCTGCGCGCGGACGCGATCGTGGTGGCCGACTCCGGCAACTGGGATTCGACGACTCCCGGTCTGACCGTCTCCCTGCGCGGGAACGCCCGATTCACGCTCACGGTTCGCACCCTCGACCATGCCTCCCACTCCGGGATGTTCGGCGGTGCGGTTCCCGACGCCATGATGGCCACCGTCCGTCTGCTCTCGACGCTGTGGGACGGCGACGGCGCCGTCGCCGTCGCCGGATTGACCGAACGCGACGCGCCGACGCCGGAGTACTCCGAAGAGACGCTCCGCGATGAGGCGGGCCTGCTGCCAGGGACGACGCCGGTCGGCCGGGACAGCATCCTCAGCCGCATCTGGAACAAGCCGGCCGTCACCGTCATCGGCATCGACGCGACGAGTGTCGCGGCGGCATCCAACACGCTCCTCCCCGAAGTGACCGTCGTCATCAGCGCGCGCGTCGCCCCAGGCCAGAGCGGAGCCGACGCATACGCCGCCCTCGAGCAGCATCTGCGCGCCCACGCCCCCTTCGGCGCGGAGCTGACGTTCTCCGATGTCGACCTCGGCGACGGATTCCTCGTCGACACCAGCGGCTGGGCGGTGCAGCTCGCGCGCGGCGCGATGGCCGACGGCTACGGCGTCGACCCCGTCGACCTCGGCGTCGGCGGATCGATCCCCTTCATCGCGGACCTCGTGCGCGAGTTCCCCGAGGCGCAGATCCTCGTCACCGGCGTGGAGGATCCGCACTCGCGCGCGCACAGCCCCAACGAGTCGCTGCACCTGGACACCTTCCGCCACGCCATCGCGACGGAGGCGTTGATGCTGGCGCGGATGAACGGCGCCACCGACTGATCCGGGCCCGTACGCAGGCTGCGGCGGTAGAATCCAGAGGACAGCTGCGTTCCGGCGCGGCGTGAGAGAAGGAGCGACATGAGCGACACCATCACCACCCCCGAGACCACCGCCGCCCACGGCGTCACCCTCACTGAGGCCGCCGCCACCAAGGTGAAGAACCTGCTCGAGCAGGAGGGCCGCGACGACCTTCGCCTGCGCGTCGCAGTGCAGCCGGGCGGATGCTCCGGCCTCATCTACCAGCTCTACTTCGACGAGCGCTACCTCGACGGTGACGAGACCGTCGACTTCGACGGCGTCGAGGTCATCGTCGACAACATGAGCGTGCCCTACCTCGACGGCGCAGCCATCGATTTCAAGGACACGATCTCGGAGCAGGGCTTCACCATCGACAACCCCAACGCAGCGGGAAGCTGCGCCTGCGGCGACAGCTTCCACTGAGCATCAGCCGTGTCCGACCTGCGTGGTTGGCATGAATCAGGTGTGAGCTTGCCCTAGACTGGGATACGCCCTGTCCGCGATCTTGAAAGGTGTATCGTGCCCTCGAAACGCCGCCTTCGTTGGGTCGCAGTTCCTGCGGGAATTGCGGCAGCTGTGGCCCTGGCGGGATGCACTCCCACAGAGCTCCACGGATTCCTCCCGGGCTTCGTGGAAGACGGCACTGCCGCCACGAACCAGACCGACCGTGTCGCGTCGCTCTGGGTCAACTCGTGGATCGTCCTTCTCGCCGTCGGCGTGATCACCTGGGCGCTGATGGGGTGGGCCGCTGTCGCCTACCGTCGCCGCAAGGGCCAGACCGGCCTGCCGGTGCAGATGCGCTACAACATGCCCATCGAGATCTTCTACACGGCTGTGCCGCTCGTGCTGGTCCTCGGTTTCTTCTTCTTCACGGCGCGTGATCAGGCGGAGATCGAGACGCAGTGGGGCGATGAAGCAGACGTCGAGATCACGGCGATCGGCAAGCAGTGGGCCTTCGACTTCATGTACGCCGGCGAGGACGACGACCTGTCCGACGCCGTCTGGACCATGGGTATCCAGGCGCAGCCCGACGCGGAAGGCAACGTCGACCAGGAGAAGCTCCCCACGCTGGTGCTCCCTGTTGACCAGAAGGTGCACATCAGCCTTCAGTCGCGCGATGTCATCCACTCGTTCTGGATCATCGACTTCCTCTACAAGAAGGACATGTACATCGGGAAGGACAACTCCTGGTCCTTCATCCCGACGCGCGTCGGCGAGTACGCCGGAAAGTGCGCCGAGCTCTGCGGTGAGTACCACTCGATGATGCTCTTCAACGTGAAGGTCGTCGAGCAGGACGAGTACGACGACTACGTCGAAGCACTGCGCGAAGAGGGCAACACCGGCGACATCGCCGACGCCTATGACCGTCTCGGCAACTTCCCGGGCACGGGTGCCCCGGGAACGGACTCCGAGGAAGAGGGAGAGTAACACCTCATGTCGACCACCACTGAGGCCCCCAGCCACGACGCCGGAGCTCGCCCCACCGCGATCCCCGCTCGTCAGGCGGCTCTGCTGAGCTCCTCGCGCACAGAGCAGAAGGGCAACATCGTCGTCAAGTGGATCACGTCCACTGACCACAAGACCATCGGGTACATGTACCTGATCACCTCCGTGCTCTTCTTCCTGCTCGGCGGTGTGATGGCTCTCGTCATCCGCGCCGAGTTGTTCGCGCCGGGAATGCAGATCGTCCCGACGAAGGAGCAGTACAACCAGCTGTTCACGATGCACGGCACGATCATGCTGCTGATGTTCGCGACCCCGCTGTTCGCCGGTTTCGCCAACGCGATCCTGCCCCTTCAGCTCGGTGCGCCGGACGTCGCCTTCCCGCGACTGAACGCCTTCGCCTTCTGGCTCTTCGGATTCGGCTCCATCATCGCGATCGCCGGATTCCTCACCCCGCAGGGTGCGGCCTCGTTCGGATGGTTCGCCTACCAGCCGCTCGCCAACGCGACCTTCTCGCCCGGTGCCGGCGGAAACCTCTGGATGGTCGGACTCGGCATGTCCGGTTTCGGAACGATCCTCGGTGCGGTGAACTTCATCACCACGATCATCACGATGCGTGCGCCGGGTATGACGATGTGGCGCATGCCGATCTTCTCGTGGAACACGCTCATCACGAGCCTTCTGATCCTCATGGCGTTCCCGGTCCTCGCCGCGGCGATCTTCGCCGCCGCCGCCGACCGCATCCTCGGTGCGCACGTCTACGACCCGGCCAACGGCGGTGTCCTGCTCTGGCAGCACCTGTTCTGGTTCTTCGGACACCCCGAGGTCTACATCATCGCGCTGCCGTTCTTCGGCATCGTCTCCGAGATCTTCCCGGTGTTCAGCCGCAAGCCGATCTTCGGATACAAGACGCTCGTCTACGCGACCATCGCGATCGCGGCGCTGTCCGTGGCCGTCTGGGCGCACCACATGTACGTCACCGGCTCGGTGCTGCTGCCGTTCTTCGCGCTCATGACCATGCTGATCGCGGTGCCGACGGGTGTGAAGATCTTCAACTGGATCGGTACGCTCTGGCGAGGCTCGGTCACGTTCGAGACCCCGATGGTGTTCTCGCTCGGCTTCCTCGTGTCGTTCGTCTTCGGCGGTCTGACCGGTGTCATCCTCGCGTCGCCTCCGCTCGACTTCCACCTCAGCGACTCGTACTTCGTCGTGGCGCACTTCCACTACGTCGTGTTCGGTACCGTCGTGTTCGCGATGTTCGCCGGGTTCTACTTCTGGTGGCCCAAGTGGACCGGCCGCATGCTCAACGAGCGCCTCGGCTACGTGCACTTCTGGATGCTCTTCATCGGCTTCCACATGACGTTCCTCATCCAGCACTGGCTGGGTGTCGACGGCATGGTCCGTCGCTACGCCGACTACTCGGAAGCGGACGGCTGGACCTGGGGCAACCAGGTGTCCACGATCGGTGCGGTCATCCTCGGTGCGTCGATGCTGCCGTTCTTCCTGAACGTGTGGATCACGGCGCGCAAGGCACCGAAGGTCACCGTCAACGACCCGTGGGGTTACGGCGCGTCGCTCGAGTGGGCGACCAGCTGCCCGCCGCCTCGCCACAACTTCACGTCGATCCCGCGCATCCGCAGCGAGCGGCCCGCATTCGACCTGAACCACCCCGAGGCCGCAGAGCACCCCGTCGGTGTCTCCGTGTCCGATGCCCCGTCTGAGAGCGGAGAGGGCAAGTAAGCCATGCGTTCGAACGTAATCCTGTGGTGGCTCCTCGCCGTCTTCTTCGCCCTGGTCGGCGCCACCTACACCGTCTGGCACATCATCGCGTACCCCGATCTCGTCGGAGCGATGCGAGTCGAGTGGGTAGGCACGGTCGCGCTGTTCTTCGGCGCCTTCATGTCTGCGATGATCGCCGTCTACCTGCAGCGCACGCACAAGGCGCAGGGTGGCGAGCTGCCCGAGGACATCTTGACCTCGGACATTGACGACGGAGATCCCGAGCTCGGTGAGTTCAGCCCGTGGTCCTGGTGGCCGCTGGTCCTCGCGGCATCCGCCGGTGTCTTCCTCGTCGGTATGGCCGTCGGCACGTTCCTCCTCCCCATCGGTGTGGCGATCTTCGCCGTCGCGATCGTGGGCTGGGTCTACGAGTACTACCGCGGAAACTTCGCACGCTGATCTGCAACTGAGAAAGGGCCGCCGGATTCGTCCGGCGGCCCTTTCTCTTTCCCGCGAGCGGGGTCAGTCGAGTTCTGCCGTCATCTGCAGCCGTGGTCCTCATCGGCCGGCCGTTCCTCGGCTCGTCCGTGTCTGCCGTGTGCCGGGAGCACCGAGACCGTTCCAGATGGGGGTTCTCGACGTCCGTGATCACCTGGGCGAAACCGATCGTGCCGTGGCGGGCGTGGTGGCCGACGAGCGTGTGTCGCTCGCTCGCTCGTGGGCGCGGAGCGGATCGTGAAAGGGTGCTGCGGCGCACCGTCGTCAGACACGTGTGCGGACGCGGGGGACACCGGTGAGGGGATCGATCGGGCGCCGGTGCACGCCGTCGCGGTCCTCGACCGGGTAGCCCTCGCGCACCCAGTACTCGAAGCCGCCGATCATCTCGCGCACCTGATAGCCGAGCGTGGCGAACTCCAGCGCAGCCTTGGCGCCGGCGTTGCATCCAGGACTCCAGCAGTACACGACGACGTCGACGTCGCGAGGGATCTCGGCCGGCGCACGGGTGGGAATCTCCGAGTAGTGCATGTGTACGGCCCCGGCGACGCGTCCCTGCGCCCATGCCTCGTCCGAGCGGACATCGACGACGGTGACGGCTTCTCCGGCCTTCTGACGGGCGTACAGGTCGCTGGGGTCGGTCTCGTACGCCAGCTTGGCGGCGAAGAACTCTGCGCGATCGATCATGGCCCCAGACTAGAGCGTCCGGCGCGTATGCCACCGACTATGACCGGGGGAGTGCACGCAGAACGAGGAAGGCCCCGATGCGAGTGCATCGGGGCCTTCCTCAGGGAAGGAGCGGGTTACTTCCCGTCCTCTTCGTCCTTGTCGTCCGTGGCGGCTGTCGTCCGGTTCTCGCGGACATCTTCCGCCGGCTCGGTGGCGAGCACCGTGCTGGGGGTGTTCGCTGTTTCGGGGACGTGCGTCTCCGGGTTCGGCGTCAGCGGTGCGTCGGGGACCCCGGCACGCTCGTGCGCGCCCTGGATCTCCGCGGCCTCAGCCTCGTCCATGTCGGCCGTGACGTGGTGCTGGTGTGCATCAGCGGCAGCCACCTCCGCCTGCGTCAGGGGAGCGAGGCGGTCCTCGTAGAACCAGCGGGACAGCGAGGAACGCAGGTTCTCCGTCCACGGGATGCGGCCCTTGTCGTTGGGGCGCACCACGAGGGGCTCGTAGTTCTCGACGTCGATGAGCTTCCAACGGTCGTACTGATCGACCGGCTGGTGGACCTCGATGAACTCGCCACCGGGAAGGCGCACGATGCGTCCCGACTCGTAGCCGTGCAGGACGATCTCGCGGTCCTTCTTCTGCAGAGCGAGGCAGATGCGCTTGGTCACGAAGTAACCGAGGATCGGACCGAGGAACAGCAGGGCCTGCAGCGTGTGGATGACACCTTCCATCGTGAGGTGGAAGTGCGTCGCCATGAGGTCGGAGGATGCCGCCGCCCACATGACCGCGTAGAAGATGACGCCGGCGACGCCGATCGCGGTGCGGGTGGCTGCGTTACGAGGACGCTCGGCGATGTGGTGCTCGCGCTTGTCGCCGGTGATCCACGCCTCGATGAAGGGGTAGATCGCGACGAGGACGATGAACAGACCGAGCACGGCCACCGGGACCAGGATGCCGAACGACCAGGTGTGGTCGAGGAACACGATGTCCCAGTTCGACGGTGCGAGACGCAGGGCGCCGTCCGCGAAGCCGATGTACCAGTCGGGCTGGGTACCTGCGGACACGGGGGACGGGTCGTACGGACCGTAGTTCCAGACCGGGTTGATCTGGAAGAAGGTCGCGATGAGGACGATCGCGCCGAAGACGATGAACAGGAATCCGCCCATCTTCGACATGTAGACCGGCATCATCGGGTAGCCGACGACGTTGTCGTTCGTGCGGCCGGGGCCGGCGAACTGGGTGTGCTTGTTCACGATCATCAGCATGAGGTGCACGGCGATGAGGCCGATCACCAGCAGCGGAAGCAGCAGGATGTGCAGCGTGTACAGGCGTCCGACGATGTCGGTTCCGGGGAACTCGCCGCCGAAGAGCAGGAACGAGGTCCACGTGCCGATGAGGGGGAGGCCCTTGATCATGCCGTCGATGATGCGGAGACCGTTGCCGGAGAGCAGATCGTCGGGCAGCGAGTAGCCGGTGAAGCCCTCTGCCATCGCGAGGATGAAGAGCACGAAGCCGATCACCCAGTTGAGCTCGCGCGGCTTGCGGAACGCACCGGTGAAGAAGATGCGCAGCATGTGCACACCGATACCGGCGACGAACACCAGAGCAGCCCAGTGGTGGATCTGACGGACGAGCAGACCGCCGCGCAGGTCGAACGAGATGCGCAGGGTCGACTCGAGGGCCGCGGACATCTCGATTCCACGCATCGGCGCGTAGGCGCCGGTGTAGTGGGTCTCGACCATCGACGCCTGGAAGAAGAACGTCAGGAACGAGCCGGAGATGAACACGACGACGAAGCTCCACAGAGCGATCTCGCCGAGCATGAACGACCAGTGGTCAGGGAAGATCTTGCGTCCGAGCTCCTTGACGAAGCCCGACAGGCTGGTGCGCTCGTCGATGTAGTTCGACGCGGCGCCGACGAAGCGGCCGCCGAGGGGCGCCTTGTTGTCCTTGTCCTCTTTGGACAGCGTTGCGGTGCTCAATGGCGCTCCCAGAAGCTCGGGCCGACAGGCTCGGTGAAGTCGCTGCGTGCGACGAGGTAGCCCTCGGCGTCGACGGTGATCGGCAGCTGCGGCAGGGGACGTGCGGCCGGGCCGAAGATGACCTTGGCGTGGTCGGTCACGTCGAACTGCGACTGATGGCAGGGGCACAGCAGGTGGTGCGTCTGCTGCTCGTACAGGGCGACAGGGCATCCGACGTGCGTGCACACCTTGGAATAGGCGACGATCCCGTCGTACGACCAGTCCTTGCGGTCCTCGGCCTCGATCAGCTGCTCGGGGCGGAGACGCATCATGAGGACGATGGCCTTGGCCTTCTCCTCGAGGTAGCCGTCGTGGTGCGAGAGGCTTGCGAGGTCCTCGGGGATGACGTGGAAGGCGGAGCCGAGGGTGACGTCGGCAGCACGGATCGGGGTGCCGTCCGGGTCGCGGACGAGACGCTGTCCCTCAGCCCACATCGTGTGCTTGAGGAGAGCGACCGGGTCGCCTGCCGTGGGGTCGTCCGGCGTGCTGTGCGGCGCGAGGCCGCGGAACAGTGCGACGCCGGGGACGATGGATGCCACGATCGCAGCGATCAGCGAGTTGCGGATCATCGTACGGCGACCGAAACCGGACTCCTCGTTCGCGTCGGCGAACGCCTGGATGGCGGCTTCGCGAGTCGAGTCCTTGCCGCGGGTCGGGTGCCGGTGCTCGATGTGCTCCTTGTCGCTCATGAGCGCCTTGGACCAGTGGATCGCTCCCACACCGATCGACAGCAGCGCCAGGGCGATGCCGAGACCGATGAAGAGGTTGTTGTTGCGGACTGCCGCCAGCGACCCGTCTTCGATCGGGAACAGCATGTACGCCGCGACGGCCCAGATGCTGCCGGCGAGCGACAGGTAGAACAGCGTGTAGACCGTGCGGGCAGCGCGCTTCTCAGCCTTCGGATCCTTGTCCGTCATCCGCTCTCGGTGCGGCGGCAGGCCGGGGTTCTGCACGGGATCGCTGACTGCGACACCCAGCCCGGGGGAGGGCTGGTAGGCCCGATCAAGGGCCTGTGAGTCGTCGTCGTGTGCCATGGTGCTCCTCGTACGTTCCTCTTCGTGAATATGCGTCAGTTGGACTTCGCCGTGATCCACACGGTTGCGCCGATGAGGGCGCCGATGCCGAAGATCCAGATGAACAGGCCCTCGGACACCGGTCCGAGAGATCCGAGCGTGAAGCCGCCGACCTGGACCTCCTCCTGCTGGAACAGCAGGGCGGAGATGATGTCGCGCTTGTCCTCGTCGGACAGGTTCATGTCGCCGAACACGGGCATGTTCTGCGGGCCGGTGACCATGGCGGCGTAGATGTGCAGTGCGCTGGTGGTCGTCAGCGGCGGTGCCCACTTGCCCTCGGTGAGCGCTCCACCTGCTGCGGCGACGTTGTGGCACATCGCGCAGTTGATGCGGAACAGCTCGGCGCCGTGCGCGACGTCGCCTTCGCCGTCGAGGATCTCGGCGGCGGGGTAGCTCGGGCCGGGGGCGCTGTCCTGGACGTACGCGGCCATGGCCTCGATCTGGTCCTGCGTGAACTGCACCGGCTTCTGCGGAGCCTGGGGGCCCTGCATCTGCAGCGGCATGCGTCCGGTCGCGACCTGGAACTCGACCGCGAGCTCGCCCACGCCGTACAGGCTGGGGCCGGCGTCGGTGCCCTGGAGGTCGAGGCCGTGGCAGGTCGCGCAGTTCGCCTGGAACAGCTTCTCGCCGTCCTCGACCGTCAGCTGCGTCTGCGCTGTCGTCTGGGTGTCGTTCGCCGCCATCGCGGCGGATGCACCGGCGTAGATGCCTCCGGTGATCAGGAGTCCCGCTCCGATGAGAGCCGCAGCGGCCAGGGGGCTACGGCGTCCGTTCGAGCGACGCTTCTTCTCTCGTGCCATTTCGCAGGTCAGCTCCGCTCTTATTTCAGGAAGTAGATGACGAAGAACAGCACGATCCAGACGACGTCGACGAAGTGCCAGTAGTACGACACGACGATCGAGGAGGTCGCCTCCTTGTGTGCGAAGTTCTTCACTGCGAACGCGCGTCCGATGACGAGCAGGAACGCGATGAGTCCGCCGGTGACGTGGAGGGCGTGGAAGCCCGTGGTGAGGTAGAACGCCGATGCGTAGGCGTCAGCCTGGATCGGCATTCCCTCGGCGACCAGCTGGGCGTACTCCCAGACCTGGCCGGAGACGAAGATCGCGCCCAGCGCGAAGGTGACCCAGAACCACTCGACCATTCCCCAGCCGAAGAGGCGACGGCGACCTGCGCCGTTGAGCTGCCCCTTCTTGATGCGGTAGGCCTGGAGGTCCTCAGCCGCGAACACACCCATCTGGCAGGTCACGGAGGAGAACACCAGGATGGCCGTGTTGACGGCGGCGAACGGAACGTTCAGCAGCTCGGTGCTGGCCGCCCAGAGCTCGGGGGACGTGCTGCGCAGCGTGAAGTAGATCGCGAACAGTCCCGCGAAGAACATCACTTCGCTGCCGAGCCACACGATGGTGCCGACAGCTACCGGATTCGGGCGCTTGATCGTTCTTGCCGCCGGGGCATAGGTCGCTGAGGTGGTCACCCCTCCATTATGGCCGATCCGCGAGCGTGATTCTTGCACCATGGGCCCCCGATTCGCCTTCCTGAGACTTAGGAGACCCTAAGAAAACACTGCGAATGTCCGGTGAATGCACGGGAAATCAAGGAAGGGGCACGATCCGGCATCCGAATGTCCGACCTGTTCTCGCAGATATGATCGCAATCATGGATTCCCTCACCTGGCCCGATGTTCTCGCGCAGCTGCTGGAGCGGCACGATCTCAGTGTGTGGGAGTCGACCTGGGCGATGCGGCAGATCATGCAGGGCAAGGTCTCCGACGCGCAGATCGCCGGGTTCCTCGTCGCCCTGCGCGCCAAGGGGGAGACGATCGACGAGATCGTCGGATTCCGCGACGCGATCCTCGAGTCCGCCGTTCCGCTGCCCGTGTCGCCGGACGTGCTCGACATCGTCGGCACCGGCGGCGACCGCGTCGGCACCGTCAACGTGTCGACGACGGCGGCGATCATCATCGGCGCCACTGGGATCCCGGTGGTCAAGCACGGCAACCGTGCGGCCAGTTCCGCGTCCGGCTCTTCTGATGTGCTCGGGGCGCTCGGCCTCGAGATCTCGCTCTCTCCCGCGGACGTCGCGGCGGTCCTCGACCGCACGGGCATCACGTTCGCCTGGGCGGCGGCCTTCCATCCCGGCTTCAAGCACGCCGGCGCCGCCCGCAGCGAGCTCGGCGTCCCGACGGTGTTCAACATGCTGGGGCCCCTGTGCAATCCGGCCCGAGCCGAGGCGAACGCGGTCGGTGTCGCACAGCTGGAGCGCGTGCCGCTGATCACGGGTGTCTTCCGCACACGCGGTGCGACCGCGCTGGTGTTCCGTGGCGACGACGGTCTGGACGAATTGACGACGACCGGTCACAGCCGCATCTGGGAGGTCTACCGCGGCGACGTCCACGAGCACGACCTCGATCCGAGGGATCTCGGGATCCCCACGGCGGATCTCGCCGACCTGATCGGTGGAACGCCCGATCACAACGCCGGAGTGCTGCGCGACACCCTCACCGGCACGAAGGGGGCGGTGCGCGACATCGTGCTGCTCAACGCGGCGGCCGGGATCGTGGCGTTCGAGCTCTCGAAGGACGCGACCCAGGCGACCCGCCCCATCCTCGAACGGCTCAAGGAAGGATACGAGCGCGCAGAGGCTGCGATCGACGACGGGAGAGCGGCGGCGAAGCTCGAGGACTGGATCGCGGCGACCAAGGAACTCGCCACGGCGTGAGCTGACATGGACCCGATCGACGCGCTGCTCGAGATCGCCACACTTCTCGAGCGTGAGCGCGCATCGCGGTACCGCGCCAAGGCGTTCCGCCAAGCGGCTGCGACCCTGAAGGCTCTGCCCGCAGATGTCGTGAACGACCCGTCGCGACTACGCGAGACGAAGGGGATCGGAGCGTCGACGTTCGCCGTCATCCAGCAGGCACTGGCGGGCGCGGTGCCCGACTACCTGGTGGATCTGCGCGGCGAAGTGGAACCCGAACGCACGTCGGCTCTGCGCGCGAAGCTGCGGGGCGACCTGCATGCGCACACCGAGTGGTCGGACGGCACGACGCCGATCGATGTGATGGCGGATGCGGCCAGGGCCCTCGGGCACGAGTACCTTGCGATCACCGATCATTCCCCGCGGCTGCGGGTCGCTCGCGGGTTGTCGGCGGATCGGCTGCGCGCTCAGCTTCCTGAGGTCCGTCGCGCATCGGGGCGCGGGCTCACCCTGCTCACGGGGATCGAAGTGGACATCCTCGACGATGGGGCGCTCGACCAGGAGCCAGAGCTCCTCGCCGAACTGGACGTGGTCGTGGCATCCGTGCACTCGAAGCTGCGCATGGAGTCCCGCGACATGACGAAACGGATGCTGGCGGCGGTGGCCCAGCCGCACGTGAACGTGCTGGGGCACTGCACTGGCCGTCTTGTGCAGGGCGAACGCGGGACGCGCCCGGAATCGGAATTCGACGCCCGCGCGGTGTTCGACGCCTGCGCGGACAACGGTGTCGCGGTCGAGATCAACGCTCGCCCCGAGCGGCAGGATCCGCCCGATGAGCTCATCGCCGTCGCACTCGAGGCCGGCTGCCTGTTCTCCATCGACTCGGATGCGCACGCTCCCGGTCAGCTCTCGCTGCTCGACTACGGAGCCGAGCGCGCCGAGAAGGCGGGGGTTCCTGCGGAGCGGATCGTCACGACGTGGGGCCTGGAGCGGCTTCGGGCGTGGGCGGACTGACCGGAACGAGCTGACCTCGCCGGTCAGTCGGAGAGCGCCGCGATCGCCCGATCCATCGACGAGCCGAGGTTCCACCGGGCGGCGAGGTCGCGTGCCGCGTCCGCCATGGCGGGGTCGAGCGGGCGGGTCGGCACCGTCGGGGCTTCGATGTCGAGGTCTCGCGCGACCTCGACGACGGTCGGTGCGACATCGAGGTAGTCCGAGGCTGCGGCGATCTTCGCGCGCACGCCGGTGCTCATCCCTTCTCCTGCGGCGGCGGCCGCGCGGATGCCGTCGAGGTCGCCGTGCGCCTTCAGCAGGGTGGCGGCCGTCTTCTCTCCGACGCCCGCGACGCCGGGGAGTCCGTCCGAGGTGTCGCCGCGCATGGTCGCGAAGTCCGCGTATTGAGACGGGAGGACGCCGTACTTCGCGACGACGGTCTCATCGGTGACGATCTCGAGGTTGCTCATCCCTCGTGCGGTGTAGACGACGCGGATGCCGCGGTCGTCGTCGACGAGCTGGAAGAGGTCTCGGTCGCCGGTGACGATGTCGATGGGCCCGGTGGCACGGGTGGCCAGCGTGCCGATCACGTCGTCCGCCTCGTGCTCGGCGGCACCGATGATCGGGATGCCGAGGGTGGTGAGTGCCTCGCGGATGAGGGGGAGCTGCGCCTCGAGAGGGTCGGGCACCTCCTCGACGTCCGGACCGGTGGAGACGACTTCGACGACCCGGTGCGTCTTGTAACTCGGGATGAGGTCGACCCGCCACTGCGGCCGCCAGTCGTCGTCCCAGCAGGCGACGATGTGCGAGGGGTCGTACAGGCTGACGAGCTTCGCGATGATGTCGAGCAGGCCGCGGGTCGCGTTGACCGACGTGCCGTCCGCTGCCTTCACCTTGTCAGGGATGCCGTAGAAGGCGCGGAAGTACAGAGACGCGGTGTCCAGCAGCATCAGCTTGTCGCTCATGCGTTCAGCTTGGCACAGGCCGCCGACGCGGCCGCGGGAGCATGCGGTCAGCAGCCGGGGGAGGTGGGAGCCTGCGCGCACGTGTACGCGACGAGCGCCGTGTGGGCCTGGAAGATACGGATATCCCGTGCAGGGCCGGGTGCGGTGACTTCACCGTCGACGGGGAACCAGCCGACGCCGAGGTCGACCTCGGCGGTGTATCGGACATCGACCCTGGCCGTGTACGTGCCGCGTTCGGTGTAGGTGTGGCCGGTGTCGGTCGGTGTGAACTGCGCCTGCCCGAGGCTCTCCCACGTCGCGCCGCCCGACGACGCGGTGAGCGTTGTGCCGTCGCCGAAGGAGAAGTCGTACGCGGACGGGGTGAACCGTACGGAGATCGGGAATCCGAAGAGTGACGCATCGACCGTGTGCACGGATGCCGCGGCCACGAAGTTCATCGGCAGCCCGACGACGCCGACGTCGTCCGGCTCGCCGTGGATGACGGAGCCTGCGGGTGCGAAGCGGACGAGATCGGAGATGGTCACGGCCGGTATCGCCGGGGCGTCATCCTCCTCCATCTTCTCCTCGGCCTCTTCCGATGCGCGGAAGCAGTGGATGTAGGAGTCCCAGTCGATCAGGCACTGGTCGAAGTCGAATGGCTTCTGCGGGGACCACGAGTCGTCCGTCGGCGGTTGCCAGCCGACATCGATGGGGGAGGAGCCGGGGTCCCCGCCCGTCTCCTGCGACCCGTCGATGATGATCTCCGTGCCGGTGTTGTTGTCGCACAGCCCAAGAAGGGCCAGCTCCTTCGCGCATTCGGCACCCGATGAGACCATGTGGATGGGACTGAGGGTCGCAGCGAGGCTCATGGCGACAGTCGCGCCGATCTTGACTGTCAGCATCGCGGATCTTCCGCGAGCTCTTCAGCGGCTATGAGCAAGTCGTCCCCGACTGCAATGAAAGTAACTGTCTGAGCCACTTTCGATGCTCGCTCGGGCGGTGTGACGTCGTCGCCGTGACTATCACGAACGACTGCCTGACTTGCGTCGAGGCAAACAAGGCCTACTACCTGCGGTGGGTGCTCTGTTAGCGACACGCTAATGCCGTCAAAGAGCTCCAACTCCACCCGACCGTCAAGTCGCAGGCCCGATTCACGAAGCTGGTTCAGCGCTTCGATGTCGCCTTCAAGAGCTGAGCCCAGAAGAAAATCCTGCGGGTTAGGTGTGGCGAGACCATCCCGGCGCGCGTTCCCAGCGTCGTTGTACGCGCGGTAGGTCTCCTCGGCCGCGGTGAAGGCCTCTTCCTCGCTGGCGAACGCCGCCGTCGGGGTGGGCGTCGGCTCCGCCGCCGGGCCGCATGCGCTCAGCGCGACGGCGGCGACGGCGGCGACGGCGAGCAGCGCTGCTGCGCGAACCCGGCTCATCGTCGATCGGCGGAAAGTCACGCGCCAACGCTAACGTGAACCGCCACGGCGGTGCGCAGTTATCCACATGGTCATCCGGGGTGGATCTCTGGTAATCTGAAGTGTCACTCGTGACGCGTACACGCGCGCCCGAGTTTCACCAATCAAAATCCATTCGCTCCTCCGGCTGGTCCACGCGTGCGTGAACGAACGGAGAAGCCCGAGTTACCACCCAACAAGGACAACCCACTACATGACTACCGCAACGACCGCCCCGGCCACCAAGCAGGTCGCCATCAACGACATCGGATCTGCTGAGGACTTCCTGGCCGCGGTCGAGAAGACTCTGAAGTTCTTCAACGACGGCGACATCATCGAAGGCACGATCGTCAAGATCGACCGCGATGAGGTTCTGCTCGACGTCGGATACAAGACCGAGGGTGTCATCCCCTCCCGCGAACTTTCCATCAAGCACGACGTCGACCCCAACGAGGTCGTCAAGGTCGGCGACGTGGTCGAGGCCCTCGTTCTCCAGAAGGAGGACAAGGAAGGCCGACTGATCCTCTCCAAGAAGCGCGCCCAGTACGAGCGTGCATGGGGAGACGTCGAGAAGATCAAGGAAGACGACGGCGTCGTCACCGGAACCGTCATCGAGGTCGTCAAGGGTGGCCTCATCGTCGACATCGGTCTCCGTGGCTTCCTGCCGGCCTCGCTCATCGAGCTGCGTCGCGTCCGCGACCTGACCCCGTACCTGGGTCAGGAGATCGAGGCGAAGATCCTCGAGCTGGACAAGAACCGCAACAACGTCGTCCTCAGCCGCCGTGCTCTCCTCGAGCAGACGCAGTCCGAGTCGCGCACCACGTTCCTCAACAACCTGCACAAGGGCCAGGTCCGCAAGGGCCAGGTCTCGTCGATCGTCAACTTCGGTGCGTTCGTCGACCTTGGCGGCGTTGACGGCCTCGTGCACGTCTCCGAGCTGTCCTGGAAGCACATCGAGCACGCCTCCGAGGTCGTCGAGGTGGGCCAGGAGGTCACCGTCGAGATCCTCGAGGTCGACCTCGACCGCGAGCGCGTCTCCCTGTCGCTGAAGGCGACGCAGGAGGACCCGTGGCAGGTCTTCGCCCGCACCCACGCGATCGGTCAGATCGCTGCGGGCAAGGTCACCAAGCTCGTTCCGTTCGGTGCGTTCGTCCGCGTCGCAGACGGCATCGAGGGCCTCGTGCACATCTCCGAGCTCTCCAGCAAGCACGTCGAGCTGGCTGAGCAGGTCGTCTCCGTCGGCGAAGAGGTCTTCGTCAAGGTCATCGACATCGACCTGGAGCGTCGTCGCATCTCGCTGTCGCTCAAGCAGGCCAACGAGTCGGTCGACCCCAACGGCACCGAGTTCGACCCGGCTCTGTACGGCATGCTCGCCGAGTACGACGACAACGGCGAGTACAAGTACCCGGAGGGCTTCGACCCCGAGACCGGTGCGTGGAAGGAAGGCTTCGACGCTCAGCGCGAGGCATGGGAGCAGGAGTACGCTGCAGCCCAGGCTCGCTGGGAGGCGCACAAGGCTGCCGTCGTCAAGGCCGCCGAGGCCGAGGCTGCCGCGGGCGACGACTTCGGCGCTGCCGCTGGTCAGTCGTTCACGAGCGACTCCACCGGCGCCGGCACGCTCGCCGATGACGAGGCTCTCGCCGCTCTGCGCGAGAAGCTCTCGGGCGGCAACGCGTAAGCACACCACTCGAACGGGCCGTCACCCCGCCTTCACCGGCGCGGGTGGCGGCCCGTTTCGTATGCGCGCACGTGCGCAGACAGCGGAGGTTCCGCGCGTGTGACGGTACGTTACGGCGTGACTCGTCACATCTCGTCCGCTCCGCGACGATGGACGAATGAGCACCGCACTCCTTCCTCCCCGCACGGAGAACACCGCCCGTACCGGCGCTGCGACCGCCGTGCGCCTGGAAGGCGTGGAGCGTCACTTCCCCGTCTCCGACGGTCGCCGGCAGGTGCTGCGCGAGCTCGACATCGACCTCTTCGCCGGTGAGATCGTCGCCGTCGTCGGCCCGTCCGGGTGCGGCAAGTCGACGCTCCTGCGGCTCATCGCGGGACTGGACGCCCCGAGCGGCGGTGCCATCACGATCGACGGTTCCGGCGTCTCGGACACCGACGAGCGCACAGCCGTCGCATTCCAGGAACCGCGGCTCCTCCCGTGGCGCACTCTGGCTCAGAACGTCGAGCTCGGCCTCCCGCGATCTCTCAGGGGCAAGACGGCGCGCGCCGAGCGCGTCGGAGAACTCCTCCGCCTCGTCGGGCTGGATCACGCGGCCGCGCAGCGGCCACGAGAGGTGTCGGGCGGCATGGCGCAGCGCGCCTCCCTCGCACGTGCCCTGGCGCGCAACCCCAGCGTTCTGCTGCTCGACGAGCCCTTCGGTGCGCTCGACGCGCTGACGCGCCTGCGCATGCAGGACCTCCTGCTGGACATCCACGCCGCAGAGCCAACGACCATCCTCCTCGTGACGCACGACGTCGAGGAGGCCCTCTACCTCGCGGACCGGGTGCTGCTGCTGCGCTCCCTCGCCGTGGACCCCGACCCGGATGCCGCCTCGATCGCTCGCACCATCAGCGTTCCCGGCATCCGCCCGCGCGACCGCGCCGATCGCGGTATCGCGAAGCTGCGCGCCGAGCTCCTCGAGGGGCTGGGCGTCGACACCCATCACAGCGACACTCTGGAGACCCGATGAGCCTCATCACCCGACGAATCCTCCCTGCGACCGCGATCGCGGGAGCGATGATGCTCGTGGCCTCCGGCTGCGTCGCGGGAGAGAACGCCGACGCGGCATCCGAGTCCGCCTCGGGCGAATGGTCCGCGAGCACCGTGACGGTCGACTGGGCGACCTACAACCCACTGAGCCTGGTGATCAAGGACCAGGGCATCCTCGACGACATCCTCGGCGACGACGTGACGGTCGAGTGGGTCCAGTCCGCCGGCTCCAACAAGGCGAACGAGCTGCTGCGCTCCGGGTCTGTCGACGTCGGTTCCACAGCCGGGTCGGCAGCGCTGCTCGCGCGCGCCAACGGTTCGCCCATCAAGGTGATCGACATCTATTCGCAGCCCGAGTGGTCGGCGATCGTCACGACGCCGGACAGCGGCATCACCACCGTCGCCGATCTCGCCGGGACCTCGGTCGCGGCGACCAAGGGCACCGACCCGTACTTCTTCCTCCTGCAGGCGCTGGAGGAGAGCGGCCTGAGCGTCGACGACGTCGAGGTGCAGAACCTCCAGCACGCGGACGGGCGCGCGGCGCTCGACGGCGGATCCGTTGAGGCATGGGCCGGGCTCGACCCGATCATGGCCGCCGCAGAGGTCGAATCCGGTGACCAGCTCGTCTACCGCAACGTCGACTTCAACACCTACGGTTTCCTCAACGCGACCGAGGACTTCATCGACAACCACGCCGATCTCGCCCAGGCCGTGGTCGATGCCTACGAGCAGGCTCGCGAGTGGGCGCTGGCGAACCCCGAGGAGACCGCTCAGCTGCTCGCCGACGCCTCAGGCATCGACATCGAGGTGGCGACCACGGTGATCGAGGAGCGCTCTAACCTCGACGTCGACGGTGTCCCCGGCGACGCGCAACTGAAGGTCCTCGAGAAGATCGCTCCGGTGATCGTCGACTCGGGCGACGTGCAGGGCGGGCAGGACGCCGTCGACAAGGCACTGTCCGAGATCATCTTCCCGGACTTCGCGCAAAAGGCCGTGCAGGGCTGATGAGCCGGGTCGCCCAGGGCGTCACGGGCGAGGCAACGCGACGCGCGCAGGACGAGCCGGGCTCCGGCCCGCGCAGTCTGTGGTCCCGCCCGGGAGTGCGCGTCATCGGCGGGCTCCTCGTTCCCGCCGTCATCCTCCTCGTCTGGCAGATCGCCACGACCTCCGGGCTCGTGCCGGCCTACCGACTCCCCACCCCGGGGTCCGTCATCACTGCGGGCGTCGAGCTGGCGGAACGCGGACAGCTGTGGACGCACATCGCGATCTCCGTGCAGCGCGTCCTGCTCGGCTTCGCGATCGGATCTCTCGTCGGCCTCGCGGTCGCGGCGATCGTGGGTCTGTCCAAGCTCGGTGACGTGCTCTTGAGCCCGACACTCGCCGCACTCCGTGCCGTGCCGTCACTGGCCTGGGTGCCGCTGCTGATCCTGTGGATGCAGATCGGGGAGGAGTCGAAGATCACGCTGATCGCGATCGGCGCGTTCTTCCCCGTCTACACCTCCGTCGCCGACGCCCTCCGGCATGTGGACCCGCACCTCGTCGAGGCCGGACGTTCGTTCAGCCTCCGCGGGTGGTCGCTGTTCCGCACGGTCCAGTTGCCCGCGGTCGTCCCCTCGGTGATGTCGGGCCTGCGTCTCGCGCTCGCCCAGTCGTGGCTGTTCCTCGTCGCGGCAGAGCTCATCGCGTCCTCGATGGGGCTCGGGTGGATGCTCAACGACTCGCAGACCAACGGTCGCGTCGACCGCATCCTGCTCGCCATCGTGCTCCTCGCGCTGCTGGGCACCATCACCAACGCCATCCTCGGCTTCATCGAAAGGCGCCTGCTCACGCGATGGACCTGATCGAGACCGCTCTGCCCGAAGCACGACTGATCGAAGACCGCGTCTACCCGCCGTCGCCGGAGTTCCTCGCTCAGGCCAACGTCGCCGGAGACGCCTATGCTCGCGCCGATGCCGACCCCATCGCGTTCTGGGAGGATGCCGCGCGGCGACTCGACTGGGTGACCCCGTGGCACACCGCCATGCAGTGGCAGCCGCCGACCGACGGCGCGATCCCTGCGGCGCGCTGGTTCGACGGCGGCACGCTCAACGTCGCATACAACTGCGTCGACAGGCATGTCGCCGCCGGTCGCGGAGGCAAGGTCGCCCTGCACTTCGAAGGCGAGCCCGGCGACCGCACGACGGTCACCTACGCCGACCTGCAGCGACGGGTCGCCCAGGCCGCCAACGCGCTGACCTCACTGGGCATCGCTCCAGGCGATCGGGTCGTCGTGTACCTGCCCGTCCTCATCGAGACGATCGTCATCGCGCTGGCGTGCGCGCGCATCGGCGCGGTGCACTCGCTCGTGTTCGGTGGATTCTCCGCGGAGGCCGTACGCTTCCGTCTCACCGACACCGGCGCCAAGCTGCTGGTGACCAGCGACGGGCAGTACCGGCGGGGTTCCGCGGTGGAAGTGAAGTCCGCCGCCGACGTCGCGGCCCACGATCTGCCGGCACTCGAGCATGTGCTCGTCGTGCGACGAACAGGCCAGGACGTGCCGTGGACCAACGGGCGGGACGTCTGGTGGCATGATGTCGTCGACACGGCGAGCCCCGAGCACACCGCGCAGCCCTTCGCCGCGGAGCATCCGCTGTTCATCATCTACACGTCCGGCACGACGGGGAAGCCCAAGGGGCTCGTGCACACATCCGGCGGCTACCTCGCGCACGCGAGCTGGGCGCACTGGGCGCACTTCGACGCGAAACCCAACGACGTGCACTGGTGCACGGCTGACCTGGCATGGGTCACCGCGCACACCTACGAGATCTACGGGCCGCTCTCGAACGGTCTCACCCAGGTGATCTACGAGGGGACGCCGGACAGTCCTCATCGGGAGCGGCACCTCGAGATCATCGAGCGCTACGGCGTGACGGTGTACTACACGGCCCCGACGCTCATCCGCACCTTCATGACCTGGTTCGGCGAGCATCTGCCCTCAGGGCACGACCTGTCCAGTATCCGCCTGCTCGGCACGGTGGGGGAGGCGATCAACCCGGAGGCGTGGGTGTGGTTCCGGCGCACCTTCGGACGCGACGAGCTTCCCATCATCGACACGTGGTGGCAGTCGGAGACAGGGGCGGCGATGATCGTCCCGCTGCCCGGCGTGACCACCCTGAAGCCAGGCTCCGCGTCCGTCGCACTGCCGGGGATCGACGTCGCCGTCGTCGATGAGAACGGTGCCGAGGTACGGGCAGGACAGTCGGGCACCCTCGTCGTCCGTCGCCCCTGGCCCGGCATGGCCCGCACCGTGTGGGGGAACCCGCAGCGCTACCGCGACTCGTACTGGTCGACCTACGCCGGGCACGGCGAGTTCGGTGGGTACTACGTCGCGGGAGACGGGGCGACCCGCGACGAGGACGGGCACATCTGGATCCTCGGCCGGCTGGATGACGTGGTCAACGTCTCCGGTCACCGCCTGTCCACGATCGAGATCGAATCGGCCCTCGTCGCCGACCCGAGCGTCGGGGAGGCGGGTACGGCGGGGGTCGCCGACCCCCTCACGGGGCAGGCGGTGGTGGCCTTCGTCATCCCCTCCGGAAACGGAGAGGTCACGGCATCCGCCCTCCGCGATCGCGTCGCCCGTGAGATCGGACCGGTCGCCAAGCCGCGCCACATCGTCCTCGTCCCGGATCTGCCCAAGACCCGGTCGGGAAAGATCATGCGCAGGCTCCTCGCGCAGCTCTGGGAGGCCGAGCAGGACCGGCGCGCCGGCCGGACGCCGCAGCCGCTCGGAGACATCACATCGCTGCAGAACCCGGATGCCGTGGCGGCCATCGCCACCGCCCTCACCCGGTTCGGCACCAGCCAGGAAACACACTGAAGGAAGACATGACGGAAGAACACCGCTTCGGGTTCCGCACCCGGGCCCTCCACGCCGGCGGGACGCCCGACGCCGCCACCGGTGCGCGCGCCGTGCCGATCTATCAGACGACCTCCTTCGTCTTCGACGACGCGAAGGATGCCGGCAACCTCTTCGCGCTACAGAAGTACGGCAACATCTACTCCCGCATCGGAAACCCCACGGTCGCTGCCCTCGAAGAGCGGCTCGCATCGCTGGAGGGTGGGATCGGGGCCGTGGCGACGGCATCCGGGATGAGCGCCGAGTTCATCACCTTCGCCGCGCTCGTCGGCGCCGGAGACCACGTCGTCGCCTCGGCCCAGCTCTACGGCGGCACCGTCACTCAACTCGACGTGACGCTCCGTCGATTCGGAGTGGACACGACGTTCGTCCCGTCGACAGACCCCGCCGACTACGCGGCGGCGATCCGACCGGAGACCAAAGTCGTCTACGTCGAGATGATCGGCAACCCCTCCGGCGAGATCGCCGACATCGAGGGGTTGGCCGCCGTCGCGCACGACGCCGGCCTTCCGCTCGTCGTCGACGCGACGCTCGCCACCCCGTACCTCGCGCGTCCGCTCGAGCACGGAGCGGACATCGTGATCCATTCCGTCACGAAGTTCCTCGGCGGCCACGGCACCACCCTCGGCGGCGTCATCATCGAGAAGGGCACGTTCGACTGGGGCAACGGCAAGTTCCCGCAGATGACGGAACCCGTCGCCTCATACGGCGGCATCAAGTGGTGGGACAACTTCGGCGAGTACGGCTTCCTCACCAAGCTGCGCTCGGAGCAGCTGCGCGACATCGGTCCCGCGCTCAGCCCGCAATCGGCCTTCAACCTGCTGCAGGGCATCGAGACGCTGCCGCAGCGGATCGACGCCCATCTCGCGAACGCGCGCGTCGTCGCCCAGTGGCTGGAATCGGACCCCCGCATCTCCTACGTCACCTGGGCGGGGTTGGAATCGCACCCGCATCACGAGCGTGCCGCCAAGTACCTTCCTCTTGGTCCGGGGTCGGTGTTCGCGTTCGGCGTCGCCGCAGAGGACGGCCGAGCAGCCGGGGAGACCCTCATCGAGAGCCTGCAGCTCGCCTCGCACCTCGCCAACATCGGGGATGCGCGCACACTCGTCATCCACCCGGCATCCACCACCCACCGCCAACTCACCGCGGAGCAGCTCGTCGCAGCGGGTGCTCCGGCGGACCTCATCCGCATCTCCGTCGGTCTGGAGGACCCGGAGGACATCATCTGGGACCTCGATCAGGCCCTCACCGCAGCGACGGGAGCCACCCGATGACCACGAACGATGCGTGCGAGTTCACTCCACCCGTCAGTGCGCCGGCGGCCGTGTCGTGCGAGCTGCCCGGCGCCTCCGTCGCCGTGGCTCCCGGTCGTTCCTGGGCCGGACCCGGCCAGCAGGAACGATTCGCGCTGCTGCGTCGATCCCGTTCCGTCGCGATCGTCGGCGCCTCCAGCAATCCGGCGCGCGCCTCGTACTTCGTCGCCACGTACCTGCTGTCCAGCTCACCGTACGACGTGTACTTCGTGAATCCGATGGCGGACGAGATCCTCGGCCGACCGGCGTATGCCTCGCTCGCCGAGCTGCCCGTCGTGCCCGACATCGTCGACGTGTTCCGCAAGCACGACGACCTTCCCGGTGTCGCGCAGGAGGCCGTCGACATCGGCGCCGGCGCGCTGTGGCTGCAGCTGGGTTCCTGGAACGAGGAGGCCGCGGCCATCGCCGAGACGGCGGGGTTGTCGGTCGTCATGGACCGCTGCATCAAGATCGAGCACGCCCGCTTCCACGGCGGACTGCACCTGGCCGGATTCGACACGGGCGTGATCAGCTCGAAGCGGCAGCTGCTGTCGCGCTGAGGCGTCGGCGGCCGGCGTGGCACATCTCGCGTGTCAGGATGGACGCATGCCACTCATCGCCCTCACCGGGGGCATCGCCTCCGGGAAGTCGACGATCGCCCGGCGCCTGCGGGAGCACGGTGCGATCGTCGTCGACGCTGACCAGATCGTGCGCGACGTCCAGGCGCCGGGGTCCCCGGTGCTGGACGACATCGCCGAGGCGTTCGGCCCGGATGTGCTGGACGACAGCGGCGCGCTCGACCGCGCGGCGCTCGGGACGCGGGTGTTCGGTGACGACGAGGCGCTCCAGCGGTTGAACGCGATCGTGCACCCCGCTGTGAGGGCCGAGTCGGCACGGAGGTTCGCCGCGGCGTTCGCGGAGAATGCTGCGGCCGTGGTCGTCTACGACGTGCCGCTGCTCGTCGAGGCGCGCGTCGACGATCCGTGGGACACGATCGTGGTGGCGCACGCGCCCGCGTCGGAGCGGCTCCGCCGACTGGTGGAGCTGCGGGGCATGGAACCGGATGCCGCTCAGAAGCGGATCGACGCACAGGTCTCCGACGAGAAGCGGCTCGCGCTCGCGGACATCGTGATCGACACCTCCGGCACCATCGACGAGACGATCGCCCGGACGGATGCGGTCTGGAGCCGTCTCACGGCCGTATGACCGGGAATCACCGGCCCCGATGTCGGTGGCGACGCTTACGCTGGAAGAATGCAAACCACGCGTAACGTCCGTCCGTTCGAGGTGGTCAGCGAGTACATGCCTGCGGGCGACCAGCCCCAGGCGATCGCCGACCTCGCGGCGCGCATCAATGCCGGTGAGACCGACGTCGTGCTGCTCGGCGCCACGGGTACGGGAAAGTCGGCGACGACGGCGTGGCTGATCGAGCAGGTGCAGCGGCCGACGCTCGTGATGGCGCACAACAAGACGCTGGCGGCGCAGTTGGCGAACGAGTTCCGCGATCTCATGCCGAACAACGCGGTCGAATACTTCGTGTCGTACTACGACTACTACCAGCCGGAGGCATACGTCCCCCAGACGGACACCTTCATCGAGAAGGACTCGTCGATCAACGCCGAGGTCGAGCGGCTGCGTCACTCCACGACGAACTCCCTCCTCAGTCGGCGTGACGTCGTCGTCGTGTCCACGGTCTCCTGCATCTACGGTCTCGGTGCCCCGGAGGAGTACCTGCGCGCCATGGTGGCACTTCAGGTGGGGGAGCGGTACGACAGGGATGCGCTGATCAGACAGTTCATCTCCATGCAGTACAACCGCAACGACGTGGACTTCTCGCGCGGCAACTTCCGGGTCCGCGGCGACACGATCGAGATCATCCCGGTCTACGAGGAGCACGCGATCCGCATCGAGCTGTTCGGCGACGAGATCGAGGGGCTCTACTCCCTGCACCCGCTCACCGGAGACGTGATCGAGAAGCTCGACGCCGTGCCGATCTTCCCCGCGTCGCACTACGTCGCCGGCACCGACGTGGTCCAGCGCGCGATCGGGACGATCGAGGCCGAGCTCGCACAGCGGCTCGAGGAGTTCGAGCGTCAGGGCAAGCTCCTCGAGGCGCAGCGTCTGCGCATGCGCACGACGTTCGACCTCGAGATGCTGCAGCAGCTGGGCTTCTGTTCGGGCATCGAGAACTACTCGCGGCATCTCGACGGGCGCGCCGCGGGCGAGCCGCCGCATACGCTGCTGGACTTCTTCCCCGATGACTTCCTCCTCGTCATCGACGAGTCGCACGTGACGGTGCCGCAGATCGGGGCGATGTACGAAGGAGACGCGTCGCGTAAGCGGACGCTCGTCGACCACGGCTTCCGACTGCCCAGCGCGATGGACAACAGGCCACTGCGCTTCGACGAGTTCAAGAACCGGATCGGTCAGACGGTGTATCTGTCGGCGACACCGGGGAAGTACGAGATGGGCATCGCCGACGGCGTGGTGGAGCAGATCATCCGCCCCACCGGACTCGTCGACCCGCAGATCATCGTCAAGCCCTCCAAGGGGCAGATCGATGATCTGCTCGAGGAGATCCGCGTCCGTGTCGAGCGCGACGAGCGTGTGCTCGTGACGACGCTGACGAAGAAGATGGCCGAGGAGCTCACCGACTTTCTCGGCGAGCACGGTGTCCGGGTGCGGTACCTGCACTCCGACGTCGACACCCTGCGCCGGGTGGAGCTGCTCAGCGAGCTGCGCTCCGGTGTCTACGACGTCCTCGTCGGCATCAACCTGCTCCGAGAGGGTCTCGACCTTCCCGAGGTGTCACTTGTGGCCATCCTGGATGCCGACAAGGAGGGTTTCCTGCGATCGGGGACCTCGCTCATCCAGACGATCGGCCGTGCGGCACGAAACGTCTCGGGTGAAGTGCACATGTACGCGGACAACATGACCGATTCGATGGCGAAGGCGATCGAGGAGACCGAGCGTCGACGCGACAAGCAGATCGCGTACAACAAGGAGCACGGCGTCGACCCGCAGCCGCTGCGCAAGCGGATCGCCGACATCACCGACGCCCTGAACAGGGAGGCGTCCGACACGCAGGAGCTGCTGCGGGGCAAGGGGCGGACGAAGTCCGGCAAGGGGAAGAGCCCGACGCCTCAGCTCCGTCGCGACGGCATCGCCGCCGAGGGCGCTCAGCAGCTCCAGGCGACGATCGAGGATCTCTCCGCCCAGATGCTCGCCGCCGCGGACGAGCTGAAGTTCGAGCTCGCCGGCCGACTGCGCGACGAGGTGCAGGATCTCAAGAAGGAACTGCGGGCGATGGAGCGGGCCGGCCACGCCTGACCACGATCATGGACGCTGCGGCTGCGGAGATGGCGGATCGGGTTCGTGCGCTCCTCATGTCCGAACCGGGGCTCGAGGAGAAGCGCATGTTCGGCACACGCGCGTTTCTGCTCGACGGACGCATCCTCGTCGGTGTCAGGGCTGGGGCCGTGCTGCTCGTGCGCGTGACGCCGGAGCGCGGGACGACACTGCTGACCGAACCGGGTGTGGCGGTCGCCGTCATGGGGGCGAAGTCGATGGGGCCGAGTTGGTTGGACGTTGCGCCCACGGTGCTCGACGACGACGAGGCGTTGATGTTCTGGATCGATGCCGCGCGGGAGAGCGCGGCTGCCTGAACACGCCGGTTCGCCGTCGACCCGGCCGCGTCGCGCGGTGTCGCGCGGTTCAGGAGGGGCAGTGCATGAGCGGCTTCGGGCCGCTGCGATCGATCTCGTGGGCCGTCATCGGCTGACCGCACAGCGGACATGCGCGCTCGGCGCGCTGCGCAGCGGTCGGGGGAGGAGTGGACTCGTACGGGCCGACCGCGGCGGGACCTGCGAGACGGACGAGGTTCGTGTTGAACCACCGGTACAGCCCGCCGGCTTCGCGGATGCGCGTCCGCAGTGGCACTCGTTCTGAAGGATTCTCCATGACTATTAGTGTACTAACGATTAGTGCGTGTACGATCGTGGCGTGGTTGATGCTCATGACATGCTCAGGCTCGAGAACCAGCTGTGCTTCGCCCTCGTCACCGCAGCGCGCAACGTCGTGGCCATCTACCGGCCGATCCTGGAACCGCTCGGGCTCACCCATCCGCAGTACCTCGTGATGCTCGCGCTCTGGGAACGATCGCCGCGGACGCTGAACGACCTCGCCGTCGATCTCGCACTGGACCCCGCGACGGCGTCGCCGCTGGTGAAGCGCCTCGAGAAAGAAGGGCTCATCGCTCGCGAGCGCAGCAGCGCGGACGAGCGGCGACTCGAGATCAGGCTGACTGAAGCGGGCGTGCAGCTGCGTGAGCGAGCGCTCGACGTCCCTCGCCAGGTGATGGTCGCGGTGGGCATGGACATCGATCAGATCGCTGCGCTCCGGGACGGTTTGTCCCCATTCGCAGGTCGCGCCGCCGTCTGATCGACTCGCCCGCATAGGGTGAGGGGATGTCGACGTCGCCGCCGTTCCTGCGCGAACGACGGGGAGGACGAGTGTCGCTGGCCGTCGGCATCCTCGCAGCGTTCGGAGCCGTGATGCTCGCGGCGTCCGTGCAGGGCACGCCGACGCTGACCCCCGCCGACTTCCTCTCCTCGACGCCGGCCCCCGTCGTGCTCCCGGACGAGGCCGCGTCGCCGCTCGCCACGCCGATGCCCCTGCCCGAACCGTCGAACGATGTCGTCGGGGCGATCCTCGGCGTGATCTTCCTCCTGCTCGGTGCAGCCGTGGTCGCGCTGCTCGCGACCCTGCTCGTGCGGGCGCTCATGCGCATGTGGCGCGATCGCCCTCACCGCCGTCGCGACACGGCCGAGGTGGGTGCGGAGACGGTGTCGACGGAGGCCCCTCGGGAGGCGGACGCTGCCGCGCCGGTGATCCGCCGCGGCATCGCGGGTGCGCTCCGGATCATCGACGAACGCGCCGATCCGCATGACGCGATCATCGCCGCGTGGGTGGGCTTGGAGGAGAGCGCGGCCGATGCCGGCCTCGTCCGAGGTCGGAGCGAGACTCCGGCGGAGTTCACGTTGCGCATCATCACCCGTCGCGAGGGCATCACCGATGCGGCGACCTCGCTGTTGCGACTGTACGAACAGATCCGCTTCGGCGGACATGCGTCCGGCGAAGACGACCGCGCGGCGGCGCGCAGCGCGCTCCGGATGATCGAGGAGGGCTGGCGATGACCCGCGGACGCACAACCGCCGCCGTGGTGGTCGCCATCGTCGTCGCGGCCCTGCTCTGGCTCGTCGTCGGCGTCGAAGAGGTCTTCGCGGTGGCGTGGGGCGTCCTCGCCGGCGTCGTCGTGCTCTGCTCCCAGCTCGTCATCCCCGACGATGCCCGCACGGATGCCGTGGTGCTCCCGTCCGGTCCGGAGAAGCGGGGGACCGCGGTCGCGCGCATGGCATGGTCGATCAACCCGCGTACCGGGGCGGTAGGGGACATCATCACGCGGCGCGTACGCGGCATCCTGCGGCACCGCCTCCTGCGACGAGGACTCGACACCGAAGACCCCGCCGATCGCGCACAGATCGACGCGCTCATCGGCGCCGGTCTCTGGGACCGACTCACCGGGCAGGGCACGCACAGAACCGACATCGAACGCGCGCTCGATGCCATCGACCGGCTCTCGCCGACGAAGGAGAAGCAATGACGCAGAACACCTCGATCGCCGACACCGGCGCGCAGATCCTCGCTGCCGTCCGCACGGTCGTCGTCGGCATGGACGATCCCGTGGAGATCGCGCTTGCCACCGTCCTCGCCGGCGGCCATGTGCTGTTCGAGGACGTCCCCGGGCTCGGCAAGACGCTCGCGGCGCGCAGCCTGGCGTCCGCGCTCGGGCTCGGTTTCCGACGCCTGCAGTGCACGCCGGACATGCTTCCCGGCGACGTGACCGGATCATACGTGTACGCCCCCGACACCGGGGAGTTCGTGTTCCGGCCCGGCCCGATCTTCACCGGTCTGCTGCTCGCCGACGAGATCAACCGCACGACGCCGAAGACCCAGTCCGCCATGCTGGAGGCGATGGCCGAGGGGCAGGTCACGGTGGAGGGCAACAGCTTTCCGCTGCCCGCTCCCTTCCACGTCATCGCGACGTCGAACCCCATCGAGTACGAGGGGACGTATGCGCTCCCCGAAGCCCAGCTCGATCGCTTCATGGTGCGGCTGTCGGTCGGATACCCCGAGGCGGACGGGGAGGCGCAGATCCTGCTCAACCGGATGGAGCGCAGACGGGCGGCAGCCCACGTCGCGCCGGTGATCGACGCGCAACGTCTGGTGGAGCTTCAGCAGGCGGTGGAGGCGATCCACGTCCACCCGGACATCGCCCGGTACTGCGTCGAGATCACGAGAGAGACCAGGCGCGCCCAGAACGTCGCCGTCGGTGCGTCGCCGCGCGGGTCCTTGGGTCTTCTCCTTCTCGGAAGAGCGCTCGCCGCTCTGGACGGTCGCGATTTCGTGCGGCCGGACGACATCAAACGGATCGCCGTACCGGTGCTCGCACATCGCCTCACCCTGACACCGCAGGCCTGGGCGCAGGGCATCAGCGCGGACCAGATCGTCGCAGGGGTCGTCGGCCGCGTCGCGGTCCCCCCGACGGTGAGTGCGCCGGCGTGACGGAGAACCCGGCGCGTGAACGGTGGGGGCCGGGATTCGTCCTCGGTCTCATCGCGGCGATCGCCTTCGGTATCGCCGGGCTGGTGTTCTCGCGTCCCGACATCGTCGCGCTGGGACTGCCGTTTGCGCTCCTCACGGTGTGGGGGATGCTGCGGGCACCGACGGCGACCCCGGTCGCCGTCGAGCTCGAGGACGTGCCGGCGGCGGGGAACGCCGACCGGCGCGAGACCGCCGTGCGCGTGACAGGTGATGCCGAGATGGCGCAACTGGTGATGGTGCAGTCCGAGCGCCGGACGCGTCGTCTCATCGTGCCGACGAATGGCTCCCCGGTGATCGCATGGAGCCGCTCGCTGCACTCGGGGCCGGTGAACGCCGTGACCGCCTCCGGGCGAGGGATCTCCATGGACGGCAGCATCCTCGAGACCCCGTCCCCTCTCGTGCGCGCGACGCGCCACGTCGCGCCGGGGCTGACCGTGCTGCGCCACCTCCCGCTGTCCCGCCGCCTCACCGGGATGCAGGGCGGGCACCAGGGGCGGCGCCTCGGGCAGGGCGGGGACTTCCGCGACATCCACCCGTTCGTCCCGGGCGATGAGCTCCGGCGTGTCGACTGGCGGGCGACGGCACGCGTGGCGCGCAATCGCGGAGAGCTGCTCGTCCGCCGCACCGACACGCTGAGCGACGCGACCATGGTGATCGCCATCGACACCGCTGATGATCTCGGCGAGGTGGTGGCGACCTGGGGGAGCGGCGATCTCGAACGCAGCGGGACGACATCGCTCGATCTCGCGCGGCTCGCCGCCAGGTCGATCGCGGTGAGCGCCGTCGCCGCAGGGGACAGGGTGGCCCTGCACGTGCTGACCCATGGTGGCAGATCCGTGCGAAGCGGCGCAGGGCGGAAACACCTCGCGAAGGTGGAAGCGGCGATCGCCGCGACAGGTCAGGCCGGCGAGGATGCCCGATTCCGACGGACGCCGCCGGTGCCGCACGGCTCGGCGGTCTTCGTGCTGTCGACGTTCTTCGACGGCGCCGCCGCCGATGCTGCACTGGCGTGGCGTGCGGCGGGTCATGCCGTCGTCGCCGTCGACGTCCTGCCATCATTGGAGACACGACGGCTCAGTCCGGAACAGCGGCTGGCCCTGCGCACGGTACTCGCGGAGCGCGAGGACGTGCTGCACGACCTGCGCAGCGCCGACATCGACGTCGTGACCTGGCGGGATGACCCGGCCACCGAGCTCGACGCCGCAGCGAGGGCTCGGCGATGAGGATCGCCCGGCGGGCCGACGACGGCATCCGCACCGGACCGGCGATCCCCGGCGCCGTCATGCACCTGCTTCTGCCGATCGTCGCGACGCTCGCCGCCCTGCTCCTGCCGGTTCTCGGATGGCAGATCGCGGTGATCGTCGCGGCGGTGATCGGGATGCTGTTCCCGCAGACGTTCGCCGGATGGCTGGCGATCGCGTGCCTGGCCGTCGGCCTGCTGCTCGTCGAGCCGGAACCGTGGCAGAGCATGCTCGCCGTACTCGCGGTGCATCTCCTGCATGTGCTCTCGTGCGTCCTCCCGGCGGTCCCGTGGCGGGGGCCGGTCGTCCTCGCTGCGCTGCGCCCGACACTGCGCCGTTTCGTCGTCGTGCAGCTGGTGGCGCAGCCGATGACGTTTGCAGCGTTGTGGCTGCACGCGCTCGACACGACCGCCGTCCCCGCCGCGGCGCTGGTGGGCGCGGCGGCTCTCGCGGTGTTCGCGATCTTCCTCGTGCGTCGCATCCTCGGTCGCTCCCGCGGAGTCTGAACGTCGTCCCAGGGCCGATGTCCGTGGTCCCTCGTAGACTTGTTCGGTGCCCATAGTCCCCGTCGCAACCCCAGGAAAACTCAGTGTCCGCGGTGCCCGCGTGCACAATCTCAAGAACGTCGACATCGACATCCCGCGCGACTCCCTCGTCGTGTTCACCGGCCTTTCCGGGTCCGGCAAGTCGAGCCTCGCCTTCGACACGATCTTCGCCGAGGGTCAGCGGCGTTATGTCGAGTCGCTGAGCGCGTACGCGCGCCAGTTCCTCGGTCAGGTGGACCGGCCGGACGTCGACTTCATCGAGGGTCTGAGCCCGGCGGTGTCGATCGACCAGAAGTCGACGAACCGCAACCCCCGCTCGACGGTGGGCACCATCACCGAGATCTACGACTACATGCGTCTGCTCTGGGCGCGCATCGGCATCCCGCACTGCCCCGAGTGCGGTGAGCGCATCCAGCGGCAGACCGTGCAGCAGATCGCCGACCAGCTCATGGAGCTGCCGGAGCGCACCCGCTATCAGATCGTCGCCCCCATCGTCTCGCAGAAGAAGGGCGAGTTCGTCGACCTGTTCCGCGAGCTCGGCGCCAAGGGCTATTCGCGGGCGATCGTCGACGGCGACCTCATCCAGCTCGCGGAGCCGCCGAAGCTCAAGAAGAGCTACAAGCACGACATCGCCGTCGTCGTCGACCGCCTCGTGGCGTCGGACGACATCCTCGGCCGCGTCACCGATTCGGTCGAGACGGCACTTGGTCTGGCAGGCGGCGTCGTGCAGGTCAACTTCGTCGACGAAGAGGGCGACGACGCATGGCAGTCCTTCTCCGAGAAGCTCGCGTGCCCAAACGGGCACCCGATCACGCTCACCGAGGTCGAGCCGCGGACGTTCTCGTTCAACGCGCCTTTCGGGGCCTGCCCGACGTGCTCGGGACTCGGCACCCGCATGTCGGTGGACGTCGATCTCATGCTCGCCGACGAGGAGCTCTCCATCCGTGAGGGTGTCATCATCCCGTGGACCACTCAGGGCAAGGGGCTCTTCCAGTACTACGAGCGCCTTCTCGAGGGGCTCTCCCGTGACCTCAACTTCTCGCTCGACACGCCCTGGAAGGACCTCCGCGTCGACGTGCAGGACGCCGTCCTCCGCGGGGACAACTACAAGGTCACCGTGAAGTGGAAGAACCGCTACGGCCGTGAGATGCGCTACGCCTCCGGTTTCGAGGGCGTCGTGCCCTACATTGAGCGCCAGTACGCCCAGGCCGAGAGCGACAACCAACGCGCCAGGTGGGCCGAATACCTCCGCGAGGTCCCGTGCCCGGTGTGCAACGGCGACCGTCTGAAGCCCGAGGTCCTCGCGGTCAAGGTGCACGAGCACTCGATCGCCGAGATCTCGCACCTCAGCCTCTCCGACGCTCGCGATTTCATGGAGCAGCTCGTCCTCACCGACCGTGAGGCGAAGATCGCGGCACAGGTGCTGCGCGAGATCCGTCTCCGTCTGGACTTCCTGCTGCAGGTCGGGCTGAACTACCTCAACCTCAGCCGTGCGGCCGGTTCCCTCTCCGGTGGAGAGGCCCAGCGGATCCGCCTGGCGACGCAGATCGGATCCGGGCTCACCGGTGTGCTCTACGTCCTCGACGAGCCGTCGATCGGCCTTCATCAGCGTGACAACCGGCGACTCATCAGAACCCTGCAGAAGCTGCGCGACCTGGGCAACACGCTCATCGTCGTCGAGCACGATGAGGAGACGATCGAAGCCGCGGACTGGGTGGTCGACATCGGACCGGGCGCCGGCGTGAACGGCGGAGACGTCGTGCACTCCGGGCCGTACTCCGCGCTCCTGAGCGACACCGAGTCCATGACGGGGGACTACCTCGCAGGGCGCAGGGAGATCCCCACGCCGAGCAAGCGCAGGAAGATCGACAAGAAGCGTCAGCTGACCGTCGTCGGCGCGCGCGAGAACAACCTGAAGAACGTCACCGTGAACTTCCCGCTCGGCGTCCTCACCGCGGTCACCGGGGTGAGCGGTTCCGGCAAGTCCTCGCTCGTGAACGACATCCTGTACCGGGTCCTGGCCTCCAAGCTCAACGGTGCACGGACGCTGGCGGGCAAGCACACCCGGGTCACCGGTCTCGACAACCTCGACAAGGTCGTGCACGTCGATCAGGCGCCGATCGGTCGCACACCGCGGTCGAACCCGGCCACCTACACCGGCGTGTTCGATCGCATCCGCTCGCTGTTCGCCGAGACGCCGGAGGCCAAGGTCCGCGGCTACCAGCCCGGCCGGTTCAGCTTCAACGTCAAGGGTGGGCGCTGCGAGGCGTGCTCGGGCGACGGCACGATCAAGATCGAGATGAACTTCCTGCCCGACGTGTACGTCGACTGCGAGGTCTGCCACGGCAAGCGCTACAACCGCGACACTCTCGCTGTGCACTACAAGGGCAAGAACATCGCCGAGGTCCTCGAGATGCCCATCGAGGAGGCCGCGGAGTTCTTCGAGCCGATCCAGGCGATCCATCGCTACATGAAGACGCTCGTGGACGTCGGGCTCGGGTACGTCCGCCTCGGCCAGTCGGCGACGACGCTGTCCGGTGGTGAGGCGCAACGTGTCAAGCTCGCCACCGAGCTTCAGCGCCGCAGTAACGGTCGCAGCATCTACGTCCTCGACGAACCGACGACCGGTCTGCACTTCGAAGACGTCCGCAAGCTGCTCGAGGTGCTCAACGGTCTGGTGGACAAGGGCAACACGGTCATCGTCATCGAGCACAACCTCGACGTCATCAAGTCGGCCGACTGGGTCATCGACCTCGGTCCGGAGGGCGGCTCGGGAGGCGGTGAGGTCCTCGCCGTCGGCACGCCGGAGCAGATCGCCCGGGTCGATGAGAGTCACACCGGACTGTTCCTCGCCGAGATCCTCGAGGAGGGGCGCGGAGCCAGGAAGGCCAGCTGATGGCCAACGTGCTTCCGTACAAGCCGGCGCAGGGTGAGATCCCCACGGCACCGGGGGTCTATCGGTTCCTCGACGCTCAGGGGCGGGTGCTGTACGTCGGCAAGGCGAAGAACCTGCGCCAGCGCCTGTCGAACTACTTCGCGCCGCTTCGCACCCTGCACGAGCGCACGAGGCGGATGGTGACCACGGCGTCGTCCGTGGAGTGGACGGTCGTGCCCACCGACGTGGACTCCCTGCAGTTGGAGTACATGTGGATCAAGGAGTTCGATCCGCCGTTCAACGTCCGGTACAAGGACGACAAGTCCTACCCGTTCATGGCGGTCACCCTCGGTGACGAGGCGCCTCGGGTGATGGTCACGCGAAACAGGAAGATCCCCGGTGCGCGGTACTTCGGTCCGTACCCGAAGGTGTGGGCCGTCCACGAGACCATCGACCTGATGATCAAGGCGTTCCCGATCCGCACGTGCAGTGATGCCAGTTACAAGCGCGCGATGGCCACCGGCAGGCCGTGCTTCCCCGGTCAGATCGGCAAGTGCGGCGGACCGTGCTCGATGAAGGTGACCATCGAAGAGCACCGGGCCATCGTGAACGACTTCGTCGCGTTCATGGCGGGCGGCGACGAGCGCTTCAAGAAGGAGCTCACCGCGCGCATGCGCGCGGCATCGGCCGCGATGGACTACGAGGCGGCTGCGCGGTACCGCGATCAGATCATCTCGATCGACGCCGTGCTCGGCAAGAGCGCGCTGGTGCTGCCCGCCGACGAGGACGCCGATCTCTTCGGCATCGCAGAGGACGAGTTGGCTGCCGCCGTGCAGCAGTTCACGATCCGCGGCGGACGCATCCGCGGCGTCAGGGCCACGACCATCGAGAAGGAGATCGACATCTCCGGCGCCGACCTCGTCGACCAGGTCCTGCAACGCGCCTACGGAGACGGAGTGGACATCCCACGTCGCATCCTCGTGCCGCATCTGCCGGACGCCGCGGCCGACCTCGAAGTCTGGCTGAGAGAGCGCCGCGGCAAGCGCGTCGAGATCGCCGTGGCGCAGCGGGGCCAGCGTGCCGACCTCATGCGCACCGCGACACTGAACGCGCAACAGGCGCTGATCCGTCACAAGACCCGCCGCACGAGCGACTATGTCGCACGCACTCAGGCCCTCACCGATCTACAGGAGGCGCTCGACCTGAGCGAGGCCCCGCTGCGCATCGAATGCTTCGACATCTCTCATCTGGGCGGCACCAACGTCGTCGCCTCGATGGTGGTGTTCGAGGACGGGCTTCCGCGCAAGGACCAGTACAGGTCGTTCAACATCGCGGAGACGACAGACGACACCGACTCGATGTACCAGGTGCTCATGCGCCGCCTCGCATATCTCGATCGGCCGGAGGAGGAGCGCGAGCCGGACAGCGAGGTCGTCACCGATCCGCTGGCGACCGACGCCGAGGTCGTCACCACGCGCAAGAAGCCGCGCTTCGCCTACCCGCCGCAGCTGCTCCTCGTCGACGGTGGGAAGCCGCAGGTCGAAGCGGCGGCTCGAGCGCTGCGCGACTCCGGACACACCGAGATCGGGCTGTGCGGCATCGCGAAGCGCCTCGAGGAGGTGTGGCTCCCGGGCGAGGACTTCCCGGTGATCCTGCCTCGCACGAGCGAGTCGCTCTATCTGCTGCAGCGCCTCCGCGACGAGGCGCACCGGTTCGCCATCACCCACCAGCGCAAGCGGCGCAGGCGGGACATCTCCTCCGTGCTGGAGGAGGTGCCGGGGCTCGGGGCATCACGCATCAAGGCGCTGCTCAAGCACTTCGGCTCCGTGAGTGCACTCAAGGGTGCCACGTCCGAACAGATCCAGGAGGTCCCCGGCATCGGGCCGGCCCTGGCCCAGAGCATCCACAGCCACCTCGGGAATGGATAGGCTGGACTCCACGGGAGAGGGAGTACGGATGACCGCCGAGGAGAGGAATGAGTTCCTCATCGTCACCGGGATGTCCGGTGCGGGAAGATCCACGGTGGCGAACGCCCTGGAAGATCTGGGATGGTACGTCGTCGACAACCTCCCGCCGCAGATGCTGCCGCCCCTGCTCGACCTCACCGGACTCGGCGGGGGTGCGCTGCCCAAAGTCGCCGCGGTCGTCGACGTGCGCGGACGCAACCTGTTCAACGACTTCCCGGAGGTCGCCCGCGCACTCCGGTCGCGGGGCAGCGTGCGCGTCGTGTTCCTCGATGCCTCGGACGACGTCCTCGTCCGCCGATTCGAGGCGGTGCGACGTCCGCATCCGCTGCAGGAGGACGGCACACTGCTCGACGGCATCCGCCTCGAACGGTCCCGACTCACTCTCGTGCGCGAATCGGCCGACATCGTCATCGACACGTCCTCGCTGAACATCCACCAGCTGGCGACCCAGGTCTCAGAGACCTTCTCCGAGGAAGGCGCGGCCAGACACCGGCTGACCATTCTCAGCTTCGGCTTCAAGTACGGGCTCCCCACCGACGTGGATCTCGTCGCCGACATGCGGTTCCTCCCGAACCCGTTCTGGAACGACGAACTCCGCGGCCTCACCGGTCAGGATTCGCAGGTGCGCGACTACGTCCTCGGACAGGAGGGCGCGTCGGAGTTCCTCGACGCGTACGCCGCCGCGCTCACACCCGTACTCGAGGGGTACCAGCGGGAGAACAAGGGGCATTCGACGGTGGCGATCGGCTGCACGGGCGGCAAGCACCGCTCCGTCGCGATGGCGGAAGAGCTCGCGAAGCGTCTCTCCGCAGTCCCCGGCGTCGCGGTGAGTGTGCGGCATCGGGACCTCGGACGCGAGTGAGGGCCGCAGGTCGCGGGCGGTAAACTGATTCTTTGCGTCGCGATCCGACGCGCCAAGCTTTTCAAGGAGTCCCGTGGCACTTACCACCGATGTCAAGGCTGAGCTCGTCAGCATCCGCAATGCACCCCCCACGGTGCGCGTCGCTGAGGTGACCGCGATCCTCCGGTTCGCCGGCGGTCTGCACTCCATCGCCGGTCGTGTCGCCGTCGAGGCAGAGGTGGACGCAGATCTGCTCGCACGTCGCGTGGCTCGCGATCTGGCCGAGATCTACGGTGTCCGGCCTGAGATCGCTCAGGTGCAGTCGGCGAGCTCGCACGAGGGAGCGCGCTACGCCGTGCGCGTCATCGGCGCGGGGGAGACCCTCGCCCGCCAGACCGGTCTCCTCGACCAGCGCCGGCGCCCGGTGCGCGGCCTTCCCAACCGCCTGACCACCGGTTCCCGCGAGGAGATCGCGGGTCTGTGGCGTGGCGCGTTCCTCGCCGCAGGCTCTCTCTCCGAGCCGGGTCGTTCCGCCATGCTCGAGGTCTCCTGCCCGTCGTCCGAGGCGGCGATGGCTCTCGTGGGTGCCGCGCACCGTCTCGGCGTCGCCGCGAAGGCGCGCGAAGTGCGCGGGATGCCGCGTGTCGTGGTCCGCGAAGGCGAAGCGATCCGCTCCCTGCTCGCCCAGATGGGCGCTCAGAAGACGGCCGCGGCCTGGGAGGAGATGCGCCAGCGCCGCGAGGTGCGCGCGGGAGTGAACCGCCTGGTGAACTTCGACGACGCCAACCTCCGTCGCTCCGCGCAGGCGGCGGTCGCCGCATGCGCCCGTGTCGAGCGCGCGCTCGAGATCCTCGGCGACACCGTCCCCGATCATCTGCGTCTCGCGGGAGAGCTGCGGCTCTCGCACCGCGATGCGAGCCTCGACGAGCTCGGTCACCACGCCGATCCGCCGCTGACGAAGGATGCCGTCGCCGGCCGCATCCGACGACTGCTGGCGATGGCGGACAAGCGCGCGCAGCAGGAGGGCATTCCGGGCACCGAATCCGCGGTTCCCGCCGGCCTCGACGTCTGATCTCATCGACATCCGATCTCATCGGTCATCCGCGGAAGCATCCTGGCCCCGCGTGCGTTGTCGTCAGTAGGATGAAGTTCGTCTGCTCCGCGTCGCATTCGGGTGGCGCGGACGAAGCGACAAGCGCCGCGTCGCGGCGCGGATTGGATGAAAGCGACATGGCCACATACACGCTCCCCGACCTCCCGTACGACTTCGCGGCGCTGGAACCGCACATCAGCGGCAAGATCATGGAGCTGCACCACGACAAGCACCACGCGACCTACGTCGCCGGCGCGAACGCGGCCCTCGAGGGGCTCGCGGAGGCACGTGAGAGCGGCAACCTCGCCAACGTCAACAAGCTCGAGAAGGACCTCGCCTTCAACCTCGGCGGGCACGTGAACCACTCGATCTTCTGGACCAACCTCTCGCCGAACGGCGGCGGACAGCCCGAGGGCGAGCTCAAGGCTGCGATCGACGAGTACTTCGGATCGTTCGAGAAGTTCCAGGCGCACTTCACTGCTGCGGCCACGGGCATCCAGGGATCCGGATGGGCGGTCCTCAGCTGGGACTCGATCGGCCAGCGCCTGATCATCCAGCAGCTGTTCGACCAGCAGGCGAACACCGCTCAGGGCACGATTCCGCTGTTCCAGCTCGACATGTGGGAGCACGCCTTCTACCTCGACTACCTCAACGTGAAGGCCGACTACGTCAAGGCGGCCTGGAACATCGCCAACTGGGAGAACGTCGCGCAGCGCCTCGACGTCGCCCGTAAGCAGACGAACGGCCTGCTGGTACTGTCGTAAACAAGACGGGCGTCCCGACGGACATCAAGCCCGTCGGGACGCCGTCGTCCACGAATTCTCTATTGAAACGCGCGAGAGCGCACGAGAAACAGGGAGAGACCTTAGTGTCTGTCAAGATCGGCATCAACGGCTTCGGCCGTATCGGACGCAACTTTTTCCGCGCGGCTCTCGCGCAGGGTGCGGACCTCGAGATCGTCGCGGTGAACGACCTCACCGACAACAAGAGCCTCGCGCATCTGCTCAAGTACGACTCGGTCGGCGGCGTCCTCGACGCCGAGATCAGCTACGACGATGAGAGCATCACCGTCAACGGCAAGCAGATCAAGGCCTTCGCGGAGCGCGACCCCGCCAACCTTCCGTGGGGCGAGCTGGGCGTCGACATCGTCATCGAGTCGACCGGGTTCTTCACCAAGGCGGAGCTGGCCAAGAAGCACATCGACTCCGGTGCCAAGAAGGTCCTCATCTCCGCTCCCGCCTCCGGCGCGGACGGCACGTTCGTCCTCGGCGTGAACGAGGAGTCCTACGACCCGGCCAACCACCACATCATCTCGAACGCGTCCTGCACCACGAACGCCCTGGCTCCTCTCGCCAAGGTCTTCAACGACGCATTCGGCATCGAGCGCGGCTTCATGATGACCGCGCACGCCTACACCGCCGACCAGAACCTGCAGGACGGCCCGCACGCCGATCTGCACCGTGCGCGCGGCGCGGCGATCAACATCGTCCCGGCATCCACGGGTGCGGCGAAGGCGATCGGCCTCGTCCTCCCCGAGCTCGACGGCAAGCTGAGCGGTTCGTCCTACCGCGTGCCCGTCCCCACGGGCTCGATCGTCGACCTGACGCTCGTCACCGACCGCGACGACCTCACGGTCGACGAGATCAACGCCGCGTACCGCAAGGCCGCTGAAGAGGGCTCCCTCGCCGGCTACCTGCAGTACAACGCCGACCCGATCGTGTCGAGCGACATCCAGCACAACGCGCACTCGTCGATCTTCGACTCGACGCTGACCAACGTCAGCGGCAACCTCGTCAAGGTCTCCAGCTGGTACGACAACGAGTGGGGCTACTCCAACCGTCTCGTCGACCTGACCGAGTACGTCGCAGAGCGTCTCTGAGCACATCATGACCCTGCGCACCCTGGAATCACTGGGGTCGCTCGAGGGCAAGCGCGTCATCGTCCGTTGTGACCTGAACGTCCCCCTGAAGGACGCGGTCATAACGGACGATGGCCGTGTACGCGCCTCGTTGCCGACCTTGAAGACGCTCATCGAAGCGGGAGCCCGCGTCGTCGTGTGCTCCCACCTCGGACGCCCCGACGGCGCTCCGGACCCCCAGTACAGCCTCGAGCCGGTCGCGAAGCGGCTGTCCGAGCTGCTGGAGCAGCCGGTCGCGTTCGCGACGGACACCGTCGGTGAGTCGGCGCGCGACACCGTCGCGAGCCTCGAGAAGGGCGAGATCGCCGTGCTCGAGAACCTGCGTTTCAACGCGGGGGAGACCTCCAAGGATGACGGGGAGCGCGAGGCGTTCGCCGCGCAGCTCGCAGAACTCGGCGACGCGCTGGTGTCCGACGGCTTCGGCGTCGTCCACCGCAAGCAGGCCAGCGTGTACGACCTCGCCAGCGTCCTGCCGTCCGCTGCCGGTCTGCTGATCGCCGCGGAACTCGACGTTCTCGACCGGCTCACGGAGAAGCCGGAGAGCCCGTACACCGTCGTCCTCGGCGGTTCGAAGGTGAGCGACAAGCTCGGCGTGATCTCGCACCTGCTTCCGCGCGTCAACCGGCTCCTCATCGGCGGGGGGATGCTGTTCACGTTCCTCGCCGCGCAGGGCCACGCCGTGGCATCCAGTCTTCTGGAGAAGGACCAGCTCGTCACCGTTCGCGGGTACCTCGCGGATGCCGCCGAGCGCGGCGTCGAGATCGTCGTGCCGACCGATGTCATCGTGGCCGAGTCGTTCTCGGCGGATGCCGCGCACGAGACCGTCGCGGCGGATGCGATCGAGGAGTCCTCGTTCGGCAGCTCCGGCATCGGACTCGACATCGGTCCGGAGACGGCCGAGCGCTTCGCCGAGGCCATCCGTGGGTCGAAGACGGTGTTCTGGAACGGCCCGATGGGCGTGTTCGAGTTCCCGGCGTTCGCCGGCGGGACCAAGGCCGTCGCACAGGCGCTCACCGAGGTCGACGGCCTCGGCGTCGTCGGCGGTGGTGACTCCGCTGCCGCGGTGCGTCAGCTCGGATTCACCGACGACCAGTTCGGTCACATCTCGACGGGCGGAGGCGCCAGCCTCGAGTTCCTCGAGGGCAAGAAACTACCCGGCCTGGAGGTGCTCGGATGGGCGTGACAACCCGAACCCCGCTGATCGCGGGCAACTGGAAGATGAACCTGGACCACCTGCAGGCGGTCGCGTTCGTGCAGAAGCTGCACTGGGCGCTCAAGGATGCCAAGCACGAGGACGGGTCGGTCGAGGTGGCGGTGTTCCCTCCGTTCACCGATATCCGCAGCGTGCAGACGCTCATCGACGCGGACAAGATCCCGTTCGCCCTCGGCGCGCAGGACCTGTCTGCGCATGACTCCGGTGCGTACACCGGTGAGGTGTCCGGCGCGTTCCTGTCGAAGCTCGACGCGAAGTACGTCATCATCGGTCACTCGGAGCGCCGTGAGTACCACGCCGAGTCCGACGACGTGGTCGCCGCCAAGGTGCAGGCTGCGCTCAAGCACGGCCTCGTGCCGGTGATCTGCGTCGGCGAGACCGCTGAGGACCTGGAGAAGTTCGGCGCGAGCGCCGTTCCGGCCGGTCAGCTCGAGGCCGCGCTCAAGGGCGTTCCGGCATCTGCGGACATCGTCGTGGCGTACGAGCCCGTCTGGGCGATCGGTTCCGGCCAGGCCGCGACTCCCCAGCAGGCGCAGGACGTGTGCGCCGCGCTGCGTGGCGTCGTCGCGCGCACCCTCGACGAGGATGCCGCGGCACGGACCCGGATCCTTTACGGCGGATCGGTGAAGGCGGCGAACATCGCCAGCTTCATGCGCGAGCCCGATGTGGACGGCGCACTCGTCGGTGGGGCGAGCCTCATCGTCGACGATTTCGCCGCGATCATCCGTTTCGAGAAGCACGTCGGCGTCTGAGCGGGTGACGGGGCTGCGGCCCCGCACCTGCGTATACTTGACGTTTGCGGGCATCCGAACGCCCAATCGAAAGGCTTTCCCTCGTGGCAATTCTTGAGTTCGTTCTGCAGGTCCTGCTGGGTATCACCAGCGTCCTGCTGACACTCCTCATCCTTCTCCACAAGGGCCGCGGAGGCGGTCTGTCCGACATGTTCGGTGGTGGCATGACCTCGGCTGTCGGCTCGTCCGGTCTCGCGGAGCGAAACCTCAACCGATTCACTGTCGTCCTGGCGCTCGTGTGGTTCCTCTCCATCGTGGCGCTCGGTCTCATCACGAAGCTCGAGGTGATCTGATATGGCCACTGGAGGAAACGCCATCCGCGGAACGCGCGTCGGCTCCGGCCCGATGGGCGAGCAGGACCACGGGTACCACGCCGACCGCATCGCGGTGTCCTACTGGGACGGGCTCGGCAACGAGACGGTCCGGTACTTCGCCGCCGGTCTTCCCGACGAGGAGATCCCGGAGACGATCGATCACCCCCAGTCGGGTCTGCCGGCCGGGCGTGACAAGAACAACCCGCCGGAGCTCGCCAAGAACGAGCCGTACAAGACGCACCTCGCCTACGTGAAGGAGCGTCGCACCGAGGACGAGGCGGAGCAGCTTCTCGACGAGGCGCTCACGCAGCTGCGCGAACGTCGCGGCCAGGCCTGAATCATCCGGATGAGACCGCCGTACCCTCCGGGGTGCGGCGGTCTCGTCGTCTGCCTGGCGGCTCAGCGACAGCCTGCAGCGGTGTCGATCAGTTCCTGAGGGGGCGGTCCGTATGCGGATGTCCCGTTCGCGTCGTCCGTGTAACCCATGCTGATGGCCCACGCCGTCGCCCACGCCTCGATCGTGTTCGTGTCGGTGTCGTCGTACATCCCGACGCACTTGATGCTGATCGCGTGGCCGACCTCATGCGCGACGAGCGCGCGGCTGCGGTCGCTGGGCCAGAACTCGGCCACGGAGTTCGTCAGCTCGATGTTCGCGTACCCGGGATCGCCGTACCACCATGACGCCAGGCCGGCCATGCTCTCGCCCTGGCCGTAGCCGATGACGATCGGCGACCAGTCGAAATCGAGAAGCACATCGGGGGCGAGGCCACGGGCGAACGCCTCGATCTCGAGGCGCGCCTGATACAGCGGTCCCTCCTTCTCGGCGAGCTCCGCCTGTTCCGATGCGAGCATGGCGACGGCGGCCGCCTCCAGGTCGCGGTACGCGTCGGCCGTGTTGGAATCCAGGACCTCTGCGCCGTCGAGCCACTCGGCCGCGGCGCGCAGCGACAGGATGTCGCGGTTACGAGCCGACACATGTGCGTCCTCGAACCCCTCTGCGGCGTCCGCGGCGACCTGCACCGCGGCCAAGCCGGCCTCGCTGACGGCATCCGTTGCCGACGCGAGTGCGGCGCTCGCGGAATCGAGATCGTCGCGTCGCTCCTCGACGGTGATCCGGTCCTCGTTCAATCGTGATGTCTGGCTGAACAGTTCCCACGCCCAGTCCGGCTTCTCGCCGGCGTGGAGGAGCAGCGAGCTGGTGAGTGCCGTGGCATCCGTCTCCGCGTAGCTGAGCTCTGCGACAGCGGCGTCGAGGGCTTCCCGCGCTCCGGCATCCATGAGGTTTCCGGTGTCCGCGTCCTGCACGAGTGCTGCGGGATCCATCACCTCCGGTAGGAGGGACAGTCCCTGTTCGAGAGCCACCTGGCTCGTGGCGGCGTCGGCCACCGCTTCGTCGAACGCGACGAGCGCGTCGTCGTATCCGAGGTTGGCGTTCCACTGGACGCCCGCGCACACCGCACCGACCACGGCGACACTGAGGATGCCGACGACGAGACCGATGCGTCGCCTGCGCGGCGGATTCCGCGGGGCGGGGGAGTCCGACCCACTGAGGACCGGGGGAAGGAGGTGGCCGCCTTGCTCAGAGAAAGCTGACATCGTCATGCCATCTCCTCTGAAAAGGGGAAGTGGAGGGGATGACGGGAATCGAACCCGCACCATCAGTTTGGAAGACTGAGGCTCTACCATTGAGCTACATCCCCGGAGCGGAACGCGATGTTCCGTACCGACTGTAAAAGCATAGCGGACGTTGTGCATGCTCCTGTCCGTTAGACTCGTGAAGGCCGTTTCCCCGCGCGGGTACAACCGGGGCGTAGCTCAGCTTGGTAGAGCGCCCGCTTTGGGAGCGGGAAGTCGCAGGTTCAAATCCTGTCGCCCCGACCACGGCCCCTCGACCTCAGGCCGCGCGGTTCGCGCGGAAATCCAAAGGAGAACAGACAAGCATGGCGAACAGCACCGTTGAGAAGCTGACCCCGACGCGGGCCAAGCTCACCATCACGGTCACTCCGGACGACCTCAAGCCCAGCATTGCTCACGCGTACGAGCACATCGCGCAGGACGTCCAGATCCCCGGATTCCGCAAGGGCAAGGTTCCTGCCCCGATCATCGACCAGCGCATCGGACGCGGCGCCGTCATCGAGCACGCCGTCAACGAGGGTCTCGACAAGTTCTTCCGTGAGGCGGCGACCGAGCAGAAGCTCCGCGTCGTCGGCCGTCCGTCCGCTGACATCACGCAGTGGCCGAACGAGAAGGACTTCTCCGGCGACCTGATCGTCGAGGTCGAGGTCGACGTGCGCCCCGAGATCGAGGTTCCCGAGCTCTCTGACATCACCCTCACGGTGGACGCCGTCGAGGCTGACGAGGCCGCCCTCGAGGCTGAGGTCGACAAGCTGCGTGCCCGCTTCGGAACGCTGATCCCCGTCGATCGCCCTGCGGCCAAGGGTGACTTCGTGGAGCTCGACCTCGTCGCCGCCATCGACGGCACCGAGATCGACCGCGCCGAGGGCGTCTCCTACGAGGTCGGCTCCGGCGAACTGCTTGAGGGCATCGACGACGCCGTCGAGTCGCTCACCGCAGGCGAGGACACCACGTTCCGTTCCAAGCTGGTCGGCGGCGACCACGCCGGTGAAGAGGCCGAGGTCTCCGTCACCATCAAGTCGGTCAAGGAGCGCGAGCTTCCCGAGGCGGACGACGAGTTCGCGCAGATCGCCAGCGAGTTCGACACCATCGCCGAACTGCGTGACAGCCTGTCGGAGCGCGTGAACGAGCAGGGCGTCTTCGCTCAGGGCTCGGCCGCTCGCGACCAGCTCATCGAGACGCTCCTCGAGAAGATCGAGATCCCCGTCCCGCCGCAGCTCATCGAGGATGAGGTGCACAACCACCTCGAGTCCGAGAACCGCCTCGAGGACGACGAGCACCGCGCCGAGGTCACCGAGGCCAGCGAGAAGCAGTTCCGCACCCAGGTGCTCCTCGACACGATCGCCGAGCAGTCCGACGTGCAGGTCTCGCAGGAAGAGCTCACGCAGTACCTGATCCAGTCCGCTGCGCAGTACGGGATGGCGCCGCAGGAGTTCGTCGAGGCGCTGCAGTCCTCGAACCAGCTCCCCGCGCTCGTCGGCGAGGTCGCCCGTAACAAGGCGCTCGCGATCGCTCTCGGCAAGGTGAACGTCGTCGACTCGAACGGTAAGGCCGTCGACCTGTCGAGCCTGGTCGCCGTGGACGAGGACGAGGCTGCCGAGGACGGCGACGCCGCCGAGGCAGAGGAGAAGCCCGCGAAGAAGGCTGCTGCCAAGAAGCCCGCCGCGAAGAAGACCCCCGCCAAGAAGTCGGACGACGCCGCTGACGAGAAGCCCGCGGCGAAGAAGGCTCCCGCCAAGAAGGCTGCGGCGAAGAAGGATGAGGCTGACGAGCCCGCCGCCAAGAAGCCGGCGACCCGCGCAGCCGCGAAGAAGGCGGCCGAGAAGGCCGAGTGATCGCACGGCGATCCTGACGAGAGGGCGGATGCTTCGGCATCCGCCCTCTCGCATTCCGGAGGAGGGTTCCATGGATCGGTGGCAAGAACGAATCGACGCCGTCTGGGGTGACGACACGATCTCCGACGATGAGCGCATACGAGCCATCGACGCACTCGCCCTCGAGCGCGCCGCCGATGACCCTGTCGCCCTCTTCGAACGCGCGGGAGCGAGGGACAGCGCCGGTGCCGAGCTCGCTGCCAAGGCTCTGTACCGACAGGCCCTGGACGGCGGACTCGACGAGGAGCGTCGCGTGCGGGCGACCATCCAGCTCGCCAGCACTCTCCGCAACCTCGGCGAGATCGAGGAGAGCCTCCGGATGCTGCGTGAGGAGCATGACCGGCCCGGGATCATCCTGCATGACGAGGTCGCCGCGTTCTACGCACTCGCCCTCGCATCGTCCGGTGACACGGCGGCCGCGACATCCGTCGCGCTGGAGACGCTGGCTCCGCATCTGAGTCGGTACCACCGGTCCGTGACGGCCTACGCCCGTGCTTTAGGCGGCGACACCTGATATGCCGACGGCGAACACGACCTGAGCGCTGCGTTGTCGCCGGTAGATTCGAATCACCGAACACGGAAACAGGAGCTTGAAATGGCTGCAGAACCCCTTGTCGCGACGAGCGTCTTCGACAGGCTGCTCAGAGACCGCATCATCTGGCTGGGTTCAGAGGTGCGTGACGAGAATGCGAACGAGATCTGCGCGAAGATTCTTCTTCTCGCCGCAGAGGACTCGGAGAAGGACATCTACCTCTACGTCAACTCGCCCGGTGGATCGATCACCGCGGGTATGGCGATCTACGACACGATGCAGTTCGTGCCCAACGACATCGTCACCGTCGGCATCGGCATGGCGGCATCCATGGGTCAGCTGCTGCTGACCGCCGGCACCAAGGGCAAGCGGTACATCACCCCGAACGCCCGTGTGCTGCTGCACCAGCCGCACGGCGGCTTCGGCGGCACCTCCAGCGACATCCAGACGCAGGCTCAGCTCATCGTCTCGATGAAGAACCGCCTCGCCGAGATCACGGCTGCGCAGACCGGCAAGTCCGTCGAGCAGATCAACGAGGACGGCGACCGCGACCGCTGGTTCACCGCGGAAGAGGCGCTCGAGTACGGCTTCGTCGACCACATCCGCGAGTCGGCCACCGATGTCATCGGCGGCGGCGGCACGGACGTGGCTGAGTAACGGATTCGAGAGGACAACCATGTACACCCCCACCTTCCAATCCGCAGGCAACCTGCCCTCCAGCCGCTACGTGCTCCCGCAGTTCGAAGAGCGCACGGCCTACGGCTTCAAGCGTCAGGACCCCTACAACAAGCTGTTCGAGGACCGCGTGATCTTCCTCGGCGTGCAGGTCGATGACGCATCGGCCGACGACGTGATGGCGCAGCTGCTGGTTCTCGAGAGCCAGGACGCCGAGCGCGACATCACGATGTACATCAACTCGCCCGGTGGCTCGTTCACCGCCATGACGGCGATCTACGACACGATGCAGTACGTCGCTCCGCAGATCCAGACCGTCGTGCTCGGGCAGGCGGCATCCGCAGCCTCCGTGCTGCTCGCCGCCGGTGCCCCCGGCAAGCGCCTCGCCCTCCCGAACGCCCGCGTGCTCATGCACCAGCCGGCGATGGGGGAGGCCGGTCACGGGCAGGCATCCGACATCGAGATCCAGGCCGCCGAGATCCTGCGCATGCGCACGTGGCTCGAGGAGACCATGGCCAAGCACACCGGGAAGCCGGTCGAGCAGGTCAACCGGGACATCGATCGCGACAACATCCTCTCGGCCGCCGAGGCGCTCGAGTACGGCATCGTCGACCAGGTGCTGACGACGCGCAAGCGCGCCTAGTATCCGGCACAGAGCAGGGGCGGTGGTCTTCGGGCCACCGCCCTTCTGCGTGCCTGGCGCAGCGCCGGACAACGGATGTGCAGCGCGCCTAGGAGATGTTGCTCGTATGCGCAGCAACGTGCGCAAACGCTTGCGAGTGCTTAGGCTGAACACGGAAGGAGGATGCCGTGAACGAAGACCTGCTCATCGTGCGAGTGGCCGAGCTCTACTACGACGAGAACAAGACTCAGGACGAGATCGGCGCCCTCCTCAAGATCTCGCGTTGGAAGGTCGGGCGCCTGCTGACCCAGGCCAGGGTCAAGGGCATCGTCCGGATCGAGATCGTGCATCCCCGCGCCCGGCGTCTCGGCCTCGAGCGCGACGTCGTCGAGCGGTTCCGTCTCGCTGACGCCGTGGTCGTCCCGACACCGGATGATGAGACCACCGTGCTCGAGCGCGTCGCACAGGCGGCGGCCGATCATCTCGCCGCCATGCGCCCGGTGCCGCGCACGCTCGCCGTCAGCTGGGGGCGCACGCTCTCCGCGGTCGCCGATGCCCTTCCCGAGGGGTGGGCGAACGGTGTGAGCGTCGTGCAGCTCAACGGCGGCGTGAGCCTCAACCGGCGGTCGGGCGGCGCGGCGAGCCTCGCCATGACGATCGCCCAGCGCGCCGGCGGGCAGGCGACGCTCCTCCCGAGCCCGGCGATCCTCGAGCGCGTGGAGACGAAGCAGGCCATCGAGAGCGACCGCACCGTCGCCGCGATCCTCGAGCAGGCCGCCGACGCGCAGACCTACCTCTTCTCGGCCGGACCAGCCGACGCGTCCTCCGCACACGTCGAGAACGGGTATCTCAAGCCTGTCGACATCGAGGAACTCGCACGACGCGGTGCGGTGGGCGATGTCCTCGGCCGTTACATCGATGCGGACGGCAACGTCGTCGATCCGCAACTCGACGCCCGCACCGTCGGAGTGAGCCTCGATCGGCTCCGCTCCGCCGCCCAGACGATCTTCGTCACCGCCGGAAGTGCGAAGCACGACATCGCGCGTACAGTCGTCAGCAACGGCCTGTGCAGCGTCCTGGTGACCGATGAGACCACAGCCCGAGCATTGTTGGAGGAACGATGACGACCACAGAACTGGCCCGCCGCAGCGCGGTTGACGTGCTGGGCGGTGAGCCGGACGACGCGACGCTTCGACGGTTCCTGCACGGCCTCCCCGGAGTCGATGCGACCGGCCTCGAGCAGCGGGCCGCCGGCCTCGGCACCCGGTCGATCAAGACCACGTCCAAGGCATGGGCGATCGACAAGATCATCTCGCTGATCGACCTCACGACCCTCGAGGGCGCCGACACTCCCGGCAAGGTGCGTTCGCTCGTCGCCAAGGCCAAGACGCCGGACGCGGCCGACCCGTCCACGCCGCTGGTCGCCGCTGTCTGCGTGTACGGCGACATGGTCGGGGATGCCGTCGAAGCGCTCGGCGCGATGCACGGCGACCCCGACGACGGCAGGATCTCCGTCGCCGCTGTGGCGACGGCCTTCCCCAGTGGTCGCTCCTCTCTCGCCATCAAGCTCGCCGACACGGCCGAAGCCGTTGCCGCCGGCGCGGACGAGATCGACATGGTCATCGACCGAGGGGCGTTCCTGTCCGGACGCTACGGACTCGTGTTCGACCAGATCGCCGCAGTGAAGGAAGCGTGCCGCCGTGAGGACGGCACGTACGCCTCGCTGAAGGTCATCCTCGAGACCGGTGAGCTGAACACCTACGACAACATCAAGCGCGCCTCCTGGCTCGGCATCCTCGCCGGTGGCGACTTCATCAAGACCTCCACCGGCAAGGTCCAGCCCGCGGCCACTCTGCCGACGACACTGCTGATGCTCGAGACGGTTCGCGACTGGTATCGCGCCACCGGCGAGAAGATCGGCGTGAAGCCCGCCGGCGGCATCCGCACCTCGAAGGACGCCATCAAGTACGTCGTCACCGTCGCCGAGACCGCGGGGGAGGAATGGCTGCAGCCGCACCTGTTCCGCTTCGGTGCGTCGAGCCTGCTCAACGACGTCCTGCTGCAGCGGCAGAAGCTCACGACCGGCCACTACTCCGGCCCCGACTACGTCACGATCGACTGAGGACAGAACATGTCATTCCTGGAATATGCTCCGGCGCCCGAATCGAAGGCGATCCTGAACCTGCGCGACAGCTACGGCCTTTTCATCGACGGCGAGTTCGTCGACGGCTCCGGCAGCAGCTTCGCGACCATTTCGCCGTCGGATGAATCGCACATCGCGGAGATCGCGGGCGCATCGGACGAGGACATCGACCGCGCCGTCGCCGCCGCCCGCCGCGCCTACGACAAGGTGTGGTCGAAGATGAGCGGCCGCGACAGGGGCAAGTACCTGTTCCGCATCGCCCGCCTCGTGCAGGAGCGCGCCCGTGAGCTCGCCGTCGCGGAGAGCCTCGACAACGGCAAGCCGATCAAGGAGAGCCGCGACGTGGATGTGCCGCTCGTCGCATCCTGGTTCTTCTACTACGCAGGGTGGGCCGACAAGCTCGACTACGCAGGGCTGGGAGCCAACCCCCGCGCTCACGGCGTCGCCGGACAGATCATCCCCTGGAACTTCCCGCTGCTCATGCTCGCGTGGAAGATCGCTCCTGCCCTCGCCGCGGGCAACACCGTCGTGCTGAAGCCCGCAGAGACCACGCCGCTCACGGCGCTGATCTTCGCGGAGATCCTGCAGCAGGCCGACCTTCCGGCCGGCGTCGTGAACATCGTCACCGGCGCCGGCTCTACCGGCGCGACGCTCGTCCGCCACCCCGGCGTCGACAAGGTCGCCTTCACCGGCTCCACGGGTGTCGGCCGCGACATCGCCAAGGCCGTCGCGGGCACCGACAAGAAGGTCACCCTCGAGCTCGGAGGCAAGGCCGCCAACATCGTCTTCGACGACGCCCCGATCGATCAGGCCGTCGAGGGCATCGTCAACGGCATCTTCTTCAACCAGGGCCACGTGTGCTGCGCAGGCAGCAGACTGCTCGTACAGGAATCGATCCATGACGAGGTCATCGACCGGTTGAAGAACCGCCTGTCGACGCTGCGTCTCGGCGACCCGCTCGACAAGAACACCGACATCGGTGCGATCAACTCCGTCGCTCAGCTCGCCCGCATCCGCGAACTGAGTGACATCGGCGAGGCGGAGGGCGCCGAGCGCTGGACCGCGGACTGCGCCATCCCGGACAAGGGCTTCTGGTTCGCACCGACGATCTTCACCGGTGTCGAGGCATCCCACCGCATCGCGCGGGACGAGGTCTTCGGGCCGGTGCTCTCGGTGCTCACCTTCCGCACCCCGGCCGAGGCGATCGCGAAGGCGAACAACACGCCCTACGGATTGTCCGCCGGAATCTGGAGCGACAAGGGATCCCGCATCCTCGCCGTCGCCGACCGGCTGCGCGCCGGTGTGGTGTGGGCGAACACGTTCAACCGCTTCGACCCGTCGAGCCCGTTCGGCGGCTACAAGGAATCCGGTTACGGCCGCGAGGGCGGCCGCCACGGCCTCACCGCATACCTGAAGGGAGCTTCGGCATGAGCAAGCGACTGACTGTTCCGAAGACGTACAAGCTCGCGATCGGCGGCAAGTTCCCGCGGAGCGAATCCGGACGCACCTACGAGGTGCTCTCGCCGAAGGGCGCCTTCCTCGCCAACGCGGCGCAGGGTTCGCGCAAGGACGCGAGGGATGCCGTCGTCGCCGCGCGCGCGGCGGTCAAGGGGTGGTCGGGGGCCACAGCCTACAACCGCGGCCAGGTGCTCTACCGTGTCGCGGAGGTTCTCGAGGGACGCCGTGCACAGTTCATCGACGAGATCATGGCGCAGGAGGGCGCCTCGTCCTCCGCTGCTGCGGCGCAGGTGGACGAGGCCATCGACCTGTGGGTCTGGTACGCGGGATGGTGCGACAAGTACGCACAGGTCGCGGGCAACGCCAACCCCGTCTCGGGCCCGTACTTCAACATCTCCGTGCCGGAGCCCACCGGTGTCGTCGCGATCATCGCGCCTCAGGACTCGGCGCTGCTCGGACTCGTCTCCGTCGTCGCACCGGCACTCGTGGCCGGAAACGCGGTCGTCGTCGTGGCGAGCGAGCGGTTCCCGCTGTCAGCGATCAGCCTTGCGGAGGTGCTCGCCACAAGCGACGTGCCAGGGGGAGTGGTCAACGTCCTCACCGGCTCGCCGGCGGAGATCGCCCCGTGGCTCGCGTCGCACGCTGACGTCAACGCGCTCGACCTCGCAGGCGCCGGTGCGCTCGACTGGGTCGATCTGCAGATATCCGCGGCGGACACGCTCAAGCGGGTGCTCGCGCCGGGCGCGGTCACCGCGTCGCCGGAGCGGATCGCCGCGTTCACCGAGACGAAGACCGTCTGGCACACGAAGAGCATGATCTGACATCACCCGCTCCGTGTGATTCGCAGTATGAGAGCGCCCACGTGATCCCGTATGCGGGACTACGTGGGCGCTTTCGTGTGTGACCTGCGCCGCGCGCACACCCGCCGTGTCGAGGTCGGGGCTCCGCCGGGCCGGGCATCCGCGCGCGGTCGGCGCGATCCCTCGATTTCGTATCGACCGCCGCCAATACGCCGCAGTGTCCGAGGGAGCGGTTAGGCTCGAAGTTGTCTCTCAGGCTCCAAGGAGGATGCGCATGGCCAGAATCGGTGAAAGCGCTGACCTGTTCAAATGCTCGTTCTGCGGAAAGAGCCAGAAGCAGGTGCAGCAGCTGATCGCCGGCCCCGGCGTATACATCTGCGATGAGTGCGTCGAGCTGTGCAACGAGATCATCGAGGAGCGCATGGCGGAGTCCTCCGCCGACGGCGTCACCGAGTTCGAGCTTCCCAAGCCGCGAGAGATCTACTCGTTCCTCGAGGAGTACGTGGTCGGGCAGGAGCATGCGAAGCGCTCCTTGTCGGTGGCCGTCTACAACCACTACAAGCGGGTCCGCGCGCACGGCACGCTCCAGTTGGCCGAGCAGAAGGCCGACGAGATCGAGATCGCCAAGAGCAACATCCTGATGATCGGCCCGACGGGTTGCGGCAAGACCTACCTCGCTCAGACGCTGGCGAAGCGCCTGAACGTCCCGTTCGCCGTCGCCGATGCGACAGCTCTCACCGAGGCCGGCTATGTCGGTGAAGACGTCGAGAACATCCTCCTCAAGCTCATCCAGGCCGCCGACTACGACGTCAAGCGCGCCGAACAGGGCATCATCTACATCGACGAGATCGACAAGATCGCCCGCAAGGCGGAGAACCCGTCGATCACCCGCGACGTCTCCGGCGAGGGCGTGCAGCAGGCTCTGCTGAAGATCCTCGAGGGCACGGTCGCCTCCGTCCCGCCCCAGGGCGGTCGCAAGCACCCGCACCAGGAGTTCCTCCAGATCGACACGACGAACGTCCTGTTCATCGTCGCCGGAGCATTCGCCGGTCTGGAAGACATCGTGTCATCGCGTGTCGGCAAGCACGGGGTCGGGTTCGGCGCCCCGCTGCACGACAAGACCAAGGATCTCGACCTGTTCAGCGAGGTTCTTCCCGAAGACCTGCACAAGTTCGGTCTGATCCCCGAGTTCATCGGACGGCTCCCCGTCGTGGCATCCGTGTCGCCCCTCGACCAGACCGCACTCATCGACATCCTCACCGGGCCGCGCAACGCACTGGTGAAGCAGTACCAGCGCATGTTCGAGCTCGACGATGTGGAGCTCGACTTCGACGAGGACGCGCTCCGATCGATCGCCGACCTCGCCGTCGAGCGGAAGACCGGAGCCCGCGGCCTCCGCGCCATCCTGGAAGACGTTCTCGGTCCGATCATGTTCGAGATCCCTTCTGCGGAGGACGTGAAGAAGGTCGTCGTCACGCGCGCCTCGGTCGAGGAGGGCGCACCGCCCACCGTCGTGATGGAGCGCAAGCGCAAGAGCGCATGAGTCGTTGATGGCGGGGGAATCGATGGGGCCCGCCCCATGGGTGGTCACCGCCAGCGAGACCGTCATCGCCGATCGGTGGATCCGTCTTCGCGCTGACACCTGCATCGACGCCGCGGGGCGGACGATCGCCCCGTATTACGTTCTCGAGCCGGCCGAATGGGTGTCCGTGCTGGCGCTGACCCCTGCCGGTGACGTCGTGGTCGTCGAGGAGTACCGTCACGGGGCGGGCATCGTCGCGATCGGGACGATCGGCGGTGCCGTCGGCGAAGGCGAGACCCCTGTGCAGGCTGCGGGTAGGGAACTGCAGGAGGAGACCGGATTCGCCGCGCGTGAGATCGTCGACCTCGGAGCCACATGGGCGAACTTCGGCAATCAGACCAACCGCGTACACCACTTCCTCGCTCGCGACTGTGTGCGCGTCGCCGACCAGTCCCTCGACGAGGGCGAGACCATCAGCGTCCGGGTCACCCCGTTCGCCGATCTCGGTGAGCGACTGCAGCAGAGCTTTCACCAGCTGACCTGGTTCAAGGCGCAGGCATTCCTGAGAGGGTGACCCGAACGTCACAGGGGCGGAGTAGGTTCGGCGCATGCGACGCTTCCGGGTTTCGGTTCCTGATGCGGTTCTCGACGATCTGCGCGCGCGGCTGAAACGCGCTCGGCTCCTGCCCGACTCGCCCCGACGGCCAGAGGCGGGGATGAACGCGGCCTACCTGAGTGACCTTGTCTCGGCATGGCACGATTTCGATTGGCGGGAGCGCGAAGCGCAGCTGAACGCCGACTCGCACTTCATCGCCGACGTCGCCGGGGCGGGCATCCACTTCGTCCATCTGCGTTCCGCCCGCATCGGTGCCCCCGCCCTGCTCGTGATGCACGGCTGGCCCCATACGTTCCAGTTGCAGCTCGAGTTCGCGCACCTGCTGCCGGACTTCGACGTCATCGTGCCCAGCCTGCCCGGCTTCGCATTCTCGGAACCGTACGACGGCACCATGACCGAATCCGTCATGGCCGAACTCATGCACAGGCTGATGACGGAGACTCTCGGCTACGACCGCTACCTCACCTACGGTGAAGACGTGTCGGCGAATGTCAGCGACCTCATCGCTGCGGCGTACCCGTCGTCCGTACAAGGGATCCTCGCGACTCATGCGCACTTCGGTACGGATGCCGAACGCGCGCGCAGCACCGACCCCGCTGCGCGCGCATTCTTCGACCGCTTGGCGGCGTCAGGCGGCCCCGACGGGGCCTACGGTCACGTACAGGGGACGAGGCCGGACACTCTGGCTGCGGCGTTGAACGATTCGCCCGCCGGGCTCCTGGCGTGGATCGCGGAGAAGCTCGTCGAATGGAGCGACACCCCATCCGGCCAGCCGCATCTGCTCGAACGCCGGATCTCCCGTGAGCGCATCCTCACGGAGGCGATGTTCTACTGGGCGACGCAGAGCATCGCGACCTCTTTCCGGCCATACTTCGACGAGGGAGAGCCCGCACCGATCCCGCCGGTCGAGGTGCCGGCCGCCGTCGCGATCCAGCGCCACGAGCACGATTACCCCGAGAGCGTGGCACGGGACTTCTATCGCGATCTGCGCTCGTTCGATCGACTGAAAGAGGGTGGGCACTTCGCCGTCGCCGAAGTTCCGCACGAGATGGCGCGCCGGATGCGCGACTTCGCCCGCAGCCTCGATCTGTTGCCGTGAGAAGCGCGGTGACCCGGGCCTCGACCAGCGGTGTGCTGGTCGCGCGGGCCTCGGCGCCGCTGCGCAGGCCGTCCGATCGTGCCCGTCAGCCCAGGCCGCGGCGCTTCAGCAGTGGAGCGATGTCGGCATCACGGCCGCGGAAGTCGCGATACGCCTCGAGCGGATCCTTCGATCCGCCGACGCCGAGCAGCCGCGCGCGGAAGCGGTCACCGTTCTCTCGAGTGAGGCCGCCGTTCTCACGGAACCACTCCACGGTGTCGGCGTCGAGCACCTCGCTCCAGATGTACGAGTAGTACCCCGCGCTGTATCCGCCTGAGAAGACGTGCGCGAAGTACGTCGACGAATAGCGCGTCGGCACGGCAGGGTTGTCCAGACCGATGTCGGCGAGCGCCTCAGCCTCGAACGCGTCGACATCGGTGACGGCATCCGACGTTCCCCGTCGGTGCCACGCCTGATCAAGCCAGGCGGCTGCGAGATACTCGCTGGTGTCGTGCCCCTGATTGAACGTCTCGGACGCGCGCAGTCGCTCGACGATCGAAACATCCAGCGGTTCGCCGGTCTCATGGTGACGGGCGTAGTTGTCGAGCACCTCCGCCCACAGGATCCACATCTCGTTGACCTGGCTGGGGAACTCGACGAAGTCGCGGAAGACGTTCGTGCCGGCGAAGTGCGGGTAGTTCACCGTCGCGAACAGGCCGTGCAACGCGTGACCGAATTCGTGGAACAGAGTGGTCACCTCGTCGAGGGTCAGCAGTGTGGGCTGCCCGTCCGCGGGCTGCGCCACGTTGAGGTTGTTGACGACGACCGGGGCCGTGCCGCGGAGCGCGGACTGGCTCACGATGGGGTTCATCCACGCACCGCCACGCTTGGTGTCCCTGGTGTAGAGGTCGAGCACATACAACCCCAGTGGTGAGCCACCCGGGTTGAAGACTTCGAAGACTCTGGCGCCAGGGTGGTAGGCGACGAGGTCGTGGCGTTCGTTGAAGCTCACCCCGTAGAGCTGCGTCGCGGCGTGGAACACGCCGTCCTGGAGCACGCGCTCGGCCTCGAACCAGGGGCGCAGCGCCGCCGTGTCGATGTCGTACTTCGCCGTGCGCACCTTCTCCGTGTAGAAGGCCCAGTCGTGCGCCTCGAGTGCGAACCGCTCCGCCTCGGTCTCATCGATGATCGCCTGGAGAGCAGCCTGTTCGGTGCGGGCGTTGGATGCTGCGGCCGGTGCGAGCCGGCGCAGCAGATCGGCGACCGCGTCCGGCGTACCGGCGGTCTCGTCCGCGGTGACATAGGCGGCGTGCGAGTCGTACCCGAGGAGCGCGGCCCGCTCGGCTCGCAGAGCCACGATGTCGGTCAGGACGGCGCGATTGTCGTGCTCGTTGCCCCGCATGCCGCGAGACCGCGACGCCTCCATGATCCGGCGGCGGCTCTCGCGGCGAGTCAGGCTGGCCAGGTACGGATGCCCGGTGAAGAGCGGCAGCGTGACGAGGAACTTCCCGTCGAGCCCGCGCTCGGTCGCGGCGCGCGCAGCGGCGGACAGCTCGCCGTCGGTGAGCCCGTCGAGCTCCTCCTCGTCGTCGAATATCACGGCGAGCTCGTTCGTGTCGGCGAGCAGGTTCTTCTCGAAGGTCGTGGTGAGCGTCGACAGCATCTGGTTCAACGCTGTCAGTCGAGTCTTGTGTTCGTCGTCGAGGCCGGCGCCGGCGTGCGTCATCTCACGGTAGTGCCGCTCCACGAGGTATCGGCTCTCCACATCGAGAGCGAGCTCATCGAGCTGATCGTGCAGCGTCTTCACGCGCCAGTACAGCTGCGCGTCGAGCCGGATGGCGTCCTCGTGCGCAGCCATGAGGGGCGCGAGCTCCTCGTCGATCGCCTGGATCTGCGCAGTCGCATCGGCGGAACTGACGGTGTAGAACGCGTGCGCCACGCGGTCGAGCAGGGAGCCGGACTGTTCGAGGGGGACCATCGTGTTCTCGAAGGTCGGCATCGACCGCACGCGGGTGATGGCGGAGATCTCCGCGAGGTGCTCGTCGAACGCGGCGCGGAAGGCCGGTAGATAGTGCTCTGGACGGATCGCGGCATAGTCCGGCAGTGCGTATGGCAGATGCGGGGGAGCGAGGAGCGGATTCGCGGCGTCGTTCATCACTCGAGCCTACGACGGATGGCGGTCGCTGCCGCAGCGGCGATCCGTCGGTGCAAACAAAGGGCTGCAAAGGAATGCTTGCAAAGAAACCTTTGCAATGCTATCTTTGCGATATGAGCGAGAACGAGACGCCAGGAGCGGACGACGAACGGCGGGTTCTGGATGCCGGGGCGCTGCGGGCGCTGTCGCACCCTCTGCGCGTGCGCATCTTCGACGTCCTGGCACAGGAAGGACCGCAGACCGCCAGCACTCTGGCGGAGATCCTCGGCGAGTCCTCCGGTGCGACGAGTTACCACCTGCGTGCACTCGCCCGACACGCGCTCATCCGAGAGGTGGCCGGGGAGGGCGGTGGGCGCGAGCGCTGGTGGGAGCGACCGCCGGGCGGGATCGTCTACGACTCCCGCGCGGTGCAGGGTTCCCCGGCAGGCGAAGCCGCACTACAGGTGGCCGTGACGGAGATGCACCGTCGCCGCAACGACGATCTCATGGAGTACTTCGGCGGACGCATAGATCGGGAGCCGGAGGAATGGGTGGACGCCAGTGCGTCCTTCACCAGTGGGATCAGCATGACGCCGGAGCAGACCACTGAACTGATCCACAAGATCGAGGCGATCATCGACGAGGCCGGGCACAGGTACCGCGGCCAGAAAGGGGAGGGAGTACGCCGCGTCAGCGTGCGCGCCGACGTCTTCCCGCTCAAGAACCTCACGAACACGAAGGAGAGCTCATCATGAGCGCTGTGGCCTATGACAGCACGTTCGCCGTGCCACGGGGCGCGACGACGGTCGAGCGCTGGTCGATCCGGCTGGCGAAGGTGCTCACCCGCTGGGCGACCGAGCGGGCCGAGCGGCGTCACGAGCGTCGCGACGCGATGCTTGCCGCGATACACGCCGAGCAGGCTCATCCGACCCCGCCGCTGGCGACCGACCACCTGCTCGCGCAGGCGGGGCTGCGCCGACGCTGAGTGCGGGGTCAGTCCTGGAAGGGGCGGGCGACGACCTCACCCGATGCCGTGAGGAACACTTCCCACCCGGCGTCCAGTTCAGCGATCGGTCGACCTTCCAGCCAGGTCAGTGTCCAGTGGCCGCCGAGTCCCTGCGCCTCCACCTCGGCGATCGCCGGGAGCAGGGCGGCCGGCACGGATGCCGGTGCATCCGTGCCCGCCGCCCAACGGGTCCCCAGCTGCATCAGTTCTCCTCAGCGGGCGTCAGCTCGATCTCGGTGACGGCGAGTTCCTCGCCCTGGACGACCTCAAGCTCGGCGATGCGACCGACGGCTCGCAGGTCACCCGCTGCGGCGCGCAGCGCCTCGATCGATGCGGCAGGAGCGGTGATCACGGCGCGGGAGACCGGGGTCTTCTGGGACGCCTTCGCCTCGGTCTTCGCCCGGCGGATGCCGATCAGTGCGGCGCTGGCCGCGGAGAGCACGGAGGTGTCTCCACCGGCGAGGTCTCCGGCCGACGGCCACGCGGCGGTGTGCACCGAGCCCTCCTCGAACCAGCTCCATGCCTCTTCGGTCGCGAACGACACCACGGGGGCGAGCAGACGCAGCAGCGTCGAGAGCGCGATCCGCAGCGCAAGCGCAGCGGACGGCTGCCCGACATCGGTCTGGTCGTACGCGCGTTCCTTGACGAGCTCCAGGTAGTCGTCGCAGAACGTCCAGAAGAACGACTCGGTGACCTCGAGGGCGCGGGCGTGGTCGAACGCGTCGAACGCCTTCGTCGCCTCGGCGACGACCTCATCGAGAGCCGCGAGCATCGACGCGTCCAGCGCGTGCGTGACCTGGGCGCCCTCCGGCACAGGGAAGGACAGCACGAACTTCGCCGCGTTGAGGATCTTGATCGCCAGGCGGCGGCCGATCTTCATCTGCGTCGGGTTCTGCGGATCGAACGCGGCATCCACACCGAGGCGGCTCGACGCGGCCCAGTACCGGACGGCATCCGAGCCGTGCTTGTCGAGGATGTCCGCCGGGGTGACGACGTTGCCCTTCGACTTCGACATCTTCTTGCGGTCGGGGTCGACGATGAAGCCGGACACGGAGGCGTGCTTCCAGGGGGAGCGGCCGTCCTCGAGCGTCGAGCGCAGCATGGTCGAGAAAAGCCAGGTGCGAATGATGTCCTGGCCCTGCGGGCGGACGTCGAACGGGGCGACGAGGTTCCACAGCTCCTCGTCGCGCTGCCAGCCACCCGCGAGCTGCGGAGTGAGGGAGGACGTCGCCCACGTGTCGAGGATGTCGACCTCGGCCTCGAAGCCGCCTGCGACGCCGCGCTGATCCTCGGTGTACCCCGGCGGGACGTCCGTGGTCGGGTCGACCGGCAGTGAGGCGGCGTCGGCGAGGATGACACGGTCGTAGTCGCGCTCACCGTTCTCGTCGAGGCCGTACCAGACGGGGAGCGGGACGCCGAAGAAGCGCTGGCGGGACACGAGCCAGTCGCCGGTGAGACCGCCGACCCAGTTCTCGTAGCGCACGCGCATGAAGTCGGGGTGCCACTGCAGTTCGCGCCCGTGATCGAGGAGCTGTTCACGCAACTGTTCGTCGCGGGCACCGTTGCGGATGTACCACTGACGGGTCGACACGATCTCGAGCGGGCGGTCGCCCTTCTCGAAGAACTTCACCGCGTGGTTGAACGGCTTGGACACCTCGAGGAGCTCGCCGGTCTCCTCCAGCAGCTCCACGATGCGCTTCTTGGCACTGAAGACGGTCTTGCCGGCCAGCTCGGCGTACGCGTTCCGGCCGGCATCCGAGGCGATGACGTCGGGGACGTCGGCGATCACGCGGCCGTCGAGTCCGAGGATCGTGCGGATCGGCAGATCGAGCTCGCGCCACCAGATCATGTCGGTGACATCTCCGAAGGTGCACACCATCGCGATACCGGAACCCTTGTCCTGCTGCGCGAGATGGTGGGCGAGCACGGGGACCTCGACGTCGAACAGCGGGGTGCGCACGGTCTGGCCGAAGTAGGGCTGGTAGCGCTCGTCATCCGGGTGGGCGACGAGGGCGACGCAGGCGGCGAGGAGTTCGGGGCGCGTGGTCTCGATGTGGATGTCGCCGGACCCGTCCGTCTTATGGAACGCGATGCGGTGGTACGACGCCTGCTGGTCGCGGTCCTCCAGTTCGGCCTGCGCGATGGCGGACCGGAAGTCGACGTCCCACAGCGTCGGGGCGAGGGCCTGGTAGGCCTCACCGCGCTCGTGGTTGCGGATGAATCCGAGCTGGCTCTGGCGGATCGTCTCGTCCGAGATCGTGCGGTACGTCTGCGTCCAGTCGACGCTGAGCCCGAGCTGACGGAACACGTCCTCGAACTGCTTCTCGTCCTCGACCGTGAGGCGCTCGCACAGCTCAATGAAGTTGCGTCGGCTGATGGGCTGCTGATCGGCGGCCTTCAGGCTCTTCGCGTTGCCCTCGAACGGCGGCACGAAATCGGGGTCATAGGGGAGCGTGGGGTCGACCCGCACACCGTAGAAGTTCTGCACGCGGCGCTCGGTCGGCAGTCCGTTGTCGTCCCAGCCGATCGGATAGAAGACGCTCTTTCCGCGCATGCGCTCGTAGCGGGCCTTGACGTCGGTGTGCGTGTATGAGAACACGTGCCCGATGTGCAGCGAGCCGGATGCCGTGGGGGGAGGCGTGTCGATCGAGTAGACGCCGTCGCGGCCGGCTTCAGCGGCGCGGAGCCGGTCGAAGAGGTACGTGCCCTGCTCGGCCCACACTCCGTCCCACTTCGCCTCGAGCCCCTCGAGGACCGGCTTGTCGGGAATCTGGTTCGGTGTGGACGCGGCCATGAGAGGTCTCCTCGGGCGATGTATGCGGCACGGTGTGTACGTGCCTGAGTGTGAGTGTGTCGTCCAAGTCTAACGACACGGCACCGGCGGCCGGTGGTGTCCTATTTCGACCCCGTCCAAAAACGACGCGTAGAATGGATCCACCCCTTCCGCCTTTCTGAGGACCCGCATGCCCACTTCGCTCGTGCGCCGTATTCTGCCCATCACCGCGTTCGCCGCGGCGGCCGCCCTCCTGCTCAGCTCGTGCGCCGGCACCGCGAACGACGACGTCTCCGACGGCGGAGGGGAGCTCGTGTGGGCGATCGAGGGCGCGAACCTCGCAGCCGGCCACATGGACCCGCAGACCAGTCAGCTCGACGTGTCGAGCATGGTCCAGCGGGTCGTCCTCGACTCCCTCGTCCACCAGGAGGCCGACGGATCGTTCTCGCCGTGGCTCGCTGAGGACTGGCAGGTCTCCGACGACAGCACGACATACACGTTCGAGCTCCGCGACGACGTCACGTTCCATGACGGTGAACCCTTCGACGCGGCGGCGGTCAAGGCGAACTTCGACCGCATCGTCGCCCCCGAGACCGCCTCCGCGCAGGCGGCGAGCATGCTCGGAGCCGACTTCTACGCCGGCACGACCGTCATCGATGAGTACACCGTCGAGGTCGCCTTCACCCAGCCGTATGCACCGTTCCTGCAGGCGGCCAGCACAGCCAACCTGGGCTTCTACTCACCGAAGGCGCTGGAGCAGTCCGTCGAGCAGCTCAAGGCGGGGGGTCCGGGGATCAACGTCGGCACCGGCCCGTTCGAGCTCACCGAGTACACGCCGGATCAGGAGCTCGTCTACACCCGCAACCCCGACTACGCCTGGGGCCCGGACGGCGCCGAGGCCGCGCAGTTCGAGACGCTGCGGGTGGAGATCCTCCCCGAGGCATCCGTCCGCGCCGGTGTCCTCGAGAGCGGCGAGGCGGATCTCGCGAGCAACATCCCGCCGAACCTCGCCGTCGACCTGCCGGACACGCTGACGGTCGACTCGGTGGAGTACGCCGGACTGCCGTATTCGCTGTACCTGAACGAGGACTACGGCGTCTTCGCGGACGAGAAGGTGCGTCAGGCATTCGCGCGGGGCATCGACATCGACGCGGCAGTCGAGGAGATCTTCTTCGGACAGTTCCCCAGGGCATGGAGCATCCTCGGGGCGACCACCCCGGGATACGACCCCGACCTCGAGGGCAGTTGGCCGTTCGACCCTGACGCCGCAGAGGCGCTGCTGGATGAGGCGGGGTGGACCGACCGCGACAGCGACGGCGTCCGGATGAAGGACGGCGAGCGCCTGTCCGTGCGCTGGATCGCCTGGACTCCGGTTCCCGACGACCGCGCCGCCCTCGGCAACGCGATCCAGTCGGATCTCGCCGACATCGGATTCGAGGTCGTCCGAGAGGTCCTGGAACCCGGGGCGTACAACGAGCAGTACGGCCCGAAGACGTTCGACCTCACGGACTGGGGCTTCTCGGGCGTCGATGCCGACCTGCTGCGCAGCCACCTGCACACCGATGGGTTCCAGAACGCCTCGCAGGTGAGCGATCCCGAGATCGATGCGCTGCTCGAGCAGGGCATCTCCGTCAGCGATCCGGACGATCGTGCGGCGATCTACCGACAGTTGCAGCAGTGGAACGCCGAGTACACAGCGATCGTGCCGCTCTACAGCCCGTCGTTGATCACGGCATCGGGTGACACCGTGTCCGGGCTCGAGTACGACCTGTACGGTCGTCCGCTGTTCTACCGGGTCGCGCTCGACTGACCCGGTCGTGAAACCAGTCCTCATCCGGGTCGCATCCGTCGCGGCATCCGTCGTCATCGTCCTGTGGGGCGCGGCGACCCTCGCCTTCCTCGCGTTCCGTGTCATCCCCGGCGACCCCGTCTCCGTGATGCTCGGGCCGCAGGCGCAGGTGAGCGACGCGGTCAAGGACGGCATCCGGGCCGAGCTCGGGCTGGATCGCCCACCGCTGGAGCAGTACGCGGCGTACCTCGCTCAGCTCGTGCGGGGTGATCTTGGGGAGTCGTATCAGTTGCGGATGCCGGTCGCCGAGGTGATCGGTCGCCAGCTGGGCGCCACGCTGCAGCTGACGGCGGCCGCGTTGGCGATCGCCATCGTGCTCGCGCTCGCCGGAGCCCTCCTCATCCGCGGACAGGTGTCGCGGGGCGTGCTCGCCGCAGCCGAGCTGGTCGTCCTTTCCTCACCGGTCTTCTGGATCGGCCTGCTGCTGCTGAGCGTCTTCGCGTTCGGGCTCGGTTGGTTCCCCGTCTCGGGCACGCGGAACCCTGCGACGATCGTGCTCCCCGCCGTGACGCTCGCCCTCCCCGTCGCCGCTCTTCTCGGGCAGGTGCTCCGCGACGGCATCGAGGCGGCCGAGAGGCAGCCGTTCGCGACCACCGTCCGTGCTCGAGGAGCAGGCCCCGTCCGGCTGACGGCGCGTCACACCCTCCGGCACGGCGCAGCGGGGGCGCTCACGCTGACCGCCTACCTCGTCGGGTCGCTGCTGGGTGGCGCCGTGCTCGTCGAGACCGTGTTCGCCCGCCCCGGGATCGGGCGGGTGACACTTGCCGCCATCACCGACAGGGACCTGCCGGTGATCACCGGCATCATCCTGCTGAGCGCCCTGATCTTCGTCACCGTCAACGTGGTCGTCGAGCTCGTGCATCTGCTGATCGACCCACGACAGCGCCGCGCCGCCCGCGTCGTGCCAGAGCGAGTACCGCAATGAGCGTCTCCCGCCGGATCGTGCTCGGCCTCGCACTCCTCGTCCTCGCTGTGATCGCGGCCATGGCGCTCTTCCCGCACGTGATCGCCCCGGCGGACCCGCTCCGGGTGGACGTGCGCGCCGCGCTCGAGCCGCCGAGCGCTGCGCATCTCTTCGGCACCGACCAGAGCGGGCGCGACGTGTTCTCGAGGGTCGTCCACGGGGCGGGGCGTTCGGTGGGGATCGGCGTCCTCGCCACAGCGCTCGCGCTCGTTCTCGGGCTGATCATCGGATCCCTGTCCGCCGTCGCGCCGCGCCCCGTCGACGCGGTCGCGATGCGGATCACGGACGTGCTGATGGCGTTCCCCGAGTTCCTCGTCGCGCTCGTCGTCGTCGCGATCCTCGGACCGGGCCCGGCGAACGTCGCCGTGGCAGTGACGATCGCCGCCATACCGGTGTACGTCCGGCTCGCACGCGTGCAGACGCGGACATTCGCGCTCGCCGAGCACGTCGAAGCCGCGAAGATCCTCGGGGTGCCGCCTCTGCAGGCGTTCACCCGGCACGTGATCCCCGGGGTGATCGGCTCGCTCAGCGTCCTGGCGACCATCGGGATCGGGACGAGCATCCTCGCCGTCGCCGGTCTCAGCTTCCTCGGACTCGGACCCGTCGAGCCGGTGCCGGAGTGGGGTCTCATGCTCTCCGGCGGCCGCAACGTGCTGGGTTCGGCGTGGTGGATCTCGGTGTTCCCCGGCCTCGCGATCACCCTGACCGTGATCTCGGCCACCGTGGTCGGCCGGGCCCTGCGGGCGAGGGCCGAAGGGAGAACCTCATGACGGTACTGCGCGTAGAGGATCTGTCGATCGCCATCGGAGCGCGGGTGCTCGTCGACGGGGTGTCGTTCGACGTCGCGCCCGGCGAGTGCGTCGCCCTGGTCGGCGAATCCGGAGCGGGCAAGTCGCTGACAGCGTCGGCGCTGCTCGGACTGACCCCCTCAACCGCGCAGGTGAGTGCTCGCGCGCTCGACATCGACGGGGTCGATCTCCGTCGTGCGTCGGAACGACAGTGGCGAGGAATCCGCGGGTCTCGTGTCGCGCTCGTCTCACAGGACGCCCTGGTCTCTCTCGACCCTCTCCGCCGGATCGGCGCCGAGGTGGCGGAGCCGCTCGAGATCCACACGCGCCAGAGCGCGGCCGAGCGACGTGCGAAGGTGCACGAGCTGCTGCGATCGGTCGGGATGCCGTCACCGCACTCCCGCGCCGCCCAGTACCCGCACGAGCTCAGCGGCGGGCTCCGGCAGCGCGCCCTGATCGCCTCTGCGCTCGCGGCCGCGCCCGCAGTCCTCGTCGCGGACGAACCGACGACCGCGCTCGATGCGACCGTGCAGGCTCGCGTACTGGCACTGCTGCGTGAGATCGCGGATGCCGGCACCGCCGTGGTCTTCATCAGTCACGACTTCGCCGCCGTGCGCCGGGTGGCCGATCGGGTGCTCGTGATGCGCTCAGGACGGGTGATCGAAGAGGGCTCGACGAGCGAGGTCCTCGATGCTCCGGCCGACCCCTACACGCGCGCGCTCATCGCCGCGACGGCGCATGAGCCCCGAGCCGCACGACTCGACGAGGGGGCGGCGGTGCTGACCGCGGTCGACGTCTCCAAGAGCTTCTCCGGCACGCCGGCCGTCCGCGGCGCCTCCTTCACCGTGCGCGGAGGACGGACACTGGGCGTGGTCGGAGAGTCGGGTTCGGGGAAGACGACGCTCGCACGGATGATCGTCGGGGTGGAGCGCCCGGACGCCGGGGATCTGCGGTGGCCGGGAGCCCACAGGGTGCAGCTCGTCCACCAGAACCCGTTGGGAGCGTTCGACCCGCGGTGGACGGTGGGGCGCTCGCTGCGGGAAGCGCTCGCCGCCGGTGGAGTCGCACGGTCGGAGCGGGACGCGGGGGTCAGCGCGCTCCTGGCGGAGGTGGGCCTGGATGCCGAGCTCGCCGGACGGCGTCCGGCGCAGCTGTCGGGAGGTCAGCGTCAACGCGCGGCGATCGCTCGCGCGCTCGCCGCGGAACCGGACATCCTCGTGCTCGACGAACCGGTCTCCGCACTGGATCCCTCCGTCCGAGAGCGGGTGCTGCAGCTCCTCGGTCGGCTGCAGCGCGACCGCGGCCTCACGATGATCTTCGTCTCGCACGACCTCGATGTGGTCGCGGCCGTCGCCGATGAGGTGCTCGTGATGCAGGACGGCGTGATCGTGGAGCAGGGGCCGGTGGCGGGGGTCTTCGACGACCCGCAGCATCCGTTCACCCAGGAGCTGCTCGCGGCGCGGTGAGGCCCGCCGACACCCCGAGCCTCCTCGCTCAGCGTTCTTTCAGGTTTGCTACGGTGGGGCACCACATGGCGACGGAGCTGTCGTCATGAGAGAGGAAGATCGCCCATGAGTCCTGTCCTACTGATGCTCATCGGCCTCGCTCTGTTCGTGTTCGGATACCTCGTGTACTCGAGGTACCTGGCCAAACGGGTGTACCGGCTCGACGCGTCGTACACGACGCCTGCGCACGAACTCAGAGACGGTGTGGATTACATGCCGACGAACAAGTTCATCCTGTGGGGGCACCATTTCACTTCTGTTGCCGGGGCGGCCCCGATCGTCGGGCCGGCCATCGCCGTCATCTGGGGATGGCTCCCTGCCTTCCTGTGGGTGACGCTCGGAACGGTCTTCTTCGCGGGGATGCATGACTTCGGCGCCCTGTGGGCGTCGACGCGCAACAAGGGCCGATCGATCGGTGCACTCTCCGCGCGCTACATCGGCAAACGTGGCGCCAACCTGTTCCTCGTCGTGATCTTCCTCCTGCTGCTCATGGTGATCGCAGCATTCGCGGTCGTCATCAAGAACCTGCTCATCAGCACTCCTTCCGCTGTGATCCCGACCTGGGGCGCGATCATCGTGGCGCTGCTCGTGGGGGTCGCGGTCTACCGCCTTCGCTGGCCCCTGCTCCCGGTGACCATCGTCGGTGTCGCGGCGCTCTACGCGTTGATCGTGCTCGGCGACCAGATGCCCGTCGTGCTGCCTGACGACTTCCTCGGCATGGGCCCGGCCACCTTCTGGATCCTCGCGCTGTTCGTCTACGGTGCTATTGCGTCGCTTCTTCCGGTCTGGGTGCTGCTCCAGCCGCGCGACTACATCAACGGGGTCCAACTCTTCGTCGGTCTCGGTCTGCTCTACGGTGCTGTCCTGATCGGCACGCTGTTCGCGGCCGACAAGCCGGAGATCGTCGCGCCGATGATCAACACGGCGCTGCCGGAAGGCACACCGAGCATGATCCCGCTGCTGTTCGTCACCATTGCCTGCGGTGCCATCTCCGGCTTCCATGGCATGGTCTCCTCGGGAACGAGCTCGAAGCAGCTCGACAAGGAGACCGACGCGCGCTTCGTCGGTTACTTCGGTGCGGTCGGCGAGGGTCTGCTGTCGCTCGGCACGATCCTCGCCGTGATCGGCGGGTTCCGCACGGTCGCCGAATGGGAAGAGGTCTACAGCTCCTTCGGAGCCGGCGGCGTCGGCGCGTTCGTGCAGGGCGGTGGGGCGCTGCTGGAGAACGGAATCGGCCTGCCGGCATCCCTCAGTGCGACCGTACTCGCGACGATGGCGGTGCTGTTCGCGGCGACGACCATGGACACCGGCATGCGCCTGCTGCGTTTCGTCGTCCAGGAGATCGGCGACGCCGTGCACGTGAAGATCCCGAAGGTCGCCGCGACGCTCGTGGTGGTGGTCGTCGGCCTCGGCCTGACCTTCTCGCAGGGGCTCGGGGGAGACGGCGGACTGCGTATCTGGCCGCTGTTCGGCACGACGAACCAGCTGCTGGCCGCGCTGACACTGTCGATCCTCACCGTGATGCTGATCCGGAAGCGCCGCAACATCCTGCCGGCACTGCTCCCGCTGATCTTCGTCTTCGTGATGTCGTTCTGGGCGGCCCTCGAACAGCTCTTCTCCTTCACGAACCCGTCAGAGCCGGACTGGTTGTTGTTCGCACTCGATGTGATCATCATCGTCGCGAGCGTCTGGGTCGCCATCGAGGCGGTGATCGCCATGCGCAAGGCCGCGGCGTCCCCGCCGGAGCCCGAGGACGAGGATGCCGGGATCCAGGCGGTGCGCGAGGAGGTCTGACACGTGACGCATCGGACGGCGGCCCCGCGCTTAGCGCGGCGCTGGGCCGCCTTCCGCGCCGGGCTGAACGAGTATTACGCCGGTCCCTACCGGCAGGCGCTCGCTCGAGAACGACGCGATGAGGACGACCTGTTCACGCTCGTCGTGCTCGGGGAAGCGCTGGGCGTGCCAGACCCGGCCGCGTACTACAGCGCAGAGCTCATGCCGCTCCTCGCCGAGGAGTTCCATGCCTGGCACCGACGGATGGGCATGCCGCGATCACCGCTGGACCAGATGACATGCTGCTGACGGACCCGGAACGCCGACTGCTGTTCGTCGGCGGCAAGGGCGGGGTGGGCAAGACCTCGCTCGCCTCGGCGATCGCGCTCGCGCGTGCGCGTCAGGGAGCTCGCGTGCTCGTCGTGTCGACGGACCCGGCGCACAACCTCGGCCATCTGTGGGAGCGAGAGGTGGGGGACGAGCCGGTCCGCCTAGCCACACCCGTCGGTGGCGCGGTCGACGGCGTGGAGATCGACCCTGACCGGACGATCGATCGTCATCTCGCCGCCGTCGAGCAGACGATGCTGCGACTGCTTCCCGAGAGACAGCATGCGCAGGCGCGTGAGCATCTCGCGCGTGCCAGGCTCGCGCCGGGCAGTCACGAATCCGCCGTCCTCGAGCGGATCGCCGAGGCCGCAGAACTCGGCGGAAGAGACTACGACCTCGTCGTGTTCGACACGGCACCCTCCGGGCACACGCTGCGTCTGCTGGCGCTGCCCGGCCAGCTCGCCGGGTGGACGGACACGTTGCTGCGCAATCGCGATCGCTCGGAACGCTTCTCCGCGGCGATGCGGGGCCTCACCGGACGCGGCGACCCCGAGCGATCGACGGAAGCGGAGTTGCGCCGCACGCTGCAGCGGCGCAGGGAACGATTCGTGGGCCTGCAGGCGGCGGTCACGGACGACCGAGCGAGCGGGTTCGTCGTCGCGTTCACGGCGGAGGCGCTTCCCGTGGCCGAGACACTCGAGGTGGTCGCTGCGCTGGGCGGCATGGACGTGCGCGTCACCGCTCTCATCGCGAACCGGCGCTCTCCCGCCGATGGTGGCGACATCCTGCGCGCGAGGCGCACTGTCGAGGACCGGCACCTCGCGAAGGTGCGGACATCCGTCCCCGGCATCCCAGTGATCGAGGTGCCGTTGATGAAGGGCGAACTCACCGGGGCTGATGCACTGGGGGAGCTCGCCGAGCTACTCGTTCAGTCCTGAACGTGGATGCCGACACCTGCGGCGAGGGCGGGGGCGAGCAACTGAACCTGCTCATGGGAGAGAGTGACGCCTCGGAGCCCGTTGGTGTCGATGTAGGCGGCGGCGTCGAGCCCGCGCAGGTCGACGTCCTTCGCGCGGAGGCCACGGGGATCCACCTCGCCGCTGCGGCAGTCATCGAAGCGGGCGCGGGTCAGTTGGGCCTGGGGCATGTCGAGGGTACGGATGCTGCATCCGCTGAACAGCAGGTCCGTGCCCTTCGCCGCCCCGAGGTTGAGGTAGTCGACGCGGACGTCGATCAGAGCGAGCTCGTCGATGCGCGTCGTGCTGAGGTCGAGCGTGCCCATGCGGCCACCGGTGATCCGCACACGGCGGATGTTCGCGTCGCGCAGCGAGAGGGACGCGACGCGCATGTCGTTCGCGTCGACGTCCAGCAGTGTCGCCCCGCGGAGATCGACGGCATCGGCATCCGCGGTGATGGTGCACTGCTCGAGGGTGGCATGCGCGAGATCCGCGATGCCGGTCAGGGAGAGGCGTGCCGCGATGAGATCGACAGCGCGGCCGGGGTCGGCGGGTGCGAGGACAGGCGGCAGATCGGGTGGAGAGACCCGCGGCGCGGCGGGGGACTGCGAAGCTCGAGCCATCTCTTGATCCTACGCGGATGCCGATGCTAAATTGCTAGCATGCAAGCAGATGCGAAGCCGAAGGTGCAGTTCAACGTGTATCTCCCGCCCGACCTCGTGCGGGAGGTCAAGCATCGCGCGATCGACGAGGGGGCGAGCCTCTCCGCGCTGGTCGAGAAGGCCTTGCGTGCCTACCTGGAGGTGCCGTCATGACCGTCGTGCAGCAGATCTTGTACACCGCCGAGCCTGAGCGGTGGTGGACGCTCGCCGAGGCGCTCGGCTTCGTGGCGCCGTTCGAACCGACGGCCGAATGGGCGGAGTTCCACGCCGACGGAGTGCTGGCCGTCCACGGCGTCACGGAGCAGCATCCTGCGGGAACCGTCGACATCCACCTCATCGTGCCGGAGCTGGATGCCGCGGCATCCGCCCTCGACGGGTTCGCGACGCAGCGGCTCGTCATGGACGGCGTGGGGGAGATGCTCCTCGTGCGGCCGGCATCCGGGATCGCGGTGTCGGTGTCCGAGGGGGCGGTGCAGCGCGGCATCGGTGACATCGCCGTGCAGCCGATCTGGTTCCAGCCCGAGCTCGACGAGCCGCGTGCGATCCTCGATGCGCTCGGATTCCGGGCGGGCGTCGCAGCCGACAGGGGCGGCTGGGTGGAGATGCTGTGCGACGGCGGGTCGATCGGGCTGCACGAGGGCGAGGCGCGGATCGGACTGTCCTTCGAGGCGCGCGGCGATCTCGACGCGCTTGCCGCGCGGTTGCGTGACGCCGGCTTCGCGGCCTCCGTCGTCGATGAGGCGTTCGCGCGAACGATCCGTCTCCCCGATCCCGACGGCGGCGCGGAGATCTGGATCAACGGCGTGCAGGACGACCTGCACGGCTACCACCGCGAGGGATGATGCGCACGGAACTCGCAGAACAGCACTGATCTCCCAGAGATCTCGCGAATGCCTGCGAGATCTGGGCGATTCTGCGAGATTCCGGCGAGCAGCGACTCGTTCTGCACCGGCACGTGAAGCGGCCCAGCGCGCACTGATCGCGGTTGCGCAAGGCTGCGAGCGGATGCGACGGCGCAAGGCTGATGCGCATGTCCTCGGGCCTCCGCTCGCAGCTGGCAGACGCGGTCGCCGTCCGCGGTGGCGTCGCGCGCACGGCGGACATGCGCGAGCTCGGCTTCCGCCGCACGGCGTTCGAGACCGCGGTCGCGGAGGGCGAGCTCGTGCGGATCCGCCAGGGATGGTTGGCCTCTCCCGACGCCGATCCATTGCTCGTCGTTCGAATGGCCGCTCGTGCAGGACCTCATCATGCGCGCCGTGGCGCAGGGTCTGCACGCCGCCTGAGCCTGCTCAGATCTCGCAGAACAGCACGGTTCACGCAGAGACAGGGCAGATGCCTGCGAGATGCGTGCCGTTCTGCGGGATTCGTGCGGCGCACACGCGGCCCCACGAGAGAGCGGATGCCGCGTACAATGGACGCACCAGCATCGATCCGGCCATCACCGGGGAGCTCTCGGAAGAACGGTCCGTGTGACCCAGTAGAACCGAGCGGGGCAGGCCCGTCATCGCCGCAGTGAGAGGGGCAGCGCCGTGAGGCGCGGCACGCGAGGTGGTACCGCGGTCCTGTACAGGGTCGTCCTCGCAGCAGCATCCGCCCACGATCTCTGCGAGACACGATGACCTATCCCCGCACCTCCGCCTTCGGCCCCGCCGCTTCGACCTCCTCCGTCGCCGCCAGCCCGCGGTTCCCCGAGATCGAGAAGGACGTCCTCGAGTTCTGGAAGCAGGACGACACCTTCCGCGCCTCCATCGCCCAGCGCGAGGATGCCGATGAGTGGGTCTTCTACGACGGCCCTCCGTTCGCCAACGGACTGCCCCACTACGGGCACCTGCTCACCGGGTACGCGAAGGACCTCTTCCCGCGCTTCCAGACCATGCGCGGCAAGAAGGTCGACCGCGTCTTCGGCTGGGACACCCACGGTCTTCCCGCCGAACTCGAGGCGATGAAGCAGCTCGGGATCACCGAGAAGAGCGAGATCGAGGACATGGGCATCGATGTCTTCAACGGGAAGGCGCGCGAGTCCGTCCTCGCCTACACCGA